>CAVYRE010000001.1:0-863408 GCA_963770875.1 uncultured Chloroflexia bacterium
ACAATTCACACGCGTCGACGACGATCTGGCCGTCCGGGAACCTGTCGGTGGCGAGCGCCGCGCGCCGTCCCGTGGATGCAGTCGTCGTCGCCGCGGACGGGTCGCCCGGCTCGCTCGAACGGGCACGGACCTCGCTCGAGCGGGCGTTTCCCTTCCAGGGCACACCGGTCGCGGTCGAGGCGTTCGACCCGTCGACCGCCCGCCTCCTGACCATGATCCAGGACATGACCGATGTGCTCGTCGTGGCGAGCCTCATCATCGCCGCCTGCAGTCTCGCCGTGAACATCGCCGCCGGGCTGGGGGAGCGGAAGCGCCCGTTCAGCTTGCTCAGGCTCACCGGTGTCCCCACCGGGCTCCTGCATCGTGTCGTCACGCTGGAGAGTGCGCTGCCGCTCTTCCTTGTCGCCGCGGTGTCAATCGTGGTCGGCCTCGTGTCGGCTGCTCTCTACCTTCACTCCCAGGTCGGCATCGCGTTCAGCATCCCGGGAATCACGTACTGGGCCACTGTCGCCGGCGGCCTCGTGGCTTCGCTCGCGATCATCGCCTCGACGTTCCCGCTCCTGAACCGGATCACGGGACCCGAGGCCGCCCGGAATGAGTGAGGCACCGCTGCGTTCCCGCTACAGGACGTTGCGGCCGCCGAGGTAGGGGCGCAGCACCTCGGGGACGCGGACCTGGTGGTCCTCGGTCTGGTTGTTCTCGATCAGAGCGGCGAGCAGGCGGGGGGTGGCGACCGCCGTGTTGTTCAGCGTGTACACGAAGCGCACTGTGCCATCGGTGTCCCGGTATCGCAGGTTAGCCCGCCGGGCCTGCCAGTCGTGCAGCGACGAGCAGCTATGCGTCTCCCGCATCATGTTCAGGGACGGGAACCAGGTGTTGATGTCGTTCATCCGGTACTTGCCCAGGCCCATGTCGCCAGTCGCGCACTCCACGACCTCGTAATGCAGGCCCAGGTCCTGAAGAATCTGCTCGGCGGTGCCGAGCAGCTCGGCGTGCCACCAGTCTGACTCGGCGTCGGCGGCCTCGCAGAGCACGAACTGCTCGACCTTCTCGAACTGGTGCACCCGCAGCAGGCCGCGCACGTCGCGGCTTGCGCTGCCGATCTCGCGGCGGAAGCAGGGCGATATGCCTGCGTACCGGATCGGCAGCCGGTTCTTGTCCAGGATCTCGCCCGTGTGCAGCCCGACCAGCGCCACCTCAGCGGTGCCCGCCAGATAGGCGTTGTCCGCAGGGATCGCGTAGGTCTCCTCGCGACCCTTGGGAAACTGGCCGCTGCCGATCAGCGGGGCTTCCTTCACCAGCGATGGCACGGAGATGGGGGTGAACTGCCTCGCGACGAGCACGTCGAGCGCGTACGAGTGGATGGCGCGCTCCAGCATGACCATGTCGCCGGTGAGGGCGTAGGCACGCTCGCCCGCGACCTTGCGCGCCCTGGCGAACTCCGCCCAGCCGCGCTTTTCCGTCAGCTCTACGTGGTCCAGGGGCTGGAAATCGAATTCTGGTTTCTTTCCCCAGGTCCTGACCCTTACATTCGCGCTCTCGTCCTCCCCGATCGGCGCCCCCTCCCACGGGATTGCAGGAGTCAAGAGGAGGAGATCTGTGAGCCTGGTATTGCTCGTGTCGAGCGCGTCGCGGAGCTGCTTCAGGCGGTCGTCCAAATCGTTGCTCTCCACCCGCAGCTCTTCCCGTTCAGCGGGGATGGCCTTGGCGAACTGCTTCGACAGCGAGCGCTTGCGTGCCTGAGCATCGTCGAGTTCGTGCTGCAGTTTGCGAACCCGCTTATCGACCGCAAGCAACTCGTCGACATCCAGGTCAACTCCCTTGACTCGGACCGCTTCCTTAACCGCGTCGGGGTTTTCCCGGATGAAACGCCTGTCAAGCATGGCCGTTATCGGTCTCCGAATCGATTGCGTTACAGAGCGTAGATGCTACCAGCCGACGCGGGCGTCCGCGGTAAGCCTCGATTAGCCCATGGTAAGGCACCTGCTCCAGGCCCAGGGCTCCTGCTCTGCCGCACCGTGCCAGACAGCGCCAGCCCGGCCCGCGGTTTCACAGATGATGGCACGCGCCGTGTCCCGGCCCCCGCAGGTTATGCGGGAAGGGCGCCAGGCGGGGTCGGCTCAGGTTGAAGGGGCCGGCGTAGGGCTCCCTTGCCGTGACCATCAAGACGGCTGTCTATCCGCGATCCGGACCTGGCGTGGTGGAGTCACCTGGGGCGTTCCGGGTTTCGTGTAGAGGACTTCGCGGACCTGCTCCGCGGCGCGGAGCATGCTCTCGCTGATGAAGTCGCTGAATCGGGCAATGTTCTCCAGGCGGGCGGCGGCCGGTGTCTCGCGGCCGAGGACGCCGACGCCCTGCCGTGCGATCTCGGCGACCTGGGCAACGCCGCGGGCGCTGGCGATCGTCGACTGGTACCAGACGTCGTCGTCGACGAGGTAGCGCTCGCGGCGGCGTTCGTCGCGTTCCCGGCGGATGAGGCCCTGGTTTTCGAGGAACGCGATCGCCTTGGAGACCGACGCCGGGCTGACCTGGAGGTGCTGGGCGAGTTCGGACGCGGTGAGGCTGCCCGCGTCGGCGGTAAAGAGGCAGGTCAGCACCCGGGCCGTCATCTTGGGCATGCCCTGTTGCATCAGGAGGGTGGTGAACGCCTCCTCGTACTCGCGCACGGCCTCGTCGTCGCGCCCGCGGCCCTGCGACGGCGCGCCCTGCCCACGGGGCGGGGTGCGCTTGCGCCGGTGGGCGCGACGTTCGGTGGCGCGGTGGGCCAAATCGGCGCGGTAGGCGGTGGGGCCGTCGTTGCGCATCACCTCACGCGTGACCGTTGAGGTGGGGCGGTCGAGGCGTCGGGCGATCTCGGCGTAGGGGAGGCTGTCGGCCAGCCCCAGCGCGATCTGCTGGCGTTCCTGCTGGGTGAGTCTGCCTCCCGGCATCGCGATCTCCCTGGTGATCCTTCGTGGCCGTCCTGATCCTCCCACTATAGCGTTCGCTCGTCACCCATTGCAATGATCGGGGCGGTTGCCGTTGCGTTACGCTCAAAACCATTGCAACAGTTTCACGATCTCTGCCTGCACAGATGTTAATTCTATGCAACGGATGTGTTGCTGAACCCTAGAAGGCAACGTAGCGTTTCCTACGTCAGAAACAACGACCGAGCACCGGAGAGCATGATGCAGAAGTTCGACACCCCCGCCCCGATCTCCGCCGTCCTGGACATCCCCGCCGGACGCATCCAGTTCATCGCCGCGGACCGCGCCGACACCACCGTCGAGGTCCGGCCCGCCAACCCCGCCAAGAGCCGCGACACCAAGGCCGCTGAGCAGACCGCCGTCGCCTACGCCGACGGCGTCCTGCGGATCACGGCCTCGACCCCCAGCAGCCAGCTCTTCGGCCCCTCCGGATCCCTGGAAGTCACCGTCCAGCTGCCCGCCGGCTCCCGCATCGAGGCCAAGGCCGCCAGCACCGAGCTCCGCGGCGTCGGACGCCTCGGCGACGTCGCCTTCGACGGCGCGCACCGCCAGATCAAGATCGACGAGGCCGCGAGCGTCCGCCTCACCGCGGTCGACGGCGACGTCGAGGTCGGCCGCCTCAACGGCCCCGCGGAGATCAGCACCGCGAGGGGCGACATCCGGATCACCGAGGCCGTGCGCGGCACGGTCGTGCTCCGTACCCAGTCCGGCGACATCACGGTCGGCGCCGCCGCCGGCGTCTCGGCGGCCCTGGACGCCGGCACCGGCCACGGCCGCATCAGCAACGCCCTCAAGAACGATGGCACCGCCGAACTCGACATCCGGGCCACCACCTCCCAGGGCGACATCACCGCCCGGAGCCTCTGAAGGAGCAGGACCAGGACTGTCCGGCCGGGCCCACCGCGATCGAGATCCTGACGGCCGGGTCGTCGCCGACGACCCGGCCGCCCGTCCCCAGGGGGCCTGCGATCCATGTGCAGGGCCCGGAGAAGCCGTACAAGACGCCTAACACGACCAGGTGGAGCACATGACGAAGCACAGCACTTCCCCGACCAATTCGAAGTGGACCGGCATGGTGCCGGTTGCCGACACGGCCCTGGCCGTCACCGACACCGGCGGTCCCGGCATCCCTGTGGTCTACCTCAATGGTCAGTTCGCCACTCAGGGGTACTGGCGGCGGGTCATCGCTGAACTGGGGACGCTGTGGCGGCACATCACCTACGACGAGCGGGCCCGCGGCAAGTCGAAGCGTTCGGCGGACTATTCTTTCGTGGCCGCCGTCCGGGATGTCGATGCCGTTCTCGCCGCCAGGGATGTGGACCGGGCGCTGCTGGTGGGCTGGTCCTACGGGGCGGTCGTCGGGGCGCAGTGGGCCAGCCGGAATCCGGAGCGTGCCCTGGGCGCGGTCCTGGTGGACGGCGCGTACCCGTACGACTGGCTCGACGAGGCCATGGAGCGGCGGATCCGGAAGCTGTTCCGGCGGATGAGCTGGTTCACGTCGCTGCTGCGCCCGACGGGCCTGACCCTGCGGATGACCGCCGAACAGCAGGCCGACAGCAATATCGAGCTCGGCAGGCTCTCCCGCGAGCGCGAGCTGGGCCCGGTGCTGGACGACATCACCGTCCGGGCGCAGGCGTCCCCGGCGGTGGCGGTACGGCCGAACCGCGTTCTCGGGCCAGAGCACCAGCAATGCCGCACCTTCGACCAGCCTCCCCGGAACACCAGAACAGCGACGCCGAGTACCCGGCCCGCCGTCGGTCTGTTACTGGTTGCCGAGCACTGGAGGGGTGGCCGGATTGGCTCGGTCGAGGTCGGTGTGGCCGGGAGCCTGGATCCCGCGAACTGTTCCGATGCTCGTGTACTGCCAGAACGACCAGGTCTTCCAGCCAGCAGGCAGCAGCGGGCGGGGTGCGGTGGTGTAGTCAGGCACCCACAGGTGCCTCTGGCCGAATCCTGTGCTGCCGCCAGTGCAGGCCGCCCACCAGGACGCGGGGACGTACAGTATCGGCTTCCGGCCGGTCTTAGCCTTGACCCGGGAATTGAACGAGGAGATCCAGGACACCATGGCCCGGGCGGTGAGCCCATAACACTCTCGCCCATAGGGGTTGTACTCGATGTCCAGCATGACCGGCACACGACGGCTCATGGTTCCCAGGTATCTCAGCAGGTGGTCGGCCTGGGTGACCGGGCTGCGGCTGGCGCCGTTGCCGTTCGGGATGGCAAAAGCGTAGGCGACCACGGACAGCCCGGCGGCGCGTGCGCGGGCCAGATCGGCCAGGGCGTGCGGGTTGCGGTAGTAGGCCCCCTCGGTGGCTTTCACGGCGGCGAAGCCTATTCCAGACGCGTGGACCCGCGGCCAGTTGATAGCGGCCCCATTCGGGTGCTGATAGGAAGCGACGTCCACGCCCCGCCTGGCGCCCTTGGCGGTGGCCGGCGCAGCCAGGCCGGGCACCTGCCGCCCCGGGCCTGCCCGTGTGGCCGGTCCGGCGAGCTGCTTCAGCAGCTGCGGCGAGTGGGCGGCGCCCACATTGAAGTGATCCGCTGTCCCGGCCGCGTGACCGCTGGTCGCCGGGGCGGCCCTGAATCCGGCCAGCGACAGGGTGGCTACAGCACAGCAGGCATACCTCCAGAAGCGTCGAGATGGCGCAAACATGCGAACTCCCCCCGAAGTACCCGCAGGTCGGCCCGACGATTCCCCCGCAGGCCAGATGTCTCCTTCCTAACCGGTCATGCGGAAACATACAAGGGCAAATCACCCATCCGGGGCGACATCGGTATCTTCGGCTTGCTCGGCGTGAAACTCGCGTCGTTCGGGTTCCACCATGATCAGGGCGTGTCCTACACGCTGTACCTGATGACCTATGGCCTGGACAGCGTAGGGGACGTGTTCGGCAGCCTCTTTGCCTTGGCAGCAGGCGTGCTCGTGATCGGTAGCCGCGTCCTGCCGCGCTGGCTCGGGTGGGCCTCGATCCTCGCCGGGATCCTGTTCTTCCTCCAGGGCTTCGGCCTCGGCGGCGTCATCGCCTCGTTCGGGCTCGTTCTCGACCTCATCGCGTTCGTGCTGTTCCTGATCTTCGTCCTGGTGAGCAGCGTCATCTTGCTGACGCGCCAAGAGGCGCTCCCCGGCACCGCGGGCGGAATCGAGTAGACAACCACATCTTCGCGGCCCGTTCTCCTCGCCCGGGCAGGCAGAGCCCTACTCCCGAACCCCCCCGGGACGGCAAGGGCTCGTTTCGCCCGCCCCTTCGGGCAGACCCTTGGCGTCCCGGAGAACCGGGAGTAGCCCAGAGGGTGCCCGACCGAGGAGATGACGCCCAGATGTGGCTAGGCCCTGTTTGGGCGGAACACGAGTGCGAGCACGCGCAGCGCGAGGATAGCTGAGATCACCAGCAGGCAGTAGCCGAGGAACTGGAAGAGGGATACCCGGCTGGTGATGGTTGGCCCGCCGCGCAGGCCGAGCATAAGGACCGCCATGATGCCGCTGGTCGCGGCGAGAAACGTGGTCAGCACCAGGTAGAGCAGGCCCGTGACTATCCGGCGGTCGCCTTCATCGGCGAGGAGGCGGACGTTGACGCTGAGCCGTCCGGCTTCGAGCGCTCCGCCGATCCGGTCGATGCGCCGGGGGAGGCGGCGCAGCAGGGGCAGCAGCGCGACCAGCTCGTCGGCCGCGGTCGTGCGCAGCGTGTCCGGCCTGAACTGCCCGGCAAGCTGCTGGCCTGCGAACCGGCGGGCTTCGGCCACGATGTCGAAGCCCGGGGCGAGCTGGGTAAGCGTGCCCTCCATCGTGGCCAGCGCGCGGAATACCGCGGCTATCTCCGGTGGTACCGCCAGCCCGTGGTCGGAGACGATGCGGAACAGGTCGGTGAACATCGTCACGTCGGGGGTGATCCCGGCTGCGACGTGCCGGGCCAGGAACCGGCCCAGCATCCGTTCCAGACGTAGCTCGTCCAGCTCCTCGGGTCGCTCGACCACCTCCAGGAGCGCGTCGGCCAGCCCGGCCGGGTCGCCCCGGTCCAGGGCCAGCAGCAGCCGCTGCAGCGCGGAACGCAGCCCTTGGTCGATGCGCCCGACGGACCCGAAGTCCAGCAGCCCGAGCCTGCCGTCGGCCAGCAGCAGGACGTTGCCCGGGTGCGGGTCGGCGTGGAAAGTCCCCTCCAGCATGACCTCGCGGAGCAGGCAGTCGAGCAGGCTGCGGGCCAGCGCGGCGCGCACGTCAGCGGGCATGCCGGCGTCGATCGCGGCCAGCGGCCGCCCGTCGAAGCGCTCCATCACCAGCACCAGCCCGGTGCACAGCGGCTGGTAGGGCACCGGAATGGCTATGCCGCCGCTGCCGCGGCTGCCCGGCGCGGCGGCCACCGAGGTCATGTTGCGCGCTTCTACCCGCAGGTCGAGTTCCTCGCGCAGGGCGGCGGCGAATCCGGCGGCAAGCCCGGCCGTGCCCACCGCCCGGCCCCAGCTCGTGCTGCGCTCCAGCCGGGCCGCCAGCCGACCGGCGATGTCCAGATCCCTGTCCACGATCTGGCTGACATCCGGCCGGCGCACCTTGACCACGACCCGAGCCCCCGACGGGAGCGTCGCCGCGTGCACCTGGGCGATGGACGCCGCGGCAATCGGCTCACGGTCGAAGCTGGCGAACAGCTCGCCCACCTCAGCGCCCAGCTCGGACCGCAGCACCTGCTCGATCCTGGGCCAGGGGACTTCGGCCGCGTCGTCTTGCAGGCGGCTCAGCTCGCTGATGAACTCCGCCGGGAGGAGATCCCGGCGGGTGGACAGCACCTGCCCGAGCTTGACGAAGGTGACCCCGCCGTCCTCCATGGCCAGGCGCACCGAGCGGGCCAGCCTGGCCCGGCCCTCCGACGTCGACAGCTCGGACCGGCGTCCGCCCCGCACGTACGGCATCAGGCCGCGCCGCACCAAGATCCCGCTGATCTGCCAGTAGCGCCGCGCCCGGCCCATCCGCCTGCGCATCCCGCGCAGCACGTAGACCAGCCCCGGCACCGACCCGCTCGGCACCAGCGCCTCGGCCACGACCAGGAACACCATGCCGACCACCAGCGCGATCGTCACGCCCAGGATCACGAACCACAGCTCGGGCAGGACGCTCGTTCGCTTTGCGACCACCGAGCCGCTGATGGCCGTGATTATTGGCGAGGCGATCAGGAACGCCAGGACGCCTGCGATCAGCGTGCGCAGGAACGAGAACCGCAGTCCCAGCAGCCGCCGGACACCGAACGCGAACACCAGCACGGTCAGCGCAGTGAACACGAAGATCAGTGGTAGCACCAGAACCGTCATCGTGATCGCGGGTCCCTTCCAGCCGTCCGGAGCGCCTCCTCATCCTCTTTGCCCGATACCGCAGCCTAGAGTCACAGCCTGAGGAAACTCGTCCTCCGCGCCCAGGGCGGACCCGGCCATGTCGAAGTAGCCATGGCCCCGCTCGACATCGACGAGCAGATCCAGGTCGCCGTCCGGAGTCGCCTCGCCGCGCGCCACTGATCCGAAGACCCGGATGTTGCGCACGCCGAAGCGCTCGCTGAGCCGGGTGATCGCATCCCGGTGCGCGCATACCTCGTCCATCGTGACGGCACGACGCGGAGCCTCAACCTTCATCGGGACGTATCATGCGTCGCTTAGGCCGGGCTAGCCAGCCGTTCGCCGGTGCTCAGGTTCAAGGGTGCTCAGATGTCGAGAAGGCAATCCTGGCTACGACCACACCATGAGCACCGATGAACTCAGCTTCGACCAGAGAGGTCTACCCGTCATGTCACTTGTTCGTGTTCACAACCTGTCCGTCTCGCTCGATGGCTTCGGCGCCGGTGCTGACCAGAGCCTGGAGGCACCCTTCGGGCATGCCGGCCAGCGGCTGGTGCGATGGTTCATGGGCACCCGTTCATTTCACGTCATGCAGGGCCAGCAAGGCGGGAGCACCGGCGTCGACGACGCCTTCGCGAGCAGCTGGGGGCCGGGCATCGGCGTGGAGATCATGGGGCGCAACAAGTTCGGCCCGCAACGCGGACCGTGGACCGACGAGGAGTGGAAGGGCTGGTGGGGCGAGGAGCCGCCGTTCCATACCCCCGTTTTCGTGCTCACCCATCACGTCAGGCCCTCGATCGAGATGAAGGGCGGCACCACCTTCCACTTCATCGACGCCAGCCCGGCGCAGGCGCTCGCGGCGGCCAAGGAGGCCGCGGGTGGCCTCGACGTCCGCATCGGCGGCGGCCCCGCCACCATCCGCCAGTTCCTCGCCGACGGCCTGATCGACCACATGCACATCGCGCTCGTGCCGATCCTCCTCGGCCGCGGCGAGTCCCTCTGGGACGGACTGGAGGGCCTGGAGGAGCACTTCGCCATCGAGTCGGTGAGCTCCCCCAGCGGCGTCACCCACGTCACGTTCACCCGTCGTTAGCCGCGCTCAGGCCTGCCTCCGAACAGGGGCGAGGTCTGGGGCGCTCCATCTGGCGCGCGGCGTTTATTTAAGACTGGCTGGCTTCTTGGCCCGGTGCCAGATGGTCATTCGGTGCCGCGCGCCCACGCCTTTCTGAGGGCCAGGATCTCGGCAGCGCTGTTCTCCCGGGCGATATAGGGAATGTCCAGTGCGTAGCGCATCCGCTCGCGCGGAATCCGGCGGTACACCGCAGCGACGTCATCCAGGATCGCCTGGTACAGGTCCGACCCAGCCATGCAGAACACGTCAAGCAGCACCGGCCGGCCGGCGGCGCTGAAGATGTGCTCGTCATCCAGGTCGCACCGACCCCACCAGGGCATCGACTTCAGGTACTCCGCGTGGATCCGCTACGCTGCCCGGCTAACCTCCTGGAACTCCGGATTCCCATCCCGGGCCTGCCACTGCTCGGCGAAGTCCTTGACGACTGGATGGCCCACCGGGACGACGAACTCCATGAAGACGACCGAACCGCCGCCTTCTAGGTCGGCTGCCAGGTCGATCCGCGGCAGCCACCGATTGCCGGCGCACTCGCGGCACAGGTCCACGAATGCCCAGTAGGCCGGGTCAAACGGGCATACCCGGGCGGCGACGTGTCCCGCCGGGGACCGCAGCGCCACCGCCCAGTCGCCCACTCCGCAGGGCACCCAGCCCGCTCCCGTCAGGTAAGCCAGGACCTGGCGGTGAGACAGTGACGCCCAGGGCAGGTCAGGAATGCCCAGATGGCCTGCACTCAGTTCAGGCACGGCGGCATCGTAACCACGCGCTACCTGGCGGCGCACCGGATTAGCGCCGATCGCGAAGGCGATGCGCTCATCGTGCGCGGCGCGGGCCAGCGCGCCGGTGAAGTACCCCGCGTCCGCGCGCAGCGCCACCCGCCCGGCCCGCGCCGCCGCGGGCAGGCATGCCAGGGCGCGGCGCAGCAGGCCCGGCGCGGTCGCCCGCGGGTCATCGGTGCCATCGCCCAGGTCCGCGGCCAGCACGATCTCGGTCTCCGCCCAGGCCGCGACATGCGGCCGGCCGACCCGCTGGCCCTGATGGTTATACGCCACCCCGCGCTTCTTGCGGCCGTAGACCTCCACGTCAGTGGCGTCCAGGTCGATGGTTGACCGGCCCGCCGGCCAGCGCGGCCGCCCGCTCCGCCGGCAGCAGGTCCAGCATCCGCCCGGTCACCGCCGCCAGGCCACGCTCGACCGCTTCCCACTGGGCGGGCGTGACCCGGCGGGCCAGCCCGGCCGCGGTCGTGGAGGCCAGGCCCGGCACCGGCGTGATCAGCTGGCCCGCCGCGTCGGCGCGCTGGCGGTCCAGCCCGGTCAGGAAATCCTCCCCGGCCAGCTGCGCCGCCGCGATCCCGCACAGCAGCTCCCCGGCCCCGAAGCCGCGATCCCGCTGCTTGACCGGGCCGACCGCCGCATCCACCGCCTCGATCACGCCCAGCCGCCCGCACAGCTCGGTGACCGCGGCCAGCCCAGCGTTCGGCGTCAGCGCCGCATCCGGCACGCCGACCCGGGGACCCTGACCCTTCTGCCTCCCGCCACGTATCCTGTTCACCAGATAGGTGCCTCTCCACCTGAGATGTCATTGACTTCGCAATCAACATCATCCCAGGCCAGAGCGGCACCTATCGGCATCTGCCGGGTCATGTCACTGGCTTACTCGCGGATTCGGGTCAGACCTGCGCAAACTGGTGGGCGATACTGGGATTGAACCAGTGACCTCTTCGGTGTCAAGCGGTCCAATTCTTGCTCTCCATCCATTGTCGCCCTAGCATGTTATTGGCGTATGAGCAGGTCAGAGCTGTCGATCCGTGTTGCACAATATCAGCGGGTGCCGCATGCTGGTGGCGGCTCTTGATGGCAAACGGCTGGCACAAATTCAATTCTGGAGTGGTTATGGGATTCACCCGGGAGCGGGTCGGCGCCGACGGGAAAGTGCGGTACACCGCGACGTACCGGGACCTCCGGGGACGCCAGCGCTCGGCCGGGACGTTCGGCAACCGGCGCCAGGCCGACCGGGCCTGGCAGCGGGCCGAGGGCAAGGTCGCCCAGGGCTACTTAGGCGACCCCAGCCGCGGGCGCCGGACGTTCCGCGACTACGTGGAGCAGACCTGGCTGCCGAACCACGAGATCGAGGCGAGCACCCGGCAGTCCTACACGTACGTGCTGCGGTCCGGATCCTGCCGGAGTTCGGGGAGATGCGGATGATGGACATCCTCCCGGAGCATGTCCGCGAGTGGGTCGCCTGCATGAAGGCCGGGGGAGTGAAGCCACCGACGATCCGGTATGCCATGGTCGTGCTGAGCGCCATCTTCACCACGGCGCTGAACGACCAGGTCACGTCACTCCACCCGTGCAGGGGCGTGAAGACCCCGCCGGTCCCGGCCCAGCCGCGCACCATCATCACGCCGGAGCAGTTCGCGGTCCTGTATGACTGCCTGCCCGACGCACAGTCCAAGCTGCTGGTGGAGACCGCCGTCGAGAGCGGCCTGCGCTGGGGCGAGCTGACCGAGCTGCGGGTGCGCGACATCGAGTTCGCCACCCGGATGCTGACGGTCAGCCGGGCGGTCGTCCAGGTCCATCCCAGGTTCCATCCAGAGGGCGGCCGGTTCCTGGTGAAGCCCTACCCCAAGGACAAGGAGTACCGGCGCTTCAAGCTCAGCGCCCAGATCACCGCCAAGCTGA
This sequence comes from uncultured Chloroflexia bacterium, assembly GCA_963770875.1. Taxonomy (GTDB): domain Bacteria; phylum Chloroflexota; class Limnocylindria; order QHBO01; family QHBO01; genus CF-167. The sequence continues at coordinate 12,090 of CAVYRE010000001.1, forward strand.
AGGCACACGTCACGGAGCATGGCCTGGACCGGACGATCTGCTGTTCGAGACACCAGTGGAGGAAGCGCCGCGGGTCCGGGTGCCGCGTCTCGTCGCCGACCCCGACGCCCCCTGGGCCGCACCGAGCCGAACGCGGCCGGGCACCGCTACCGGCACGGCACGCTGACCGGCTACTCCCTCGGCCGCTGCCGCTGCGATTACTGCCGGGACGCCTACTGCCGCTACCGGGCCGCCCGCCGCGCGGACGGCAAGGACGACCCACGCGGCGTGCGGGCGCGTGACACGGACGGGCACATCCCGTCGAACTGGTTCCGCAACACCATCTGGTATCCAGCCGTGAAGACGGCGGACCTGATGGGTCCGGGTGCGCATCCACGACCTCCGCCACGCCCACGCCTCCTGGCTCCTCGCCGGCGGCGCCGACCTCCAGGTCGTCAAGCAACGCCTCGGCCACGGCAGCCTCCGCACCACCGAGAAGTACCTCCACACCCTCCCCGACGCCGACGAAACCGCCCTCGACGCCCTCTCCAAGATGCGCAACCGAGCGTCAGTCGCGTAATGAGATGGAAGGCGTTACCGGATTGGGCCGTATGAAGAGATCAAGGAGGCGGCGCTTCGCGACGGCTCGCTCGGCACCCGCTCGCGCCGGGCTGCGGCCTGGGGGCCGACCCGGCGCTACGGGCCGGGCGCAGTAGCGGAGGCATGCCGTTGCCCAAACTTCGTCATCGGCCGACAGGCCGTGTGACGATCCGGCGGCGAGCAGGCGTTCGCGGATCGGAGACTCCCGCACGGGTCCTAGGGCAGCGGGAGATGTTGAGGAAGATGCCTAACCGCCAAGACGGCTTACGCAGATAGCATCAGGACATGCTTACCCATATGTTGGTCCAATATGTCGTAGGGCTATGTTGCGTGCGCACGAACCCGGACGCGGTTCAGGTAGAGCTTGGAGACCTGGTTCTTGACGACGCGTCAGGTAAGAAGCGAGACGTTGATGTGACTGTCACCGTTCGTGATGAGATCGGAGCCTGGGCATTCAAGGCATTCGAGGTCAAGGATGAGAAATCACCTCTCGACGTCACTGTCGTTGAACAACTGTGCCTGAAGCTCAACGACATGCCGTCAATAACTCATCGCGCGATAGTGTCAAGCTCGGGATTTAGCGGCCCGGCCAAACGCAAGGCGGAACATCACGGGATCGACCTGTATACGCTAGAAGAGTGGACGAATCCAATCGAATTCGACTTTCCGCGCTTCGGTCTTCGAGGATTGCCGGAAGATGCCTTGCCCATCAAGGTTTCACTTCTCTACTGGGTGAACCAAAAGGTCCAGATAATCGCGCCGGCCGCGCAAGGCGACTTCACTGTACATGATGATACCGACCCAATCTTTGATTCGACAGGTGCTGCCCACAATCGATATAATAACTTCGGTCAATACAAAGACGAGATACTTCATCGTTCCACGGAGGTGCTCTACCCTATCGAGCCTGCCCAAACGATGTACCGAACTCTGCCTGAAATCCACGTATCCGGCCTCTCGTTCACCGCAGAATGGCCGAATACTCACACGCTAGACGTTTCAGCTGATGATGCCTACGTCATAGTGGGAGTATCTGGTCAAGATCGAGAGGGTGACAATCAGTGGGTTCATGCGGTGGCAGAGGGCACGTGAGCAACCGACCTTCAAAGTGATGCGTCGAGTGCGGGACGGGGAACCGTTCGCCGGGGCGCTAATAGCGCTTGGGGATCGCGAAGGTCACATGTTCGCGTTGGTCATCTCCGACAGTCGGACCATGGGCATCCACATCGTGCAGCTTGAGGAGAACCAGCTGAACATGATCCGTCAACTAAGCCTCCTACCAGGGGCAGACTGAAACACCAGAGTCCTAATTTGATACAGGACACGCGGATCCGGGGGCAGCCTTCACCCTGCCGAGATGCCGTCGGCAGTGATCTTGCCCTAGTACGGCCAGCAGTCGATCGGCCTTTTACTTGGAGAAGCGAGGGTTAGGAACAGCGGTTCGACGGGAGGCAGCTGCGAGCCATAGGCGAGCGGAGCGAAATGCGGCCGGCGCGCCGGCCGGAAGGGGTCTAGAGGCAATGCCACTTAGCCTAAGGTGATCAAGCTGCGAGTCCGGGAGGATGGAGGTTGACCAGCCTGATCGTGGCTGGCCCGGGGTGGCGGGTGCCGTGGTCTGCGGGTCTTTTCACGCGGTAGGAGTTGTGGCGGCTCGCTTGACCACGCGGGGGTAGGTCCGGTCCCGGCGCCGCGGGATGAGGTTCCTCTTGCGGCCGACAGCGGTGATGACGGCGGCGCAGGGCGTGTTCTTGCTGTTCAGGGGAAGGCCGCCGGCCTTGCGGCCTGGCGGCGGATGATGCGGACGGTCTGCTTGAATTTGACGCGGTCGGGGTCGATGTCGGCTCGGTGGCGGCCCGGCAGATCAGGGCGGTGATCGCGTAGTGGGTGAGCAGGTAGCCGTAGATCTCCTGGCGGACCATGTCCGGGCTCTTCGAGCGCAGCACCCGCCCCGGGCCGCGCAGGTGTGTCTTGAGCCTGGGCATTGCCGGTCTCATGCTCCCAGCGCTGATGGTGTGCCTGCGCCAAGCAGCGGCGCCGGGGCCGCCGTCATCTGGGTGATCGTGGTGATCAGGGCGATCACCTCGCCCTTCCCGTCACCGTCCCGGTCGGGGACCTCGTATTCGATCACCCGCACGTAGCGGGCCTGGCGAATTCCTCGTCCAGGTCTTCCCCGGCCCGGGCCGCCGCGATGAGCGCCTGCCGGGCCTTCGCCGCTGGCCTTCGGGCTCACCAGCACCGAGGAGTACGACCCGTCGGGCAGGAGTTCCAGGACCGGCAGCGTGAGGTCCGCCTTGACCCGCCACAGCAACTGCGCGCCGGAATCGGCGGCCGTGCACCAGTCCGCCCAGTTATAGAAGTTGCGGTCCGCGATCAGCAGCCAGTCCTCTTCCAGCCGCCGGTACAGCGCCGCGGGCCAGGGACTGCTCCCCGGCGCCCTTCCCCGCGACCCTGCCGATCGCCGCGTCCGCGACCCCGTGCGAGGCGCACTCGCTGACCGTGCACCACCCGCGCCTTCGGGAACGCCGCCCGGCCCAGCTCATCAGGCCCGGCGCCGGAGTACCCGAACGCCGCCGCGTTCTCCTTCGTATCCGGGGCATCCCACTCAAACCCGTCGATGCTCATCAGCCGCCACCGCCCGAGGAACGCCCCCCGGGTCAGCTCGTCCGCGACCGGCACCGCTACCTGCGAGAACAGTTCCCTCAAGGGCTCAAAGCCGAGCCGCTGGCGGGCCTGGGTGATCCCGCCCGACGTCGGGCTGCCTCCCACTCCATCCCAGCAGCCCCACAACGCGAGCGTCCCGGTCAGCCGGGCGGCGGCCTCTCGATAGTCATCATCAGCGAACAGCGCCAGCGCCATCACCAGGGATAGACTGACCACATGCGGTGGGAGCTTCCCATCCGGCCGCCGCGCCCGCCCGGCCCGTGACCGCGACCGCCTCATCGACCGCATCCCGCGGCACCGATGACGCCAAGCACCCCCAGCGACACCCAGTCCGTCAGCCTGCTGACCCGCACTCACCACGCCATTGTCCGCCACAAGCCGCGATCATGCCTGCACCAGCCAGAACACCACGCAGCGACACACACCGGACCAAGATCAACGTAGGCTAAGTGGCATTGGGTCTAGAGGCAACGCCACTTAGCGTATTTTGATCAAGCTGCGGTGACTGTCGTCACGAGATTCGCGAGGAGAACGGCGGCGGGGCCCGGGGTGGCGGATGCCCGCGTCGCCCGGCCGCTTCACCCGGGAGGAGTTATGGCGGGCTCGCTCGATCATGCGGGCAGGCACCCCCGCCCTGAAGTTCCGGTCGGCGAACAAAACCATCCCCGCGCGCAGGCTGCCGAGCAGGCCCGTGGCGCAGGTGGTCTTGCCTTGCCGATCCCTCGGTTGCGGACAGCACCGTGCGAATCAGCCAGTGGATGTCATCGGCCGCCGTGTCGACCGAGACGCCCTGCTGGTCTCGCCACATGCGCATGCCCGAGGAGCTGGTCAGGACGAGGAGCACGCGCGAGAGTCGCTCCTGCTCGGTCGCGGAGGCGTGGGGCATGACGGTGGCGACGAACTGACGACTGAGCGCCTGTCGCGCGGGCATCTGCCTCCGCCGGGCCTCGTCCGACGCCGGGCTGGACATTGCCGCCCGCGCCAACTCGCCGAGCGATTCGAGCCGGCCGAACACGTTGCGCACCATCTCCCGGAACTCGTCGACCGACGCGGGAACGTCGATCGGCCCGATGCCGGCCCGGCTGGCGAGGTAGGGGTAGATCGCATCCACGAGGTCGCGCTTCGTGCCGAAATGGCGGTAGACGGTCGGGACCGATACGCCGGCCTCACGGGCCACGTCGGGGATCGACAGGGTGGCGATGCCGCCGGCCATGACCCGCATGGCCGCCTCGATGATGCGTGACCGCGTTGCCTCAGCCTGCTCCGCGCGAAGCTCGCTGTGGTAGGGCCGGATTCGGGCATTGGCGATACGAGTCATTTGGTGAATATACGATCCGTGTCAATACCCGGATTCCACGCTCGCGATCGTCCCCGACCCGATAATCGTGCCCAAACCAGGAGACGAGATGCAGCCAACCGATCGGTACTTCGACAACACGGGCCGCAACGACGTCCTCGCGGGCGGCGTGACGGATGATCCCGATTCACACGCCGAAGGGCGACTTCCGCGTCTGGACCAGGCGGGTCGGCAACAACCCGCGGATCAAGGTGCTCCTCCTGCATGGCGGGCCCGGGGCAACGCACGAGTACTTCGCCGCCTTCGACTCCTACTTCCCCGCAGCCGGGATCGAGTACTACTTCTACGACCAGCTCGGATCGGCGTGGAGCGACCAGCCGAACGACCCGGAGCTGTGGACGATCCCGCGCTTCGTCGACGAGGTCGAGCAGGTGCGGCGGGCGCTCGGCCTGGATCAGGACAACTTCTACCTGCTCGGCCACTCCTGGGGCGGGATGCTGGGGATCGAGTACGCGCTCGCGCACCAGGAGCATCTCAAGGGGCTGGTGATCTCCAACATGATGAGCAGCGGCCCCGCCTACAACGACTATGCCGAGCGGGTTCTCATGCCGGCCATGGACCAGGGCGTGCTGGCGGAGATCAAGCACTTCGAGGCCACCAACGCGATCGACGACCCGCGCTACATGGAGCTCCTGATGGAGCACCACTACGTCCACCACATCCTGCGGCTGCCGGCGGAGGAGTGGCCGGACCCGGTGAACCGGGCCTTCGCCGCCATCAACCAGGACATCTACGTGCCGATGCAGGGCCCCAGCGAGCTCGGCGCGGGCGGGGTGCTGCGCACGTGGGACCGGACCGATGACCTCGCCCGGATCACCGTCCCGACCCTGGTGATCGCCGGGCGCCACGACACCATGGATCCGGCGTTCATGGAGATGATGGCCGGCAAGCTCCCGCACGGCTCGCTCCTCATGTGCCCCAACGGCAGCCACATGGCGATGTACGACGACCAGGCCACCTACTTCGACGGTCTCATCGAGTTCATCCGCAAGGTCGACCAGCCTGGCTACGGGGTCGATCGGCTCTTGACGACACCGCGGGGTGGTTCCATCGTCAGTGCTGGGCTGGGCGTGGCTCGACGGCCTTGGTTGCGGTGCTGCTGTTGGGGCTGACCGGCTGCCGCCGTGCCGGCCCGGCCCGGTCACCGCCAACGTTCCAGGCCGTCGGCGTGGCGACCGACGTGCGCTTCAATCAGGATTCCGTCCGCATCGTCTTCGCCGATGGCACCGTCCACGAGATGCCTGCCGGGTTCCGCCAGATTGGCGACTCCCCAGACTTCGGACTTGGTCTGATCGGCTTCGACGCACGAGGCCCATTCGTTGCTGCATTCCCGATCCAGGCCGGGTTGCCGCCGGATTGCTACCGGGAGAACGCAGAGGGCATCGAGCGCGGCGCGTACATTGAGACGGAGGGCGTCCTCTGGTCCAAGGCGCCGTCGTTCACGTCGCCGATTCACCCGGACGTTGGCTCCGCGTACCCAGGCGGCGACGCGATTCTGCCTTCAACGATCGCGGCCTGATCACCGAGGTCATCGGCTTCTGACCCCTGGCGGCGATTGACCCTCTCTACCCCCGCTGATAGACTCCGCAGGCTTCCGCGCGGTAACGCGCGAGTTCAAAGCAGAGAGGAGGCGAGACGTTTGGCAGAGGTCCGCGTGGGCGAGAACGAGTCGTTCGAGAGCGCGCTGCGCCGCTTCAACAAGAAGATCCAGCAGTCGGGGATCCTGGCTGAGGCGCGGCGCCGCGAGCACTACGAGAAGCCCAGCGTGAAGCGGAAGCGCAAGGAAGCCAAGAAGCGCAAGGTAACCCGCGAATAGACCGCCAGACGCTCCCGTCACCCCCAGCGGACCGCGACAACGCCCGCCAGCATTGACCGATGACCCTGCAAGACCGGATCGAGATCCGCCATGCGCGACGCGATGCGCGCTCGCGACGAGCGCCGCACGCAGACGCTGCGGATGGCCATGTCTGCGGCGCACAACCGACAGATCGAGCTGGGCCGCGCCCTGACCGATGAGGACTACACCGACGTCCTCGGCAAGCAGGTCAAGCAGCGCCGCGAGAGCATCGAGGCGTTCCGCGCCGGCGGCCGCGAGGCGATGGCCGCCAACGAGGAGGCCGAGGCGGTGATCCTGGCCGAGTTCCTCCCTGAGCCGATGACCGAGGCCGAGCTGGAGACCGCGGTGCGCGCGGCGATCACCGAGACCGGCGCCGCCTCACCCGCCGACCTGGGCAAGGTGATGGGTCACGTGGTGCCCCAGACGAAGGGCCGCGCCGACGGCAAGGCCGTCTCCGACCTGGTGCGGCGCCTGCTGGCCGGCTGACCGATGTTCATTCCGCGCACGCTCGCACGCACCATGCAACCCGGCGCCGGCGCCTGGGCGAGAGCCGTGATCGTCGGTGGGTTCGTGGCCGTGGCCCTCTTCACCATCCTCAGCGTCGACATCGCCCGGGGCCAGGTCAACCTCTCCGTGGGCGACGTTGCCACGACCGACATCACCGCGCCGATATCGGCGAGCTTCATCAGCAACTCGCAATGGGACGCGGCCCGGCAGGCGGCCGCCGACGCGGTGGAGCCGGTCTACGCGCCGATCGCCGTGCTCGCCGACATCCGGGATCAGCAGCTGCGGAAGTACGACTACGTGATCCAGTCGGTCCGTGCGGTGCTGGTGCAGCGCGACGACGGAACGATCACGGCGGACGAGGTTCCGACCCGCCTGGCCGCCGCGCTGCCCGGCTTCACCACCGAGCAGATCGCGCTCCTGGCGAGCGTGACCGAGACCGGCTGGTCGAAGATCGGCGACGCGGGGCGGACCGTGCTGGAGGCCGTGCAGTCGTCCGAGGTGCGTGACGACGCGCTGGCGGACGCGCGCCAGCAGGTGCGTACCAACATCACCAACGAGCTCGGGCAGCAAGAGCGCGAGATGGCCGGCGACCTGGCGGCGTCGCAGGTGGCGCCAAACGTCCAGCAGTCCGCCTCCGCGACGGCCGCCGCCCGGCAGGACGCGCGCGACTCGGTCGCCCCGGTGGCGGTCGACGTCAAGCAGGGCCAGTCGGTGCTTCGCAAGGGCGACCCCATCACCGATCTGACGATCGAAAAGCTCGATGCGCTCGGCCTCACCCGCCCCCGCCTCGAAGCGTCGACCCTCGCCGGCAATGCGCTGGTGGCGATCGTCCTCGCCGCGCTGCTGGTCGGCTTCCTGTGGCGCTTCGAGCCGGCCATCTGGTTCCGCAACCGCTCCCTGCTCCTCTTCGTGCTGGCGCTCGTCGCCACCGCGGTGGCGCTGCGCATCGCCTCGGACCGGACCCTGTGGGCCTTCGTGGTGCCGAGCGCGGCGACCGTTCTGCTGACCACGATCCTGCTCGACAGTGGAGCCGGGGCGGCGATGGCCCTGGCGCTCGGGATGCTGGCCGGCGTCATGAACCAGGACTCGCTGCAGCCCGCGATCTACACCCTCGCCGGCGGCGCGGCTGCGCTCATCACCATCACCCGCGCGGAGCGGTTGAACGTCTTCGTGCGGGCCGGGATCGCGATCGGCGCGACCAACGTCGTCATCCTCACCGCATTCAACCTGATCGAGCAGCACGACGTGGCCGCGATCGCCCAGGGCGTGGCCGCCGGAACCGTGAACGCAGCGCTGTCGGTCTTCCTGGCCGTCGGCTCGTTCGCGATGCTCGGCCACCTGTTCGGGATCATGACCGTCTTCCAGCTGCTCGAGCTGGCGAACCCATCGTCGCGGCTGCTCCGTCGGCTCCTGATGGAGACGCCGGGGACCTACCACCACAGCGTGATGGTCGGCAACCTGGCGGAGCGAGCCGCCGAGACGATCGGCGCCGATCCGCTCCTCGCCCGCGTGGCGGCCTACTACCACGACATCGGCAAGATGAAGAACCCGCTCGCCTTCATCGAGAACCAGGCGGGTGCGCACAACATCCATGACGACCTGACCCCCGAATCGAGTGCTCGGATCATCGCCGGCCACGTGAAGGACGGGATCGACCTGGGCTACGAGTACGGGCTGCCGGTCCAGATCATCGGCTTCATCCCGCAGCACCACGGCACCAGCGTGATGAGCTATTTCTATGGCAAGGCGCTGCGCGAGCTGGGCGGCGACGAGGAGGCCGCGGCGCGTGACCGCTACCGCTACCCGGGACCGACCCCGCAGAGCCGCGAGGCGGCGATCCTGATGCTCGCCGACGGGGTCGAGGCGTCGGTGCGGTCGCTCGAGGAGAAGGACGAGGTCGCGATCCGGGGCATGGTCGACCGGATCGTGGACGCCCGCGTCGATGACGGTCAGCTCGACCAGGCGGACCTGACGCTGCGCAACATCTCCCAGATCAAGGAAGCGTTCGTCCAGCAGCTGCTGGGCATGTACCACAGCCGGATCCAGTACCCCGACAACGTCGTGCCGATGGAGCCGCAGCGGCGCGACCTGGCCTGAGCGCCTAGGATGGTGGAGCCATGGCTTGCACCGTCACCTTCCACCACCGGATCAGCCAGGACCGGCTCGTCGGGGCGATCGAGCCGCATGCTTCCGGGGCGTTTCACGCGCTCCTCGAGGCGGCCGTCGGCGAGGCGATGCACGCGTCCCTGGGTGCCGAGGAGGTCGAGGTCGAGCTGACCCTGTGCGGCGACGAGGAGATGACGCACCTGAACTTCGACCACATGGGGGAGCGCGGTCCCACCGACGTGCTCGCCTTCCCGCTGCACGAGTGGTCCCTCGACGCAGGCCACTCGCACCTGGCCGATGAGGAGGCCGTCGTTCCGCCGGGCGGGCTGCTCCTCGGAGACGTGGTGGTCGACGTCGACCAGGCGGTTCGCCAGGCGACCGATGGGGGCTGGAGCCCGGTGCAGGAGATCACCCTGCTGGCGGTCCACGGCGCGCTGCACCTCGTCGGTCACGACCATGCCGAGGCGGATGACGAGGCGGCGATGCGGGCCGCCGAGCACCACGTGCTGACGACCCTCCAACGGCGGCACCCCGAGGTCGGCTGGAAGCGCGGGTCACTCTTCGACCGGCCCTCGCACGCGGTCTCGGCACCCGCCTAGGCCCGCCTAGACGGGACGGTCGGCGGCCAGCTCCTTCGGCACGGGGGTGCCGTCGAGCAGCGCATTGACGGCCAGCTCCGCCGAGGCGGGTCCGGTGGAGATGCCCCACGGCCCGTGCCCGGCGCAGACGAAGAGCCCCTCGACGCCGGCGACCGGGCCGATGAACGGGCGGCCGTCGGACGATTGCGGCCGCGCGCAGACGCGGATCTCACGGACTGCGGCCGTCGCGATCGCCGGCAGGTAGCGCGCGCCGCGCTCGATCAGCAGACGCGCGATCGCGGCGGGATCGGGCGGCTTGCTCGGCAGGAAGGTGGAGCCGAGCGTCGAGACGCCGGCCGCGGACGCGACGCTGAAGAGGCTCGGCGGCACATCCGCCGCGGCGGATGCCCGTTGCTCCGCGACGAGCGGGCGGTTGACGGCGTCGACCTCGTCCTCCTCGACCACATGCCGGGGAGCGGCCGCTCCCAGCTCGAGCTGGACTGTGACGCCCCAGGTGCGCCGGATCGGCTCCCAGGCGCCGCTCGGATCGACGAGCGGCGGCGTCCACGGGCCGCCTGCCACGAGCACCGCCCCGGCCGCAACGCGGCTCCCGTCGGGAAGCTGCACGCCGCGCACGCGCCCAGCCTCGATCCACGGCGCAGCCGCCGCTCCCACGCGAATCGTCGTCCCGCGGCGCGCCGCGAGGCGTCCGTAGGCGGCGGTCGCTGCGGCGGGCGGGACCGGGTAGCCGGTCGCCAGCCGGCAGGCGGCGAAGCCGGGGACGAGTGACGGCTCGGCCGCCGCGACCGCGTCGACGTCCAGGAACCGTGCCTCGAGCTCAGGGGCGAGGCCGCTCATGCGGGCCACCTGGCGCCGCGAGCCCTCCGGATCGCGGTTGAGCATCAGGATGCCGGCGGGCTCCGAGCCGATCTCGAAGCCATCGTGGAGCCCGGCCAGTCCGCGGTAATGCTCAAGGCTCGAGCGGTAGAGGGGCGCCAGCACGGCGTCGAACGGATGCTGGATCGCGCCGAGGTTGCGACCGGAGGCCCCCGCGCCGATCGCCGCCGCCTCGAACAGGGTGACCGTGGCGCCCCGCTCGGCAAGGATCGCGGAGGCCGCGCAGCCGATGATCCCGCCACCGATCACGGCGACGTCCGGAGAGCGCGACATTGCGCCGGATTGTGCCACCATCGGCCGCGCATGAAGGTGATCTGCGGCCTGGGCAATCCGGGCGAGCGCTACCTGCTCACCCGCCACAACGTCGGCTTCCGGGTCGTGGACCTGCTCGCCGATCGCTGGGGGCTGACCGGCTCCGGGCGCGCCCGCGAGGGGGCTGCCCGGTTGGAGGTGACGCGGCCGGAGCCGATCGGTCGAGTCCTGCTGGTGAAGCCGCTGCGCTTCATGAACCAGTCGGGCGCCGCGCTGAAGGCGGCGATCCGCCAGACCGAGGCGGATCCCGCCACCGACCTGCTGGTGATCTGCGACGACATCGACCTGCCGCTCGGCAAGGTGCGGCTGCGCCGATCGGGCTCGGCCGGTGGCCACAACGGGTTGCGCGACATCATCGCCGCGCTGGGGAGTGACGAGTTCAACCGGCTGCGGGTCGGGATCGGGCGCAACGGCGAGCCGGTCGACCACGTGCTCGCCACCTTCAAGCCGGGCGAGCGCGAGCTCGCGGCCGAGGCGATCGCCACCGCCGCCGATGCCGCCGAGCAGTGGCTGCGCGACGGGATCGAGGCCGCGATGAGCGCGTTCAACGGCCTCGACCTGGCCGAAGCGCCGGAGTGACCGCCCCGACCCGCAGCGGAGCCGACCGCCGCGTCGCCATCCTGTCGGCCGAGATCGCCTCGCGCCTGCCGGGCGCGACCCGTGAGCCCCTGCGCGTGCCCGAGGCGGCCCGCGCCGCGCACCTGGCCGCGCGTCGCGCGGGTGTTCACGACATGGCGCCGATGGTGGTCGTGGTGCGCACCGACGAGGAGGCGCATCGCCTGGCCGACGACCTCGCCGCGTGGCTGCCGTCCGGGCAGGTGCGCGTGCTCCCGGAGCGGGCCGCACTGCCGCTCGAACGGGCGCTCCCCGAGCACGACGAATCGGCGGAACGCCTCGAGGTGCTCGACCTGCTGGCGGGGCGGCATCACGGCCTCGTCGTCGTGGCGCCGCTCCTCGCGCTCGTGCAACGGACCCTCTCGCCGGCCCAGCTGGCCGCCGGCCGGGTGGCGCTCAAGGTCGGCGAGCGGGTCGACCGGCGGACCCTGCTCACCGCGCTGGTCCACGGCGGCTACGAGGCAGCCGTCGAGGTGAGCGGCGTCGGGGAGTTCGCGAACCGAGGCGGGATCATCGACATCTGGCCGCCGGGCGCTGCCGAGCCGCTGCGACTCGAGCTCTTCGGCGACGAAGTCGAGTCGATGCGCGCCTTCGACCCGATGACCCAGGGCAGCCGCCGCCGCCTCGAGCGGGCGACGCTCCTCCCCGCCAGCGAGTTCCTCCCCGTCGACGGCTGGGAGGCGCTGCCCGGCCGGACGCCGCAGCTCCCCTCGGACGCGCTGCGGGCCGACCTGGTCCGGCTCGAGCAGGGCGACGTGGCGGAGGCCGCCGAGACGTGGGCCGCGCTGCTCACCGTCGGGCCCGGCCGCGGAGCACCTGCCGGCGACCGCGCACGTCGTCCTGACCGACGCCGCGGAGCTGGTTGCCATTGCCGCCGACCTCGACCGGCAGGCCACGGAGCGTCGCGACGGCCTCGTCACGAGCGGCGAGCTGCCGCCGGACTGGCCGCTCCCGTACGACGCCGCGGCGACGCTGGCAGGCCTGGAGGCGCGCGCCGCAGAGCTGCTCGATGAGGGCGCGGAGCGGGACGCGGGCTTCGGCACCGCCCCGCCGCTCCCCGGCAGGTCGGAGCGGCTGGCGGGATGGCTGGGGGAGCTGGCATCGAGCCGGCGACTGGTGGTGACCACCGACCAGGCGAGCCGCGTCGGGGAGCTGCTCGAGGAGACGGGCCACGCAGTCGCCCCGGTGGCCGAGCTGCACGCGATGCCGCCACCCGGCGGCATCGGCCTGGTCCATGGCTCCCTCTCGGTCGGATTCAGCCACACCCCGTCCGGCCTCCTGATCCTCACCGACCGCGAGCTGTTCGGCGCGACCCGCGTGCGGCGGCTGACCCCGTCGAAGCGGGCGCTCACGCGCGACCTGATCGGGCGCCTGGCGGTGGGGGACGCGGTCGTGCACATCGACCACGGCATCGCCCGCTACGCCGGCATGACCCAGCGCGAGTATGGCGGCGCGACGAAGGAGTACCTCCAGCTCGACTTCGCCGGCGACGACAAGATCTTCCTGCCGGCCGACCAGATCGGTCGCATCACGCGCTACTCGGGCGGCCCGGCGCCGACCCTCTCGCGCCTGGGCGGCACCGACTGGGAGCGGACCAAGGGCCGCGTGCGGCGCGCCGTGCTCGAGCTGGCCGAGGACCTGCTGGCGATCTACGCCGCCCGGGCGTCGGCCCCCGGCTTCAGCTTCTCGCCCGACACGACCTGGCAGCGCGAGCTGGAGGAGGCGTTCCCCTACACCGAGACGAAGGACCAGCAGCGGACGATCGAGGAGGTCAAGGCCGACATGCTCCGGCGCCGCCCGATGGACCGCCTCGTCTGCGGCGACGTGGGCTACGGCAAGACCGAGGTGGCGTTGCGTGCCGCCTTCAAGGCGGTGCAGGACGGCAAGCAGGTCGCGGTCCTGGTGCCGACCACGGTCCTGGCGCAGCAGCACCTCGGCACGTTCCGTCGCCGCCTGGCGCCGTTCCCGGTGCGGGTCGAGATGCTGAGCCGCTTCGTCGGCAAGCCGGAGCAGGCGCGGATCGTCGAGGCCACCGCGGAGGGCAACGTCGACATCCTGATCGGGACGCACCGGATCCTGAGCAGGGACATCGGGTTCGCCGACCTCGGCCTGCTGGTGGTCGACGAGGAGCAGCGCTTCGGGGTCGGGCACAAGGAGCGAATCAAGGCGATGCGGCGCGAGGTCGACGTGCTGACCCTCTCCGCCACGCCGATCCCGCGCACCCTCCATCTCTCGCTCGTCGGCATCCGCGACCTCTCCGTGATCGAGACGCCTCCGGAGGCGCGGCTGCCGATCCTGACCCGCATCGCGGAGGACGACGACGGCCTGGTGCGCGACGCGATCAACCGCGAGCTGGACCGCGGCGGGCAGGTCTTCTACGTCCACAACCGGGTCGAGACGATCGAGGGCGCCGCCGAGCGGGTGCGGCGGCTCGTGCCGCGGGCCAAGGTCGCCATCGGCCATGGGCAGATGGCGGAGGGGATGCTCGAGCGGGTGATGCTCGACTACGACTCCGGCCGCTTCGACGTGCTGGTCTGCACCACGATCATCGAGTCGGGGCTCGACATCCCGAACGCCAACACGATCGTCATCGCCCGGGCCGATACGCTCGGGCTGGCGCAGCTCTACCAGCTCCGCGGGCGCGTGGGTCGGTCAGACCGCCGGGCGTATGCCTACCTGCTCCACCGGCGCGGGCAGCCGCTCTCATCGATCGCGCGCAAGCGGCTCCACGCCATCTTCTCCGCCTCCGACCTGGGGGCGGGCTACCAGATCGCCCTCTCCGACCTCGAGATCCGCGGCGCCGGCAACATCCTGGGGCCCGAGCAGCACGGATTCATGGCCGCCGTCGGCTTCGAGCTCTACACCCGGATGCTGGCCGAGGCGGTCGAGGCGGGGCGCGGCCGGGTGGTTACCCCGGAGACCGCGGCGGTGCGGCTGGACCTGCCGGGATCGGCCTACCTGCCCGATGCCTACATCGCCGATTCAGGCGCCAAGCTCGAGGCCTACCGCCGCTTCGCCGCCATCCAGGCCGAGCCCGATGTCGAGGCGCTGCGGACGGAGCTGCGCGACCGATTCGGCCCGATCCCCGAGCCGGTGGAGGGGCTCTTCCGGGCGGTCGCGGTGCGCATGGCGGCCGAGGCGGCCGGCGTGCCCGAGGTCCATGCCGAGGCCGGCCGCGTGACCTTCAAGTGGTCGCGCTTCGACCGGGCCACGGTGGTCGCGGCGCTGACCGCCGACAGCTTCCACCCGGTGGCGGCGTCGAACCAGGTGCGGCTGCCGGTGCCGGCAGGGCGTGACCCCGTCGACGTCGCGCTGCGCGCGCTCGACGCGCTGGCCGCGATGACTCCCTAGAGGCGGACCACGGCAATGGCTCCGACCTGCTTCTCCAGGTCCAGACGCTGGTCTCGCGTGATGCCGGGCGTGCCGGCTTGGATTGCGAGCAGCCTGGTCCCCTTCACGACGTAGAGGGTGAACGTCGACTGGCTGAAGACAGCCTTGTCGCCGATGCCCGACACCGTCGTCGCTCCCTGCTCGCCCGCCTTGGTTGCGTAGATGCTTTCGACGTCCTGCGAGATGAGCGACAGCAGGACTACCGGCTGACCATCCGCCTCGTACGAGCAGTAGAACGGATCGTCGCCGCTCCCCTGGGCGGTCGTGCTGGCGACTCCCGTGACCGACGCGGCTTCGGCGGCGGTGATGAGGTCACACGCGTTGCCCGTCGCCCCGCCCCCACCCTGACTGGGGCCTGGTCCCGAGCTCTGCGAGGCAGCCTCGCTGGTGCCGGGCGCGTTGCTGGAGACTCCTGCGTGGGATGCACCGGGCGACCCTCCCGGCGCACTGCAGGCGACCGCGAACAGAGAGAGGGCAATGAAGCTGGCGATGCGGCGGTACATTTGGCGAGCCTCGCTACATGTCCGGGATCGAGGAATCGGGCCAGTATACGGAGCGACTTCGTGCGGATTGCCTCGCTGGAGACGCCCCGCAACGGAGGGCCTCCGCCTAGACTGGTCGGGGAGGAGGCAGGCCAGATGTCCAGGCGTGGCGTGTGGGCGATCCTCGCGATCGCGGTCCTTGCGATTGGCCTCGTGACGGTCCCGGGCCTGATCCATCGTCAGATCCTTGGCCTTGGCGCGACGGACATCCACGTTGCCGCCTCGCTGCCCGATCACATCAGCGTCTGCGGGCGCCGCTGGTCCAGGGATGATTCGGGGCGCGTGTTCAGCCGGGCAGCGGCGGTGTCCTGGTCCGGCCTCGAGCCAACCCTGGTGGACCCATCACCCTTCGCCCCCTGCCCGCCGGGGCCGTGCACCCCGACCGCCGCCGGCCCATGCGATACCGTGGTCTTCGTCCGTGTCGGCAAGGATGCGTACGTGGACTATGGGCTCAGTGGCGGCCCGTAGCCCTGTAGGCTGTTCGCATGACCACCTTCGTCCTGGTTCACGGCTCGTGGCACGGCGCGTGGTGCTGGGATCGGCTCATCCCCGAGCTCGAGGCGCTCGGCCATCGGGCGGTCGCCATGGACCTGCCGATCGACGATCCGACCGCCGGCCTCGCCGAGTACGCCGAGGTGGTGGGGCCCTTCATCCCCGACGAGTCGGCGGTGCTTGTCGGTCACTCGCTGGGTGCCTCCGTGATCCCGCTCGTCGCCGAGAAGCACGCGGTGCGGCGCACGGTGTTCCTGTGCCCCGTCATCAGGCGCCTCGGCATGAGCCTCGCCGAGCAGGCACCCCTCGACGCGGACATCTCGACGTACGACCTGGGCAAGGGCCGCACATTCTTCGACGATTCGTCATCGGCCTGGGAGCCCGACGCGGCCATCGCCGCCTTCTTCCCCGACTGCGACCCTGCCACCGCGCACTGGGCGGCGAGCCGGCTGCGACGCCAGTACTGGCGCTACTGGGAGGAGCCGAACCCGCTCACCGCCTGGCCCGCCGGCGAGCGCTCCGCGATCGTCGGCACCGACGACCAGATCATCGGCATCGACTGGGCGCGCCGCCGCATCCCGGAGCTGCTCGGCGTCACGCCGATCGAGCTGCCCGGCGGTCACTCCCCGTTCCTGAGCCGCCCGGCCGACCTGGCGGCGGCGCTCGTCGCCGATCTCCAGCCGACCGGCTAGAGCTCCTGGCGCCGGAACGCCACCCACGCCACCACGAACAGGCCGACCAGCAGCCCCAGGTTCACGAGCACTGGACCGATGAGCTGGCCGGGGTCGGCCCCCAGCGCGAGCGCCCTCCCCGGCGCCGAGAGGCCGCCGGGGGTGTACGCGCCGATGCTCGGCAGGACGGAAACGAGGCCGATCACCAGCAGCCCGGCGACGCCGATCCCCGCGGCGGCGATCGCGGAACGGGTCAGCACGCTGCCCAGGAATGTGAGCGCGGCGTAGACCACGAGCATCAGCAGCAGCAGCCCGGTCATCGCCGCCCAGCCGAGCCCGGGGAGGGCCTGGAAGAGGAAGGCGGTGTAGGCGTAGCCGCCAACTGAGGCGAGCAGCAGCCCCGCGCCGAGCGTGGCTGCGAGGGCCAGCATCTTGGCCAGCAGGTAGGCGCCGCGCGAGGCCGGCTTGCTGAGCACCAGGGCCGCGGTGCCCCGCTCCTTCTCGATCGCCACGCTGCCCATCGCCAGCAGGACGGCGGTCAGGATCCCGGCCTGCCCCAGGTTCTTCTGGAACTGGTCGACTGCGTCGCCGACGGTCGGTGGCGGGACGACGATCTGGACCTGTCCTCCGGCGAGCGACTTGATCAGCTCGGGCAGGTAGCGGGCCAGGTAGGGGGAGGCGATGCCGAAGGCGGTGAAGACGATCGCCACCACCAGGGCGCGGCGGGTGCGCCACGCCTCCAGGAGCTCTTTGCGCAGCAACGGGCCGAGGCCGATCACGGCGTCGCCTCCGGCTCGTGCGCCCGTCGCCCGACCAGCTGCAGGAAGACGTCCTCGAGGGTCGGGCGCTGTCGCTCGAACGTGAGCAGCGCCACGCCGTGCTGGCTCACCGCCGCGAGGAGCGCGCGACCGGCATCCGCCTCGTCGTGGACCGCCACCCGCAGGACGCCGTGCGCCTCCTCGACGCTCGCCACCCAGGAGGCGCCGCGCAGCGCCTGTACCAGGAGCGCTACCACTGGGGCCTGGCCGTCCTCGGGCTCGAGGCGGTAGACCGGACGCGCATAGCGCTCCAGGAGCTCGTCCATCGGGCCGGTCGTGACCAGCCGCCCGTGGTCGAGGATCGCGACGCGGTCGCAGACCCGCTCCACGTCAGTGAGGATGTGCGTCGAGAAGAGGACCGTGGAGGCGCCTCCCAGGGCGCGGATGACTCCCAGCATGTCGACCCGCCCCTCCGGGTCGAGCGAGCTGACCGGCTCGTCGAGGAGGAGCACGGGAGGCCGGTTGAGGATCGCCTGCGCCAGGCCGAGGCGCTGCCGCATCCCGCCGGAGAAGCCGCCGATCGGGCGTCGTGCGGCATCGGCCAGGCCGACCAGCTCGAGGACCTCAGCCGCCCGCCTGCGACGCTCTGCATCCGGCATCCGGTACAGTCGCCCGACCAGGTCGAGCAGCTCGCGCGCCGTCATCCAGCCGTGGAAGCGGGGATCCTGGTCGAGGTAGCCGATCAGCCCTCGCCGGTTCGCCTCGCCGCTGCCGGTCGCCACCCCACCAACCGATGCCTCGCCGGAGGACGGCTGCGCCAGCGAGGTGAGCAGGCGCAGGGTCGTGGTCTTGCCGGCGCCATTCGGGCCCAGGAAGCCGAAGACGCTGCCCGCTGGGATCTCGAGGTCGAGCCCGTCGAGTGCCACGACGCTGCCGTAGCGCTTCGTAAGGCCGCGACAGGCGATTGCCGCCGCGGGAGCGGCGCTCATCGGCCTAGACGTCCTCGCGCCCGAAGAGGAAGTAGATGAGCGCGCCGAAGAGCTCAACGAACACGATCACCAGGCCCCAGACCAGCTTGTTGCCGCCCTTCACGCGCCGGTCGGGGCGGGTCAGGTCGTAGAGGCCGGTCGCGATCAACACCAGGTCGAGGATCGCGAGCGGGATGAGCAGGGGAAGCGCCTGTTCGATCGTCATGGATCTCTCCTCACAGCGCGCGCTTGTCCGGGTCGTCGCGCCAGACGAAATACGAATAGACGATGGGGACGATTGCCGCGACGATGAGCCCAGGCACGAGCGCGAAGTAGACGACCCGGTCGTTCGTCAGCAGGCCGAGCACGATCGAAAGCAGGCCGACCGCCATGAAGAGGCGGCCACCGAGCCGATGCGTCTTCGTCCACGACCGCTCGCTCGACAGGGTCCACGGGGTGCGGATGCCCATGAACCAGTTGCTTCGCGTCTTGCCCAGGAAGTTGCCGATGACCGCAAACATGAGGCCGATGCCGACGCCGAGCACCCTTCCCAGGTCGATCGTTGCGCCGAGCGTCAGCGCGATCACGAGAACGTGCACGGCGAGCAGCAGGAGCATGGCCGCACCGGTGATGGCGACCCAGGCCTGGTTCGACGCGACGATGTGCTCGCGGCGCGGGTCGAATCGCGGGATGGTGAGGAAGACGCCTCCCAGCACGACACCCAACCCCGGCGTCAGGAGCAGGCCCAACCACTTCGGGGCCCAGCCATTCGGCTGCCCATCGAGGCCCCAATGGATCGGGATCTGCGCGCTGTCCGGAATCTGGCCCCAGGCCCAGACCGAGACCGCCAGCATGCCGGCGACCGATACAACGATCAGGATGGTCAGCAGCCGCAGCTTCATGCCGGCTCGCTCCGCTCGATCCGGAACGCCTCCATCAGGGCGAGCATCGCCTCTTCGAGGACCGAGACGTTGAGGTGGTAGGTGATCGTCGAGCCGCTGCGATCAGCGTGCACCAGGTCGGCCTCCTTCAGGACGTTGCAATGGCCGGAGACGGTTGGCCAGGCGAGGTCGAAGTTGCCGGCCAGCTCGCCCGCGGTCATGTCGCGCTCGCGGAGCAGGGAGAGGATCCTGCGGCGCGTCGGGTCAGCCAGGGCTCGATAGACGCGGTTCACTTCGGCGATCACCTAATTCGGTTATCGCCAAAGTAGCAGCCGCCACCGCCCCGCGTCAAGGGTCCCATGGCAGGGGCGTTGGAGGCGGGCGTATACTCGGATGACTACTCGACCCGGGACGGGCGCACCCGTCCGGCGCCGACCGCTGTGATACCGCGCCCCCGCTGGGCGCGGATGACGAAGGAGGCGCGTCCCGTGTCCAGTCACTCTCCCCTCATCGATCCCGCCGCTGCGCGTGCCGTGCTGCACGTCGGTGATCGGAGCTACGCCTACCATCGGCTCGACGCATCCGGCGCCGCCGACCTGGCGCGGCTTCCCTACACCGTCAAGGTGCTCCTCGAGAACGCGCTTCGCCACGCGGCGAGCGGTTCGGGGCTGGTCAGCCCGGCCGACGTCCGCGCCCTGGCCTCGTGGGATCCGACGCAGCCGGCCGAGGCGGAGCTGCCGTTCATGCCGGCCCGCGTGCTCCTCCAGGACTTCACCGGCGTCCCGTGCGTGGTCGACCTGGCTGCGATGCGCGACGCGGTGGCGGCGTTGGGCGGCGATCCGGCCAGGATCAACCCGCTGGTGCCCGCGGACCTCGTGATCGACCACTCGGTGCAGGTCGACCTGTTCGGGTCGGAGTTCGCGTTTGCCGCCAACGTGGAGCGCGAATACGAGCGCAACGGGGAGCGCTATGCGCTGCTGCGGTGGGCGCAGCAGGCCTTCGACAACTTCCGGGTGGTGCCGCCGGGGACGGGAATCGTCCACCAGGTCAACCTCGAGTTCCTCGCCGATGTCGTTACCGCCCGGCCGGGACCGGACGGTGAGCTGGTCGCCTTCCCGGACACCGTGGTCGGAACCGACTCCCACACGACCATGATCAACGGCCTGGGGGTCGTCGCCTGGGGCGTCGGCGGGATCGAGGCCGAGGCCGCGCTCCTGGGCCAGCCGCTCTACCAGCCGATGCCGGTGGTGGTCGGCTTCCGCCTCGACGGCGAGCTGCGCGCCGGCGCCACCGCCACCGACCTGGTGCTCTACGTGACCGAGATGCTGCGCGGCCACGGCGTGGTCGGAAAGTTCGTCGAGTTCCACGGGCCGGGGCTCTCCCGCCTGGGCCTGGCGGACCGCGCCACGATCAGCAACATGTCGCCCGAGTTCGGCGCCACGGCGACCCTCTTCCCGATCGACGACGAGACGCTGCGCTACCTGCGCATGACCGGTCGCTCGGCCGAAGCCGTCGACCGGGTCGAGGCCTATGCCAAGGCGCAGGGCCTCTTCCGGACCGACGCCTCGGTCGAGCCGCGCTTCAGCGAGTCGCTCTCGCTCGACCTGGGGAGCGTCGAGCCATCGGTCGCCGGACCGCGCCGCCCGCAGGACCGCGTCCCGCTCACCGACCTCCGCCGCTCCTTCCGCGAGGCCTTCACCGAGGGGCTGGAGCCGATCGGCAGGGTGGAGGAGGCGAGCGAGGAGTCATTCCCGGCCAGCGACCCGCCCTCGTACGGCGAGGCGTCGGACGAGGGGATGCCGGTGGCGGAGGTCGCCCCGATCGCGGAGGCGCCCGACATGGAGTACACCGCCTGCGTGGTGGTGAGGGACGGCAAGCCGTTCGAGATGCGCTCCGGATCGGTGGTGATCGCTGCGATCACCTCGTGCACCAACACCAGCAACCCGAGCGTGATGGTCGCCGCCGGGCTGCTCGCCCGCAACGCGGTGGCGCGCGGCCTGCGCACCCCGCCCTGGGTCAAGACCTCGCTCGCGCCGGGCTCCCGGGCCGTGACCGACTACCTGACCGGCGCCGGCCTCATGGATCCGCTCGAGCAGCTCGGCTTCGACCTGGTCGGCTACGGCTGCACGACCTGCATCGGCAACTCGGGCCCGCTCGCCGACGAGATCGCCGCGGCGATCGAGGAGAACAAGCTGGTCGGGGTCGCGGTCCTCTCGGGGAACCGCAACTTCGAGGGGCGGATCCACCCGCTGGCGCGGGCGAGCTACCTCGCCTCGCCACCGCTCGTGGTGGCCTTCGCGCTCGCCGGACGGATCGACCTCGACCTGACGACCCAGCCGCTCGGGATCGGCGCCGACGGCCGGCCGGTCTTCCTCTCCGAGCTGTGGCCATCGGCCGCGGAGGTCGCGGGTGTCGTGGCGGAGCAGGTGCGCTCCGAGATCTTCACCCGCAACTACGCGTCGGTCTTCGACGGCGACGATCGCTGGCGCGCCCTGCCGGTCCCCGCCGGGGATCGCTACGCGTGGGACGCGGCCAGCACCTACGTCGCGCTGCCGCCGTTCTTCGATGGGATGCAGCGGGAGCCGGCGGCGGTGGCCGACGTGGTCGATGCCCGGGTCCTGGCCTGGCTGGGAGACAGCGTCACCACCGATCACATCTCGCCGGCCGGCAGCATCGCCCGCAGCTCACCCGCCGGCGAGTGGCTGGTGGGGCATGGCGTCGAGCCGCGCGAGTTCAACTCGTACGGCGCCCGGCGCGGGCATCACGACGTGATGATGCGCGGCACCTTCGCCAACATCCGGCTTCACAACCTGCTCACCCCGGATGCGGAAGGGAACGTCACCGAGCATCTCCCCACCGGGGAGCGGATGAGCATCTTCGACGCCGCGCAGCGCTATGCCGCGGACGGGACGCAGCTCGTGATCCTCGCCGGGCGCGAGTACGGCTCCGGCTCGTCGCGCGACTGGGCGGCCAAGGGGCCGCAGCTGCTCGGGGTGCGGGCGGTGATCGCCGAGTCATACGAGCGGATCCATCGCTCGAACCTGGTCGGGATGGGGATCCTGCCGCTGCAGTACCTCCCCGGAGAGACGGCCACAACGCTCGGCCTCACGGGTCGCGAGCGCTTCAGCGATCCGCGGCATCGGCGGACGGCCTGCGCCCGCGGCAGGAGGTCGCGGTGACGGCCATCTCGGAGGAGGGACGCGAGCTGCGCTTCCGGGCCATCGCCCGCCTCGACGGCGAGATCGACGTCACCTACTACCGCAACGGCGGCGTGCTCCAGACGGTGCTGCGCCGGCTAGCCGGCTAGCGGCTCCCGGCCACTGCGCTCAGGCGCTCAGCGACGAAGGCCAGGCGCGATCGAGAAGCTCGATCACCTCGTCGGCGGGGAGGGCGGGCGAGAAGTGGAAGCCCTGCCCCAGGCGGCAGTCGATGGCGCGCAGCCGCGCCAGCTGCTCGGCGGTCTCGATGCCCTCGGCCAGCACCTCCATGTGGAGCGTCTGGCCCAGCTTCACGATCGAGCGCACCAGGACCGGCACATCGCGGCCCTGGCCGATGGCGGCGGTGAACGAGCGGTCGATCTTGAGCACCTCAACCGGCAGGCGCTCGAGGTAGCTGAGCGACGAGTAGCCGGTCCCAAAGTCGTCGATCGCGAGGCGCACCCCGAGCCCGCGTAGCCGGTGCAGGGTGGCGGCGCTCTGGTCGAGGTCGGCCATCAGAGCACTCTCGGTGATCTCCAGGGTGAGCCGATCCGGCCGGATCCCGTTGGCGCGGATGGCGGCCGAGACGGTCTCGACAAAATCGGGCTCCTGCAGCTGGCGCGCGGACAGGTTGACCCACATGCTGATCCGGTTGCGGAGGGGTTGGCTCCAGGCGGCGAGCTGCTGACAGGCGGCGCCGATCACCCACGCGCCGAGCGACACGATCAGGCCCGTCTCCTCGGCGATCGGGATGAACTCGGCGGGCAGCACCAGCCCTCGTTCAGGGTGCCGCCAGCGAAGCAGCGCCTCGACACCGGTCGCCCGCCCGCTGCGCAGGTCGATGATCGGCTGGTAGTGGAGCTCGAAGTCGCGATCGGCGATCGCCCGCTCCAGGTCCGCCTTGAGCTCCATGCGGGTCACCGCCGCGGCATGCATCTGCGGCTCGAAGAAGGCAAAGCGCCCCTTGCCGGAGGTCTTGGCGTTGTACATCGCCAGGTCTGCCTGTCGCAGCAGGTCGTCCGGCTCGGTCGCGGCGTCGGACGTGAGCGCGGCGCCGATCGACGCGTGCATCACGACCTGCCGGCCGTGGAATTCGAACGGGGAGCGGAGCGCCTCGAGGATTCGCTCCGCGGCGCGCCGCGCGCCGTCCTCGGTCGTCTCCTCAAGCAGGATCGCGAACTCGTCGCCGCCGAAGCGGGCCGTCGTGTCCTCCGGGCGCATCACGGCGCGGAGGCGCTCTGCAACCGCCACCAGCAGCTGGTCGCCGGCATCATGGCCGAGGCTGTCGTTGACCGTCTTGAAGTCGTCGAGGTCGGAGAAGAGGACGGAGACCGAGCCGTGGCCGCGCGCCTGGCGCGCCAGGGCATGCGCCACCCGATCGCGGAAGAGGGCGCGGTTGGCGAGGCCGGTGAGCGAGTCGTGGAAGGCCTGGTGCTGGAGCTGCAGCTCGAGCTGCTTGCGCAGCGTGATGTCGTGGATCAGGGCGCTGAAGTGGATCGCGTCGCCGCTGCCGACCGGCCAGATCGTCAGCTCGGCCGAGAACTCGTGCCCATCGCGATGGAGCGCCGTCACCTCGATGCGCTTGCCGATCAGCCGTCCCTCGCCGGTCTCCAGGTAGCGAGCCATGCCGGCCCGATGCGCAGCGCGCTGGGCGATCGGGATGATCCGGTCTTCCAGCGCTTCGCCGATGGCCTCCCTGCGCGACCATCCGAAGGTCTCCTCGGCCTGGGCGTTCCAATCGATGATGCGTCCACGCGTGTCGATGGCGACGTACGCCTGGCTGGCCGTCTCGATGATCAGCCGGGTCTGCTCCTCGCTCTGGCGGAGGGCGAGCTCGGCCTGCTTCTGGGGGGTGATGTCGATCATGAAGCCGCGATAGAGAGCCGGCTCGCCGCGCTCGTCGGCGATCACTACCCCCTCGTCCCGAACCCAGACCTCGCGCCCGTCGCGCGTGTGCATCCGGTACTCGCTGACGCTCCGGCCGCCCAGCTCGCGGCGCCCGTCGAAGTTCTCGTCCTCGAGGACACGCTGGCGGTCGTCCGGATGGATATGCGCCATCCACAGCGTTGGGTCCGCGCTCCACTCCTCCGCCGTGTACCCCAGCAGGTCGTGGATGCGGGGACTGACGTAGTGCCACTGGGCCTCGGCGCCGAAGTCCGCGACGTAGAGCACGGCGGGCAGCTCCTCGACCATGGCCCGGTAGCGCTCCTCGGCCTGCTCCAGGCTGCGGATCAGGCCCCCGCGAGGCCCGATCCCGGACCAGACGAAGGCGGCGACCACGCCGATCGCGCACCCGGCGGCCACGAGCGACGGAACCTGGTGCTGGCTCGGCATGGCCGTCGCCAGCAGCGCCGCGATCGCGGCGACGACGAGCAGCACCGTGCTGATCGCCAGTGCCACGACCTGGCGGTCGCGGTGTCGGGCGACGTACGGCGCTTCGAGTGCGGTCTCCACGGGACGGGTCACGTTCCGCATGTGGACCGACACTACGATGGCATGGGGGTGACCCGAATAGCCCGTTGGTCCCGGCAGCGGCCGCGGCCGCGTTGCCGGCGTGGATCGCATCGGTCTAGACTCAGCGTCGCCCCGCCCCCACCGGAGTGCCTGAATGCCCACGCTCTCCCTCGACGACCTGCGCGCCAAGATCCGCGAGGTTCCCGACTTCCCGAAGCCCGGGATCCTCTTCTACGACATCACCACCCTGCTGAAGGACGCTGCCGCCTTCCAGGAGGTGATCGACCGCATGGCGCAGGCCGTGAAGGGCGAGCGGATCGACCTCGTGGTCGGGATGGAGTCGCGCGGCTTCATCTTTGCCGCCCCGCTCGCCGATCGGCTGGGGGCCGGCTTCGTCCCCGTCCGAAAGCTCGGCAAGCTGCCCGCCGACACGATCGAGGTCGAGTACGACCTCGAATACGGCACCGCCACGCTCGAGATCCACCGCGACGCGATCAACCCCGGCCAGCGGGTGCTGGTGGTCGACGACCTCCTGGCCACCGGCGGCACGGTGCTCGGCACGATCGAGCTCGTGCGCCGCCTCGGCGGCGAGATCGCCGGCCTCTCGTTCATGGTCGAGCTGACCGCGCTGGGCGGACGCGCCAAGCTCGGCGAGTTCGCGATCCACACCCTGCTCGCCTACTAGGGACCGATCGGCCGCGCCGACGAGACCGATGGCCGCCGCTCCGACCGCCCAGCTGCGCGCTCGCCCCGTCACCGATCGGGATGCCATCGCGGCCTTCCTGCGCACCGATCGGCGCTACGCCGCCTACGCCCTGGGAGACCTCGATTCAACGATGAGCAACCGCTGCTCGTGGGGCATGGCCTACGACGGCGATGGGCGCCCGACGGCGCTGGCGATGCATCACGACGGGCTGGTCCCGCAGCCACTCTTCCTGATGGGCGACCCGGTCGGCTGCCACGCGGTGCTCGCGTCGGTGATCAAGCCGCGCGACGCGTTCTTCCAATCGACGCCGAAGCTCGAATCGGGCGTCGAGGACCTGTACGAGTTCGAGCGTGCGACCGCACTCCTGCGCATGGTCGTCGACGCCTCCTCCTTCGAGCCGTACCTCGGTGCGGCGGTGCGGCTCACACCGGACGACATCGAGGACCTCAACCGCCTCTACCAGCTCGGCTTCCGGGCCGGCTTCGCGTCGGCGATCCTCGACGACGCGGTCTACTACGGAGTGCGCGTCCGCGGGCGGCTGGTCAGCGCGGCGGGGACGCACGTCGTCAATCGGCGGGAGGGGGTCGCGGTGGTCGGCAATGTGATGACCCACGCCGACTTCCGCGGCCACGACTTCGCCAAGATGGTGACCGGCGCGGTGACGGCCGACCTGCTCGAGCAGGTGCCCGATGTCGCGCTCAACGTCCACGCCGACAACGCCCCCGCCATCGCGGCCTACACGCGACTCGGCTACCGTGAGCACTGCAGGCTGAGCGAGCGCCTTGGGCGTCGTCGGTCCGGCGGGTGGGGATTGATGCGACCGATACGAGAGGCGATGCGAATCACGTGGCCACGAGAGAGACGCTGAAGGGCGACGTCCGCGATATCGGCCTGGCCGACGCGGGGGCGCTGAAGATCGAATGGGCGGACCGGCAGATGCCGGTCCTGGCGGACATCCGCGCGCGGTTCGCGGCCGAGCAGCCGCTCGCCGGCTGGAAGATCAGCGCGTGCCTGCACGTCACGGCCGAGACGGCGAACCTGATGCGCACCCTGCAGGCCGGCGGCGCCGACGCGGTCCTCTGCTCGTCGAACCCGCTCTCGACCCAGGACGACGTGGCGGCGTCGCTGCTGGCGCACCATGGGATTCCGACCTACGCCATCAAGGGCGAGGACCGCGATTCCTACTACTCGCACATCGGCGTCGCACTGGACCACGCCCCGCAGGTGACGATGGACGATGGCGCGGACCTGGTGAACGAGCTCCACACCCGGCGCACCGAGCTGCTCGACGCGGTCGTCGGCGGGACCGAGGAGACGACCACCGGGGTGATCCGGCTGCGCGCCATGGCGAACGCCGGCAAGCTGCGATACCCCGTGCTCGCGGTGAACGAGGCGCTCACCAAGCACCTCTTCGACAACCGCTACGGGACCGGGCAGAGTGCGATCGACGGGATCCTGCGCGCCACCAACGTCCTGATCGCCGGCAAGCAGGTCGCGGTCGGCGGCTACGGCTGGGTGGGTCGCGGGATCGCATCGCGCGCGGCGGGGATGGGCGGGATCGTGACCGTGGTCGAGGTCGACCCGATCCGGGCGCTCGAGGCGGCGATGGACGGCTACCGGGTGGCCACCGCCTCGAAGGCTGCGGAGGTGGGGGAGATCTTCATCGCCGCGACCGGCAACCTCAACGTCTGGGGTGCCGCCGACTTCATGAAGATGCGCGATGGCGCGATCCTCGCCAACGCCGGCCACTTCAACGACGAGTTCGAGCTCGACGCCCTCGAGGCGCAGTCGGTCTCGTCGCGCGAGGTGCGCCCCTTCACCCGCGAATACCGGATGTCGGACGGACGACGCATCTTCCTGCTGGCCGATGGGCGCCTCGTCAACCTCGGCGCCGCGGAGGGACATCCGGCGCTGGTGATGGACATGAGCTTCGCGAACCAGGCGCTCGGCCTCGAGTGGCTGCGAACGCACGCCGCCGAGCTGGAGCCGCGCGTCTACGACATCCCCGGCGAGATCGACCGCGAGGTGGCGAGACTCAAGCTCGAATCGATGGGGATCGAGATCGACCCGCTCAGCGCCGCGCAGAAGGCGTACAGCGAATCGTGGGAGTCGGGGACGTGACCGACGCGGAGCACCCCGGCATGTCGGTGGTGCTCGACGTGAACGACCTGGAGCTCACGACGGCGTTCTGGAGCGCCACCCTCGGCTATCCGCTGACGCGGCCGATCACCCAGTTCATGGTGCTGCGCCCCGACGACCCCGACGACCATCGGCCGCACCTGATCCTCCAAGAGGTGCCGGAGCGCAAGTTCGGCAAGAACCGGGCGCACCTGGACCTCTTCTTCCCCTCGCGCGACGAGGCCCGGGATCGCCTGGTGACGCTCGGCGCGCGGCTGCTCCAGGAGCAACCCAACTGCATTGGGACGCACTGCTGGTACCTGATGGCCGACCCCGAGGGAAACGAGTTCTGCGTCGTCGGGGACTGATCGGAACTAGGTGTGCGCGTCCACCGTGGCGTGGACCTTGACGTGCAGCTGCGCACCCGAGGTGGCGTTGGTGCCGACCACGGACGCGCAGTCGATGGTGCCCTTCAGGCCGCCCGCATCGTTCCGCGAGTAGTTGAAGGTGCAGCCGAGGTCCTCCGTGCCGACCACCAGGATCTCCCCGTCGCCGTAGTTGAAGATGTTCGACGATGGGTTCGAGTTGATCTGAATCACTTTCTGGGGGTCGGAGGCCTCGTAGAAGTAGGCGACCCAGCCGCCGTCGATGAACGTGCTGACGCCCGCGTTGGCGAAGAAGTCCAGGTCGCCGGACTTCTCGGCGTCGCCGGTGATCTCGTAGTGGATCGAGCCGTTGGCGCCCCCGCCTCCACCGCCTCCGCCGCCCCCACCACCGCCCGCGCTGGCGGCCGGCTGGCTTGCCGCGGCCCCCTGGCTCGCAGACCCACCCTGGCTCTGCTGGGCTGCCTGGCTCTGGCCGCCCGAGCTCGCGCCGGGGCTGCTGCACGCGGCGCTGATCAGCGCGAGCGTGATGAGCGCGGGGAAGGGTCGGAGATGGCGCATCGGTCTGGGCTCCATATGGCTGCGGTCCGGTCGGGGTTGGCGGCATCCTAGCGACTCGATCGGGCGGTGGAAAGGGGATCGGCGCGATGCGCCCGGCGACGGTACACTCGCCCCGCAATGTCCATCCCTGACGGCCATACCCTCTTCACCTCGGAGTCGGTCACCGAGGGTCACCCTGACAAGCTGTGCGACCAGATCGCCGACGCAGTCCTTGACGACGTCCTGTCGCGCGACCCGGCCTCGCGCTCGGCGGTCGAGGTGGCGGCCACGACCGGCCTCGTCTTCGTGATCGGCGAGCTGACGACCCAGGCCTATTGCGACGTGCAGTCGGTCGTGCGCGATACCGTGCGCCAGGTCGGCTACGACGATGCGCGGCTCGGCTTCGACTGGGAGACGTGCGGCACCATCACCGCCATCAAGGAGCAGTCGCCCGACATCGCGCTCGGCGTCAACCACTCACTCGAGACCAAGCAGGGGATCGATCCGGACGAGCTCGGCGCGGGCGACCAGGGGATGATGTTCGGGTATGCCAGCGACGAGACGCCCGAGCTGATGCCGATGCCGATCCAGCTCGCGCACCAGGTATCGCGGCGGCTGGCGGAGGTGCGTCGCGCGCGAACGCTTCCCTTCCTGCGCCCGGACGGCAAGAGCCAGGTCACGGTCGAGTACGACGCCGACGGCCACCCCCGGCGCGTGCACACGGTCCTGGTCAGCACCCAGCACGATCCGGACGTCTCGCATGACGACCTGGAGGAGGGGGTGCGCGAGGTGGTCATCCGCGGAGCCATCCCGGCCGAGCTGCTCGACGACCAGACCCGCTACCTCGTCAATCCGACCGGTCGCTTCGTGATCGGCGGGCCGATGGGCGACTCGGGACTCTCCGGTCGCAAGATCATCGTGGACACCTACGGCGGCATGTCCCGACACGGTGGCGGCAGCTTCTCCGGGAAGGACCCGACCAAGGTCGATCGCTCCGGTGCGTACATGGCACGCTACGTCGCCAAGAACGTGGTGGCGGCCGGCCTGGCGCGACGCTGCGAGCTCCAGCTGGCCTACGCGATCGGTGTGGCGCACCCACTGGCGATCAACTTCCAGACGTTCGGGACCGGGGTCCTGCCCGATGCCGTCCTCGCCGACCTCGTGGAGCGCACCTTCGACCTGCGACCCGGGGCGATCATCTCGAACCTCGACCTGCGCCGGCCGATCTATCGACCCACCGCCGCGTACGGCCACTTCGGGCGCAGCGACCTGGACCTGCCCTGGGAGCGCACCGATCGCGCGGCGGAGCTGCGCGACGCGGCGGCCACGGCCGGCGTGGCGGGGCCCGCGGCCTGAGTCACCGGTGACCCGCGCCGTCACGCCGCGGCCACCGATCCGCTGGGGGGAGCCACCGCGCGGGGGGCGCCTCGGCGCCGCGCTCACCTCGCTCGCCACTCGCCTTCGGGTCCTGGGCGGGGCGCGCCCACCGAGCAGGCGGGAGTCGCTTCGCTCCCTGCCATTGGCGCTGCGACGCGGCGAGCTGGCGGCGACCTACCTCGCCGCGGAGGAGGAGGCGGACCACAGCCGCGCCGGCGCCGCAGCCACCACCGCCGCGGAGCGGGCCATGGGGGCGCGGGAGTGGTGGCCGGCCGACATCTGGGGCCACCGCGCGCTCTGGCACTTCGAGCAGGGAGGGATGGACCTGGCCGCCACGCGCGCTGCCCGGCTCATCGGGGACGTGCGCGTCGCCGGCGGCGATCCAGCGAGCGGGCGCCGTTACTATGCGGAGGCGATCAGCGAGGCGCGCGACATCGGCGCGGAGCGCGAGGAGGGGCTGGCCGCACTGGGCATGGGGCGCGCCGAGCTCGAGCTCGGCAACGTGACGGTCGCGCGGCGACTGGCGCAGATCGCCCTGGACCTGCTGGAGCGCTGCGGCGCGCCGGCCGACGAGGTCGCGGCCGCTCGCGACCTGCGGGGCGAGGAGAAGGAGGTCGGTTGACCTGATGTTCGCGATCGTCATGGCGGGAGGCTCCGGCACGAGGCTCTGGCCGCTCTCGCGCCGTGGGTCGCCCAAGCAGCTGCTCGCGCTCACCGGTGAGACGAGCCTCCTCCAGCAGACGGTGGCCCGCCTCGGCAACCTGCTGAAGCCGCACGACATCTACGTCATCACCTCGCAGGCCCACGTCCGCGTGACGCAGGAGCAGCTCCCACAGCTCCCTCCCGACAACGTCCTGGGTGAGCCGCTGGCCCGCTCGACCGCGGTCGCCGCCGGACTCGCCACTGTGCTCGCCCGGAGGGAGAGCGACGAGGTCGCGCTGGTGCTGCCGGCGGATCACTTCGTTGCGAACGAGGGCGCCTTTGCCCTCGCGCTCCAGGAGGCGGCTCGCACCGCCGAGCGCGGGTATCTCGTGACGCTCGGCGTGGTGCCCACCAACCCGGCGACCGGGTACGGCTACATCAGGGTGGGCGCCCGACTTGGCCGGGGGGCCGCCACGGCCATGGTCGAACGGTTCGTCGAGAAGCCGACCGCCGCCGCCGCGGCAGCGATGCTGGCCGATGGGAAGTACCTCTGGAACGCGGGGATCTTCGTCTGGCGCGTCTACGCCTATCGTCAGGCGCTCGAGAGCTTCCAGCCCGAGCTGACGGCGGCGCTCGATCGGATCGCGGCCCTGCACCGGATCCCCGGCTGGATGAGCGAGGTGCGGGACGCACTCGAGCCGGTGCCCGCCATCTCCATCGACGTCGGCATCGCCGAGCCGGCCGCGGCCGACGGGCGGATGGCGGTCGTCCCGCTCGACGCCGGCTGGAGCGACATCGGCTCATGGTCAGCCCTGCTCGAGGCCCTGACCGCGCAGACCGGCGCGAGCCTGGTCGCTTCGGGGCAGCACCTCGATCGGGGGTCCGAGCGCGTTCTGGTGCACGGAGGAGATCGGCTGGTCGTGACCGTCGGCCTCAAGGACGTGATCATCGTCGATACGCCCGACGCGCTCCTCGTCTGCGCCCGTGATCGCGCCGAGGAGATCAAGCCGGTCCTCGACGAGATCGCAGAGAAGGCTGGCGAGCGCTATCTCTGAGCCGAGGCAGCCGGCACCGGCGATCCTCCAGGAGGACCCGATCCGGCTCGCCTGGCTGGCGCGCTTCGTCGGGCGCTTGATGGCACTCTACCTCCGCCTGGTGGCGGCCACGGCGCGAACCTCCGGGCCGCTGGTCTTCCAGGGGCAGGCCGTCTTCGCCATCTGGCATGAGTCGAACCTGGTAGCGGCGACCGCCGCGTTCCGTCTGCGCACGACGAAGCGCGTGATCAGCTTCTCGACCCGTGGCTTTCGGGGGATCGTGATGAACACGATGCTCGAGGCGACCGGCTCGGGGGTGGTGGCGCTGCCGGCCGAGCAGAACCGCGCCGAAGCGGCGCGGCTGGCGCTCGAGATGGCTGCCATCGGGAAGGCGGGGGAGAGCCTCGTGGTGAGCTGCGACGGGCCGCTCGGTCCTTATCGCGTCGCCAAGCCGGGCGTGCTGATCGTGGCGCGCGAATCGGGGATCCCGATCCAGCCCTGGGCGGTCTCGATCCGTCCCGCCCTCCGCCTCAACGGCCGCTGGGACCGCCACCTGGTGCCGCTCCCCTTCTGCCGCATGCGCGTCGACGAGGGGCCGCAGATCCGCATCGCGCCGCGGACGCCGCTCAAGCCACGCCTCGCCGAGGTGCAGGCGGCGCTCGAGGCGGTGCAGTCCCTCGCCGACCGCAGGATGGCGAAGCGGCAGCGGGTACGATAGGCAGCGAATGACGAGGATCAAGTTCGGAACCGATGGCTGGCGCGCGGCGATCGCCGAGGACTTCACCTTCCACAACGTGCGCCGCTGCGCCCGCGGCGTGGCCGAGTACCTGGCGGCGACCGGCACGGCGGATCGAGGCGTGGTGGTCTGCCACGACCGGCGCTTCGCTTCCGAGCACTTCGCGCGCGCCTGCGTGGAGGTGCTCGCTGCCCATGGCATTCGGTCCTTCACGCCACCCGACGCGGTCCCGACCCAGGTCGGCAGCTTCTTCACGCGGGAGATGGGAGCCGGGGCGGGGATCGTCATCACCGCCAGCCACAACCCCTGGACCGACAACGGCTTCAAGGTCAAGGCCGATACCGGTGGCGCCGGCGCCCCCGAGATGCTCGCCGCCATCGAGGCGACGATGGACCGACACCCGGAGGACGAGCTGCCGCCGCGCCGCGACTACGCCGATGCGGTCGCCGCCGGCCTGATCGAGACCTTCGACCCGTATCCGCGCTTCCGGGCCCAGCTGGCGAGCATCGTCGACCTGGAGCGGATCCGTGCGGCGACGGGGCGGGTCCTGGTTGAGCCGATCTACGGATCGGGCGCCGGCTGGTTCACTCGCCTGCTGGGCGACGCCACGCTCACCATTCGCGAGCTGCACACCGAGCGCAACCCCTTCTTCGGCGGGGTGAACCCGGAGCCGATCCGCCCCAACATCGACGAGTGGCTCGCGGAGATCCCGCGCTGGGGCGCGGACATCGGGATCGCCTTCGACGGCGACGCCGACCGGGTCGGGATGGCGACCGAGGAGGGCGTCTTCGTCAACCAGCTCCAGGTCTACGGGCTCCTCTACTGGTACCTGCTCGACGTACGGCAGCAGATCGGTCCGGCCGTCTATACCGTGACCACCACCTCGATGGTGCCCCGCCTGGCGGAGATCTACGGCACCCAGGCGTACGAGACGGGGGTCGGCTTCAAGTTCGTCGGGCCGAAGATGACCGAGACGCACGCGGTGATCGGCGGGGAGGAATCGGGGGGCTTCGGGTTCGGGATGCACATCCCCGAGCGCGACGGCCTCGCCTCCGGCCTCTTCCTGCTCGACCTGTGGCTGACCAGGGCGAAGAAGGCGTCCGAGGTGCTGGCAGAGCTTCAGGCGCTCGCCGGGCCGAGCTACTACAACCGGATCGATATCCGCTTCGCGCGGGAGGGGTACGAGGCCGTGAAGGCGGCCACCCTGGGCCGCCTCGAGCACGAGGCGCCGACCGAGCTGGCCGGCCGGGCAGTGACGCGTCGCCAGGCGCTCGACACCGGCGATGGCTTCAAGTTCTACCGCGACGACGGGGCGTGGCTCCTGATCCGCTTCTCGGGGACCGAGGCGCTGCTGCGCATCTACACCGAGGCCCGCTCGCCGGAGGACGTCGACGCGCTGCTGGCCGAGGGGCGCCGCATCGCCTCCGCCGGGGTCCCGGCCTGACGCGATGAGCGACGCCCGCGACTTCTTCGGCTACAAGCACCCGGACGAGGAGCCGGGAAGGCGCGAGGAGGAGGTCCCCGAGGAGAGCTCCGCCCCGCCGCGGTTCGAGGACGCGATCACCCTCGACGACCCGCGCGTGATCCGCGGGATCGACGTGGCCGACATGATCGGACAGGTCCGCGAGATTCCCCGGCAGCTCGCCCTGGCACGACGCGTCGCGGCGTCGGTCGACCTGCCGGCGACCCACCGCGACGTGGACGCGGTCTGCGTCCTGGCCATGGGCGGCTCGGCGATCGGGGCCGAACTGGTGGCCGGCATCGCCGGGGACCGCCTCCGCGTCCCGCTCGTGATCCATCGCGACTATGGGCTCCCCGCGTGGACGAGCGCGCGGACCCTCGTGATCGCGGCCAGCCACTCGGGCGAGACCGTCGAGACTGTCAGCGGTGCGGCGCAGGCCCGGGAACGGGGCCTGCCGCTCGTCGTGATCAGCACCGGCGGCAGGCTCGGCGCCGCGGCGACCCGCGACGCGACGCCCTACCTGCACTACGAGTGGCCCGGGCAGCCTCGCGCCGCGATCGGGTTCGGCATCGGCCTGGTCCACGAGCTGCTCGCGCGCGCGGGCCTGCTGACCGACCCCGATCCGCTCGGCCCGGCGGTCGAGACCCTCGAGGCGCTGCTCGAGCGAAACGCGCCATCGGTCGAGACCGATGCCAGCGCGGCCAAGCAGCTCGCCTGGTCGATCTTCGGACGGATCCCGGTGATCTACGGCGCCGGCCTGATGGCGCCCGTGGCGCACCGCTGGAAGACGCAGATGAACGAGAACGCGAAGGCCTGGTCCGCATTTGAGCCGATGCCGGAGGCGAATCACAACACGATCGAGGGGAGCCTCAATCCGCGCGAGCTGTCGGACGTGATCTACGTGGTCGAGCTGCGCGATCCGACCGAGGCGCCGGAGATCGCCGAGCGCTACGCGGTCGTCAACGAGCTGCTCGGCGAGCGGGCCACGAATCGCAGCGTGGTCTGGGCCGAGGGGCCGTCCAGGCTCGCCCGCGTGCTGAGCGGCGTCGCCTTCGGCGACCTGGTCAGCGTCTATCTCGCGATTCTCTACCAGACCGACCCGACCCCGGTTACACTCTTGGCAATGTTGAAGCAGCGGCTCGCTCGGTCGACGGACTGACGGGCGCCGATAGTAGCGGCGCCGGGTGCCGGCGCCGGGAGGGTACGCAGCGGTGCACTCGAGCATGATCGGCAAGGTCGAAAAGGCGATGCGCTACGCGCACGAGCCCGACCGGGTGAAGATCTCGCGACTGACGGCGACCTTCTCAGGCGACAACGGGCCGCACACGATCTCCCTCGACGCCGATGCATGGCACTGCGACTGCCACCTCTTCGAGTCCGCCGGCGGCTGCTCCCACACCCTGGCCATCCAGAAGATGCTCGACGCGATGCTCTCCGACGCTGCCAAGGAGACGCCGCTCTACGGCCGGCAGGAGGTCGGCGTCCCCGTCTAGGGGCTCCCCGCTGTCCGGGCACGAGGCCCGCCGTGCGTTGTCGCCGGCGGGCCGTCTGCTAGCATCGCGACGTTACCAACTGAAGACCGCGTCGGGTGCCGTGGCCGCAAGGACCACGGGTCAATGGAGAAGCCGGTGAGATGCCGGCGCTGTCCCGCAACTGTATCCGGATCGATGGATTCGGGAGCCAGGTCGCCAGCCCGCACGCGATGTCCACCCCCCTCGCGTGAAAGGGAACGGCATCAAGCATGGCTCCCCGTCTTCGGCTCCCTCCTCATCCCCCTCATCGCCCTGCTCTCTGGCCGCCTGCGCGCCGGCCTCGAGCGGGTCGCCGAGCGCACGTGGCGGTGGCGTCAGGGAGCACGGCCCCCAGCGCCACGGCTGGCACCGTCTACCCGCTCACCTGACCGATGACGCCGGTCGGACGGTCACGCTCTCCGCCGCCCCGACCCGGATCGTGAGCCTCGCCCCCTCGAACACCGAGATCGTCTGCGCCCTGGCCGCCTGTGACGAGCTGGTCGGCGTCACCGACTTCGACGACTATCCCGCGCAGGTGGCCAGCGTCGCCCACGTCGTGGTCGGCGCGGTGGTCGACGTGGAGAAGGTCGCCGCCGCCCAACCGCAGCTGATCCTGGCGGCCGGCAACGAGCTGACCCCGACCTCGGTGATCGACCAGCTCACGCAGCTCGGCTACCCGGTCCTGTCGCTCTATCCGCGGGACCTGGACGGCGTCTACGCCGACATCTCGCTGGTCGCCTCGGCGATCGACGCGCTGCCGGCCGCCGACGCGCTGGTCGCCGGCATGCGGGCTCGCGAGGCGGCGGTCGCCACGGCCGTCTCGGGCAGCCAGCCGCCGCGAACCTTCTACGAGGTCGGCGTCTACCAGGGCGCCATCTACACTGCCGGGCAGGACTCGTTCCTCGCGTCGCTCATCATCCTTGCCGGCGGCCGGCCGATCACCGGGGACCCGGTCACGACCGCGATCCAGCTCGAGGACCTGATCGCCGCCGATCCGGAGGTGATCCTGCTCGGCGACGGGGCGTACGACCCGTCGGTCACCCCGGCAAGCGTCGGCGCCCGGCCGGGCTGGTTCGCGATGACCGCGGTCCGCGATAACCGGGTCGCGGTGATGCCGGAGGACCCCGTCATCACGCGTCCCGGTCCGCGCATCGTCGACGGGCTCGAGGCGCTCGCCCGCGCGATCCACCCCGAGCTCTTCCCCTAGGCCGATGCGCGCGACCGTCGCCGCTCCGTCCACCCCACGCACGATCGGGATCGGCCCGTCACTGACGCGCACCACGATCGTGCTCGGCGGCGGGACCATCCTGGTGCTCGGCGTCCTGGTCGTGGCGGTCGCGATCGGCTCGGTCGGGGTCGGCCTGGGCGACACGGTCGCGATCCTCGCCCGGCGGCTGCTCGGCCTGCCGCTGGCCCACACCTGGGCGCCATGGATGGAGCAGGTGATCTTCGACGTGCGGCTGCCGAGGGTGCTGACGGCGATGCTGGTGGGAGGCGGGCTGGCCCTCGCCGGTACCGTCTTCCAGGCGCTCCTGCGCAACCCGATGGCGGACCCGTACATCATCGGCACCGCATCGGGAGCGTCACTGGGCGCCATCGCCGGCCTGATGGCGCCGGTCCTGGTGCCCGGCCTGCTGATCGGCGCCGGCAGCAGCTGGCTGGGCCTCGGCGTGGTGCAGCTGCTTGCCTTCGGCGGCGGCCTGGGCACCGTCCTCCTGGTCTACGCGGTCAGCCGGGCGAACGGCCGTGTGCCGGTGGTCACGCTGCTCCTCACGGGGTACGCGGTATCGGCGGTCATGGCCGCCGGCGTGGCGATGCTCATGTTCCTCTCGGGTCAGCGCCTCGGCGCGATCTTCGGCTGGCTGATGGGCTCGCTGGCCTCCGCTCGGTGGGTCGACCTCGCCTTCGCGGCGCCGCTGCTCGGCCTCAGTGCCACGCTCCTGGTGGTCCGCTGGCGACGGCTGAACCTGCTCCTCCTTGGCGAGGGCGCCGCCGCCCACCTGGGCCTCGATGTCGAGCGTGAGAAGCTGGTGCTGACGGTCCTGGCCAGCCTGGCGACCTCGACCGTGGTCGCGATCTCCGGCACGATCGGCTTCGTCGGGCTGGTGGTGCCGCACGTCCTGCGCCTGGCGGTCGGGCCCGATCATCGGCTCCTGCTGCCTGCGAGCGTCCTCTACGGGGCCGCCCTGCTCGCGCTGGCGGACCTCGGGGCGCGGCTCGCCGGTGGCATCCCGGTCGGGATCGTGACCGCCCTGATCGGCGCGCCCTTCTTCATCTGGCTCCTGCGCCGGTCGCGGAGCCTGCGCCCCGTGGTGGTGCCGTGAGCGCCGGGCTGCAGCTGAAGCCGCTGGCGGCGCTCGCCGGGGTCTCGTTCGCGTATCCAGTGCCAGATGGGCGACGCCGCGAGGTGCTGCGGTCCGTCGACCTCGTGCTGCCGCGCGGCGATCTCGTCGCGCTGGTGGGCACCAACGGGAGCGGCAAGACGACGCTGCTGCGCCTCCTGACCGGGGTCCTGCGGCCGGATGCCGGCGAGGTCTCGTTCGACGGTCGCCGCGTGGCGGACTGGCGCCGCCTCGACCTCGCGCGGCGCGTGGCGGTGCTGCCCCAGCAGCTCGACCTGCCGGCCGGCTTCCGCGTCGCGGAGCTGGTCGAGATGGGCCGCGCTCCCCATGCTCGGCGCCTCTTCGCCTCGACCGAGGCCGATGAGCAGGCGGTCATCCGGGCCCTCGCCGACGCGGATGCGCTCGAGCTGGCCGATCGCTTCGCCGAGGAGCTCTCTGGCGGGGAGCGGCAGCGGCTGCTGGTGGCGATGGCCCTGGCCCAGGAGCCCGACCTGCTGCTCCTCGACGAGCCGACGCTCCACCTCGACCTCGCCCACCAGGTCGCGCTGCTGACCGCGATCCGCCGGCTGCGCGATCAACGCGGCCTGACCGTGCTGGCGGTGCTCCACGACCTCAACCTGGCCGCCGCCTTCGCACCGCGCATCGCGGTGCTCGACCAGGGGCGGGTGGTGGCCGATGGAACGCCCGACCAGGTGCTCAGCCCGGACCTGGTGCGTCGCGTCTTCGGGGTGGCGGTGGACGAGGCGCGGACCGCCGAGGGCGGACGCCACCTGGCGCTGCGTGTCCCCTAGGGCTCCAGCTCGTCGTCGACGGTCATCTCGACCTCCTCCTCGCCGTCGGCGCGCACCCGGCGATGGACGTGGATGTGCGGATGCGTCTCGTCGGAGACCTGCGCCTTTGCGACCCGCACCATCGTCCCCTCGCCGACGTCGGAGAGGCGCTCCCCGGCCGGCAGCGCGGCGTTCGGCAGCTCGCTCCACAGGACGAGGTTCAGGAACACATTGAGCACCGCGATGACCGGGATGGCGAAGATGGCGCCCCACACCCCGGCCACCTGGGCGCCGACGAGCAGGCCGACCAGGACGAGGATCGGGTGCATCCCCAGCGCACCGCGCATCAGGCGCGGCTGGAGCCAGTTGACCAGCACCGTCTGCACCCCCACCAGGATCACCGCCGAGATCAGCCAGGTGTCGGGGGTGTAGATCCAGGCCGCCACGATCGGCGGGATGAGGGCAAGGGGCGGCCCGAAGAAGGGGATCACCATCGCCAGCGCCGAGAGGGTCCCGACCAGGAACAGGTACGGGATGTGGAATATGACGCCAACGACGGCCACGAGCAGCGCCTGGATGATGGCCAGCACCAGCTGCGCCCGCAGGAAGCCGCCGAAGGCGCGCGCCACGCTGCTCTCGAGGATCTGCATCTCGTCGGAGTACTGGCGCGGCACGGCGCGGTTCAGCTTGGCGAGCAGCTTCTCGCTGTCGGCGACCATGTAGAGCGAGAGGATGAGGATGAGGAAGAGTGAGCCGAGCGTGGTCAACGTCGCGCCGGCGATCTCCTGCGCCTGGGAGAAGATCGCGCCCGCCAGGTTGCCGACCTGGCCCTGCGCGCTGCGGAAGAGGCCCACCAGGTCGATGTCGAAGCGGTCGAGGCCGAGGGTCGCCTGGTAGCCGGCCAAGGTCGCCTCGATCTGCTTGGCGGTGTCCGGAAAGTCGGTCGTGGCCTGTGCCACCTGCTGCGTGATGGCGGCCCCGGTGGTGAAGAGCACGAACCCCAGGCCGATGAGGGCGAAGAGGTAGGAGACACCCACCGCCAGGCCGCGGGACAGGTGGAGCTGGGTCTCGAAGAAGCGGGCCACCGGGGACATCGCGAAGGCGAGCAGCCACGCCAGGAAGAGGATCAGCAGGATCTGGCTGAAGCCACCCAGGAAGCGAAACACCAGCTCGAGCAGCAGGAGGCCGAAATAGGAGGAGCCGATGATCAGGAAGGCGAGCAGCCAGTTGCGCTCGCGTGGGCCGAGACCTTCGGTCGGGTGTCGGTCGGTCATGCGGGGACCCCCGTTGGCCGTCCGACGCCGGTGGCGGCGCGGACCTCGGCCATCGTCGCCTCCAGGATCGGGCGCACCTTGGCTGCTCCGGCGGCGAGCACCCCCTCGACGTGCCCCGGGTCGGCGGCGAGCCGCAGGCGCAGCTCGCGCATCGGGCGGAAGCGCTCGATGATCCGCTCGGCGAGCAGCTGCTTGGTCTCGACGCAGCCGGTTCGCGCGGTCCGCTCGCCGTCCTGGATCTGCAGGTAGTCCGCCCCGAAGTGCCGGTGCAGCTGGCAGACGTTGCAGACCTCGGGCCGGCCGGGATCGGTGCGCTTGATGCGCTGTGGGTCGGTGACCATGCTCATCACCAGGCGGCGGATCTCATCGGGCTCGGCGAAGATCGGGATCGTGTTGCCTGCGGACTTGCTCATCTTGCGCACGCCGTCGATGCCGAGCACCACCGGGACATCGGTGAAGTCGGCCATTGGCTCCGGGAAGATCGGTCCGTAGCGGCGGTTGAAGGCGCGCACGATCTCGCGCGAAAGCTCCAGGTGCGCCGCCTGGTCCTTGCCGATCGGCACCCGGCTCGCCTTGTAGATGACGATGTCGGCGGCCTGCAGGACCGGGTAGTCGAGCAGCCCCAGGCTGTTCTCCTTGCCGTCCTGGCGCGCCTCCTTGTAGGTCGGGTTGCGCTCGGCCC
Organism: uncultured Chloroflexia bacterium; assembly: GCA_963770875.1. Classification (GTDB taxonomy): domain Bacteria; phylum Chloroflexota; class Limnocylindria; order QHBO01; family QHBO01; genus CF-167. The sequence continues at coordinate 52,469 of CAVYRE010000001.1, forward strand.
AGGGGACCGGCACGACCGTGTTGAAGATCCAGGCCAGCTCCGCGTGCTCCGGGAAGTCGGACTGGCGGATCAGCGCGCAGCGTTCCGGGTCGAGGCCTACCGCGAGCAGGTCGAGCACCATCTCGTGCGTCAGGCGGCGCATCTCGGCGCCATCGTGGACGGTCGTCATGGCGTGGTAGTCGACGATCGCGTAGATCGCGTCGTAGCGGTCCTGGAGCGCCACGTAGTTGACCTGCGCGCCCAGGTAGTTGCCGAGGTGGGAGGCGCCCGACGGCTGAATCCCGCTGAAGACGCGCTCGCGGCCGGTCTGCTCGCTCATCCGATGGCGAGTGTAGCGTGCCCGCTTCCGGGCGGGCCGCCGAGCGGGGATGCTCGACGCGAGGCGGCATAATGCCGGACATGAGCGTCACCGAGGACTGGGCGCGCGCGGCCGATCCGGCCCGCCGGGTCGGCCGCACCGTCGAGTTCCATGCTGAGATCGGGTCGACCAACGACCGCGCCCGCGAGGCGCTGGGCGAGCCGGGTGGCGACGGCCTGGCCGTGGTCGCCGACCTCCAGACCGCGGGCCGGGGCCGACGCGGACGGACCTGGATCTCCCCTCCCGGAGCAAACCTGCTCGTCAGCGTTGCCTTCCGCCCGGCCATCCAGCCGCGCCTGGCTGGACTGCTGGGGGTGGCCGCCGCGCTCGCCGTCCGCGACGCGTGCGCGCGCCTTGCGCCCGACGCGGGGCTCGCGATCCGCTGGCCGAACGACGTCGTCGACCGATCCGGGCGCAAGGTGGCCGGCCTGCTGGTCGAGACAGCGCTGGAGGGCGAGGAGCTGGTCGAGGCCGTGATCGGGATCGGGATCAACGTCAACTGGCTCGCGTCTGAGATGCCGGTCGAGATCGGGGAGCGCGCCACCTCGCTCGTCGCCCTCTCTGGCATGACCGTCGACCGCGTGGCGCTGCTCAGTGGGCTGCTCGGCGCCCTGAGTGCCGAAGTTGCGGCCCTTGAACGCGGCGAAGAGCCCCTGTCACGCGTCCGCCAGCTCTCGTGGCTCGATGGACGCTGGATCGAGGTCGACACCGGGGCACAGACGATCAGTGGACGGGCAGCGGGGATCGCGGACGACGGCTCGCTGCTGCTCGACGCGCAGGCGGGCCGCCTCTCGCTGAGCGTCGGCGAGGTGGCGCGCGTCCACGAGGCGAGTGCCACGGCGGGACGCGAATGATCGACCCTCGCCAAGCGCCGCGCTCGGAGGACGAACGCGCACCGGACCCGGACGTCGAGGACGTGCGTGCGGCGCAAGTGGACCGTGCCGCCTTTGACGTCCTCTACCGGCGCTACCTCGACCGCGTGTACGGCTACGCCTTCTATCAGCTCGGCGACCATCACGACGCAGAGGACGCCACCGAGCGCACCTTCATGGCGGCGCTGCGCGCGCTTCCTGGTTTCCGCGAGGAGGGGGCCACCTTCCGTGCGTGGCTCTTCCGGATCGCGCACAACACCCTCGCCAACGCGCATCGGACCCGCCGCCGCCGCCGCACGGAGCCGCTCCCCGAGGGCCTGGAGCGAGCCGCGCCGAACGCCGACCCTGCCGGTCTCGTGCTCGAGGCGGAGGAGGCACGCCGCGTCCTGCATGCCGTCGCCGAGCTCCCCGACGACCGGCGCCAGGTAGTCCTGCTGCGGTTCGTCGACGGGCTCAGCTCGCGCGAGATCGGGCAGGTGATGGACCGATCGGAGGGCGCCGCCCGCGTGCTGCTGCACCGCGCTCTGCGCGACCTGGCCGCGCTCCTCGGACGCTGAGCGTGTAACGATTCGACGGTCGTGGTGTTGGCTTCTGGTGAGTGGCGCCGCGAGGCGACCTCGATGAAGTACCGAGCGAGGACACCTTCCTGCCAACGCGCACGCCGGCCGAACGCCTAGATGAGGCCGTCGATCGAATCCTGACCGGAAGCCAACCGGCCGTCGGGCCCGAGCTGGCGCCGCTGATCGACGCCGCCTCCGTGCTCCGCCACGCGCTGCCGCCGCTCCCCGCCGGCACCCGCTTCGAGGCGCGCCTCGCCTCCCGCCTCGCCGCGCCGAGCCCGGTCGCGCAGATGATCGCGGCGCTGACCGAGGCGACGCGCCGCGAGCTCCGGCACCCGGGCAGAATCCTCATCACCGGGGCGGTCTCGTCGGCGGCGGTGGGGGTCGGCGTCACCGTCCTTGCCCGCCGTCGTGGCTCCCGACGCGGGGCCGATGCGGGCACCGGCCCGGCGATCGGCAAGGGAGCCTGACGATGCCGATCAAGTTCCCCTTCTCGCGCCGCCGCCCGGTGACGCCCGAGACCTGGACCAAGTGCCCCGACTGCGAGTCCCAGATCTTCAACCGCCAGCTGGAGCGCAACCTGCGCGTGTGCCCGACCTGCGGGCATCACTTCCGGATGGGGATCGGGGAGCGGATCGAGCTGCTCCTCGACGACGGCAGCTTCGTCGAGCGCGACGCGGGCCTCGAGTCGGGCGATCCGCTCGGCTTCTTCGACCAGAAGCCCTACGTCGACCGGCTCGAGGCGTCCCGCATCAAGACCGGGCTGCGCGAGGCGGCGGTGTGGGGGATCGGGACGGTCGAGGGCCAGCGCGTCGCGATCGGCCTGTTCGACTTCCGGTTCATGGGCGGCAGCATGGGGAGCGTGGTCGGCGAGAAGCTGGCGCGCTGCTTTGAGGCGGCCCTCGCCGAGCGGATCCCCGCCATCGTGGTCAGCGCCTCGGGCGGCGCTCGGATGCAGGAGGGGACCCTCTCGCTGCTGCAGCTCGCCAAGACGACCGCGCCGCTCACCCGACTCGACGCCGCGGGAGTGCCGTTCATCAGCATCCTGACCGATCCGACCACCGGTGGCGTCCTCGCCAGCTTCGCCTCGCTCGGCGACGTGATCCTTTCCGAGCCCAAGGCGCTCATCGGCTTCGCTGGCGCGCGTGTCGCCAGCGGCACGGTGGGAGAGGAGCTGCCAGAGGGATTCCAGAGCGCCGAGTCGCTCCTCGAGCACGGCTTCGTCGACCGGATCGTGCCGCGGGCCGAGCTGCGAACCACCCTGTCGCGGATCCTCCGGCTGCTCCCGGTGGCGCCCGCCGACGACGCCGGTCAGGCCACCGAGGCGCGCGCATGGGGCCCGATCGGGGTCCTCTCCGGGATCGCCGAGCGCCTCGGCACGGCGGTCAGCGAGACGGTCGGGATCGAGGTCGAGCCCGGCCAGGCGGATGGCTCCGGCCCGGCCGCGCCCCGCAAGCAGGGCGACGACCGATGACCGAGATCACGCTGAGCGCCGCGCCACCGACCCCCGAGGCGATCGCAGCCGCCTGGCGTCGCGTGCAGCTGGCGCGGCATCCGGAGCGGCCGCGCACGCTCGACCTGGTGGCGCTCATCTTCGACGACTTCGCCGAGCTGCATGGCGACCGTTCCTTCCGCGACGATCCTGCGATCGTGGGCGGGCCGGCGTTGCTTGAGGGGCGGGCGGTGATGGTGATCGGTCACCAGAAGGGCCGCGACACCGAGTCCAACATCCTTCGCAACTTCGGCTCGCCCTACCCGGAGGGCTTCCGCAAGGCGCAGCGCCTGATGCGCCTCGCTGACAAGCTGGGGATGCCGCTGATCACCTTCCTGGACACGGCCGGGGCATTCCCCGGCCCCGCCGCCGAGGAGCGCGGCCAGGCCGAGGCGATCGCGTCGTCGATCAAGCTGATGACCGGCCTCCAGGTGCCGATCGTGGTCGTCATCATCGGCGAGGGAGGATCCGGCGGCGCCCTGGCGATCGGGGTCGGTGACGAGGTGCTGGCGCTCGAGAACGCGACCTATTCGGTCATCTCGCCGGAGGGCTGCGCCGCGATCCTGTGGCGCGCGCCAGAGGCCGCCCCCACCGCCGCCGCCGCGATGCGGATGACCGCGGCCGACCAGCTCGAGCTGGGGATTGTCGACGTCGTGATCGAGGAGCCCGGCGACGGGGCGCAGGCCGATCACCCGGGGACGGCGGCCGCGGTGAAGCGGGCGATCCTGGCCGCCCTCGGGCGGGTGACTCGCCTGGAAACCGAGGCGCTGCTGACGACCCGCTATGCTCGTCTGCGCGGGATCGGACTGATTCGCGAGACGGAGGTCGGCGGTCGGGAGCTGCCTCGCGAGCCGTCGCTGCGACGGCGGATCGGTCGCCTCCTGCGCCTGCCCGGCGTCCCGCGGCGACCGCGCTGGAGCGAGATCTGGCCGAGCGGTGACGACGGCGGTGACGCGGAGAGCAACGAGGAGGAGGCATGAGCGAAGCGCCGGACCCGCTCGAGCTGATCGAGCGCGCCGCATCGGAGCTCGTGCCGCAGCTGACCGAGCGGCTCGCAATGCTCGGCCTCGGCGAGATCGAGGTGCGGCAGGGGGAGTTGCGGGTGCGCGTCGCCCGCGCGCCACGCGCCCGCGCCCGCGCCAGCCGTCGTGCGCCCCGGCACTGCCCAGCATGCCGGCCCGCCGCCCGACCGCGTCGGGGTGGTCTCGAGCGGCCCGGCGGCCCATGGCGTCACCTCCCCCGCGGTCGGCTTCTTCGTGTACGCCGATGGGCTCGGCCCCGGCCTCCCGGTCGACAAGGGCGACGAGCTCGGCCACGTGGAGATGCTCGGCGTCCGTCACGACGTCCGCGCGCCGCGCCGCGGCACGGTTCGAAACCTCGTCACCGAGGCCGGTGAGGCGGTCGAGTACGGGCAGCTCCTGATCGAGCTGGAGGCGGCCGAATGAGCGTCGCGCTCCTCTTCTCGCCCCAGGGCTCGCAGTCCGTCGGGATGGGCCGCCAGCTGGCGGCCGCCTCGCCGGCGGCCGCATCGGTCTACGGGACCGCGGATGCGACGCTCGGCTGGGGCGTCTCGAAGCTGGCGTGGGAGGGGCCCGAACAGCGGCTCAACGACACGCGGCAGACGCAGCCCTGCCTCGTCGCGACCTCGGTCGCCTGCCTCCGCGCGCTCGACGAGGCGCTTTCCCTCCGCGGTGAACGGCTCGTGGCTGCCTTCGTGGCCGGACACTCGGTCGGCGAATACGCCGCGCTCGTTGCGGCCGGGACCCTTGAGCTGAGCGACGCGCTGCGCCTCGTGGCGCGCCGCGGTGCGCTGATGGCCGAGGCCGGAATCGAGGGCGGCATGGTGGCGGTGATCGGCCTCGACCACGATGCCGTCGCGGCGGTGGTCGCCTCGCTCGACCTGGGCGCGGAGCTGGTGGTCGCCAACGACAACGCGCCGGGCCAGGTGGTCATCAGCGGGACTCCCGCGGCGCTCGTCGCTGCCGCCCAGCCGCTCCGTGTCGCCGGAGCCCGGCGCTCGATCCCGCTGAAGGTCTCCGGGCCGTTCCACTCGCCGCTGATGGCGGGGATCGGCGACCGAGCTGGAGGAGGAGTTCGCGTCCGCGCAGTGGCGCGACGCCGATCCGCCGGTGGTCAGCAACGTGACCGCCGAGCCGGTGCGCAACGCCGGCGAGATCCGCGCGCTGCTGGCCCGCCAGGTGCACTCCCCGGTGGAGTGGGTCCGATCGGTGCGGCGGATGGCGGCCGAGGGGGTCGACACGTTCGTCGAGTGTGGCCCGGGCGGCGCCCTGGGCGGGATGGTCCGGCGCATCGTGCCGGGGGCGCGGACGCTCAACGTCTTCGACTCGGCCACGCTGGCCGAGACGGCCGATGCCCTCGCCGGGGTGGGGGTGCCGGCCTGATGTTCGGCAAGATCCTGATCGCGAACCGCGGCGAGATCGCGGTGCGCATCCTGCGGGCGTGCCGCGACCTCGGCGTGCCGGCAGTGGTCGCCTTCAGCGAGGCGGACCGCGACACGCTGGCGGTGCGAATGGCCGATGAGGCGATCTGCATCGGCCCGGCGGAGGCGCGGAAGAGCTACCTGAATCAGCCCGCCGTTGTCTCGGCGGCGCTCGTCACCGGCTGTGACGCGGTCCACCCCGGCTACGGGTTCCTTTCCGAGGACGCCGGCTTCGCGGAGGTCTGCGCCGCGCACGACCTGCACTTCATCGGGCCGCGCGCGGAGGTGCTCGAGCGGTTCGGCAGCAAGTACGCGGTGCGCCGCATGCTGGCCGCCAACGGGCTCCCCACCGTCCCCGGCAGCCAGGGGATCCTGGGCGACCTGCGCGACGCCCTGGAGCAGGCGACGACGGCCGGCTACCCGGTCCTCCTCAAGCCGTCGGCGGGGGGCGGCGGGCGAGGCATGCGCCTGGTGCGCTCGCCGCGCGAGATGGAGACCTCGCTGCCGCTCTCGCGCTCCGAGGCGCAGGCCGCCTTCGGCGACGACTCGGTCTACTTCGAGAAGTGGATCGAGGAGAGCCGTCACGTCGAGGTGCAGGTGCTGATCGACCGGCACGGCAACGGGATCCACCTGGGCGAGCGCGACTGCAGCGTCCAGCGCCGCCACCAGAAGATCATCGAGGAGGCGCCCTCGCCGGCGATGGAGCCCGAGGCACGTGAGCGGTTGCGGGACCTGGCGATCCGCTCGGTCCTGGCCGCCGGCTACGAGAACGTCGGCACGCTCGAGTTCCTGCTCGATCGGGAGGGGAACTTCTACTTCATCGAGATCAACTGCCGGATCCAGGTGGAGCACCCGGTGACCGAGCTGCTGACCGGGATCGACCTGATCAGCGAGCAGATCCGCGTCGCCGCCGGGGAGACGCTCACCCTGCGCCAGGAGCAGGTCGAGATCCGCGGCCACGCCATCGAGTTCCGCATCAACGCCGAGGACCCCGCCGACAACTTCGCGCCGCAGACCGGCACGATCGAGGAGCTGTCCCTTCCCGCTGGGCCCGGCGTTCGCGTCGACACGCACCTCTTCCCGGGCTACGAGGTCCCGCCCTACTACGACTCGCTGCTGGCCAAGCTGATCGTGTGGGGCGAGACCCGCGAGGCCGCGCTCGCTCGCTCGCGGCGCGCCCTCGCCGAGTTCGAGGTCTCCGGGGTGAAGACGAACCTCCCGTTCCATCGTGGGATCATCGACAACCCGGCGTTCCTGGGGGCCGAGGTGAGCACCAACCTGCTCGATCGGGTCGGCCCCGCGGCGTTCGTGGCGGACAATGCCTGAGCAATGGAGCAGGGAGCACGAGCCAGACCATGACCGATGACGCCTCCACCGCCCGCGCCGTGGCGGACCTGGCGCTGCCGCTCGAGGCGGCCGACATCATGCGCATCATCCCGCACCGCTACCCGCTGCTCCTCATCGACCGTGTGATCGAGCTCGAGCCGGGCAGGCACGTCGTCGCCATCAAGAACCTGACCAACAACGAGCCGCAGTTCACCGGGCACTTCCCCGGCCGCCCGATCATGCCGGGGGTGCTGATGGTCGAGGCGCTCGCCCAGGCGGGTGCGGTCGCGGTGCTCTCGCTGCCCGAGTACGCGGGCAAGCTGGCCCTCTTCGCCGGGATCGACGAGTGCCGCTTCAAGCGGACGGTGGTGCCGGGCGACACGCTGCGCCTGGAGGTGACCTTCGAGAAGCTGCGCGGCGTCTTCGGGCGTGGCCAGGGCGTGGCGACGGTCGACGGCGAGGTCGCCGTCCAGGCGACCCTCAGCTTCATCATTCCCCGCGACCAGTCGATCGGGGGCGGCCGCCTTGGCGACTGAGCACTGGCAGCGCCCCAGCTCCACCGAGCGCGGGGAGCGCCGCGTGGTGATCACCGGGATGGGGGCCGTGACGCCGATCGGCATGGACGTGCCGAGCTTCTGGGAGTCGCTCGTCGCCGGGCGCAGCGGCATCGATCGGATCACCGTCTTCGACCCCGCGAAGCTCGACGCGCAGATCGGCGGCGAGGTGCGGGACTTCGAGCCCGAGCTGGTGATGCCCAAGAAGGAGGTGCGCCGGCACGACCGCTACGTGCACTTCGCCTGGGCCGCCTCGCACGAGGCGCTCCGCGATGCCGGCCTCCCGAACCCGATCGAGGACGACCTCCTGGCCGAGCGGACCGGCGTGATCATCGGCTCGGGGATCGGCGGGATCAACACCATGATCCGCGACATCATCGAGGCGCACGACCTCGGCATCGAGCGCATCGGACCGTTCCTGGTGACTTCGCTCATCCCGGACATGGGCGCCGGCTACGTGGCGATCTACGCCAACGCGCGCGGCCCGAACTACGCCACGGTGAGCGCCTGCTCGAGCGCCAACCACGCCATCGGCGACGCGACCAACATCATCCGCCGCGGCGATGCCGACGTGATGATCGCCGGGGGCGCCGAGGCGGGGATCGGCGAGATCCCCATCGCCGCCTTCGCGGCCATGCGTGCCCTCTCCCGGCGCAACGACGAGCCGCAGCGCGCCTCCCGCCCGTTCGACGCGGGGCGCGACGGGTTCGTGATGTCGGAGGGGGCCGGGATCCTGGTGCTCGAGGAGCTGCAGCATGCGCTGGCGCGCGGCGCGCGGATCCACGCCGAGCTGGCCGGCTACGCGGCGACCGACGACGCCTCGCACATCACCCTGCCCGCCCCGGGCGGACGGGGCGCGGTCGGCTCGATGAGCCTCGCGCTCGCCGACGCGGGGATGACCCCGGCCGAGATCGGCTACATCAACGCGCACGGCACCAGCACCGTCCCGAACGACAAGGCCGAGACCGCGGCGATCAAGACCGTCTTCGGCGACCGCGCCTACGCGACACCGGTGAGCAGCACCAAGAGCATGACCGGGCACCTGCTCGGCGCCGGAGGCGGGATCGAGGCGATCGCCAGCATCCTGGCGATCGAGAAGGGGATGCTGCCGCCGACGATCAACTACGAGGAGCCCGATCCTGAGTGCGACCTGGACTACATCCCGAACGTCGCGCGCGCCGCGGCGATCTCCGCGTCGATGAGCAACTCGTTCGGCTTCGGCGGGCACAACGCGACGCTCATCTTCAAGCGGTACGAGGCGTGAAGGCCGTGCACCGATGACCGCCCCGCCCGAGCAGGTGCTCGCCGCCATCGACCTGCTGGCCCCGGCCTTCGAGGCGAGCGGCCTCGACGAGCTGGAGGTCGAGGTCGGCGAGCTGGTGGTGCGCCTGGCGCGCCCGCGCGCCGTGGCCGTGGCCGCCCCGGCGAGCGCTGCCGCGCCAGCCCCTGCCGGAACCACCACCCCGTACGGAGAGCCGGCGCCCGGCATGCGCTTCGTGACCGCCCCGCTGACGGGGGTCTGGTACGCGGCCCCGTCGCCGGGGGCACGCCCGTACGTGCAGGAGGGCGACGAGATCGGCGCCGGCGCGGTGGTCGGGCTGATCGAGGCGATGAAGCTGTTCAACGAGATCAAGTCGGACGTGGGTGGCCGGGTCACTCGCGTCCTCGTCGAGCGGGGGACGCTGGTGAAGCGCCAGCAGCCGCTCGTCGAGATCGACCCGCGCTGACCGAGCGGTAGAGGAGAGAGGATGGCGCCGAACGCGGTGATCACCGGCTGGGGGATGTACGCCCCGCCGCACGTCATGACCAATGAGGACCTGACCAAGCTGGTCGACACCTCCGACGAGTGGATCGTGTCGCGCACGGGGATCCGCGAGCGGCGGATCGCCGGCGACGGAGAGACGACGACCAGCCTGAGCGTCAATGCCGCGCGCGACGCGCTCGCCGTGGCGGGGATGGACCCGTCGCAGCTGGACCTGGTGATCGTGGCCACCTGCTCGCCCGACTACCCGCTGCCCGCCACCTCGGTCACGGTGGCGACGGCGCTCGGTGCCACGCACGCCGCCGGCTTCGACCTGCAGGCCGCCTGCTCCGGCTTCCTCTACGGCCTGGCGACCGGCAGCAGCTTCATCCGCAGCGGCATGTACCGCAACGTCCTGGTGATCGGCGTCGAGGTGCTCAGCCGCTTCATCGACTGGACCGATCGCAACACCTGCGTCCTCTTCGGCGACGGCGCGGGCGCGGTCCTGCTCCAGGCGTCGGACCAGGCCGGGCGGGCTGATCGGCTTCAACCTGTACAGCGACGGCACCGGCTTCGAGGGGATCATCGTGCCGGCCGGCGGATCGGTCTGCCCCGCCTCGCCGAAGACGACCGCCGAGGGCCAGCACTTCATCCGGATGGCCGGCCGCGAGGTCTACAAGTACGCGACCCGCCAGCTCGCCGACTCGGCCGTGGCCGCCCTGCGCGACGCCGGGATCGGCGTGGCGGACGTGGACCAGTTCGTCTTCCACCAGGCCAACCTGCGGATCATCGAGAACGTCCAGAAGGCGCTCTCGATCCCCGAGGAGAAGACCTACATCAACATCGAGAAGTACGGGAACACGAGCGCTGCGTCGGTGCCGATGGCGCTGGCCGAGGCGGTCGCCGCGGGCCGCGTAAAGCAGGGCGACAAGATCCTGATGGTCGCCTTCGGGGCCGGCTACACGGCGGGCGCCGCGGTGGTCGAGTGGACCGCCGACCCGGCTCGAGCCTTCCTGGCGCCGGGCGAGCAGACCCGCCTCGGCAAGCCGCGGGTCGCGGAGCCGGAGCTGGCGGTGGCCGGCTGATGTTCGACCTCACCGGCAAGGTCGCCCTGGTCACGGGCGGCAGCCGCGGCCTCGGCCGCGCGATTGCGCTGGCCTTCGCCAAACAAGGGGCCGATCTCGCCGTCAACTACCGTGGCAACGCTGACGCGGCCGCAGAAGTCGTGAGCCAGATTCGCTCGATGGGCCGCGTCGCGATCCCCGTCCAGGGCGACACCTCTGCGGGCCGCGAGGCGTGCGAGGCGATCGTGAAGGCGGCGCTCGACGAGTTCGGCAGGGTCGACATCCTCGTCAACAACGCCGGCATCACCCGCGACAACCTGATCATGCGGATGGACGAGGAGGAGTGGGAGTCGGTCATCGACACCAACCTCGGCGGCCCGTTCTGGATGACGCGGGCGATCGCCCGCCCGATGCTCAAGGCCCGATCTGGCCGCATCATCAACATGAGCAGCGTGGCGGGGCGGATGGGGAACGTCGGCCAGGCCAACTACGCGTCCGCCAAGGCGGGGCTGATCGGCCTCACCAAGTCGGTCGCCCGCGAGCTGGCCAGCCGCGGGATCACCTGCAACGCCCTCGCGCCGGGCCTGATCGAGACCGAGCTGACCGCCGACCTCAACCAGGCCGCCCGCGACTTCGTGATCAACAGCACGCCGCTCGGCTACATCGGCTCCGTGGACGACGTCGCCGCCGCGGCGGTCTACTTCGCCTCGGACGAGGCGCGCTACGTCACCGGGCAGGTGCTGGGCGTCGACGGCGGCATGATGATGGGGTCCTAGCCTCCGCTCGCTAGACTGGACGCCCAACCACAGATCGGTACCGGAGGAGTTCCATGCTGACCCTGCGTTCCATCCTGCGCCCGACGCGGCGCGTCCACGCCCACTGCGATGTCCCGTGCGGCATCTACGACCCCGAGCAGGCGCGCATCGAGGCCGAGTCGTGCGCGCGGATCATCGAGAAGTTCAACGCCTCGACCGATGAGCTCTTCCGCCAGCGCTGCGTGGTGGTCAAGGAGGCTCGCGCCGAGGAGACCAAGCACCACATCGACGTCCTCTGGCACGACTACTTCAAGCCGGAGCACCTCGAGGCCTACCCCGATCTCCACGACGTCTGCTGGAAGGCCTCGAAGGCCGCCTCCAAGGTCAAGCAGTCGACCGATCCGGCCGCGGCGACCGAGCTGCTGGGCGCTGATCGACAAGATCGACGAGATGTGGAAGGGGACCGGCGGCCTGGGCAAGACCCGCATCAACGGCCGCCCGTCCTGATCCTGCTCGGCTCTCGCCCGTGAGCCGTCGCCGCCCGCTGGTGGCGCTGCTGGGCGTCGCCACCGGGGTCGCGGCCGGGGTGGCGGCGAGCCGCTGGCTCGACGTGGTCGAGGTGCGGGGCGGCTCGATGGCCCCTGCGCTCCTGCCCGGCGATCGCCTGCTGGTCGAGTCGCGCTCGTACCTGGGCCGCTCCCCGCGAGCGGGGGAGATCGTGCTGGCGGCCGACCCGCGCCAGGGGGACCGTGAGCTGATCAAGCGCGTGGCCGCGGTCGACGAGGTGGCTGCCGCCGTGGACCTGCGGGGCGACGCACCTGACGAGAGCACCGATTCGCGCGAGTTCGGCGCTGTCCCGCTTGCCGACATCCGCTGGCGAGCGGCGTTCCGCTACTGGCCGCCGGAGCGTGCCGGCCGGCTGTAGAGGCGGGGGACGCTGCCGATCACGCGAGAGCACACTCACACATCCGACCAAACAAGTCCCCGTAGTCAGGCCGATGGGCATGGAGTAGCCTGCGGGCGTGGTTGACCGGGGAGGGACGACCCAGCGGCTCACGAGCGTGCTGGTCGGTGCGGCGCTGGTGCTGACGGTCAGCGGGTGTCGGGGAGCATCGGCGTCGGCGAACGCGAGCGCTGCGGCCAGTGCGACGCCAAAGGCGTCATCTTCGGCATCCTCGCCTCCGGGCGCGAGTCCGGCTGGCACCTGGACCGCCACCGGGAACATGATCGAGGCCCGCGCCAACGGTCCCACGGCCACATTGCTGGCCGATGGCACGGTGCTGGTGGCGGGCGGCGACGGCAGCACTGGCCCGCTGGCCTCCGCCGAGGTGTATGAGCCCAGCACCGGCTCTTGGACCGCCACCGGGAGCATGATCGAGGCTCGCTCCCAGTACACGGCCACGCTGCTGCTCGACGGCACCGTGCTGGTGGCGGGCGGCGGCGGCAGCAGCGGCACCCTGACCTCGGCGGAGCTGTTTGACCCGGGCAGCGGGTCATGGACCGCCACCGGGAGCATGACCGAGGCCCGCTCCTTCCACACAGCCACGCTGCTGCCCGATGGCACGGTGCTGGTGGCGGGCGGCGGCGGCCCTGTTATTCCCGGCAGCCATACTTCCTCGTTCGACCTATTGGCCTCCGCCGAGCTGTTCGACCCCCGTACCGGGTCATGGACCGCCACCGCGAGCATGAACGAGGCCCGCTACTTCCACACGGCCACACTGTTGCGCAATGGCACGGTCCTCGTGATCGGCGGAACGACCGGTTCGGCCGAGCTGTATGACCCCAGCACACGGACCTGGACCGTCACCGGGAGCATGACCGAGGCCCGCGACATTGCCATCCCCACGCTGCTGCCCGATGGCACGGTGCTGGTGGCGGGCGGCTACAGCAGCAGCCGCCCATTGGGCCTCGGCATGCTGGCCTCGGCCGAGCTGTACGACCCGAGCAGCGGGACCTGGACCGCCACCGGGAGCATGACCGAGGCCCGCGATATTCACACAGCCACGCTGCTGCCCGATGGCATGGTGCTCGTGGTGGGAGGCAACCTCGGCAGCAGCGTCATCGACGTACCGACCACGGCCGAGCTGTATGACCCCAGCACACGGACCTGGACCGTCACCGGGAGCATGACCGAGGCCCGCGACATTGCCATGGCCACGCTGCTGCCCGATGGCACAGTGCTGGTGGCGGGCGGCTCTGAAAAGGGGTGTACCCCGAATCCGCCTTGCACCGATAGCATCGACCCACTGGCCTCAGCCGAACTGTACGACCCGAGCAGCGGGAGCTGACCGGCTTCGAACCAGCTCGGCACTAGCCAGCGGGCCATTCCAGATCCGTCCAGCGTCATTCACGCACACTCGCGCAGGCGAGCGCCGTTGGTGCCGGGGGCTAGGGAAACGATTCGGCGGCGAAATAGCGGGAGTCCTGGCAGGCGCCGGGAATGGCGTGGTGGACGTAGCTGGCGTCGATGTAGCCGCCGCCCAATCGCACATGCTCACCCTGCTTTAGGACCTTCCCCGCACCGCGCACTTCGAACTGTCCCTTGGCAGCCAGGACAAGCGTGAACTCGGCCGGCCATGCGACAAGGGTCACGTCGTACGATCCGCCAACCACCACGATGCAGTGGCTGCCGGGGACCGATTCGCCGGTCCGTGCCAAGGTTCCCTCCACGGCCGCGGTCATCGTCGGGCTGTCCGGACCGATCGGCAGCGCGTGGGTGATGAAGTCGTAGCCCGGCGGCACCGGGGTTGGGGACGGGCACGGTGCCGTCGGTGCCGGTCCATAGGCCATCGGGTAGGAGCCGGTCAGGACGGACGAGCCCCTGATGAGGAGGCCCATCGGCGGCCCGTCACCGAAACTGACTCTCCCGTTTTCAAGCAGTGTGCCCACCGGCGTTTGGACTGCGACGGACCAGGGCAGGGGCGGCAGGCTGCTGCTCGGTTCCAGCACCGACGCGCTGCCGCATACGAGGGTAGCCACGGCCTGCCCGTTGATCATGATCTCGACCGTCGGCCCATCTACGTTCACGGCGTGGATGCTGAAGGGCGCGCTTGAGCAGGCCGCCAGGAGAGCAGACGCTAGGAGCATCACCGCGCCGCTCGGCCGGACCAACCTGGTCACTCAACGAGCATGTGCCGAATGTCAATGCGGAGCGGCGAAGAACCCTGGCTCAGGCCGCGCCGCAGAGACCGGCCATGGCACCCACGCATGCGCCACGCTCGGCCGGCATGAGCTCGACACGTTCACCAGCCTCGGCCTGGACGAGCCACTCGGCGCCCGGCGTGGGGCGAACCGCCAGGCGCGCCGCCGGAGCCCGCTCCCGCACGAACGCCACCACCGGTCCCAGCCCCGCGTCTCCGTACTCGGCGCGGATCGCGCCCGTGTCCACCAGCACGAGATCGGGGCGGCGCAGCACCACCGCCTGGTGCAGCCGCGCGGCGTCGTTGTAGAAGAAGGCGAGGGCGCCGCTCAGCCGCTCCTCGAGGGCGTCGGCCAGCTCCCGGTCGCGGGTGAGGCAGTACACCAGCAGCTCGGCTTCCACGCTCGGAGCCTACCACCGGCACCCGGGAAAGCGAGCGCTACAATGGCTGGCCGATGACCACCACGCCGGTCCGCCGCGATCCCGCCCGCGACCTGACCGCGCCCCGTCACCAGGCGCTGGGGAGCCTGCTCGGGCGCGTCTGGGCGGTCGACCAGGTGGGGGTCGAGGAGCGCGCCGCCTCCCTCGCCAAGCGCAGCATCAAACGCGAGTCGAAGCTCTGGGCGCTCGACCTGGCGATCCGGATGGTCGACCTCACCACGCTCGAGGGGAAGGACACGCCCGGCAAGGTGCGAGCCCTGGCCGGCAAGGCCCGCCGCCCCGACCCGACCGATCCGACGATCCCCTCCGTGGCCGCCTTGTGCGTCTACCCGAACATGATCGCCACCGCCAAGGCGGCCCTCGCCGGGTCGGGCGTCAAGGTGGCATCGGTCGCCACCTACTTCCCGTCGGGGCAGACCTCGCTCGCGGTGAAGCTCGAGGACGTGCGCTCGGCCGTGGCCTTCGGCGCCGACGAGATCGACATGGTGATCGACCGCGGCGCGTTCCTCGCCGGCGAGTACGCCCAGGTCTTCGACGAGATCGTCGCGGTCAAGGCCGCGTGCGCCGATGCCCACCTCAAGGTGATCCTGGAGACCGGCGAGCTCGAGACCTACGACAACGTGCGTCGCGCATCGGTCCTGGCCATGGCGGCGGGAGCCGACTTCATCAAGACCAGCACCGGCAAGGTGCAGCCGGCCGCCACCCTGCCGGTCACGCTCGTGATGCTCGAGGCGATCCGCGACTTCTACGCCCAGACCGGTCGCGCGGTGGGAATGAAGCCGGCCGGTGGGATCCGCACCTCGAAGGAGGCGATCGCCTACCTGACGGTGCTCTACGAGACGCTCGGGCCGGACTGGATGACGCCCGACCGATTTCGCTTCGGCGCCTCGACCCTCCTCAACGACATCCTCATGCAGATCCGCAAGGAGCGCACCGGCCGCTACTCAGGGGGCGACTACTTCACCCTTGACTGAGCCGATGGTGGAGGTCGCGCCGGGCACGATCGTGATCTTCAGCGACATCGGCTGCCCCTGGGCGCACGTCGCTGTCTGGCGCCTGCACGACGCCCGACGCCGTCTCGGACTCGAGGGCCGCGTGGCATTCGACCACCGCGTCTTCCCCCTCGAGCTCTTCAACTCGCAGCCGACCCCGCGCGACGAGCTGGCGGTCGAGTGGGAGGCGTGCGCCGCGCTGGCGCCACGTGCCGGCTGGCAGGCCTGGAGCGCGCCGGACTGGGCATGGCCGGCCACGATGCTGCCGCCGATGGAGGCGGTGCAGGCCGCCAAGGAGCAGGGACTGGCGGCGTCCGAGCAGCTCGATCGGGGCCTGCGGCGAGCGTTCTGGGGCGAGAGCCGCTGCGTCAGCCTGCGCCACGTGATCCTGGAGGTCGCGTCCGAGTGCGACGGCCTCGACCTCGAGCGCCTGGCGGACGCATTCGACAGCGGGCGAGCGCGGGCCGCCCTCTTCGAGCAGTACGACCTCGCCAAGACCGATGCCGTCGACGGCTCCCCGCACCTCTTCCTGGCCGACGGCACGAGCGTCCAGAACCCGGGGATCGAGGCCGCCTGGGACCAGGGAAGCGACGGGTTCTGGCGTCCGACGATCGTGCGCGACGATCCCGGCGTCTACACGCAGCTGGTCCGCGCGGCCGCGGCGCCCGCCTGAGGCCTCACGAACCGGTGGCTCGCCGCGTTTCCTCCCGTGTGCACCTGCCACCGTTCCAGCGACTCGTCGACGACCATGCCGCCGAGCTGCATCGGTTCCTCGTCGCCAGCGTTGGCCCGGTCGACGCGGAGGACTGCCTGCAGGAGACCCTCCTGTCGGCGCTGCGCGCCTATCCGCGCCTGCGCCATGCCGACAACCTGCGGGCCTGGCTCTACGTGATCGCGCAGCGCAAGGCGACCGATGCGGTCCGCTCCCGGCAGCGCCATCGGGCCGGGTCGCTCGACGGGGTGGAGGAGCGGCTCGCGGCGCCCGCCGCATCGGTCCAGCGACGACGGCCTGTGGAGCTCGGTGCGGGCCCTGCCCGCCAAGCAGCGCGCGGCGCTGGTGCATCGGTTCGTCTTCGACCTCGCCTACCGCGACGTCGGGGAGCGGATGGGGATCAGCGAAGAGGCCGCTCGGCAGAACGTGAGCGCCGGCCTGCGCCGGCTGCGCCTGGAGGTGGACCGATGACCGATCTCGAGCAGCGGCTGCGCGAGGCCGTGCCCGATCCGTTCCTGGATCGCCCGCGCCTCGCTGCCGCGCTCGCGCAGCGGGCATCGGCCGCGCGCCTGCTCGACGTGGCCTACGCCTCGATCGACTCGCCGCTCGGTGAGCTGACCGTCTTCGTCACGCCGCGCGGCCTGCTGCGGGTGGCGTACGACAACGAGGAGGGAGACGCGGTGCATGGCCGAAGTCGCCGAGCAGGTCAGCCCGCGCATCCTGCGCGCCGCCAAGCGCACCGACGAGGCGCGCCGCCAGATCGACGGCTACTTCGCCAGCAACCGCCGCCGCTTCGACCTGCCGATCGACTGGTCGCTGGTCCACGGCTTCGCACGCGGCGTGCTGCGCGCCACCGCCGGCGTCCCGTTCGGCGCAGATCACGACCTACGGGAGCATGGCCCGCGCCGCCGGATCACCGCGCGCTGCCCGCGCCGCCGGCAACGCCCTCGGCTCGAACCCGATCCCGATCGTGGTGCCCTGCCACCGCGTCCTCCACGCCGACGGCACGCTCGGCGGCTACTCCGGCGGCCTCGACCGGAAGCGGATCCTGCTCGCCCTGGAGGGGTCGCTGCCGGCCTAGACCGGGCTACTTGGTCGACACCGACCCGAACCAGAGCTCCAGGGGGATCGAGCCGGTCCCACTGATGATCACCCCATCGGACGCTACCCATGCCGCGACGAGGCTCATCCCGGACGGCGGATTCCACTTGCCGATTCCCGGGAGCGTGCTCGTCGGGCCGGAGAACGCCAGGCGAGTCCAGGCAGCTCCATCGGTGGATCCCGATGCCGCGAGCGTCGGTGATCCGGGCGAGGCGCTCCCCAGGGTGACCAGGTGCACCCCATCGCCGACCAGCAGCTCGGTATCGGGAAGGTCTGCGCCAAGCTCGCCACCCACGCGCCAGGTCCGCCCATCGGCCGACGCCCAGCC
The DNA here is from genome assembly GCA_963770875.1 of uncultured Chloroflexia bacterium. Classification (GTDB taxonomy): domain Bacteria; phylum Chloroflexota; class Limnocylindria; order QHBO01; family QHBO01; genus CF-167. Next base: position 70,344 of record CAVYRE010000001.1, read on the forward strand.
GGTCGTCGGAGGCTGCAGCGCGTCCTGGATTGGCCGCATGATGCCGATCGCGAACAGGCCGTTCGCGCCCGCCGCGACGGCGCGCAGCTCCCCACCGGCGACGTCGGAGCCGGGCACCTGGGCCGCGACCCAGGTCGCGCCATCGGCCGAGAGCCAGGCTGCCGGCCGACCGACGCCGGGTGGTGGCTGCGGACCGACCTGTGAGAAGGGATCCGGCTCCCCGTCACGGCCGACGATCACGAACCCGCCCGAGAATGTCGCGACGTCCCTGATGATCACGCCGGTGACGGCCGGGAGGCTGTCGATTCGCTCCCATGTCTTGCCATCGGTCGAGTGGACCACCAGATGCCCCGACGGGGCGACCGCCACCACGCCCGCTGGACCACCCACGACCTTGAGCGAGCCGGCACCGGTCGGCCAGGCCGCTCGCCAGCTCGGGCTGTCGATCTGAGTCCAGGTCTTGCCGTCGGCTGAGGACCAGAGCCTGTTCGAGAGGTCCGCGCCCTCCGGTGGACACGGGGAGGCGTTGGCCGGACAGGTGATGCCCCGCATGTTGCTGACCGCCAACAGCCCCTCGCGCAGCGGCACGACGTGCTCGAAGTACCAGCCCTGGGGCAGGTCGGCCTGGAGCGTGATCGTCCAGTGCAACCCGTCGGTCGATGCGAAGACCGTCCCCAGGCCAGAGCCCGGCGGTGCGTTCGTGCCACCGACAGCGACATACCCATTCCGATACGGGACGATGTCCGTGATCCATGAGCTTTCAGCGAGGAACGGCACGACCGGGTCTGACCACGTCAGCCCGGTCCAGCTCACGACGGGCGTGGGCTCGGTCGTGGGTGTTGCGTTCGGCTCCGGTGTCGAAGAGGCGCTCGACGGCGCGGGCGTCGCAGAACCCGACGGGCTCGGCGAGCAGCTCGACAGGAGGAGGGCACCCGCGGCGATCAGTGCCACGGGAGCCGCAAATCCCACTCCAACCATGTCGCCCGCTTATTTGGTCGTCGCCGTCAAGAACCAGTACGAGGGCGCGACCGGGGCCGAGGAAGAGCCGACCACGATCACGCCGTCCGGCACGACGAAGGCGTTCGACGATGCCGAGGCTCCCAACGGTCGAGCCCTCGGTGCCGTCGTCGTTGCAGATCGGACCTGCGATGGTCGGGAGGGAGGACGTTTCACCGGAGAAGGCGAGCTGCGTCCACGTCACGCCGTCGAGCGAGGTCCAGGCCATCAGTTCGGTCGTCTTGCACGAGTCGCGGCCGAACATGACCATGTGCGCGCCGTCACCCACGACGCTGGTTGGGTACTCCACGGCCAGGGGCAGATCGATGGCCAACGGCAGATCGGTGCCCATTTCGCCGACCAGCTGCCACGATCGTCCGTCGGTCGAGGCCCAGCCGCTCCGCGGCGATTGCCACGACGTCCACTCCGTCGGGTACCCCGTGGCGAAGAGGCCGTCCGCGCCAGCGACGACCGTGAGCAGCGTCGCACCTGGCGCCTCGGACCCTTCCACCTCGGCAGCGAGCCAGGTCACGCCGTCAGCAGAGGTCCAGGCGGCGGGCACGCCGCGGGCCGATTCGGTCGCTTCTCGGAGATAGGGCTCCCCCACCCGTCCGACGATCACGAACCCGCCGGCGTAGGCGGTGACATCCCAGAAGTACGCCTTGTCGAAGGCGGCAGACAGGTCGAGCCGATCCCAGGTCAGGCCATCGGAGGAGTGGATGATCAGTCGGCGACCCCTGCGGCCCGTCACCCCGAGCCCTTGTACGCGACGACTACCACGCCGGTTGGCCCGGCGGCCACTGAGAGGAGCGTGTTGTCGTTAAGTGCAGCCTTCCAGCTCGCGTTGTCGAGCAGGGTCCAGGTCGATCCGTCCTCGGAGCTCCACAGCATCGGCGCGCCACCGCCCCACTGAGTGCGGCCAACCGCCAGCAATCTATCGCCAATCGGGACGATGCGGCGCGGGAGCGCGTCTTCCCAGGAGTCGTCACTGACCGCGGCGCCTTCCTGTGCGATCGTCCAGTGCAGTCCATCGGCGGACGTGAAGAACGCCGGGGAAAATGGGGACGTTCCGGGGTCGACCGGCTCTGTGCGAGAGGAGCCAACGCCCACGTAGCCTCCGCGCCACGGTAGGACGTCATTGAACTGCAGCCACTTGCCTTCGACGCCGCTGCTCACGGCCCAATCGAGGCCGGTCCAGGCGGCCACGCCCGGCGTTGGGATCGGGGTGGGCTCGACGGTGGCGTCGGCTCGGCCCGGGCGTCGTCGATGCACTCGCCGTCGGCCCGGCCGTCTGCGAGCGTGTTGGCCCGACCACCAGCGGCCTCACGACGAGGACGGCCATCACCACCACTGCCACTGCGGCGACTGCAGCGAGTGACAGCTTCAGGGGTGGGGCGAACCACAGGCGACGACCGAGCGGCGCCTGGTCAATGAGGTTGGCAACACGATTGCGCAGGGACATGGGAGCCTCCCCTCCTGCGACGTCGCGCAGGACGGATGTGAGTTCGTGTTCGAATCGCTCGTCGGTCATCGGAGCGTCCTCCCCGGGTCGCGGGACGCCGCGTCATATGCGGCGCGAAGCTCGGCTACCCCGTAGTGCAGGCGGGACTTGACGGTGCCCTCCCGTGTCCCGACGTGCTCGGCGATCTGCTCGACGGTCATCCCCTCGAGGTAGTGGAGGGCGACCACCGCCCGGTGCTCGGGCGAGATCGCCGCAAGCGCCTCCTCGCAGTGCCGCGTGCTCGACGGATTCCGAGAATGGATCGAGGGGGCTGGGCGGATCGAAGGCGAGGACGGAAGGGCGGTCGCGGCGTTCCCGCAGCCGATCCCGGCACACGTTGGCCAGGATCCTGCTGAACCAGGCGTCGAACCGTGCCGGCTCACGGAGTGACGAGACGTGCTGCCAGGCACGCAGGCGTGGCATCGGCGACGGCGTCCTCGGCCTCGACGCGATTGCCCAGCATCACGGACGCGAGGCGATAGCTTCGGTCGATCGACCGATCGAGCAGCGCGGAGAAGGCCGCGGCGCACTGGTCGTGCGTCCCGGCCAGTCCGGCCCTCAGCGCCTCCGCCCCCAGGTCCGTTGCGGTCACATACGCTCCGATCACACCCAATTCGACTCGGACGCCCCGGGGAGGGTTCAATCTTCGCCACGGCGTCCCGACGCCACCATTGAGCGTCTGCCGGGGCCTCTCTGGGCGACAGTGCCGAATCGACCGAAAACCGCGGGCCACCCGCCACGGGGAAGCGCGGTGCGATAATCGGCCGCGTGACCCTCGTCAAGAAGCCGGAGAGCCGGCCCGCCCCGGCCTCGTGGGGCCTCTCGAAGCGCGGCATCCCCTGGGAGTACGCCGCCGCCCCCGAGTCGACCGACCACATCGACATCCGGCGCGAGTACGGCCTCTTCATCAACAACGAGTGGGTGCGGAGCAGGCCGCGCGCCACCTTCGAGGTGATCAACCCGGCGACCGAGGAGTCGCTCTCCCACGTCGCCCGCGCCTCCAAGGCCGATGTCAACCGGGCCGTGACGGCCGCTCGCCATGCGCACGACTCGGTCTGGTCGCGCCTCCCCGGCAGCGAGCGGGCGAAGTACCTGTACCGGATCGCGCGGATCATGCAGGAGCGCTCGCGCGAGTTCGCGGTGGTCGAGACGATGAACTCGGGCAAGCCGATCAAGGAGAGCCGCGACGTCGACGTCCCGCTGGCGGCGGCCCACTTCTTCTACTACGCCGGCTGGGCCGACAAGCTCGACTACGCGTTCCCGGGGCGCACGCCGCGCGCGCTCGGCGTGGCGGCGCAGATCATCCCGTGGAACTTCCCGCTGCTGATGCTGGCCTGGAAGATCGCGCCGGCCCTGGCCGCCGGCAACACGGTCGTCCTCAAGCCCGCCTCCACCACGCCGCTGACCGCCTACCTCTTCGCCGACGTGGTGCGCCAGGCGGAGCTGCCGCCGGGGGTCGTCAACATCATCACCGGCCCGGGCGAGATCGGGATGGAGCTGGTCCGCCACCCCGACGTCAACAAGGTCGCCTTCACCGGCTCGACGGCGGTCGGCAAGATGATCGCCCGCGCCGTGGCCGGGACGAGCAAGAAGGTCACCCTCGAGCTCGGCGGCAAGGCGGCGAACATCGTCTTCGACGACGCGCCGATCGACCAGGCGATCGAGGGGATCATCAACGGCATCTACTTCAACCAGGGCGAGGTGTGCTGCGCCGGGTCGCGCCTCTTCGTGCAGGAGAGCGTCTACGAGCCGCTCCTCGACAAGCTCAAGGCGCGCCTCTCGCACGCTGCGCGTCGGCGACCCGCTCGACAAGAACACCGACGTCGGCGCCATCAACTCTGCCGGGCAGCTGGCCAAGATCGCCGAGCTCGTCGCATCGGGGATCGAGGAGGGGGCCGAGATCTTCCAGCCCGATTGCCTCCTCCCCGACAAGGGCTTCTTCTTCCGCCCGACCCTCTTCACCGGCGTCAGCCAGAGCCATCGGATCGCGCAGGAGGAGATCTTCGGGCCGGTCCTCTCGGTCCTGACCTTCCGCACGCCGGAGGAGGCGATCGAGAAGGCCAACAACACGCCGTACGGCCTCTCGGCCGGGGTCTGGACCGAGAAGGGGAGCCGCATCTTCAAGATGGTCGCCGCCATGAAGGCGGGCGTCGTCTGGGCCAACACCTTCAACCGCTTCGACCCCACCTCGCCGTTCGGCGGCTACAAGGAGTCCGGCTACGGCCGCGAGGGCGGGCTGCACGGCCTCGGCGCCTACCTCGACCTGGCGCCGGACGGGCGACGGCCGATGAGCGTCGTTCCGTGCCGAGGCGGCCGCGCGCATGACCGATGCCTGGCGCCCGTCGACCTCGCCACGGCCAACGACGCGATCGTGCGGCTCGCCCGCCTCGACGGCGCCTTCGACTGGCATCGCCACGACGAGGACGAGCTCTTCCTGTGCTGGGAGGGCGCCTTCCGGATCGAGCTGCGACGCGGCGCCGGTGACCTCGAGCGCGGCGACCTGTTCGTGGTCCCGCGGCGTCGAGCATCGTCCGGTCGCGGACGCCCGGCCTACACGCTCCTCGAGCGGCCCGAGACGGAGCAGCGCGGCTGATGGCGCCGCGACGCCGACCGCCACGAAGCGCCGCCGAACCGCGTCGGTCCTGCGGCTCGTCCCGCGGCGCCGCTCGCGACGACCAACGGCGCCCGGCGGGCGATCGGCTCGGCGTGCGCAAGACCTACAAGCTGTACATCGGCGGCGAGTTCCCGCGCACCGAGTCGGGGCGCGCCTACGAGGTCTTCTCGGCGCGTGGCGACCTGCTCGCCAACGCGTGTCGCGGCACCCGCAAGGACATCCGTGACGCCGTTCGTGCCGCGCGCAAGGCGCTCCCCGGCTGGTCCGCCCGCACGGCCTTCAACCGCGGGCAGGTGCTCTACCGCATCGCCGAGCTGCTCGAGGGCCGGCGCGACCAGTTCATCGGCGAGGTGATGGCCGCCGAGGGGATCGGCCGCCAGCGCGCGACCCGGCTGGTGGACGCCGCCATCGACCGCTGGGTCTGGTACGCGGGCTGGGCCGACAAGTACAGCCAGATGAGCGGCACCGTCAACCAGGTGGCCGGCAGCTACTTCAACTTCAGCGTCCCCGAGCCGAGCGGCGTGGTGGGCGTGATCGCGCCGGAGGGCTCGAGCCTGCTCGGGCTCGTCAGCCGGCTCGCGCCGGTGATCGTGTCGGGCAACTGCGCGGTGGTGATCGCCTCCGAGTCGCGCCCGCTGCCCGCGGTGACGCTGACGGAGGTGCTCGCCACCTCAGACGTGCCGGGCGGCGTCGTCAACCTCATCACCGGGCTGCGCCGGGAGCTCGTCCAACACCTCGCAGGGCATATGGACGTCAATGCCCTCGACGCCTATGGGCTCGACCCCGCGCAGGGCGTCGCGGTCGAGGAGCTGGCCACCGAGAACGTGAAGCGGCTCGTGCGGCCGCCGCGGAACGGATCGGATCAGTCGACTGGCTCAGCCCGAAGGCCCAGTCGCCCTACCTGATCGGCGAGTTCACCGAGACGAAGACCGTCTGGCACCCGATCGGCGCCTAGGCGCGAGCCAGCGGGGGGTGGTCACCGGGTGACCACAACGGCCAAGAAGAACCCGATTCGGCGCCCAGGTTGGCTGAATCGTCGACCCGGTGGCTCTGGCGGCGAACAAGACGCCGGAACTTGCCCGTTGTAGCCACCCCGTGACCGCGGGGCCAGTCGGGCGGCTCCGCTTCGGCGGCCGGCTTGCCCGCCGGCTAGGCGGTCGGGCCTAGAACCAGCCCAGCCAACCGCCCATCGTCGAGCCGAAGAGGACGGCGGTGAGCAGGATCACCAGCCCGGTCAACCCCCAGGCCAGGACGTTGAGCCAGCGCGGGTTGGTGTGGCGCCCCATGATCCGCGGGTTGTTCACCAGGCGCAGCATGAAGACCAGGATGATCGGCAGCAGGATCCCGTTCAGGTTCTGGCTGACCAGGATCACGCCGATCAGCGGCAGGCCGCGGGACCAGGACGACCACCGCGCCGATCACGATCAGGGCGGTATAGAGGCCCATGAAGGCCGGCGCTTCGCTGAACTTGCGCGACACGCCGGACTCCCAGCCGAACGACTCGCACACCGCGTAGGCGGTCGTCAGCGGCATCACCGTCGCGGCCAGGACGGATGCGCCGAAGAGCCCGAAGGCGAAGAGCGCCTTGGCGGCGTTCCCCGCCACGGGGGCCAGGGCGATCGCGGCCTGGTCGGCACTCTCGACGTGGATCCCGCGGGGGAAGATGGTCACCGCGGTCACGACCACGATGAAGAGGGCGATGGTGTTGGTCCAGACGCCGCCCAGGATCGCGTCGCTGCGCTCGAGGTTGAGCTCCTCCGGCCCCAGCCCCTTGTCGGCGACCGATGACTGGAGGTAGAAGAACATGTACGGGGTGACGGTGGTGCCCACGGTGGCGACCATCAGCAGCAGGGCGCTCGGCGTGAGCGAGACCGATGGCGTGATGAGCGCCCGTCCCACGGCTCCCCAGTCAGGCCCCGCCACGAACGCACTCACCACGTAGGCGCCGAAGACGACCGCCACCGACAGGAAGACGCGCTCGACGACCCGGTAGCTGGCGAAGACGACCAGCGCCCAGATCCCGGCCGCCACGATGGGGACCGTCGCATAGCGGGGGATGCCGAAGATCTCGAGCGCGGCGGCGGCCCCGGCGAACTCCGCCACGATGTTCGCGCCGTTGGCGATCAGGAGCACGATCATGGCGAAGAGGGTCCAGCGGATCCCGAAGTCGTCGCGGATCAGGTCGCCCAGCCCCTGGCCGGAGACGGCGCCCATCCGTGCCGCCATCTCGAGCACCACGACGAGCAGGATCGTCGTGATCGGGAAGATCCAGAGCAGCGAGAGCCCCGTCTCGGCGCCGAGCACGCTGTAGGTGGCGATCCCGCCGGCGTCGTTGCCGGCCAGCCCGGCGATCAACCCTGGCCCCATGACCCCCAGGAACGCGAGCAGCCCCGTCCGGTGGATGCGGAAGTTCGGCAGCCGCTCGCGGAGCGAGCGCTGCGCGCGCCGGATCGGGCGGGGAAGCGCCAGGCGCCGGGTCACGGTCGGCTACCGCTCCTCGGCCGGCTCGTAGATCTCCGGGAGGCGCTTGCGCCACCCCTCGCCGAGCGCGCGCTCCAGCGCATCGTCGACCGTCACGATCCCCTGCATCCGCCCCTCGACGTCGACGACCGGGAGGGCGAGCAGGTTGTAGCGCGCAATCGCGGCGCCGACCTGCTCCGCGTCAAGGTCGACCGCCACGCTGATCGGGTCAGGCCGCATGAAGTCGCGGACCGGCGTATCCGGGCGCGCGACGATCAGGCTCCGCAGCGTGATCGTCCCGACCAGCGTCCCGTCCGGCTCGGTCACGTACAGGTAGTAGACCTGGTCCGCGTCGGGGTGCAGCTTGCGCATCAGCTCGATCACCTGCTCGGCGGTGGTCTCGGGCGTGATGGTGATGAAGTCGGTCGTCATCAGCCCGCCGGCGGTCTCCTCGCCGTAGGCGAGCAGCTCCCGCACGTCGGAGGCCTCGGCCGGCTCCATCAGGCCGAGCAGCTGCTCCTGCCGCTCTTCTGACAGGTCGGCGACCAGGTCTGCCGCCTCGTCGGGGCCCATCTCCTCCAGGATGTCGGCCGCCTTCTCCGGAGCGAGCGCCTCGAGGATGTCGACCTGGTCGTCCGCGGCGAGCTCCTCGAGCACGTCGGCCGCCCGCTCGTCGTCGAGGGCCGCGAGGATGCCGGCCCGATCGCGCGGGGCGAGCTGCTCGACGATGTGGGCCACATCGGCCGGATGCAGGGTCGAGAGCGCCTGGTGAGGGACGCGCAGCTTGAGGCTCGACACGCTCGACTCGACCGGGTCCACGTCCTCCCACTCGATGTAGTTCTCCGCCTCGAGGCGCAGAGCACGGGCGAGGCGCTCGCCGGGGCCGGAGATGCCGAGGCGGCGCATGATGCCGGCCAGACCCACGTCGACCGCCACGAGGCGCAGCCGCCCCTCCACCGGCGCCAGCTGGATGTCGTTGACGCGCACGATCTTGCGGTCCTCGACATCGACGATCTGCTTGTCGAGCAGGTCGAGCCAGAGGCGGATCTCGTCCGGACGCTGGCGGAAGGTGGCGAGGTCGATCCGGGTCGTCCGGAGCCGCGCGCCGCTGGCGTCGATCTCCTCGACATCGGTCCAGGGCAGGAAGATCTCCCGTCCGCCAGCGACGCGCACCACCAGCCCGGTGACCGGCGGGTACTGCTCGCCCAGGGCGACGATCAGGTCGCGGACCTTGCCGAAGATGTCGCCGTCGCGGTCGCGGACCGGGCGGCCCACCAGGCGGCTGAGGAAGAGCATGGAACGACCACCTCGCTTTCGCGTCGGATGGGGCGAGACGCGCGCGGGTGGTCGGACGGTTTGCGAGGGGTCGGAAGCGTCCAGCTCGACGCTAGGCGGTCACCCTCGCCCCGGCCATCGGCCTCGGGCGCGGTCGGATTCGGCTACAGGGACCTGCATCCACGTTGGATCGAGCTTCGCCTCGATGCTGCTTACGCGGCGCGACGACCACCGGAGGGTCGTCGGACCGGGGCTGATTCTAGACCGATGCCGAGGCGGGGGGAACCCCCGTGACCGAGGTGACGGGGACCCCGTCGCCGTGCTCCCGGGCACGCGCCCGGTGGCGGGCCACCTTGGCCTGGTTGCCGCAGGTGCGCATGTCGCACCAGCGTCGCCGCCCGGTGGGGGAGTGGTCGACGAAGAGATAGCGGCAGCCGGCGTTGGCGCAGACGCGCAGCCGTGAGGGCGAGTCATCGGCCAGGAACTGCGCCAGGGAGCTGGCGATGGTGGCGCGCGCCTGGTCGAGCCGGTCGCCGACCTGGGCGAAGGTGTAGCGCGTCCCGTCGGGATCGCGCTCGATCTGGTGGTAGTGCAGGCCGTGCCGGAGGATGTGGTTCAGATCGCGGAGCTGGTGGCTCGTCGGATGCCCGGTCGCGTCCACCTCCTCGGCGATGGCGTGAAGGACGGCGCGCAGGTGGTGGAAGCGTTCCACGCGTCGCGTCGCCTCTTCGCTCGTCGCGTCGCAGTCGGGCCGCTTCGGCGGCAAGGCCGCGTCCGCTGAGCAGACGACGCTCGCGGAGCCAGTCGAGGAGCGAGGCCACATCGGGGATGGAGTCGACCGGCTTTCCGCGCTCGTACTGGAGCGAGTTGGCGAAGGATATGAAGAGCTCCTCGGCCTGGTCTGGCTCGGGAAGCGGTGCGTTGTTCTGAGGCATGTAACCATTGTACAGCGCTTGACAAGTTACGCCGGGCCAGCTACAGTAACCCCTGTAACCGTTCATATGCCATTAATCAGTTACCAACGACAGGAGGTACGAAGACGATGATTGAACTGGTCCTGATTGTCATCGCGCTGGTCGCCTTCGGCCTCGCCGCGGTCCGGTGGGGAGCCGATACCCGCCCGTCGCTCAACGACGATCCCATTCGCAGCATCTGAACTACCCGAGCGAAGATCGTTCGCTTGAGGTTCGAGACCCAGGAGGAATCCCATGAGCCGAGCAAGGTACCTCGGACTGCTTGCAAACATCAGGCAGGACGACATGATCTATGAGGCGCGCCGACGGCAGTACTCGACGGAGCCGATCCGTCCGAGCCGCCGTTGGAGCCTCGGTGATTCACTGCTCCGCGCACTGCGCATCAAGCGCTAGGCGCCCCGCCGATCCGGCCCAGTCCCTGTCCAGGGGCTGGGCCGTTTTCGTGCCCCTAGAATGGCCGCCATGCCGCGACCGCGTGCCATCTCCCGCTCCGATCCGTCGCTGATCAGCAATGCGGAGCTGGCGCGCGTCTTCAACGAGATCGCGGACATGCTCGAGATCTCCGGCGAGCTGGTCTACAAGGCGGTCGCCTACCGCCGCGTGGCCGATGCCGTCGAGCGCTGGCCGGACGACGTGGCTCACCTGTACGTGACGGGGGAGGCGCCCAAGATTCCCGGCGCCGGTCCCGCGCTCGGCACCAAGCTCGCGGAGCTGGCGACCACCGGCGAGCTGGCCTACTACGACCGCATGCGAGCGCAGGTGCCCGCCGGGCTGCTCGAGATCCTGAAGATCCCAGGCGTTGGGCCGCGGACGGTGAAGCAGCTGCATGACGAGCTCGGCATCGAGTCGGTCGAGGCGCTCCGCGCGGCCGCCGAGGCGGGCACGCTGCGCGGGCTCAAGGGGCTCTCCTCGCGGACCGAGGAGAACATCCTGGCGGCGATGGCGCGCCAGGCGTCGCGCGGGACGCGCCTGCTGCTCCATGACGCCGATGCCCTCATGGCGGGGCTCGTCGATCGTCTGCGGGAGGTGCCCGGCGTGCGGGCGATCGAGCCGGCCGGATCTCTGCGCCGGCGAAGGGCGACGATCGGCGACCTCGACCTGCTGGCCGCGACCGACGATCCAGCCCGCCTGATCGCCGCGCTCGATGGGCTGGAAGGGGTCGAATCGGTCCTGAGCGCGGGGACCGACAAGTCGAGCATCGTGCTCGTCGACGGGCCCCAGGTCGACCTGATGGTCTGCCCGCCGGCCGCCTGGGGCAGCCACCTGGTCCACTTCACCGGCAGCAAGGAGCACAACGTCGCGCTGCGCGGCATGGCCCTGGAGCGCGGCCTGTCGCTCTCGGAGAAGGGCTTCAAGGTGGTGGAGACGGGCGAGCTCCAGCCGGTCGCCACCGAAGACGAGGTCTACGCGCGACTCGGCCTGCCGTGGATCCCGCCCGAGATCCGCGAGGACAGCGGCGAGATCCAGGCGGCGCTTGCCGGCGAGCTTCCCGAGCTCGTGGAGCTCACCGATCTGCGCGGCGATACCCACGTGCACTCGGACTGGACCGATGGCGTCGATACGATTGAGGCGATGGCGCGCGCTGCGCGCGGACTCGGCCACGAGTGGATCGTGCTCACCGACCACTCCCCGTCGCTCGGCGTGACCCGCGGGCTGACCCCCGACCGGATCAACGAGCAGCGTGCTGAGATCGCCCGCCTCAACGCGCGAGCTGGCCCCGTTCCGCATCCTCCACGGCACGGAGATGGAGATCCGCGCCGACGCCAGCCTCGACTACCCCGATGAGCTGCTCTCCGGCTTCGACCTGGTGGTCGCATCGGTCCATACCGCGCGGGGCCAGTCGACCGAGCAGCTGACCCGCCGCACCCTCGCGGCGATCGAGAATCCCCACGTGGACGTCATCGCGCACCCGACCGGCAGGATCGTGAACCGCCGCGACCCGATCGCGCTCGACTGGCCGCGCGTCTTCGAGGCCGCGGCCCGCACCGGGACCGCCCTGGAGCTGAACGGCAGCCCGCGGCTCGACCTCGACGACGCGCTGGCACGCGCCGCGGGCCAGGCGGGAGTGCGCCTGACGCTGGCCAGCGACGCGCATCGCACCGAGGAGCTGGACCAGCTGCGCTACGCCGTCTCGATGGCGCGGCGCGCCTGGCTGACCGCGCCGCAGGTGATCGGGACGCGGACCGCCCACCAGCTTCTGAAGCTGGTCCGGTGACGAGCACCGGGGCCCGTCGCGAGCGCGTCGCGACCGTGCGGCGGCGGATCGAGCGCCCAGAGGCGATCGTGCTCGCCGTGCTGGTGGCGGGCCTGGCGGTCGCCGGCTGGCTCGCGCCTCCGTTCTGGATGGCGGTCGCCATCGCGGCGCAGCTCGTCGTCGGCGGCCTGGGAGCCGTGTGGGTGATCGGTCCCATCAACGTCAAGTTCGGCTTCGCCCGATACGGCACCTTCGCCGTCGCCGGCGTCGCCTTCACGCTCCTTGGGCGGCTCCTCTCGTCGCTCGCCCAGATCGCGGCGGCGCCGGCTGTCGCGCTGCTGTTGTTCGGCGTCCTGTGGCTCGAGACCCGGCTGCCCGAGGGGCGCTCGCCGCGACTGGCGGTCGACCTGAGCCTGGTGGCGATCGTCTTCGCCGCGGCTGCCGGAGTCGCCGCCACCTTCCCGACCTCCGCCTGGCCGCCGACCGTGGTCCTTGTGGTGATCGCCGCCGCGATCCCCGCCATGCGCGCAGCCGAGCTGCGCGGGCGCTTTGGCGTCGAGGCCGTGGGGCAGGCGGCGCTGCACCTGCTGGCGATGGCGCAGCTGGGGGTCGGGCTCGCACTGCTCCACCTTCCCGGGGTGGTCGGCTCGGCGATCCTGGCGCTCGGGTTCCACGCCTGGGCGGGTGCCGCGGAGGCGCTCGACACCGGCGCCCGGACTCGTGCCGTGATCATCGAGTTCGGCAGCCTGGCGCTGCTCGGTCTGCTGGTGGCGCTCCTCCTGCGACCGGCATGAGGCGCACCCCGGTGCGCGTTGACACCCATCTTGGGCTCTGCTACAAGTAGGCGCCCTTCGGCCGGGTGACCGGTTTCGGACGGGCATTTCGTGCATCTGGACCGCCTCACGGAGAGCCTGGGGAGACGATGACGCTCGGCGAGACAGAAGCCATCAGCCGGCAGCGACGCCACCTCACCGAGGTGGCGATCGGGCAGGCCGTGCGCGGCGAGTGGGAGGCCGCGGTCGCCACCAATCGCGAGATCCTGGAGTCGGGCGGCGACACGGATGCCTACAACCGCCTGGGCAAGGCGCTGGCCGAGCTGGGCCGCAACGCCGAGGCGCTGGAGGCGTACCAGTCGGCCCTCGAGCGCGACGCCACGAACCGCATCGCCGAGCGCAACGTGGCGCGGCTGCGCGTCATCGGCGGCGGCAAGGCGAGCCGCGGCGGGCGAGGGAAAGCCCGAGAAGGCATCGGCGGCGCACTTCATCGAGGAGATGGGCAAGACCGGCCACGCCCGCCTCATCAACCTGCTCCCCGCCAAGCAGCTCGCCCCGCTCTCCGCCGGTGACGCGGTCGAGCTGGTGCTGGACGCCGGTCTGCTGCTGGCCAAGGTCGGGGAGGTCGAGATCGGGCAGGTCGAGCCGCGCATCGGCTCACGGTTGGCCAAGCTCATGAAGGGCGGCAACCGATACGAGGCGGCCATCACCACCGTCGATCGCGACGAGGTGCGAGTGATCATCCACGAGGCCTTTGCCAGCCCCGCCAACTTCGGCAAGGTCAGCTTCCCGGGCACTTCGGGGGACGGCCGGGTGACGTCAGGCCGTACATGAAGGGCACGCCGCTCCGCTACGATGACGAGGAGGAATCCGAGGAGTACGAGGAGGAGACCGAAGAGGTCGAGGAGCTGGACACGACCCTTCCGGAATTCTCCGCCGAACCCGACCTCGAGGAAGAGCTGCTCGAAGAACCGTAGGAGCCCGATTGAGCGAGGCCGACAGGAAGCGACTGGACCACGTCGTCCTCCCACGCCGCCTCCCCGGGCTCGCGCTGCTGGAGCGTTACTTCCCATCGCCGGCCGATAACCAGCTCGACGCCGAGCTCTCCGTCTTCGGGCGCTCGGGCGACACCGTCCTCGACCCGTGGGCCGGCACCGGCTGGACCGCGCGGCGTGCCATCGCCCACGGCATGCGGGTCGTCGCCGCCGATCCGTCGCCGTTCGCCCAGCTCGCCGGCCAGGCATTCCTGCTCGCCCCCGACCCGCAGGCGCTGGACGCCGCCTTCTCGCAGCTCTCGACGTCACGACGCGTGGACGTGCCGCTCAAGCAGCACCTCGAGGAGCTCTACGCCACGCGCTGCTCGACCTGCCGTCGCCCGGTCGTCGGCGACCAGTTCATCTGGCCGCGCGACGGAGACGCGCCGGGCCGCAAGGTCTACCACTGCCCCAACTGCGACGTGTCGGTGGGCGGGCCGCAGGAGCGGGTGGCGCCGATCGACGACGCGGACCTGGCCAAGCTGGGAATCGACCGCCCCGTCGACCCCGAGGCCACGCTGCCGGTCGCCGATCCGGCCGCGGACGCTGAGGACGACCTCCCGCCGGCCCCGGTGGGGCTGACCGTGGGGGCCGACCCCGACGATGATCCGGCCGCGCCGATCGGCGAGGCGGGCGGCCCGCCCGCGCTCTCGCAGGCCGTTCCCGATCCGCCGACCGGGCCACAGCGCTCGGGGCGCCCGCGCTTCGCCTCCACGGTGCACCCCGACCCTGCTCCCCAGCCGCAGACCGACGTCCGGCAGAGCCTCCACTACCAGCAGCTGCGCGACCGATTCCCCGTCCTCGACGGCCGCACCGAGCTGGTCGACGAGCTGCTCGACCTGTACACCCCGCGCAACCTCTACGCCCTCCAGACGATCGCCAACAAGATCGACGCCGAGTTTCGCGAGCCGTCGCTGGCGGCCGTCTTCCGCGTCGCGCTGGCCGCCTGCCTGCTGCCGGGCAGCCGCCTGAACGGGTATCCCGGGCGCGTCGCCTCGCTCCGCATCAGCGGTGGGCACGTGCGTCAGCCCGCGTCCCGCAATCAGCGCGAGGTGAACGTCTGGCGCCTCTTCGAGTCGGCGGTGAGCGACGTGCGCACCGCCATCGCCGCGCTTGGGCGGGACCGCCGCCCGGCTCGCTTCGCGGCCGACCTCGACGAGCTCGGCGGCGTGGGGGCGGCCAACGTGCTCTGGATCCGCTGCCGCCCGGCCGTCGTGGGCCAGTACCTGCCGCCCGACGGCGTCGACCTGGTGCTCGGCTCGCCGGCCCCGCCGCCGTCCGTCGACGAGATGAGCTTCGAGTACCTCGCCACCGCATGGCTCATGGGTCGCGAGGCCGCGGAGACGCTCCGCCTCGAGCCGCTCTTCGGCGCGACCCAGGGGCGAGGGGAGCCGGCCGAGGGGACCGCCATGCGCCACGCCATGGCCTCGGCGGCCGGCGCGTTGAAGCCGGGCGGGTGGTGCAACATCCTGATCGAGGGCGGCGACCTCGACCGGATGCTGGCGGTCGCCGTGGCGGGTGCGGCCGCCGACCTCGAGCTGGTCGACGTGGTGCACCGCGAGTCGCTGCGCTCCGGCGAGGGGGTCGCGCTCCACTTCCACAAGGCGTCGGCCGAGGATCGCCTGCGCAGCGCGATGCAGCCGGACCCGCTCCAGCTCGGCGCGGAGGACGGGCACCTCACCTACCCGGAGCTGGCCGCCGCGATCGACCGGGCGGCAACGAACCTCCTCAAGCGACGGGGCGAGCCGGTGGGGCTGGTGCGGATCGGGGCGGCGGTGCTCGTCGAGCTTGAGCGCGCGGGGCTCCTGTCACGCGTCTCCGCGGCGCGCGGCGCGGCGCCGGAGGCGGAGCCCGCGGAACCGCCGACGCCGGACCCGGAGGACGCGGCCGCTCGACCGGAGCGCGGGCCCAACCTGCTGGCGACGCTCCTGCGCGAGGAGCTGGCGCGCGACGACCACCCCTCGCTGATCCGCATCGGCGACCCGGATCGGCCGCTGTGGTGGCTGCGCAGCCCGGAGCTGAGCGAGACGCCGCTGGCGGACCGCGTCGAATGGGCCACCTTCTCGATCCTGACCACGGCCGGCCGCCTCGACGAGAACGGATTCCTCGAGCGGATCTACGCCCTCTTCCCCGGCCTGGAGGCGCCAGACGAGGAGCTGGTGCGGGCCTGCCTGGCCGCCTACGCGGCGGTCGGCGAGAAGGGGCAGCTGCGGATCGAGGAGGACCTGGCGCGGCGCCAGGATGACCACTCCCGGGTCATCGGCACGCTGCTCGACTACGGGCACCGCCTCGGCCTGCGGTCATGGGTGGGCCGCCACGCGCACGACCGTCCGTACGCCGGCGCCACGCTGCTGGAGCGACTGCGCGACGACGAGCGGCGCGCCTACCTGCCCCTGATCGTCCGCGCTCCGGCCGAGACGCTCGCTGCCATCGACGCGATCTGGTACGTCCGCGGCCGGATGGCGTTCATGTTCGACGTGGAGTGGACCGCGATGCTCGGCGAGATCATCCTGCGGCGAGGTCGCCAGATCGAGCCGACCGACCAGCAGGCCCGCTTCTGCGTCTTCCCCGGCGAGCGCACCGAGCTGCTGCGGCTCAAGCTCGACCGATCCCCGTGGCTGCGCGCGGAGGTGACGCGCCAGAACTGGCACTTCCTCAAGTGGCAGCACCTCGAGGCGCTGGCGGCTCGCGACGGCGCCAGCCTGGATTGGCTCGAGCCGGTGCTGGGCCTCGATCCGCTGATCGAGCGTGGCGGCGAGCAGCTCACCATGTTCGGCGAGTAGACCCGCCGGAGGCTGATCGGTAGACTCACCCTGGGAGTGCCGCGGTTCCCCCCTGCGGCGCTCCCACCTGCTAGGCCGATGGCGCCCTGGAGCGCCCCGACCGCCGCCCCATCGCGCGGCGCACGACGGTCATCACCTCGTCGACGTAAGGCTGCCCCTGGCCCGTCTCGATGGCGTGCGCCAGGCAGCCGTCGATGTGGTCCTCGAGCAGGAGGAGCGCGACGCCGTCGGCGGCGGCGGTCATCGCCTCGACCTGCTGGAGCACGTCGAGGCAGTAGGCCTCCTCGTCGACGAGGCGGGCGATGCCGCGCACCTGGCCCTCGATCCGGCGCAGCCGGTTGAGCAGCTCGCCGCGGTCCTTCGTGTAGGCGTGACGGAAGTGATCGGCCATACTCGGGGGTAGTATGGCGAGGCGGCCCTCCGTCGGTCAATTCGCGCGGGCGCTACCATGCGCCGAGCGATGCCCGAACCTGAACGCCACGAGCTGATCCAGCCCCTCGAACGAGCCCTGGTCATCTTCAGCCACCCCGATGACGCCGAGTTCAGCGCCGCGGCGACGATCGCGCACCTGACCGCCGCCGGCGCGCGGGTCGACTACGTCGTCACCACCGACGGCGGCAAGGGGACGGAGGACCCGCAGGTCACCTCGGCCCAGCTCACCGCCGTGCGAGAGGCGGAGCAGCGGGCCGCCGCGGACGTGCTGGGGGTGAGCGAGATCGTCCACCTCGGCTATCCCGATGGGTACCTGGAGCCGACGCTCGCCCTGCGCCGCGACATCGTGCGGCAGATCCGCCGCTTCCGGCCCGACCTGGTCATCGCCCAGAGTTCGATGCGGCGGCAGGACGGCAACCCGTTCATCGGCCACCCCGACCACCTCGCCACGGGGGAGGCGACGCTCGCCGCGGTCTACCCCGCGGCGCGCGACCGGCTCAACTTCCCCGAGCTGATTTCCGAGGGGCTCGAGCCGTGGAAGGTGCGCCAGGTGCTGGTGGGTGGCGTTGAGCGGCCGAACCTGTGGGTCGACGTCTCGAGCACCTTCGAGATCGGGCTGCAGGCGCTCTTCTGCCACGTCAGCCAGATCCCCGAGCCCGATGCCACCGCCGAGCGCGTCCGCCAGCGCGCCGCCGAGCTCGGCGAGCCGATCGGCATGGAGCTGGCCAACGCCTTCCTCTCGATCCTGATCGGGTGATGAGGATCCGGCCCGAATGATGCGCGGCGGTCACTGGGGTGGGGGCGAGGGTCCCAACCTTCGTGCGCGACCGGGGAGCGGCCCCGCCACGTTCCGCCGGATCGTCGGCTTCTTCCGACCGTACGCACGTCGGCTGGCCGGGATCTCCGTCCTGATCCTGGTCGGCGTCAGCATCGGCGTCGTCAACCCGATCCTGATCAAGCTCATCCTCGACAACCTGGCGGCCAAGGCGCCGGACCTGGGACTCCTGTACCTCCAGTGCGGGCTGATGATCGTCCTCCCCGTCGTCACCAGCCTGCTCGGCGTCTGGCAGAGCTACCTGTCGAACGTCGTCGGGCAGAGCGTCATGAACGACCTGCGCCTGGCGCTCTATTCGCACCTGCAGTGGATGCCGCTGCGCTTCTTCACCGAGACGAAGACCGGGGAGATCCAGAGCCGGATCAGCAATGACGTCAACGGGGTGCAATCGGTGGTGACCGACACCGCCGCCTCGCTCCTCTCCAACGTCGCGACCGTGGCGACCACGGCCCTGGTGATGCTGGTCATGGACTGGCACCTCACCGTCCTGAGCCTCGGCATGCTGCCGATCTTCGCCTTGATCACGTACCGGGTCGGGCGGATCCGTCGCGAGGTGAGCGGCATGACCCAGCGGTCGATGGCCGAGGTGAGCGCCATCACCCAGGAGTCGCTCTCGGTCTCCGGGATCCTCCTGTCGAAGACATTCGGCCAGCAGCGGGCGAGCATCGACAAGTTCGGACGCGAGTCGCGCCGCCTCGGCAACCTGCAGATCCGCCAGCTGATGATCGGCCGCTGGTTCTTCGCGCTGATCGGGACCTTCTTCTCGATCGCGCCGGCCGTCGTCTACCTCCTCGCCGGATCGCTGATCATCGGGGGCGACACGCACGTCACGGTTGGCACGATCGTCGCCTTCACCACGCTCCAGAGCCGCCTCTTCTTCCCGCTCGGCCAGCTGCTCGGCGTGCACGTCGACATCCAGGGCGCGCTCGCCCTCTTCGACCGCATCTTCGAGTACCTGGAGATGGTCCCCGAGATCGCCGATGCGCCCGATGCGGTCACGCTCGATCCCGCGGTGGTTCACGGCGAGCTGCGGATGCGCGGCGTGAGCTTCCACTACCCCAAGCCGCCGCCGGCACCGCCCCTGGCCGAACCGGCCGAGGACCAGGAGGCCAGGCCCGCCGCGGCCCCGGCGCTTCCGTTCGGCCTCGCCGAGGTGGATTTCGATGCCCTCCCCGGTCAGCTGGTCGCCCTGGTCGGTCCGTCGGGCGCCGGCAAGACCACCACCACGTACCTCATCCCGCGCCTCTACGACGTCGATGAGGGATCGGTGGAGATTGATGGGCTGGACGTGCGGAGGATCCGCCTCGAGTCGCTCGGCCAGGTGATCGGGGTCGTGACGCAGGAGACGTACCTGTTCCACGCGTCGGTGATCGACAACCTGCGCTACGCGAAGCCGGAGGCGACGATGGCAGAGGTCGAGGAGGCGGCCCGAGCCGCCGCCATCCACGATCGGATCAGCGAGCTGCCGGAGGGGTACGACACGCTCGTCGGGGAGCGGGGCTACAAGCTCTCCGGCGGGGAGAAGCAGCGGGTCGCGATCGCGCGGGTGCTGCTCAAGGACCCGCGCATCCTGCTCCTCGACGAGGCGACGAGCGCTCTCGACACCGTCAGCGAGCGGCTCATCCAGGTGGCGCTGAATCGGCTCATGGAGGGCCGCACCACCATCGCCATCGCCCACCGCCTGTCCACGATCCTGCGCGCCGACCAGATCCTCGTCTTCGACCGGGGCCGCATCGTGGAGCGTGGCACCCACGACCAGCTGCTCCGCCACGAGGGGCTGTACGCGCGCCTCTACCAGCAGCAGTTCCTGACAGAGGCTGACGCGAGGGCCGTCTCCTGACCGGCGAACTGCCGTTCAACGTTTCGGCTCCCTGCTGCGTTGTAGGGGCATGACCAGCAGCGAGCACACGATCCGGGCAGCCGCGGCGCGCACGGGGGCCTCCAACGTCGATCGCACTGGTCGTGGTCGACCTCCAGGAGCGTCGCGGCCGCGAGCTGTTCGGGTTCGCCCGCCACCTCGGCCTCACCGATGAGGAGGCTCACGACGCATCCCAGGAGGCGCTGCTGCGCCTGTGGAGCGCGATCGGACGCCGGGAAGGGCATCGAGCAGCCCGATGCGCTGGACCTTCCGGGCGCTCTACCGGATCTGCATGGACGAACACCGGTGGCGGCGGCGAGTCCGGGGACTGGCCGAGCGCCTGCGATGGCGGCGCCACGACCGCCGAGGGGGATCAGAGCGAGCTGATTGCGGTCTGGGACGCCGTCGAGCGGCTGCCGGAGCGCCAGCGGCTCGCGATCTACCTCCGGTATCGGGCAGACCTGCCGTTCGAGGAGATCGGGGCGATCCTGGGGATCGCCGCTGCCTCGGCACGAAGCCATGTCAGCCGCGCGCTCGACACCCTGCGCGGGCGCCTCTCGGATGAAATGGAGACGAATCGATGAACCGCGATCAGATTGAACGATCGCTGCGCGAGCCGGGACCCCTCGAGCGGGGCTACCAGCCCGCAGATTTGCCCGCGGAGCCTGCCGACGCGCGGCCGGTGAGTGGGTGGAAGGGTCCGCTGCTGGCCGTTGGTCGGCTGGGGATGCTTGCCGCGGCGGTCGCGGGGGGCGCCGCGCTCGCGGTCATGCTGACCCGCTCCCCGGCGCCTGGCACCGGCGGCGTCGGGGCAGGCGGAAGCACCCCACCAGAGGCGTCCAGCCAGGTGCCGACGGCCACGGTTGCATGCCGAGCGGAGGACTTCGCGTGGAGCACCGACCCGTGGGGCGGGGCTGCCGGATCACGCGGCACGACGGTCCTGGCACGAGGGGTGACCTCGCTCACGGGGTGCCAGATCCATGGTGAGGCCGGGCTGGCGCTCAGCGACGCGAGCGGTCACACGCTCCTCGCGGCGCGCTCCGCCTCCACCGCCATCAGCGTGCACGCTGGGACGCTGCTCGAGATCGAGATCTCGTGGAGCAACTGGTGCGGAAGCGATCCGGCCGGGCCCCTCTCCCTTTCCCTGACGCTGCCAGGCGACAGGCAGGCCGTTCCGGTGCTGGCTTCCGATGGTGGACCGATCCCGATTCCGCCTTGCCTTGGGTCGGGGCAGCCGGCGGTCCTGAACGCGACCGACTTCCAGCTCTCCAGCCGAGCGGCTCCCGAAGGCTGAGGTTGACGCGGGCCGGCCCGCGCGGGCCGGCCCAGGCCGGGTCGTGCGAAACTCACCGGCGTGAGCGATGCGCATGCCGGCCCTGACGATCGTCGGACCACGAACCGCCTCGCCGGTCAGACGAGCCCGTACCTCCTCCAGCACGCGAGCAACCCGGTCGACTGGTATCCGTGGGGCACCGAGGCGCTCGAGCGGGCACGCGCCGAGGAGAAGCCGATCTTCCTGTCGATCGGCTATTCGGCCTGTCACTGGTGCCACGTCATGGCCCACGAGTCGTTCGAGGATCCCGCGATCGCCGCCCAGCTCAACAGCGACTTCGTCGCGATCAAGGTCGACCGCGAGGAGCGCCCAGACCTCGACGACGTGTACATGGCGGCGGTCCAGGCGCTGACCGGCGGGGGAGGCTGGCCGATGAGCGTGTTCCTCACCCCCGAGCTCGAGCCATTCTTTGGTGGCACCTACTTCCCGCCCCAGGATCGGCACGGGATGCCCGGCTTCCCGCGTGTCCTGAGCGCGGTCGCCGATGCCTACCGGACCCGCCGCGAGGAGGTCGTTGCGCAGGGGCATGAGCTCGCCTCGCACCTGCGGGAGCAGCTCGACGTGCGTGCGGGCGCGGCCGAGGTCGAGCGGCGGCAGCTCGAGGCAGCCGTCGCCCACTTGGCGGCATCGTTCGACGCGGTCCACGGCGGGTTCGGCGGCGCCCCGAAGTTTCCCGCCCCGATGACGCTCGAGTTCCTGCTCCGAGCGTGGCGCCGGAGCGGCGATGTGGAGACGCTGCGGATGGTCACGCTCACTCTCGACCGCATGGCCGACGGCGGGATCAATGACCAGCTCGGCGGCGGCTTCGCGCGCTACAGCACTGACGCGCGCTGGCTCGTGCCGCACTTCGAGAAGATGCTCTACGACAACGCGCAGCTGGCGCACGCCTACCTCGAGGCGTACCGGGCCACGGGCAACGATCGATACGCCGATGTCGCGCGGCGCACGCTCGACTTCATGCTCCGTGAGCTGGCGACCGATGACGGCGGTTTCGCCTCGGCCCTCGACGCGGACAGCGAGGGGCAGGAGGGACGCTTCTACGCCTGGGATCAGGACGAGTTCACCGGAGTCCTCCACGCGGCGGGCCTCAATGATGCCGAGGTCGCCTTACTCGCGAGTTACTGGGGCGTTACCGCGGCCGGCAACTGGGAGGGCCGCTCGATCCTCCATGTGGCAGGGGTCGAGGCTCCCGCGCCCGACCTGCTGGAGCAGGGCCGGCGCGCGCTGTTCGAGGCGCGCGCATCGCGGGTGCGACCGAGTCGCGACGATAAGCAGCTCGCCGCATGGAACGGGATGGCGCTGCGTGCGGTCTCGGTCGGCGCGCTCGTCCTCGCCGACGAGCGATTCGCCACGGCCTCACGGCGCTGCGTCGCCTTCATCCGGCGGCACCTCCTGCGGGGCGACGCGCGGCTGTGGCGGACGGCGCGCGACGGCGTCGCGCACACCCCCGCCTTCTGCGAGGACTACGTCCAGGTGGCCGATGGGCTCCTGGCGGCCTACGCGGCGCTCGGCGAGGCCGACGACCTCGAGCTGGCCGCAGCCCTGCTGGATCGGGCGGTGGCCGACTTCTGGGACGAGGCGGGCGGCACCTTCTTCGACACGAGCGACGAGCATGACCGCGCGGTGGCTCGTCCACGCTCGGTGATGGACGGCGCCACGCCATCGGCCAACGCGGTGGCGGCCGACGTCCTGCTCCGCCTGGCGCTGCTCACCGGCGAGCCCGACCATGACCGCCGGGCTCGCAGCATCCTGCGCGCCGCGGGTCCCGCGCTCGACCGGCATCCCATCCAGTTCGGGCGGATGCTGGCGGCCGCCGACCGCGCCCTGGGGGAGCAGCTCGATGCCGTCGTCGCCGGTGACGCCGACGATCCGCGGGCGGTGGCGCTGCGCCGGGCAGCCGCGACCCCGTATGCTCCCGACCTGGTGATCGCGCCGCTGCCCGCCGGCTCGCCGCTTCCCCGATGGCCGCTCTTCGAGGGCAAGGTGCCGCGCGACGGCGTGCCCACCGCCTACGTCTGCCGCGGCTACGCCTGCGACGAGCCGACGAGCGACCCCGATCTGGTGCGCGCGCAGGTCGCCGACCTCTCCCGAAGCGTCGACGACGGAGTGCGATCGCGGTGATGCGACAGCCTCGACGGGTCCAGTGGCTCATCGTCGCGTTGGTGATCCTCGCGGGCTGCGCCACTGCATCCCCATCGGCCTCCCCAAGCCCGATTCCGACCCCGTCGCCGACCCTGAGTCCCACGCCGAGCCCCACCCTCGAGCCGACTCCGACCCCGATCCCGATCGACCAGGCGATGCTCGCCGCGCGCTTCACGGTCCTCGTGGTCGGCGTCGACTCGAGCGCGCAGCGCCGCTCGGCCGACCTCCCCGAGAACACCGATGCCCTGATGGTGGTGAGCGTCAGCGCCGACAAGTCGAGGATCGACTTCATCTCGGTACCCCGCGACACCGTCGACGTGCCACTGCCCGACGGAACGACCTATCGCCACAAGATCAACAGCATCGCGGACGCGCTGGGGATCGAGGCCCTGCCCGGTGCGATGTCGACGCTGCTGGGGGTCCCGATCGACCACTACGTGCGGATTGACATGGATGACTTCATCTGGCTGGTCGACGCGGTCGGCGGCATCGATGTCGACGTCAAGACCCACCTTGTCGATCCGAAGGTGCACCTGAACCTGGCTGCCGGCGCGACCCACCTCGACGGTGCGACCGCCCTGGCGTACAGCCGTACCCGTGCTGACAACGACTACGGGCGCGCGGCTCGCCAGCAGCAGGTGGTCCTGGCGCTGGTGCAGAAGTGGCTCGATCCGAGCGCCGCCGCGCTGCTCGACGCGGCATTCAACGTGAGTTCGCTCCAGACGAACCTTTCGCTCGATGAGCTGCCGACCCTGCTGGAGATCGGGCGTCGCTCGGCCAGCGCCAAGGTCACCGCCGTCGTCCTGAGCCCGCCCGGCTACTCGCTCTTCGTGGGGATCGAGCCCCACAGCACGCGCGGCTGGGTGATCATCCCGAACGTCGCCGCCATGCGGCGCTACGCGAAGGCAGAGCTCTCCGACTGACGGCCCGTCAGGCGGTGGCGCTCATTCGGAGGCGGTCGCCAGCATGGCGCGCGTGCCGCAGCGGTAGCAGCTCTCGTCGGCGGCTCGAATGGTTGCGCCGCAGTTGGCGCACGAGACGAGCAGATCGGCCTCGCACTGCGTGCAGAAGCGCGCGCCGGCGGGGTAGCGCAGCCCGTCATTCGGGCAGTAGGGAACGCCGCGCGGAGCCTCGATCGCCCCGTCGGAGGCTCTCGGCAGCTGGACCGCCGGCAGGGTCGCCGCCTGGGCCTCGATGCCGACCTGCGAGACGCGCAGGTAGCCGATCACCAGCCAGAGCAGGTAGAGCCCCACGAGCCCGATGAACGCGAACGGCGCGAGCGTGGCGGCCAGGCCGCCCAGCCCCGTGGCGATGAAATCGACGACCGTCCGGATCAGGTCCATGGCGCCGCGATTCTAGCATCGGTCCCTTGGCCGGCCGGGGCGTCGGAGGCTGCGCTACACTCGCCGAAATCGTCGCCCTGCGAGGATCATGCCCCGTCCCCGGCTCGACCCCCGGACCCCTCTCACCGAGCTCCACGTTCACCTGGGAGCGGCGGTCACTCCGGCCGTCATGTGGGGGATCGCGCACGCCCAGGGGATCCGCCTGCCGACGAAGGATTACTGGGCCTTCCGCGACCTGATCACCGTCGGCCGGCGCCGCCGCTCGTTCGACGCCTACCTCGACCTCTTCCACTGGACCGAGCTGATCCAGTCGAGCCCGATCGCCGTCGAGCGCAGCGTCTACGAGGTGATCGGCGGCGCATACCGCAAGAGCAACATCACCCGAATCGAGCTGCGCTTCAACCCCATGAAGCGCAATCGCGGCGGCGAGCAGGACCTCGATCACATCATCGCCGCCGCCGTGCGCGGGATGGACCGGGCCGTGCTCGAGTACCCGCAGGTGCGCGCCGGCCTCATCTTCTGCCTCGACCGCGCCTTCGGTCGCGACCTGAACGAGATCATCGCCGCCAAGGCGATCAGCTGGCACAGCCGCGGAGTGGTGGCGATCGACATCGCCGGCCCGGTCGAGCCGTCGTTCCGCTTCGCCGACTACCGCGACATCTTCGACGAGTGCCGTCGCGCCGGCCTGGGGGCCACCGTCCACGCCGGCGAGACGGGCGGCCCCGACGAGGTCCGCGAGGCGATCGAGGGGCTCGAGCCGACCCGCATCGGGCACGGCATCAAGAGCGCCTACGACCCGCGCGTGATGGCGATGCTGCGTGAGCGGGGGATCGTGCTGGAGGTCTGCCCCTCCTCGAACCTGAACACCCGGGTCGTGCGCAACCCCGCCGAGATGCGGTTCATCCTCCGCTCGCTGATCGACCACGCGGTGCCCTTCACGCTTTCGACCGATGGCCCCGAGATGCTCCGCTCCCACCTGCGCGACGAGGTGGCGATGCTGCTGCGGACCGAGATGATGTCGCTCGACGAGGTCCATCATGCGATCGAGACCGCCCACGGGGCGAGCTTCGTGGACCTTGCCCCGATCTCGCCTGAGGCGGCCGCCGGCGCCTCGGTGGCGATCGATCGACTCGCGCCGATCGGCCTCGAAATCGAGGTCTAGGCTGATAGACTGCCGGCCGTGTCCTCGATCTGGCGGCCGGTGCGGGAGCGCAACCCTGCCCGCAGCCTGATGGTCGTCGTCGCCCACCCGGGTGACGAGGCGTTCGGGTTCGGCGGGGCGATCGCCCAGGCGGCCGCCTCCGGCGCGTACACCGTGGTCGTCTGCGCGACCCGCGGCGCCTTCGATCGCCGCCTCCTCGACCCCGCCCCGGCGCCCGGCGGGCGGAACCGCTCGTACCAGAAGCCGACCGTGTGGCGCAACCTGGACACGGTCCGCGAGGACGAGCTGCGCCGATCGGTCGGCCTGCTCGGCGTCCGCGTCCTGCGCATGCTCGATTACGCCGAGGAGGGGCTCGCGAAGGTGAGCTTCGACGAGCTGGTGGGGCGCATCGTGCAGCCGATCCGCATGCATCGGCCCGAGGTGATCCTCTCGTTCGGGCCCGAGGGGGTGAGCGGCGACCCGGATCACGTCGTCGTCGGTCGTGCCGCCGCCGCCGCCTTCGAGCGTGCCGGCGAGCCGCTCGCGTACGAGGACGACCTCGAGGAGGACCAGGTCGCCTGGCGCGCGGCGAAGCTCTACCAGCTGGTCGTGCCGGCCACCTCGGTGAGCGCGCTCGGAGAGCGCGCGCCGGAGAGCTACGGCTCGCCCGACGGTACCGACACACTGACGCTGGAGCTCGGCGAGCTGGCGCAGGTCAAGCTGGCGGCGATCCGCCGTCACGTCTCGCAGACCGGGTCGGCGGGGCCGTTCCACGACTGGCGCCCGGAGGTGCGCGACGCGTTCCTCGGGACCGAGCATTACCGGCTCGCTCGCTCCAACCTCGCGGTGCCCGCCGGCGGCGGTCAGCCGCCCGAGGAATCGGGCCTGTGGGACGGGCTCGCCTGCAACCTAGGTCGCATCGCCTCGGGGCTCGCTCTGCTACCCTCGCCTCGCCTCGGGATCTCCCCCGACGATCAACAAGACGAAAGGACGACCGCCCTGGCCACGCTCGACCAGCTCACCGACGAGAAGATCATGGCCGTCCTGGCGACGGTCAAGGACCCGGAGATCGGGCGCGACCTGGTGAGCCTGGGAATGGTCAAGACGATCGAGATCACCGGCTCCACCGTCGACCTGACGGTCGAGCTGACCACGCCGGCCTGCCCGCTAAAGGCAAAGATCGAGTCCGATATCGTCGACGGCCTGGCGGCGCTTGGCGCCACCACGGTACGGGTCGACTGGGCCAGCAACGTGAAGCGCTCCTTCGGCGGCCCCGCCGCGGACCTGATCCCCGGCGTGAAGAACACGATCGCGGTGGCATCGGGCAAGGGCGGCGTCGGCAAGACCACGGTGGCGGTCAACCTGGCCGTCAGCCTGGCCCGTGACGGGGCGCGCGTCGGGCTGCTCGACGCCGATATCACCGGCCCGAACGTGCCGCTGATGATGGGAACCAGCGGTGCGCACGTGACGGGGGCCGGGTCGCGCGTCAACCCGGTGACCGCGCACGGAGTGCAGATGATGAGCATCGAGTACTTCCTGACCGGCGGGGCCCCCGTGATCTGGCGTGGCCCGCTGATCCACTCCGCCATCCAGCAGTTCCTGCGCGACGTGGAGTGGGGCGAGCTCGACTACCTGGTGGTCGACCTGCCACCCGGCACCGGGGACGCGGCGCTGAGCCTGAGCCAGCTGATCCCGCTCACCGGCGCGCTCGTCGTCACGACCCCCCAGGAGGTGAGCCTCCTGGACGCGCGCAAGGCGATCGCCATGTTCAACAAGGTGAACGTCCGGACCCTCGGCGTGGTCGAGAACATGAGCGGCTTCATCTGTCCCCACTGCGGGACGCAGCACGACATCTTCGGCACCGGCGGGGCGGACAGCCTCGCTCGTGAGCTCGGGCTCGAGGTGCTGGCGCGGATCCCGATCGAGCCGGGCGTGCGGACCGGTGGCGACGCCGGCGCCCCGATCACCTCGGCCCAGCACCCCGGCAGCGACACCTCGGTCGCGGCGGCGGTCATGCGGGAGCTGGCGCGCACGGTGGCGGGTCGGATCAGCGTCATCGCCGCACCCTTCGCCGGCGCGGCAGCCGGCTAGAACCGAAGTCCCCCCATCGGGGGATTTGCCCCGCGTCGGCCGCTCGGCAGAATGCCGCGCATGCGGATCGCGGTGATCGCCGACCTGCACGCCAACCTGCCCGCGCTCAGAGCGGTCCTCGACGATGCGGCGGCCCTCGGATGTGACACGGCGTGGTGCGTCGGCGACGTGGTCGGGCGTGGGCCGCACCCCGGTGAGGTGATCGACGAGCTGCGCCGACTCGCCATCGCCACCATCCAGGGCAACTGGGACGAGGCAGTCGGCCTGCGGCGGGAGCACCCCGGGGTGGCGTGGCCGAGCGAGGAGGCGGAGGCCGCCGGCCTGCTGTCACTGGGGTGGACCGTCCAGCGCACGACCGACGACGACCGCTCCTGGCTCCGTCAGCTGCCGGCCGCGCATCGGCTCGTGGTGGAGGGTCGCTCGGTCCTCCTCTTCCACGGGTCGCCGCTGCGGCAGGGCGAATACCTCTGGAGCGATCGCCCGAGCCGGGTCTTTGCCCGCATCAGCGCCGATCAGGGCGACGAGCTGATGTGCTTCGGCAACACCCACGAGGCATTCCACAGGATGGTGGGGAGGACGCACTTCGTGGCCGCCGGGTCGGTCGGCTGTGGGACGCCGGAGGACCCCACCGCGCGCTACTCGGTGATCGACGTGGCCGGGGCCGAGCTGATGGTCAACTTCCGATCGGTGGCCTACGACACGCAGAGCGTCGAGGCGGAGATGCGTGACCTCGGCCTGGCTCCCAGCTTGCTCTGGGGACCCGCCGCTGCCCACCCGGCCGCGGAGGCCGAGGCCGAGAGCCTGGTCGAGGCCTAGCCGGCCGCGCGCCCCCGGTACGAGGCCAGCGCGCCGATCATCAGGTCCCAGAAGCGCTCCACCTCCAGGTCGACGCCCACCTCGGCGTTGGGCGGGCGACCGGTGACGCCGTACAGGTCGCAGATGGTGCGGCCGTAGCTGAACTCCGCGTTCGTCTCGACGTCGACCCGCATCCGGCGCGTCGGGACGATCCCCGGGTCGATCAGCCAGGCGATGGCGCAGGGGTCGTGGACCGCGGGGGCAGTGAAGCCGAAGACGCGCAGGTAGGTCTCGGCGAAGAAGGTGAGCAGCTCGACGCAGAGGTGCGCGAGCGGGAAGTCGAGCGCCGCGATCCGGGCCATCACCTCCGGGGTGGCGAGCGCGCGATGCGTCGTCTCGAGCGGCACCATGGTGATCGGCACCCCCGACTCGAAGACGGCGCGGGCCGCCTCGGCGTCCGCGCCGATGTTGAACTCGGCCGCCGGCGTCACGTTCCCGAGCCCCATGGCCCCGCCCATCAGCACCACCCGACGCAGGCGCGACGGCAGGTCGGGCTCCCGAGCGAAGGCGGTCGCGACGTTCGTGAGCGGGCCGGTCGCCACCAGCACCAGGTCGTCGTGGCTGCGCGCGGCGTCGAGGATGACGTCGACGCCGTGGCGCGGGTCGAGCGGGACCGTCGGTGCCGCGAAGGCCGGGCCGTCGAGCCCCGACTCGCCGTGGATGTCGGCCGCCGCGATGCGCGGCCGCAGCAGCGGGGCGTCGCAGCCGGCCGCCACCGGCACGTCGCGGATGCCGGCCACGCTGCAGATGCGCCGCGCGTTGAGGGCGGTCTTGTCGAGGCTCTGGTTGCCGGCGACGGCGGTGATCGCCACCAGCTCGAGCGCCGGCGAGGCGGCCGCCAGCAGGATCGCCAGCGCGTCGTCGTGGCCGGGGTCGCAGTCGAGGACGATCGGCTGCCGCAGCGGGCGGCCGGAGCTCATTCCTTCTTGTAGGGACGTCCGTCGGCGGCCGGCGCGCGCACCCTCCCGACCAGGCCGGCGACCACGATCACGGTGATCAGGTACGGGGCCATCTGGAGGAACTGGGACGGCAGGCCGATGCCGAGGATCGAGAGGCGCGATTGCAGCGCATCGGCGAACCCGAAGACGATTCCGGCCAGGAACGCGCCGAACGGCGCCCAGCCGCCGAAGATCATCGCGGCCAGGCCGATGAAGCCGCGCCCCGCGGTCATCTCCTGCTGGAAGGTACCGGTCGATCCGATCGTGAAATAGGCGCCGCCGAGCCCCGCCAGCATGCCGCCGATGATCACGTTGCGGTAGCGCACGAAGTAGACGTTGATGCCGACCGTGTCGGCCGCCAGCGGATGCTCGCCGACGGCACGCACGCGCAGTCCCCAGCGCGTCGAGAAGAGCATGTAGTGCAGGACGATGGCCGACACGATGCAGGCGTAGACGAAGAAGTTCTGGCGGAAGAGGATGCCGCCGATGAGCGGCAGGTCGCTGAGGTACGGGACGATGATCGGCCCGAAGATGTCCGGGTTGTTGAGCTTGCGGGATCTTCTCCAGCACCCGGGTCGCCAGGAACGAGGTGAGGCCCACCACCAGGATGTTGATCACCACCCCGGCGATGATCTGGTCCACCAGGTAGCGGATCGCGAGGACCGCGAGCAGGCCGGCCAGGAGCCCGCCGACGATGATCCCGGCCACGATCCCGATCCACGGGTTGCCGGTGGCGCTGGCGACCACGGCCGAGGCGAAGGCGCCGGAGAGCAGCATCCCCTCGATGGCGATGTTCACCACCCCGGAGCGCTCGCAGATGATGCCGGACATGGCGCCGAAGGTGATCGGCACGCTCCGTTGCAGGGTGAGCTGCAGGATCCCCGCCAGGTTCATGCTGCCGCCCGAGCCGGCCCAGGTCAGGAAGCTGAAGGCGAAGCCGATGATGACCAGCGTCAGCACGATGGCCCAGCGCGCCCCGAAGCCGCGCGTCAGCTGGACCACGCCGAAGAGCGCGGCCATGGCGGCGAGCACGTACGCGGTCCCGGCGGACGGGACCACGAGGTCCGGGAACTTGCCCCCACCCACGTTCATGCCGAAGGTGGTCGTCGATCCAGATTGCACCTGGCCGAAGAAGGCGAGCATCACGACCGCCAGCAGCAGGTAGAAGATGCCGTAGCCCTGCTGGCGCGCGACGGCTGATGCCGCCGCGTCTCACGCCCGTGACGCCGGCGGCGGTCACGTGCCCCACCCCTTGCTGAAGGTCTCGGTGCCGGTCGTCTTCGCGGCGCGGATGCGGTAGATCTCGCGCACCAGCGCCGGCGCGGCGATGAACAGGATGATCAGCCCCTGGATGACGGTCACCAGGTCGACCGGGATCCCGGTCGCGGCCTGCATCGGGGTGGCGCCGGCGCGGAGCGCCCCGAACAGGATGGCGGCGACGACCACCCCCAGCGGCCGCGAGGCGCCGAGCAGCGCGATGGCGATCGCATCGAAGCCCCAGTGCGGCGAGAAGCCGGGGGTCAGCCGCAGGTTCGTGCCGAGGATCTCGGATGCGCCGGCGAGCCCGGCCAGGCCGCCGGAGATCATCATGGTGAGGACGATCGTGCGGCTGATGCTCATGCCGGCGTAGCGCGCCGCGGACGGGTTGAGGCCCGACCGCGCGGAACTCGAAGCCCTTCGTCGACCGGAAGAGGAGCCACCAGACCGCGACCGCCGCGAGCAGGGCGATCGAAGATGCCCCAGTGCAGTCGCTGGTCGGCGAAGATCGGGGGAAGTGCGGCGCTCTGCTCGATGAACTTGCTGACCGGGTCGCTGCGATCCGGGCGCTGGAAGAACGGCTGGTGCAGGGCGAGGTCGACGACCAGGTACGAGACGTAGTTGAGCATGATCGTGGTGATCACTTCGTGCGCCCCGGTCCGCGCCTTGAGGATGCCCGGGATGAAGCCCCAGACCGCGCCGCCCGCGAAGCCGGCGAGCACGGCGAGCGGCAGGTGGAGGAAGAACGGCATGTCTCCGAAGTTGATCCCGACGGCGGTCGCGAAGAGGGCGCCGATGTAGATCTGGCCCTCGGCGCCGATGTTGAAGAGGCCGGCACGGAAGCCGAGCGCCACCGCCAGCCCGGCGAGGATGAGCGGCGTGGCCCGCAGCAGCGTCTCGGTGATCGGCGTGATGCTCACGAACGGGTTCCCGATCGCGCCGGCGTAGAGCCCGCCGTAGGCGCCGCCCACCGACTTGAGGCCGGATGAGAGGGCGGCCCCGGGGTTCGATCCGACCTTGGCGATGAAGTCGGGGTCCGAGACGATGATGACGATCGCACCGACGATCAGCGCGGTGACCAGGGAGAGGATCGGCACGACCATCTGCCGCGCACCACCCGCCACGGCGCTCAGGATCCGGCCACGGCGGCCGGCCGCTGGCGGCGGCGCCGTCGTCGCAGGCTGTCCCGTGCCGGCGGTCATGTGGCGGCTGCCGCCGGCACGATCCCCTCTTCGGGATGCGCGCCGCCCATCAGCAGCCCGAGCCGCTCGGGGGTCGCCTCCGCCGGCGAAAGGATGGCCATGATCTTGCCCTGGAACATGACCGCGATCCGATCGCCGAGCGAGAGGACCTCCTCCAGCTCGGTCGAGACGATCAGGACGGCGGTCCCCTCGTCGCGCTTGGCGACGATGCGCTTGTGGATGTACTCGATCGAGCCGACGTCGAGCCCCCGGGTCGGCTGGGCAGCGACGAGCAGCTTGAGTGGCCGCGAGAACTCGCGCGCCACGATCACCTTCTGCTGGTTGCCGCCCGACAGGTTGCCGATGTCGTTGAGCACCGACGGCGTGCGCACGTCGTACTCACGGGTCAGCTCGGTCGCATTGGCGAGCATCGCGTCGAGGTGCAGCGAGAGGCCGGTCGCGTACGGCTCCAGGTAGTAGCTGTTCAGGATCATGTTCTCCGCGACGTTGAAGCCGACGATCAGGCCCTCCTCGAGGCGATCCTCCGGGACATGCCCGACTCCCGCCGCGAAGACGTGGCGTGGATCGGCTCTTGCAGGCGCGCCGGCGATTTCGATCGTCCCATGCTCGACGTGGCGCAGTCCGGTGATCGCCTCGACCAGCTCGGTCTGGCCGTTGCCCTGCACGCCGGCGATGGCGACGATCTCGCCCGCGCGCACCGTCAGGTCGAGCCCATTGACGGCGACCTGGTCCCGATCGTCGCGAACCGTCACGTCGTGGAGCGTCAGCACCACGTCGCCCGCGTTCGGCAGGTTCTTGCTGACCTCCAGCTGAACCGGCCGGCCGACCATCATGCGGGCCAGCTCGGCCTCGTCGGTTTCGCTCGGGGTCGTGGTGCCGACCACCTTGCCGCGCCGCAGCACGGTGATCCGGTCGGCGATCACGAGCACCTCGTTGAGCTTGTGGGTGATGAAGATGATCGAGGTCCCCGCGCGCGCCAGGGAGCGCATCACCTCGAACAGGTCGTCGATCTCCTGCGGGGTCAGGACGGCGCTCGGCTCGTCGAGGACGAGCAGGTTCGAGTGGCGGTAGAGGGTCTTGAGGATCTCGACCCGCTGGCGTACGCCGACCGGGAGGTCCTCGATGATGGCGTCGGGATCGACGCGCAGCCCGTGCTCCTTCGAGAGCTCGACGATGCGATCGCGGGCCGTGGATCGGTCGAGCGTCAGGAGCGGCCCCGTGGTCGATTCGACGCCGAGCATGATGTTCTCGGTGACCGAGAAGACGGGGATCAGCATGAAGTGCTGGTGAACCATCCCGATCCCGGCGGCGATGGCGTCGCCGGGCCCGTCGAACTGCATCGCCGTGCCGTCGAGCAGGATCTCGCCCTCGTCCGGCCGATAGAGCCCGTACAGGACGTTCATGAGGGTCGACTTGCCGGCCCCGTTCTCCCCGAGCAGCGCGTGGATCTCCCCGGGCGCAACGGTGAGGTCGATCCCGTCGTTGGCGAGGACGCCGGGGAAGCGCTTGGTGATCCCCTTCAGTTCGAGCTGCATCGGGCGGGACTCCAGGGACCGGTGAATGGACAGGCGGCCCTGCCCGGAGGCGAGGGCCGCCTGTCGCTAGGTTGAGCGGCGAACGACTAGCTGACGGCTACGGGGCCGCGCTCGCCGGCGGCTGGCCGGAGAAGGCGTCCACCGTGACGCTGCCATCGACCAGCTTCGCCTTCAGCGCGTCGAGCTCGGCCTTGAGCGCTGCCGGGATCTTCGAGTCGAAGTTGTGGAACGGCGCCATGCCGACGCCGTCGTTCTTCAGCGTGCCGACGTACAGGTTCGACGGGAAGTCACCCGCCATCGCCTCCTTGACGGCCTCGTAGACCGCGTTGTCGATCCGCTTCAGGACGCTGGACATCATGATGTCCTCGTAGCCTGGGACGGACAGGAACTGGTCGACGTCGACGCCGATGAAGATCGGCGCCGGGCTCAGTCCCGCGGCGTTGGCCTTCACGGCCGCCATGGCGCCCTGGCCGACCGGGCCGGCCACGGCCATGATGACGTCTGCGCCTTCCTGCATCAGGCCCTCGGCCGTGGTGCGGCCCTTGTCCTGGTCGGTGAAGTCACCGGTGAAGGACCGGTCTGCTTCGTCGGCATCCCAGCCGAGGAGCTTCACCTTGGTGCCCTTCTGCTGGTTGTAGTAGTTGACGCCGGCCGCGAAGCCGTTCATGAAGTCGGTCACCGGACCGATCTGGATGCCGCCGAAGGTGCCCACCTTGCCGGTCGTGCTCATCCCGGCCGCAAGGTAGCCCTGCAGCATCGAGGCCGACTTGGTGTCGAAGACCAGGCCCAGGATGTTCGGGATCGGCGGGGTGTAGGCGAAGTCGACGATCGCGTACTTGATGTCGGGGTTGAGCAGCGCTGCCGCCCGGGTCGCGTCGCCGAGCAGGAACCCGACGGTGACGATCAGGTCACAGTGGGCGTCGCGCATCGCGACCAGGTTCGGGGCGTAGTCGGTGTCCGCGGTCGACTCCAGCAGCTTGGTCTGGATGCCGAAGTCGGCGGCGGCCTTCAGCAGCCCCTCGTGCGCGTTCTGGTTGAACCCCTTGTCGTCGACGCCACCGGTGTCGGTGACCTCACAGGCCAAGTAGGAGTTCGGCGCGGCCGAGGCCCCAGCCGATGCCGGCGCAGATCCGCCGGCCGACGCTGATGGGGAGGTACCCGCCTGGCAGGCAGCCAGCACGAGCATCAACGATACGAGGGCGGCGCTCGCGCCGAGCCATCGCTGCTTCCGCATTGAATCTCCTTCTCCCCTCGATTGATGATGGCCGGCGTCGACTCCGATGACGACAGGCGGTCGCGTCCTGGCCCGAGGGCGAGGCCGGCGCGAATCCGGGCGATCATACTGCGCCGTCAAGCGCTGGCTCAAGTGATTTGGCCGATTGGCGCCCTATCATCGGTCGGCATGAAACCGGCCCGCGCAGCGCTGCCCTCCCTCGTCATCTTCGACCTCGATGGCGTCATCTACCGCGGTCGCGAGCCGGTCTCGGGCGCCGCCGAGCTGACCGCCGCGCTGC
Organism: uncultured Chloroflexia bacterium; assembly: GCA_963770875.1. Classification (GTDB taxonomy): domain Bacteria; phylum Chloroflexota; class Limnocylindria; order QHBO01; family QHBO01; genus CF-167. The sequence continues at coordinate 105,424 of CAVYRE010000001.1, forward strand.
GCCGTACCGGCGTGCTCCTCCGCTTCGCCACCAACAACTCCATGGCGACTCGCGCGACGTACGTGCAGCGGCTGTCGGGGATGGGGATCCAGGCCGAGCTCGACGAGATCGTCACCTCCACCTCGGCCACCATCGACCACCTGCGGGCGCATCTCCCCCAGGTGCGGCTGGTGCTGGCGGTCGGCGCCCAGGGGATGCTCGACGAGCTGCGGGGAGCCGGATTCGTGGCGACCGGGGCCGGCGACGCGGTCGAGGCCGGCTACGACGGGGGCCCGCTCCCGGTCTTGTACGACGCGGTGATCGCTGGACTCGATCCCGCCTTCGACTACCGACGCCTCGCCGCGGCGAGCAGCGCCCTGCGCTCCGGGGCGCGGTTCCTCGCAACCAATGCGGACCTCCTCTTCCCGACCCCGTCCGGCTTCCTGCCGGGAGCCGGATCGGTGATCGCGGCCCTCCGCGCCGCGAGCGGCGTCGAGCCGCTCGTGATCGGAAAGCCGGAGCCCGGCATCTTCCGCGCGATCATCGAGCGGGCCGGGGTCGAGCCGGCGCGGGCGCTCGCGATCGGCGACAACCCTGATTCGGACATGGTCGCGGCCCACCGGGCCGGGATCCCGTCGATCCTGGTGCTGACCGGCGTCGCCGATGCCTCCGCTGCGGCCGCCCTGAGCGGGGAGCGGCAACCCGACCGGATCGCGCGGGACCCGGCCGACGTCGCGGACCTGCTGGGGCTCTCCCTCAGCTGATGGACGGACCCGCGGCGGCCCAGGCCGACCACGCCGCCACGGCGGCCTGGGTCATCGGCTCGAGCACGACGCGCGGACCGAAGGCACGGCGGAATGCGTTGACCGCGATCGCGGCCAGCTCGGCCGGGCTGAGCCGCAGGGCGCGCGCGGTCCGCGACATCTCCTCGGTCAGCGTCGTCGCGGAGACGGTCCGGTCATCGGTCGACAGGGTGACGCTCACGCCCGCCCGGTGCAGCTCCGCCAGCGGGTGGGACGCCAGGTCGGCCACGATGCCGGCCTGCACGTTGCTGGTCGGGCACAGGTCGAGCGTCACCTCGCGCTCGCGGAGGAGCGCCACCAGCTCGGGATCCCCGCTCGCGGTGACGCCATGCGCGATTCGGCTCACACCGAACGCCAGCACCTCGCGAATCCGCTCCGGACCCGGCACTTCGCCGGCGTGGGCCGTGAGCGCCAGCCCGCCCTCCGCCGCGGCGCGGAACGCGGCGGCATGTGGCGGGGCGGGGTACTCCGCCTCCAGCCCGGCGAGGTCGAAGCCGATCACCGGCGGCCCAAAGGCGGCGGCAGTCCGCGCCAGCTCCACGTTGGCGGCGGGCGGGTGCGACCGCATGGCGGTGACGATGAGGCCGATGAATGGCGTGCGCGGCCCCAGCCGTGCGGCTGCCTCGCCGATCCCTGCCGCCACCGCCTCGATCACCGCCACCACCGAGAGCCCCTGCTCGAGATGGAGGCGCGGTGCCCATCTGATCTCTGCGTACGTGAGCCCGTCGTCGGCCATCGACTCGACCAGCTCGGCGGTCACGCGGCGGAGCGCGGCCTCGGTCTGGAGGAGCGCGATCGGCAGGTCGAAGAAGGTGAGCAGCTCCGCCTGGTCGTTGCAGCGCGGCGGGCCGACCAGTCGCGCCTTCGCCTCGTCGAGCGACAGGTGCATCCCCGTCGCCGCGGCCAGCTCGACCGCGGTGTCGGGTCGCACCGACCCGTCGAGGTGCTGGTGCAGCTCCGCCTTGGGCAATCCGCGCAGCCGATCGAGATCCATCCGTTGATGATAGGTGCCGCACGTGCGCGCCGGGCGACGACGGCCATCGTCATCGCGCTGGTGGTCGGGCTCGGCTTCGGCCTCCGGTCGGCCGATCCCTCCCTGGCCGACCCGCCGCTCGAGGCCGCGCGTGCCCGGGCACTGGCCGAGGCGGCGACCCACGCCGACGACGCGTTGAAGAGCCTGGCCGCGGCGCTCGCTGAGGCGATCGACCGCGCGCGAACGGGCGCGGCGCTCACCGTCGCCGGCGATCAGCCGCCCGCCCCCGAGCTCTCCGCTGCGGCCGACCTGCTGCAGGCCTCGTCCGGCAGCGCGGATGCGGCGCATCGCGCGGTCGAGGCGCTGATCGAGATGGCCTCGGACATCGCTCCCGCGTGGCACGTTCCGGCGCTGTCGCTCACCGGCGCGGACCTCCTGCTCGCCGCGAGCGGGCTGCGGACGAGCGCGGACGGTGCGACCCTCTTCGTGGAGCGGCGGCACGCGACCGAAGCGACCGTCGCCGCGCTGGGCGATGCCCTGTCGGCGCTCGACGCCGACCTTCCCGCCACCGCGATCACCAGCCTCGACCGGACCGATGCCCCCCTCGCCCTGCTCGATGCCTGGTCCGACAGGCCGCCGCTCCTCGGATACTGGAGAAAGGTGACCGGGGAGCTGATCGATGCGGCGAGGGGCATCGCCGAGGCGACGATCGCCGGCGACCCGGCAGCTCAGCGAGCGGCAGCGCAGCGGTACGCGAAGGCCGCCGAGGCCGCGCGCGGAGCCGACAATGCGCTCGCGGTGTCGCTCGCCGAGGAGGGCAACGCGGTGAGCCTCGGCGAGCTCCAGCGGCTCGCCGCCGCCGCCGGCGCGGTCGCGGACGAGCGAGCGGCCCTCCAGCCATTCACCGCTCCGGGGTCCTGAGCCCGGTCGGACCTTGTCTATACTGGCTTGACCGTCCGGCCGCGCAGATTGGCCCGGATCGGTCCAGATTGAGCCGTGCCGAGGAGCATCGATGCGCGTTCGTGCCGAGGAGACCAAGCCGGCATCGGTGCAGGCCGATGTCCTGGCGGTGCCGATCTACCGCACCGACCGTGAGCTGCCTCCCGACCTGGCCGAGCTCGACGCGGCGACGGGCGGAGCGATCAGCGGTGCCATGAGCTGGGGCGAGTTCGAGCTGCTCGAGGACGAGACCGCGCTCGTCGAGGTGAGCGGCATCGCGGCGAAGCGGGTCCTGCTGGTGAACGGGGCGCGGCGCGGTCGCGGAGCGTGGCGCGCCCGGCGCAACGCCTCGAAGGCGACTCGCCGGCTCCAGGGGCGCGGCGCGACCAGCATGGCCTTCTGGCTGCGCGACGGGGAGGACGCCGACGGCTACGCCGCCGCGGCGATCGGCGCCAGCCAGGGAACCTTCCGCCCGTATGCCTATTACGGCCGGGTTCGCGACACGCCGGCGATGCTGCGCAGCGTCGAGGAGCTGATCCTGATCGGGGAGTCGCCCCCCGCCGAGGATCTGCTCCAGCGAGCAGTGGTGATCGCCGATTCAGTGGAGTGGTCCCGCGAGCTCGCGAATCGGTCCGCCAACGACCTCTTCCCCGAGGCCATGGCGACGCTGGCGCGCGGCCTGGCCGCCGACGGCTGCACGGTCGAGGTGCTCGGGCCGGACGAGATGCGGACGCTTGGCATGGGCGCGCTGCTCGGCGTCGGGATGGGCGCCGCGCACGAGCCACGCCTGATCGCGATCAAGCTCCCCGGCTGGCAGGCCGGCGGGGATCGACGCCTGGCGATCGTCGGGAAGGGGGTCTGCTTCGACTCTGGCGGGATCAGCCTCAAGGGGTCGGACCGGATGGAGGAGATGAAGCACGACAAGTCGGGCGCGGCTGCCGTGATCGCCGCGGCTCGCGCCGTGGCCCGGATCGCCCCGCAGACGCCGCTCATGGCCGTCGCGCCGATGGTGGAGAACATGCCCAGCGGGTCGGCGCAGCGCCCCGGCGACGTGGTCAAGGCGATGAACGGCAAGACGATCGAGGTGATCAACACCGATGCCGAGGGACGCCTGATCCTGGCCGATGCGCTGCACTGGGCGGAGAAGCAGGGCGCCACCCACATGGTCGACGTGGCGACCCTGACCGGTGTCGCCGCGTACGCGTTCGGCGACCTGATCAGCGCCTACTTCGCGCGTCCCCGCGAGTGGGGGAGCGCGGTCGCGGCCGCAGCGGACGCCACCGGCGAGTGGTTCTGGGAGATGCCGCTGGCGACCGAGTACCGAGACTCCCTCGATTCCGCCCACGCCGACATCGTCAACACGGCGGCGCGTGAGGGTGGGCTCATCAAGAGCGCCGTCTTCCTCGCCGACTTCGTGACGGTGCCGTGGGTGCACGTCGACATCGCCGGATCGGCCTACCTGGTCCGCGACAAGGCCCATAACCCGAAGGGAGCGCTGGGAACCAGCGTGTCCACGCTCGTTCGCCTGGCCCTCGACTTCGCCGCTGGCGGGTAGCCGCCCGTGAACCGGCCCGGGTCGGGACTGACGCCTTGACCGTCACCGTCATCGCCGTGGCGGCCATCTTCGCCGCGGTCGGCGCGGGCGCCGAGCGGCTCGCGAGCGTCTGGCCCGCCGACGAGGCCTCGCGCCGCCCCGCCGGGATCCGAACCCTCCTGCTGGCTGCGGCGGCCGCGCTCGGCGGCGGCGCGATCGCCCTGCGCTCGACGCTGCCGGCCTGGGCGCTCGGCGTGCAGCTCCTCGTGCTCGCGATGCTGGTGGTGCTGACCGCCACCGACCTGGAGCAGCGTCGGCTGCCGCACGTCCTGCTCGACCCGCTCACCGTGGTCGCCCTCCTGTTCGTGCCGTTCAACCCGACCGTGCCGTGGAGCAGCGCGCTCCTGGGTGCCGCGGCGGGCCTGGCCTTCATGGGCGCCCTGGGGCTGATCGTGCGCGGCGGCGTGGCGCTGGGCGACCTCCTGCTCGTCGCCCCGCTGGGGCTGATCCTCGGCTGGCCCGCGATCTTCATCGCGATGTTCGTGGCCGGGCTTCTCTCGGCGGCGGTCAGCATCGGCCTGCTCGTGACACGGCAGGCCGGCCTGAAGAGCTACATCCCGTTCGTGCCATTCCTGGTTGCCGGGGCGGTCGTGGCCCTGGTGCGCGACCCCGCCCTCCTCGGCTCGGCGGCCTCCGCGGTGACGGGCCTGCTGCGCGCCTGACCGCCCTCCGCCGCATCGAACTCCCACGCTGGCGGTGCCCAGATGCACCGCGACTGTCGATTTTCGGGCCGTTTGGCATGGCGCCTTCTTGAATGTGTCGGGTATCCTGTCACGGCTCGGACGATGTTCCGAGGTTCGCTTCGGTTGCCGCCGCGCATGCCCTCGCGCCTCCGGTCTCCGCAGCATCGACCGGTTTGGCATCTGGGAGTCATGTCGATCGTCAGTCGCCCCACCGCGCCGTGGATAGCCGCCCTCCTGCTGATCGTCGTCATCGCGCCGATGCAGTGGCAGTCGCCGGTGCGCGCCACGGACCCGACCGTGAACGCGGCGCTCGCCGAGCAGAAGCGCATGGAGGCCGAGCTGGCGCGGCAGCGCACCCAGCTCGCCGAGCTCCAGCGCAGCCAGGCCGACCTCGCCGCCTCGCTCCACGCGATCACCGACCAGCTCATCTCGGTGGGGCTCCAGATCGACCTCGCCACCGCGGAGGTCGACCAGATGACCCGCCAGCTCAACGAAGCCAGGTTCGACCTCGCGACCTACACGGAGCAGATCGACACCCTGGAGCAGACGCTGACCCAGCTCGCCGGCGACATCACCGCGTCGAAGGTCGAGCTGGTCGATCGGGAGTCGCTCCTGCAGGACCATCTCCGCACCGCGTACGAGCAGAGCCAGACCTCCGTGCTTGAGGTCCTCCTCTCGACCGATTCGTTCACCAAGGCCTCCGACCAGCTCTCCTACATGATCAGCCTCTCCGACGAGGACCAGCAGCTCGCCAAGGAGATCCGCGATCGCCGCGCGATGCTCGAGACGCGCCGCCAGACGCTCATCGATGGGCGGGCCACCCTGCCGCAGCTGCGCGCCAATGCCGCGGCCCGGGCGGCGGCATTGGCGGTCGAGCAGGCGGAGCTCGACGCAGCGCGCACCGCGCTGCAGGAGAAGCAGGCGCAGCTCGCGCAGCTGCAGGACGCGCACGAGGAGGCGTTCGTCGCGAATGGGCAGTCCGCGGACGCCCAGGCTGCGGCGATCGCGCGGCAGCAGCAGGACCTGGCGGCCCAGCAGGCGCTGGTGGCCAAGCTCGAGGCGATTGCCAACCAGCTCGACATCGCCTACCGCGGCCGATTCGCCTGGCCGCTGCGTGGCTCGTTCATCGTGACGCAGGAGTTCGGCAAGACGCGGTTCAACCCGTTCCACACCGGGCTCGACATGGCCTACACGACCGGTTGCGGAGGCCCGATCCACGCGGCGGGCGACGGCATCGTGGTGGAGGACGGCCGGCCGAATGCGAAGTACGGCGACTACGCGATCGGCGTCGTGATCGCCCACTCGCAGCGGCTGGCGACGCAGTACTGGCACCTCGCCCGCGAGGTCGTCACGGTGGGCCAGACGGTCCACCTCGGCGACATCATCGGCTACGAGGGCGCGACCGGATTCGCGACCGGCTGCCACCTTCACTTCGGCGTCCTCTTCGACGGGTCCCCCGTCAACCCGAGGAAGTACCTGCCCTGATCGCGTCCGGCGACGCGCCGACGGGGGCCAGATTCGACCGAATCCCGCGCATGGGGTACCGTTTCGCCTGATGCACCCGGCCATGCAGCGGCGCCGTCATCGGCTGATGATCCGCCGCACCACCCAGCGTCGGAGCCCACGACGCGGGCTCACGACCGCTCTCATCGTGGCCACGGGCGTCTTCGTCCTGTTCATCGGTGGCACCGCGGTGGGGACCGGCGCGGGCCTGCTGGCCGCCTACAACTACTTCTCCACCGGCCTGCCCGACCCGCACATCCTCGACGGCATCAAGATGCCGGCCAGCACCTACGTCTACGACCGGACGGGAACGGTCCTGCTCGCTCGCTTCGAGTGCGAGAACCGCGAGGAGGTGCACTTCGCGAGCCTCCCCTCATCGATCGTCAACGCGACGGTGTCGGCGGAGGATCGGACCTTCTGGACGAACGACGGAATCGACTACTCGGCCACCGTCCGCGCCGCCCTGGCGAACCTCCAGGCCGGCACGGTGGTGCAGGGCGCCAGCACGATCACGCAGCAGGTGATCAAGTACGCCGGCTCGATCAAGCAGTCCCAGACCGCGAACCAGAGCCCGGGGGCCTCCACTGACACGATCGAGCTCGACCCCAGCGCGCCGCCGGCCGGCGCGGATCCGTGCGAGCAGCCGAACCTGACCTTCCTCCAGGGTCGCGGGTTCCAGGACAAGATCCGCGAGGTCATCCTTGCGCGCGAGGTGACCGCCGCCTACCCGGGGCGTGCCGGCAAGGAGCGGATCCTGGAGACCTACCTCAACCTGATCTACTACGGCAACCGCTCGTACGGGATCAAGGCGGCGGCGGCCAACTTCTTCGGCGTCACCAACCTCGACGACCTGACGCTGGCCCAGGCCGCCTTCCTCGCCGGGCTGCCGCAGCTGCCGAGCTTCTACGACCCGTATCAGCCGGCGGGGAACCCGCGGGGCCCGGCCCGAGCGATGGGGCGTCGCAACGACGTGCTGGGGGCGATGCTGCACGAGGGCTACATCAGCACGGCCGAGTACGACGCGGCGGTCGCAACGACCTGGGAGGAGATGAACCCGCACCAGGTGCAATCGGTGCTGCTCGAGCCGCAGTTCGCCTTCCGCGTCGAGAGCGAGACCGAGCGCATCCTGGCGTCGATGGGCGTGCCCAACCCGGCGCAGGCCGTCCGCAACGGCGGCTATCGGATCACGACCACCCTCGACTATCCGCTCCAGCAGGCGGCCCGGCAGGAAGTGGTCCTCTGGGTCAAGAAGCTCGCCGACAAGAACGTGCACAACGGAGCGCTGGTCGCGATCGACTCCACGACGGGGGAGATCGTCGCGTACATCGGCAGCGTCGACTACTACAACCGCACCGACCCGCGGGTCCAGGGCCAGTTCGACGTCGCGGGCCTCGGGAAACGGCAGCCGGGGTCCGCCTTCAAGGCGATCACCTATAGCTCCGCCTTCGTGGCGCGCCAGGCCACGCCCGCCACCTTCTTCCTGGACTCGGTGGTGCAGTACGGCTCATCCGACCCGAGGAGGGCCTACATCCCGACCAACGCCAACGTCAAGGACCAGGGGCCGCTGCTGGCCATGGACGCGCTGCGGTACTCCCTGAACGTGCCGTCGGTGCAGATGCAGTACCTGGTCGGGCCGGACGTCACCGCCCAGTTCGCCGAGACGATGGGGGTCGCGAGCGCGAAGTACATCATGGACCAGCAACCGGGCCTGACCCTGACCCTTGGCTCGGTGCCGGTCAACCTCACCAACATGACCGGCGCCTTCGGCGTCTTCGCGGACCAGGGCACGCTGCATCCGGCCACCACGGTGCTTGAGATCAAGGACCGCGACGGCAAGGTCATCTACTCGCTCGCCGACAACGGCCCGAAGGCGACGCAGCCGATGACCCCGGCCGAGGCGTACCTGACCCACTGGATCATCGAGGGGAACACGAATCCGCAGACGAACCTCCTGTGGGGGCCGCGGGCACAGATCCTGGACCCGAACGGCAAGCGGCGCCATGCCGGCTTCAAGACAGGGACCACGAACGACTACAAGGATGTGTCGGCGTTCGGCTACGTGCCCGGCAGCCTGGTCACCGGGGTCTGGATGGGGAACAACAACCAGGACCCGATGTCCAACAAGCTCGGGCAGGGCCTCTTCAGCGCCGATGGGCCGCTCTACCTGTGGCACGACTTCATGAAGATCGCCCTCAACCAGCCGTGGGACTGGAACGGCAAGACGCCGGTCCCCAATGACGACTTCGTCCAGCCGCCCGGGATCGTGGTCGCCGATATCTGCCGCTTCAGCGGCATGGCGGCGACGAACGCGTGCGGCCCCAAGATCAAGGTCCCGTTCCTCGAGGGCACCGTCCCGCCGCCGGACAACGTGCACGTCAACAAGGCCGGCGGGGGAGGCCCGGCCCCAACCCCGGATGCCTCCGGCAACGTGGGCGTCCCGGTGAGCGGGCCGTGCTTCGACGTGGTGGCCGAGGTGGCCCAGGACGGCCGGCGCCCGCCGGAGATGGTGGCGGCGGCCAAGCGGTGGGCGGATCGCTACGTGAACGGTGAGCTGGGGCCGAAGGGCAGCTCGGGCCAGATCGGCGTGCTCGGACCGGACAAGGTCTGGCTCCTGATCGCGCCACTCCGCGGCAACAGCGGCTTCGGCGGGCCGATCTGCGGCGAGGTCCGCGCCACCCCGACCCCGAGTCCGTCGGCCTCATTCAATGGCGGGTTCGGAGGAGGCGGGCCGCCCTCCAACTGCAGGCGGAAGCCGTTCTGCACCCCGACCCCATCCCCGGCCGCGGTGGCGCCCGCGCTGCCGTCGAGGTCCGCCGGGGTGATCTACCCCTTCGCTGTGCCGGCGATCCTCGGGGGCGTGCCGCTCCTCGTGCGAGCTCGGCGCTGGGCGAGGCAGCGCGCGCCGCGGGGCTGATTCCGCCACGCGGCCGCTCGTCGAGGGTGCGCATGCAGACGGGCATGCGAGAATCAGCCGGTGTCGAAGTCGATCCTGACCCTGGTCCTCGCGGGCGGCGAGGGTGAGCGGCTCTCGATCCTGTCGCAGGTGCGCGCCAAGCCCGGCGTCCCGTTCGGCGGCAAGTACCGGATCATCGACTTCGCGCTCTCGAATGCGGTGAACTCGGGGCTCACCGACGTCGCGGTCCTGACCCAGTACGCACCACGCTCGCTGATCGACCACATCGGCGTGGGCCGCCCCTGGGACCTCGACCGCAGCCATGGCGGGGTGACGCTGCTCCAGCCCTACCTGGGTCGTGGCCGGACGCGGGAGTGGTATCGCGGCACGGCCGACGCGGTGCTCCAGAATCTCGAGTACATCGCCGACCGCGACCCCGAGCTGGTCGTGATCCTGGCCGGGGACCACGTCTACAAGATGGACTACCGCCCGTTCATCGAGCGACATCGGGCGACCAACGCGGACATCACCTGCGCCGTTCGCACCGTGCCCATCGAGGATGCGCATCGGTTCGGGATCCTCGAGGCCGATGCCGACGGACGCATCACCGCCTTCACCGAGAAGCCCCCGAATCCGACCAGCAACCTGGTCAGCATGGGCGTCTACGTCTTCGGCTGGCCCTACCTGCGATCGATCCTCTCCGCGGATCGGGTCGACTTCGGGCGCGACGTCCTGCCGGCCGAGGTTGCGGCCGGCCACCGGGTCTTCTCCTACCACTACGGCGGCTACTGGCAGGACGTCGGCACCGTCGAGAGCTACTGGCAGACGAGCCTGGACCTTCTCTCCGACTCGCCGGGGATCAACCTCTACGACCGTGGCTGGCTCATCTACACGAAGAGCGAGGAGCGGGCGCCGGCCCTGATCGGGCCGGAGGCGGTGGTCACGCGGAGCATGGTCAGCCACGGATGCGTGATCCACGGGACCGTCGAGCGGAGCATCCTCTCGCCCGGGGTTCGCGTCGAGCGAGATGCGGTCGTGCGCGACTCGATCGTCATGTTCGACACGGTCGTGGGCGAAGGTGCCCAGGTCGATCGCGCCATCATCGACAAGGACTGCGTCGTCGGAAGCGGGAGCCGGATCGGCGACGGTGACGACCTGCGCCCCAATCGTGCCGAGCCGGAGCGGCTCTTCGCCGGCATCACCCTGGTCGGGAAGCGTGCGCGCATCCCGGCCGGCGTCGTGATCGGGCGCAACTGCCGGGTCGACCCGAGCGTGGTGGAGGGCGACTTCGGCTCGCGGCGCGCCATTCGCTCCGGCGATACGGTGGCGCACGCTGGCTGACCAGGCCCCTCCACTCGACGCCTGGCTCGCGGAGCTCGGGCTCGAGGTGGTCGGCGCCGGGGGAGCTCCCACCGACTCGGCCTTCAGCCGCGACCTGATCCTCGATGGGGCGCGGCGGTTCGACCTGCGCGTCACGGTCGCGTGGGTCGACGGGGTTGGCCTCTCCGCGTGGGCCCACTACGGAGACGAGGGCCTGGAGGTCCCGAAGCGCGTCTACGCGCGCATGCTGCGCGCCAGCTTCGAGTACCCGCTCGTGAAGTTCGGCCTGACCGACGACGACCGGCCGATGCTGATGGCGGAGCTGCCGCCCGGCGGCCTCGACCGGGACGCCCTGGCGCGATCCCTCGTCCGCCTGGTCGTGGTCGCCGATCGGCTCGTCGATGAGACCGCCGCCGCGATCGCCGACCGCGGCATCCTGCCCGACTGGAGCGGGCGCGTGGGGCGCAACGAGGCGCTCCTGGCGGCGCATCGAGCGGAGGTGGAGGCGTCGATGCCCGCGTGGCAGGAGGAGGCGCCACGGCGTCGGCGGCGCAGCCTGCTCGACCGGCTGCTGGGGATCGATCGGTGAAGCGCCTGGTCCTGGCCCTGGTGGTTGTGATCGGGGCCTGGGGATCGCCTGGATCGGCCGCCGCGTCCGGACCCGGCTATGCGATGCCGACCGTTGCCCGCTACGCGGTCGACCCCGCCGCCGGCGAGATCGTGGTGACGGTCGACGTGGCGTTCACCAACACCACGCCAAACCCGCCGGGTGGGGTGAGCGGCTTCGACCTGGTCGAGCTGGGTGTCCAGCACGGCGCGTCGAGTCCTGCCGCGGTCGACGGCAGGGGAACCCTCTCCGTCACGCTCGGGGACCGCAATGGCGTGCGGGTCGCCTCGGTCCGGCCTCGCGCCCGGATCCGCTACAACCAGTCGGTCAGCTTCACGCTCACCTATCACCTCGCTGACGGGAGCTCCCCCGACATCCACGCGCGGCCCGACGTGGTGAAGTTCCCAGCCTGGGGGTTCGGGACGAGCAGCGACGTCGCGGTCGAGCTGCCGAGCGGCTACGAGGCGAGGGCCGACGGGAACCCGATGGTGATCGATACCGGCGGACCGACGATTCGCATGGCGAGCGGCCCGATCGCGGACCCCACGACCTGGCTCGCGCTCGTGACCGCCACCCGGCCGATCACCTACGCGGCGCCCCAGGGGGCAAGCGTCGCGCTGGCGAGCGGGACGGTCGACCTGCAGGTCCGCGCCTGGACCGGGGACGCGGCGTGGGGCGCGCGCACGCTGGCCACCCTGCAGGCCGGGCTGCCGTTGCTGGAGCAGGCGATCGGGCTGCCGTACCCGCGCGTCGGGCCGCTGGTCGTGAGCGAGGCGGTCGGTGGCGAGGCGAGCAGCGCCGGGCAGCCGCTGCCGACGGCCGAGATGCAGGTCGCGTTCGACAGCGACGTCTTCACGCTCCTGCACCAGGCGGCCCACATCTGGATCGGCAGCGACCTCGCCGTCGACCGCTGGCTCCGCGAGGGGCTCGCCTCGCACGAGGCGGCCAGGGTCGCGATCGATCTCGGAGCGACGCTGCCCTACGATCCCGCGGCCCGCGCCTCTGAGCTGGCCCCGGAGGCATTCCCGCTCGCCGCCTGGGGAGGGGCCGCGACGATCTCGGCCAGCGACGAGTACGGGTACGTGGCGTCGTGGGCCTTCATCGATCGGATCGCCACGGCGGCGGGCGAGGCGAACCTGGCCAGGGCGCTGCGCCGCGTGGTGGCTGGCGTCGACCCCTACGACCCGACCGATGCCGACCAGCTCCCGCTGACCGGCGCCCGCTTCGTGCCCGTCGACACGCGGCGCTTCCTGGACCAGCTGGCGGCGGCGAGCGGGGTCGACCTCGGCAACAGCTTCGGTGAGGTCGTGCTCGGTCCTGCGGCCGGCACCGAGCTCCGGGAGCGACACCTCGCCCGCGACGACTACGCGGCGCTCCTTCGGTCGGCGGGCGACTGGGGCGCTCCAGATCCGATCCGCACGGCGATGGTTGCGTGGCGCTTCGACGAGGCACGCCCCGCGATCAAGGTCGCCGCCGCCTGGCTGGTGCAGCGCGACGCCCTGATCGCGAAGGTCGCGCGTGCCGGCCTGACCACCCCGGAGCAGCTGCGTCGGCAGTTCACCGCCGTCGGTGGCGGAGCCGATGCGCAGGCGGAGCTCCGGGCCGAGACGGCGGTGGTGGACGCGTACCTCGCGCTTCAGAAGCGAGCCGACTCGCTCCGCAACCCCCTGGAAACAATTGGGCTGTGGATCGCGGACGACCCTCGCGCACTCCTGGCCGTCGCCGGGGACGACTTCGCCCAGGGCGATCTGAACGGGGCTGTGGACCGCCTCGACGCCGCCGCGGTGGGGCTCGATCGGGCCGCGACCAACGGCGTGGTTCGGATTGCCAGCGCCGTGGTGCTGGTGACGGTCGGCGTCCTGCTCTGGGGCCTCACGATCCGGCGTCGCGGCGGCAGCCACTACACTGGCGCCGCATGACCCGCCCTCCGGCCTCACCGCGCTTCCATCCCGCGGCCGATGTCCTCGCCGGGGACACTGCGGACGTCTATTTCGATCGCGCGCGACGCATCCTCGCTGCCGAAGGGCCTCGACCCGGTGGTCAGCATGGAGGTCTTCGCGCGCGAGGAGGCGATCCTGTGCGGCGCAGCGGAGGCCCACGCCTACCTGCGGGAGATCCTGGGCAATGGCCGGTCCCTCGACCCGGCGCCGATCGTCGAGTCGCTGAGTGACGGCGATCTGATCGAGCCGAAGGAGGTGGTGATGCGCATCACCGCCCGCTACTCGGGATTCGGACTCTACGAGACGGCGATCCTCGGGATCCTGTCGCAGAGCACCGGCTGGGCGACCGCCGCGCGGCGCATCGTGGAGGCGGCGGCGCCGATCCCGGTGATCGGCTTTGGCGCCCGGCACGTGCATCCGAGCGTCGCCGACCAGATGGACTACGCCTCGGTGGTGGGGGGCTGCGTGGGCGCCTCCACGCCGGCGGGGGCGCGACTGGCCGGTCTGGCGCCGACCGGCACGATGCCGCACGCGCTGATCATCATCTTCGGCGACACGGTGCGCGCCGCCGAGGCATTCGACCGGCACATCGACCCCGACGTGCCGCGGATCGTGCTGGTCGACACGTTCAAGGACGAGGCGGAGGAGTCGCTCCGGGTCGCCGACGCGCTCGGCGACCGGCTGTGGGGGGTGCGCCTCGACACGCCGTCGGAGCGGGGCCGCGTTACTGCGGACCTCGTGAAGGAGGTCCGTGCGAGGCTCGACCTGGCCGGCCACGGACGGGTCAAGATCGTCGTGTCGGGCGGCCTCGACATCGACCGGATCAACTACTTCAAGGAATCGGGCGCCCCGGTCGACTCGTTCGCCGTCGGCTCGGCCATCTCCGACGCGTCGCCGATCGACTTCACCGGCGACCTCAAGGAGATCGACGGCCGGCCGGTCGCCAAGCGTGGCCGGATCCCCGGCCGCACCGAAAATCCGCGCCTCCAGCGGGTCGAGCTTTCCGCCTGACCGAGCCGATGGAACCCGCCGAGCCGGAGTCGGCCTATGACCTGTTCATGCGCGGCTCGCGCCTCCTCGCGCAGCGACACCCTGGCGCCGCCGCGGTGCTGCTGGAACGGTGCCTGGCCCTGGAGCCGGGCAAGGCCTCCATCCTCGAGGCGCTCGGTCGCGCCTATTACGACCAGGGGGCCTTCGGGCGGGCCGCGGAGCGCTTCCAGGCGATGGTCGACGCGAACCCGCTGGCGCACTACGCGCACTTTGGGCTCGGCCTCGCCAGCCTGCGGCTGGGGGACGCCGCCGCCGGGCTCCGGCACCTGCGGATGGCGGTCTTCCTGAAGCCGGAGATCGAGGACTACCAGCGGGCGCTGGCCCGCGCTGAGGCGGCCTAGAGGCGGCGGACGATCCGGACCCGCGGCCGGCGCCGCCCGACCATCGCGTGATCGCGCGGGACGACGCTGATCATGCCGTCCGCCTCGAGCACCGCCAGCTCGACCTCCTTGACGTCGCCGATCCCGTGCTCGCGCATCGCCATCTCGCAGTCCTCGATCGAGAGCTCCTCGTGGTCCAGCGCCGCCGGGATCCACTTCCCGTCACGGGCGAGCACGGTCGGCGATGACTCGAGCAGGCGCTGGAGGAGGGGAATCCGCGCCCGCCCGAACGCGATCGCGCGATTCATGAGCACCAGGGTGGCGATGATGAGCAGGCCGCCGGTGAGCGAGGCATCGGGCCCGGTCATGGCCGGCTGCACGGCGTTGGCCACGAGCAGGATCAGGACCAGGTCCCAGAGGGTGAACTGGCCGACCTCGCGCTTCCCGAAGAGGCGCAGCGCGACCAGCAGGGCCAGGTAGATGACCGTGGCGCGGACCATCAGCTCCCAGGCTGGCACGTGGAGCTCCCACATCGGTCAGGGCACCCGGCGCCGGCGCGCGAGCCAGAGGATCGCGACGAGCGACTTCGCGTCGCGGATCGTCCCGGCGTCGATGGCGGCGACGGCGTCTGCGAGGGGGAGCCACGACCGCTCGAGCGCCTCATCGTCGGGGGCCTCCGTCTCGACGGGGCGCAGGTCGGTCGCGAGGTAGACCGTGAGCAGCTCGGTCGAGAAGCCTGGGGCGGTATAGAAGGACGGACCCTCCTCCCAGCTGGTGGCGGCCAGTCCGCACTCCTCGGCGAGCTCGCGTTGGGCGGTGACGAGTGGCGCCTCGGGCGGCTCACGCGTGCCGGCCGGGACCTCGAGCAGCTCGGCGCGCGCGGCCTGGCGCCACTGGCTGACCATCGCCAGTCGCTCGCCGTCGAAGGCCAGGATCGCGACGGCGCCGGGGTGCTCCACCACCTCGCGGACCGCGCGCTTCCCCGACTCCAGCTCCACCTCGTCCACCCGCAGCGCCAGGAGGCGCCCCGTGAACGCGATTCGGCTGCTGACGGTCCGCTCCGGCATGGGAAGCATGCTAGCCGGTGGTCCTACAGCCGGGGCGGGCACCAGCGGCTAGGATCAGCCGCATGATCGTGGTCGAGGGCCTCCGCAAGGACTTCCGCCGCCTGACTGCCGTGCACGACATGGCCTTCACGGTGGGCGACGGGGAGATCTTCGGACTGCTCGGCCCCAACGGCGCCGGCAAGACGACCACGGTGCGGATGCTCGCCGGGCTGATCTCGCCGACTGCGGGGAGTGCGACTGTCAACGGCCACTCGCTCGGGGAGGGTTCGCAGCGGATCCGGGCCATCACCGGCATCCTGACCGAGACTCCGGGGCTGCACGAGAAGCTCACCGCTCGCCAGAACCTCGCCTTCTACGGCCGCCTCTACGGACTTCGCGGATCGCGGCTGCGGGACGCCGTCGTGCGCTACCTCGGCGTCGTCGAGATGAGCGAGCACGCGGACCGCCGGGTCCAGACCTTCAGCAAGGGGATGCGCCAGAAGGTCGCGATCGCGCGCGCCCTGCTCCACGAGCCGGAGGTCATCTACCTCGACGAGCCGACGAGCGGCCTCGACCCGTCCGCCGCCAAGACGGTGCGCGACTTCGTGGCGACGCTCCGCGCCCTCGGCCGCTCGATCGTGGTCTGCACGCACAACCTCGACGAGGCGGAGCGCCTCTGCGACCGGATCGGCGTGATGCGAGGCACCCTGCTGCGGGTCGACACCCCGGCCGCCCTCCGGCGCCACGGCCGGGCGGCGACGGTGCGGGTCGAGCTGAACGGCGCGCGCGGCCCGGAGTCGTTCATGGGGCCGCTGGCCGACCTGCCCTTCGTCACCGGCGTGCAGGCGAGGGAATCGGTCCTCGTCGTTGAGCTGGCCGACCCCACCCACGACACGCCCGACCTGGTCGCCGCGCTGGTCAACGCGGGGGCCCGGATCACGTCGGTCGTGGAGGACGCACCGACCCTCGAGGAGGCGTACCTGGCCCTGGTGGGGGAGCGCGGCGAACGGGACGCGGCGGCATGAGGCTCGCCTTCGTGCTCGCCGTCTTCGTGAAGGAGTGGCGGGACCTGCTCAGCAACCGCCTGCTGCTCGGCGCGGTGGCCTTCCCGGCGATTGTCTTCGCCGCGATCCCCACCGCGGTGGTCGCCTTCATCCAGGCGAACGACCTCGATCCCCACCAGCTCGGGCAGATCCAGCAGTACATCGCCAACTTCCCGGACCTCGCCCCGAAGCTGGCGGCGCAGGGCTTCATCATCACCAACTTCATGGCCTACTTCCTGCTCATCCCGGCGATGGTGCCGATGGCGATCGCGACCCAGTCGGTGATCGGCGAAAAGGTCGCCCGCTCGCTGGAGCCGCAGCTCGCCACGCCGCTCGAGGTGGGTGAGCTGCTCGCCGGGAAGACGCTCGCCGCCGCCCTGCCCGCGGTCTCCGCCACCTGGATCGTCTTCGCGCTCTACGGCTTCGTGAATGGCGCCATCGCCGATCCCATCCTGACCCGCCTCGTCTTCAGCGACGTGTGGCTGGTCGCGATGGCGACCCTGGTGCCGCTCATCTGCCTGCTCAGCGTCCTGCTCGGGATCGTGGTCAGCAGCCGCGTCAACGACCCGCGCACCGCCCAGCAGATCGGCGGCTTCGTGGTGATCCCGATCATCGCCGTGGCGGTGGCCCAATTCCTGGGTGGGCAGGCGACCTTCACCATGCAGCAGGTCGTGATCGGGGACCTGATCGTGGCCGGGCTGATCGGGCTGACGATGCTGCTCGGCTCGTGGGCCTTCGACCGCGAGTCGATCCTGACCCGGCTGGCCTGACCCGATGCAGTCCGCCCCGCCGGTCGCGTTGCGCAGGTACGTCGTCGCGGGCCTGCTCGCCGCGGCGGGGGTGGGCGTGATCCTGCTCCTGGTGCGCCCCTTCATCTTCAGCTTCGCCGCCCCGCTCGACGACACGAACTACACCGTGGCCGGGGTCCTCGCCGCCGAGGCCAAGCCGATCCTGGTCGAGGTGGTGCTGAACGAGGCGCACGGCCTGCCGGGGGAGGTCCACCGCGACCAGCGGGTCGGGCTGACCGTGGTCGTCTCGCAGGTCGGCACGGACGCCTTCGCCGTGGTCGACGCCTGGAGTCCCACCAACGACTGCGCCGTCGACCCTCGGAGCCGACCGCCTGGTCGACTGCGCCGGCGACGCCTGGACCTTCGACGGCGTCCCGATCGACCCGTCAGACCCGGGGCTCACCGAATTCCCGACGAGCGAGCGCAACGGTGCGGTGGTGGTGGACTTCACCCGACCGATCTCGGTTCCGTCGTCGTAGCCTCGGGCTCCCCCGGGAGGTTTGACGCTCTTCGCGAACGCGTGGGAGAATCCGCCGCGCCTCGCGCCGCCTTGCACGGGCGACCCCGTGGTGGCCTTAGCTCAACCGGCAGAGCATCGGATTGTGGATCCGAAGGTTGCGGGTTCGACCCCCGCAGGCCACCCCACCGCAGCCTGACCGACAGCGAGGCTCCCGGGCCGAGCGACCCGGGAGCCTCAGGGACAGGCGCTCAGATCGGTCGCGGATGGTGGACGTATGAGCCACCCGTCATCGTCCGCACCACGATGTCGACGACGCCGCCGAGCACCACGCCGCCGATGAGGGCGGGCAGCACGTACAGCTCGTCGACGACCGGGCCCCAGGTGCTCGCCGTGCCGAACGACTCGCTCCCGAGCCAGCCGCCGACCACCGCGAAGATCCCGGCCACCAGCCACTCGTAGCCGGTCCGTGTCTCACCGATCAGCTGCACGATCAGGCCGAGCACGAGGGCGCCGCCGACCAGCAGCAGCAGCGCCGACGCCGCCCATGCCGATGTTCCAGCCGAAGAGGTCAAGCATCTTCATCCTCCTTCGAGCCGGCCGCGACGCGGTCGTCTAGCTCCCTCGCGTCACCCAGCTGCCGGCTCCACGCGGCCAGCATCCGCGTCGGCAGGATGGAGGTCCAGAGCCGTTCGTCCTGTAGATGGTCCCGGCCCATAGGTCATGCCCCGCGACCGGACCAGAGCGCTACAGACCATCCAGCACCGCATCCGTACGCTCGCCTCATGTTCTCCGCCGCCCGTCGACGGCCTCGCCGCGTCATGGCCCGTGCCGTCCTCCTCTCCGGCACGACGCTGCTCGCCGCGGCGCTGCTCGCCTGGGCTCCGCCCCCCACGACCGCGTGGAATCAGTCGAGCGCGGAGGCGACCCTCTGGCAGCTCCTCAACGGCGACCGGACCAACAACGGCCTGGCGCCGCTGACGCAGCACGCTACCCTGGTCAGCATCGCGCAGTGGCGCAGCAAGGACATGGTCGACCGCGACTATTTCAGCCACACCATCCTGGGCACCAGCTACCAGGTCTATCACTGGTATGACCTGAACCACCTCAGCTGGTCGTCGGGCGGCGAGAACATCGGCTACAACGTCGGGCTACTCCGATGCCGACTCGCCGGTCGCGATCAACACCGGCTTCATGAACTCGGATGGGCATCGGGCCAACATCCTCAACACGAGCTGGACCCATGGCGGCGTGGGCGCCTATGGGGCCGATGGCGTGTCGTGGGGCGGCAGCGTCCGCAACATCCGGATGTACACCGAGGACTTCATCAAGCTGAAGTCCGGCTCGCCTCCTCCTCCACCGCCGACCCCCAGGCCGACGGTGAAGCCGACGCCGAAGCCGACCCCCAAGCCGACGCCGAAGCCGACCGCCGCACCCGTCGCCACGCTGGTGCCGACCCAGGTCCCGACCGAGCCTCCGGCGACCGCCGAGCCGACCCCGGCCCCGTCCGCATCGGCTCCCGGCGACCTCGGCGGCGCGTCGTCCCGGCCGACCGACGGCCAGTCCCCGGGGGCCAGCGCGGCACCCGGGACGGCGGTGAACCCGCTGCGGGTCGAGTCGGCGGAAGCCGCCGATCGGGGCATCTTCGAGACCGTCATCGCGTCGTTGCTCGGCTTCTTCCTCGGCTGACCGCCCGGTGAGCTGGCGCACCGACGGCACCGTCATCGGCCTCGGCGGCCGGGCTAGACTGCCTTCGATGTCGGTGATCCTCGAGGCGCACGACCTCGTCAAGCGGTATCCGCTCGGCGCAGGCTCGGTGGACGCCCTGCGCGGCGTCTCCCTCACGGTCGTCAAGGGCGAGTTCGTGGCGATCATGGGGTCGTCGGGCTCCGGCAAGTCGACGATGCTCCACCTGCTCGGCGGCCTCGACCGCCCGACAAGCGGCTCGGTGGTGATCGACGGGATCAACATCAGCGAGCTCGACGACGAGGGTGCGACGCTGACGCGCCGCGCCAAGACCGGCTTCGTCTTCCAGTTCTTCAACCTGATCTCGCTGCTCAACGTGGCCGAAAACGTTGCGCTGCCCTTCCTGATCGCCGGCGACTCGCTGGCGACGCATCGCGAGCGCATCGACTCCCTCCTCGAGCTGGTGGGGCTGGCCGGCAAGGGGAACAACCGGCCCGACCAGCTCTCCGCCGGCGAGCAGCAGCGGGTGGCGCTGGCGCGGGCGCTGGCGACCGAGCCCGCCATCCTGCTGGCCGATGAGCCGACCGGCAACCTCGACTTCGTGACCGGCACCGAGATCCTGGACCTGCTCTGGGACTCGAGCGAGCGACTCGGGCAGACAATCGTGCTGGTCACCCACGACGCGCGTGCCGCCGCCTATGCAGATCGGGTGCTGGTCGTACGCGACGGCAGCATCCGCGACGAGATCCCGCTCGGACGCCGCGCCGACCACGAGGCTCGCCCGCTCATCGCCCGCCTCGCCGCCCTGGGGCTCTAGCGCGGTGCGCCTCGCGACCCTGGCCTGGCGCGGCCTCACCGCCCGGCGCCTGCGCTCCGCGCTGACGATCATGGGGGTCGCCCTCGGGGTAGCCCTCGTCACCGGGACGCTGCTCGCCAGCCAGGCCGCCAGCGAGGCGGTGAAGCGCGCCGCGCAGGAGATCCTCGGCCGGGCCGAGTTTCGCGTCCGTGCCTTCGACCCCGCCGGCTTCCAGCCGCGAACGATCACGACCCTGCGCCGGATCCCCGGGGTCCTCACGGCGGCGGTGGTCGCGGAGCGACGGATCCAGATCTCGACCCTCCCAGGACAGGCGGAGATCGTGTTCGACCCGTTGCTGGCGCTTGGCATCGACCCGCCCGACGAGGCGCTGGTGCGGACCTACGACCTGGAGGCGGGGAGCTTCATCTCGGCGACCCAGCCCTACGACGTGCTGGTCAACGCCGCCTGGGCCGGCCGCTACGGGGTCAAGCTGCACGACGAGCTGATCCTGACCGGCGCCCGGGTGGGCTTCCCGCACCTGCGCATTGCCGGCCTGCTCGGCGACCTGGGAGTCGGCGCGCTCCAGCAGGGGAACGTCATGGTCCTCAACCGGGCCACCCTCGACGGTGCGTTCGAAACACCAGCCCCGGTCGCGTACGTCGACCTGGTCGTCGCGACCGGCCACGCCAAGGACGTGGACGATGGGCTCACGCGCGAGATGAACGAGCCGTTCGTCGTCGAGACGGTGGCGGACGCGCAGCTCCAGCTCGGACGGGCGCAGCAGGGCTTCGCCGGGATCGCCTTCCTGTTCGGCCTCGTCGCGCTCGCGGTCGGCTCGTTCCTGGTCGCCAACACGCTGGCGATGACGCTGACCGAGCGGACGCGCGAGATCGGGTTGCTGCGCGCCGCCGGCATGACGCAGCGCCAGGCGCTCGGCCTCTTCCTGCGGCAGGGCGCCCAGGTGGCGGTGATCGGGAGCGCCCTTGGGCTGGGCCTGGGCGTTGGGCTGGCGGCGCTCATCATCGGCTTCCTGCGCAGCACGCGGGCCGTGCTGGTGACCGGCCTGCCGCTCAATCCGCTGGCGCTGCTCCTCGCCTTCGCGATGGGGGTGGTGGTCACCGTCGCCGCGTCCGCCTTTCCCGCGGCTGCCGCGGCCCGCATCTCGCCGCTGGACGCGCTGCATCCCTCGCGCCAGCCGGCCAGGACGCTCTGGGGCCGGCTCCGCTGGCTCGTCGTCCTCGAGCTGGCGGTGGTGGTCCTCGGGGCCGCCGCCTATCCGCTCGATCGCGGCCGCTTCGGCATCGCCGGCGTGGCGCTCGCGATGGCTGTCCTGATCGCCGGCACGGCGCTCACCGCGCTCGGCGTCCAGCCGCTCAGCCGTGTGGTCGGCCGTCCGTTCGAATGGTTCTTCGGCGCCGAGGGGCTGCTCGGCCGCGCCAACCTGGGTCGCGATCGAACGCGCACCGGCCTGACCGTGGGGGCGCTGATCATCGCGCTCAGCGCGGTGGTCACGCTGGGCGTGGTGGCCGAGAGCGCGCGTGCCACCGCGGACCGCTGGGTCGCGTCGATCCTGCCCGGGGGCTATGCCATCCGTCTCACCGTGCCCGTCGACATCGACCAGTTCCGCCCCGACTTCGAGTCAACCGCCGGGGCCGCTGCCGCCTCGCCGATCGCGGAATTCCCGGTGGTCGTGCGGCGGGGCGGCACGCCGACCGAGGCGTCGCTGGCCGGCATCGAGCCGAACGTGTTCGAGGGGACCGGCTCGCTCATCTTCACGAGCGGCGACCGAGCCACCGCCTTCGCCGCGCTGCAGGCAGGCGGGGCGATCCTCGTGCCCGAGCCGGTTGCCGCGCGCGACGGCCTGGCCATCGGCTCGAGCGTGGAGCTGTCGAAGCCGGCGGGCAAGGTCCACGCCTTCACCGTGGCCGGGATCATCGCCTACACGCTGCCGGCCGCATCGCCCGACGGGGCGATGCTGATCAGCCTGGCCGACGCGCGCGCCGCCTTCGGAGCGAGCACCGCATCGCTCTGGTCCTTCGTCCCGCAGCCCGGCATCACCGATGCCGCGTTTCGCTCGGCGATCAGGGTCCAGGCGGTCAATCACGCTGCCGAGATGCTCACCGCGCGCGACCTCGCCAGCGACCTCGAACGATCGCTCGATCGGCTGATCGGCCTCTTCGACGTGCTCGCCGTGCTGGCGGTGGTGATCGCGGGTCTCGGGATCATCAACACCCTTGCCGTGAGCGTGGTCGAGCGTGGACGAGAGATCGCGATCCTTCGCTCCCACGGCATGACCACCGGCCAGGTGCAGGCGATGGTCGTCGCCGAGGCTGCCATCATGGGCGCCATCGGCGGGATCGCCGCGGTCGCGACGGGGTTGTTGATGTCCTACGCCGTGGTCGGAGGCGCCACGCCGCGAGACTTCGGGGCGGGGCTCGCCATCCCGTGGCCGCTGCTCATCAGCGTCGTGCTGCTCGGCACCGGGGTGGCCGCCCTGGCGGGGCTCTACCCGGCTCGCCTCGCGTCGCGCATCTCGATCGTGGGCAGCATCGGGCACTTCGAATAGGAAGGAGCGAGGGATGCCGGGGTGGCTCAGGGAAGCATCGGCGGGACGCACGTTCGTCGGCCGGCTCGAGGCGGGGGACGACCTCGTCGAGGAGATCGAGCATCTCGCCGCCGAGTACGAGGTGAAGGCCGCCTGGGTCAGCGTGATCGGGGCAGTGCGGCACGCGTCGTTCGCGTACTACGACCAGGAGGATCGGCGCTACATCGAGCTCGACAGCGACGAGCACCACGAGCTGTTCGGCTTCGTCGGCAACATCTCGGTCCGCGAGGGGCGCGCCTTCCTCCACGCCCACGCCGGCTTCGCCGCGCGCCACGGCGGGACCGTCGCCGGCCACCTGCTCCCCGGCTGCGAGGTCTTCGTGGCAGAGGTGACGATCCGCGAGATGACCGGCGTCGAGCTCAACCGAACGCCCGACGAGGTGACCGGCCTCTCCCTCTGGTAGGCGCTCGGCCGCCTTCAGGACATCTTCAGAAACCCGGGCGCAGACTGCCCCGATGCGCCTGCTGGTGGTGGAGGATGACGCGCGGCTCTGCCGTGCGCTGCGGCGGATGCTGGAGCGGGACCTCCACGTGGTGGAGGTGACCGAGCATGGGCTCGAGGCCGTGGAGATCGTCTCGTCAGGGATCGGCGTCGAGGCGGTGATCCTCGACGTCGGGCTGCCCGACATATCCGGGATCGAGGTGGCGCGCCGCCTGCGCCGCGCCGGCGAGCGCCTCCCGATCCTGATGCTGACGGCGCGCGACGGGATGGCCGATCGGGTGGCGGGGCTCGACGCCGGCGCCGACGACTACCTGGTCAAGCCGTTCGCCTACGAGGAGCTGGTGGCCCGTCTGCGCGCCCTGGATCGCCGCGCCTCGGGACACCATCAGATCGACCAGCGCCTGACGAGCGGGCCGATCCTGCTCGATCAGCGGCTGCATCGGGTCGAGGTGGCGGGCCGTCCCGTCGAGCTAACCCGTCGCGAGTTCACCCTGCTCGAATGCCTCCTGCGCCATCCGGGCCAGGTGCTCAGCCGGGACCAGCTCCTCGATTACGCGTGGCCCCTTGGCGACGATGTGACGCACAACACGGTCGAGGCCTACGTTCACCTGCTCCGCGCGAAGCTCGGGCCAGAGGCTGGCGTCCGCATTGCGACCGTGCACGGCGTCGGCTACCGAATGGTCGATCCGTGAGCCCGCATCCGCGCCCCGCATCGCCGCCGGACGCCGACATGCTCCGCCGGGTGCGCCTGCGGCTGGTCGCCTGGAGCGCGGGGCTCACATTGCTGGTCATGCTGGGCCTTGGCACCGCCGTCTACCTGGTCATCGACACCTCGCTCACCGGCAGCGCAGTCGACACCCTGCAGCGTCGCCTCACCGCCACCGAGGAGCGGCTCACCTCGCTGCCTGCCGACCGGTTTCCGCGACGGCCGGAGCTGGGCTTCCCCGATGTCGGCATCCCGTTTGGCGCGCCCGCCTTCGGGGGCGCGGCCTCCGGGACGGTGACCCTCCTCGTCGACCAGGGCGGCCACCTCTTCGGGCCGCTGCAGTCCGGCCTCAAGGGGCTCCCCATCGCCGACGGCATCCGGGCGGCGCAGGCAAACGGCAACGACCTCCGCCAGTCGACCCTCGACGGTACGCCGGTCCGCGTCCTGAGCCGTCGGATCACCGTCAACGGCCAGTCCATCGTGATCCAGATCGTCCAGGATCGAGCCGCCGAGCAGCGCACCCTCGCCCTCCTGGTCGTCGTGCTCGGCGCCGGTGGCGCCGCTGCGGTGGCCCTGGCGATCGGCCTCGGCTTCGTCTATGCCGGACGGGCGCTGGTTCCGATCCGGGCCTCCCTGCGCCACCAGCGCGACTTTGCGGCCGACGCCAGCCACGAGCTGCGAACCCCCCTCACCGTCATCGGCCTCAACGTCAGCGAGCTGCGTCGCGACCCGCAGCGACCGCTCGCGGAGGTGTCCCCGGTGGTCGACGACATCGAGGCCGAGGTGGGACAGCTCACTACGCTCGTCGAGGAGCTGCTGCTGCTGGCGAGGAGCGACTCGGGCGCGGTCGAGGTCCGCCATGAGCCCATGGACCTGTCCGAGGTCGTGCTGGAGGCACTCCCGCGCCTCGACGATCAGGCCTCGGCGCGTGGTGTCCGCGTCAGCCGCGATACCGTCCCGGCCCCGATCCACGGCGACCCGGAGCGGCTCGCCCAGCTGGTCACCATCCTGGCCGACAACGCGATCCGCTTCAGCCCGCCAGACGGCACCGTGCGGGTGTCGGTCACGCTGATCGAGGGCCGCGCTCGCCTGGTGGTCGAGGACGAGGGGCCAGGCATCCGGGCGGAGGACCTGCCGCGCCTCTTCGACCGCTTCTGGCGGGCCGCGGACGCGCCACCCGGCGGCGTGGGCCTGGGCCTCTCGATCGCGGCGTGGATCGTGCAGCAGCATCGCGGCCAGATCGCCGCCTCCAACCGGCCGGCCGGGGGTGCCCGGTTCGAGGTGAGCCTGCCCGTCGACTGAACGGGCCGCGACCTCCGTCATTCAGGAAATCACAAGGATCGGGTGTCAGATTGTGACCCACGCACCGGCGTGATCGGTGCCCCTCGCCCGCTGGAACCTGGAGGATCGATGAGAGTCTGGTGGATCGCCACGGCCGGCCTGGTCGTGATCGGCCTGGGTGTCGCGGGATACGCAATCCTGGGTCCCGGCTTCGCCGCCAAGGCACCGGTCCAGTACCTGACCGCGACGGCCTCGGTCGCGGACGTCAAGGCGCAGGTGGTCGCGACCGGCACGCTCGAGGCGGCACGGACCTTCTCGCTGGCCTTCGGCAGTCCCGCGACGGTGACGCCGGCCGTTGCCCCCGGTGCGAGCAATGGCACCAGCGCCTCGGCCGCCAGCAGCGGCAGCTCCTCGCAGAGCTGGACCGCGAGCTCGGTCACGGCAGTGGTCGGGCAGCAGGTCACGCCCGGAGAGGTGCTGGCCACGGCGAGCACCACCGCCATCAACGCGCAGATCGCCGTGGCCGCCGCGCAGGTCAACGACGCAAGGACCAAGGTCAGCAACGGCGGCACCACGCTGCAGGTCGCGAATGCCAAGCTCGCGCTGCTCAACGCCGAGACGAATCTCGCCAATCTGAAGGCAGAGCGCGGCTACGCCAACCTGGTCGCCCCCGAAGCGGGTACGGTGACCGCGCTGAACATCGCCGCGGGTGCAGTCGCGCCCAGCGGCTCGGCCATCACCATCGCGTCGAACGCCATGGTGGCGACCGCGCTGGTGACCGAGACCGACGTCTCGTCGATCAAGCCCGCCCAGGTTGCGACGGTCACGATCACCGCGCTGGGCACGGACGTGAACGGCACCGTCGGCACCGTCTCGACGACCGGCTCCTCGAGCAGCGGCGTGGTGGGCTTCGGCGTGGTGGTGGCCATCGATTCGGTGCCCGCCGGCGTGCTGCCGGGGATGAGCGTCCAGGTCACCGTGGTCACGGCCCAGGCGCCGGGAGTCCTCTCCATCCCGAGCGTGGCCCTGGGCGGCACCCTCGGCTCCTACACGGTCAGCGTGCAGGCAGCTGACGGCACCGTCTCCTCCAGGTCGGTCGGCACCGGTCTCGTCACAACCGACCTCGCCGAGATCACCACCGGTCTGGTCGCGGGCGACAAGGTGGTAACCGGCACGGCCTCGACCCAGTTGACCACCACCAACGGTGCCGGGGGCTTCCGCGGCCCTGGCGGTGGCTTCGGGGGCGGCTTCGGCGGAGGCGGCAACTGATGGCTGTCCCGGCGCGGGGCGCTCCTGCTGGAAGGGCCACCATCATCTCCCTGCAGGGGGTGAATCGAACGTATCGGCTCGGGTCGGTCGAGGTGCCGGCCCTGGTGGACATCTCCCTCGACGTGGCCGATGGCGAGTTCGTGGCGATCGTCGGGCCATCAGGGTCGGGCAAGACCACCATGATGAACATCCTCGGCTGCCTCGATCGGCCGACCAGCGGGCGCTACCTGTTCGACTCCGTCCCGGTCGCCAGCCTGAACGACGACCAGCTGGCCCTGGTGCGCAGCCGCAGCATCGGCTTCGTCTTCCAGAACTACAGCCTGCTGTCGCGCACCACCGCGCTGGACAACGTCGCCGCCCCGCTCCTCTACCAGGGAGTCCGGGCCCCTGAGCGGCATCGTCGAGCGCAGGCCGCCCTCGAACGGGTCGGGCTGGCCGATCGGATCCATCACCAGCCGAGCGAGCTGTCGGGCGGTCAGCAGCAGCGCGTCGGGATCGCTCGCGCGATCGTGACCGAACCGCGGATGGTGCTGGCCGATGAGCCGACCGGCAACCTCGACAGTCACTCAGGAGCCGAGGTGATGGCCCTGCTTCGGGAGCTGAACGCCAGTGGTCGCACGGTCGTGCTGATCACCCACGAGGAGGCCGTTGCGGATGCAGCCGACCGCAAGATCAGCCTGCACGACGGGCGGGTGGCGGCATGACCCTCCGCGAGCTGGTTCGCCTCTCCCTCCAGCGCATCGGGGCGAGTCCGCTGCGCAGCGCCCTCACCATGCTGGGCGTCATCATCGGCGTCGCCTCGGTGGTGGCCGTGGTCTCCATCGGCCAGGGGACCGGACGTCGGATCACCACCTCGATCGGCAGCCTCGGCACGAACCTGCTGACCATCAACGCCGGTCGCTCGTTCAGCGGCCTGGCGCGCGGCGCGGCCGGCAGCGCCACCACGCTGACCCTGGGCGATGCCACTGCGGTGGCTGGGCTGGCGGACATCGAAACGGTGGCACCCTCCATCTCGAGCCAGCAGCTGGTCGCAGCCGGCATCCAGAACGAGACGGTCAGCGTGGTTGGAACGACACCCGATTACCTGGGCGTCCACGCCGACCAGGTGTGGCAGGGGTCGTTCCTGACGCAGCCGAGCCAGGACCTGGCCCTGCGCGTGGCCGTCATCGGCTCGACCACCGCCACCAACCTGAAGCTTGGGTCGGGCAACGTCGGGCAGTCGATCACCATCGGCGGCCTGCCATTCCGGCTGATCGGGATCCTGCAGCCCAAGGGCGGGATCGGTGCGGCCGACGACGTCGTGATCGTTCCGCTCTCGACCCTGCAGCACCGCATCTCATCGAGCGCGAGCCTGAGCAGCATCAGCGTGAGCATGGCGGACGGCGCCGACAGCACGGTCACCACCAACCTGATCACCTCCGTGCTGCGCTCTCGCCATCACCTGGCCTCCACCGCCAGCGCCGACTTCTCGGTCACGACCCAGGCACAGCTGCTGTCGGTGGCCTCCACGGTCTCCAACACCCTGACCCTGCTCCTGGTGGGGATCGGCTCCATCTCGCTGGTGGTCGGGGGGATCGGGATCATGAACATCATGCTGGTGAGCGTCCGCGAGCGGACGCGGGAGATCGGCATCCGCAAGGCGATCGGCGCCAAGCGGCGCGACGTCCTCGCCCAGTTCCTCGTGGAAGCGGTGGTCCTGTCGCTGCTCGGCGGCGTGCTGGGGATTGCCGTCGGGGCGCTGGCCTCGCTGGTGATCGGGCAGATCGCCGGCTGGGGCTTCGTCTTCAGCCTGCCCATCGTCGTCATCGCATTGGTGTTCAGTGCCCTGGTGGGCATCGTCTTCGGCGTCTGGCCCGCACGCCAGGCCGCTGTGCTCGACCCGATCGTGGCACTGCGTTACGAGTAAGAGGAGTTTGAACCGACCATGACCACAGACCTGACCCCCACCGCCGAACTGCTTCAGAAGGCGGGGGGCAGCAAGAGGCCCAGGACGGCGCTGATCGCGCTGGCCCTGGCGGGCGCGCTCGTCGTCGGCGGCGGCGGCTTCGCACTCGGACGCGTGACTGCGCCGGCCCCCACCTTCGCCGGATTCCGCGGCGGGAACGGTGGCAACGGCGGCAATGGGGGAATCGGCGGGAACGGCTTCCCCGGATTCGGAGGCGGCGCTGGCGGTGCCGGAGGCGGCTTCCGTGGCGGCGGCCTGGAGGGAACCGTCCAATCGATCAGCGGCGACACCATGACCCTCAAGACGGCCAACGGATCGACCATCACCGTCACCCTTTCGAGCACGACCACCTACGCCAAGCAGGTGACCGGTCAGGCGAGCGACATCGCCAGGGCGACACGGTGCGCATCGGCGTCAACTTCAGCGGGGAGACCGGCGCTCGCCGGCGGCGGGCCGTGGCAGCGCGACCTCCGTGACCCTGATCACGCCATAGCGCGCCACGCCCGCATCGGCTCGGCCTAGGATGGGGCATGGGACGCCGTGCTCCAGCCTGAGCCGACCTGGCTGCTGATCGCCGACATCTCGGGGTACACCGGGTACCTGGCTGCGGTCGAGCTCGACCACGCGCAGGACATCCTGGCCGACCTGCGCCGACGCTTCGAGGCGCCCACGAGTGGCGACGTGCATACACTGGTGGCCGGTCCTCGGCTGGCGACTACACGATCGGCTGGAGGTTCTCACTCATGGAAACGCGGCTCGGCATTCTGCTCTGGAACCAGGCGACCGACTGGCCATCCTTCGAGAGGGCGGCCCGGCAAATCGACGAGCTGGGCTACGATCACCTGTGGGCCTGGGATCACCTGTACGCCATCTTTGGCGACCCCTACCAGCCGATCTTCGAGGGCTACGCGACGCTCGCCGCGCTGGCCAAGGTCACGCACCGCGCTCGTCTGGGGCTGCTGGTCGGCGCCAACACGTTCCGCAATCCCGGGCTGGTGGTGAAGGCGGCCACCACGCTCGATCACCTCAGCGACGGCCGCGCCATCCTCGGCATCGGCGGGGCCTGGTTCGAACGCGAGCACACCGCCTTCGGCATCGAGTTCGGGACCGGCCCTGGGCAGCGGCTCGACTGGCTGGACGAGGCGGCCGACGCGATGCGCGCGCTGCTTGACGGCCGCGAGGTCACCTCGAGCCCCGGCGGCCGCTACGCCTTCGATCACCTGCGGGTGGCGCCGCCTCCCGTCCAGGCCCATCTGCCGATCATGATCGGCGGCTCCGGCGAGCGGAAGACGCTTCGCACGGTGGCGAAGTCCGCCGACATGTGGAACATGATGGGCAGCACCGAGCTCGCTCGCCACAAGGTCGAGGTCCTGCGCGGTCACTGCGAGGCGGTTGGCCGTGATCCGGCGGAGATCGAATTCACGTTCGGCTGCAAGCCGCTGATCCGCGACTCCGCCGCCGAGGCACGACGGGTGTGGGAGGCACAGATGGAGCACAATCGCACGCCGCTGAGCGCGGTGGAGAGCGATGACACCTTCTGGATCGGAACCGCCGAAGAGATCGCACAGATGATGGTCGAGCGCAAGGAGCTCGGCTTCCACACCTTCATCGCCGAGCTGCCGGCGCCGTACGACACCGAGACGATCGAACGCTGGATCGGCGAGGTCAAGCCGATGGTCGACGCTTCGGCAAGCTGAATAGTCTCTGGCCAACCCGCGG
This sequence comes from uncultured Chloroflexia bacterium, assembly GCA_963770875.1. Taxonomy (GTDB): domain Bacteria; phylum Chloroflexota; class Limnocylindria; order QHBO01; family QHBO01; genus CF-167. The sequence goes on from CAVYRE010000001.1 coordinate 135,810, forward strand.
TTCCCAGGGGGACCCGCCTACAATGGGCACTCGCATGCGCCCGTAGCTCAGCGGACAGAGCGGGTGGCTTCGGACCATCAGGTCGCGGGTTCGATTCCTGCCGGGCGCGCCACTTCAACCTTGTCCTCGTCTCGAAGGCCGAGGAGCTCGTAGACCTCCACCGGCTGGGACTTGCCCTTGAGTTGTGGCGTCCCCAGCGGCCGGACCATCGCGTGATCGCGGATGAGCTGGTAGGTGGCTGCGCCGAGGACCACGCTCCCCTCCTCGGCGTACGTTTGCAGGCGTGCCGCAAGGTTCGTCGTGTCGCCGATGGCCAGGTAGTTGCGGATCTCCGCCCCGCCGATGTTGCCCACCAGCGCTGGGCCGCTGTTGATGCCCACCCGGAAGCGTGGCCGCGTCGTTGCCCCCGGCATCTCTCCGACGGCTCGCTGCATCGCCAGCGCCGCACGCGCGGCGCGCAGCGCGTGGTCCGGCTGCGGGCGCGGGGCGTTGAAGATGGCCATCACCGCATCACCCATGAACTGGACCACAGTTCCTCCTTCTGCGACGAGGGCCGGCACGGCGACGCCGAAGGCGCCGTTCAGCATTGCCACCGACCTCCGCGGGGGAAGCGCGCTCCGAGAACGACGTGTAGCCGCGCAGGTCCGCGAAGAGCACGGTGACCTCGGCCTCCCGGCCGCCGAGCTCCGCGAGGCCCGGGTCCTCGATGAGGGTGCTGGCCACGCTGGGCGAGAGGTACTGGTGGAGCAGGCGGTCCACGCGCTCGTGCAGCGCCGTCACGAGTCGGCCCTGGGCGTACGTGACACGTTGCGAGCGCTCCAGCAGGTACGCCCCTGCGCAGCCGCAGACGATCGTGCCGGCGACGATGAAGACCTGCAGGGGCAATTGCGTCCCAAGGCCAAGCCTGAGGGCGAACGCGGAGAAGAGCAGACAGTACGCGGCGCCGACCAGGACCGAGCCGACGAAGGGGTGCCGCGTGACCGAGAATCCAACCACCGCAACGAACATGACTCCGGGCATAGCGTAGATCGGGAAGGTGCCGTTGCCGGCAGTCAGCACCAGCACGGCACCGCAGGCTGCGAGCTGCTGCCCGAGTCCGATTGCATCGCGCCGCCGCTGCGTGGTCGCCCACCGGCTCAGCGCGGCGCTGGCGAGGAGGACGACGATCATCACGCCGCAGACCAGCCACGTTGACGCGGGCGGAACGCCGGTGGCGCGCGGCCCGATCAGGGCCACCAGCGCCCAGATCACCGCGGCACCGAGACTCGCGCTGCGGGTGCGCTGTATCCCCGCGGCCTGGTCGGCACGCTGGTATGAGCGCTCCAGCTCGAGATCAAGGAAGCGCAGCGTACGCGGGTCGACTCGGTCCCAGCCAGTCGGGAAGACCACGGATCTAGTCTACGGCGCCGCCTCACCTCTCCGAGCCGCACAACTCGGGACCAATCTTCAATCTCGATCGGTCGGGCCACGTCGGGCCGATATGGAACGGCGGATCGGGGGATAATTCGCGGTGCATGACAGCCATCATCCAGACCGAGAAGCTGACCAAGTACTACGGCAGCCACCTCGGCATCGCCGACGTCGACCTCGAGATCAGCGAGGGTGAGGTCTTCGGCTTCCTCGGCCCGAACGGCGCCGGGAAGACGACCACCATCCGCACGGTCCTGGACCTGATCCGCCCAACGAGCGGCCGAGCCCTCGTCTTCGGCATCGAGTCGAGCGTCGACCCGGTCGGGATCCACCGCCGCATCGGCTACATCCCCGGCGAGTTCACCCTCTACGACCGCCTGACCGGTGGGCAGACCCTGGAGTACTTCGCGAACCTGCGCGGCGGGGTCGACAAGGCCTACCAGGCGTCGCTGATCGAGCGCTTCGACATCGATCCGAAGCGCCGGTTCCGCGAGTATTCGAAGGGGAACAAGCAGAAGATCGGCCTGGTCATCGCGCTCCAGCACCGACCCGAGCTGCTCATCCTCGACGAGCCGACCTCCGGCCTCGACCCGCTCGTGCAGCAGTCGTTCTTCGCGCTCGTCCACGAGGCGAAGGCGGAGGGGCGCACGACCTTCCTGTCGAGCCACATCCTGAGCGAGGTCGAGCGCACCGCGGACCGGGTCGCGATCATCCGCGACGGCCGGATCGTGAAGGTCGACAGCGTCGAGGGGCTGCGCGACTTGGCGCACCACCAGGTCGAGCTGCGCTTCTCCGGTCCGGTGCCGTCCGCGGAGTTCGAGGGCCTGCCGGGCGTCAGCGACGTCACCGCCGACGACCACGTCCTCCACATGCGCGTCTCCGGGCCGATCACGCCGGTCGTTCGCGCCGCGGCCCGCTACGAGCTGCTCGACTTCGTGAGCCGCGAGCCGACCCTTGAGGAGACCTTCCTGGCCCAGTACGGCCACCACCCCGCGGAGGGTGCGGAGGCCGCCAAGCCATGAGCGCACCGGCGATCCCGATCCGCGTCTCCTGGTTCAGCCGGGTTTACGGCCTGGGCAGCGTGTATGCGAAGTCGCTGCGGGACGCGAGGCTCTCCTGGATCGTCATCGCGGGCCTGCTCGGCGGCCTGATGCTGGTCGGCGGCGAGGCCTTCGGCAAGGCGTATGCCACCCCGGAATCGCGCAGGGAGCTCCACGCGCTGATCGAGAGCATGCCGCCGATCCTCACCGCCCTGACCGGCAGCCCCGTCAACGTCGAGGTCCTGGGCGGCTCGATCTCCTGGAAGTACGGTCCCTTCTTCGTCCTGCTCGCCGGCCTCTGGTCGATCCTGGCCATGTCCGGCACGCTCGCCGTCGAGGCGCGCCGCGGCAGCCTCGACTTCATCGCCGCCGGGCCGTTCGGCAAGCGGCGGATCGCGCTCGAGAAGCTGGGGGCGTACCTGACCACCATGCTCGGCGTCATGGTGGTGCTGGCGCTGACAGCCTGGCTCGACGGGGTCGTCTTCTACTCGCTGCCCGGCGACCAGATCTCCGTGGCGTCGGCCGTTGGATTCGCGCTCTGGGTCGGACTGCTCGGCATCGTATCAGGGGCGGTCGCCTTCGCCCTGGCACCGTTCCTCGGGCGAGGTGGCGCCGCCGCGCTGGCCGGCCTGGTGATGATCCTCGGCTTCCTGCTGAACGGCTACCAGGGCGCGGTGCCGGCCTTCTCCTCGGTGGCCTGGCTCTCCTGGTTCTCGTGGGCGTCGCAGAACGTCCCGCTGGCCGGCCAGTTCGACTGGCCGTCGCTGGCGCTCGTGGCGGCCGCCGCGATCGTGCTGATGGTGGTGGGCGTGGAGGCCTTCGCGCGGCGCGACCTGGGCGTCACCTCGTCGATCCCGACCCCGGGACGGCCCACGCTGACGCTCGGCCTGCAGAGCCCGGCGGGCCGCGTCTTCGGCGAGGCCCTCGGCCGGGCCGTCGCGTGGGGGCTGGGGATCGGGATCTTCGGCCTGCTGATGGGCGCCTCCAGCCGCTCGCTGTCGGACGCGATGGCGACCGCATCGCCGGAGACGCTGCAGATCTTCAAGAACCTCTTCCCCAACTTCGACATCACGACCCCCGGTGGCTTCCTCCAGCTGCTGTTCATGGGCTACGGCGTTGTCATCGTCGGCTTCGCGTCGGTCATGCTGGTCTCCAGCTGGGCATCGGACGAGACGTCGGGTCGTCTGGAGATGCTGCTGACGACGCCGCTGACGAGGGCGCGCTGGACACTCGCCGGCGGAGTGGGGACCACGGGAGCGATCCTGGTGATGAGCCTGCTAATCGCCGCCGGCATCGGGATCGGGGCGAGTCTGGCCGGAGGCGACGCGGTGGCGCCGGTGGTCGGCAGCGCCTCGCTCGCGTTGTACGCGGCCGCCATCGCCGGGATCGGCTTCGCGGTCGGCGGGCTCTTCGGGACCTCCCTCGCCGCCGAGGCGGCCGCCGTCGCCGTGATCGCCACGCTCCTGGTCGACCTGGTCGCGCCGCCGCTCAACCTGCCGGACTGGGTGCACCAGCTGGCCCTCACCGCGCATTTCGGGCAGCCGATGGTCGGCTCCTGGGATCCGGTGGGAATCGTCGCCTCGCTCGCGATCGCCGTGGGGGGCGTCGCGATCGGCGCGTGGGGCATGGCCCGCCGCGACGTGAACCGCTGAGGGACCCGCCCCTCGCCTAGACTCGCCCCGTGAACGACCGCGCCGAGGCTCCGCCCGAGCACGGCGTCGGCATCGGCCTCGCGATCATCGCCCTCGTCGTCTACTGGTTCACCGGGCCGTGGGGCGCGGGCGGCGACTCATTCGTGCCCCTCGCCGACGCCTTCCTCCACGGCCGGCTCTCGATTCCGGTCGACCGGCCCTGGCTCGAGCTGGTGCCGGTCCCGGGGGGCGGTGGTGCGCAGTACTCGCCCTTCCCGCCCGTTCCGGCGCTGACCCTCGTCCCCGCGATCCTGGCCTGGGGCCTCGTCCCGGCGGCGGGGGAGCTGCCCGGCAACGTGATGGCCGCGCTCGTCGGGGCGGCCAACGTGGCGCTGGCGTGGTACCTGCTCGCCGGCATCGGTGTCGAGGTCAGGCCTCGCCTCGTGATCGTGATCGGCTTCGCCTTCACCACCCACTGGTGGGTGGCCGGCATGGCCGGCACGCATCACTACGCGCAGGTGGTCGCGGTCTTCTTCCTGTTGATCGCCCTGAACCTGGCGATCCGCCACGCACGACCGATCCTCGCCGGCCTGGCGCTCGGCCTGGCCGCGGGCAGCCGGCTGCCGACCGGGCTGGCGCTTCCGCTCCTGCTCGTCTGCTTTGGCGACCGATGGCGCCCGACCCGGGCGCAGGGCTGGCTGCTCGTCGGGCTCGCCGTCCCGGCCGGGCTCTTCGCCTGGTACAACCTCGCCCGCTTCGGATCCCCCTTCGACGTCGGCTACGCCCACATCCCCTCGGGCGACGCCGGGGGGCTCGTGACCGACGAGCCGTGGTACAGCCATGGCATCGAATCATCGCTCTACATCCCCCGCGAGCTGTACGCCGCCTTCCTCCAGGGCCCCGCGGTGGTGGGGAGCTTCCCGTTCCTCAAGCCGCAGTACACCGGCATGGCGCTCACCTTCACCGCCCCGTTCCTCTTCTGGGCGGTGCGCGCCCGCGGCCCGCTGGTGGCGATCACCTGGCTGGCGGTGGGGCTGGTGATGCTCCCCGACCTGATGCACGGCGCCTGGGGCTTCGCGCAGTTCGGGTATCGGTTCATCCTGGACGCGGTGCCGCTCCTGCTCCTGCTGCTCGGCTGGGCCTACCGAGAGCGGGCCTCGTGGAGCCTGGTGGCGGCCGTGACCGTGGGCGTCCTCGTCCACCTCTACGGGATCGTGGCGATCAACCTCTTCGGCTTCGTCCAGTAGCGCCGGACGGCGTCAGTCGTCGAGGTGGAACGGGACGTCCACCACGACCGTGTTGCGGCGCCCGAAGAGGCGAAGCTTGAGGCGCAGGCTGGTCTGGTTGTGGAGCAGGTTCTCCCACCAGTGGCGCGGCACGACCTCGGCCAGCACCACCACGATCGGGCGGGTCGGATGGAGCGACTGCAGCGCGTCCATGTAGCGCAGCAGCGGGCCGACCAGGGCCCGATACGGCGACTCGACCACCACCAGCTCCATCGGCCCCGCCAGGTTCTGCCAGTGCTCGCGCAGCTGGTCGGCGGTGTGCGGGTCGTTGGTGATGTGGACCGCCGTCGCATGGGGGGAGATGGTCCGGGCGAAGGCCAGCGCACGGCGCGCGGGGCGGTCGAGGCGCGCCAGCGGGACGATCACGATCGGGTCGGGGACATCGTCGTCACCGCCGCCCGGGACCGCCTGCAGCTGGCGGGACATGGTTCGGTAGTGAGCCCGGATGGCAAGCATCAGGGCGATCAGCAGCGGCGCCATGATGATCACCACCCAGGCGCCAGACAGGAACTTGGAGCTCGCGACGATCAGCGCAATCACACCGGTCGTCACGGTGCCCAGTCCGTTGATCACTATCCCCAGGCGCCAACCGTGGCTCGCGGCGGTGCCACCAGCGCCGGACCATCCCGGCCTGCGAGAGCGTGAAGGCCACGAAGACGCCCACCGTGTAGAGCGGGATCAGTGCCGTGACGCTGGCGCCGAAGACGACCAGGAGCAGAGCGGCCAGTGCCGGACAGCGCGATGATCCCGGTGGTAAAGGCAAGCCGCTCGCCGCGGAATGCGAATTGGCGCGGCATGAAGCCATCGCGCGCCAGGAAGCTCGAGAGGCGCGGGAAGTCGGCGAAGCTCGTGTTGGCGGCCAGCGTCAGGATCAGGGCGGTCGCCAGCTGCAGGAAGATCAGGAAGAAGCCGTTGCCCATCACGTGACGGGCGATGAGCGACAGGATCGTCTGCTCCTCGTTGGGGTCGGGCACGACCCCGATCGAGCTGGCGAGCCAGCTGACGCCGAGGAAGAGCGAGCCGAAGATGATCGCGGCGGCGGTCAGCGTGGTCCGCGCGTTGCGCCATTCCGGGGGCTTGAAGGCCGGCACGCCGTCCGAGATCGCCTCGGTGCCGGTCAGCGCCACGGCTCCCGAGCTGAAGGCACGCAGGATCAGGATCAGCGTCAGCCCGCCGGTCGCCTGCTCGGCCGCTAACCACGAGGGCGGCGCGTCGAAGGTTCCCAGGTCGTGGAAGACGAGCTGGCGGGCCAGCCCCCAGCCGATGAGCCCGATCATCGCCAGCAGGTACAGGTAGGTCGGCGCCATGAAGATCGAGCCGGACTCGCGGATACCGCGCAGGTTGCCGAGCATCAGGATCACGACGATCGCCACGCTGATCACCACCCGCTAGTCGAAGAGGGCGGGTGCGATGGAGGTGATCGCCGCCACCCCGGCGGAGACGGAGACTGCGACGGTCAGCACGTAGTCGATGAGCAGCGCAGCGGCAGCGACGAGGCCGGCCAGGTCGCCCAGGTTGTCGCTGGCGACGATGTAGCTGCTGGCTCCCTGGGGATAGGCCTTGATCGTCTGCCGGTAGCTCGTCGCCACGATGGCCAGGACCACCGCGATGACCAGCGTGAGCGGCATCACCAGCGAGACGGCGCCGATCCCGGCCAGCACGAGGATCCGCATCATCTCCTCGGTCGCGTAGGCCGACGAGCTGATGTTGTCGCTGCTGAAGATGGCGAGCGCCTTGAGCTTGGTCAGCCGCTCGTGGGTCTCGTGGTCGCTCGAGATGGGCCGCCCGACCAGCACGGTGCGGATCCGGCGCAGCGCGGCGGCCCATCCGGTGAGGCTGCGGAGCGTACGCTCCGACGCGATCAGGTTCCCCTCCTCGCCGCGCTCGAAGTCGTCCTCGAAGGGCCGCACGATGCGGACGTAGGTGTCGCCCAGCCGCTGCCCCCTGCGCTTCTCGCGCACTTCGAGCAGGGGATCGACCCGCGGCGCATCGTTGTCGTGGCCGCGGTCCGTTGGGCGGTTCGAACTCATGCGGCGGGTATTACAGCACCGATCGCCGCCCCGCCGCCTCCTTCACTGCTCGCCGCCGGCCTCCGCGGGTCAGGCCTCGACCTCGACCGGCGCGTAGGTCATGTGACCAGCGACGCCCCAGGCGAAGCCGAGGAGCGAGGCGCTCAAGAGGATCGCGCCGCCTGCCGCGAACATGAGCGGGACCGCGCCGAGGTCGACGACGAGCCCGGCCGCCGCGTAGCTGAGCGGAGTCAGGCCGACCGAGCCGAGCATGACGATGCTCATCACCCGGCCGCGCATCTCCTCGGCGGTCCGGCCCTGCAGCCACGAGATGATGTGGACGTTGATGAAGCCCGCGCCGAGGCCCATCGCCGCCAGCAGCCCGAAGGCCGACGGCACGTTCGGCGCGATGCCGATGAGGGCCATCGCCACCCCCAGGCCCGCGGCGATGGCGAGCACCAGCGCCCCGAGGCGGGGGACGCGTGGCATGGCCCCGGCTGCGAGCGCCCCGAGCACCGAGCCTGCGCCAAAGGCGCTCAGCAGGACGCCGAAGGCGGCCGGGCCGCCGTGGAGGCCATGCTCCGCCAGGAACGGGAGCCCGACCAGCAGCGGCCCGGTGACGGCGAAGTTGAAGGCGGCGGTCAGGAGCAGGAGCGCTCGCACCGCGGGATCGGCCCACGCGTAGCCGAAGCCGGCGCGGATCGAGCCGAGCAGGTTGGGATGCGCCTCCCCCGACGCCTTGGGCGGCCGCCGGCCGCCGACCACGAAGAGGAGCGCCGTGGCCGCCACGGCGAACGAGACGGCGTCGACCACGAACGCCGGGCCGGTCTGCACCAGCGCGACCACGAACCCCGCGATCGCCGGCCCGATCAGCCCGGCGAGCTGCTGGCTGCCCTGGAGCAGGGCATTCGCGGGCGGAAGGGCCTCCTCGTCGACGAGCATCGGGATGATCGAGTTGATGGCCGGGTAGAAGAGCGCGTCCACGACCCCGAAGATGGCGGCCATCAGGTAGAGGTGCCAGAGCTGGATCTGCCCGGTCAGGACCAGGGCGGCGATGATGCCCACCAGCACGGCGCGAACCGCGTTCGAGTAGAGCATCAGGCTGCGTGGCGACCATCGGTCCGAGAGGGCGCCGCCGACGACCATGAAGACGGCGCGCGGGATCGCGGCGACCATCAGCACGCTGCCGAGGGCCAGCCCCGAGCCGGTGAGCTGGAGGGTCAGCCAGGCGAGCGCCACGAAGTGGAAGTAGTCACCGACGACCGAGATCGTCTCGCCGGTGAAGAGGAGCCGGAAGTCGCGGAAGCGAAACGGCCTGCGCATGGGAGCCTCCCTACTCGACGCTGATCAGGACGGCGTCGCCGTCCTCGTCCTCGGCGTCGACGATCGGGCCGACCTGGTCCGTCTCGACGGCCTGCCGGATGAGTGCCTGGTAGCTCTCCGGGATCCCGGGCACCATCGTTGCCGCCATCGCGGCGAAGGCGAGCGGGACGCGCACGTCCACGACGCGCCGCCCGTGCTCGCTGACCTGGATCCGGATGCGCCGCCCGCGCGTCGCGCCCCTCACGAAGTTCGGCCCAGGCGTGGTCGATGGCCCGGGCATCTCACGAGGCCCTGGCGCGACGGGGCGGGTGAGCGCGTCGATGATCGGGGCCGCCTCCTCGGGCGAGAGCTTGCCCTCGCTCACGAGGCGCAGGACGGTCGCCAGCTCGTCGCCCATCTCAGGCTTCCGCCCGCCAGGCGGCGCGTCGCCTCGTCCACGTCGATCTCCCCGCGCTCGAGGGCGCGCAGGACGTCGAGCTGGGTCGCCCGTTCGGAAGCCGATGGCGCCTTGGCAGGGACGACCGGCACGATCCGGCGCGGACGGCGCACGTCGAGGTCGCCCGACATCGAGTTGAAGACGAGGCGCGGGCCGCCGCTGCCGATGATCAACCGCAGATCACCGACCTGCCCCTCGAGCCGATGGTCGAGCTCGCTGTGGACGTTGGTCGAGAGGCCGTGCACCTCGAAGGTGGCGCTGCCGGTCAGGCCCACGGCCAGGTCGCCGCTCACCGACTCGACGCGGAATTCGCCGCGCGCGTCGAGCTCGGCGTCGAGCTCGACGTCGCCGGAGACGGTGTTGGCCCGCAGCGAGCGGAGCAGGGGAGCCATGATCGAGATGTCGCCCGAGACGCCCTGGGCCTGCACCGCGACCGGCTCTTCGGTGCGCAGGTTGGCGTCGCCCGAGACCGCCTCGAGACGGACCGAGCCGCCAATGTCCCGCAGCTGGAGGTCGCCCGAGACGGTGTTGTACTGCTGCTCGCCGCGCATGCCGGTCACCTCGGTGTCGGCCGAGACCGAGGCGAGGTGCAGCCGGGCGGCGGCGGGGATCTCGGCCTCCACGGTCAGGCTGGCCTGGCTGCCATCGCCGAAGATGCGGGAGACGATCGAGCCGAACGACGACCTCGGCTCGCCGACGGTCAGCTCACCGTTGCCGCGCGTCACGCGCAGCTGGATCTGCTCGAAGATGCGGTCCGCTGCGGCGTCGGACGAGGCGCGGATCTCGAACGTGGCGCGCACGTGTGCCTCGCCGCCGGGGATGCCGCGCGCCTGCACGTCCCCCTCGGTGACGCCCAGCGAAACGGACCCGTGCTCGCCGACGGCGTGGTCGATGGTCTGAGTGCGGACGTAGGTGCCCATCGCTCAGCCCTCGCCCAGGCCGCGCAGGGCTGTGGCCGCGTCATCGGCCGAGATCTCGCGGCGCGCAAGCCGCTCGAGGATGGAGCGCCGCTCGTCGGCGGACCTGTCGAGAGTCGGGTTCGGTGCGTCGGCGGCGACGGCTGGCTCGTCCTCGTCGGTCGGCACCGGCGCGTCGCCATCGGCCAGGCCGAGCGCTCGCAGCAGGGATTCGACCCGTCCGCGGACGGTGGGGTACGAGATCCCGAGCTCGCGCTCGAGGTCCTTCAGGTTGCCGCGCGAGCGGAGGAAGCTCTCGAGGAGGGCGAGCTGCTCCCGGGAGAGGCGACCGAAGCGCCCGACCCCGAACTCGCCCTCGAGGGCGGTCCCGCAGCTGCGGCAGTGGAGGCGCGTGATCGCCAGCTCGCCTTCGCAGACCGGGCAGGTGGAGATGACGTCGCGTGCCATCTAGCGGCGCCCCGTCAGCTGGGTCTCGAAGCGGTCGCGACCGATGCGGAAGATCCGCTTGCCGCTGCCGTCGATGAGCCCCCTGCGCTGCTGCGCGTTGCGCTCCCGGTCCTGGGTGGCGAGGATCGCCATCTGGAAGCGGTGGTTGTCCATCATCGTGCTGCTCCTTGCGTTTTGCGAAGTTGCTTGCTTGTTTTCATAGCTGCTGGCCGCAGGATAGAACCTCGCTTGCCACTTGTCAATACCAACGTTGTATTTTGTCATCAGCCCATGAACATTGACAAGGCGACGGTACGAGACGGGCGCGGGAAACCGGGCTCAGATTCGGGGTGGTGACAGGGCGCACCGATCGGGCTACCATCCGGAGCAAGCCCAGATGGACATCAGCCTGCTTCCGTATCGGCCGGATCGCGACGTCTATCGGCTGCTGGGGGTGGCCCCGAACGCCGGTCGTGTCGAGATCGTGGCTGCCTGCCGCCGGCTGGCGCGCGCCTTCCATCCCGACCGCAACGAGTCGCAGCGCGCCACCGAGGAGATGCAGGTGGTGAACGCCGTCCGTTCCCTCCTGACCGACCCCGAATCGCGGGCGGAATACGACCAGGAGCGGCTCTCATTCCTCCATGCCGCGTTCCAGCCGCGGGCCGTCCCAGGGGCGAGGCCGATGATCGCGGAGCGGACCACGCCGCCCGCGATGGCGCGCACGGCGCAGACGGCACGGGCCGCGATGGCGGGCATGCTGGCCGCGCTCAGGGCGCTGACGCCGGGTCGCTGCCCGGCCTGCGCGGCGATCGTGGAGCCGAGCTATCGGTTCTGCGGGGCGTGCGGCTCGCCGCTGTAGATCAGGCCTCGCGCGGCTCGATCTGCTCCGGGTCGATCCCCAGCTCGCCGATCGCCTTCACCAGCTCCCCGCGGTCGGCGGCGCCGGTCAGGCAGAGGCCGTGCAGCGCCGCATAGGCGATCTGCTCCGGGCTCACCTCGAAGTGGATTCGGAGCGCCTCGCGCGTATCGCTGCGGCCGAAGCCATCGGTCCCGAGCACGGTGAAGGGGCGGTCGATCCAGCGCGCCACCATGTCTGGCAGCGCCTTGAGGTAATCGGTGGCGGCGATGATCGGTCCGGTCGTGGGGCCGAGCTGCTGGACGACGTAGGGGATGCGTGGCTCGGCCTCGGGATGGAGCCGGTTCCAGCGCTCGGCGGAGAGCGCGTCGTTGCGCAGCTGCTGGAACGAGGGGACCGACCACACGTCGGCGGCCACGTCGTAGCGCTCCGCCAGCAGCTCCGCGGCGCGCAGCGCCTGGTGCAGGATCGAGCCCGATCCGAGCAGCTGGACCCGCCGCGACCCGCGCTCGGCGGTCTGGACGCGGTAGAGGCCGCGCAGCACCCCCTCCTCGACCCCCTCCGGCTTCGGCGGCATGGCCCAGTTCTCGTTGTAGAGGGTCAGGTAGTAGAAGATGTCCTCGCCCGGGTCGCCGTACATGCGCCGGATCCCCTCGCGCACGATGATCGCCAGCTCGTAGGCGTAGGCCGGGTCGTAGGCGAGGACGTTGGGCAGGGTGCTCGCCAGGATGTGGCTGTGCCCGTCGTCGTGCTGGAGCCCCTCGCCGGTGAGCGTGGTGCGGCCGGCGGTGGCGCCCATCATGAAGCCCCGCCCGCGGGCGTCGCCAAAGGCCCAGATCTGGTCCCCGGTGCGCTGGAAGCCGAACATCGAGTAGAACGTGTAGAACGGGATCATCGGCTCGCCGTGGGTGGCGTAGCTGGTGCCCGCCGCGGTGAAGTCGGCCATGGCGCCCGCCTCGGTGATCCCCTCCTCGAGGATCTGTCCGGTGGTCGACTCGACGTATGAGAGGAGCAGCTCCTTGTCGACGGCGGTGTAGCGCTGCCCGAGTGGGTTGTAGATCCCCACCTCCTTGAAGAGCGGATCCATCCCGAAGGTGCGCGCCTCGTCGGGGATGATCGGCACGATCCGCTTCCCGATCCCCGGGTCGCGGACGAGGTTACGGATCAGCCGGCTGAAGGCCATCGTCGTGCTGGCCGGGCGATCGGCCCCCGCGAAGAGCTCCGCGTAGGCGGCGTCCCCGGCGGCGGGGAGCGGGGCGGCGCGCACGAGCCGGCGCGGCACGAACCCGCCGAGCTGGCGGCGTCGCTCGAGCATGTAGGCGATCTCCGGTGAGTCAGGCCCGGGGTGGAAGTAGGGCGCCTCGGCGAGCTGCTCGTCGGGGATCGGCAGCTCGAGCCGGTCGCGGAAGATCTTCAGCTCGTCGACGGTCAGCTTCTTGGCCTGGTGCGTGACGTTGCGCGCCTCGATCCCGGGGCCGAGGGTCCATCCCTTCACCGTCTTGGCCAGGATCGCGACCGGCGTGCCGGTGTGCGCGACCGCCGCGGCGTAGGCGGCGTACAGCTTCTTGTAGTCGTGGCCGCCGCGTCGCAGCTTCGCGAGCTGATCGTCAGAGAGGTGCGCGACGAGCGCCTGCAGGCCCGGATCGGGGCCGAAGAAGTGCTCGCGGACGTAGGCGCCATCGGCGATCGAGAGGCGCTGGTAGTCGCCGTCGAGCGTCTCGTTCATCTTGGTCAGCAGCGCGCCGTCCGTGTCGCGCGCGAGCAGGTCGTCCCACTCGGACGCCCAGATCACCTTGATCACGTGCCAGCCGGCGCCGCGGAAGGTCGCCTCCAGCTCCTGGATGATCTTGCCGTTGCCGCGCACCGGCCCGTCGAGGCGCTGGAGGTTGCAGTTGACGACGAAGGTCAGGTTGTCGAGCCCCTCGCGCGCCGCCAGGCCCAGCGCGCCGAGCGCCTCCGGCTCGTCCATCTCGCCGTCGCCGGTGAAGGCCCAGACCCGGCTTGCGGAGGTATCCGCGATGCCCCGCGCGGCGAGGTAGCGGTTGAAGCGCGCCTGGTAGACGGCCGCCATCGGGCCAAGTCCCATGCTGACCGTCGGGAACTGCCAGAAGTCGGGCATCGTGCGTGGGTGCGGGTACGAGGGGAGGCCGGTCCCCGGGCCACCCGTCTCGCGGCGGAAGTGGTCGAGCTGCTCCGCGGAGAGGCGGCCCTCCAGGAAGGCGCGGGCGTAGATGCCGGGCGCGGCGTGACCCTGGAAGAAGACCTGGTCGCCGGCGCCACCGTCGTCGCGGCCGCGGAAGAAGTGGTTGAAGCCGACCTCGTAGAGGCTCGCCGCGCTGGCGTAGGTCGAGAGGTGCCCGCCGATCCCCTCAAAGCGCGAGTTGGCGCGCAGCACCATGGCGAGCGCGTTCCAGCGGATCATGCGACGGACGCGGTGCTCCATCGCCTCGTCGCCGGGGAAGGGCGGCTCCTGCTCGCGCGAGATGGTGTTGATGTAGCGGGTCTGGACCAGCGGCGGGAGGCCGACCTGGAGCTGTCGGGCGCGCTTGAGCAGCTTGTAGATGATGAAGCGAGCGCGCTCGCGGCCCGCCTGGTCGACCACCGCGTCGAGGGAGTCGAGCCACTCCTGCGTCTCGGTCGGATCGACGTCCGGCAGCTGCTGCTTGAACTGGTCGAAGATCTCGTGCATGCGGCGCACATGGTACAGATCGATGCCGGGGTAGACTCAGGCCGATGTCTCGCGAAGAGCGGCGCGCCTACCAGCGCCTCACCAAGAAGCAGGACCCGTACGCGCTCCCGTCGAGCGGACCCGCCCGGGCGCGGATCCAGCGCCAGGAGGCGATCCGGGCGCGACGCGCCGCCGCGGCCGCGAGCACGCCGCCGGGCAGCCTGTCGCGACGGTTCCTCTATTGGGCGCTCGGGGGCGCGGCCGGTGCCGCGCTGGTCGCCTTCTCTCTCGCCTGGCCGAGCGGGATGCCGTTCGCGGCGTACGTCGGGGCTGGCGTGGGCGTCGCCTGGGTCGCGCTGGCGTTCGGCGTCCGGGCGTTCGGCGGCCGCGCGTTCGGCGGCCGCGCCGCTCCCCGGCGCTAGCCTGCCGCGACGCCTGGGGGCTCGACGGTGACCGGCCTCCCGGGGGCTGCGATCGTCCTCGCCATTGGCTATCTGATCGGGGCGCTGCCATTCGGGCTGCTCATCGGCCGGCTGGCGGGTGGTGTCGACCTGCGGCAGCACGGCTCCGGTCGGACCGGCGCCACGAACGCGCTGCGCACCGTGGGCCTGGCCGGCGCGGTGGCCACCTTCCTGCTCGACCTCGGCAAGGGAGTCGCCGCGGTCCTGGTCGCGCGCTGGCTCTACGCCGCGGGCCCGGCCGGGTCGCCGGACTGGGTCGCCGCCGCAGCCGGCGTCGCGGCGATCGCGGGGCACATCCGCTCGATCTTCATCGGATTCCGGGGAGGGCGCGGCGTGGCCACCTTCGCCGGGGCGATGCTGGCCACCTCGCCGTGGACCGTGGTGGTCGTGGTGCCGCTCGTCGCGCTGGTGGTGCTGCGGACGCGGATCGTCTCGCTCGGCTCGCTCACCGGCTCGCTCGTCGCGCCCCTGATCACCGCCTTGCTGGTGCCGTTCGGCCAGGCGACGTGGGCCGGGGTGGCGCTTGGGGTGGGAGGGGCGGCGCTGGTCACGGCCGCGCACGCCGACAACATTGCCCGGCTGCGAGCCGGCACCGAGCGGCGCATCGGCCGATGAGCGCGCAGCGGCCCCGCCTCACCACCCTGCCGAACCTGCTCGGCCTGGCGCGCATCCTCGCCACCCCGGTGGTGGTGGCGCTCCTCCTGGTGCCGTTCCCCGGCGCCGGCCTGATCGCATTCGTGGTCTTCGTGGCGGCCGCAATGACCGACTACTTCGACGGCCGCATCGCGCGGGCCCGGAACCAGGTCTCGCCGCTCGGGATCTTCCTCGACCTGACCGCCGACAAGGTCCTGGTCGCCGGCGTCCTCATCGCGATGGTCGAGGTGGGGCTCCTCCCGACCTGGATCGTGGCCACCCTGCTCGTCCGCGAGCTGGCGGTGCAGGGGGTGCGACAGCTCGCCGCCTCGGCCAGCGTGGTGATCTCGGCGCGCGGCCTCGGCAAGTGGAAGGCGTTCGGGACGAACCTGGCGATCGGGGTGCTCCTGCTCGCCTTCGACGCGCAGACCGGCGGCCCGGTGGGACGCGTCGTGACCGCGTCGACCGTGCAGGCGATCGGCTTCTGGCTGTCGGTCGTGGCGGTCGTGCTGGCGGTCGTCTCCGGGGTTGCCTACCTGCGCGGCGCGCTGCCGATCCTGCTGGGCGAGGAGCGTCCCGCCTAGAACGGCTGGAAGTCCTCGACGCGGCGCAGGTTGACGATGACCACCTCGGCCTCGTCCTGCGGCCCATCGCCGCGAGCGAAGGTGGCGCGGGTGAGCGGCAGGAAGCGGCGGACGGCGCGGAGGATCGGGTCGTCCAGCTCGCCCGGCCGGAGGTGCGCCGTCCCGGTGACGTGGTAGCTCCCGGCGCGGACCTGCACGCCATGCTGGTTGGTGGGCAGGCGCACCGCCGGCGGGCTGACGTGCGGGGGAGGCACCACCAGGGTCAGCTCATCGGGGAAGACCTCCGTCCAGCCCTGGTTGGCGCCCGCGGGGAGGAAGAGGAATGACTCGCTCCCCTGGAGGATGTCGGTCATCCGCTGCCCCTCGGTCCGGACCCAGCCGCGGAGATCCAGGTCCTCGGTGATGAGGCGGATCGGCTCGAGCTCATCGATGGGGGTGTTCATCGCTCGACGTTCCTGGTGCTTGCGCCGACTCTACTCCCCCGACGGCGAACGGCGGCATCCGCCACTGGTACCCCTACTTGATGAGCCGCTCCTCGAGGCGATGGAGGGCGATCCACATCGCGATCGCGCCGAAGGCGACGATGTAGCCCAGGTCCCACAGCTCGTGCCAGCCCACCAGGCCGGTGGCCAGGCCGCGCAGCAGGCTCACCGCGTGGAAGAGCGGCGTCGCCTCGATCACGATCTTGAGGATCGGGAAGGGGTCGTAGACGCTGATCGGGAAGAAGGTGGCGCTGAAGAGGAACATCGGCATCACCACCAGCCCCATCGGCAGGTCGAAGTCCTGCACCGTGCGCAGGTAGGCGGTGGTCGCCAGGCAGGCCGCGCTGAAGGCGGCGCCGATCAGGATCGAGGCCGGAATGACGAGGAACAGCATCGGCGAGACGACCAGCCCCATCCCGACCATCACCAGCACGAAGGCGAGCACGTAGAGGGTCCCGCGGAAGAGCGACCAGGCCATCTCGCCCAGCGCGATCTCGCGGATCCCGAGCGGCGTGGCGAGGATCGCGTCGTAGGTCTTGCTGAAGTTCAGCTTGAAGAAGACGTTGAAGATCGACTCGGCGATCGCCCCGTTCATCGTCGCCTGGGCGAGCAGCGCCGGCGCCACGAAGGCCGCGTAGGGGATGGTCCGCCCGTCCGACAGGGGGATCCCCCCGATGAACGAGCCGAGCCCGTAGCCGATCCCGAGCAGGTAGAAGAGCGGCTCGAAGAAGCCGGAGAAGATCACCATCCAGCCGCGCTTGTAGACGAGCAGGTTGCGCTGGACCAGGCGCCGCGAGCGGAGCAGCGACGCGACCAGGCCGGAGCCGGATGCCGGGGCAGGGGCAGGGGCGCGCCGCGCGATGGCGGTCACTTCACGAGCCTCCGCCGCAGCAGCCGGAAGGCGACGTAGCTCGTGATCGCCAGGAAGACGAGCAGGTACGCCACGTGGAGCGGCCAGTCGGCCGGGATCATGTCCAGGATGGCGCCGCGCACCAGCGCCACGCCGTGGTAGAGCGGGGTGGCAGCGGCGATCCAGCGCACCGTCTCGGGCAGCTTGTCGATCGGGAAGAAGGTCCCGGAGAAGAGGAAGAGCGGGTTGATCACGAAGCGGAAGATCGCCGCGAAGCCGCTGTCGTTGGAGCGCGTCGCGGAGAAGGCGATGATCGGCGCCGCGAAGCAGAGCCCGGTCACCACCGCCGCCGGCACGGCGAGCACCGCCAGGGGGCTGCGCGGGATGCCGAAGAGGGTCAGCACCACCAGGAAGACGGTCGACATGCTGGTCAGGCGGAAGCCGATCCAGGCCAGCTCGCCGATGAGCAGGTGATGGACCTGCATCGGGGTGGCGAGGATCGCCTCGTAGTTCCGGCGCCAGGTGATCTTGCCCATGATCGGGTAGGTCGACTCGAAGCTGGCCGTCTGCATGCAGGAGCTGGCCAGGATCCCGGGACCGAGGAAGTGGAGGTAGTCGACCCCGCCCGGCAGGATGTTTCCGCCGCGGCCCACCAGGCTGCCGAGGCCGATCCCCATGGCGGTGAGGTAGAGCATCGGCGTCAGGAAAGAGCCGAAGACGCTGCCGCGCCAGATGCGCCGGTACACGAGCAGGTTGCGCTGGAGGATCCGGGCGCCGCCGAAGAGCGCGCCACGGATGCGCGACGCGATCGGCCGTGGGGCGAGGGGCTGGCTACCCGCGACGACCGCCATCACTCCACCAGCGAGCGGCCGGTCAGCCGCAGGAAGACGTCCTCGAGGGTGGCGCGACGGACGAGCGCCGATTCGACCGGGATCTCGCGGGCATGGACCTGCTCGAGCGCCTGCTCACCGTCCGCGGCGTAGAGCAGGAAGCGATCCGGCAGCTCCTCGATCCGCTCGGCGAGGCCGTCGAGGCGCCCGTCCAGCCCGGCCCGCCGCTCCTCGGGGATGCGCAGCTCGAGCACCTCGCGCGTGGCGTACTGCTCGATCAGCTCGCGCGGCGTCCCCGCGGCGACGATCTCGGCCTTGTCCATCACCACCAGGCGATCGCAGAGCTGCTCGGCCTCGTCCATGTAGTGGGTGGTGATGATCAGCGTCGCACCGCGCTGCTTGAGCCGGTAGAGGCGCTCCCAGAGGAGGTGGCGCGCCTGCGGATCGAGGCCGGTCGTCGGCTCGTCGAGGATCAGCAGCTCCGGGTCGTTGATGAGCGCCCGCGCGATCGTGAGGCGCCGCTTCATGCCGCCGGAGAGCGGCTCCACCTGGTCGCTGGCCCGCTCCGAGAGCTGCATGAACTCGAGCAGGTCGAGGGCGCGCGGACGCGCCACCGACATCGGCATGTCGAAGTAGCGCGCGTACATGAGCAGGTTCTCGAGCACGCTCAGTTCAGCGTCGAGGTTGTCGATCTGCGGGACCACCCCGAGGCGCGCCTTGATCTGCGCCGCCTGGCTGCGCGGGTCCATGCCGATCACCGTCAGGTCACCCTCGGTGACCGGGCTGGCGCAGGCGATCATCCGCATCGTGCTCGTCTTGCCGGCGCCATTCGGGCCGAGGAACCCAAACGCCTCGCCGGTGCGCACGTCGAAGTCCACGGCGTTCACCGCGGTGAAGCCGCCGAAGCGCTTCGTCAGCGCGCGGGCATGGACGAGGACCTCGTCGGAGGGGGGCATGGGACGGACATTCTAGCGAGGGCGCGGCCACGGGCCATTTGGCCCTTTGCGGTCGCGGGCGAGGGTGGCTAGCCTGCCGCCATGGCGGAGACGGCTGACGCGATCATCATCGGCGCCGGCGTCCAGGGAGCCTCGCTCGCCTTCCACCTGGCGGAGCGAGGCGTGCGCGCCCTGGTGGTCGAGAAGTCGGTCGTGGCGGCCGGTGCCACGGGGCGCTCGAGCGGCCTGGTGCGGATGCACTACGACGTCGAGGCGGAGGCCCGGCTGGCGAGGCGGTCGCACGCCTACTTCGCCGACTGGGGGCAGCGGGTCGGCGGCGAGTGCGGCTTCACCCAGGTCGGCTTCCTCCAGCTCGTCCCGCCAGACGAGGTCGAGGCGCTGCGTGCCAACACCGCCATGCAGCAGCGGATCGGGATCACGACCGAGATCGTGGAGGCCGATGCGGTGCGCCGCCTGCTGCCGGGGGTCGCCATCGGCGACGGCCAGGTGGCGGCGTTCGAGCCGCTCTCCGGCTACGCCGACCCGACCCAGACCGCCGGCTCGTTGATGGCCGCGGCCACGGCCCGCGGCGCCCGGCTGATCCAGGGCTGTGCCGTGACCGGCGTCCGCGTGGTGCGGGACCGGGTCGTCGGAATCGACACCTCCCGTGGCGCCTTCGACGCGCCGATCGTGGTCGACGCCGCCGGGGCGTGGGCCGGCCGGGTGGCGGCCATGACGGGGATCGAGCTCCCGTTGAAGGTCTGGCGCCACGACGTCGCCTACGTCCTGCGCCCGGCCGACATCCCCTCGCACCCGGTCTTCATCGACTTCGAGAACGCCTTCTATGCCCGCCCCGAGGGAGCGTCGCTGACCCTGGTGGCGCTGGAGGACGGCAACCCGATCTCCGACGACGCGGATGCGCCGGTCGACGCGGCCGCGCCGGGGTTCATCGAGAAGGCGGCGGAGCGGGTCATGCGACGCCTGCCCGACTTCGCGCGGGCCGGGCTCCATTCGGCGCACTCCGGGCAGGACGGGATCACGCCAGACCAGCACCCGATCATCGGTCCGGCCGGGCCCGATGGCTTCTGGCTCGACTGCGGCTACTCGGGGACCGGCTTCAAGACCGCGCCAGCGGTGGGGGCCAGCCTCGCGCAGCTGATCACCGAGGGCGTCGCGTCGAACGACGACCTGGCGATCTACCGCCTGGAGCGCTTCGCCGAAGGGAAGCCGATCGTCGGCGAGCACCCCTACGGCGACATGTGGAGGTAGGGAGAGCTTCGTCGCGAGTCCCGTCGCGTCGGAGCCACTTCGTGCACTCGTGCTGCACGATGAGGCCCGGACATCGCCGCACCCGGTGCTAGCCTCTCGCCGATGAGCGCCCAGGCGGCCCGGTTCGTGATCGACGGCGAGCGGCTGCCCTTCGAGCCCGGCGACAGCGTGGCGGTGGCCCTGGTCCGGGCGGGCGAGCACCCCCTCCACGGCGGGACGCTCTGCCTCGCCGGCGACTGCGGCAACTGCGTCGCCGAGGTGGATGGGATCGCGTACGTCCGCACCTGCCTGACCCCGGCACGCGCCGACCTCGAGGTGCGCCGCCATCCCGCCGTTGGAGCGCCCCCGTGGCGCCCGCCAGACGAGCGGGCGCGGCACATCGCGGTGCGCCACGAGGAGGCGGAGGTCGTGGTGATCGGCGGCGGGCGAAGCGGTCGCGCAGCAGCCGGCGAGACCGAGGGCCGAACGACGGTTCGGCTGAACTCCGGGGATGGGGCCGAGGTGGTCGCGGTCTACGCCGGTCCAACCGTCATCGCGCGGACGCCGGAGGGGATGCTGCACATCCGGGCGCGAGAGGTGGTGATCGCGACCGGCGCGGCGGAGATCCAGCCCGTCTGCGAGGGGAATCGGCTCGAGGGGCTCGTCACCGCCCGGGCGGCGCGCCAGCTGGATCGGGCGGGAGTCGATCTCGGCGTGGCCGTCGCGGTGGGGGAGGCACCCGAGGGGGTCCCGTGCACCTCGCTGTCTGGCGACCTGGTGCGGATCGAGGGGGAGGGGCGCGTGACCGGGGTCGTGACCCGGGACCACGGCCGCGAGATGACGACGCCCTGCGACACGCTGATCCTCGGCCTCGGGCGCGCCCCGCGCGACGTGCTGGCGCGGATGGCCGGCAACGTCCCGGTGCGCGTGGTCGGTTCGGCGGCCGAGACGTTCCCGCTCCCGCCGGCGCCGACGAGCGGGGTCGTCTGCCCGTGCGCCGGCGTCACGGTCGAGGACCTCGAGGGGGTCTGGACGCGCGGCTTCAACGAGCTCGAGCTGGTGAAGCGGGCGAGCCTGGCGGGGACCGGCACGTGCCAGGGTGCCGTCTGCCTGCCCCACGTGCGCGCCTGGATCGCGGCAAAGACCGGCATCGCCCCAGATCCCTTCACCGCGCGCCCGGCATCGCGCCAGATCACCCTGGGCGAGGCGTCGGCCGATTTCCACATCGACGCGTTCCGCCGCACCGCGCTCCACGACGAGCACGTCGCGCTGGGTGCCCGCATGGACCGCTTCGGGGGCTGGTGGCGCCCCTGGCACTACGGCGACCACCTCGCCGAGTATCGCGCCGTGCGGACCGCCGTCTCTCTCGGCGACGTCAGCACCCTTGGCAAGTTCGTCGTGGCCGGCCCCGATGCGGTCGAGTTCCTCCAGCGCCTCTACCCGACCGACGTCTCCACCATCCGGATCGGCCGCTCGCGCTACGCGCTCCTCCTCAACGAGCGCGGCCATGTCATCGACGACGGGATGATCTGCCGCGAGGCGGAGGACCGCTTCGTGCTCACCTTCACCACGGGCGGGGCGGGCAACGCCGAGATGTGGATGCGCGACTGGATCGAGACGTGGGACCTGAACGTGCTCCTGCTCGACCGGACGATGTCGCTGGCAGCGATCAACGTCACCGGCCCGCGCGCCGCGGAGCTCCTCGCCCGGGTCGGCCTCGCGGAGCCGCCGCGCTTCCTCCAGCACCTCCGCGCCGATGTCGCCGGCGTCCCGTCCCACGTCATGCGCCTCAGCTTCACCGGCGAGGCCTCGTTCGAGCTGCACCACCCGGTCGACCGGTCGGTCGAGCTGTGGCGCGCCCTGATGGCCGCGGGGAAGGACCTCGGCATTGCGCCGCACGGCCTGCAGGCGCTCTTCGCGCTGCGGCTCGAGAAGGGGCACGTGATCATCGGCATGGACACCGAGCTCGACACGACGCCGCGCCGCCTTGGCATGGACTGGGCCGTGAACATGGAGAAGCCCTTCTTCGTCGGGCACGAGGCGCTGGCCCGCACCGCGCAGCTCGAGGATCGGCGCCGCCTGGTCGGCCTGACCATGGCCGATGCCGCGCCCACCGAGGGGAGCCCAATCTGGTCCGACGGCGACGTCATCGGTCATGTCACCTCGTCGTTCACCTCGCCGAGCGTCGGCCGCGCGGTGATGCTGGGCTGGCTGAAGCGCGCCCCCTTCCCGGACCGCGTCGAGATCGACGGGCGCCCCGCCCACGTCGCCGCTCCGCCCTTCTACGACCCCGAGGGCCTCCGTGCGCGCGCCTGAGCCGCTGACCGGCATCCGCGTGGTTGCCGCGCCGGCCACGCTCGATGCCCTGACCTGGCCCGATGGCGTGGCCGCCCTCCGTTTCGCCGCGGACGACCTCTTCGCGCTGGGAGCCACGAAGGCCGAGCGGGCCGACGCGATCGTCGAGGACGAGCGCGGATTCGTCGGCTGGTGGCTCTCCCTCGAAGATCTGGACGACCTCGTCCTGGGGCACGTCGACTGGCCACTCCCCGAAACGTGGCCGGCGCTGGCCCAGGGGCTGATCGCCGGGGTGCCCGCCAAGCTCTGGCTCACGAACGATCGCGTGCTGCTGCTCACCACGGCCGCGTACGCCCACGAGCTGATGGATCGGCTGCCATGAACGAGTTCGTCGAGACCCTGCTCGACCTCGAGTGGCACGCGCCCAAGCGCTCGTACGACGTGGTCATCATCGGCGCCGGTGGCCATGGCCTGGCGACCGCCTACTACCTCGCCACGCGCCACGGGATCACGAGCGTCGCGGTGCTGGAGGCCGACTACATCGGCTCGGGCAACAGCGGCCGGAACACGACGATCATCCGGGCCAACTACGGGATCCCCGAATCGGTCCGCTTCTACCAGCACAGCGTCGACCTGTACGCGACCCTGGAGGAGGAGACCGGGGCGATGATCATGCACGCCACCAAGGGGCTGCTGTGGCTGGCGCACACCGAGATGGCGATGCGCGCCGAGCGCTCCCGCGCCCTCATGAACCAGGCCTGCGGCGCCGAGACGGTGACGATCACGCCGGAGGAGGCGAAACAGCTCTGCCCCGCGCTCGACCTGACCGGCGGCGGCCGCTACCCGGTGCTGGGCGGCTCGTACCACCCCGGCGGCGCGACGGCACGCCACGACCGCGTGGTGTGGGCGTATGCCCAGGGGGCGATGCGGCGCGGCGTCGACATCCTGCCCCACACCCCGGTCACTGGCCTGCTGCGGGACGGCGGTCGGGTGGTCGGGGTCGAGACCGATGCCGGACCGATCTCCGCCGGCGTGGTCCTCAGCGCGGTCGGCGGCAACGTCACGACCGTGGCGGCGATGGCCGACCTGCGCCTCCCGATCCGCACCCACCCACTCCAGGCCCTCGTCACGAACGCCTACGCCCAGGGCTTCGGGCCGATCGTCGCCTCCTCCGAGCTCCTCTGCTACGTCTCGCAGACGGCCCGCGGCCAGATGCTGATGGGCGCCGAGTTCGACTCGCAGCCCTCGTACTCGCGCCAGTCCTCGTACGAGTTCCTGCAGAGCGTCTCGGCCAAGGTGATCCACCTGCTGCCATTCCTGCGCGACCTGCGGGTGTTGCGCACCTGGGCCGGCATCTGCGACATCAGCCCCGACTACAGCCCGATCATGGGCTTCACCGGGATCGACGGCCTGCTGATCACCACCGGCTGGGGGACGTGGGGCTTCAAGGCGATCCCCGCCGGGGGCGAGGCGATGGCCGAGCTGATCGCCACGGGCGCCACGCCAACGCTGATCGCCTCGTTCGGCCTGGAACGATTCGCCGCCGACCACGCCATGGCCGACCAGGGATCGGCGGGGACCCGCTGATGCTGTGGATCACCTGCCCCATCTGCGGCGAGCGGCCCGCGAGCGAGTTCCGCTTCGGCGGCGAGCTGCCGTCAGTGCCCGATTGGATCGTGGGCGAGGAGGCGCGCAACGTCGACTACGTCTGGATGGTGAACAACGTCCGCGGCGTCACCACCGAGCGCTGGTTCCACGCCGCCGGCTGCCGCCGCTGGCTGACCCTCACCCGTGACACGGTGACCGATACGGTCGTGGCCTAGCCGGAGCGGTCCTCGATCTCCCAGGCGTGGTCCAGCGCGTGCCACGCGGAGCGCCGCACGAAGTAGCGCGGCAACCACGGGTGCAGGGTGTTGCGCGGGTCACCGATCGGCTCGCCCCGCGCACGCGCCGCGAGGGCCACCAGGGCGGTGTCGCGCACCACCGCCATGCGGTCAGCCGGCGCGGCGCCCGGTAGGCGCGGCCCGCGGCTGCCCAGCTGCCCCAGGTACGCCTCCTCGGCCTCGAGGAGGTGGCCGAGCATCTTCGGCAGATCCCGGCCGCCGCCGCGCGGTCCCTTGCGCAGCTCGACGCCGGCCTCGTCCGCCTCGCGCCAGGCGACGTCGAACGCCTGCCAGCTCGCCGTCAGGAGGCGCGATTGGCGGTCAAGCTCCGCTGTCTCGAGCGGTCGCCCATCAGCCGCGAGCGCGACGGATGGCACGCCGAAGTCGGTCCCAGAACCGCCCTTGAGCCGCTCGACCACGTCGATGTCCGCCACCTTCGGCGCCGTCATCCCCGCGGCTGCGACCACGCGTGCGTAGCGCGGGGCGTAGGCGAGCAGCGCTGCCAGCGCCTCCTCCTCGCCGCGACCGCGGCGGCACCAGCCTGGCCACTCGATCGCGCCGGCGAACGTTCGCTTGGCGCTGATCTCCAGGTAGACCGCCAGCGACACCGGACCTAGGCCTCCCAGGTCTCCCCGGGCTCCAGCGCCACGACCGTGGCCTTCGTCGCGGCGGCGAGCTCGGCGGGGGTGCCGGTCAGGATCGGGAAGGTGGCGTAGTGGACCGGGATCGCCACCGTGGCGCCGATGAGTGCCAGCGCCCGCACGGCATCGGCCGGGCCCATCGTGTAGTGGCCGCCGATCGGCAGCACCGCGATGGAGGGCGCCCATCGGTCCTTCACCAGCGCCATGTCGCCGAACAGGGCCGTATCGCCGGTGTGGTAGACGCGGGTGCCGTCCTCGAACTCGATCACCCAGCCCCAGCAGCCGACCTCGCGGGTCGCCTCGGGGTCGCCGGCGATCGTCACGCCGCCGGTGTGGTCGGCGTGGACCATGTTCAAGCCGATCCCCGCCACCTCGACTCGCCCGCCCTTGTTCATCCCGATCGCCTCGACCCCACGGCTGGCGAGATAGATGCTCATCTCGTGGCTGCCGACCACCGTGCCGCCGAGGGCCGCCAGGTCAACGATGTCGCTGGCCTCGATGCCGATGTGGTCGAAGTGCCCGTGGGTCGGGGCCACCACGTCGACCCCTGCGTCAGCCGGCTCGACGTAGGTGGGCGCGCCGCTCCATCGGTCCACCCAGAGCCACTTGTCACCCGGGGAGTGATAGAGGATCCCGCCGTGTCCCAGGCGGGTGATGCGCAGCTTCGCCATGGGATTCCTCCTGCGATGCTTGCCTCGCGTGCCTTGCCATCCTAGGCGCGCTGCCCGTCACCCGCTTACGCCCAGCGTACGTACCTGCCAAGTTGGCGGGGTCGCCGCGCCACTGGACGCCGATCCGGATGGCGCCCGTGCTCACGGTGGCTCGCAGAACGGCCCGATCAACCCGCGCAGACTCCGTTCTTGGCCGTTCGTTACGCTGAGCGTAAGCGCGGCGCCTGGGGGTTGCCGCCTTCAGCCGAGGAGGCGCTCCAGGTGGTAGGGGAGCATCTTCTGCCACCACGGCCAGTCGTGGTCCGCGTCGTGACCCCAGAAGTCGACGAACGCCGGAATCCCCTTCGACGCCAGGAGCGCCTCCATGGCGTGCGCATCCACGATCATCTCCTCCTCCCAGCGTCCCTGCCCGACGCAGAGGGTGATCCGCGCTCGGCGATACAGGGCGAGTCGCTCCGGATCCGACTCCCGGGCGAGGCGGTCGAGCGGTGAGAAGTCGATCGCCGGCCCGTCGCTGAACTCCCCGATGAAGCGGCGTGGCTGGTAGACGCCCGAGATCGCGATGAGGCCATCGACCTGCGCGGGGTAGCGGACGAAGAGGTTGCTGGCGTGGAAGGCGCCCATGGAGCAGCCCGCCGTCCAGGCCGTGACATGCCCCGTCTCTTCGCGCACCCGGGGGAGCAGCTCGGCGACGGCGTATCGGTCGAAGTCGGCGTGGCGCGCCACGCGCTCGTCCATCGCCTTTTCGGGCGCGG
This sequence comes from uncultured Chloroflexia bacterium, assembly GCA_963770875.1. Lineage (GTDB taxonomy): Bacteria > Chloroflexota > Limnocylindria > QHBO01 > QHBO01 > CF-167. Next base: position 162,080 of record CAVYRE010000001.1, read on the forward strand.
TCCATGACTGCCAGTCGATCCCGTCGCTGACGTAGAGGGTCACCCGCCCCGCCTCGATCAGGTGGCGAATCGACTCCACCATCCCGAAGTTCTCCCAGTCCCAGACCCGGCCGTTCATCGACGGGAAGGCAACGATCGGCTGTCCCGCCACGCCCCCGTCGGAGGTGTAGCGATACATCTCGAGGTCGTGCCCCAGGGCCGGGCTGAAGGTCAGGAACCGATCGGACCTCATGCGTTGACCTTGATCTGGATGGCGCGCGCCGCGGCGGTCACCTTCGCCTCGTCGGGGTCCCGCAGGATGTAGCCGAAGTCCCCGATCGCCCGCGCGAAGATGCCCGCCATCGGGGTGTCCATCACGATCAGGTCGCCGAACTTGCCCATCACCTGGCGGTGGCTGAGCTTGTAGGTGAACCGATCCTTCCGCCCGACGTAGGCGGTGGCGTAGGCCCGGCTGATCGGCTCGTCCCAGCGCCCGTGGACCACCATCCGTGCCCAGCCCCGATAGAAGTTCAGGTCGTTGGCGTAGTTGAACATGTCGACGGTGAGGCCCCCCGGCGGTCGGACGTTGATTTCCAGCGGGACGAGGGAGCCATCGGGCAGGCGGAAGAACTCGAAGTGGAACGGCCGCTCCTTGAGGCGGAAGGTGCGCACGATCGCCCTGCCGGCCGCCTCGACGTCGGGGGGCACCTTGCGGGTGATGCAGTACCAGATGTCCCAGTCGTCGTTGACCGCCTCCATCACGCCAGACGAGTAGTAGAACGACGAGCCGAAGACGACCTCGCTGCGCCGATTGACCATCCCGTCGTAGGTGAGCAGCGTGCCGTGGAGGTACTCCTCCAGGATGTAGTCGACGCTCGGCTTGTCGGCCAGGAACCGTTCGAGGTCGTCGGGGTTCTCCAGCTTGTAGGTCGCTGCGGCGCCCACGCCCGCGTCCGGCTTGGCGACGATGGGGAAGCCGCACTCCTCGGCGAAGGCGCGGGTGGCGTGCGCGGAGCGGCAGACGCGGCCGCGTCCCGGGGTGAGCCCGGCCCGCACGAAGAGGCGCTTCATGAGCGACTTGCGCTTCATCCGCGCGATCTCGCCGATGTTGATGCCAGGGATGTTGAAGTCGGTGCGGAGCCGCGCCTCCGTCTCGAGCCACCACTCGTTGAGGGAGTCGAGCCGGTCCAGCTTGCCGTGCCGATGCGTGAACCAGGCCAGCGCCCGGAGGAGCTGGTCGTAGTCGCTCATGTCGTGGACCTGGTAGTAGTCGGTCAGCACGTCACGAAGCTCGGGGCGCAGCTCCTCGTAGGGCGCGTCGGCGATCCCCAGCACGGTGGCGCCCTGCTCCCGCAGGGCGGTCGCGAACAGGTACCAGTTCGGCGGGAAGTGCGGCGAGAGGAAGACGACGTTCATGTGAGCGCGGAGTGTGCCGCGCCGGGGAGCGCCGCGGCAAGTGGCGAGCCCGTCGATGGGTGAGCGTGCAGCCGTTTACGCTCAGCGCAAGTAACGGACAAGAACGAGGCTTCTACCGGTGGTTGGAACCGCCATCCGGACCGTAGCCGTGCTCCCGCCAGGGTCGACCTGGCTCAGATCGACCCGGATCCGGCCTGACGAGGGTCGAAGTTGGCCGTTATGTACGCTGGGCGCAAACGACGTGCAGCGGCGCTCCAGCTCCTAGCCGAAGAACGCCGCGATCGCCGCCGTGTCGTCGGAGAATGCCCAGCGCTCGACGATCTTGCCGTCGCGCATGTGGTAGATCTCGGCGACGCGATAGGTGAACGGCTTCCCGGCGCGCGTGGCGGTGGCGGTCAGCAGCGCCACGGTGTGGTCGTCGCCACCAACCACGTCGTGCGTATCGCCGGTGATGGTGAAGTCGGACGGGGTGCTGAAGCGGGCGGCGAGCGCCGCCTTGCCGCGGACCGGTTCGGGATTGCCGATCTCGTGCCAGACGACGTCATCGTCGAGGGCGGCGGCGAACCCACCCATGTCGTTCTTCCCGAGGGCCTCGAACATGTTGCGAACGACGGTGGCGTTGGGGTGGTCGGACATCGGTCTATCTCCTATCCGGAAGCGGGGGGTTGAGGCCGCAAGTATCGATCCGCCAGCCCCCCAGCGAAAGGGCCGACCGCCATCGCTCGGGGAGGTCGCTAGCCCTCGTCCGGCTCGTGCGACCCCTCGCTGGGCGGGCGCCCCGCGTATGCGGCGCCAGCGATCACGACCCCGAGCCCGATCGCGGCGATCGGCCCGACCCACTCCATCGGCACCTGGCCCAGGTTGCCGGAGAGCAGCAGCAACCCAACGCTCAGCACCAGCAGCCCGCAGACGAAGGAGAGCAGATCGACCGGATGGCGTGCCATCAGTTCGCCCCTCGCGTGACGACGCGCACGTCACCGATGCCCGCCTCGCAGGTCGAGGATGTAGGTCGTCGCGCCGAGCTGGCTGCGGACGATATCGGTCCTGGAGGCTGGTGCCAACCTGGCGCTCGCCGAAGATCGAGGGTGCCACCGGCACCGACGCGCGCGTCCAACCGGACCGCTGCGCCCGGCGGGATCAGGACCATCAGCTCGCCGACCGCCACGCTGGCGGTCACGTGGATCGGCTCGCGGCGACCGCCGAGGCCGGTCAGATCCAGCACGAGCCGGCCGCCCATGAGCCGGTATTCGCCGCGCAGCTCGGCAAGGTTCGCCGGGGCGTAAGTGCTGATCGCCCATCCCGCCCTCGAGCGGTGCGGTGATGAAGCTCGCGGTGACCGCCGACCGGCACGAGCAGGATCGCCAGCAGGATCAGGATCCGGGCGCGACCCCACCAGGCGCCAACGACCAGGCCGATCCCGATCACCGTCAACGCGGCCCCGAAGAACTGTCCCGGCGTCACCTCGACCCTGACCGCCTGGCTGACGATGGCGAGCAGGCCGACCGCGATCAGGGTGGCGGCGAGGACGTACCAGCCGAGCGGCGAGCGTGGCCGTCGCACGGCCGGGGCGCGCGAGGGGGCGACAACAGCTCTGGCCACGGCCACTGACGGAGCCGCGTCGACGCGTCGGAGCAGCCAGATGCCCACGCCGACGACCCCGAGCGCCAACCATACCGGGCCCTCGAGGCGAGGTCCATCGCCGATCCAGAGGTAGCCGCCGGGGCTCAGGATCGCCTGGATCACGATGAGCAACAGGATCGCAATGGCCGTCCAGGCCAGCCCGCGTGGCGTGATTCCGAGGCGCCGGAAGAAGGCTTCGACGACGGATGCGTCGTGCCCCTCGGCGGGGAGGAGCAGCCACGCGATGACGTACAGCACCAGGCCGGCGCCGCCGAAGATGATCAGGCCCACGAAGCCGATGCGGAACAGGAGCGGGTCGACGTTGAAGTAGTCACCGAGGCCGCCGGCGACTCCGCCGATCACCCGGTCAGTGGTGCGGCGGCGGAGGAGGCGACCGGGGACATCGGTCCGTGGCGTGTCCTGGCTTGTCATCGCCCTGATCTTGCGTCCGCGGCGCCAGGCTGCCTATCGGGGAGCACCCTGAAAGGACCCTGACCCGCGCCGAGGCCGGCTCAGGGTCATCCCCGATCGTCGGCGACCTGGGCGTGTGCGAACATGCCGGGGATGGCACAGGTGGGCGTTCGGCGCGCAGGCAGGACCGTGGACGGCGCACCCCGTCCGCGGCTGGAGCGGAGCCGGAGCGACCGGATCGTCGCCGGCGTGGCTTCGGGGATCGGCCATCACCTCGGGATCGAGCCGCTCACGGTGCGTATCGCATTCGTCGTGCTCTCGATCGCCGCCGGCTTCGGGATCGTCGTCTACCTGCTCGCCTGGCTGCTGGCCCCCGAGGAGGAGCTGGACCCGACCGCGCCGCCCCGGGCGCGGGTGCTCGTCCGGCCGACGCTGGGCCAGGCGCTCGGCGCGGCGCTGGTGCTGATGGGGGTTGTCCTGCTCCTCTACGTCTCCGGCTTCTGGTTCGGTGAGGGGCTGGCGTGGCCCGTGACGCTTGCCGCAATCGGGTTCGCCATCCTGTGGGCGCGCAGCGGCGAGGAGCGTGGCGCGCGGTGGCCGCTCGGCGGGGTGATGACCGGGCGCGTACCAACCTCACGCCTCGCCGTCGGCAGCCTCCTGATCCTGGGTGCCATGGTCGTCTTCCTCGCCACCAACACCTCGCTGGCCGCGGTCGGGAGCACGCTGCTCGCCGCCTTCGTCGCGATTGCCGGCCTGGGCCTGATCATCGGCCCGTGGGCATGGGGGATGGGCCGCGCCCTGATCGAGGAGCGCAACACGCGCGTCCGGACCGAGGCGCGCGCCGAGATGGCGGCGCACCTCCACGACTCGGTGCTCCAGACGCTGGCCCTGATCCAGCGCGCGCCGGAGTCGCGCGAGATGGCGAGCCTGGCCCGCACGCAGGAGCGGGAGCTGCGCGCGTGGCTGTACGGACGCGCGCCGACCCTCGCCGGGGCACGGCTGCGCGACGCGGTCGACGCCATGGCCGGCCGGATCGAGCGCGAGCAGCAGGTCAAGGTCGAGGCGATCGTGGTCGGCGATGCGGACCTCGACGAACGGATGAGCGCCCTCGTCGCCGCGGTCGCCGAGGCGACGCTGAATGCCGCGCGGCACTCGGGAGCGACGGAGGTATCGGTCTACGTCGAGGTCGAGGAGGAGGCGGTGAGCGCCTTCGTGCGCGACCTCGGCACCGGATTCGACCCCGATGCGGTCGCCTCCGACCGACGGGGGATCGCGGACTCGATCGTCGGGCGCCTGGAGCGTCACGGCGGGAGCGCGACGATCACCAGCCGGCCGGGCGGCGGCACGGAGGTCGCCATGCGGCTCCCGAGGCGCACGCCATGAAGGCCGCAGCTCCACCGGGGGTCCGTGTCTTCGTGGTCGACGACCACGAGCTGTTCCGTTCCGGCGTGCGCTCCGAGCTGAGCGCCAGCTGCGAGATCGTGGGGGATGCTGGGACGGTCGAGGAGGCGGTCGCTGGCATCGTGCAAGGCCACGCCGGACGTGGTGCTGCTCGACGTCCACATGCCCGGCGGCGGGGGGCGAGCCGTGATCGACGGGGTGCGGGCCGCCGGCGGCACGACGCAGTTCCTGGCGCTCTCCGTCTCGGACGCCGCCGAGGACGTGATCGGCCTGATTCGCGCTGGAGCGCGGGGCTACGTCACCAAGTCCATCTCCGCCGACGAGCTGGCAGCGGCGGTCCAGCGGGTCCACGGCGGCGACGTCGTCTTCTCGCCCCGCCTGGCGGGATTCGTGCTCGACGCCTTCGCCGGGGAGGCGCCCTTCCCGACCGACCCGGAGCTCGACCTGCTCACCGCCCGCGAGCGCGAGACGCTGCGCTACATCGCGCGCGGCTACACCTACAAGGAGGTCGCCGGCGAGCTGTCGATCTCGGTCAAGACGGTGGAGAGCCACGTCTCCGCGGTGCTGCGCAAGCTCCAGCTGTCGAACCGATACGAGCTGACCCGCTGGGCATCGGAGCGCCAGCTGATCTAGCGACCTGGGCTACAGCGGCGCAGGCGGATTTGCGCCCAGCGCACGTAACCGCCAAGCAGGGGCCGATTGGCTGTCTCGCGCCGTCTCGCCGTGGCTCGAATCGCGCGGATTCGTGCTCAGACCTGCGGTCGCGACGCCGCGGAGGTCGTGCACGGCCGCTAACTTGGCCGTTACTTGCGCTGGGCGTAAATGGAGGCCGCCGGCGCACGCCGACCTAGCGGAAGGAGATCCCGTCATGCGGGGAAGCGCGCCTGGATGCCCCAGCCGCCACGCGGCGGCGTCGAGGGGGACCGACTGCACTCGACGTCTATGCCCCTCCGCGCAGCGTCACCGGGGTGCCGTTCCGAATCGAGTTCGGGATCTCGGCGATCCGGTCCACGTGCGCCACCAGCTCGGCAAGGACCGCCGCGTCGGCGTCACCCTCCAGCTCCACGCTGTATTCGATCGGGGTCGAGACGGGCGGCTGGCCGGCATAGTCGCTCTCCGCGGTCACACGCACGCGAGTCAGGGTGATGCCGCGGCTCGCGGCTTCGCGGAAGAGGTCGCTGGAGACGCAGCCCGCGACCGCCAGGTTGAGGAGCTGGCCGCCATTGAAGCCAAGACCGCGGCCGCCGGCAGTCACCGGCCGGTCGATCACGACCGACACGGATCCTGCCCACCCGAGCGCCGTCGGGCCGCCGTCAACGGATCGGGTCTCCACGCGAAATGCATCGGACATCGGATGCCTCCTTAGCTGGGGTTCTGGCCGACCGTGTCGGACGACGCCTTCTCGCGGCGGGCGAGCAGCACGAACGGCAGCGCCAGCACCTGGATCCCGGCCGAGACGAGGTACGAGGCCGCGTACCCGCTGGCGTCGGCGACGGCGCCGAGCCCCGGCTGGGCCACCACGCCGCCGGCGGAGCCCATCAGCGAGTCGAACGAGAGCACCGTGGCGCGCTGCTCGGACGGGATCACGCCGTTCAGGAAGGCCGATCGCATGGGACGCGTGGCGGCGGTGATGAACGACCACACGGTGAGCAGGATCAGCGCCACCACGAAGCCGGGGCTCAGCCCCAGCAGCGCCAGCAGCGCGATCCCGGCGACCGAGCCGACGAGCAGCGCATCGGTCCGGCGGCGGATCAGGCGCATGAACCACGGCACCATCAGCCCCGCCGCGATCTGGACCCCGGCGAAGATGGCCGCCGCCAGTCCGGCGATGCTGTACGCGTGCGGGTCGCCGAAGAGCTGGAGCAGGTACGGCTGCGAGGCGTAGAAGATGTAGATCCCGGTGCCGGCGGTGAACGGGATGGCCAGCATCAGCCAGCGCACCGGCGGGTTGCGGAAGCCACCGTCGATCGAGCCGCGGATCACGTTGCGCACGGCGGTCACCGCGCTCGAGTCACGGTCGGGCGTGAAGCCGATGTCGCGCATGTAGCGCATCGCCACCAGCATCGTCACCCCCAGCAGCGCGGCCCGGATGATGTACGGCACCCCCAGGTTGGTCACCTGCGCCACGATCCCGCCGGCCACCGAGCCGATCAGCATCGCCAGCCCGCCGACGCTCTGCGCGCGACCGAAGACGTGCTCCAGGTGCCCGGTGAAGCCGGTCGCCGCCAGCGCGTCGACCAGCCATGCATCGTTGGCGCCGGAGAAGAAGGTGAAGCCGAGGCCCAGCAGGATCGAGGCGATCGCCCAGCCCCACAGCGGCGCGTGGACCTGCCACATCAGCAGGTAGAGGAGCGTGGAGAAGAGCAGGGTCGCCGCGCCGAGCACGTAGGAGAGCTGCCGGCCGCGGGTATCGGCCACGATGCCGGTGGGGATCTCGAAGATGACCATCCCCGCCGTGAAGAACGCGTTGGCCGCGAACGCCTCGGCGTTGTTGAGCCCCGCGTCGAGCAGGAAGATGGTGTTGATCCCCCAGATGAAGCTCGAGGCGAGCGTCGAGAGCAGGGTGAGGGTCAGGTACGTGCGCTCGACCGCGCGGGCGGGGTGGTTGCGCTCGGAGCTGGTCATTACGCGGGGACTCTAGCGGGCCGCCTCCGTTCGCGCCGCAGGCCCAACGCCAGTACGCCAGCGTAGCTACGCGAGGTGCGCGAAGTGCAGGTGCATGGCCCCTGCGACGCCCTTGAGCTCTACCGGCCCGATCTCCCTGAAGGCTGCGGCGCTCCCCGCCGCGTCGACCACGGCCTGGCTGACGAGCACCTCGCCGGGGCGCGCGTACTCGGCGATCCGCGAGGCGACGTTGACCACCTGCCCGTAGTAGTCGCCCTCCTGGAAGATCACCGGCCCTGCGTGCAGGCCCACGTGCGCGGGCGGCAGCCCGGCCCCGGCGAGCCCCGTCGACCATCTCGAGTGCGGCGACCACGCCGGGTCCCGGGTCGGGGAAGTAGAACATCACCCCGTCGCCGAGCCACTTCACCGCGCGGCCGCCGTGCTGCACCGACGTGCGCTGCACGAGCCGTCCAAGCGTCGCCGCCAGGTCGGCCGCCGCCTCGTCGCCCCGCTCCTGCGTGAGGCGCGTGTAGCCGGTGATGTCGAGGAAGCACATCGCCGGCGGGCGGTCGAGCCGGGAGTGCAGGCCGGCGCGCGCCAGGAGCGACTCGAAGGTGCCGATGATGTTGCCGGTCCAGGCGTGGGCCTGCTGGGCGTGATAGACCGCCATCAGGGACCGCTCCGACAGGGCGGTGATCTCGCTGGCGAAGTCGGTGGCCGAGATCTCCTGCGCATCCTTGCCGGCGGCCATCGCCGGCGCGATCACCTCGGACTGCCACCAATCGGCCTCCGTCTCGGCGATCCGGCGCAGGCTGTCGCCCTGGGCGCGCAGGAGGCGCTCGATGGCGATCGGCCGGAATCCTGCCCGGATCTGGGCCGCCACGAAGTCGGCGACTGCGACCTCTTCCTCGCGAACCAGGTCGTCGGCTGAAGGCATCGCGGCGCCGCCGACCTCGCGGATCAGGGTGAGGAGGTTGATCGGCACCCCGAGGCGTTCGGCCAGCTGATGGAACGTCACGTCGCCCAGCAGCGAGAAGCGTTCGTAGACCGACGCATCCAGGAAGTCCAGCGAGAGCGTGCCCTGCTGCATGGCCGACGCGAGTCCGTCGATCGGGATCCCGGCCGCCTCCAGGCTGCGGACCATCTCGGCCCGTCGCACGTCGCCGGCGCTGAACCGATCCCCATCGCCCGGCGTGACGATGCGCAGCTCGACCAGTCGGCCCAGCTGCTCGTCGGTCAATCCTGCGCGCGTGGCGGTCTCGGCGCGGGAGTAGTCAGGCACGCCCGTACTCTACCGCCCGGGCTACCATCAGGTCGGATGGCCAAGCTGGACGCCGGCAAGCGCGGCAAGCTGCGGGACAGCGACTTCGCCCACGTTGACGCGAGTGGACGCCGGCGCCTGCCGATCAACGACGAGAGCCACGTCCGCAACGCGCTGTCGCGCTTCAACCAGGTGATCTTCGAGGACGAGGCGGCGCGCGACCGGGCGCGGACCCGCCTGCTGAACGCGGCGAAGCGCTACGCGATCGTGCCGGTCGGCTTCGTCACCGGGCAGCTGCGCTCCCGCGCCCCGCAGCTCCCCAGCGGTGCCGTCACCTTCCTGATGACCGATATCGAGGCGTCGACCGCGCTGCTCCTCCAGCTCGAGGACCGATACGGCCCGCTCCTCGCCGACGCCCGGCGGATCCATCGCACGGCCGTGAAACGGGTCGGCGGCTGGGAGGTCGACGCCCGCGCGGACGAGTTCCTCGGCGTCTTCCACGAGGCGTCGGCCGCGGTCGCCGCGGCGATCGCGATCCAGCGCCGCCTCCGCGACCACGCCTGGCCCGACAAGGTGAGCGTCCGCGTCCGGATGGGGATCCACGCCGGCCGCCCCACGCTCACCGATGGCGGCTACGTCGGCGTCGCGGTGCACACCGTGGCGCGTGTCTCCGGCCTCGCGCGAGGCGGCCAGATCCTCATCTCGCGCCAGGCGCTGGCCTCGATCGGGGAGGATCGGCCCAGCGAGGTGACCTTCCTGGACCTGGGGGAGCACCACCTGCGGGGGCTGGGGGCGCACGGCCTCGTCCAGGTATCGGCGCCGGACCTCCCGCGGGACTTTGCGCCGATCACTTACTGATCCGTTACCAGCCCGTTACCGCTCGCTTGTCATTGGGGTCCGATGCTCGGGGCATGATCGATCCATACGACCCCCACCACCCCGATGGACCCGACGACGAGGACGACCTCCCCGGAGGGCACGTGGCCACGCTTCCGTGGCTGGACGACGAGGAGCCGCTCGACGAGGACTGGAGCACCAGCCTCCTGCCCGAGCCTCCGGCTCGGGTGGAGCCGGCGCTCGACTGAGCGGGAGCTACCGCGGGTGGCCGAGGTGCCAGCCGTCGCAGTAGCGGCAGTGGTAGGGACGCAGCGTGCCGTCCTGCGAGCGGCCATGCCGCGCCGAGCTGCGCGCCTCGCGGCGGCTGACGAAGACGCTCTTCGAGGTGCAGCCGCGGTCAGGCAGCGGCAGGTCGCGGTTGATCAGGTCGTGGTAGGCATCCAGGCTCATGCCGCAATTCTCGCGGCGCCGTGTGACAGCAGCGTGTCGCGGACGTTAAGGAGCCGATAACTGCGGCCCGGAGAGCGCAACGCCCCAGATCGCAGCCATTTGCGCTGAGCGTAAATAGCGGACAAGGAGCGGCTCCCAGGACGCCGGATTGGCCCAGTTCGAGGCCTTCGTTGGCTGCGGGCGTGCGCTGGGCGCAAATCTCAGCCAACGAGCGCCCACTTCGCGACCTTGCTTGGCCGTTACTTGCGCCCAGCGTAAGCGGCGGTGGCCTGCGACCAGGTCGCGAATACGGCGACGCCGTGCCGGGCAGGCGGCACGGCGCCACGTGGGGTGGGGTCGGCTCGGCTAGGAGGCGACCCCGATGCCCGCGTGCATCGGCTCGGGGACCATCCACTCGATCAGGTGATCGGAGAGGACACGGCGCGCCTCCTCGATCTTGTCGACGCCGATGGCGATGGTTGCCTTGCCATCGGCGTACTGGACCGGTGCGAACAGCTCGATGTTCACTCCGGCGTCGGCCAGCTTCTTGGCTACCTTGGCCGCCGTGCCGGGCCGATCCTCGAGGGCGATGGTCAGGACAGGCACCTCCTGGTATGGGAGGCGGGTCTCCTTCAGCGCGCGCCGGATGGCCGGCTCGTTGCGCGTCAGGACGGCCGTGGCGCCCCAGCCGCCGAGGCCAAGGCTGATGGCGGCGACTTGGACGTCCTCGGACGCGATGGCCGCCGCCTGCCGGGCAAACTCGCCCGGACGGTTGGTGCTCTCGATGATGAAAGCCTGCATGGGAAACGTACCTCCTGCAGCGCCCCGGAACACTGGCCCCCTGCCTGGTCAAAGGGGAGGCTGCGACGGACGGGTCCGCTGTTGGCAGTGAGGGCGGACACTGTCGCGGGGGCCCTTCTTGGACCACGCCTCAACACCCGTCCGAAGGGCGTATTTTCCCCCCATCGGCCCGGCCTGTCCAACCACGCTCGGGCTGAGCATGGGCCCCGGCGCGTCGTTTGCCGCCGCTTGACGAAGAGCTACTACACTGCCCGAGCGACTCGCCGATCGGTGGCTCGCGCCCAATACCAACCGACCCACACGACCACGGGAGTCCTCCGAGCATGACCGTCGCCGCGCCGCACGAACCTGCCTTCGACCGAGCCCCCATCGAGCTGCCCCACCGCGTCCGGATGGAGATCCTGGGCGCGGTGCTGCTGGGCATCCTGCTCGCCGCCCTGGACCAGACGATCGTGGGGACAGCTCTCCCCCGGATCGTCACCGACCTCAAGGGCAACGATGTCTACACCTGGGCCTTCACCGGGTACCTGCTGACCGCCACAGCCTCTGGCCCGATCTACGGCAAGCTCTCCGACCTGTTCGGCCGACGCCCGATGTTCCTGACCGGGGTCGTCATCTTCCTGGTCGGCTCGGCGCTGTCGGGGCTCTCCCAGCAGATGTGGCAGCTGATCGCGTTCCGGGCGCTCCAGGGCCTCGGCGCAGGCGCCCTCTTCCCGATCTCGATCGCCATCATCGGCGACATCTTCAGCCCCTCGGAGCGAGGCAAGTACCTGGGCTTCTTCGGGGCCGTGTTCGGGCTCTCATCGCTCATCGGCCCGGCCATCGGCGGCATCCTGACCGATACCGTCGGCTGGCAGTGGATCTTCTACGTGAACATCCCGCTGGGCCTCGTCGTGCTCTACATCATCTGGCGCACGCTGCCGACCGTCGTCGAGCCGGGGCTCAAGCGCAAGGTCGACTACCTCGGCGCCGCGACCCTGGTGGGCGCCCTCTTCCCGATCCTGATCGGCCTCACCAACAAGCAGTTCGGCGACTGGACCGATCCGCAGGTGGGCGGGCTGATCGCCCTGGGCCTGGCCTTCGCCGCGGTCTTCATCTGGGCCGAGTCGCGCGCGGATGAGCCGATCCTGCCGCTCAAGCTGTTCCGCATCCGCGCCTTCACCGCGAGCGTCTTCGCCATCTTCCTGGCGGCGATGGGCTTCTTCACCGCCGTCGTCTTCCTGCCGCGCTGGTTCCAGGTCGTGGCGGGCGCCTCCGCCACCGAGTCCGGCTACCAGATCCTGCCGATGCTCGCGGGGCTGATCCTGTCGGCCACCATCTCCGGGCAGCTGGTCGCGCGGACCGGGCGCTACAAGGCGCTGATCGGGGCGTCGCTGCTGGTGCTGGCGGTCGGGCCTCTTCCTGCTCACCAACCTGCGCAGCGAGACCGATCGGCCGCTGCTGTGGCTCTGGATGGCGGTCACCGGCCTCGGGATCGGGCCGTCGTTCGCCGTCTTCACGCTGGTGGTGCAGAACGCCGTGCCGGTCAACGAGCTGGGGGTCGGGACGAGCAGCATCACGCTCTTCCAGCAGGTGGGCGGGACCGTGGGCCTGGCGATCACCGGCTCGATCTTCGGCTCGAACCTGCTGGCCGAGATGCCCAGGCAGATCGCCGCCAAGGGGGTCCCGGCGGAGCTGGCCGACCAGTTCGCCCAGGGCGGGGGAGCGGCGCTCAACAACCTGTCCGGGGTGGGGGACCTCGGCACGGCGATCCTCGCCCAGGTGCCCGCCGCGCAGCACGACCAGGTGGCGCCGCTCATTCCGGCGATCGTGTCGGGCATCCACGAGGCCTTCTCGCTGGCCATCGCCTCGACCTTCAGCGTGGGGATCGTGACGGCGCTGCTCGCCGCGGCGATCGTGTTCACGCTGATGCCGCGCGGGAAGATCGGGGAGGGACCAGCCAGCTCCTGAGGCGCCTCGTCGGGCGCCTGGGATTTGCGCTGAGCGTACATAACGGCCAAGCAGCCGCTCTTCACCGCCCGTTCCGAGGCCCTTGTTGGCTGCCGTATGCGCTGGGCGCAAATCTCAGCCAAGCAGAGCCAGTCCGGCGACCGTTCTTGGCCGTTATTTGCGCTGGGCGTAAGCGGGAATGATCGGGGCGTTGTCGAATCCTTACCGACCCGTTGAGGTTGGCTTGTCCTTCCGGGCCGATGCTGGCGCCATGATCGAACGATACGAGCGAATCAGCGACTCGGACGACCTGCCCAGCGTGCCCCTGCACACCATGCCCCTGCGCGGCGCATCGCTGCCGTGCGCCGCGTGTGGCCGGCCGGCGGCGTCGTGGGCCTACGCGGTCAGCATTGCCGACGATGGCAGCCTGGTCGTCGACGGCCGGTCCGTGTGCGAGGCGCATCGGGCCGCTGCCTGATCCGGGCAGGTCGGGGCGGGTCGAGGCCCGCAGCGTGCCTGCGTGCACTCGCGTGCACTCAGCGTGGACGGCAAGGGGCGCCGCTAGACTGAGCCGATGGTTGCCTGGGACGACTTCGCGACGGCCGCCCCGGAGCTGGCCGCCAAGGGTCGGCGCCTCTTCGAGCGGCGCGGCGACGGCGAGGCGCTCCTCGCGAGCGTGCGGGGCGACAACCCGCCGCGGATCCACCCCATCAACGTTGCGATCGTGGGAGGACGGCTGCTCGCCTTCGTGATCGTCGGGTCGGCCAAGGTGGCGGACCTGGCCGGCGACGGCCGATACGCCCTCCACGCCCACCAGGACCCCGCCGAGCCGCACGAGTTCCAGGTCCGCGGCCACGCCCGCGAAGTGACGGATGCAGCTACGCGCGCCGCCGTCGCAGCGGCCTGGGCGTTCGAGGTGGACGACGGGTATCGGCTCTTCGAGTTCGGGATCGAGCACGCCATCTTCGGGGAGCGCGCCAGCGCCGACGACTGGCCGCCGGTCTACACGTCATGGAGGGCGAAGCCGTGAGCGACGAGAACAAGGCGCTCGTGCGGCGCTTCATCACCGAGATCTTCGAGCAGGGGCGCGTCGAGGCGATCGACGAGCTGTGCGCCCCCGACTTCATCGGCCATACCTGGGGCAACGCCGACCGCGCCGGCCTCAAGCAAGCCATGGCCCGCGTCGCAACGGCCTTGGCCGATGCCCATTTCGAGATCGACGACATGATCGCGGAGGAGGACCGCGTGGCGGTTCGCCTCACCGCCACTGCGCGACAGGTGGGGGAGTTCATGGGCGTGCCGCCCAGCGGGCGCAGCTACACGATCGGCGAGATCCACATCTTCCGGTTGCGAGACGGCAAGGTCAGCGAGCACTGGCACGAGTTCGACCGCACCGGACTGATCAAGCAGCTCAGCGAGAAGTAACCCTCGCGGGACGGGACCTTGGTCATTGACCAATGGCTCTGGACCCCCTGGCCACTCCACCCGATCATGCCTGAGCGCGCCTGCGCGCTGACAGATACAGGTGGCGGCCGGGGCCGCTCGGCCTGGGGGGCAGACCAGCGGTATCCCGCTTGCATGCCACCGGAAAGGCGGCAGCCGGAATGACTGCCGTTCTCGAAGTCCTCACCACGGACGACCTGACGATCGCCCGGTTGATGGAGGTCTACAAGGGGGCGTACATGGGCGCGGAGATCGGCGCCGATGGGGACATCAAGCTCGACATGGAAGGGCTGAAGGTCTTCGTCAAGGTCGAGCCGATCAAGAAGATCCTGCGCCTGTACTCGCTCTTCGGCGCAAAGCCCGGGACGACGCGTTCGCAGATGCTCGAGCTGTGCAACCGCATCAACGACGGGCTGGTCATGCTGCGGGCGTCCTGCCCGGCGGCCCTGCCGCAACCGGCGCTGTGGCTCGATCACGACCTCGACACCGAGGCGGGCCTCTCCGCCGTCGAGATCGTCGAGGAGACCCGACGCTTCCGGACGATCTTCGCGAACATCCCGCCGCTCGACACCGACCACATCCTGGCCTGAGACCCTGCCAGGGCGCCGGGCGGTCTGCGAAGGCCGCTCGGCCCACCCTCAACGTCTTCTCGCCTTGCGCGGGGTAAGGTTCGCGCCGATGCGCGTCCTCTTCACCTCCTTGCCCCTGGTCGGCCACTTCAACTCGCTGCTGCCCGTGGCGCGGGCAACCGCGGCGGCGGGGCACGAGGTCGCGGTCTGCTGCGCCCGGCTCTTCGCGGATCAGCTCGCGCGCGCCGGCCTCCAGCACCTCCCCGGCGGAGCGGACGAGTGGGCCGCTCTGGACGGCCGATGCGCCACCGCAGGGCGACCCGCGGCGCAACCGGTTCATGCAGCGCCGGGTCTTCGGCGAGCGCGCGCCGCTGCGGATGATCCCCGACCTGCTCGCGCACGCCGAGGCGTGGCGCCCCGACGTCATCGTCCGGGAGAACGGGGAGTGGGCGGGCTGCCTCGTGGCGGAGAAGCTCGGCCTGCCGCACGCCTCGATCGGGTCAGGCTCGATGAGCGGCCGGGACGAGCGGCGATCGCTCTTCGCCGAGCCCATGTCGGTGCGACGCGCGGAGCTGGGCCTGCCGGACGATCCTGAGGGGCAGATGATCTTCCGCTACCTCCACCTCGCCTTCACCCCGCCCGGCTGGGAGGGCGACGACGCCCGTCCCGCCACCGCGCACTACATCCGCTACGACAACCCCGCAGCGGCCGGGCGAGACACGTCCGTCCTGGCTCGACGAGCCGCGCGACCGTCCCGCTCGTGCTGGCCAGCCTGGGGACGCTCATGCACGACCTGCCGGGGCTCTTCGAGGCGATCGTCGAGGCGGTCGCGGATGAGCCGATCGAGGTCGTGGCAGCCATCGGCCGGGACCAGGACCCGGCCCGCTTCGGCACCGCGCCGGCGAACGTGCGGATCGAGCAGTTCGTGCCGCAGATCCAGGTACTGGCCGAATGCGCGCTCTTCGTGACGCACGGTGGCTTCAACTCCACCAAGGAGGCGCTGCGGCTGGGGATCCCACTGGTGGTGACGCCGATCGGCGGGGACCAGCCGTACACCGCGCAGCGGGTGGAGGCGATGGCCTGGGCCGTGCGGTGGGGCCGACGAGCGCGACCCGGTGACGATCCGCGCGCGGGTGCGCGAGGTGCTCGCCGAGCCGCGCTATCGGGCCACGCGCAGGCGTTCTCCGCGGAGATGCAGGCGCTGCCGCCGATGGCGCACGCGGTGGAGTTGTTGGAGCAGCTTGCCCGCGACCGGCAGCCAATTGTTCGTCCCTGAACGGATTTGCGCTCAGCGTCAATAACCGCCAAGCAGTGATGCGGGATGGGCTATTTCGGGTCCGTCGTTGGCCGTGACTTGCGCTGAGCGCACGTATCAGCCAAGCAGAGCCCGATTTGCCGCGCTTCTTGGCCGTTATTGACGCTGAGCGCAAACGAGCGGAGGACCGGCCACGCGGTAGGCTTGGGCCATGACGATGACGAACAGCACCGACCCCCTCGCCACCTTCACCGCCGACATCGCCCCGCGACCCATCCCCGCGGCGCTCCTCGCCGCCCGGCGCGACGTCATGGCGGCGGTGCGAGACCTCGCCACCCTCACCGATGCGGACCTCGCCACGGAGTGGGCCTGGACGGGCGGCAGCGAGGACGAGATCCGCTACGGCTTCTATCGGATCTACGAGGACTTCGAGCGCGCCGGCATCGATGCCGCGGCGGCGGTCCGCGCGGCGGGCAGCGACCGAGGCAGAGCGGCAGACCTGATCGCCCCGGCCACCGCCGCCCGATGGGACCTCCAGGGGATCCTGCTCCAGCTGCCGGACGCGGCCTGGGACGCGGATCCGGGCGGCGAGGAGTGGACCATGCGCCAGACGCTCGGCCACGTCATCGGCGGCCAGCGCGGCTATGGCGCGGCACACCGCCTGGTGGCAGGCGCAGGGGCTCCCGGCCAATGACGACCTGCCCAAAGGTGCGCCCTCCGTTCTGGGCGGAGCTGCCGGAGGACGAGGAAGAGGGGGCGGGCACGCCGGCCGAGGTTCGTGCCCGTCTCGACGAGCTCCTCGACCAATCCACCGAACGGCTGGCCGGCCTGCCGCCCGAGCGCCTCGCGCATCGGCACGCGCTGGGCTGGCTTCGCGGTGGACATCGGCTTCCGGATCGGCCGATGGTCGTCGCACCTCCGGGAGCACGCCATCCAGGTCGAGAAGACGATGGTGATGATCGGGCATACGCCCACGGAGGTGGACCGATTGATCCGCCTGATCCTCGCCGCGTGGGGCCAGGCGGAGGCCGTCGTCTACGGCTCGACCGGCGCCGACGAGGCGATCGCTGTCCTGGCGAGGGCCGCTGCCGAAGCAGGCGACACAGCTTCGGAGCTGATCCGGGTGGCAACTCCTTCGCCCGCTCCGGCTCCGCCTCCTGCTGCCGCCCCTCCGCCCGTGACGCACGATGTCGAGCGGCTGCGTGCCTTCGCGGAGCGATACACGGCGGCCTGGTGCAGCATGGACCCGACCCGCGTGGCCCAGCACTTCGCTCCGGGCGGGTCGCTGACGATCAACGACGGCCCGCCGGCGATCGGTCGCGCGGCCATCACCCAGGCGGCCAACGGCTTCTACGTCGCGCTGCCGGACATGCAGGTCTACTTCGACGACCTGGTGCTCGACGGCGACCGCATCGAGTACCACTGGACCTTCACCGGCACGAACACCGGGCCGGGCGGCACCGGCAAGCGGGTGCGGGTCAGCGGGTTCGAGGAGTGGACGGTCGACGACCACGGGCTGATCTCCACCTCGCAGGGCCACTACGACGCCGCCGAGTACGCGAGGCAGCTGGAGCACGGGATCGACTGACCCGACGTCGGCGAGAGTGTGCTAGCCTGTGCGCACATATCTGCACACTTCAGGAGACGGCCCGATGGCCCTGGCCCGCACGAACCTGACCCTCCCCCAGGACCTCATGGCGGAGGTCGACGCCCTGGCCGGACCGCGCGGCCGAAGCCGATACGTGGCGGAGGCGGTCGCAGCCCGCGTGAAGCGCGACAAGCTCGGCAAGGCGATCCGCGAGACCGCCGGAATCCTCGTCGGGACGCCGTACCAGATGACGCGCGACGAGGTCACCGCCTGGGTCGACTTCCTGCGCTCCGAGGAGACCGATTGAGATGCGGTACCTCCTCGATTCCACGCTGCTGATCGACCACGCGAACCGCGACGAGCCCGCCGCCGAGTTGCTCGAGCGGCTCCACTCCGGGCCGCACGAGCTCTACACCTGCGACGTTGTCACCTGCGAGACGCTGTCTCAGGGCGACCCGGACCATCTGCGTCACCTACGGGTGCTGCTCGACGCCCTCGAATACGTCGCCACATCCCCAACGGCTGCCCGCTGGGCGGCGGCATCGCGCCTGAAGCGACGCCGGGCTGGGGGCAAGTTCGGCCTGGGGGACTCGCTGATCGCCGGCGTGGCCGCCGAGCTCGGCGCCACGGTGGTTACCCGCAACCGCCCCGACTTCGAGCGGCAGGGGATCGAGGTCCTCAGCTACTAGGCGGGTGTGCGGCTGGTGCCGAGGATCGCCCGCGGCTAGCGAAAGACCCGAAGGCTCCCCGGCTGGATCTCGAAGGTCACCGGCGTGATGCCGATCGACCGGCCATCGGCGTGGGCCGGCAGCACCCGCCTCGCACCGCGCACCGTCACCCGCTTCGCGCGCAGCACCTCCATCCGCGGCTCCTTCCGCTCGCGACCGCGTGCCACGCGCAGGAAATGGTGCACGACCTGGAGCTCGCTCATGCCGCTGAAGATCGCGATGTCGAACAGTCCATCGGCCGGGTCCGCGTCGGGCACCAGGGCGAAGCCGAGCCCATGGTATGGACCGATGCACACGGTGATCGCCGGTGCCCGACGGTACAGCTCGCGACCGTCCAGCTCGATCACCATTCCGGTCCGGCGCCGCCGCAGCGCACGCCACATGGCGCGGATCGCGAACCGCCAGCCGGCCCGGCCACCGAGCTCCACCGCCCCGAAGCCGGCAGCGTCGAGGCCGACGCCGGCCGCCTCGAAAAACGAGGTCGCCCCCTGTGGCGAGCTTTCGTCCTGCGAGCCTGTGTGCCAGGCCAGGCCAGCATCGACCTGCACGACCTGCCCGCGGCCGATCACGTCGAGCGCCGGCTCGAGCTCGACGGGAATGCCGAGGGCGTGCGCGATGTTGTTCCACGAGCCCGTGGGGAGGATCCCCAAGGTCTTGTCGCTGCCGGTGAGCACCTCGGCCACCTGGCCCACCGTGCCATCCCCTCCGGCAACCACCACGTCCTCGTCGGGCGCCGCGCCGCGGGCGACCACAGCTGGGTCGTCGGCGGCGAGGGCATGCAGCCGCACTCGAAGCCCGCGCTGCTCCAGCGCCGCGGCCAAGGCCGCAGGCTCGAGTGCCGCGGCGTCGCCTGAGAGCGGCGCTGTCGACCCGGGCTTCCCTCCGGAAACCGGGTTGACGATGAGGAGGATCGCGCGGCCGGTCACGAACCGGCGTCGACCACGCCCCGCGTCTGCCTAAGCAGCGGTCGCCGGCGGTACCGCCGACCTGCCCCGCGACCGCCAGGCGTGCCACCAGGCGACCGCGAAGGCGCCGATGCCGAACAGGATCACGGCCAGCTTCAGCCAACCCCCGAGGATGGGGATGCTGGTCACGATGACCACGCCCGCTGCCCCGGCCGCGAGCAGGCCCAGGTCCTGCCATCGGTTGTCGGCCTGGACGCCGGCGGCGGTGCGCGACATCGCCCAGCGGGCGACCGTGAGGCCGACCAGCGCATCGGCCACGAAGGCGCAGGCGAGCACGAACAGGAAGGTGACGACGCTGATCGCCAGCAGGCCGCCGAGCAGGTCGATCGCCACCAGCGCCCCGACCTGGAGCAGCCCGAACAGGATGGCCAGCAGGACCATGGCGAGGGTCGCCGCGATCACGAAGGCGATGTAGCCCACGAACGCCAGCGCCCCGCCGCCGAGCGACAGCCAGGGTCGGTCGCGGAGCGTCTGGCCCGCGGCCGCCATGCGGCGCGGCAGCAGCCACAGCAGCAGGGCGCCGAACAGGAAGACGACCACGAACTGCCGCAGCGCGTCCAGCACGGGCTCGGACGCGGCGACCGGCAATGACCGGCTGGGGGCCACGACCACGTGCTCCGTGCCGCCCACCGCGCCGCCGGCCGAATAGGTGCCGGCGCTGCCCTCGACGCTGCCCCGAACCGACCCGGACATCGTCACCTGGCCGCCGGAGACGATCAGGTCGCCACCGATCTCGCCACTCCCGGGAATCGTCACCTGGCCGCCGGCAGCGGCCACGTCATCGCGCACCGTCCCGCCCATGGTGATCTGCCCGCCGGCCAGCCGCGCGTCGCCGCGGACGACCCCGCCGATCGAAACGGTACCGCCCGCCGCGAGGAGGTCGCCGGTGACAGTGCCCGTCACGTCAACCTGGCCGCCCAGGACGGTCAGGTCGCCATCGACGAAGCCGGCCACCGTGACGCGTCCGCCCAGCAGGTACAGGTCCCCACGCCATTTCTCGTCCGCGGGCACGGTGATGTTGTCGCCGGTGCGCAGCTTCCCGCCCAGCAGCTGCCCCTTGCCCAGGACCAGGCTGGCCGCCAGCACCAGGAGCAGCACTGCGGCCGCCAACGCCGCACCTCGGCGCAGCCATCGGCTCATGGAATCCCTCCTTCGGATCTGATTGGACCGATGGTCGGCTCGTCCGGGCGACGAGTCAAGGGCCACTCGGACGGAGCGCCAGCCAGGCGGCGGACATCCCGATCCCCATGCCGGCCACGAAGATCGGCCAGGCAAAGGCGGTCGGCATCCCGCCGTCGAGCACCAGGGCCGGCGTTGGTCAGGAAGCTGACGATCACGATCGCACCGCCGAGCAGCAGGGCGCCCAGGTGACGCCGGTCGAATCGGACTGACAGGCCAGCGCGCAGGCGTCCCGCGCAGGCCAGGCCGAAGCCGATGAGGGCCGCGCTGACCGCGATCGGCGCCCAGACCGGGCCGGCCCAGGGAGCCGGCAGCAGGAAGAGGAGGTCCCAGGTGCCCAGGCTCGGGGGCCAGCCACTGAAGACCCACAGCCAGGCGTAGTAGCCGATGTCCCAGGTCCCGAACACCACGGCCGCCCAGGCCAGGCGCTCGAGCGGGCTCCGTCCCGCGATCCAGGCGACGGCGCCGATCATGACCAGCGTCGCCCCCTCGCGCCCCACCTCGATCCAGCCGAACGGGGTGACGGCGGGGGAGAGGTCGATGGGGAAGATCGAGCCGGTCGGCACGCCCAGCGCCGCCCGCAGGTAGACGACCACGGCCGATTCGACGTAGGCCATCGCCACGGCGTAGAGCACGGTCCCCGCGGTCAATCCGAGGGGCGGAAGCCACCGGGGCGTCCGAGGCTCAGCTGTGGGCTGTGGATCGAGCATTGACTTCTAGGACGCGGCCCGATGCGCGGCGGACAGGCGCATGGCGCCCGGAACGCCTTTGAGCTCCACCGGCCCGATCTCCGTGAACGTCACCCCTGCTCCGTCCGAGGCGTCCACCACGGCCTGGCTGACGACGACCTCACCGGGCCGCGCGTATTCGGCGATGCGCGACGCGACATTCACCGTCTGCCCGTAGTAGTCGCCCTCCTGGAAGATCACCGGACCCGCGTGCAGGCCGACATGTGCGGGCGGTAGTCCGGCCTCGGCCAGATCGGTGACCATCTCCAGGGCGGCCACCACGCCTGGACCCGGGTCGCGGAAGAAGAACATCACGCCGTCACCGAGCCATTTCACCGGCCGGCCACCGTGCTTTACCGAGGCCCGATGCACCAGTCGACCCAGCTCCTCGGCCAGGTCCGCCGCCGCCGCATCCCCCCGTTCCTGGGTGAGCCGCGTGTAGCCGGTGATGTCCAGGAAGCACATGGCAGGCGGTCGCTCGAGGCGGCTGGTGAGTCCCGCCGCGGCCAGCTCCCGCTCCCAGGCATCGATCAGGTTGGCGGTCACGGCATGCGCCTCGTGAGCGTGGTACATGGCGCGCCGCGCCTGGTCATTCAGCGGTGCGAATCGGGCGCGGAATTCGACCGCGATGGCCGCGATCTCGGCGCCGGCCTTGCCGGCGGCCCTGGGCGCGATGATCTCGCTCCGAAACCAGTCCGCCTCGACCTGGGCAACGCGCCGCATGCTGTCGCCGATGGCCCGCAGCGCGCGCTCGATGGTCGCCTGTTTGAACCCCGCCTCCACCTGGGCCTTGATGAGCGGCACGATGGCCATCTCGTCCTCGCGGACCCGGTCATCGGGGGTTGGCAGGGCGGCACCGATGGCCTCCCGGATGACCATCAGCAGGTCCACCGGGACCCCGCTCTTCGCACTCAGATCCGCAAAGGTCATCGGCGTGAACGAGGCGAAGCTATCGAAGGCCGGGCTGTCGAAGAAGGCGAGAGACATTTCACCCGTGCGCATCTGGCTCGCGATGCCCTCAAGCGGGATGCCCGCCACGACGAAACTTTGGAGCAGGGCTACCCGCCGCACGTCGCCGGCCGAGAAGCGATCGCCCTCGCTCGGCTGGAGGATGCCGAGCTCCACCAGGCGGGTGACGGCGTCGACGCCGACCCCGGCGCGCTCCGCCGCCTCCTGCCTCGAGTAGTCGCTCACGCCGCCACTCTACGCGGCGGCGTTGCGCCCCGTCAGCGTCAGGAAGGGGCTCTGACGCGGATGCCAACGACCGCCGCGAAGTCGCCAGCGTTTCGTGTCACGAGGGTCAGCCGATGCTGAAGCGCCGTGGCGGCAATCAGCGCATCGGCCATCCCGATCTTCGACGAGCGACGCAGGCGACCCGCGCGTTCGGCCACGGGACGATCCACGGGAAGCTCCGTGAACGGGTCGAGCAGGCGCCGGACCCGGGTCTCCTCCGCGGGTCGTCCGGCAAAGAGCTCGGCGCGCGTGATGGACGACACGTGCACGTCGTCCTTGCCAGGTGCGAAACGGTGGTGACCGCGGAGATGGTCGATGAGCACGTCGGTATCGACCAGGACGCGGGTCACCGATCCCACTCGCTGCGCGCCGGCACGAGGAGGTCGGGAATGGTCCCGAAGGTCTCGTCGAGCGCCGTCTCGACATCGGGCCGGTCATCGGCCAGATAGGTGTCCACGGCTTCGCGGATCATGCGCGCCATGGGCGCACCGGTTCGACGGCCGCGGAGATCGAGCCGCTTGCGCTGATCATCGGTCAGATAGATCTGGGTTCTCACGCTCGCCATATACAGCGGAGTATACAGCGGCCTCTCAGTTGAGCTGCTCCGCCAGCGCGATGACGATGCCCTCGGGGCCGCGGACGTAGCAGAGCCGATACTGGTCCTCGTACTGCACCACCTCGCCAACGAGCTCGGCGCCGTGGGTCTCCAGGCGGGCAAGGACCTCCTCGATGTCCGTGACGGCGAACATGATGCGACCGATGCCGAGGGTATTCACCGGTGCGTCTTCCGGACCGATCCTGACCGCCGGTGGTGTGTGGAACTTGTCCAGCTCAATCCGCCCGTGGCCATCGGGGGTCCGCATCATGGCGAGGTCGCTGCGGACGCCGTCGAGCCCAACGACGCGGTCCACCGACTCCCCCTCGACGGTCGCCTTGCCCTCGAGCTCCATGCCAAGTTCGGTGAAGAACGCGATGGCAGCCTGGAGGTCGTCGACCACGATGAGGATGTTGTCCATTCGCAGCAGGGTCATCTCCTCAAGGGTAACGGAGCACCGTCCAGGCGGCGATCACCCCGACGCCACGCCGGCCGCGAAGATCGGCCAGGCGAGGTCAGCCGGCGTGCCACGGAGGCACAGGGTCAGTGGCCGACTGGCCAGGTGCCCATCACCTGGCGCAGGATCGCGAACTCGCCGACGTGGTAGGCGTTGTGGTCGGCGACGATGCGGACCTCGCGCAGGATCGAGTGGCCGGGGGTGTGGGGGATCGGCGCCAGGAGGTCCGAGGCGGGATCGGCGACCAGCTCGGCGAGGGCGGCGCGGTCGGCCAGGAACTGCTCGACGCTGGCGGCGAACTGGGCCGGGGTGGCCTCCGCGGACGGATCCGGCCAGTAGCCGATCGGCCAATCCGGCGAGACCCACTCCGGGTCGCGGATGTACTCGAGGATGTCCACCTGCGTGAGGCGCAGGTGCTCGACCAGGTGCCACGGCGTGTAGCCGACGTTGGGCGGGCGGCGGTTGATGGCGTCAGCGGGGAAGTCGGCGACGGCGTCCTCGAAGGTCATGTGGGCGTCGTCGGCCTGGAGCAGGCGGAGCAGGTCGGCGCGGAGTCGGTCGTCGGTGGTCATGGGTCGCAGCCTACGCCGGTTCGTGGGTGGCGGCACCTGCTGCTGTCAGGGTCACTCGTGCAGTCGTGCTGCACGAAGCGTCATGACGGCGGAACCGAGCCAGGCGGTGCCAGCTGAGCGATAAGGCGGGAGTAACTCGCCGTAAGTCCACTGCATTAGCCTTGACCAGGCTATGTCACTAGACTATGCTCGATGAAGCGCGCGCGCGCTCATCCACCGGATCCGTACGGCGGCAGCCGCTCGAGACGTGCCGTGTCTCCTGGTCCGCGAAGGAAGCCGGCACGAGTTTTGGCAGGTCGGCCCGTTCTCGTCTCCATCCCGCGACACCGAGATATCAACGAATGGACGGCTGAAGGCATCATGCGCGACCTGGAACCGATGCTCGGCAAGGACTGGTGGCGACTGTGAGGCGCTTCACGGTCCGTGCTCGCCGCATCGGAGGCTGGTGGGCGCTTGACGTCGATGGCGAGCCTGGCGTCCACAGCCAGGTGCGCCGCATCGATCAGGCGGAGGAGATGGCCCGCGACGCCATTGCTGGCGTGCTCGACATCGCACCGGATTCCTTCGAGATCGTGGTAACGCCCGAGGTACCCGCCGCCGTTCGCCCGATGGTCGAAGAGGCAAAGAAGGCCCGCTCCAACGCTGCGAAGGCGCAGGACGCGGCCGCACAGCTCACTCGCGACGCAGCCCAGCGGCTCGTCGAAGGTGGCCTCACGGTACGCGATGCAGGCGTCCTCCTCGGGGTGTCCCACCAGCGCATCGCCCAGCTTGCGCGGCCTGCGCGGCCGTTGCGATCCGCGCGCATGGGGGCGCGCGTCGACCTGGAGGACAAGGAAGCGGTCCGCCGAGCCACCGACCGCGCATGGTGAGTCTGCGCGTAGGATGAGCCGATGGATGAGCAGCCGGTCCGCGACCACGCCCAGGCGACCTGCGATGCGCTGCTGGCCGGCGACATCGGCAAGGCTTCCGAGGAGATGAGCAGGGAGCTGCGCGCGAACCTCGGCTCGATCGTGGGCATGCTGCCGTTGCCGCTCACCGAGGCCACGGTCGAGTCGGTCGAGATGACCCCGCACGGCTACCGGGCGGTCCTGCACCTCGTCGGCGACGGTGGCAGCCTCAGTCTCGAGACGCGCTGGAAGGACCGCGACGGCCGGCCGACCATCGTCGAGG
Source organism: uncultured Chloroflexia bacterium (assembly GCA_963770875.1). GTDB lineage: Bacteria > Chloroflexota > Limnocylindria > QHBO01 > QHBO01 > CF-167. The sequence continues at coordinate 187,250 of CAVYRE010000001.1, forward strand.
CGAGCCGGGTGCACGAGGAGCCCGCTGTGACGGCCGGCGACGGGGATGCGGCTGGGGAACAGGATCCGTCAGGCTAGTCTCGACCTCAGCGCGTCAGTGGCCGAGGTGCCACCAGTCGCAGTAGCGACAGCGATACGGATGGAGCGAGCCGTCCTGGTGCCGGCCGTGGCGGGCCTCGCTCTTCGCCTCGCGGCGGGTGATGTAGAGCGCCTTCGAGGTGCAGCCGCGGTCGACCAGTGGCAGGTTCCGGTTGATGAGCTGTCGGTAGGGGATGACGGTCATGCAGGGATCGTGGATGGCGACCGCGACAGCTCTCTGTCGCAGTCGTCGCTAGGTAAGGGACCGATAAGCGCCGATCCCCACCCTGTGCCGATGCCATTCCGAGACCTGGTCGGCCCACACGCCCTGCGCGAGGCGGCCGACGAAGGCATCACCTTGGAGGAGATGGAGGAGACCTACGTCGACCCTGACCTCACGCGGCCATCTGTGCACGACGAGGTGCGTGAGATCCGAACCCGATGGTTCGGGGAATCGGCGATCGAGGTCGTGGTTGATACAATCGACGGCAGAGTGGTGACGACGTGGCGGAAGTAGCTCGCAAGACTGACCTCCTCCTTGAGTACGACGAATCCGTCGATGCGGCCTATCTCCGCGTGAATGACCGCCCCTGGCACCACCAGGTCCGGCTCGATGACGGCCGCGGGATCAACTACGCAGCCGACGGGTCCGTGATCGGCATCGAGATCCTCTCGCCGCGCCGCATGGGCGTCCTGCTCGACGGGTTGCCGTACCCTGACGACGTTGCCCGTGTGATGCGCTCCTGCGGCTTCCGCATCCTCGAGGGTGCCCGGGGCTAGTCAACCGGCGGGCATTTACGCCCAGCGTCAGTAACAGCCAAGAAGGCATCGGCGTCGTCGCGTTTTGGGCCGCAACTTGGCCGCCAGTTACGCCCAGCGTAAGCGGGCGACAAGAAGGGCACCTTCGCGGCGCGAACTTGGCCGTTAGTGACGCTGGGCGCAAATCTGCGCTCGAAGTTCAGCGGCGCTGCGACACCTGAGCTGTCACCGGCAGCGCCCAGGATCAGGGCATGCCCACTCCCACTACTCCCCCCAGGTCCCGCAGCTCATCGAGCTCGAAGGCGGCAGCCGACGCGGTCGGCAAGGCCATCGGGTCCATCCATCCCATCGTCAGCATGTGGCGCGACGGGCTGACCGTCATCGCGCTCGAGTCGAGCCTCGCCAATCGGGCTCCCGACTACCTCACCCTCGACCAGGCACAGGCCGATGCCGGCGTGCAGGTCCAGGAGGCCGCCACGCAGACGGTGCCCTCGGTCGACGCCATCACCGGACCGATGCCGGTGCTCATCCTGGGCGGCCTCGAGAAGTAGACTGGGTGGCGTTTCCAACCCGGCCCACACCCCTACTCTTGAGCCTGCCCCGACTTCGAGGGAATGGCGTCTCCACCAAGCAGTGATCGCAGGCGTATGTGAACCGATGCCTCAAGCCAGCTGCGGAGGTCTCGTAGCTGGCCCAGGAAGCCGAATAGTTCAAGAATCCCCACGAGAATGAGCCCAACTGCCCCGACAACGCCCAACCAGCTCCGTCCCAGCGGAAGTTCGTAGGACGACCGTGATACTCGCGACGAGGATCAGCGGAGTAATTGCCCAATAGACTGCGGCGCCAATCCAACCAGCCCAACGGCGGGCGCGGCCGTCAATCTCGAGGTCATGGCGCCTAAGCGCTTCAATCGCGTTCGTAGCGGCAGCCTCGGCACTTGCGGTCTTCAGGTCGGCCTCTGCGCGAAGCGCATTGATGCGCACTTCATAGCTTGCGCCTAGCTCGTCGAGCTCAAAGTCCGCGCGTGCCTTGTAATCGGCGATGACTCGGTCGACGACCTCATCAAGCGTGCCCGCGTCCACGTCTTCCGGGTCGTCGTCGGGTTCTGCGGTGCGAAGGATCCTGTCCGAGACACTGGAGACGATAATTGCTGTCACCTGGTCGGGTGACAATCGATCTGCCTTGCGTAATTCATCAAGGTGCGCGAGGAATCGCCTCCACATCCTCGCCGAGGGTCGCATGGCCGCGGAGCAGAGAGCCACCAGCTGGCGGATTTGGTACTCGGAGCTCGCCACTGGCCTCTTCAGCCATGCAAGGTTGGCGAGTGCTCGAATGTGGACAATTGGGGGGACGCCCCCCTCCTTCTCGTCCTCCTCCCACCAAACCGTTGTGTTCGTAATGACAAGGGGCGACGCGGTGGCAAAGACTACCCTCGCATCTTCAATTCGATAGGAACGGTGGCCCGCACGGAGGGTGAGCACTCCTGCAACAGAATCGACATCGTGTTCGACCCGAGGCTCCGCGATGTCATGTGTTCGTGGATCAGCTAATCGGCTTGCGAGCTTGGCTTCATCTTGTGTGTATCGAGCGACGTGTTGTGGCGCACGCCTGATGGTTAACCCCGCGGATTGAATCTCGCCTTCAAGCAACGCAGACATTTCCTGAACGTCGCTTGGCGCGTACCGTTGCGTCAGGAAATGTCGAGCCATTGACGAAGGACGAAGACTTTGTCGGCCGACCGAGGTGGCCAACTTGTCCTGGTACATCCGCAGAATCCGTTGGATCTCCTGCACGGTCTTATCGAACACCATGCAACGGATGCCGCTCGCCGCAAGGAGATCAATCGTGTCGCGCATCATCAGCCGCGGCGCAGTTCCTTCATACCCAAGCGCCTGACGCACTAGAACGGAGTCAAATACGACCGTCAGATCGACAAATCGGCGTGAGACCTCGTTGATGTCTGGCAGGAATGCGGCGTGGTAGAGGACGAGACCTTCGAGTAATCCCTGCAAGACTCCCTTGAGGCCGCGGTCCTGCTCAACCGTCTCCTCGAGGAACTGCGCAACCAGTAACGACTCGGATTTGCTGAGACCGGGCACCTCATGCTCCTCGGTCACGCCAAGAATGAGCGAAACCTGATGCTCCTCGAGGAAACGGAAAATAAGGTCGAGGGCACTCTTGGCTGTGTGCTCTAGCGTCGCGTGCTTGCGAACGTGCTCCGCAAGGGCGGCTCCTAGGCGAAGCTGCCCTGCCTCGACTGCCGCCTTGGTTTCCGAGACATCCGGGGCCGAGAGGTCCTTGCCCGGACTGACCCTGAACCTCCCCGCATCTCTCTCTAGAATCCCGCGCCGAGCGGCGCGTTTCAGAAGGGTGCTGACAGTCTCTTGTGGCATCGCAATGCCGTGACGGGCGGCGACCCCCTCCTGGATATCCGCGACCGTGAAATATCGACTTGGTTCGACCGACACCGCATCGAGGACCAACGGCGAGAACATGCCAAGCTGGTCCTCCCCCTCGTCCAATCGCGCCTTAAGGAATGCCACAGTTACGAGTCCGCCGGCGCCCACGCTTGGTTTCCTCTCGGTCATCGGCCGAGCCTCACCGGTGAGGTCATTCCGTTGCTCCCGGTGAGCTTCGCTCGTTATCCGGTCATCCTCATTCATCGACAAGGATGTCCGCTGGTTCACGAGCACTCACGCGCCGCTCGTACGTTGCATCAATCGCATTGAGAAGGTCGAGGACACTGACCCCAGCCTCGATGGCCAGGCGAGCCATGATTTCTCCAACTTGTCGCCCGGCTACCAGAAGGATGGGGTACCCATCGTCCTGAAGCTCTCGTTGGGCTTGAAGGGAGAAGTGACCAGTCGTAACGAAAACGCCCACCCAGCCTCGATCCAGCTTCGCCGCGAGCCTCGATAATTCGGCGACACCGCTCGCCCCCGCCTGGCATTTCGCCTGCCCGGCTACGACGATTCGCAGCGGAACTGAGCTACTCCCCAGGTCAAGTCTTCCTACAAAATCGATGCCGCGGTCGCCTGAACCTCGGCTTACCCAGCCCAACCGATACAGACCGGCATGCTCGAATGAGGCCTGCGCGACCCGCTCTGCGACCGCCTCAAACCGGCTCTTTGGCCGGTTGGCATAGAAGGCGATTGTCGTTCGGAGCGCTCCCTCGGCCGTCGACCCGGCAAGCGGCCGCTGATCGCTCTCAGACAAAATCCTGTAGCTGAGGAGGCGTTGGCGAACCTGGGCCAGCGACGCTGTGCCGCGGTCAATCCACTGCCTCCAGGATTTGGGCGCTAGCACTAGGGTCTCGGTCAGCGTTCTTGTGGAGTCTCGGCGAGCTGCGACCCACGTCCAATCGAGCAGATTGTTCTCAGAGGCGAGGCTGAGAAGTGCGCAGTCGTATCGGTAGTTGACAAACGGTCGGCCGTGCCGGTCCACTTGCACCACGCGCTCGACGCGGTCCACTAAGCCAACTCCTCGGAAGCGGCGGTAGCCCTTAGCGCGATTCTCTTGAATCACGCTCTCGAAGAAGATAAGTGGGCACGCCCGTCGCCTGTCTCGGTGTCTCCTGAGGCCGAGAGGTCAAACTGATCCAGGATCGCGCGGTTTCCTGGCGTTCGATCGGGGTTCTCACTTAGGCCGGGCTTGTTGTCACCGTAGTAGCGGACGAAACCGTTTCGCGGGTCGATCTCATCGTGCCACGGGGTCCAGTCCTATCCAGCCTTGTGCGGATTGATACCAATCAAGATTGCCGGGCGGCGCGGCCCATCCGCCGCCGAGACCACGGTAATCGCGTCGATGCCCTTCTCGAGTTGCGCCCTCCCGCATTCTTGAGCCCCGGCCACTGTGGCCACCGCGTCGCCGCGAAGAAGCTCTCCAGCTCACCCTCAGATCGCTCAGCGATCTGCTCAGGGGCGGGCTTCGGGTACCGGTAGGTGTCATGCAGTCGCAGCACCGTGGCACTCTTCGACCTAACGAAGGAATCGCTCCGACGCATGCCACTCGAGAAATGCGGGATTAGGTCGAGCCTGCGGATCAACCGGCAGGCCTAGCGGTCGACCGGCGAGCGCGTAGTAGTCGCGACCGTTCTCATAGTCCTCACGGATGCGGCGACTTACTACGACCTGCATGTTTGAGCTTACGCCAAGTATCCAGCGTCGAACAGAGCATGGACGTCCTTCCGCAAGAAGCAGGCCATTGTCAAGGCGATGCTCACCGTGCTGGGCGTAGGGCATGATGTGAGCGGCATCGAGGGCGGGTAGGGTCCGCTCGGCCGTCATGGCGCATCGGCGCTCGTAGGCATCTGTGACGGCGATGCGGAATCCGCCTTGGCCTAGCCGTGGGGCGATCAGTACCGGCGTGCCGTATCGATCCTCGGCGATCCTGATGGCGCGAGGCTAGCAGCCGCACCCGACACCTCACGCCACACCCTGGCGCCGATCTGCATCGGCATCGCTGTACGTCTTGCCCTGGACGATGTTCGGCGCCCAGTCCTCTGGCGGCCGGACCCATCGCTCACGCGGCAGGAAGAATGGCCGGTTGAGGATCATGCAGCCGATCTCGTCGTGGGTGGCAATGATCGGCTCCTGCCTGTAGCGCTGGACGCGCGTGAGCATCTCCTCTGCGTCGCCGCCCCGTTCTTCTCCTCGAATGCTTCCCACGCGAGGTAGATCGGGACCTTCGGTGAAGGGCCGAGCGACAAGCCACCGCCGACGAGGAACCCTCCGTCGCGAGGCGTGGAGCTTGAATAGGAAGGGGGCACCGGCAGGTAAGGGTCACCGGCGCGCGCCGAGCGCTTGGCTGCCAGAAGTTGACCTCGTCAAGATCCGGGCGCGCCGCTAGAAATCGATACCAGTCGCAGTCGGTGATTCCGATCCAGAACCGCATGGTGGCTCCATCGTAGGTCGCGTTTGTGGGCACGGGAAGACGGGATAGGTCCCATCGGGTCTGGGGCGCTAGTGCAGCTATGGCAAGTGGCCAATGGCAGAGTAGCCGCCCATGAAAGCCGCCGTCCGATACCGATATGGGACGCCCGACGTCGTTCGGGTCGAGGAGCTGCGACACGCCGGTCCCGGCCGAGGGCGAGGTGCTCGTTCGGACTCCGGGCCGCATCGGTCAACCGGGCTGACCTCGACGACATCCAGCCGCGCCCCCAGTTCGTGCGCCTCTTCATGGGGCTGCGGGCACCGCGCCAGCCCCAGATCGGCGTCGACGTCGCCGGGGTGGTCGAGGCGGTGGGCGCCGGCGTGACCCGCTTCCGCCCCGGTGACGAGGTCTTCGCCGACCTGTTCGCCGCCGGCCACGTGGGCGCCTTCGCCGAGTACGTGTCCGCGCCGGAGAAGGCCTTCCAGCCGATGCCGCCGGGCATGAGCTTCACCGACGCCGCCACCCTGCCGCACTCGGCGATCCTGGCGCTCCAGGGGCTGCGGACCCGCAAGGGCCGGACCGTGCAGGCGGGGGAGAAGGTGCTGGTGGTGGGCGCATCGGGCAATGTCGGGCCGTTCGCGGTCCAGATCGCGAAGGCGCTGGGCGCGGAGGTGACCGGCGTCTGCAGCCGCGCCAAGGTCGACTTCGTGCGCTCGCTCGGGGCCGATGAGGTCCTCAGCTACACCGACGTCAACTTCACGCGCATGGGCCGGCAGTGGGACTGGATCCTCGACACCGATTCGCACCACTCGATCTTCGCCGTGCGCCGCGCGCTGCGGCCCGGCGGGCAGGTACGTGACGCTGGGCGGGGAGGCCGGGCCGCTGTTCGGGGCGCTGCTGGGCGGGCCGCTCATCGGCCTGTTCAGCGACAAGCACCTGGGCCTGATGATCTGGTGGAAGCCGATGCACCCGCCCGACGTGGATCGGCTCAAGGAGCTGATCGCGGCGGGGAAGGTGCGGCCGGTGATCGACCGGACGCTACCCGCTGAGCGAGATCGTGGATGCGCTGAAGTGGGTCAACGACGGCCACGCCCGCGGCAAGGTGGTCATCACGTTCTAGGGCGTGGACGGCCGACCCAGCCGTGGCTGCTGTCGGAGCCTGGTCGTGCAGGTGTGCTGCACGAACGCACGAGTGCACGATGAGCCTTGACGGCGCGAGCCTCCCCTGAATTCGGCTAAGCCGCCGATAAGCGGTCGTCGCTACGGTGCGGCGGCATGGAGTTCGAGTGGGATCCACGGAAGGCGGAGCAGAACGTCCGGAAGCACGGGGTCGCCTTTGAGGATGCCATCACCATCTTCGCGGACCCCGACGAACTCATGATCTATGACCCGGACCATTCCTTGACCGAAGATCGGTTCGTGAGCGTCGGCAGGTCCAGGTCTGGCCGGCTGTTGGTGGTGGGCTACACCGAGCGCGGGAGTAAGATCCGAATCATCTTCGCGAGGCGGGCAACAGCACCCGAGATGCTTGACTATGAAGAAGTCTGATAGCGAGACGCGGGAGGAGTACGACTTCCGCACCGGAACCCGAGGCCACCATCATCGCAAGGTGGCTGGGGAGGGCCGGTTGGTCCGCCTCGACCCTGATGTGGCGGTGCGGTTTCCGACGTCTGAAGCAGTGAACGAGGCCCTGCGGTCCCTGCCTCGTCGCCGACCCCAGGACTGAACGCCGACCTCGGCGGTCAATGGGACGGCCAGCCCCCTCTCCCTGACAGGATTACGGCAAATCGGGAATACTGCGCCAATGGCCAATCCCCGAACGGTTCAGATCCGGGGTCGCGGCACCGTGACCCTGCCGGCCAGGATCCGCGAGCGATACGACCTCGCCGACGGTGACCCGCTGACGCTGGTCGACCTCGATGGCGCCATTCTGCTCTCGCCCAAGACGAGCGTCGTCGACAAGCTGTCGGCGGAGATCGAGTACCTGATGAAGGGATCGGGCCTGAGCCTCGACGAGCTGCTCGGTGGGCTGCGCGAAGAGCGCGCGCGGTACCACGCCGACCGCCTTGAGCGCCGATAGGCCTCGGGCCCGCCTTCGAATCTGCCTGGACGCCGATACCCTATTCGCGCGGGCCGCGTCGAACACGGGGGCGAGCCACCTGATCCTCCAATTGGGCGAGCTTGGGATCATCGAGATCGGCGTGCCGGAAGCAGGCCAGAGGGGAGGCTGAGCGCAACCTCGCCACCAAGCTGCCCGCCTCCCTGCCGGCGTTTCGGGCCTTGCTGGACGCCTGCTGCATCGGCCTGCCGATGGCGCCGGAGGCGGTATCGGTCGCCATCGCAGGGTCCGGCGAAGCCGACGCGAAGAACGCCCCAATCCTCGCGGCAGCTGAGTGACTTCGTCGAGGCACTGCGGGGCGAGCTGCTGCAGCTGGGACGCTAGGTCGCCAGGTGCTCCGACAGGTGCTCGGCCATCATGATCGTGATGATGTGCGGGAAGCCCGATGGCGGCTCCGGCATGATCGAGGCGTCGACGACGGCCAGGCCCGCCACGCCGTGGACCTTCCCGCGTGCGTCGACCACCGCGCCCTGATCGGGCGATGGCCCCATGGCACACGTCCCGACCACGTGGGGGATCGAGTAGGCGTTCTCGATGATGGCCCGATGGAGCCCCTCGGCGCTTCCCGGATCCGGTGGCGCTGGTTCCCTGGCGAGCCGCCGGATCTCGGGACGGTTGGCAAGCTCCAGCCCGCGCCGATAGCCCTCGGCCAGCCGCTCCATGTCGGCCGGCTCGTCGGCGGGGTTCGGCAGCGTGATGCGTGGCGGGTCGCCTGGGTCGGCTGAGCGGAGGCGCACGGAACCGCGCGCCCGTGGCCGCATGAGGATCGGGTCGAGGTAGAAGTCGCCCTCCTCGTCAGCCGGATCCTGCAACCAGAAGAGCATGTCAGGGCCGCCTGCGGGCGCCGTCGAGCTGCGCCAGGTCGCGAGCGAGTGCAGGATCGGCCCGTCCGTGCCGCGGCCGCGCCAGCCTGAGTCGAGGTCGACGCCGATGTGGTCCGCGAGGTTCGCGCCCACGCCCGGTAGGTCGACCCGGATCTCGATGCCGACCTCGAGCAGGTGCTCCGCCGGCCCGATCCCCGAGCGCATCAAGATCGCCGGGCTGCCGTAAGTGCCGGCCGAGAGGATCACCGTGTCCGCCCGGATCTCGGTGCCATCGAGGAGCTGCACGCCGGTCGCCCGGTCGCCGTCGAGGAGCACCCGCGCCACCGTGGAGTCGGACCGCACCGCCAGGGCAGGCAGCGCGAGGTCGAGCGGCAGATAGCCGTCGAGCGAGGTCACGCGCTGGCCGTGGCGCGAGCTCATCGGCATCGGGCCGACGCCCACTGACGACCCGTCATTGTGATCCTCGACCGCGGGGTAGCCAAGGGCAGCGAAGGCCTCGAGGGCGGAGGCATGGATCTCGGAGGGCTGCTGGTCGGGGTAGCGGGTGATCGGGATCGGGCCATCCTGGCCGTGCAGGGGACTGGTTCCGAACTCCAGGTCCGCCTCGAGGCGCCGGAAGGCGGGCAGGACGTCGGCGAAGCTCCAGCCCGGGTTTCCCGCCGCGGCCCAGGCGTCGAAGTCGGTTGCGGCGCCGCGCACGGCGAAGCGGGTCAGCCAGGAGGTTCCGCCCATCATCCGAATGCGGCGCAGCGGCTTGGTCGCGCCGGTGGCGTCGGGCTCGGACTCGTAGCCCCAGGTCGGCGGCGTGGCCAGGCGCCAGCCGTCGCGGTAGTCGTCGGGCGTGGCGGCGCGGAGGTCCTGGCCGGCCTCCAGGAGGAGGACGCGTCGGTCCCCCTGCTCGGCGAGGCGGCGTGCAAGCACGCAGCCGGCCGCGCCGGCGCCCACGACGATGACATCGAACCCCTCGCGCGGGCCGCGCCGAAGCGGATGGCGAATGGCGTCTCGTCCAGGATCGGCGGTTGAGCTCAGCTGAATGGCTTGAACACCATCATGAAGAGGATGATGGCGAGGTCCAGCATGATGAGCTGGGTGCCGCGCGCGGCTCGCCCAGCCAACACAACGAACTCGGGAGGCGGTCCGCTGGGCCGACCGTCAGAGGGGCGGGAGGCGGCGGAGGTCAGCTCGATCATGCGCTTCACGGTCGGTAGCTGGACGAACAGCGTGAAGCTGAGCGTGAGCAGGAACAGGACGATGGCAATCGCCAGCCATGGCGTGGTGAATGGATTCCAGCCTCGCGTCCAGATCAGACCCAGGCCCATGAGGAACACGAAAACCGCGCCGGGCTCGACGACGCGGACCACGATCCGCTCGCTGACGCGCAACGCGAAGTTGCCGTGCATCGGGTCCCTGGAGGCCGCGCTCCGGATCATGGGGATGATCGCCACAGGCCCGAACGCCACGATGGCGCCGCCGATGTGCAGGTAGAGGAAGATCGTCCCCAGGAGCTCCACCCAACCCTCCGCTCGCGAACCGGGCTCATACCCTACGACGGGTCGTCAAGAGCCCTCGACCGACACGAGGTGGATGCAAGGCGCTCAGGAAGGGTCGAGGATCAAGTCAAGCATCGGCCTCGAGCATCGCGGCGATCTCGCGGGCGTTGGTGGTGCCGTAGTTGGCGTAGCAGTTGTTCATCAGCAGGTGCACGTTCTGGGCCGATGCCGCCGCCTGCCGGATGCGGGGGACCCATTCGCCCAGCTCATCGGCGTCGTAGAGGTAGCGGAAGCGCTCGACCACCGGGATCCCCTTGGCCTCCCAGGTCTCGGTGCGCCGGCCATGGAAGCGGACCACCGCGAGGTTTGGCGAGGTGACGGCGACGATCGGCGGCAGGGCGGTCTTCGTCTGCGGCTCGTCGACCATCACGAACGGGATCTCGTACTTCTCCAGGAAGCTGATCGTCCGCTCGGCGTTCTTCTCGTTGAACCAGGTGTTGTTGCGGAATTCGACCGCCAGGCCGATGTCGCCCGAGCCGCTCCTTCGCCTCCACGATCGCGTCGCGGCTCTCGTTGGAGGGGAAGAACCAGCGCGGGTACTGGAGGAAGACGGCGCCCAGCTTGCCCGCCGAGTGGAGCGGCGCGATCCCGTCCTTGAACGCCTCCCAGATGGCGGTGCGAAGCTCCTCCGGCAGGTCCTTGCCGTAGATGCGGGTCTTGCCCTGCAGCTCGATGGGCAGCTCCTCGCGGATCTCCTTCGGCAGCCGCTTGACCTCCGACGGCTGGGCGGTCATCAGGGCGTGGGCCTTGATGTCGAAGGTGAAGTCGGGCGGGGTGCGCTCGAGCCACAGCTCGCCCAGCCGCCGGGTCGGCAGGGCGTAGTAGGTGGCGTCGACCTCGACGATCGGGAACTGGTCGGCGTAGTAGCGCAGCCTCTCTTCCGCCGTCGTGGCGTCCGGCGGGTAGAAGACGCCCGGCTCGACCATGGTCGGATCGGTCCAGCTCGCGGTGCCGATGCGGACCGTCGCCGTGTCCACGCTGAGCGGGTGCCGCGCGGCCTCGACCTGCGCCTCGCCGCGCTCGGCGGAGGCGATCGGTCCGGGGTCGTGGTCCGTCATCACGTTTCGACGGCGCCGCGGACCTCGTCGACCTCGAACAGGAAGAGCTGCGCGTCGCACTCGATGAGGATCTCGCGGGCGCGGTCCAGGACCTCCGCGGGGTCCTCGCCGATCCGGGTCATCGCGCGGCCGAGGTCGACCATGGCCAGCGCGGCGCAGACGCGCATCTCGAGGCGCTCGAACTCAGCCACCGCCTCCCGAAGGATCGCCACGGCTCGTTGGGGATCGGGCACGAGCAGGCCCGCGATGTTGCGGGCGTGGGCTGCGCTCTGAACCGAATCGGTCGACGCGTCCACGTCGCGGAAGGTGGCGGCAAGGGCGGTGTCGCCTGCCAGCAGGAGCGCCCGGACGCACTCAGTGAAGGCCTCGGGGTTCGTCTCGACGCTGTGCGCGCGGACCAGCAGGGCGGATTCGACGAACTTCTTCGCCGCCAGGGCCCGGTCATGCCGGCCCTGCGCGATGTACGCGTCGAGCGCCGCGATGAAGTAGGCGGCCTGCGGCTCCGGGTTGGCCAGCAGGAGCCGCTCGGACTCGTTGCGAATTTCCAGCCCCTCGTCGATGCGTCCGCGCATCAGCACGGCCGCGGCCAGTGCTCCCAAACGCTGACCCGTCAGTGGCTCATCCGTGGCCCGCCTGGCAAGGTCAACGGCCTGCCGCTGATAGCGCTCCGCTTCCTCCAGGCGGCCGAGAAGGAGCATCGTGTCGCCCAGGCTTCCCGCGATCCACCCGCTCATCTGGATGATCCCGGCGCGCAATGCGAGCTCGAGTCCCTCCATCAGGACCTCGGCGGCAGCCGTCGGACCAGGTGAGGCGCCCCGAACGGTGGAGAGGTTGTTGTAGGCTCGGAAGAGGTTGCTGGTGTCGCCGGCCTCTTTGGCCAGGATGAATGCCTCCTCCATGAGCCGACGGAATTCGGCGAACCTCCCGAACGACAGCTGGCAGACCGCCAGCGTCTGGGTGGCCTCCGCGCGAACGAGCTTCGCGTCCACCCGCGCCGCCATCTCGATGGCCCTGCGCAGGAGCGGATCGGCTTCAGGCAATCGCCCTCGTCGCCAGAAGAACCAGCCGAGCCGATGGAGCGCGTCGGCGAGATCGGCACTCTCTCCGAGCGGCTCGAGCGTCTCGATCGCGATGCGGCCAGCCTCCTCAGCTTCGTCGTGCCTCGACTGCTGCATGAGCGCGATGACGAGTCGGGCATTGACCCATCCGACGCCGCCGAGGTCGCCTGCCGCCGTGAAGATCTCGATGGCTCGACGGGCCACGCGCTCGTTCTCGGCGCTGCTGTCCGGCCCGCCCGTTGTCGCCACGTGCTCTCGCGCGAGCGGCGCTCGCTCGGCCGCTGGGATGTCGAGGCGGTCGGCCAGCCGTTCTGCCTCCCGGAACCAACGGGTGCTTTCGGCAACCAGACTCAGCCCGCGGGTACGGCGAGCAGCCGCCCATGTGTCCCCGAACGCCTTCCGCTCGACGTCGGGACGCCGCTCCCCCAGCTCCTCGAGGTAGCGGAGCGCCTCGACCTCGTGGGTGGCGATCAGCTCGGCGATCTCCTCGGCACGGTCGCCGGCCCGCTGCTCCGCCCAGCGGGCAACGCCCAGGTGCATGTCGGCGCGGAGCGATTTCGGCAGCGAGTCGTACGCACCGTCCCGGATCAGGGCGTGACGGAATGCGAACTCGTGCTCGTCGCGGAAGGAGGAGGGTTCGTGTTGGGCGATGAGCTCCTTGACCCGGAGCCGGCCGAGCGCGTCGCGCACCTCGCCGATCGCCTTGCCGGTCAGCTCGACGACCGCGCCGACCCAGAAGACGCGGCCCACCACGGCCGCGTCCTGGAGGACCTGCTTCTCGTCGTCGGGCAGGCCGTCGAGGCGCGCCGCGATGAGGCCCTGCACGGAGCGGGGGAGCTCCAAGCCGGCGAACGGTTTGGCGACCTCCCAGCTGGACGCATCCGTGGCCCGCAGCACCCCGTCGTCGATCAGCTTGCGGACGATCTCCTCGACGTAGAGGGGGTTGCCCTCGCTCCGCTCGACGATCGTCCGCTTGAGCTCCGCCTGAATCGGCCCCGGCAGCAGGTCGTCGAGCATCGCCGCGCCCTCGGTGGCCGAGAGGGGATCGAGATAGATCGAGGTCGCGTTCCGCTTTCCGCCGCCCCAGGTGGGGCGCTTCTCGAACAGCTCGGCGCGGGCAGTCGCAATGACCATGATCGGGCCCTGCGCCCAGTCCGAGACATGCTCGATGAAGTCGAGCAGGCCGTCATCGGCCCATTGGATGTCCTCCAGCACCAGGACCAGCGGGTAGCGCGCTGCCAGCCGCTCCAGGAATCGTCGCCACGCTTCGAACAGCTCCTCGCGGCTCAGGTCGCGCGACTCGCCGGCGCCGACCAGCGCGCGCAGCTGCGGCGCGATGCTGTCGTCACCGAACAGCTCCCGGGCGGCGGCCTCCGCCTTCCCCGCCGCGACTTCGGCGGTGTCGTCGTCGAAGATCTCGCATTGCGCCTTGATGGCGTCGGCGAGCGCGGAGTAGGAGGTGTTGCCATAGGCCAGGCATCGGCCCCGCCGCCAGTACGCGATCTCCGGCAGGGGCTCGACGTAGCGCTCCAGCTCAGCGATCAGGCGTGACTTGCCCACGCCCGCCGGCCCGATGACGGTCACCAGGGCGGGCTGTCGATCGGTCTGGACCCGATGGAAGGTCTGGGTGAGGACCGCCAGCTCCTCGTCGCGCCCGACCATGGTCGCCTCCAGGCCGAGGCGCGGGCGCTCGCCGCGGGTCCGGGCCTTGATGCGCAGGGTGCGCCACGCCGGCACCGGCTCGGCCTTGCCCTTGAGGTCGAGCGGGGAGAGCTCCTGATACTCGATGACGTCCTTCGTGCTGGCGTGGACGCTTGGGCCCACCACCACGTGGCCGGGTTCTGCCGCCGTCTGGAGCCGGGCGGCCGTGTTCACCGCATCGCCGGTCAGCATCCGGTCCCGCGGCCCGGACGCGCGTTCGACGTCGACCAGCACCTCGCCGGACTCGATCCCGATCCGCATCCCGAGCGTCGGCTTACCCTCGGCGGCGAAGCCGCGGTTCAGCTCGGAGAGGATCGCCTGCATCTCGAGGGCTGCGCGTACGGCGCGCTCGGCGTCGTCCTCGTGCGCACGAGGGACGCCGAAGACGGCCAGGATGCGTCGCCCATGAACTTCTCGAGCAGTCCCTCGTGGCGCCCGATCTCCTCTGCCATCCGGTCGAAGGTGCGGCCGATGACCGACTGCACGACCTCCGGATCCTCGCGCTCAGCGAGGGCCGTGGAGCCAACGAGATCGGCGAACAGCGCCGTGGCGAACTTGCGCTCCTTGCGCGTGGTGTGCGCCGCGGTGAGCGTCGTGCCGCAGGCGTTGCAGAAGCGGGCGCCTTCCGGATTCTCCTGGCCGCACGAGGGGCACGTGAGCATGTGCGAACCCTACGCCACGCGGCCTCGCCGCAACAGGGCGCTCGAGTCGGTGGCGCCCGGCCTCGACCTGCGCCTCGCAGCGCTTGGCGGAGCCGATTGGACTCCCGGCCGATGTGCTACCGTTGTGCGTCATGAGCCCTCAGAAGCGCAGGCCGGATCGAGTTGGGGTTCGCGAGCTGCGCCAGAACCTGTCCGTCTACCTCAAGCATGTGCGCGAGGAGGGGCGCGCCTACGAGGTGACGGAACGGGGCGAGCCGGTGGCCCACCTGACGCCCCTGCCGGATCGGCCCACCTCGACCTACGAGCGGATGCTCGCGGAGGGCAGGATCACGCTCGCCACGCGGCGCTGGGAGGAGATGCCCGAGCCGTTGCCGCCCGTGCACGGCAAGCAGGTCTCCGAGGTGCTGCGCGAGATGCGCGACGAGGAGGAGTGGTGAAGGGTCGCGTCTACCTGGACGCGTCGGCGGCGGTCAAGCTCGTCGTCAGCGAGCCGGAGTCGAAGTCCCTGAGGGGTTTCGTGGATGACCGCGTGGCGCGGGTGAGCAGTCGCGTGCTGGCGGTGGAGCTGCTGCGCGCTGTGCAACGTGCCAACCCGGCCTCGCTGGGCCAGGCGCAGTCCCTCCTCAGTGTCTTGGAGTTCGTGGAGCTGGACGTGTCGATCGCCGCCCGGGCGGCCGCCCTGGAGCCCCCCGGCCTGCGATCGCTGGATGCGATCCACCTGGCCTCCGCCCTCGAGCTGGGCGACGAGCTCGATGCGTTCGTCACCTACGACGCTCGGCAGGCGGATGCGGCCCGGGCGCTGGGCCTCACGGTATCGTCGCCCGCATGACGGAGCGACGGTCGCGCATCCAGCTTCGCCTCCCGGGCCTTCGGCGCGGCGCCGAGCCCGATCCGCATGCCACGGCCCCCGAACACACCATGGAGCCCGGCCCGGAGCCCGAGCCGGTGCCGGTCGAGCAGAGCGTGGTGGATGCCGCCATCTATCGCGACGGCGCGCGGACCAGGTCTCCGGCCACCGTGGCCGATACGGCCGCCCAGCTGCGGGCGACGCCGGGCGCCATGGCCTGGATCGGGCTCTTCCGCCCGGACCCGCGCCAGCTGCACGCCGTGGCCGAGGAGTTCGGGCTGCACGAGGTGGCCGTCGAGGACGCCATCGTCGCCCATCAGCGCCCAAAGCTCGAGCGCTACGACGAGATCCTCTTCGTCGTCCTGCGCGCCGCCACCTACCTCGACGATGTCGAGGAGGTCGAGTTCGGGGAGATCCACGTCTTCATCGGTCCTGACTTCATCATCACCGTTCGCCACAGCGCGACCCCGGACCTGCACGCGGTGCGCAGTCGCATGGAGGCCGATCCCGGATCTCCTCCGCCTGGGCCCCGAGGCGGTCCTGTACGCGATCCTGGACGGCGTGGTGGACGGCTACGCCCCGGTGGTGGCGGGGCTCCAGAAGGACATCGACGAGATCGAGACCGAGGTCTTCGGCGGCGACCCGAAGGTGAGCCGTCGCATCTACGAGCTGTCGCGCGAGGTGATCGACTTCCAGCGCTCGGTCCGGCCGCTGCTCGGCATGCTGAGCGGCCTCGAGCAGGGGTTCGAGAAGTACGGGACCGATGAAGAGCTACGCCGCCGCCTGCGCGACGTGGCCGACCACACCACCATCGTCGCGGAGCGCGTCGACGGCTTCCGCCAGATGCTGTCCGACATCCTGACGGTCAACGCCACGCTCGTGAACCAGGCCCAGAACGAGGAGATCAAGGCGCTCACGGTCAGCACCTTCAACCAGAACGAGCAGGTCAAGCGGATCAGCGCCTGGGCCGCGATCCTGTTCGCCCCGACCCTCATCGGCACCGTCTACGGCATGAACTTCCTGGACATGCCCGGCCTGCGCGAGCCGTGGGGATTCGCGTTCTCGGTGGCCCTGATGCTCGGCGTCAGCCTGGGGCTGTACCTCGTCTTCCGGCGGCGCGGCTGGATCTAGCCGTCGACCTACCGGTCCCTGCGCGACCCCGAGCGGCCCATGCCCAGGAAGCCGCCGCCGAACAGGATTCCGGCGCCCAGCACGAAGCCGAAGTTGTACCAGTTGCCGTCGTTGTGCACCTCGTAGAGGTTCACGGTCTTGTTGAACAGCGAGATGATGAAGGTGATGGGGGAGATGATCCCGTGCCACAGGCCGAGCCAGAATCCGGCCACCTGGCCGCCGTCGGGCGGGACGCCCACCTGCGGATTCGCGCCCGCGGCGCACGCCGTCAGCACCAGCACCACGATGATCAGCCCGGTGAGCAGCTGCCCGTTTCGCATGTCGCCTCCTCTTGCCCTAGTTCGGGAGATATAGCTCGCGATCACCAGTTCGAGCTGGTGGCCGGCCAGGCACTGTAGGCCCAGTCGATGATGCTTGGCGCTTCCGTGCCGCTCATCACGTTGTAGACCATCGGCTTCAGCTGGCTCCCGTCCGCGCACCCGGTGTTGAGGCTCTCGGCCATGAGCCACAGCTGACTGTTGTTCAGGAAGACCGGGTAGTTGTGAGCGCCGGAGCCGATCCGTTTCGGGCTCCCGCCGTGCGCGAGGTCAACGAGGTAGACGTCGTGGAGGTAGTTCGGGATGTCGACCGCGTAGGCGAGGAAGCGTCCATCGGGTGAGATGGTGGGGTAGTACCAGGTGACGCCGGTGAGGAACCGCTGCGCGGTTGCGCCGCTCGTCCATTTCCAGATGTCCGTGCCCTGGCGGTAGTAGAGCGCATCGCCGGTTGGAGACCAGACCGCCATCGCCGGCCAGTTCGGCTCCGTCCAGTCACCTGCCGGCGGGAGCACCGAGAAGACCACGGTGCCGCCGTCCACCACGAGGAGGCTGGCCTGGGTCTGAAGCGGCTGGTTCAGGACGTAGAGCCGGTTGCCCGATGGGGTGAACTCGCCATATCTCGAGTCGTCGGGCGAGCTGCATCGGCCCTCGTTCGTGTCGAGCAGGGTGGCGACGACACGGTCGCCGGCTGCGGTGGTGATGTGGATCATGTCGCTGCGGCTGCCCTGCGGGTCCACCGACCGCCACACGATCTGGTCGAGCGCCGGAGAGACGGTGATCAGCTCCGAACCCCAGCCCGGAGTGAGCGGCAGCTGGAACCAGTGGAAGCGCACCTCCGGCAGGTCGACCACCGCGCCGGCCCTGCCGGCGTTGATCAGGGCGTGCCGGCTATCGATGAGCTGCATCGGCGAGGCGCCCAGGTTGCAGACCGTCGTGGGATGCGCCACGTCTGCGTAGTCGCGCAGCACGAAGTCGCCTGGCTTCTCCGGCGTCCCATGCAGCTGGACGACCGCGACCGGGTCCTGCGCACCGATCGGCCCCGTACAGGTCACGGCGTTGAGACCCGTACCCGGCGGCTCGCTGCCTGGCAGGACCGGGAACGAGTCGCTTCTCGGGCCAGGGATGCCGGTGGGGAGCGCGGTTGGCGAGGGGACCTGCGGGGAAGTGCTCGCCGCGACGCTGCTCGACGCAGGGATCGAGGGGGAAGTGGTCTGTTGCAGCGCGGCGCGGCACCCGCCGACCGCCAACACCAGCGTCATGCCTGCAACCACCCCGGCGAATCGCTGGGTTGTCCCTCCCCGGTCAACCACGCCGGCAGCCTACTCCTGGGTTTCAGCGATGAACAGAGGCACGCGAGCGCTGGCGCCCACCTGCGCGCTCGCGTGGTCATGGGATGGTTACAACGGGGAAGATGAGTCGCCCTGATCGTCGGGGGAGTCACGGGGTGACTATTCGGCGGTCAAGGGCCGTCGATCCGGCCCTTCTTCGCCGTTGTGGTCACCAGGTGGCTGCGGCGCAGCCCCGAACCCATTGGCTCGGTCCCTCTGGCCCGCTTCAACCGGGCGTGGACCATGAGCGCCGCCAGAAGCTCGTGGAACGGGCCTCTACGCGGACGCGGATTGACACCCGGATCCGGACCCATCATGCTGTGCGCATGACGACCAAGGAGAAGCGGACCTACAACCTGACCGCGGCGACGGTGCGTGCCGTCCGCGAGCTGGCGGACGAGTACCACGCCGCTCCCACCCAGGACGCGGTGGTGGAGCTGGCCGTCTCGGAGCTGGCTCGCCGGCTGCGGGACGAGGCGGAGTCGGCGGCCTGGGAGAAGGCGGCTGCGGACGCAGCGTTCCGCGCTGAGGCGCAGGAGATCGAGGACGCCTACCACGGCGCCGATCGCGAGACGTGGCCGGCCTGAGCATCGGGCCCTTGCGCTGGGGGGTCGTGGTGGTGGCGCTCGACCCGGTCAAGGGCCACGAGCAGGCGGGGACCCGCCGCGCGCTGGTGGTCTCGTACGAGCCGTTCCATCGGTCCGGGCTGATGACGGTCTGCCCGATCACCGCTGCCCGATCCGAGGCGCGCTATCCCGGCGACGTGCCGCTGCCTGCCGGCCTGGCCGGCCAGACGAAGGCGGGGGTGATCGTCTGCAGCCAGGTCCGCACCATCTCCGCGCATCGGCTGCGCGGCGCGCCGGTGGGATTCCTGACCGATGCCTCCCTGCGTCGTCGCGTGCGCCAGGCGCTTGCTCATCACCTGGGCCTGGACGTCCCCGCGGTCGTGGACGCCACGGCGTAGGAGCTGCCTGAAGCGCCGCTGCCGGGCGTCGCTCGCCGTTGCCCGTGAGGTCACGTTCATTTAGGGATGCTAGGGGGTAGTTTTGTGCGGTTAGGTGTGGTAGAAGAACTGCCTCACGTCGGCGTCAGAAAGCGGGGCAGCGTTCGCGCGAACCCGAGGTTCGGGTTCGCAGCATTGCGAGGGACGTATCGAATGACACCGAGATCACTTCACAGCGCCGTGCTGGAGGTGGGCCTCTACTACGAGAAGCGCTGGACGGTCGACGAGATCGCCCGATTCACCTTTCGACTGAAGCGTCGCCGGCTCCGCGCCGAGAAGCGGGAAGCTCGAGCGCGCCGGGCTGCGAGGCCGATCCCGCTCCGCGTCGCCTACCAGATCGGGCCAGGTGGAAGCCGACCCGAGGCCCAGGTTCCGGTCATGACACAGGCCGATGCGCGGAAGGCCAACCAGCGGCTGCTCGAGCGCGTCCGGGCCCAGCTCAGCCGGCGACTGATGCGCGCCGCGGAGAAGGAGCGCATCGACCTGCCATGCCTCGTGTGCGGGAGGCCCGCCACCGGCTGGACCTACCTGAGCCGTCATCACAACAACGTGCTCGCCACCGACGCATACGCCACCTGCGGCGCACACCGCTCGGAGGAGTCCGTGAAGCAGCTCGCGGGGACCGGCGCGCGATAGGACCTGCCGAGAGGCGTGCCCAGCTGCACCACCTCAGCGGGCAGAGCTGCCCTCGGCCCAGCGCAGCACGCGCATGGCGCGCAGCGTGTTCCATCGGCTCGGCCCGTCCTCGGCCTCCATCTCGAAGTGCACAGCTCCGGGGTAGGTGAGCTCGAGCAGCCAGCGCCCGTCCGCTTCACGCTTTCCCCGCAGCAGCTCGATCGCCTCCGTCACCCGCTCGTCCGGGGTGACGTCCGCGGCGCGGAGGTAGTCGAGCCCGCGGAGCACGTCGTAGTGCCAGCGGCCCGGGAACGCGAATCGTAGCCAGACGCCGGTGTTCGGCTCGATCACCTCGCCGGTGGAGAGCCGGCGGAAGAGGCGGCGGTCGAGGATGTACTCCTGTCCGCGGAGGCGCGCGGCGGTCACGGCCGGGTCGGGTCCAACGGCCCGCTCGTACTCCAACAGCCCTTCCAGCACGTTGATGCTCGAGTCGAAGGAGCCGCGCACGGAGCCGCGCTCCTGCTCGCAGTTCCACCCGCCGTCGGCCATCTGGTCGTTGAGGAGGCGGTCGACGATGCCCTTCACGTCCTGTCCGAAGTAGGCGCCGATGGCCACGGCCTGGCCATTGATGCATGGCTCCACCTCGCCGTCGAAGAAGCGGAGGTTGTCGTACTCCCAGCGGGCGTTCTCGGCGACGAGCGCGACCGCGCGGCGGGCCTGGTCGCTCGCCGGGTCGAGGCCCATGCAGCGCAGGAGCGCCAGGGTGTTCGTGGTGGAGGTCCACTCCGGGAAGTAGGTGCCGCCGCCCCACTGGCCGTCCGCCGCCTGGAGCGCGAGGAGCTGCGCGCCCCACCCTTCCGTGGCGACCTTGGCGCGCTCCGCCGCGACGACCTCGGCCGGCTCGTCGGTCAGGTCGCGCATCACCTGCCAGCGGATCGAGGGGTCGGCGTCGAGCAGCCACTCGAGAACGGTCATCGGCTCACTCCGGTGGGGGTTGGGGAGTGTCTCATCGTAGGGGCGCCCGTTTGGAGGTCCTCGGGGCCTGGCGCCGGATGTTACTTGGCCGTTACGCGCGCTGAGCGCAAATCTGCGGCCGCCTCTAGCCGCCGGGTCCGAAGGTGGCGATCAGGCCGCGGATGAAGGCGTCCTTATCGGCCTGGGAGAGGTTGGCGTTGGGGTGCATGATCAGGTAGACGAAGGGCGGCATGCTGCCCTGGCGGACCGCCTCGGCCCCCTCGCTCTCTCCGTGGCCGCGGGAGCCCCAGGTCGACCAGTTGAGGGTGGCGCGGCCCTCGTCGACGTCGTGCTGGATCAGCCACGAGAAGGGGGCGATGTTCGAGTACCACGGCCAGACGGTCTGGTTGCTGTGGCAGTCGAAGCAGGCGGTCACGGCGTACGCGCGGGTCGCGGGCGAGTCCCACTTCGGCTCCCCGGTGACCGCCGGGTTGGTGTGGTCGCGCCCGTACGGAACGAGCTGGATAACGCCGAAGCCAATGATGCCGGTGAGGCCGATGAGGAGGATGAGCCGCCGGAGGCTCAACGTGGTACCTCGGTCAGGAAGACCGGCACCACGCCCTCGACGGAGCGCCGCAGGTCCGCCTCGGACCGGATGCGCTTGCCGAGCCCCAGGTAGACGGCCCTGACGTAGAGCGGCCGATCGCGGAAGACCTCCACCGACAGGTCGCCGGCATCCACGCCGCCGACCTTCGCGCGCGCCACGTACCGCCTCCCGCGGTTCCAGGCCCGGCAGGTGGGATGCGCCAGCAGGTTCATCAGCCACCGCGCCTGGTAGCCGTCGCCGGCCAGCACCCACAGCCCGTCGGCATCGCGCCGCGCGACGTCGAGCACCACGCGGCGCGGCTTGCCGGTGCGACGCCCGGTCGTCTCGATCATCACCAGCCATGGCACCAGCCGGCTCAGGTGCAGGGCGAAGGCAAGCTCCGGGGCGCGCATGAACCAGCGCGGCAGGCGCTGGGTCGGCCGGAGGGCGGCGGTTGTCATGGGCCGATTGGCTCGACCGGCTGGCGGATCAGCGTCTTGAGCCGATCCGGCGCGGTGCGGTTCGGGTCGCCGATGTAGATCTCGTGGTGGCAGCCGCGCGCTTGCAGCCCGGCCAGGCCGATGGCGGCGTGGAGCCGCGCGATCGTCGGCGACTCCGCGTCGTACGGGCCGACATGGAGGATCTGCGCCACCTCGCCCTCGATCCATTCCTCGGCGCGCAGCTGGTCGAGGAGCGGGGGACGCTTCTTGTGGAATACCTCGTCGATGGCCGAGGCGATGTCGGCTTCGGTCGCCTCCTCGGGGAGCGGCAGCATGAGGCGCCAGCTCCACGAGCCGCGCTGCTGGTCGCTGACGGCGAACTGGGCCGGGGTGATGGGCGTCGCCTCGTCGATCCAGTAGAGGCCCTCGAGCGCCCCCACCGGCGCCTGGATGCCGCGCCGCTTCAACGCGAAGTGGAGGGTGTAGGCGACCGGGTAGAGGGTCCCGATCGCGTCGCGGAAGCCCGGCGCGCCGGGCTCGTCGGTCCCGTCGATCATCAGGTAGCGGCGGAGGGGGATCTCCAGCCAGCGGACACGGTCCGCATGCGCCGTGATCTCGTCGCGGTAGTCGGAAACGCGCTCGAATTCGACACGGTGGGCAGTGAGGACCATGGCCGACCTCCTCGGGAAGCTGTTCGCGTGAGCGTCGCGCCGCGAGGGTGGGCGGTCCAGTGCCGGTTGGCCCTTGGGTAGAGGGGGCCATTGGTCGCGTAGTGCGCGCAGGCCCGTTCCATGGCGCGACAGTCACGGGGTGGCTACAACGGGGAAGGAGCGGCGTCTTGTTCCCCTCCGGCGCCACGTGGTGACGATTCAGCCACCGAGCGGGGGGTATCGGGGCATTCTTCCCCGTTGTGGTCATCTGGTGACCACGAGCTAGGCGGGGTCGACGCCGCGCGCGGATTGGCGTTGGGGCAGGCGCGCTACCCAGGGATCAGGAGCCGTCCTGCCTCCGCGATGCGGCGCATCCAGGGAAGCTCGCGATCCAGGGTCGTCTCGGGGCCGTGGCCCGGGAGCACGCGCACGGCCGCAGGCAGCTCGGACGCGAGGCGGGTGAGCGACGCGACCATCTCCGCGTCCGACCCACCGGGAAGGTCGGTGCGGCCGTACGAGCCGGCGAAGAGCACGTCCCCGGAGAGGAGCAGCGCCTCGCGCTCCTCGTAGAGGCAGACGGACCCCTCGGTGTGGCCGGGGAGGTGCAGCACGTCCCACACCAGGTCGCCGATGCGCAGCTGCTCCCCCTCGTGCAGGTCGACCGTCGCCACCGCCCGCTCGACCTCGAAGCCGTAGTTGTTCGGTGCACTGAGCCGATACGCATCGTCGGGGTGGATGGCGAGCGGCGCGCCGGAAGCTCGCATCAACGGCCCGTTGTCGAAGATGTGGTCGATGTGGCCGTGCGAGTCGGCGATCAGGTGCAGCCGCAGCCCGTTGGCCGCGATCCGCTCCATCAGCGACGGGGCGGCGCCCATCCCCGGGTCGAGCACCAGGGCATCGGGCGAGCGGCCGTCCCAGACGAGGTACGCGTTGGTCTGCCACGGGCCGAAGGCGCCGACCTCGAGGTGCGGATGCGAGGCGTCGGTCCGCGCGACCTCGGTCACTGCTCGGAGGAGTCGGCCGGACCGATCGGGCCGGATCGGCCCTGCTCGAGGGTGAGGCCCAGGAAGCGAGCCAGCTCATCGGTCAGGCGGTCCTCGACGGCGGCCGCGTCGACCGGGTGGCCGAGCTCGCGGGCGAGGGAGGTGACCTCGCGGTCCGCGATCCCGCACGGGATCATCTCGTCGAACCAGCGCAGGTCCGTGTTCACGTTGAGCGCCAGCCCGTGGGTCGTGACGCCGCGCCGCACGCGCACCCCGATGGCGGCCAGCTTGCGCCGGCCCTCGACCCAGACGCCGACCAGCCCCGGCTCGAGGCCCGCCTCGACCCCGAAGGCGGCGGCGGTGGCGATGATCGCCTCCTCCAGGGAGCGGACGTAGCGGCGCAGGTCGAGCGGGTCGCGCAGCTCGACGATGGGATAGGCCACGATCTGCCCCGGCCCGTGGAAGGTGATGTCACCGCCGCGGTCGACGCGGATGAACTCCGCACCGAGTTCCCGCAGGCGGGCCGGGGTCGCCAGCAGGTTCGCCTCGTCCCCGCCGCGGCCGATCGTGTAGACCGGGAAGTGTTCGACGAGCAGCAGCCGATCCCCGATGCGCCGACCGCGTCGCTGCTCGGCCAGCTCGTCCTGGAGCTCCCAGGTGGGCTGGTAGGCGACCGTGCCGAGGCGCTGCACGGTGAGCCGCCCGCCGTGGGCGAGGAGGAGCGGGCGCTCGTCGCTCGCCGGCTCGAAGGGAGCGTCGCGGCGAGGCCGCGCCACGCGGGGCTGGTCGAGGGCCTCGGTGGGTCCGCGGCTGATGTCGCGCATCTGGACCATCGGCTCGGACGTCAGGTGGTGGCGGTGCCGGGACCGCCGCGCAGGCCGCGCAGCGCCTCGATCATGCCGAGGTGACGGCTGACGTGGGACAGGTGGCGGATCAGCGAGTCGTCGAGCGGGGCGGTTCCGCCGAGCAGGTTGTCGGCGTCGCGCAGGATCGTCTCGTCGTCGAGCGCGCCCAGGCACTGCTCCAGGTCCGAGAAGGCGCCGCGCAGGTAGGTGGTCAGCTGGTCGCGGCCGGGGAAGGGGAGCTGAGCCGCTTCCTCGTCGGGCAGCTCCATGCCGGTGTCGCCCTTGCCCTGCTCGGCGGGGAAGCGCCACTTGGTGGGGAGCCCCTCGCGGGTCCAGCGCTGCGGGTTGCCGCTGATCACCTCCGCCCAGCGGTCCGCCCAGCGGCCGGCGTGCCAGAGGTGGAAGGCGATCGACGGGGAGGTGGGGCCGGGCTGCCAGGCGGTGTCTTCATCGGAGCAGGCCGATGCAGCCTCGAGCAGGTGCCGGTGCGTGATGGTGATTCGCGCGGCGAGGATCCCGACGTGGTCCCTGGCGGCCATCAGCTGGCGACCGCCTCGGTGCCCGGAGCCCCGGGGACCTGCTCGGCGGCGTGGTAGCTGGAGCGCACCAGCGCCCCCGACTGGACGTGCCTGAAGCCCATCTCGAGGCCGATCCGGCGCAGCGCCACGAACTCGGCCGGGGTGTAGTACTTGTGCAGCGGCAGGTGCTGGCGCGAGGGGCGCAGGTACTGGCCGATCGTCAGCACGTCGATGTCGGCCTCGCGCAGGAGGCCGAGCGCCTCGGTCAGCTCGTCCCACGTCTCGCCCAGGCCGACCATCAGGCCGGTCTTGGTGACCATCGGCTCATGGCCGATCTCGGTGGCGATCCGGCGGCCGATCGTCAGCACGGAGACGGACCGATCCCACCTCGCCCGACGGCGCACCGGCTTCTGGAGCCGCGGCACCGTCTCGACGTTGTGGTTGAGGATGTCCGGCTGCGCCTGCACGACGGTGCGGATATCGGCCTCGCGTCCGTTCAGGTCGCTGATCAGCACCTCGATGCTGGTGGCGGGGGAGACCTCGCGAATCGAGCGGATCGTGCCGGCCACGATGCCGGCGCCGCCATCGGGCAGGTCGTCGCGCGCGACCATGGTGATCACCGCGTGCCTGAGCCGCATGGCGGCGGCCGCCTGGGCGACGCGACGCGGCTCGTCGAGGTCGGTGGTGGGTGGGCGTCCGGTGTCGATGGCGCAGAAGCCGCAGTTCCGGGTGCACACGCTGCCCAGCACCATGAAGGTGGCCGTGCCGAGCGCCCAGCACTCGCCCTGGTTCGGGCAGCGGGCCTCCTCGCACACGGTGTGGAGCGACTGGCTGCGCATGATGCTGCTCACCTGCGCGTAGGTCTCGCCCATCCCGATCCGGACCTTGAGCCACTCCGGGCGACGCCCGCCGGGGCCGGCGTTCTCCGGGATCGGGTCGCCGGGGAAGAGCCCGCCCACGTCGAGCCCCGGGCCGCCTGGGTACATCACCTCGGAGGGGGAGTGGTGGCCGGCGCCGTCTGCCTGGCCGACGACGGCGAGCTCGCCGAGGGTGGAGAAGTCGCGCTGCGGGTCAAGTGCCACGCGGGGAGTCTACCGAAGGGGGCAGCTGGCTGTGCAGGGACGTTAGGCTGGTGATATCGGGGTCGCTGCGCGCATTCGTGCTGCACGACTGCACGAAGCCGGTCCGACGCGTCCGTGCCCCTGCCGATCGCTTGTCCGTTCCCCCCGGCCGTCCCCCGGCCGTCCCCCCGGCCGTGGTCATCGGGTGGCTACAACGGACAAGGTGCGGCCGCTCGATGGCCGCGCGGGTCATGGGGTGACGATTCAGCCACCGAGCGGGGTGGAATGGCCTCTTCTTGGCCGTTGTGGTCACCGGGTGCCCACGGGAGCGCCGACCTGGGCGCTGACGTGGGCGCCGATGCCTCAGGCGGCGTCCTCGGCGGACGGGGAGCGTCTCACCCGCATCGATCCGAGGCGCAGGTTGACGATCGCGATCCCGGAGATCACGAGCGCGGTGCCGATGACGAGGCGCGGGTCGAGCGGTTCGTGCAGCACGACCGCGCCGAGCACCAGGCCGACGACCGGCATCAGGTAGGCGACCAGGGACGTTCGGGTGGCACCCCATCGGCCGAGCAGGCGGAAGAAGATGAGGAACGCCAGGCCCGAGCCGAGGAGGCCAAGCCAGACCACCGCGAAGATCGCGTCGGTCCGCGTGGGCAGGCGAATCCCGCCGTCCAGGAGCGTGGCCAGGACGGCCGGCGATCACCAGCGCAAAGCCGACCTCGAAGAGGGCGTTGATCATCGGGCTCACGCCCTGCAGGAAGCGCCGCGCGTAGACGCCGCCCGCGGCGTACGAGGTGGTCGACCCGAGCAGCGCCACCGCCGGCAGGACGCTCGTGCCCGGCGAGGACGCCGGGGTCGAAGCCGACCAGGATGGCGACCCCCACGAAGCCGACGAGCAGGCCGAGCACGCGCGGGGCGGTGAACGGCTCGTCCGGCAGCACTGCGGCGGCGATCACGATGACGACGAGCGGGATCGCCCCGTTGATCACCGCCGCCAGCGATGAGGCGACGCTCTGCTCCGCCCAGCTGATCAGCGAGAACGGCAGCGCCACGCTGAGCACGGCGATCACCACGAGGTGCCCGTACGTGCGTGCATTGCGGGGCAGGCGCTCGCGAGCGACGGCCACGACCGTCGCCAGCAGGAGGAAGCCGATGGCGAGGCGCAGCGTCACCAGCGTGAACGGCGGGAGCCCCGCATCGACCCCGATCCGGATGAACAGGTAGCTGCTGCCCCAGAAGAAGCCGAGCAGGCCGAAGAGGAGCCAGTCGATCCGGGAGGAAGGGCGCATCGGCGTAGGGTAGCGTCCCCTAGACTCGGCGGCGTGAAGGCCGTCGCGGACCGCATCACCGAGGAGCTGCGGGCGCTCGGCACGCCGGAGCGCGCCGCGCAGGAGAAGCGCTACCTCAAGAGCGACCTCGAGTTCCTCGGCGCCACGTTCTGGCAGACCGGGGCGCAGATCAAGGCGCTGGGCCAGGGAGCATCGCGGCCTTCAGCACGACGAGCTGATGGCCCTCGTCACGGAGCTCTGGTCGACGCCGATCTTCGAGCGTCGCGCCGCCGCCACGATGCTCCTCGAGCGGTTCCCGAAGCTGCTCACCCCGGCGGACCTGCCGCTCATCGAGCGGCTGCTGCGCGAGTCGCTGACCTGGGCCCTGGTCGACGGGCTGGCGGCGAACGTGGTGGGCGCCATCCTGGTCGCCGCTCCGGTGGAGGTCACGCCCGTGATGGACCGATGGGCGGCCGATCCCGACTTCTGGATCCGCCGCAGCTCACTGCTGGCCGAGCTGCTCCCGCTGCGCGGTGGCGCCGACCTCGCCCCGTTCCTGCGGCGCGCCGACGCCATGCTCGACGAGAAGGAGTTCTTCATCCGCAAGGCGATCGGCTGGGTGCTGCGCGAGGTCGGCAAGAAGCGCCCCGCCGAGGTGGTGGCGTGGCTCGCGCCGAGGACGCAGCGGGCCAGCGGCGTGACGATGCGCGAGGCGGTCCGCTACCTCCCCGCGGGTGAGGGAGAGCGGCTCATGGTGGCGTACCGGGAGAAGCGGCCCGCCGCGTGATCTGAAGGCCGGAGTACTCGCGTACCCGGTGGGTCCCATCCCGGAGTTGGGTCGCGAAGATGGCAAATCGGCCCGCTGTCCCTCGACCAGTACGGGTGCCCCGATCGTCCTATCGACCCTGCCGGGTGCCATACCTATCGTCCGGGGTACATGTTGCTGCGGAACACCACGACAGCGGTTCGTGAGCACCGGCGGCCGGTGCTGCTCGCGCTCGTCTTCGGCATCTTCCTGATGCTGATCGGGCTGACCGCCATCGCCCTGGTGACGGTCACCTCGGTGAACCTCACCAGCGGCACGCTCGACACCGTTGTCAAGAGCGATCGGTCCCTGGTCGCCCTGTTCGTCCAGAGCAATATCCATCCCGAGGACGTCGACGCCGACGGACCGAGTGCGACCGCTGCGGCCGAGCTCGAGAAGAAGCTGGCGGTGCTGACCGCGCCGAAGGAGATCCTACGGGTGGAGATCCGCGCCACCGACGGGACGATCCTGGCCAGCTCGACCCCCGGCCAGCGCGGCCTCACGCCGTCGGTGTCGCCGGAGATGCGGCAGGCGCTCAAGGGCACGCCCTCGGCCGACCTGGTCGACCGCTCGGCCGCGACGGACCTCGGGTCGAGCACGCTGAAGGCCGGCCACCTCGTCCGCGAGTACCTGCCGCTCCTCTCCGACACCCAGAAGACGCTGGCGGTCTTCGCCGTCTGGCGCGACGCCGGCCCGCTGCTGCTCCGCATCGACCTGGCGCGGCGCGATGTCGTCCTCGTCACGATCGCGGCGTCCCTCTTCCTGGCCGCCATCCTGTTCGGCGTCTTCCGCACCGCCCAGAAGCGCATCGCCCGCCAGCAGCAGCAGCTGCTCGAGTCCGAGCGTCGTGACCCGCTGACCGGGCTCCTGAACCACGGGGCGGTGGTCGGCTCCCTGGCGGAGCAGCTCGAGTCGGTCCGGGCGGCGGGCGGTGGGCTCGGGGTGGCGCTGATGGATATCGACAACTTCCGGCTCATGAACGACACGTACGGCCACGAGGCGGCCGACGATGTCCTCCTTCGCGTATCGGAGCTGGTGGAGCGCGAGACGCGCGACAACGGCCACGTGGCGCGCTACGGGCCCGATGAGTTCCTCCTCGCGCTGCGCGGCGCCGACGTGGCGGAGGTCGAGGCGGCCGTCGAGCGGGTGCGCCACGGCCTGGCCGAGATGAGCCTGCAGTTCGGCGAGTCGGAGCAGCTGCCGGTCACGATCAGCACGGGGATCTGTCGCTATCCCGATCACGCGGACTCGGTCACCGAGCTGCTCACCGCCGGCGCAGTGGCCCTTCGCGAGGCGAAGGCGAGCGGCGGCGACAGCGTCCGCGTCGCCCGTATCGGCGAAGAGACGCGCGAGACGTCGGGCAGCTTCGACGTCCTCCAGGGGCTCGTCATCGCGGTCGACACCAAGGACCGCTACACCAAGCGCCACTCCGAGGACGTCGCCCGCTACGCGGTCTTCCTCGCGCGCCGGATGGGGATCGATCCCGAGCAGCTGGGCACGATCCACCTGGCCGGGCTGCTGCACGACATCGGCAAGATCGGCATCCCCGACACGCTGCTGCGCAAGCCGAGCCGCCTGACGGCGGAGGAGTTCGAGATCTTCAAGCAGCACGTCGCGCTCGGCGACGCGATCGTGCGCGACGTCCCGGACGTGGAGATGGTCCGCTCGGGCATCCGCCACCATCACGAGCGCTGGGACGGGCGCGGCTACCTGGAGGGCCTGGAGCGCGACGAGATCCCGCTGCTGGGCCGGATCCTGGCCGTGGCCGATGCCTTCTCGGCGATGACCACGACGCGGCCGTACCGCAAGGCGATGGACGTCCAGGAGGCGCTCAAGCGCCTGGGCGACGCGGCTGGCACGCAGCTCCAGGAGGACCTCGTGACCCTCTTCATCGAGGGGATCGAGACGGCCGCGGACGCCCCGCTCCCCGGAGAGCCGCAGACCGGCCTCTGGGTTCCGACCCTCAAGGTGGCGTGACGTGCGCCGCTGGCGGATCGCCCTTGCCGCCGGCCTGCTGGCCGCGGCGCTGCCGGCCTTTGCCCAGGCGGTGGTGCTGCCGACTCTTCACCTTCGTGGCGAGTCCGCTGATCGTGGCGGTGGGTGACGTGACCGACTACACCTTCACCTTCACGAAGCTGGGACCTGTCGGCAGTCAGAACGTCCGCTGCGCGGAGGTCCTCTTTCCCGACGAGCTCTGGATCTCCAGCGTGGGCACACCCAGCGCCAGCAATGGCCGGGCCTGGTCGGCCGCCCAGCAAGGGCAATGGATCATCGCCAAAAGCAACGGGGGTGGGGGACGTCTGCACACCGGCGACTCAGTCACCTTCACCGTCACCGCTCTCGCCACGACAGCCGGCGCCTACACCTTTTCCAATCACGTCCATTCCGCGTCCGAATGCGACGACTCCAACAACAACGGGATCCCGGCCCTGCTGACCGTCGTCCCGGGGATCCTGCCGACTCCCTCGCCAACTGCTACGCCCACGCCCGTCTCCAACGGCGACGCCAACCGCCACGCCCAGGCCGACGCCCGTTCCCGACTCCGCGCCCGACGGCGACCGCGACGCCCGCCGAGGCGACCCCGACCCCAACCCCGACCCCGACCGCCACGCCGGCTGCCTCCAGCGCGGCCTACGCTGCCAGCACCCACGCCCAGCGCGTCGCAGCGGCCCGGAGATGATCCAGGTGGCGCCGTTCGGCGGCGGGGGCGGTGGCGACGACGGCCAGACCGACAGCGTTGGCGTGGGCGTCGACGTGCTGACGCTGGTCGGCAACCCGTTCGACTGGATCGTGCCGGGCGCCCCGGTGGCACTGCCCGGCCTGCTGGTAATCGTCTTCGTTGCGCTCCAGGCGGTCGGCGCGCTGGCCTGGATCCCGGCGGTGCGGCGCATGGGCGACGAGGACGATCGGGGGCGTCGCCGCCGACGCCCGGTCAGCCGAGGGGCGTAGCCGGGTCCCAGCCCTCGAGGCGCTTGCGCACGTCGGCCAGGAAGTTGCCCACCTGCGCGCCGTCCAGTACGCGATGGTCGAACGCGCAGGTCATGTTCATCATCGGCCGGATGGTGATGACATCCTCGCCATCCACGGTGACCACCACGGGGCGCTTGACGATCGCCTCCATCGAGAGGATCGCCACCTCGGGCGAGTTGATGATCGGCATCGATGAGACCGATCCGAACCAGCCCGTGTTGTTGACGGTGAAGGTGCCGCCCTGGATCTCGTCGAGCTTCAGCTTGTTGGTGCGGGCGCGGGCGGCGAGGTCCTGGATGCGGTGGTTGACGCCACTGATGCTGAGCTGATCGGCGTTGGCGATGACCGGCACCAGCAGCCCGTTGTCGACCGCCACCGCGATCCCGATGTTCATCGCCTGCTTGAGGATGATCCGATCGTCGGCGTACTGGCTGTTCAGGGTGGGATGCAGCCGCAGCGTCTCGGTCACGGCCTTGATGACGGCGGCGACGTAGCTGATCCCGATCCCCTCGCGCGCCCTGTACGCGGCCTGGTTGATCTCGCGCCAGTGCACGACGTGGTGCATGTCGACTTCGATGACGGTGTAGGCGTGCGGGACGGTCTGCTTGACCCGCGTCATCTTGGCCGCGATCCCCCTGCGCATCTGGCTCATGGTGATCTCGACGTCGCCGCCGACGGGGGAGGGAATCGGTGCCGCGGGCGCGGCAGTGGGCGCCGGCGCGGGAGCCGCGACCGGGGGTTCAGCCGCGAGCCGGTGGGGCAGCAGCCGGTGGGGCAGCAACGGTCGCTTCGGCCGCCACCGGTGGGGCCGCGGGGGCCGGAGGCGGGGCGGGCGCCGCGGCCGGTGGAGCGACCGGCTCGGCCATCGGGGCGATGACGGGCGTCTCTGCGGTGGCGGCGGCCGCCACCGCGCCGGTGCCCACGAAGGCGAGCACGTCCTCGCGGGTGACGCGCCCCCCGGCGCCGCTGCCGTTCAGCTGCGCGAGGTCGATCCCATGCTCACGGACCAGCCGCCGCACGGCGGGGGTCATCCGCAGGCTGGCATCGGTCGTGGAGGCGCCAACGGCCACCGGTTCGGGTTCTGGAGCCGGCGCCGAAGCAGGCGGCTCCGGCGCGGCCACTGGCTCGGGCAATGGCTCTGGGGCGGGGGCAACCGCAACGGGCTCCGGCGCGGCGACTGGCTCGGGAGCAGCGACTGGCTCGGGAGCAGCGGCGACCGCCGCCGGCTCGGGTGCGGCAACCGGTTCCGGAACGGGAACGAGGGTCGGTTCGGGAGCCGGGGAGGCCACTGGCTCGGGTGCGGGCGCGGGAGCAACGGCCTCGGGTGCCGGCGCGGCCGCCGGCCGCCTCGGGCTGCGCGGCGCCTGACTCGATCTCCGCGAGCGGCGTCCCGACCTTCACGGTCGTCCCGTCTGGCACCAGGATCTTCGTGACCGTCCCGGCCACCTCGGCGGGGACCTCGGCGTTGACCTTGTCGGTCACCACCTCGAAGAGCGGGTCGTACTGCTCGACCGTGTCGCCCTCCTTGACCAGCCAGCGCTCGATCGTCCCCTCCGTGACCGACTCGCCGAGCTGCGGCATCTTGATGGTGGTGGCCATGTGCTCCTCGTTCTCAGGCTCGCGCGCCGCTCGCCGGCACGCCCGCGGTGATCATGTCGCGCTCACGGTACAGGTCGCGCAGCAACCCGATCTCGCCCCCATGGTGCAGGTCGTGGTCGATCATTGTCCACAGCACGCGCCAGGTCGGCCACTCCTCGCCCCAGTTCGTCATGCGCGGCGCGTCCAGGTCGGCATCGGCGAGTCCCGCCAGCGCGGAGACCAGCAGCTGCTGTCCGTGCTCGAGCATCGCGATCGCATCGGCCGCCGTGTGCGCCGAGTCGATCTCCGGCCAGGTCAACCGCCCCGGCCCAAAGGCGTACTCGTGGTACATCACCTTGGATTCGGCCAGGTGGTCGAGGCGCCAGGCGATGGTCGTGATGGGGCCAGGGATCGGATGGACGTCGGGATAGTCGACCATCCAGCGGCCATCCGGGCGCGGCCGCACGGTCCAGCAGTCGGGCACGGGCTGCCAGAAGAACTCGTCGTCGGTCAGGCCCTCGACGCGTTCGCGAACGCTGCGATACGCGGCCTCGAGCTGGTCGGCCAGCAGCTGCGTCGCGGTCGGCATCGGTCAGTAGGCGGCCAGCGCACGCGCGGCCTCGACGATCTTCGCCGGGCTGAGCATGAACCAGTCTTCCAGGTTGTGGTGGAACGGCACCCCGGGCACCTCCGGGCCGGCGAGGCGGGTGACCGGCGCGTCGAGGTTCTCGAAGCCCTCCTCCGCGATGGTCGCCGCGACCTCGGCCCCGAAGCCGCCGAAGCGGTTCGCCTCGTGGACCACCAGCGCGCGACCGGTCCGTGGCCACCGAGGCCAGCACTGCGGGGGTGTCGAGCGGTCGCAGCGTGCGCAGGTCGACCACCTCGGCCTCGATCCCGTCCTCGCGCGCCAGCGTCTCGGCCGCCTCGAGCGCGCAGAAGCGCATGTAGCCGTAGCAGAAGATGGAGAGGTGCTTGCCGGGGCGCGCCAGGTCGGCCACCCCGATCGGCACCAGGTGGTCGCCGTCGGGCACCTCGGCCTTGAAGAGGCGGTAGGTCTTCTTGTGCTCGAAGAAGAGGACCGGGTCCGGGTCGCGGACCGAGGCCTTGAGCAGCCCCTTGGCGTCGGCCGGGGTGCCGGGCGCAACCACCTTCAGGCCGACGGTCGCGGTGAAGTAGGTCTCGTTGCTCTGGCTGTGGTAGAGGGCGCCGTGCACGCCGCCGCCGTACGGCATCCGGATCACCATCGGCAGCCCGAAGGCGTTGTTGGACCGATATCGCATCCGGCTGATCTCGGACACGATCTGGTTGAAGGCGGGGTAGCTGAAGTCGGCGAACTGCATCTCGGCGATCGGGCGCAGGCCGTAGATGGCGGCCCCCGCCGCGGCGCCGGCGATCATCGCCTCGGTGAGCGGCGTGTCGAGGACGCGCTTGTCGCCGTACTTGGCCCAGAGGCCCTCGGTGGCGCCGAAGACGCCGCCCTTCTTGCCGACGTCCTCGCCCAGCACCATCACGTTCGAGTCGCGCTCCAGCTCCTCGTCCATGGCGCCGCGGATCGCCTCGAGGATGTTCAGCTCGGCCATCAGTCGGATCCCTCGGCGTAGACCCAGCGCTCCGCGGTGGCGGGATCGGGATCGGGGCGCGCCTCGGCGCGCACGGAGGCGGCGTTGATCTCGGCCTTGAGCTCGGCGCGCAGGGCGTTGTCGTCCACCTCGGTGAGGAGCCCCGCGCCGATCAGCCGCTTGCCGAAGAGCATGATCGGGTCGTGCTCCTTGAGCACCTCCACCTCGGCCGGGTCGCGGTAGCGCCGCTGGTCGTCATCGGAGGAGTGGCTGGTGAGGCGCACGACGCGCGTCTCGATGAGGCTCGGCCCCTCGCCGCGCCGCGCCCGATCGTGCGCCTCCTTGGCCGCCACGTAGCAGGCGATCGGGTCGCTGCCGTCGACGGTGACGCCCGGGAAGCCGTAGCCGTGCGCCCGGGCCGACACGGAGAGGCCGCCGACCTGGCGGTCGAGCGGCACGCTGATGGCGTAGCCGTTGTTCTCGCAGACGAAGATGACCGGCAGCTTGTGGACCCCGGCGAAGTTCATCGCCTCGTGGATCTCGCCCTGGTTGCTGGTCCCCTCGCCGAACGAGGTGATCGCCACCACGTCCTCGCCGCGCACCCAGGCGCCCATCGCGATCCCCACCGCGTGGAGCACCTGCGTCCCGACCGGTGAGCTGAGCGAGACGATGTTGTACCGCTTCGCCCCGTAGTGGCCTGGCATCTGGCGGCCGCCCGACGACACGTCGTCGCCCTTGGCGAGGTGGGCCGAGACGATGTCCTCCGGGCTCAT
The DNA here is from genome assembly GCA_963770875.1 of uncultured Chloroflexia bacterium. GTDB lineage: Bacteria > Chloroflexota > Limnocylindria > QHBO01 > QHBO01 > CF-167. Next base: position 222,164 of record CAVYRE010000001.1, read on the forward strand.
GCCGAAGGTCAGCACCGAGGCGATCGAGCGGTAGAAGGGGGCCATCCAGTCCTGGTTGCGGCGCATCGGCCAGGCGGTGCCGACCTGGGCCGCCTCGTGGCCCTGGCCGCTGATCACGAAGGCGATCTTGCCGGCCCGCTGCATGAGCCACATCCGCTCGTCGACGGCGCGTGCCAGGAGCATCTGGCGGTACATGCCGAGCACGTCCTCGTCGGAGAGGCCGGCCTCGCGGTGCCGCAGCTCGGTGACGTGGACCGAGGCGACCGGCGGCGCGACCCCCTCAGACATGGATCGCGGCTCCGTCGACGGCCATCGCCGCCTCGGCGAGCACCTCGGAGAGGGTCGGGTGCGCGTGCACCGACATCGCGATCTCCGCGGCGGTCCCCTCGACCAGCAGGGCCAGCGTCGGCTCCGCCAGGAGGTCGCCGGCGTGCGCGCCGATCATGTGCGCCCCGAGGAGGATACCGCTCTCGGCATCGGCCACCAGCTTGGCGAAGCCGTCGACCTCGCCGACGATCGTCGCCTTGCCGAGCGCCCGGAACGGGAAGGAGCCGACCTTGACCGTGTGCCCGGCATCGGTGGCCTGGGCCTCCGTCATGCCGACCGAGGCGATCTCCGGGCGGCAGAAGGTGACGCGCGGCATCAGCTCCATCCGCACCGGCTCCGGGTCGTGGCCGGCGATCGTCTCGACGGCCACGATCGCCTCGTGGCTCGCCACGTGCGCCAGCGCGTAGCCGGGCACGATGTCGCCCATCGCATAGAGGTGCTCGACGCCGGTCCGCATGTAGCCGTCGACCTTCACGAAGCCGCGCTCCAGCGTGATGCCGGGGATGGCTTCCAGGCCGATGCCGTCGGTGAGCGGCCGCCGCCCGACCGCCACCAGGATCAGGTCCGTCTCGAGCTCGATGCGCGAGGCGCCGTCGCGGCCCTCGATCGCGAAGTGGACGCCGCTCTGGGTCATCTCGATGCTGGCCGGGTTGATGGTCGAGGAGGGATAGGTCTTCAGGCCGCGCTTCCGGAAGATGCGGGTCAGCTCCTTGCTGATGTCGGCGTCCTCGAGCGGCACGATCCGGTCGAGGTACTCGACCAGGTGCACCTCCGCGCCGAGGTCGCCGTACAGGCTGGCCCACTCGACGCCGATGGCGCCGGCCCCCACGATCGCGACCCGCCCCGGCACCTCCTCGCGGGTGAGCGCCTCGTCGCTGGTGATGATCCGCTTACCGTCGAGGGTGAGGCCGGGGAGGCTGCGCGGCGCCGAGCCGGTCGCGAGGAGCAGGTCGGTGCCGGAGGCGTCCAGCTCGCCCGACTCGCCGCCCGAGACGTGGACGCTGGTCGGCCCGGTCAGGGTGCCGTTGCCGCGCAGGATCGTCACGCCGTTCTTCTTCATGAGGAACTCGACGCCCTTGACGTGCTTCTCGACCACGGCGTCGCGGCGGCGGGCGAGGGCGGGGTAGTCGAGCGTGACGCCGTCCGAGCCGGCGAGCCCGAACTCGGCGCCCTGCACGCTGACCCGGTGCAGGAGGTCGGCCGTCTCGAGCATCGCCTTGGTCGGGATGCAGCCACGGTTCAGGCAGGTGCCACCCATCTTGTCGCGCTCCACCAGGCCGACCTTCAGGCCGAGCTGCGCGGCGCGGATGGCGCCGACGTAGCTCATCCCGCCGCCGAGGATCAGCAGGTCGAAGTGCTGCGCCTCGCTCATGCGGTCGCCGCCGGTCGGTCCATCGGGTGGCCCTCGTAGGCGGCCATCGTCTCGCGCCAGTGGTCGGGCACCGGCATCGGCTTCTCGATCGAGTAGTCGAAGGCGACCAGGACCGCCTCCGAGCGCGCCAGCTCCCGGCCCGCGTCGCCGGTCAGCAGGTGCGACATGTGCACGCTGGTGCGGCCGATCCAGTCGACACGCGACGACACCTCGACCGGGTCGCTGAACATCGTCTGCGCGAGGTAGTCGATCTCGAGGCGGGCCAGGATGAAGGGCATGCTCACCGGGTCGGCGCCGGTGCCGAGCACGTCGCGGAGGTAGAGCACGCGCCCCTGCTCGACGTAGGTGGCGATCACCGCGTTGTTCACGTGGCCGAACGGGTCGAGGTCGCCGAGGCGGACGTCGAGGCGCGTGCGGTGGCGAAAGTCGTCAGTCACGGGAACGGGATTCTACAACGGGCCAAACGCGCGTCGACCTAGAGCGCTTCGCCGATGCGGGCCATCAGCGCCGCCAGCAGCGTGGTCCGCGGCACCACGCTGGAGAGGTCGAGCCACTCGTCGACGGAGTGATCGTCCCCGCCGATGGGGCCGAGCCCGTCGAGGCTCGGCAGGCCGGCGGCCGAGGTCGTGTTGGCGTCGCTGGCACCCCCGGTCGCGGCGTCGCGCACCACGAATCCAAGGCTGCCGGCGATCGTCCCGGCCAGTGCCGCGAGGCGGGCGGCGGCGGGGGTGCGCTCCATCGGCGGGTGGTGGGCGACCCGCCGCAGCTGGCCGCTGACGCCGTCGATGGTCGGGTGGTCGATCAGGCGCTGCACCTCGTCGGCGGCGATCTCGAACGACTGGGCGGTCGCGGCCCGCAGGTCCAGCTCGACCCGGCACGACTCGGCCACCACGTTCGGCCGCGTCCCGCCCTGGATCACGCCGGCGTTCAGGGTCACGCCCGGCCAGCGCCCGTTCAGGCGGTGCAGCGCGACCACCTGCCGTGCCGCCTCCAGGATCGCGCTGCGCCCCTTCTCCGGTTCCACGCCGGCGTGCGCCGCGCGACCGGTGAACGTGATCTCGAAGTCGGAGATCCCCTTTCGCGCGCTCACGATGTCGCCGTTGGCGCGGGCGCACTCGAGGACGAGGGCGACGTCGTGGCTCGGCACCAGGGCGCTGATGTGCTGGGTCGAGAAGGGCGAGCCGATCTCCTCGTCCGGGTTGGCGACGAAGGTGAGGTTCGGCTCGGCGCCGGTCGCGAGGAGCGCCGCGACGGCATGCAGCCCGGCGAGCAGGCCGCCCTTCATGTCGCTCACGCCGGGGCCCAGGGCACGCTCCCCGACGATCCGGAACGGACGGACCGCTGCGGTCCCCTCCGGGAAGACGGTGTCCATGTGCCCGATCAGCAGGAGTCGCGGCCCGCTGCCGTGCAGGTGCCCGACGACCAGGTCGCCGAGCGGCGCCTCGTCCGTGCCGGGGCCATGTGGCGTGCGGTCGACCCTCGCCCCGAGCTCGGTGAGCGCCTCGGCGACGAAATCGGCCACGCGGTTGACGCCCGCGGCGGTATAGGAGCCACAGTCGATGTTGACGAGCCCTTCGAGCTCCGACAGGTAGCGCGGATGGCGCGCCTCCACCGCGGCGCGGAGGGCGGCGAGATCGACCGTCGACATCGCCGGCGAGTCTAGCGGCTGTCCGGCGCGTGGCGCTTCGGGCCGTCCGTATACTCCCGCCCATGCCGGACGACGCGCCGTCATCGGCCGCGGTCGAGCTGCTCGAGCTGCGGGTGCTCGACGGCCCCAACCGCTTCTTCACGCGGCCGGCCGTGAAGCTCGACTTCGGGGCTGAGGTACCTGGCCCCGCCGCCGACGTGGCCGCCACCGCCGGCCTGGCGGTGCGCCGCCTCCACGTGGCGCTCGACCTGCCCGTGCCGCGCGTCGTGATCCGCCCCTCCGCCGACCGGCGTCGGGCCTCGCTGGCCTTTCCCTGGCGGCGGCGTGCACGCGGCCAGGCGATCGCGGCGGCGGCGGCGCGCATGGCGCTCGGCCAGTCGACCGAGCGCCGCGAGATCGGGGCGCTCCAGACCCTCGCCCCGGGTCCGCGCTCCGACCTGCCTCGACCCCGGGTCCCGATCATCGCGATCACCGGCACGAACGGGAAGAGCACCACCACCCGGCTCATCGCCCACATCGCCGAGACGGCGGGACGCGCGCACCGGGATGACCAACTCGGACGGCATCTACCTGCGCGGGCAGCTCGTCGAGGCGGGGGACTGGACCGGCTTCGGCGGGGCCGGACGGGTGCTGGCCGAGGCCGATCTCGACCTGGCGGTGCTCGAGACGGCTCGCGGCGGGATCCTGCTGCGCGGGATCGGCTACGGAGCCAACGACGTGTCGGTGGTCACGAACGTCAGCGCCGACCACCTGGGCCTGCAGGGGATCGACACGCTCGAGGAGCTGGCCGACGCCAAGGCCGCCGTGGTGCGCATCACGAAGCGCTCCGGCTGGACGGTGCTGAATGCGCGCCGACCCGCTGGTCTGGGCGATGCGACGCCAGACCCGTGCCCGCTGGTACCCGTTCACCCTCGACGCCTCCGCGCCGCAGGTCGAGGCGGCGCTCGATCGCGGCGGGCGGGCTGCCGTCCTCCAGCGGGGATGGCTGGTGCTGCTGGCCGCCGGCCGCCCCCCGCGGCGGCTGGCCCGGGCCGTCGACCTGCCGGTCACCTTCGCCGGGCTGTCGCCCTACAACGTCGCCAACGCGCTGGCAGCGGCCGCCGCGGCCGACGCCGTCGGCATCGAGCCCGATCAGATTGCCGTCGGCCTGCGCAGCTTCGCGCTCGACAGCGCCGACAACCCCGGCCGGCTGAACCTCTACGAGCGCGACGGGGTGCTGGTCCTCGTCGACTTCGCGCACAACGAGGCCGGCCTGTCGGGGTTGATGGAGGTCTGTCGCTCGCTCGCCGCGGCCCCCGGTCGTCGCGCCCGGGGCAAGGTTCGCGGCCAGGTGCGCCTGGCGGTCGGCACCGCCGGCGACCGGACCGACGAGATCCTGCACAACCTCGGCGCGCTCGCCGCGGCGGCCGATGACGTGGTGATCAGCGAGAAGCGCCACTACCTGCGTGGCCGCGACCTCGGGGAGATGAACGGGATCCTGCGTGCGGGACTCGCGGAGGGCGGCTACGCGGCGGAGGTGCCGGCCCTGCCGAACGAGCTGGAGTCGCTGCAGGCGCTCCTCTCCCGTGCGCGGCGCGGGGACGTGGTGGCGGTGATGAGCCACGTCGAGCGGGTCGAGATCTTCGAGTGGCTGACCGGCGAGGGGTTCCGGCCGGTCGAGCTGGAGCGGCTGCGAGCGATGGTCGGCGCCTAGCCGTCGACCTCGATCGCCACCATCTCGTCGGCGTCGTCGACCGAGGCGCCGTCCGAGGCGCTCACCGACGCGCCGCCGTGCTGTCGCTGCTGGAGCTCCTTCCAGACGTCGTTGGCGTGGTCGACGCACACGACGATCACGTCGCCCTCGTGCCCCATGTCGAGCGCGTGGCGGGTCGCCTCCATCTCGTTCAGGACCGTCTCGACGCTCGTGCAGCGGCCACCGCCCTCCATCCCGGCGCGCACGCCGCGCTCGATGAGGGCGGCCGTCTCGCCGCGATGTCGGCCCCGGGTATTGGCGTCCTCGCGCACGATGACGGTGTCGAAGTGGTCCGCGGCGATGCGCCCCAGCTCCACGATGTCCTCGTCGCGCCGGTCGCCCGCGGTGGCCATCACCCCGATCCGCTGACCGCTGACCAGCGCCCGCCGTCCGCCGGGCGACGGCTCCGCGAGCCGGTCCACGAACTCGCCGAGGGCCTTGACGGCCGGCGGGTTGTGGGCGTAGTCGACGATGACCCGGTAGCCGTCCAGCTCGAACATGTTCAACCGGCCCGGGGCCATGAAGTAGGTGGTGGTGAAGGTGCGCAGCCCCTGCCGGATGTCGTGCAGGTGCGCCCCGGCGGCCCACGCCGCGCCGGCGGCAGCCAGCGCGTTCTGGACGTTCATCCGCGCCCGCCCCTCGAAGGTGGCGGGGAGCAGGTGGGTCCACACCAGCGGCAGGTCCTTGCGGCCGTGGCGCAGCACGATCATCTCGCCGTTGCGCCCCGGCTCGATCGTCACCGCCCGGCGGCCGCGCGAGGCCTGGCGTCGAATCGTGTCGTTGCCCGGGTCCATGCTGAAGTAGATGACCGACCCCGAGCAGTGGCCGGCCATTGCCGCCACCAGCGGGTCGTCGGCGTTCAGGACGGCGGTCCCGTCGCGCGGCACCGCCTCGACCAGCACCTGCTTCACGGCGGCGAGCTGGCGGATCGAGGTGATGCCGCCCAGCCCCAGGTGATCGCCGGTCACGTTGAGGACGACGGCCACGTCGTTGCGGTCGTAGCCGAGCCCCTCGCGCAGGATCCCGCCGCGGGCGACCTCGAAGACGGCCATCTCCACGTTCGGGTTCTGGAGGACGGTCGAGGCGGACTTGGGGCCGCTCATGTCGCCGCGGCGGATGAGGCGGCCGTCGACCAGGATCCCGTCGGTGCTGGTCATGCCGACCTTGCGGCCCATCCCCCGGAAGATGTGGGCGATCATCCGTGCCGTCGTCGTCTTTCCGTTGCTCCCGGTGACGGCCACGATCGGGATGCGGGAGGAGGTCCCCGGCGGGAAGAGCATGTCGATCACCGGCTTGGCGACGTACTGCGCCTCGCCCTCGGTCGGATGGGTGTGCATCCGGAAGCCCGGGGCGGCGTTGACCTCCACGATCCCGCCGCCGGTCTCGCGCACCGGGACGCTGATGTCGGGGCAGATGAAGTCGATCCCGGCGATGTCGAGCCCGACCACCCGCGCCGCCAGCTCGGCGATCTCCGCGTTCTCCGGGTGGATCTCCTCGGTCCGGTCGATGCTGATGCCGCCGGTGCTCATGTTGCCGGTCCGCTTCAGGAAGACGCGCGTCCCGGCCGGTGGGACGTCGGCCATGGCGAACCCCTGGTCGGCGGCGTAGTGCAGCGACTCCTCGTCGATGCCGATCCGGGTCAGCACCTTCTCGTGACCGATGCCACGCCGCGGGTCGGCGTTGGTGATCTCGACCAGCTCGGCCACGGTGTGCCTGCCGTCGCCGTCGACGTGCGCGGGGATGCGCTGCGCCACGGCCCGCAGCACGCCGCCGATGACGAGGCAGCGGTAGTCGTTGCCGGTCAGGAAGCTCTCGACCACGACCCCGCCGTAGCGCGACTCGGCGCGCGCCGCCGCGTAGCCGCCGCGGACCGCGTCGGCGTCGGCGAGGTTGAGGATCACGCCCCGGCCGTGGTTGCCGTCGAGCGGCTTGACCGCCACCGGGTAGTGGATCCGCTCGGCGGCCGCGACCGCCTCGTCGGCGTCGCGCACCACCTCGGCGCGCGGCACCGGCACGCCGGTCCCTGCCAGCAGCTGGTTGGTGAGCTTCTTGTCCGAGGCGATGTCGACGCCCAGCGAGCTGGTGTTCGAGGTCATCGTCGCTCGGATCCGCTTCTGGTGGACGCCGTGGCCGAGCTGTACGAGCGACGCCTCGTTGAGGCGGATCCAGGGGATGTCGCGCAGCGCCGGCCTCGTCGAGGAGCGCCTGGGTCGAGGGGCCGAACGCCGCGCGCTCGGCGAGGCGGACCAGCTGCTCGAACTCGGCCGCGAAGTCGAAGCCCGGCTCCCGCTGCACGAGGTGGTTGACGAGGCGCACGGCCAGCTTCCCGGCCGCGATCCCGACCGACTCCTCGGCGTACGAGAAGACGACGTGGTAGCGGCCCGGCTCGCCGGTGCTGCGCGTCTTCCCGCGCCCGACCTCGGTCCCCGCGTCGCGCTGGAGCTGGAGGGCCACGTGCTCGGCGACGTGCCCGACCCACGTCCCGTCGCGAAGGCGCCGGGCAAAGCCGCCGGTCCGCCCCGTCGAGCAGGAGTGCTGGCCGACGGCGGGGAGCAGCGCGAGCAGCCGCTCGGTGAAGCCGGGGATCATGTTGGTCGGGAACTCCTCCAGCACGCCCAGGTCGACGATCAGCTTGATGGCCGGCTCGTAGCTCCAGTAGTTCGGCCCGCGGTAGACCCGCGTCTCGATGATGCGGAGCGTCCCCCGCGGCCTGGCGCCAGCCTTCCCGCCAGCCGCCTTCGCGCGCGTTGCCCGGCTGGGGGCCGACGTGCCCGTCGCCGCCCGTGCGGCGGCCTTCGGCGCGGCCGTTCGCCGCGCAGCCGGACGGCGTGTCGCGCCCGCCTCGCTCACTCGCTCGCCTCCTCGTCGCGGTGGGCGCGCAGCGCGCGCCGCTGGGCGCGCTCGACGACGGTGTCATCGGCCCCTTCCGCCGCCACGCGACGGATCAGGCGCCGGGTCTGGGCGCTCGCCGCGACCAGCTTCGACTGTTCGCGGACGGTCAGCGGCACGGCGCGCAGCTGGGTCAGCAGCCGGCGCTTGCGGAGGTCGAAGCGGTAGCCGGCGGGCAGGGAATGGAGCACGACCCCGCTGATCATGATCGGCCGCGTGCGCTTGGCCTCGTAGGCATCGGTCTCGAGCTTGGCCGGGTCGAGGATGGTGACCGAGCCCTTGCCGATCACTTCCAGCAGGCCCGATGGGCTGACCAGCGCCGCGGTGTCCTCGTCGACGCCCATCCCGAGCAGCGCCGGCGATTGGGCGATCAGTGCGAGGAGGCGTCCGATCCGGTTTCGCTGCTCGAAGTGCTGGTCGATGATCACGCCGGGCAGGAGCCCCAGGCCGGCGCTCATCTGGGTCATCCGCTGCTTGGGCGTGGTGCCGCTGGTGCCGAAGGCGACCATGTGGCTGCTGATCGCCGACGCGCCGGCGCTGGTGCCCGCCACGATGACCCCGTGGCGATGGCGCTCGACGATCATCCGCCCCAGCGCCGTGCCGCCGACCACGCTCGAGAGGCGCAGCTGGTTGCCCCCGGTCATGAAGATGCCGGTCACGTCGCGGAGCTGCGCGGCCAGCGCGGGGTCGTTCGCCTCCTCGCGGGTCACCGGACGCAGGCCGATCACGTCGCGGACGCCGAGCGTCATGAAGACCGACCCGTACAGCTCCGTCGCCTCGTCGCCCAGCGACGAGGCGGTCGAGATGACGGCCACCCGCGCCTCGCTGCCGCCGGCGAGCGACACGAAGCGCGACAGGATCTGCCGCTGCCGGAGCTTCTCCTCTGCGCCGCCGATGATCAGCAGGTGGCCCGGGCGGGCGGCTCCCGGGCGGGAGGGTTGGGCCATGTTGCCCGGCAGCATAGCGAAGGATCGCTAGACTCGATCGAATGTCCACCCGAACGGGGGCCGATGCGGCCCGCGGCGAACCGCGCACTGACCGGCGCGACTACTACGCCGTGCTGGGGGCCGAACCGTCGGCCACGGTGGTCGAGCTGCGGGCTGCGTTCCGCGAGGCGGTGCTGCGCCACCACCCCGATCGGAGCGCGGACGACGCCCTGGCCACGCGGCGCACGGCCGTCCTGAACCGCGCCTGGGGCGAGCTGCGGGACCCCCTCCGTCGCCTCCACTACGACCATGACCTGGAGCGCGGCAGCGCGGCGACCCTCGACTGGCCGCTCGGGGCCGACGAGGCGCCGTCAGGGGTGCCACGTCGTCGAGTCGCCGCCCGTCCCGCGCGCACGCGCTGGCACACGCCCGAGTTCCGCAGCGTCCATGGCTTCCGCATCCCGACGCAGGTCTTCCTGGCCGGCCCGGCGGCCCAGCACGCCTGGATCGTGGCCAATCACATCGACGGCGAGGACTGGCACGACCACCGGGAGCGGTACTGGCTGCGCTTCGCCGCCGCGCACTACCACGACCGGGGCCGCATCGACGACTGGCTCGGCGCGCTCGAGAAGCTGGTCGAGCTGGAGGGCACCTACGAGACGCTGGTCCGTGCCGACCTGCGCCAGGCCTACGTCTCGGCCAGCGAATACCTGCGCGGGACCGGCTTCCTGCGCGGCGTCGCGATGCGCTACGCCGCCGGCAGCCCGCAACGCGCCTGGGTCGACCGCGAGCTGCGCGCCCTGCTGGGCGAGTACCGCGACGCGCGGGTGCGGCACGGGCGTCCCGAGGACCGCGCCGAGGCGGCGGAGCTGCTGCTCAACTACCTCGAGGCGCTCGAGATGCCGCTCGCCTTCGCCGACGTGCGGGCGGCGATCATGGCCCACGTCCGGGCGGGGCACGCCGGGCGCGCCGCCGAGCTGCTCGAGCGCGCCGTGGAGGTCCCGATCACCGAGCCGGCGCGCTGGTTCAGCATCGTCCAGCTGCTGACCGAGGGCGGGCAGCTGGATCGCGCTTCGGCCCTGCTCGCGGAGATCGCCCGCGGCGACCACCCCGAGGCACTCAACCGGCGCCGACTGCGCGCCGACCCGGCCCGGCGCATCGCGGCCGCCAGCGCGCGCCTGGCCCGCGCGCGAGCGCGCGCCACGGGCTAGGAGGCCTCGACCACCTCGACCGGCCCCAGGCCCAGCGCCTCGACCTCGGCACGAATGGCGCCGGCGTCGCCGGCGGCCAGGATCAGCAGCTCATCGGGCCGGATCAGCTCGACCGCGGCGGCGTGGGCCTCGGCCGTCCCGACTGCCTCGATGCGGCCCCGGTAGGTCTGCCAGAAGTCGTCGGCCAGGCCGTAGACCGCGATCGGCTCGATGGCGGCCGCGATCCCGCCGGTCGTCTCGAAGCGGAGCGGGAAGACGCCGACCAGGAAGTCGCGCGCCTCGCGCATCTCCGCCTCCGCGAAGGGCGCCTCGCGCGCCGCCTCGAGCAGCCCCACCAGTTCGCGGATGGCCGGCGCCGTGACCTCGGTCTGCACGGCGGTGGCGGCCATGAAGGGGCCGGCCGCGCGGCGCGGATCGAACCCGCAGCGCGCCCCGTAGGTGTAGCCGAGCTCCTCGCGCAGCCGCCGGTTGATGCGCGACCAGAAGAGGCCGCCGAGGGCCATCGACATCGCGATCGCGTCGAAGTAGCGCGGGTCGTAGCGGTCGATTCCGACGTGGCCGACGCGCAGCTCGCTCTGGACCGATCCGGGCCGGTTGACGATCACCACCCGGCGGCCGCCGGCTGCGCGCGGCGCGAACGTGCGGTGGCCCGGGCTCGCTCCGCTCCAGCCACCGAGGTGGCGCTCGGCGGACGCCATCACCGCGTCGGGATCGAACGAGCCGGCCACGACGAGGTGCGCGGATCCGGGCCGGTAGTGGGCGGCGTGGAAGCCGACGACGTCGTCGCGAACCAGCGGCTCGACGCTCTCCGGAGTCCCCGCCGCGAGGCGGCGGTAGGGCGTATCGGCGTCATAGGCATTGCGCAGGAAGTGCTCGTCGGCGAGGCGCCCCGGCTCGGCGCGGGCCTGGAGGATGTCGGCCAGCCGCTCGGCCTTGAGCCGTTCGAACTCGGCGGGGTCGAAGCGCGGCTCCTGGATCATCTCACCGAGGAGGGCGAGGCCCGCGTCCATGTGCTGCGGCAGGGCCTGGAAGGCGGCGCGGGCGCTGTCCCAGCTCGACTCGCTGCTCACCTCGATGCCGAGCCGCTCGGTCGCCTCGGCGAAGGCGGAGGCGTCCAGGCGGCGCGTGCCGGTCACCATCAGCTGCGCGGTGAGGGCGCCCACGCCGCCGTGCGCCTCGTCCTCGGCGGCCGCGCCGGCATCGAACAGCAGGTGGACGTTGACCAGGCTCGATCCGCCGACCGGCACGAGCCAGACGGTCAGGCCGTTGGCCAGCGCTCGACGCGTGAAGGGCGGGAAGTGGTAGTCGCGCGGCGTTCCGGCCGGCGGTCGCATCGGGTTGACGCTCGCGGTCATGCGCCGCTCTCCGGGGCCTCGGCCGGGAGGTAGGTCAGCACCACGCGGTTGTCGGCGCGGATGCTGGCCGCCATCGCGGCCCGGACGCGCGCGGCATCGACCGCCAGGTAGCGGCTCACCTCGCTGTTGACGCGCTCGGGCTGGTCGAAGAGGCAGGCGTACATCGAGAGCCGATCCGCCCGCTCGCCGACCCGCTCGAGGCTCGACTCGACGTTTGCGGCGTGCAGGTTGCGGACCCGCTCGAGCTCGTCGTCGCCTCGGGCCTTCCGCGGCGAGCCGATCGACCTCGGCGAAGAGCGCCTCCTCGAGCGCCTCGTGCCCGATGCCGGGCCGCGCGGTGACCCACATGGTGAAGATCGTCGCGCCGCCGACGAACGGGAAGGCGAAGACCGTCACGTCCTGCGCCAGCTGGCGCTCCCGGACGAGCGTGCGATACAGCCGCGAGGCGCGCCCGGTGCCGAGCACGTCGACCGCCACCTCGAGCGCGTCGAAGCCATCGCTCCCGAAGGTGGGCATCCGGTACGCGGCGTAGACCCGTGGCAGCGGGACCCGATCCGGGACGATCTCGCGCACCTCGGCGCCGATGATCGGGTCGACCTCGGTGGAGGGGGCCGGGGGGATCGCCGGGTTGGCCTTGATCGGCCCGAAGTGCTTCTCGACGAGGGCCAGCGCACCGTCCGGGTCGAAGTCGCCGGCGATGGTGAGGACCGCATTGTTCGGGGCGTAGTAGGACGCGAAGAAGTCGGTCACGTCAGCCAGGGAGGCGGCATCGAGGTCGGCCATCGAGCCGATGGTCGAGTGGTGGTAGGGATGGCTCTCGGGGTAGATGAGCGCCTGGAGCTTCTCGTCCCAGGTCCCGTAGGGCTGGTTGTCGACCGACTAGCGTCGCTCGTTCTTGACCACCTCGCGCTGGTTGTCGAGCTTCTCCTGGGTCATGGCGCTGAGCAGGCTGGCGAGCCGATCCGACTCGAGCCACAGGGCCAGCTCCAGCTCGTGGCTGGGGACGGTCTCGAAATAGTTGGTCCGATCGAGCCAGGTGGTGGCGTTCAGCGACCCGCCGATCGACTGGAGCAGCGAGAAGTGCTCGCCCTTGGCGACGTGCGCCGAGCCCTCGAACATCATGTGCTCGAAGAGGTGGGCGAAGCCGGTCTTGCCCGGCTTCTCGTAGCGGCTGCCGACGGCGTACCACAGGTTCACGGCCACGATCGGCGCGCGGTCGTCGTGCGACAGGATGACGCGCAGCCCGTTTGGCATGAGATGGCGGTCGATGGCGACGTGTGGCAAGGCGGCGTGAGGCTACCACGACGTGGACCATCACCTGCTGTGGGCGCATACTCGCCGGCAATGAAGGCGGGGGGTACCACGGCCCCGCGACGCGTCGGGCCAAGCAAGCCCAGCCCCGCGATGTTCCTCGGATCGATGCTTGCGCTCGTCCTGGCGCTGAGCGCGTGTGCAGGCTCGGGGTCGCCATCGCCCTCCGCGGCCGTCGGGCCCTCCGAGTCGGGCCTCGATTCCACCTCTGCCGCGCCGTCGGCGTCCGTTGCGCCGTCCTCCGACGGCACGCCGGACGAGGCGACCCGCCCGACCTTCGACGAGCTGGCATTGGTCACCGTGCTCGCCAGCGGGCTCGATGTCCACGCCGACCATGCGCGCTCGGCGACGGTGGGCGTCGACGCGGTCGATGGCAGCGACGTGCGAGTGTTGGCCGGCGACCATCTCCTCGTGATGAGCGCACCGACCTGGGGCGACGGCCAGTGGTGGCTCCAGATCGCGACCGATCGTGGCCATGGGGCCATCGGCTGGGTGCGGCACCGGCACGCCGGCCGACCCATCTCTCGAGCAGGACGCCTCGTGGTGCCCGACCGGCGATCCGTCGTTCGCGCGAGCTCGTTGCGCTGAACCGCATCGAGCAGCGCGAGGCTGCTTCGGCGCAACGCATCTCACCTTCGAGGCATATCGCGCCACGGTCCAGCCCGATGCAGGGCTCGGCGGAGCCTGCGACCCCGGCACCTACCCGGAGTGGCTCGTCTGCGACAACATCAACTACAACTACGTGAACCGCGACGGGGGCTACGACTGGGAGCTCAAGCTCCACTTCGATCCCGCGACCGGGATTGCGCCGACGGGCCTCCATGAAGGAGCCGGGGCGAATCCGCTGCTCCGCATCACCGGGCACTTCGCCGACGCGGCGGCGGACCAGTGCGCGCCGAAGAGCGTAACAGCGGTCGGCGGGTGGGGTTCTCGCTGGCTCGATTGCACGACGGACTTCGTGGTCGAGAAGATCGAGACGCCCTGACGGGTCAGTCTGTGGCCTTGCCCGCTGTGAGATGCTCCCGCCATGCTGTTGCGCCGCATCGGGTGGCACCTGCGCCGAGTCCGGGAGCGGATCGACCGACGCACCGCGCTCGGGCTGGTCGGCCTCCTCGCCGGGACCATCGTGCTCGCCGCGCTGATCGTCACGCTGGTCGAGGGCCCGGTGACCATCGGCAAGTTCGGGGAGTCGTTCTACTGGGCGCTGAGCCTGCTCCTCGGCTCCGGCGACGCCACCTTCGTGAGCTCCGGCATCGGGCGGCTGGTGAGCGCGTCGCTGATCATCCTGAGCGTCACGCTGCTGGCGCTCGTCACGGGGCTGCTCATCGGCTTCATCATTGACGTCGTGATACGCGAGGGACAGGGGATGGGCTCTGCCGGCATGACCGGACACGTGGTGGTGTGCGGCTGGAACCCGAGCGCTCGCGAGGTGATCGACGAGCTGCTGGCGGACCAGTCGCATCGCGGGGTGGTGCTCCTCGCCGACAGCGAGCGCAACCCGGCGGATCGGCGCGTCTACTTCATCCGCGGCGACGCCACGAACGAGGAGGACCTCGCGCGCGCCAACATCAAGGAAGCCTCGGCGGCGATCGTCTTCCCCGACGAGCCGACCGATGCCGCCGACATGCGCTCGATCCTGGTGGTGATGGCGATCGAGAGCATGGCCCCCGAGGTCCGCACCGTGGTCGAGGTCTCGAACGCGCGCAACGGCGAGCACCTGAAGCGCGCCCACGCCGACGAGGTGATCGCCACCCCGCGCCTGGCGGCGCACCTGATCGCGCGCTCCGCCCTCTACTCGGGGCTGGCCGACCTGGTGATGGACCTCGTCACCGGCGGCGAGGGCTCGGAGCTCTACCACGTGCAGCTGCCGAGCGAGGCGGCGGGCCAGACCGTCTCGCAGGTCGGCGAGCTGCTGCGCCGGACGCGCACGATCCTGGTCGCCATCGTGCGCGACGGGAAGAGCCAGGTGAACCCGCCGGCCGACTTCGTGGTGCAGCCGGGCGACCAGGCGCTCGTGATCTCGGAATCCGCGGAGGGGCTTACCCCGGTGCAGCAGCCGGGCTGAGCCGGCCGTCGCGGGATCAGCCCGCGGCGTTCCAGGTCTCGATGACGCGGTGATCCCGCTCCCAGCCCAGGACCGAGAGCGTGGCGGTCGAGAGGCCGAAGAGCGATCCCGACGCGCCCCGACAGTCCGAGCCAGCGCGCGGCCAGGACCCGCAGCATGTGCCCGTGGCCGAAGAGCAGCGCGTCGCCGTCGACGCCGGGGTCCATCGCATCGGGCCAGGACGCGGTCGGCACGCGCGCTGACCTGGTCGCCGTCTCGCCACCCGGCCACGGGCCGGTCCAGATCGTCCACCCCGGGTAGTCGGCGACGATCTCGTCGGTGCGCCGCCCCTCGAGCGCGCCGTAGTCCCACTCCGCCAGGTCGGGATCGGCGATGGCAACCTGCGCCGAAGCCGGCCAGCCGGGCCGTGTCGATGGCGCGCGATCGGGGGCTGGTCAGGACCAGCGCGAACGCGATGGCCGGCGAGTCGCGCTCCGAGCGCCTCGGCCTGGCCGCGACCGAGATCGGTGAGTGGTATGTCGGTCAGGCCGGTATGGCGGCCGTCGCGGGACCATTCCGTCTCCCCGTGCCGGACCAGCCAGATCTGCCGCTCGTCGCTCATCGGCTGGGGCGGTCAGCCCCGGATCACCCGCTCCATGCGCCGATCGGGGACGATCCACATCACCACGACGCCGACGTCGATCGCCACCGACAGCATCGGCGCCACCAACGCCAGCGGGATCGCGATCGCGAAGAGGAGCGACGAAGCCTTTCCCTTGAGGTCGCGGCCGATCGCCTCGGCGAGGGCGCGCGGCTGTCCGGGAGTCGCCAGCAGAGCGCGCACCAGGCGCGTAGTACGCCGCGCCGGCCAGGAACAGGATCACGCCGTAGAGCGCGACCGGGAACGGGCGCGAAGGCTGGTCCGGCCGACCCACGCCGTCCCGAACGGCACGAGCGACAGGAAGAAGAGGAGGCCGAGGTTCGCCCACAGCACCCGCGCGTCGATCACCTTGGCGGCGTGCAGCAGGTGATGGTGGTTGTTCCACCAGGTCCCGAGCAGCGCGAAGCTCAGCAGGTAGGCGAGGAAGGTCGGCAGGAGCGGGGCCAGGTCGTCGAGCGACGCGCCGTCCGGCGGCCGCAGCTCCAGGACCATGATCGTGATGATGATGGCGATGACGCCGTCGCTGAACGCCTCGAGGCGGCCCTTGCTCACGGGCTTGCGGAGGCGCTGCCGGAGGCCGCTGGCGAGGGGGTCGGGATCGGCGTGGGCGGCGGCGGTCGGCACGTCGGAGGGCGTGGACGACGGCAGTCGGCGGCGGCGCGTCGCCGAGCAGGGCCGCGATGTCGTGCTGGATGCGGGTCACCTCGCCCGCGGTGAGGATCGTCGAGTACCTGGTCGGCACGATCCGCAGCTGCGTGACGGACGCATGCGCGGCCTTCGAGAAGAGGTCACCCAGCGCCGGGAGCGCCTCGCGGGGAAGATCGGTCCAGGCGAACCCCTTGGCGGCGTCGAAGAGGGCGGGCGCGTTGAGGACGGTGGCCGGGCCGATCTGCTTCCGGATCGCCAGGAGCAGCGTCTGCTGGCGCGCCATCCGGCCGTAGTCGGAGTCCTGGTGGCGGCTGCGGGCGTAGGCGAGCGCCATCCTGCCGTCGAGGTGCTGCTGCCCGGCGGGGATGTTGAGCACGATGTCACCCCAGACCGGGTCCGGGTAGCGGCTGTCGTGGACGGGGGCGGGGATATTGATGTCGATCCCGCCCATCGCATCCACGACCTTGATGACGCCCCACAGGTCGGCCACCAGCACGCCGTCGACCGGGCGCCCGGTGAGCTCCATCACCATCGATCGCACCGCGCCGATTCCCTTGACCGCGCCCGTCCCCGGCCAGCGCGAGGGGTGCCTCACCGTCGCCTCGACGTACATCTCGTTCAGCAGGCCGGTGAGGCAGCCACACTTCACCGCGTCGCGCGCCGGGCCGGGCGGGAAGGGCGCGTTGATCAGGTTCCGCGGCAGCCCGATCATCGCCACGCTGCCGGTCGCCACGTCGATCTCGACGAGCATCATCACGTCCATGCGGCGGCTCCAGCGGTCGATGCCGGCGTCGGAGCCGAGCAGCAGCAGGTCGAAGCGGCCGTCGCTGCCCCAGGGCGTCGCCCCGGCGCGCGTCCATGGCACCGTCGCGCCGAGCCCCGGGAGCGTCCCGGTGCCGGAGCCCATCGGCCCTCGCGCGACGGGCACGGGCGTCGCCGTTGGCGCCGGCTCAGCCCCCAGCCACGCGCTCCAGCCATCCTGGACGTCCCCCGGCGGAACGATGAACCCGCCGTCCGAGTTGGTCGGCATGTAGGACGACATCGGCTCGCCTGGGTTGGCACTCTCGGTGGTGGCGAACATCGAGTCGAGGAAGCTGTTGGTGGCGACGATGTCTCGCCCGGCGACGAAATGCGGGGCCAGCACCAGGACCACGATCGCGACGCCGAGAGCGGCGAAGGCACGGCGAGACGAGCCGGCGCCACGGGCGGCGTCCACCCCGGCGGCGATACGCCAGGCGGCGAGGGCGACGTTTGCGACCGCCAGCGCGGGCAGCACGCCGGGGGTGAGGAGGAAGCCGAGGATGCTCGTCCGGCCGCTCAGCAGGTAGGCGACCACCCATCCGACGGCCAGCAGCACCACGGGGATTGCGAACAGGAGTGCCATTCGCCGGCGCCCCACCACCGCGTGCCCGGCGCCTGGCAGCACCAGGCCCAGGAGGCCGGCGAGGAAGGGTCTCATCGGCCGCAGTCTTAGGGACCGGGACCGGGGGCGTCAAATCGGCCGAGGCCGATTTCGCCCTCGAGCGCCTAGTTCAGGCGGCGTCCCGGGTCGCCGTCGGGCTCGCCTCCGCCACCCCGCAGGAAGCGTTCGATGTCGGAGATGAGGTCGTCGCCCTCCGGCAGCCGGGCCTCATCGGCCGCCTCCTCGAGCCGCTTCACGTAGGCGGAGGTGCGCTCGTCGCCGCCGGTCGCTGCGTCGAGGAGACTGCGCGTCTCGAGGGCCTTGCCGGGGAGGTCGCCGACCGGCAGGTCCTCGCCCAGGAAGCGGCCAACCTGGCGCAGGAGCTCGATGGCGGCGCCCGGGTAGGTGGCGGAGACGTAGTGCGGGACCTGGGCGAAGAAGCCGATCGCCGGGATCCCGGCGCCCGAGACCCCGAGCTCGAGGACCGAGAGGACCGCCGACGGGACGCGCAGGTGGCCAGCCGGTCCCTGGTTCACCCCTGCCGGCAGCAGCCCCGGGCGCGAGGCGGTGCCGAGGACGGTCACCGGGCGCGTGTGGGGGGCGGCCACCGGGATGGCGCCCAGGCTGATCCAGCTCGCCACGTGGAGGTCCTGGACCAGCTTGGTCACCTCGGCGGTCAGCTCCTGCCACAGGAAGTCCGGCTCCGGGCCGCTCAGCACCAGCAGGTCGCGCTCGCCAATGCGGTTGGCGCGAAGCACCAGCCTCGGCCACTCCAGCGTCCGCAGCCGCCCGTCCACGATGTCGAGCGTCGGCCGCCTCGACCGGTAGTCGAAGAGCCGATCCGCGTCGAAGGTGGCCACGACCCGGCTGCCGAGCGTGAGCTGCTCGGCAGCCATGGTCCCTGCGCTGCCCGCATCGACCCAGCCCTCGAAGGCCGCCACGAGGATCGGCGCATTCAGCTCGATCTGCTTCTCGACGCGAATCAGGGGCATGCGGGAAGCATACGAGCGTGTCGCCGCCTCGGTTCGATCAGCCTCCGATCGCGAACGTCGCCTCGACCTCAACCACGATGTCGGTCGTGCCGATCTGCACCGGGGTCTTGACACCAGGCGCCGCGAGGTCCCCGGCGGCGTAGGGGATCGGGGTGGGCATGGGAGTGGCGACCTCGGTCACCGAGATCAGCGCGCCCAGGGAGACGCCCGCGGCCTGGGCCAGCGTGGCGGCGTGCTGCCGCGCATCGTGCATGGCGGCCACGCGCGCCTGGCCAGTGGCTGCGGTCGGATCGGCGACGGAGAAGGTCATGCCATCCACCTGGGTGGCGCCCGCGCCGACGGCTGCGTCGATCACGTCGCCCGCCGATGCGACCTCATGGACCTTGACCGACAGGCTCTGGCTGGCCTGGTAGCCGGTCACCCTCGGCGGCACCGACCCGCTGGGGCCGTAGTCATACATCGGTTGGAGTGAGACCCATTGGGTGGTCAGGTCGGCGTCCGCGATGCCGGCGTGCTTGACCGCGGCGATCACCTTGGTCATCAGGTCGCTGGCCTGCGACTGGGCCTCGGCGGCTCGCGATGCCTGCGCCTGCACGCCGACGCTGATCGTGGCCAGGTCGGGGCTGATCGTGATCCTGCCCGTCCCCTGGACGGTGATTCCCTTGACCTGCCCGGTGTCAGTGGCACCCCGGACGGGCAGCGTGTCGGTGGCTCGCGACCCGGCCAGCAATGGCCCACCGATCACGATGGCGATGAGCGCGACGGCAGCAATCGCGGTGCTGGTCATCAGCTGCGAGCGATGTCCGGACATGGATTCCTCCTGGGGATGCGGAAGGACGGTCACCCCCGAGACGGGCCATGCCCCTTCTGGGTTCCGTGGCATCCGGATGTCGTCGCGCGGATACGTCAGGAACGGAGAAGCGCCGCTTGGCGGGCCATGGCTAGGATGATCGCCATGAAGTTCCTGATCCAGCACCGATGACGGCAAGGACCGACACGCGGTCGGCTGCGCGGCAGGTCGCCGACAGCCACGATCTGATCCGCGTCCAGGGCGCGCGCGTCAACAACCTCAAGGACATCAGCATCGAGATCCCGAAGCGCCGGCTGACGGTGTTCACCGGCGTCTCCGGCTCGGGCAAGAGCTCGCTGGTCTTCGACACCATCGCCGCCGAGTCGCAGCGGCTGATCAACGAGACCTACAGCGCCTTCGTGCAGGGCTTCATGCCCACCCTGGACCGGCCGGAGGTCGACGTGCTCGACGGGCTGACGACCGCGATCATCGTCGACCAGGAGCGGATGGGCGGCAACCCGCGCTCCACCGTCGGCACCGCCACCGACGCCAACGCGATGCTCCGGATCCTGTTCAGCCGGCTCGGGCAGCCGCACATCGGCTCGCCCCAGGCCTACTCGTTCAACACCCCGTCGGTCCGCGGGGCCGGGTCGATCACGGTCGAGAAGGCGGGGGCCAAGGCCGAGAAGAGGACCTTCTCGGTCACCGGCGGCATGTGTCCTCGCTGCGAGGGGATGGGGACCACCTCCGACATCGACTTGAGCCAGCTCTTCGACGAGGCGAAGTCGCTCGCCGAGGGCGCGATCACCGTCCCGGGCTACGTCGCTGGCGGTTGGAACTACCGCCTCTACGCGTCGTCGGGCTTCTACGACCCGAACAAGCCGATCCGCGACTACACCGAAACAGGAGCGCCACGACTTCCTCTACCGGGAGGCGACCCGGATGAAGATCGAAGGCATCAACATGACCTACGAGGGGCTGGTGCCGCGGATCCAGGGATCGTTCCTGTCCAAGGATCAGGAGTCCCTGCAGCCGCACATCCGGGCCTTCGTCGACCGGGCGGTCACCTTCACCGCCTGCCCCGCCTGCGGCGGCACGCGCCTCGCCGAGGGGGCCCGTTCGTCCCGGATCAGGGGGATCAACATCGCCGATGCCTGCGCCATGCAGATCAGCGACCTGGCCGAATGGATCCGCGACCTCGACGAACCGTCCGTGGCGCCGCTGCTCGGCGCCCTGCGACACCTCCTCGAATCGTTCGTCGAGATCGGGCTCGGCTACCTGAGCCTCGAGCGGTCGTCGGGGACGCTTTCGGGCGGCGAGGCGCAGCGCGTGAAGATGATCCGCCACATCGGGTCGTCGCTCACCGACGTCACCTACGTCTTCGACGAGCCCACCACGGGCCTCCACCCCCACGACGTCCAGCGCATGAAGCGCTTTGCTGCGCGAGCTGCGGGACAAGGGCAACACCGTGCTGGTGGTCGAGCACGAGCCGGAGGTGATCGTGACGGCCGACCACGTGATCGACCTCGGCCCCGGCGCGGGTGCCGACGGCGGTAGCGTCTGCTTCGAAGGCACCGTCGATGGCCTCAGGGCCAGTGACACCCTCACCGGACGCCACCTGGGCTACCGGGCAGCGCTCAAGCCGAAGGTCCAGGACCGCGTCCGGCAAGCTCGAGATCCGCCACGCGAGCCAGCACAACCTGCGGGACGTGAGCGTGGACGTCCCGCTCGGCGTGCTGTGCGTGGTGACCGGGGTGGCCGGCTCGGGCAAGAGCTCGCTGATCCACGGTTCGATGCCGAAGGGAGCGGGGGTCGTCGCCATCGACCAGGCGGCGATCAAGGGCTCGCGGCGCAGCAACCCCGCGACCTACACCGGGCTGCTGGACCCGATCCGGAACGCGTTCGCGAAGGCGAACGGGGTCAAGGCGGCGCTCTTCTCCGCCAACTCCGAAGGCGCCTGCCCGGTCTGCAATGGCAACGGCGTCATCTACACCGAGCTCGGCTTCATGCAGACGGTGGAGTCGGTGTGCGAGGACTGCCAGGGCAAGCGGTTCCAGGCGAGCGTCCTGGAGTACAAGCTCGACGGCCGCGATATCAGCGAGGTGCTCGCGATGTCGGTCGGCGAGGCGCTGCGCGTTCTTCGGCGGCGGCGCCGCCAGGACCCCGGCCGCCGCGGCGATCCTCGCCCGGATGGCCGAGGTGGGGCTCGGCTACCTGAAGCTCGGCCAGCCGCTCACCACGCTCTCCGGCGGCGAGCGCCAGCGGCTCAAGCTGGCGATCCAGCTGGGCACCGAGGGCGGGATCTACGTGCTCGACGAGCCAACCAGCGGCCTCCACCTCGCCGACGTCGACCACCTGCTGGCCCTGCTCGACCGGCTGGTGGACGGCGGCAAGTCGGTGATCGTCATCGAGCACCACCTGGCGGTCATGGCGCACGCCGACTGGATCATCGACCTCGGCCCCGGCGCCGGCCACGACGGTGGCCGGATCGTCTTCGAGGGGACGCCCGCCGACCTGGTCGCCGCGCGCTCCACCCTCACGGGCGAGCACCTGGCGGCCTACGTCGGCTGACCGCCGCGCGGGAGATCCGGGGGGTGGTGGTGAGCGGCCAGGGATTCGAACCCTGAACCTAGTGATTAAGAGTCACTTGCTCTGCCGTTGAGCTAGCCGCCCGCAAGACGTCGCATGCTCGGATCTGGCCGATGGTTCTGTATCGCCACCTGCCTGGAGGCCGGTAGTGTAGCGTCGCTCGCTTCGCGGGTCCACGTCGCCCGATCCTGCTGCCGTCATGGTGACGGGACAGGTGTCACATCGGGCGGGAGCACTGGGCTGACGGTCGGATCAGGGGTGGGTGCCTGCTCGAGTGACGCCTCGGGCGTCGGCGTCGCGGTCACGACGGGGTCGGGCGTCGGCGCGGGCGTCGGCGTCGCGGTCCCCGCCGGCTCGGGCGTCGACGATGGGGTGGGGTCCGCCTCCGGGCTCAACGTCGCAGTGGGGTCCGGAGTCGACACTCCGACGGGCGTCGGACCTGACGCCCTATCCTGGAGCTCGCCCCCGTCCTCCGTCCCCGTGGTCTCGCAGCTGACGAAGGTGTCCTTCTTGGTGCCATGGCAGGTGTCGAGGCCAGCGCCGCCGTCGAGGAGGTCCTTGCCGTTGCCGCCCGAGGCTGCGCCTCCGCCCTCGCCGTAGAGCGTGTCGTCGCCGGCGCCACCGAGCAGCACGTCCTTGCCGTTGCCGCCATAGAGCGTGTCGTCGCCGGCGCCGCCGACAAGGCAATCCTTGCCGTTGCCGCCGTAGATCGTGTCGTTCCCGCCAAGCCCGAAGACCAGCGCGCCTCCGTTGCCGGCATGGATCGTGTCGTCGTCGGCCGTGCCGACGATGACCTGGCTTGAAGGTCCCACCTTCGCATTCGGGGGGCACCGGCGGGTTGCCAGGCAGCGTGACGACGTACCCGCTGCTGAGGCCGAGCGTGTCGCTGAAGAACGCGCCCGTGGCCCCGAGACCGGGAATACCGAGTCCGAGGACGATCGCAAGGAGGACGAAGCGTGGCGCCCGCTCACCCCTCATTGGTCGCCTCTTCGCGGTGCGCGAGCCGGATGACCTCGCCGTAGATCGTGCGCAGCGCGCCGAGCACGATCAGCCCGCCCGAGCCGAGAAGCAGGAGCAGAAACGCCGCCGGTTGCTGGAGTGCATGGACCACGTAGCCCGCGTACGGCACGCTGAGGACGACCGTGCCATAGATGCTTGTCGCCGGCCGGTGGATCGAGTCTGGGCTGCGGTTCGCGTCGCCTCGGGTCACGAATTGCCCGCCCTGGATGCCGACGATCCGATGGGTGACAACCGAGCCATCCGGCTCGCGGAATGAGACGATCGCCCCGACCGCCGGGGAGTGGGCGGCCCGGTCCACGATGACGATGCTGCCGATGGCGATCTTCGGTTCCATGCTGCCGCTTCGGACGACCAGCGCTTCATAGGGGGTCACCCGTGAGAGTCCGACCAGCCCGACGAAGCCGAGCAGCACGATCCAGAGGATCAGTAGCAATCCTCGCCGGGCGAGCGTCAGCAGGTGAGCCATCGAAGTCCGCTCAGTGCGTTCGCGATGCGGTGCGTCGGACAGCCCGAACGCACCGCACGCTTGCTATTCGTGATCGGCCTAGGCGGTCTTGCCGGTCATGAACGTGTTCACGGTGATCGTCTGGTTCTGGAGCGAGCTCTGGTCGCCCGTGCTGTTCCATGAGTTCGACCAGATCACGTACAGGCGCCCGCCGGGTGCGAGTGACCCGAACGACTGCGCTCCAGCACCGTAGGCGCTGAGCCAGGCTCTGCGAGCCGAAGATCACGGAACCGGAACCCGGGTTACAGGATGAGTCCGTGGTTTCGGCCTTGACGAGGAAGGCAGCATCCATGCCGCCGATGGTCTGGGTGTAGGTGGCGATGCCGCCGGTCAGGTCGAGGGCGTAGGCGCCCTTGTTCTCGATGACGAGGCAGTCGGCATTCGTGATGCCGGGGCCGATCGTCGCAGGCGGGAAGACCGACAGGCTATGAAGGGTCGCAGGTGTGGTCGAGCAATCCGCCTGAAGACCCGGGCAGAAGCCGAAGTCGAGCTGCGGCGACTGCCGGTGTTGAAGGTCAGGTTGTTCTGGTCACCGTATCGGTGAAATACGCGCCGGTGGCGAAGATGCCGATCCCGACCACCGAGGTGATCAGGAACAGCGAGACGAGGATCTTTCGCACGATAGGAGCCCTCCCAGGAGCCGCGGGCCGCAGGAACCCTGCGGCGATGGCGGTGCTCGAAGCCTCCAGTAGCGCGCCTCGACCGCCTAGTGCCGTTTGTACCGGTCTTGTGCACTTAGGAGCGGTCTTGTGCGGTTACGGTCAGGCTCGCTCGCGTGACCCGTGCGCCGATCAGGTCCCGGGCTGCGCCGGCCCGCCGAACGGCTCCGGCGACTTGTCGTAATGCGCGTCGAGGAAGGTGCGCACGGCGTCGAGGTCGGCCGTGTCCAGGTAGAGCAGCCAGTCCCACGCCGTGACCGCGATGGGATGGGCGAAATCGGGGCCGCTCCAGGGCGTGAGGATCACCTTGAACTGCGTCGTCGTGATCTGCTGGTTCACGTAGTCGGTGAGGGCGGACAGGCCAGCGGCGTCGAGCTTGCCGGGCTGGTACCAGATCACGATCCCGCCGTGCTCCAGGTTGTGGAGCATCCGCTCCTGGGGCTGCGGCTGGTCGCCCGGGTAGACCCCCCAGGGGCCGGGCGAATCGGCGGATGACCAGTGCGAGCCCGATGTCGCTGGAACCGAGGAATACGGCCCGCCGGAAGTCCCCTCGGCGATGTGGTTCCGCCCGTCGTCGACCTGCTGCGTCCCCTTGTTGCCGCCGCCGCTGTCGCCACCGCCCCCGAAGAGGACGAAGAGCAGCACGATCACCGCGCCGAGCAGCAGGATCGCCCCGATCGAGAGGAGGCGCCAGTCGAGCGAGCCCCCTTGCCCGCTCCCAACGCGCCGCGTCATCGCCTCGTCGGAGGCGCGCGATCGGCGCTGGATGCCGGAGGTCCGCCGCTTGGCCATTGGCGGCGAAGGATAGCCGAGCGGCGATCGGCTCGGGGAATCGGCCCTGGCGATCTCGCTTGCTAGAATCGACGGGAGATGTCCGCCCAGGAGACCGATGAACCACGCCTGAGCGCCTTCGCGCTTGCGCGCCGCCTGGTCTCGGGCTTCGTCGCGCTGGCCAGGCTCGAGGTGCAGCACGGTCTCCAGGAGATCGGCGGGATGCTCGCCGATGCCAAGGCCGCGGCCATCCTCTTCGGCATCGCGGCCGCGCTGGTCTTCGCCGCGCTCATCTCGTTCACGGTCTTCCTCATCCTCGGCATCGCGGCGCTGCTGGGCTGGCCGGGCTGGGTGGTCTCGCTGATCGTGACGCTTCCTGCTGCTGGGGATCGCCGGCTTGCTCGCCTGGCGGGGGATCAGGAAGGTCAAGTTCGGCCCGCCCGAGGAGACGATCGCATCGGTCAGGGAGGAGGTCGCGTGGGCGAAACGATTGATCAGACGCGGCTAGAGATCGCCGCCCAGCGCGCGGAGCTGGAGGCGACCGCGGCACGGCTGCGCGACGCCCTCGACCTGGGCAAGCGGGTGCGGGAGAACCCCGGCGTCGTGATCGGGATCGGCGCCGCGACCGTCTTCCTGGTGGTCGGCGGGCCGCGCCGGCTGGCCCGCCTCCTGCGCGGGACACTGGCGCCACACGCGGCCGAGGAGGCCTACGACGCGCTGCCGGAGACGATGCGGGCATGGGTCGACGCGCTGGCCGGCGAGGCGGGTCCACGCTCGACCGCGGTGCGCGACGAGCTGGTCGAGGAGCTGCGCCGCTGGCGGCGCGACCCGATCAAGGACAAGAAGGCGCGCAAGGAGCTGGCCCGGCAGATGGTCGAGGGCCCACCCGGGCCGCAGCGCACCGCCTGGAACGCCGCCGAGACGGCGCTGACCCTGATCGCGGCGGCGCTCGCCCGCAAGGCCGTGGCCCGCTTCCTGACCAACGAGGCAACCGCCAGGCCGCCGACGCCCGACGGCGCCGCGGAGCCGACTCGGGCAGAGAACGCCAAGGTCAGCCCGGCGCCCTCCGCGGAGGCGGCGGAACCGGAGCCGACCCAGTACAGCGGCTGGTCGTCGCGCTAGACTCCTCCGACGGCATCCGCCGTCCACGCATCGACGGGCGAGTGGCGAAACGGCAGACGCGCCGGCTTTAGGAGCCGGTGTCGCAAGACGTGCGAGTTCGAATCTCGCCTCGCCCACCACCCTGAGCTACAGGAGCTGCATTGGTCACCGTCTCCACCCGCCCCGAGCCCGGCTCCCGGGTCGCCCTCGAGATCGAGGTCTCGCCGACCGAGGTCGATCGTCACTTCGCCACCGCCTACCGGCACCTGGCCGACCGGACCAAGGTCCCCGGCTTCCGTCCGGGCAAGGCGCCGCGGCACGTGATCGATCGGTTCGTGGGGCGGGCCGAGGTGATCGCGGAGGCGGTCGACCACCTCGTCAACGAGAGCTACGACGCGGCCCTCGACCAGTCCGCCATCATCCCGCTCGACCAGCCGGAGCTCGACCTCGACAGCGCCACGGTGGTCGAGGGAGCGACGGTCCGCTTCACCGCAACGGTCGCGGTGCGGCCGGAGGTGACGCTCGGCGCGTACACCGACTACCCGTTCAGCCTGGAGCCGGTCGAAGTGACCGATGAGCAGGTCGAGGCGGTGATCACCGACCTGCGCGAGCAGCAGGCGATCCTCCGGCCGGTCGACGGACGCGGCGCGGCCAAGGAGGACATCGCCGCGGTGAAGTTCATCGGCACCATCGACGGCGAGCCGTTCGAGGGCGGCTCGGCCGACCGGCTGCCGCTGGTGATCGGGGAGGACCGGATGATCCCCGGCTGGGAGGAGCAGCTGGTCGGCATGACGATCGACCAGACGAAGGGCTTCGACCTGACCTTCCCCGATGACTATCGGGTCGAGAAGCTGCGCGACAAGCCGGCGCACTTCGAGGTCACCCTGCTGGACCTTCGGGAGCGGATCCTGCCCGAGGTCGACGACGCGTTCGCCAAGAGCGTGGCCGAGGTGGAGACGGTCGACGAGCTGCGGGCTGAGGTGCGCGACGCCCTCGCGCGCCGCGGCGCCGACGAGGCGCGCCATCACTTCGCCGATCGGATCATCGACTTCGCCACCGCCAACGCGGGCGTCGACCTGCCGGAGGTGATGATCGCCAACGAGATCGAGATCATGCGCGACGAGCTGCGCAACCGGCTGGCGGCGCAGCAGATCGGGATGGACAAGTACCTGGAGATCGCCCGCCAGTCGCCCGAGGAGCTGGCCGCGGAGCTCCGTGAGCCGGCCAGCCGCCGGGTCAAGTCACTCCTCGTCCTCTCGACGATCGCCGAGAAGGAGGGGATCGACGCCACCCCGGCGGAGATCGACGCCGAGGTGGAGGAGCAGCTGGCCCGCTACCCCGACGAGCCGCGGCTGCGCGAGTACCTGACCTCCCGGCGCGGCCGCTCGTACCTGCGCATGACGCTGCGCAACCGTACACTGGTCGACACGCTGATCGACCGCGCCCTGGGGAGCGAGACGCCACCCGCGGACGGCCCGACCCAGCCGATTCCGCGCCAACCGATTCCGCCCCAACCGACGAGACGACGGAGTAACAGATGCTGGTCCCGATGGTCATCGAGTCGAGCGCTCGCGGCGAGCGAGCCTTCGACATCTACTCGCGGCTGCTCAAGGAGCGGATCATCTTCCTGGGTGAGCCGATCGAGGACCACATCGCCAACCTCGTCATCGCCCAGCTCCTCTTCCTGGAGAGCGAGGACCCGACCAAGGACATCAGCCTGTACGTCAACTCGCCCGGCGGCGTGGTGACGAGCGGCCTCGCGATCTACGACACGATGCAGTACCTCAAGGCGCCGGTCAGCACCATCTGCATCGGCATGGCGGCCAGCATGGCCTCGGTGCTCCTGGCGGCCGGAGCCAAGGGCAAGCGCTTCGCGCTCCCGAACAGCCGGATCATGATCCACCAGGGGTCCGCGGGGTTCCGCGGCAACACGCCCGACGTCGAGATCCAGATGCGCGAGGTGATGCACCTCACCGATCGGCTGACCCGGATCCTGGCGGCGCACACCGGCCAGACGCCGGAGAAGGTCAAGGCCGATTCCGATCGCGACTTCTACATGAGCGCCGACGAGGCGAAGGCCTACGGGCTCATCGACGAGGTCTTCGTCGGCGCCGGGGAGTCGCTGATCAGCATGACGCAGGCCGCCGGCGGGACCGTGCCGACCGCCAAGGAGGCGGCAGCGGCGGACGCCAAGGGCGAGGGCAAGAAGAAGTAGTTGATGGCCGGCCCGCACCCGGCCTCGCGCGGCTGCGCGACACGCTTCGGCCCGGCGCGGTCCGCCCCCAACGACTCAGGGCTATCAGTCTCACTACTGGTCGTGCACCGATCGGCACGCTCCGGTGCCGTGGCATAGGCCGGACTACTCAACAAGCACCTCTCACGGCGCAAACCCCTCCCATCGGTGCATGAGCATCAGCCAGGCTTATGTGGGAGAGCTGCCAAACGCTCCAGGTCCAAGAGCCAGCGCTTGATCCAGAGGTCTCCGTCCCAGCCGCGGATCGAGCCGTCGGCGTGGATCACCCGATGACACGGCACCACCGGGAAGAGGGGACAGCGCGACATCGAGCCGCCGACGGCGCGAGCCGCGCCGCGGGTAGCCGGCCATCAGCGGCCAGCTCGCCGTACGAGGCGGTCTCGCCGTAGGGGATCTGCCGCGCTGCCGACCAGACGGCCGCGTCGAATACGCCGGCGCCGGTCGCAGGTCCAGCGGGATCGAGAAGTCGCGCAGGCGCCCGGCGAAGTAGGCCTCCAGCTCGGCGATGGCCGGCGCCACGGCCGGCGGGTCGAGGGTCGCCGGAGCGGACCTCCGGCAGGTCGCCGCGGGTGATCGAGACGAGGCCGACGGACGAGACGGCGACCCAGAGCCGGCCGATCGGGGACTCCATCGGCGCATGGGCGATGACAGGAGGCACCGGATCATGCTATCCGGGACCATCGGTCTATAGCCGGAATGCTGCGGGTCGCGTGCTATCCTCCGACCGATGACCGGCAAGACCAAGGTCCCGTATCGCTGCTCCTTCTGCGGGAAGAGCCAGGAGCAGGTCCGCAAGCTGATCGCGGGCCAGGGCGTCTACATCTGCGACGAGTGCATCAACCTCTGCCAGGAGATCATCGAGGAGGAGATGCTCGAGGCGCCGCGTGCCAAGAGCACGCCCGCTGCCCTCCCGTCGCCGCGTCGCATCAAGGAGAAGCTCGACTCCTACGTCATCAGCCAGGATGCGGCCAAGAAGGTCCTCTCCGTGGCGGTCTACAACCACTACAAGCGCGTCAACGCCGGGGCCGCGGTCGACGACGTGGAGCTGGGCAAGAGCAACGTGCTCCTGGTCGGCCCGACCGGGTCCGGCAAGACGCTCCTGGCCCAGACCCTGGCCAAGGTCCTCGACGTGCCCTTCTGCATCGCCGATGCGACGAGCCTGACCGAGGCCGGCTATGTCGGTGAGGATGTCGAGAACATCCTGCTGCGCCTCATCCAGGCCGCCGACTTCGACGTGCAGCGGGCGCAGCGCGGGATCATCTACATCGACGAGATCGACAAGATCGCGCGCAAGACCGATAACCCCTCGATCACCCGCGACGTCTCCGGGGAGGGGGTCCAGCAGGCGCTCCTCAAGATCCTCGAGGGCACCGTGGCCAACGTGCCGCCGCAGGGCGGTCGCAAGCATCCGCACCAGGACTTCATCCAGATCGACACGACCAACGTCCTCTTCATCTGCGGGGGCGCCTTCGAGGGGCTCGAGAAGATCGTCGAGGAGCGCGTCGGGAAGCGAGGGATCGGGTTCGGCTCGCAGGCCCAGCGCTCCAAGGAGGAGCGACGCCGGCTGATGGACCAGCTGATGCCCGAGGACCTCCTCAAGTACGGGCTGATCCCTGAGTTCGTCGGCCGCCTGCCGGTCGTGGTGGGCCTCTCCGCGCTCGTGAAGGACGACCTGATCAAGGTCCTCACCGAGCCCAAGAACGCGGTCACCCGACAGTTCGCCAAGTTCCTCTCGCTCGACCGCGTCGAGCTGGTCTTCACCCCCGAGGCGCTGGAGGCGACGGCTCGCCTCGCGCTCGACCGCAAGACCGGGGCACGCGCCCTGCGCACGATCGTCGAGGAGGCGCTGCTGGAGGTCATGTACGACATCCCCGAGCGGACCGACATCAAGAAGGTGGTGATCACCGGCGAGACGATCGAGCACGGGCAGCCGCCGATCCTGCTGACCGAAACCGACGAGGCTGAGCCGCGGCGTCGCGGCGCCGCCAAGGAGCGCGCCATCGAGCGGGTGGAAGAGTCCGCCTAGCCCTTCGAGGACCCTCGCCCGGTACCAGTGGTCCGGTCGCGAAGGTACTTTCGGTCGGGGCGTCGACGCACCATCCTCGCGCTAGCATGACCCCCGAGCAAACCACCCAAACGTCACCGCAAGGAACCACCAACGCGATGAGTGCGAATCCTCCCGATCCGAGCCACGACCAGGCGCCGAGCGACTTCCTGCGCAGCCTCGTGGACGCCATGCGCCGGGTCGTCGAGGCGACCCGCGACCGGACCCTCGCCGAGATGCGCGAGGCGGTCGAGACCGAGGCCGGTCAGCTCGACATGTCGCGCTCCGCCCGCGAGGGTGCGCTGCGCCAGCACGCCGAGGCGGAGATCACCGGAGTCGGCTCATGGGAGCGCGCCGAGATCGAACGGATCCGCGCTGACGCACTTCGCAAGGTCCAGGCGCGCGGTGGGCAGCTCGATCAGGAGCTCGCCGAGCTCGCCGCCGCCAACACCGCTGAGCACGCCGCACTCGCCGCACGAGCCGATGCCTACGAGCGCGAGGTCTCCGATTTCATCGACGGACTGGAGGGGATCCAGGATCCCGCCGCCTTTGCTGCCGCAGCGCGACGCATGCCGTCGCCCTGGTCGGCCACCGCGTCCCAGCCGGTCGCCGCTCCACGGCCGGCGGCCCCCGTGCCGGCTGCGCCTCCGGCCGAGGCGAGGCCCGCAGAGCCAGTTGCCACGCCCGCTCCGCCCGTGATGCCCGCCGCGCCGGAGGCCGCCCGCGTCGCGCCTGCCGCGGCTCCTCCGGTTGAGGCCGCAGTCGAGACGGTGAAGGCGGAGCCGATGCCGGCCGAGCCGCCAAAGGCCGAGCCGGTGATGGCCGAGCCGCCCAAGGCCGAGCCGGTGATGGCCGAGCCGGTGATGGCCGAGCCGCCCAAGGCCGAGCCGGTGATGGCCGAACCGGTCACGCCGGTCGCAGCCGCGACCAACGGGGCCCCCGCGGGCAACGGGATCGCCTCCGCGACCGACACCGCCGCCTCCGACATCGTCCCTGCCGAGCCGGTCGCCCCGGAGCCGGTCGCCGACCAGGCGACCGCGATCCAGGTCCACGGGCTGGGCAGCTTCGGTGCCATCACCTCGTTCAAGCAGTCGCTCGAGAAGGTCGACGGCATCCGCAGCGTGACCCTCGGGCTGGGGCCCAGCGGCGAGTTCATCTACACCGCCACCCATGCACCGACCTTCGACCTGAGCCGCGCCATCCGCGCCATCGAGGGCGAGAGCGTGGAGATCGAGCGCGACAACGGCACCCTCAGGGTCAAGGTCGGCAAGGCAGCCAGGGCCGGCTGACGCGGCGCAGGGCGGGTGATAGACTCCCGCCCACGGCGCTGACCGTGAGGAGTACCCCTCCACCGACCGCGAGAGACGGCGGGTCGCAGGCTGCAAGCCCGCCCCGGCACGAGAGGGAGAAGGTCGCACGCGAGCCGTACGGGTCCGCCCGATAACGCGGCAATGAGGGCAGCATCGGCCGGGCCGATGTCGCCGAACGAAGGTGGTACCACGACCCGCTCGTCCTTCGACGAGCGGGTCTGTTGTTGTCAGGCAAAAGGGAGGCCGACCGATGAGTGAGGAGCGAAGCGAGCTGGCGCCCCGCTACGTCGCGGCCGAGGTCGAGCCGGCGATCTACGAGCGCTGGATGGCGAGCGGCGCCTTCACGCCCGCAGCCGAGCCCCGTCCCGGGGCCGAGCGCTTCGTGATCATCCAGCCGCCGCCCAACGTGACCGGCGCGCTGCACCTCGGCCACGCGCTCACCGCCTACGTCGAGGACATCATGGTCCGCTACCACCGGATGCGCGGCGACGACACGCTCTGGCTGCCCGGCGTCGACCACGCCAGCATCGCGGCCCAGTTCGTCCTGGATCGGATCCTGGCCGAGGAGGGCGAGTCGCGCCAGTCGCTCGGCCGCGACCGATACCTCGAGCGCATGTGGCAGTTCATGAACGAGACGCGGGACATGATCGGCCGGCAGCATCGTCGTCTCGGCGCGTCGCTGGACTGGAGCCGCCTGCGCTTCACGATGGACGAGGGGAGCGCGCGCGCCGTGCGCGTCGCCTTCAAGAAGCTCTGGGACGCGGATCTCGCCTACCGCGGCGAGGCGCTCGTCAACTGGTGCCCCCGCTGCCGCACCACGATCAGCGACCTCGAGAACATCCACACCGAGGAGGCCGGCACCCTCTGGACGATCCGCTACCACCTGGCCGGACCCGACGGCGCCCCCGATCCCTCGCACTGGGTGAGCGTCGCGACCACGCGCCCGGAGACGATCTTCGGCGATACCGCGGTGGCGGTTCACCCCGATGACGACCGCTATCGCGAGCTCGTCGGGCGCGAGGCGATCGTGCCGTTCATCGGGCGTCGCATCCCGATCATCAGCGACGAGGCGGTCGAGCCGGCCTTCGGGACCGGCGCCGTGAAGATCACGCCGGCCCACGACTTCGACGACTACGCCGTCGCGCAGCGGCATGCCCTCCCCATGATCTCGATCCTCGACGAGGACGCCCGCCTCACCGAAGGCGCCGGCGAGTTCGCGGGCATGGATCGCTACGACGCGCGCGCCGCGGTCGTGGCGGCGCTGGCCACGATGGGCGACCTGGAGTCGGAGCGCCCTCACCAGATGGTGATCGGCCGCTGTGACCGCTGCGGAACGGTCGTCGAGCCACGCCTCTCGGTGCAGTGGTTCGTGCGCGTCAAGCCGCTCGCCGAGCGCGCGCTGGCATCGGTGCGAGAGGGGAGGACCCGGATCGTCCCCGACCATTTCACCAAGGTCTACGCGCACTGGATGGAGAACATCCACGACTGGGCGGTCGGGCGCCAGCTGTGGTGGGGACACCGCATCCCGGCCTGGTACTGCCCCGACGGGCACATCACGGTCAGTGACGTCGAGGCAGGCCCCGATGCCTGCGCCTCCTGCCATCGGCCTGCCTCAGAGCTCCGGCAGGAGACCGATATCTTCGACACCTGGTTCTCGAGCGGACTGTGGCCCTTCTCGACGCTCGGCTGGCCCGACCAGACCGCGGACCTGCGCCGTTTCTACCCCACCTCCGTCATGGAGACCGCCTACGAGATCCTCTTCTTCTGGGTGGCGCGGATGATGATGCTCGGCCTCTTCTGCATGGACGTGGAGCCGTTCCACGCGGTCTACCTCCACGGCCTGGTGCGCGACCCCTACGGACGCAAGATGAGCAAGACCAAGGGCAACGTGGTCGATCCGCTGGAGATGATCGACGAGGTCGGCGCCGATGCGCTGCGCTTCGCGCTCGTCTCGGGCAACAGCCCCGGTGTCGACCAGCGGCTGACCGATGCCAAGGTCGCCGGCGGCCGCAACTTCACCAACAAGCTGTGGAACGCGGCACGCTTCGTGCTCGGGTCGCGCCCCGAGCCGCTCGTCGAGCCGGAGGGCGAGCCGTCGCTCCCCGAGCGCTGGATCCGCAGCCGTCTCGCCGATGCGGCGGCGCGCGCCACGGCCCAGCTCGACGGCCTCGAGCTGGCCGGCTACGTCGCGACCGCCTACGAGGTGGCCTGGAGCGACTACTGCGACTGGTTCCTGGAGATGGCCAAGGTCGAGCTGCGGCGCGATGACGCGTCGCCCGGGGAGCGGGCGCGCATCTGGCGCGGCGTCGCGGAGGCGCTCGCCGACCTGCTGCGGATCCTGCACCCAGTGATGCCATTCGTCACGGAGGAGATCTGGGGCAGGCTGCACGCGATCGATCCGGTGTCGACGCATGGCGAGCCCCTCCTGATGAGCGCCGCATGGCCCGCGGACGTCGCGCGGGACGAGACCGCCGAGGCGGAGGTGAGCATCCTCGCCGCGCTCGTCCGCGGGGTCCGCAACCTCCGCACGGAGGCCGGCGCACCGGCGAGCGCATGGCTCCCCCTCACCGTCGTCCCGACCGACGCCGCGACGCGAGCCACCATCGAACGCGGCCTCGGCCTCGTGGGCGCGCTTGCCCGCGTCCGCCCGCTGGAGCTGCGTCAGCCGGCGGACGATACGGCGCGTCCGGAGCGCGTGATCTCGACCCCGGTGGCGGTTGCGTGGCTGGCGGAGGTTGGGGGCCCGGCGGCGGACGCCCATGAGCGCCGTGCCGCCGCGGAGGAGCACCTTCGGCGTGGGGTCGATCGCCTCCGAACACTGCTGGCCGGCGAGTTCGCCACTCGCGCCCCGTCCGAGGTGGTGGAGCGCGAGCGAGCGCGCCTGGCGGAGCTCGAGTCCGAGCTGCGGCTCCTCGCCGGGGACTGACCCGGTCGGCGCGAGACCCGTCTCGTCAGCCCGGATCTGGGCGAGGGCGCTGCTAGAATCGGTCGCATGTCATTCCTGAGGCGCAAGAAGGATGAGCCTCCGCCCCCGCCTACTCCCGTCCAGGAGGAGGTCACCGCCCAGCAGTTCAGCCTGAAGCTTGCCTTCCTGGCGCGCAGCAGCGACGGGCTTCGGATGCCTGCCGACCCCCGGATGCAGTCGATGCTGCCGAGCGTCGTCGAGCCGCTCGCGATCTCCGCCGTCGAGGTGCTCGAGCCGGTCAGCCACGAGCTGGCGAACGCGGCGCCCAACATCGAGCGCCTGCCGGAGCTCCAGCAGTGGATCAACGTTCGGGCCACGGCCAGTCCCATCGCGCACCACGCGCTCTACGTCCTCGAATCGACCGACGCGGTCGACATGACCGTCGACAACCTCGCCTGCGCCCTCCTTCACGGACAGACCGATACGTCGGGCTACCCGGACTACAACGCGATCGTCGGCGGCCTGGCGAGCCACTGGGACGAGCTCTCCGGGGACCTGATCGTGCGCGCCGTGGTCGGGTGGGGCGGCCGCGG
Source organism: uncultured Chloroflexia bacterium (assembly GCA_963770875.1). GTDB lineage: Bacteria > Chloroflexota > Limnocylindria > QHBO01 > QHBO01 > CF-167. Next base: position 257,223 of record CAVYRE010000001.1, read on the forward strand.
CCAGCGCGGCGATACCGAGCGCCAGGGGAACCGCCTCTTGAGCGCGCTCTACCAGCAGGTTCGAGCCACCGGCCACAGCCTCGGCGCGGCCACCTCGGCTCGGGCGACCTCGATCAGCGAGCGTGGTGGAGCCGTCTGCCAGCATTGCGGGTTCGAATCGGGGACTGGCGCCTTCTACTGCCCGAAGTGCGGCATGAGGATGCGCGGCACCTGACTCGGCGGTCCGGTACTTTTGGCGGTCTCCACCTAGGCTCGGGTCCCATTGCCGCTCGCCCCCGGAGGGACCGATAGTGGTGCACACATCACCGAACCACCACGGAAGGAAGACCCTTGGAGCGACCGACCGTCCTGCTCGCGATGCAGGGCTACACGACTCCGTATGTCGATGCCCTGCACGTCGCCGGCTTCGAGGTCCTGACCGACTCGATTGACCTCGCCGGCGTGATCGCCACAGGCCCCGGCGTGGATCTGGCCGTGCTCGATTGCGACATCCCGGACGCGTCGACGGTCTACGCCGAGCTCCACGGCGCGACCCCGGTGCCGACCATCCTGATCTTCGAATACGAGCCACCCGCCTGGGCGATCGGCAGCAACACGCAGGCGACGCGCGACGAATACGCGCTCAAGCCCCTGCCCGCCGACGCGCTCGTGTATCGGCTCCAGGCGCTCCAGATCCGATACAACCGCGGCGCTCGCCCCGACGCCGGCAACTGGGACGAGTCGTCCAACGCCGAGGCCGCCACGATCGGCGAGGGCCACGTGGTCAGCATCTTTGCCCCGAAGGGCGGGGTCGGCAAGACCACCATCGCCGTCAACCTGTCGGTCGCGCTGCGCGAGCAGACCCGGGCATCGGTCCTGCTCCTCGACGCCGACGTCGGCGTCGGCAACGTCACCAGCATCCTCGACGTGCCCTACCGGATGGGCCTCGCCGACCTCGCCGACTCGACGCCGGACGAGTGGACCGATGCCGCCTTCGAGCAGGCCGTCTGCGTGCACAAGTCGAGTGGCGTGAACGTGCTCACCTGGGGCAACGACCCCGCCGAGTCAGAGCGCATCAAGGTCGACCTGCTGCTGGCCGCGGTCCGCTGGGCACGCGCCCACTACTCCTACGTCGTGATCGACAACCACCCCAGCTACGACGACCGCACCATGGCCATGCTCGCCTGCTCCAGGGAGATCTTCCTGGTGGTGACGCCGGAGGTCGGGCCGCTGCGCAACGCCGCCCAGTTCCTGGAGGTCGCTCGCGAGGTCGGGCTCGGCGACATCGTGAAGGTGATCGTCAACCGCGCCAACCACGGCGTGAGCATGAACGACATCGCCGATACGCTCGGCAAGCCGGTGAGCGCCATGATCGTTTCGAACGGGCCCAAGGCGGTCGCCGCCGCCAACGAGGGGATGCCCATGATCACGAAGTTCCCCGGCGACCGGATGAGCGCCGACCTGCACGGCGTCGCGCGCCTCCTGACCCAGCAGCCGACCGCGGCGCCCGCCGAGAAGACGCGGACCTGGTGGGCCACCCTGGCGGCTCGCCTCTCGAGCGTCTGACCCTCGGTCCTGCGGCGTTGCGCCCCCGAGGCGCCCCTGCCATCATGCCCGCGCGGACCGACCGGTCCGCGCCTTCTCGTTCCGACAGATCCAGGGAGACTCCGTCGCCCCGCGGAGCGCGTGCCGTGCCAGCCTACGACTACCAGTGCCGCAGCTGCGGCGTCATCAGCGAGGTGGTCCACTCGATGCTCGAGGATGGGCCTACCAGGTGTGAGCGCTGCGGCGGCGAGCTGCGCCGCCTCGTCCACCCGACCGGGATCATCTTCAAGGGGAGCGGCTTCTACAAGACCGATTCACGCTCGTCCTCGTCGGGGAGCGTCGGCGGAGGGAGCCGGACCCCGACCTCCTCATCGACCGAGACGAGCGGGAGCACGACTTCGACCGATGCAGGAGCCCCGTCCAAGGGGACTGAATCGTCGTCGAGCGGCAGCGACGCGGCGAAGGGGTCGAGCGGGAGCGACTAGGCCGACTGGGACTGCGGCGTTCCACAGCGACGGCAGAAGCGCGCCGATGCGGAGAGCGACAGCTCGCAGTGCCCGCAGCTGCGGACGCCGATCTGGCTGATGGCGCCGGCGACCTCCCGGGCTGAGGCATCCCAGAACGCGCCGCCCGCGGCAGCGGAGGGCACGGCCTGCAGCTCGGCCTGGTGAGCCGCGGCGCCACTCGACCGATAGGGGAGGACCACTCCCTTCGATGGCCCGACGGGCCCCTGCCCCGTGTCTCCGAGGCCAAGGAGGTCCAGCTGCGCGCGGCGCGCCGCGAGCGTGTCCCTGTCCGCCGCCGCGGCGGCCGCCGCTGCGGCGGGCACCTCGTCCTTCCCGGCCGCGTTGGGGAAGTGCAGGAAGGTGTCCGAGATGGGGCGCAGCGGGCGGTAGGGCAGCGGCGTCGGCTCTGGAATCGCCTCTGGCTCCGGCTCTGGCTCCACGATCGGCTCCGGCTCGGCCTCGGCCGCGACCGGCACGGGCTCCGGCTCTGGCTCCACGATCGGCTCCGGCTCGGCCTCGGCCGCGACCGGCACGGGCTCCGGCTCTGGCTCCACGATCGGCTCCGGCTCGGGCACCCAGACTGGCTCGGGAACGAGCTCCGGGACCGGTACCGGCTCGGCTTCCGCCTCGACCGGCACGGGCTCCGGCTCGGGCATCCAGATCGGCTCGGGTTCAACCGACGGCTCGGCTTCCGCCTCGACCCAGACGGGCTCGGCCTCAGGCTCGGGCTCCGCGACCGGCTCGGCTTCCGCCTCGACCAGCACGGGCTCCGGTTCGGGGACCCAGACCGGCTCCGCCTCCACCTGCGCCATCGTGGGCGCCGGCGCGAGCTCCGGCCACGCCGGCTCCGGGCCAGGCTCGTTCAGGTCGAGGGCCGGCCAGGCGGCCGGATCGAGGGGGAACTGCATGGCGTATTCCGGCTCGACGTCGCCGTAGGTGGCTGCGAACCGATCCGCCAGCGGCAGCGCCGCCGGAAGCGGCTGGCAGCTCTGGCAGCGGCCTGCCGCATCGTTCCAGCAGTTGGTGCAGGTGTACTGCCGGCAGTCGATGCAGAAGTTGAACGAGGAGTGGAAGGCGTCCAGCTGCTTGGCCGCCAGCTCCTCCTCCTGCCGGCGCGTCGCGTCGGCCAGCGAGTCGGAGAGCGAGTCCTGGCTCATGACGTAGTTCTTGAAGCCCGCCACGAGGCCACGCGCGCGGCGCGTGGTCGTCATCTTCGCCGGTGCGGCGAACTCGTATCGAGTGCCGCATCGCTCGCAATAGGATTCGGTCAGGGCGTCTGGCATCAGCTGATTGGCATCCGGTTCTCGAGGGAGAGGCTTCAGGGAGCAGGAGTATACCGAGCCGGCTCCAGCGCACCCCACAGGCGCTTGGTACCTTCGTCGAACGCCGTTGGTACTCCGCTCGTCCGGTCCGTCGGGGGCCGCTGCGGCCCGTGCTAGGATCGGCGGGTGGGCATCTTCTCGCGGCTCGAGGCCTTCCTCGAGCGGCTCTTCGAGGCGCCGGCCGGGCGCCTGGGAGCGACCCTGCAGCCGGTCCTGCTGACGAAGCGGATCGAGCGCGCCATGGACAGCGGCAAGACCTTTGGCGCGGCCGGGATCATCGTGCCGAACCGCTACGACCTGCACCTCCACCCCGCCGACTTCGCAGCCTTCGAGTCGTACCGGGGTTCGCTCGAGGATGACCTCGCCCACGGCGCGGCGACGCGCGCCCGACGCGAGCGCTATCACCTGGTGGCGCGGGCCAGCGTCCACCTGGTCGCCGATCCAACCGTGCCGCGCGGAGATGTGCGAGTCGCCGCCAACGTGGTCGACGAGGCCGGCGACCACGTCCCGCAGCAGGTCGTGGAGGGACCATCGGCCCACACCATGGTGCTCGCGCGCCCCGGGCACGAGGTTGCGCCACCTGCCTCCGCGGCGCGCGCCTTCCTCCTGGTGCGGACCGATGGCGCCGCGCAGGTTCGCTTCGACCTGGGCGGGCGCGCTGATCAGCATCGGGCGCGCCAGCGACAACGACGTCATCGTCGACGACCCGGAGGTGAGCCGGCACCATTGCCAGCTGAAGCTGCAGCACGGCGCCTACGGCCTCGCCGACCTCGGCAGCCGCAATGGCTCATGGGTCAACGGGCAGCAGGTGAGCGAGGTGGCGCTGGGGCCTGGCGACTCGATCCAGATCGGGAGCACGGAGATCGTGTTCCAGGTGCGTGGATGACCGGCGACATCCTGCGCCTCCTCCTCCTCGCCTTCCAGCTCGCCTTCCTCGGCCTCCTGTACCTCATCCTCTTCGGCTTCTCGCGCTCGCTGCTGCGCGACCTGCGAAGCGCGGAGGTCACGCAGCAGGCCAGCCAGTCCGGGATCGGGCGGCTCTCCGTGGTTGAGTCGCCGATCGACGAGCCGCCGGCCGGCAGCTCCATCGCACTCGGGCCGATCAACTCGATCGGTCGGGACGTGAACAGCACGATCGTCATCGACGACGACTTCGTCAGTGGCGGCCACGCGATGCTCACCTTCCGCGGGCGGAGCTGGTTCATCGAGGATCAGGGCAGCACGAACGGGACGTACGTCAACGGGCACCGGATCGACCGCGCCGTGGCGCTCTCCTTCGGCGACGAGCTGACCATCGGCCGCGTGCGGATGCGACTGGAGCGTTGATGCGCGCGGTCCCGCGCCCGGTCGAGCTGCGCCTCCTGCTCCCGCTCGTGCTCCTTGTCCCGCTCGGCTTCGCGGTGACCCACATTGCGCAGACCGGGACGCTCGATCCGGGGCCCCTCGGGCTGGCGATCGGCTACGTCGGCCTGATGTTGGCCGCGCACCTGGTCCTGCGCCTCACCGGCAACCAGGGTGACCAGATGCTCCTCCCCGTGGTGGCGACCATCGGCGGCGTCGGGATCGTGATGCTCAACCGGCTGCCGCAGAACCCGCTGGGCGCCGATATCCTCGGGGTGCGGGTCGGGATGGCCGCCACCCAGCTGCTCTGGTTCGGGATCGGGGTCGGCGCCATGCTCTGGATCGCCGCGCGCTTCCGGGACGATGGCGTGCTGCGCCACTACAAGTACACGTGGGCCCTCGCCGGGACGCTGCTGCTGATCATCACCTTCCTGTTCGGGCGCGAGGTGAACGGCGCGCGACTCTGGATCTTCCTGGGCCCGATCGGCTTCCAGCCCGGGGAGGCGATCAAGGTGGTGCTCGTCATCTTCATCGCCGGCTACCTGGCCGAGAAGCGTGCCGTCCTGTCGGAGGGGATCGCCCGGATCGGCCCGATCACGATCCCGCCGCTGCCGTACCTGCTGCCGATGGTGGCGATCTTCCTCCTCGTCATGGGGATCGTCGTGATCAGCCGCGACCTCGGCACCGCCCTCCTCTTCCTGGGGATCTTCCTGACGATGCTCTTCGTGGCGACCGGGCGACGCAGCTACGTCCTGGTCGGGATCGTGCTCTTCATCGCCGGCTCGTTCGTCGCCTACCAGGTCTTCGGCCACGTCCGGGTGCGCGTCGACAACTGGATCAGCCCGTTCGCCGACCCGAGCGGGACCGGGTACCAGACGGTGCAGGCGCTCTATGCCTTCGGGCGCGGCGGCCTCTTCGGCGCCGGGCTGGGGCAGGGCCTGCCGTTGATCTCCGGCCACCTGCCGATCCCCGCGCTGCCGACCGACTTCATCTTCGCCGCCGTGGCCGAGGAGCTGGGCCTGATCGGCGCCTTCGCCCTGCTGGCGCTGGTGATGGTCCTCGTCTTCCGTGGGCTCCGCACCGCGGTGCTGGCCCGCGACGACTTCAGCTCGATGCTGGCGGTCGGGCTGACCGTGAGCCTGGGCCTCCAGACGCTGATCATTGCCGCCGGCAACGTGAAGCTGGTCCCGCTGACCGGGATCACCTTCCCGTTCGTGAGCTACGGCGGCTCGAGCCTGCTCGCCTGCTTCGTGGTGGTCGGGCTGCTGCTGGCGATCAGCCATCGCTCCGCGGTCGACGCGGTGGCGGAGGGGCGCGGGCCATGATCGCCACCAACGTCCGGCGCCTCTCGTTCTACCTGGTGCTGGCCTTTGCCAGCGTCTCGGGCGCGCTCACCTGGTGGCAGGTGCTCGATGCCCAGCAGCTCGCCGCGCGGCCCGACAACCCGCAGGTCATCGCCGCGCACCGCAGCCTGCCGCGCGGCTCGATCTTCGACGCGCGGGGCCAGCTCCTGGCCTCCAGCCAGGTCGTCGCCGGGGTGAGCACCCGGACCTACACGGACCCCGCCTTCACCCACGTCATCGGCTACGCCAGCCTGCGCTACGGGGCGACCGCCGTCGAGCGCGCATGGGACGACCTGCTCACCGGGCGAGCCGATCCGAACCCGCTGCGCGACCTGCTGAACGAGATCCTCGCCCGCCAGCCCGACGAGCACGACCTGACGCTCACCATCGACCGGCGCCTCCAGGACTTCGCGCAGGCGCAGCTCGGCTCGAACGTCGGGGCGGTGGTCGCGATCGACCCGCGCACCGGCGCGATCCTCGCCATGGCCTCGTCGCCGACCTACGACGCCACCGGCTTCTCCGGCGACCCGGCCGCGGCGCAGGCTGCCTTCGAAGCGGTGGCGGGCAGGCAGGGCAACCCGTTCCTGGACCGGAGTCGACAGGGCCACTACGTCCCCGGCTCGATCCTGAAGGTGCTCACCGCCTCGGCTGCCCTCGACTCCGGCGCGATCACGCCCCAGACCACCTTCCCCGACCAGCCGAAGCAGGAGGTCGACGGGTTCGTGGTCAACGGCTTCACGATCCGTGAGCACGATCTCGGAACGGTGAAGCCGGCGCTCTGGCCGCTCTCCGAGGCGCTGCAGGTCAGCAGCAACATCTTCTTCGCCCACGTCGGGCTCGAGGTGGGGGCCGCCCGCTTCCTCGACTACGCCCGCCGCTTCGGCCTCTGCTCGCCGCTGCGGATCGGGAGCGACCAGCGCTCGCTGACGGTCGATCCCTCCTACGTGTCAATCGCGGCGGGGGGTGGCTGTGGCCCGTTCGTCGACGACGTGGAGCTGGCCAGCGCCGCCTTCGGACAGGGTCGCGACTCGGTCACGCCGCTCCAGATGGCGCTGGTCGCGGCAACCGTCGCGAACGGGGGCGTGGTGCCCCACCCCTACCTGGTGCGCGATGTGCGGACGCACGCGGCCACGCCCCTCGACGGCCCGACCGCGACGGTGCTCGAGAGCTACGGCGGCACCGGAGGCAGCCCCGCCATTTCCGCGCAGGCGGCCGGGCAGGTTCGATCCGCCATGGTGGATGCGGTCGGGGGACCGATCGGGATCCACTACGCCGGCGCCGGCGCCGTCTCGCGCTACGGGATCTCGGGAGTCCTGACGGCCGGCAAGACCGGGACCGCGGAGCGGGGCCCCGGCCTCGCGCCGCACTCCTGGTTCATCGGCTTCGCGCCGGCCGAGGAGGGCTCGCTGCCGACGATCGCGATCGCGGTCATCGTCGAGGGAGGCGGAACCGGATCGGGGCATGCGGCGCCGATCGGTGGCAGGGTGATGGCCGAGTGGCTGAAGCTCGCCGCGGGCGGCTGACCGGTCGCCCGGTGAACCAGACCGTAACCGGCTACGGTATTGTTGCTGACGGGCCTGCCGCGTCCGCACCATAGGGGAGCTTCCCGTGAAGAGTGTCCAGGAGTCCGCCGAGCGCGTCGTCGCGAACGTCGAGCGGGTGATCGTCGGCAAGCACGTCGAGGTGCGGATGGCGCTCGTGGCGCTGCTCTGCGAGGGCCACATCCTGATCGAGGACGTGCCCGGCGTCGGCAAGACGATGCTCGCCAAGGCGCTCAGCCGCAGCATCGGCTGCTCGTTCCGGCGCATCCAGTTCACGCCCGACCTGCTGCCATCGGACGTCACCGGCCTCTCGATCTTCAACCAGAAGAGCCAGGAGTTCGAGTTCCGCCCGGGGCCGATCATGGCGCAGGTGGTGCTGGCGGACGAGATCAACCGGGCGACCCCGAAGACCCAGAGCGCGCTGCTCGAGTGCATGGAGGAGCGCCAGGCGACGATCGACGGCGTCAGCCACCCGATGCCCTCGCCGTTCCTGGTGATCGCCACCCAGAACCCGATCGAGTACGAGGGCACCTTCGCGCTCCCGGAGGCGCAGCTCGACCGCTTCATGCTCCGCCTGCGGTTGGGCTACCCGAAGGCGATGGAGGAGATCGTCATCCTCGACGAGCAGAAGCGGCGACACCCGATCGAGGAGCTGCAGCAGGTGCTCGATCTCGACGAGCTGCGTCTGATGCAGGCGGCCGTCAAGGAGATCTACGTCGACCAGACCGTCGCCGAATACATCGTGCGGCTGGTCACCTCGACGCGTGACCACGCCGATGTCTACCTGGGCGCGTCGCCCCGCGGATCGATCAACCTGTATCGGGCCGGACAGGCGCTCGCGTCCCTCGACGGTCGCGACTTCGTGATCCCCGACGACATCAAACAGCTGGCCGTCGCCGTCCTGGGACACCGGATCATCGTCAAGAGCCAGGCCTCGCTGCGAGAGGTCGACCCCGACGGCATCGTCCGCGAGATCCTCGCCCAGGTCCCGATCGCAGAGCCGAGCAGCAGCCCCGCCGCCGGCGCGCGCTAGGCCGGGCCATGGGCCTCTCCAAGCAGCTCCGGGTCGTCTTCTTCGGCACCGCGCTGGTGGTGGCGGCCTTCAGCACGGGGATCAGCTTCCTCTTCTTCCTGGTCTACCTGCTGGCGATCCTCCTCCTCGCCTCGCGCTGGTACGCGCGCCGCGGGCTGCGCGGGCTCCGCGCCGGCTACACGGTCCTGAACCTCCGCGCCCAGGTGGGCGACCGGCTCGAGGCGATCTACCGGCTCGACAACGACAGCGGCTGGGGCAAGCCCTGGGTCGAGGTGGCGAACGAATCGACCCTGCCCACCCCCCTCCCCGGACGCGTGATCGGGGTCGCGGCGAGGAGCCATCGCGAGTGGCTCGCCAGGGTCACGCTGCAGCGACGCGGCAGCTACCGGCTCTCGGCCCTGCGGGTGCGGACCGGCGACCCCTTCGGCCTCTTCACCAGCGAGATGGTGGTGGGGCGGCCGACCTGGATCGTGGTCTACCCACGGGTCTACCCGCTCCCGCACTGGCGGCTCCCCCCGTCACCGGTCGACGGGACCACGCCATCCAAGCGCCGATACGAGGCCGCGACACCGTTGGTCAGCACCGTGCGTCCTTACGTGCAGGGCGATGCCATCAACCGCATCCACTGGCTCAGCTCGGTGCGACATGGGGAGCTGTACGTGAAGGAGTTCGACCTCGAGCAGGCCGCCGACCTGTGGCTCCTGCTCGACCTGGAGCGGGCCACGCAGGCCGGGCCGCCGGATGCGCCCTCGGTCGAGATCGCGATCAGCGCCGCCGCTTCGATCGCGGTCCACACCCTCGCCGAGAACCGTGCCGTCGGCATCACCGTCACGTCGCGCCGTCAGCAGCACCTCACCCCGGACCGCGGGACGCGGGTCGAGCAGAAGATCCTCAACCTGCTGGCCAACGTCCAGGCCGATGGCGTCCAGCCGCTGGCCGAGGTCGTGGTCAGCACCCTGACCCAGCTGCGGCGCGGGATGACGCTCTGCATCGTCACCGGCTCGACCGAGCGGGACTGGGTGCGGGCGCTGGCGTCGCTGCGCCGCCGGGGGATCGGCGCCATCGTGGTCCTGATCGATCGGTTCAGCTTCGAGGGGCGCGACGACGAAGAGAGCCGCGCCGAGCTGGCGGCCGTGCGCCACGCGCTCGCCGAGCACGACATCGGGCATCACCTCGTCCGCGCCGGCGACGACCTGCCGAGCGTCCTCGGCCGGCGGCCGCTCGGGGCGCGAACCCCGGCCATCCGTGAGCGGTCCCGTGCCTGAGCTGCTGCGCCGCTTCCTCAAGCCGCGCGAGGGCTGGCTGAGCCTGTGCCTGCTCCTGGTGATGCTGCTCTGCCTCGGCTGGTCGGTGGAGCATGCCGGCTGGTTCGAGCCGATCGCCTACGTGGTCCCGGTCGCCATGATCGGGGCGATCGCTGGAGCGCTGCTCGGGCTGACCCGGCTGTCGGTGGCGATCGTGCTGCCGATCAGCGCGCTGCTCGGCACCTGGGTCCTGCTCTCGACGATCGGCGCCGCCTTCTTCCCCGACTTCGACCAGCTCGCCCGCCTTCTCGTGCTGCGCGGCGACGCGCTCGACTGGACCCGGATCGTCTTCGACGGCGGCTTCGCCCCGCAGCTCTCCCCGTACGCCTTCGGATTCGGGATCGTCATGTGGGTGACCGCCTTCATGGCCGCCTACGCGCTGTACCGTCACCATCGGGTCCTCGACAGCATCCTGCTGGTCGGGGTGGCGCTGATCGCCAACATGTCGGCCACCCTCGCCGAGCCGGGCCTCCTGTTCGGCTTCCTGCTGGTCTTCTCGCTGGCGGCGCTTCTCCTGTGGCTGCGGATCGCCCTGGTCTCCCGCGAGGAGGGCTGGCGCGCGCGGAAGGTGACCGAGACGCTCGACGTCCCCGGCCAGATCGTCCGCAGCGGCGTCACGTTCATCTTCGGCAGCATCGCGCTGGCGTGGATCCTGACCACGGTCGCCGTCGCGGCACCGCTGACCGGCGTCTGGAACAACCTGGACGGCGTCTGGTCCGGCGTGCGCGATCAGTTCGAGGGGATCTTCGGCGGCCTGAGCGGCGCCCCCTCGCGGATCCAGGGCACCGCCTTCGGCGCCTCGTTCCGGGTCGCCGGCGAGTGGAGCGCATCTGATGGCGTGGTCATGACCGTGGCCGCCCAGCACGCCTACTACATGCGCACGATCACCTACGACATCTACACCGGGCACGGTTGGATGAGCAGCGTCGGGTCGGATCGACACGTCAACGCCGGCGACCGGATCTTCCCGGCCTACACCCCGGAGCGTCCGATCGCGACCGATTCCTTCAACATCGTGACGGTCAGCGTCGAGATCCAGGGCAGCGTGGAACGCAACATGTTCACCCCCGGCTATCCGACCGCGGTCTTCGCCCCGTTGCTGGTCCACGAGCCGGGCGGCCTGCCGCTCCTCGGCGCGCTGCAATCGCCCTCGGTCCTCGACAAGGGGAAGGGCTACCAGGTCACGGCCGACATCTCGATCGCGACCGAGGCGATGCTCGCCGGCGCGGGGGTGAACTATCCCGCCGAGATCGCGGCCACCTACCTGTCGACCGATGGAGTCACGCCGCGAACGGCCGCGCTTGCCCGCCAGGTGGTCGATGCGGCCGGCGCCACCGACCCGTATCACGAGGCCAGGGCGCTGGCCGATTACCTGCGCACGGACCCGCGCTTCAGGTACTCGACCGTCGGCGCGCTCCCCTCCGAGCCGGGGCGCGACCTGGTCGACTTCTTCCTGTTCGACCCGCACGGCCAGGTCGGCTACTGCGAGTACTACGCCAGCGCCATGGCGGTGATGGCGCGTTCGCTGGGCCTGCCCGCGCGGGTCGCGGTCGGCTATGCGCCCGGGGAACGGATTGCCAGCGACCGATACGAATACCGCCAGCGGGACGCGCATGCGTGGACCGAGATCTACTTCCCCGGGTACGGCTGGCAGATCTTCGAGGCGACGCACTCGATCGCGGCCGTCGCACGAGACCCGGGAGCCGGGACCGTCCCACCCGTGCCGGTCGCCAGCAGCGACCCAAGGGTGCCGGGCTTTGAGGGCAAGGACCTCGGCAGCGTCTCCGACCTCCCGTCATTCGAGGCGGTTCCCGGTGGCTTCCAGGCCGGCGGCCAGCCACCGAGCGCGGAGGCGCGCACCGGCAACGCTGCGCTCCTGACGGTCGCGATCGGCCTGCTCCTCGTCTACCTCTTCTGGCGCCTCATGCGCAGGCGCTATCGGTACCGCTTCCTGGCGCCGGGGGACCAGCAATGGCAGCGGCTCGCCTTCGCCGGGGACCGGGCCGGGCTCGCGCCCGCGCCCCGCCGAGACGTTCTACGAGTACGCGTCATGGCTGGAGGAGCAGCTGCCCCAGCGGCGCCTCGAGATCCACCAGATCGCAGACGGCAAGGTCTGGCAGAGCTACTCGGGGCGATCCATCTCGTCCGAGGCGATCGCGCGCCTGCAGCGGGCCTGGAGCCGGATCCAGCTGCCGATGCTGTGGCTGGCGGTGCGGCGCCGAGTGCGGTCGTTCCTCCGTGGGGGGAGGCGCTGACCGATCGGTCAGCCGTTCAGCCGACCGGGGCCAGCCCCGCCTGGTAGACCTCGTCCATCGCACGCAGCGCGGCGGCCGCATCGCCGGCGCGGCCCATCTCCACCAGCGTCTCGCCCATCAGGCGGACCGCGTCACGCATCTCGTCGATCCCGACTCCGCCCATGTGGCCGAGCCGCAGGATGCGTCCGGCCCATTGCCCCTGGCCGCCGGCCACGATCAGCGCCTTCGCGCGCATCGCGGCGTTGAAGGGGCCCCACTCCAGCCCATCGGGCAGCCAGGCGGCGGTCACCGTGTTCGAGCGGCGCTCCGGCGCGGCGACGAGCCGCAGGCCGAGCCCCTCGAGGCCGGCCTGCACCGCCCCCGCGATGGCCGCGTGCCGCGCCCAGGTCACCTCGCGCCCCTCGGCGATCAGCCGCCGGACGCCGACGCGGAGGCCGAAGAGGATGCTCACTGCGGGGGTCCATGGCGTCTGGCCCTTTGCGGCGAAGGTTCGCGCCTCGCGGAAGTCCCAGTAGGCGCGCGGCGTGCGCGATGCCGCGGCCGCGTCCCAGGCGCGCAGGCTGAGGGCCGCGATGGCGATCCCCGGCGACGCCATGAACGCCTTCTGGCTGGCGCTCACCACCAGGTCGATGCCCCACGCGTCCATTTCGAATGGCAGGGCGCCCAGCCCGCTGATGCCATCGACCACGAGCAGCGGATCACCGGGCGCGCCCCGAACGATGCCCGCAAGCTCTCGCAGCGGGTTGGTCACCCCCGTCGACGTCTCGTTGTGCGTGATCAGGACCGCGCGGTAGGCGGGATTCGCGGCGAGGTGGGTCGCCAGCGCCGAGGGGTCCGCGGCCTCGCCCCAGGGCACCTCGAACCGTTCGACCTGCGCCCCGAAGATGGACGCGATCTTGGCGAACCGCTCCCCGAAGGCGCCGATGATGACGGCGAGCACCCGGTCTCCCGGGGAGAGCATGTTGACCACCGCGGCTTCCAGCGCGCCCGACCCCGAGCCGGTCAGCAGGAGCGCCTCTCCACCCGTGCCGATCAGCTTGGCGAGATCGCCGCTGATCTCGCGCAGCATCTCCTCGAACTCCACGCCACGGTGGTCGATCATCGGCGCCGACTGCGCCTCGCGGACTTCGAGCGGAAGCGGCGTCGGCCCGGGGACGCGCAGGTTCTGATCCATGGCTGGCATCATAATCGGCCGATGGAGCCGACTCATGCCGCGTAAGCAGCCGAGCGTCACCGAGCCGCTCTTCGCCGACGCGCTGGAGGCCGGCGCGCCCCTCGCCGCCAGGATGCGGCCGCGGAGCCTGGAGGAGTTCGTCGGGCAGGACCACCTGGTCGGTCCCGATGGCGCCCTGACCCGGGTCGTGCAGCCCGGCTACGCCCCGAGCATGGTCCTGTGGGGACCGCCGGGATCGGGCAAGACGACCCTCGCCCGCCTCCTCGCCGATCGCTCCGGTGGGACCTGGCGCCCCATCTCCGCCGTCACCAGCGGCGTCGCCGACATCCGGGCGCTCGTCGCCGACGCGAAGGCGCTGCGCCAGGCGGGCGGCCGGACGGTGGTCTTCATCGACGAGCTGCATCGGTTCAACAAGAGCCAGCAGGACGCGCTCCTGCCGCACGTCGAGGACGGCACGATCGTGCTGATCGGCGCGACCACCGAGAACCCGTACTACGAGATCAACTCGCCCCTCCTTTCGCGCCTGCGGGTCTACCGGCTCGAGCCGCTTGGCCCCGACGAGCTGCGCCAGATCGTGGCCGCGGCGCTCGCCGACGAGCGCGGGCTGGGTGGCCGCGTCTCGGTCGACGAGGAGGGGATGAACGGGCTGCTGGAGCTGTCGAGCGGCGACGCCCGCCAGGCGCTGAACATCCTCGAGGCAGCCGCCGCGGTGGCGGGGGAGTCGGCGATCGCTGAGCCGCGAGGCGATCGCCGAGGCGGCCCAGCAGCGGCTGCTCGCCTACGACCGGGTGGGGGACCAGCACTACGAGGCCGCATCGGCCTTCATCAAGAGCATGCGCGGCAACGACCCCGATGCCGCCCTCTACTGGTGCGCCAGCATGGTCGCGGCGGGGGAGGACCCGACCTTCATCGCGCGGCGGATCGTGATCGCCGCCAGCGAGGACGTCGGCAACGCCGACCCGCGGGCGCTCCAGGTCGCGGTCGCGGCGATGCAGGCGGTCGAGATGATCGGCCTGCCCGAGGCCCAGTACGCGCTGGCACAGGCAGCGGCGTATGTCGCGTCCGCGCCGAAGTCGAACCGGGCCGGGGCGGCCTACTTCGCGGCGCTGGCCGAGGTCGAGGAGAAAGGGCGGCTACCTGTGCCGTTGCACCTTCGTCCGTCGTCGCATCGGCGCCTGGCCAAGGAGCATGGCTACGGCAAGGGCTACCGCTATCCGCATGACTTCGAGGACGCCGACGTCGAGCAGCAGTACCTGCCCGATGCGCTGGCCGGCCGCGTTTTCTACGAGCCGTCGGATCAGGGGCTGGAGACGCAGATCGGGGAGCGCCTGCAGCGGCTGCGTCGGCAGCGCCTCGAGGCGCGGCGGGGGCGCCAGGAATGACGTGAGGGTCCGAAGGTCCCTATCTCGCACGGACCCTCAGACCCTCTCGGTTCGCCCATCAGCGTTCGGTGGTAAGCCGGCGGCGACAAACAGACCTCGGACGCTCACCTGACCGACCTCCTGGAACCTCGGGTCCGCTCAAGCGGTTCGGACCTCTGGCACCCAGTGCCCGTCAAGCTGGTCTTCGCGACTCCTCGTTGACAGAGTCGCCCAGTGGCTCCCACACCACTGAACCTGGAGCCGTGGGCCGGCCCGATCGGATTTCTGACGCTTCCCGAAGGTCGCGCGGCCGGTCCCGATCGTTGCCTTCGCGTGGCCGCACCCTCCTCCGTAACGACCCTGACGATGGACGATCGAGCTTGCGGCTCGCTCGCATCTCCGGCGGAGGCAGCCTGCCTGCCACGCTCTGGGACGGGAGCTTATCCCCGCCTCCTACTTCACCTGCACCCGGCGGAGGCTCGGAGTGACGACAGAATCGTCACCGCGGGACTCCGTGACCGTCCGCCCTCTGAATACGACCTTGCGGGTCGTGAAGGCGGCATCGCGGAGTCTAGCCAGCGGCGCTGAGGCGCGCAATGGGTTTCTTGCACGCGGCCCCGCGAGGGTTAGTGCGGGCCGATCCCCAGCGCGGAGAAGCCGACCACCGCGGCCGCGAGGACGACGCCCATCGCGACCACCAGGACGGCGATGTTGCGCAGGTCGCGGATCACGTAGTGGTACTCCGACGCCGCGCGCTCGGAGAGGCGTGACGGGCCGGCGACGGCGAAGCGAGGATCCGACCGGGCGCCGCGAGTGAGCGCCGGGGCTGCCGCCGTTGCGCGGGCGGGAGCCGCCTCGGCTCGCCGCTCGACAGCGGCATCGACCGCGTCGGAGACCGACCCAAGGGCCGGCCGCTGCGGGACCGCCGGGCGAATCGGCGCCTTGCGCTGAGCGCGTCGGTTGCGGTCGCGGCGGTTGGCCGCCTTGCCGCCTCGTCGAGCCATGAAACCTCCGTGGCGAGCGCCCTGGCGGGCGAATCGGGGCGGGTATGATACCAGCGCCCGTGTCCGACCTGAATCGCGCCCTCGTGGACAACCTGGCGCTCGTCGTCGGGGTGCTGGGGGTCTTCATCATCGGCCTGGCGGCCTTCGCGTTCATGCAGGCACGGCGGCTTCGCAGGGCGACCGATGCCTATCGCAGCCTCGTGAGCGACGGCAAGGGCGGGTCGCTTCAGCAGATGCTCGATGCGCACCTGGGCAGGGTGGTGGAGGTTGGCGCGCAGCTCGAGCGGCTCACCCAGCTGCACGAATACCTGGAGGTTCGCTCGCGAGGTAGCCTCCAGCACGTCGGCCTGGTGCGATTCAACCCGTTCGAGGACACCGGCTCGGACCAGAGCTTTGCCATCGCGCTGCTGGACGACCGGCGCGACGGGATCGTGCTGAGCAGCCTGCACGGCCGCGGCCAGACTCGCGTCTTCGCGAAGCCGGTCGAGGGCGGGGAGTCGTCGCACGCCCTCTCCGGACGAGGAGGCACAGGCGATCCGGATCGCGGTCGAGGGCGCGAAGCCGATCCCGTCGGTCGAATAGGCCGCGTTGGCGCACGAAGGGCCGATCGATCCCGACCAGCGCCGGCTGGCGGAGCGCCGCCTGCTTGACGCGCTGCGCCGCCTGCAGCGTCGCGAGCCGCTGCGCGCGGACGTCCGGGTCGACCGCCTGATCGCCGAGATGCGCGCGGCAGATCCGTCGAAGCCGAGCCGTCATCGGGGCCGGCAGGCCGTGGCCCTGTCGGATGGCGAGCTGCGGGCCGTCGTCGACGAACTCGTCGTATCGGGGGCGCTGCAGCGCGAAGGGCACCGCGTGAGGTTGGCGGACGACCTGCCTGCCCTCGACCCGATCATGCGCGAGCGAGTCGAGCAGCTCTTGGCGACGCTCCGGTCCGCCGGGGCGTCGCCGCCATCAGCCGAATCGGTTGCCGCTCGGCTGGGGATCCCGGCCGCGCTCCTCGACCAGCTGCGCCTCGCGGGCGAGCTTGTGCCCGTGGGGCCGAGGATTGACTTCCCTCGTGCGGCCTGGGCGACGATTGGCGCCGACCTCGACCGCCTTGCCGGAGAGGCCCCCTATTCGGTCCGGGGCGTCCGCGACGCGCTGGGGACGACGCGCCGGCACGCCGAGGCGATCCTCAGCCGGCGAGCGGCCGATCGCGACAGACGAGGTGTCGGGTAAGCGGGCGATAAGCGTCCGGTGAATGGCACCTCGGCTACCATCGGGGAGATGCCAGCGGTGGTTCCCTCCCCGAATCAGATCCCGATCTTCGAGGAGCTGGTCGCTCCGCCGCGGCCGGCGCCTCGTCCGCACCTGCGCGTCCAGCCGCCGCTCCTCGCGGACCTGACGCCGCGCCAGCGCAAGGCCGTGACCCACGGGGACGGCCCGCTGCTCATCGTCGCCGGCGCGGGAACCGGCAAGACCACGGTCATCACGCGACGCATCGCCTGGCTCATCGCCGAGAAGCGCGCCAAGCCGTCCGAGATCCTCGCGCTCACCTTCACGGATCGGGCCGCGCTCGAGATGACGGAGCGCGTCGACCGGCTCGTCCCGTACGGCTACACCGATACGGTGATCAGCACCTTCCATGCCTGGGGCGATCGGCTGCTCCGCGACCATGCGCTCGAGGCGGGCCTGTCGGATCGGTCGACGGTGCTCTCGCGCGCCGAGCAGGTGATCTTCCTGCGCGAGCACCTCTTCGAGCTGCCCCTCGAGCGATACCGCCCACTCGGCGACCCGACGCGCTTCCTCCAGGCGCTGGTGACGCTCATCAGCCGCGCCCGCGACGAGGATGTCCCACCGCCAACCTACCGCGCCTGGGCCGACGCCCTTGCCACCACCGCCGCGGCCGCCCCCGACGATGCGGCATTGGCCGAGGAGGCCGCCGGGCACGCCGAGCTGTCGGCCTGCTACGCCGCCTACCAGGAGCTCATGCGGCGCACGGATCGGATCGACTTCGGCGACCAGGTGGGCCTCGCGCTCGACCTGCTGCGCGACCACCCCGCCATCCTTGCCGCTGAGCGGAAGCGCTTCCGGTACATCCTGGTCGACGAGTTCCAGGACACGAACCACGCGCAGTTCGAGCTGGTCAGGCTTCTGGCCGGCTCGCCGACGGCGAACCTGACCGTGGTCGGTGACGACGACCAGAGCATCTACCGCTTCCGGGGAGCCGCCCTCTCGAACATCCTCGGCTTCCGCGCCGCCTTCCCCGGGGCGGCGAGCGTGGTGCTGACCGACAACTTCCGCTCCCGTCAGCCCATCCTCGACGCCGCCCATCGGCTCATCAAGAACAACGATCCGGATCGGCTCGAGTCTCGCGAGGGGATCGACAAGCGGCTCGTGGCGCGGGCCCACCCTCGGAAGGGGGCGAGCCCGGACGACCCGATCACGCTCCTCGCCTTCGACACCGGTTCGGACGAGGCCGACGCGATTGCCGAGCGCGTTGCGGCCTCGCTGCGCGCCGGCCGGCGCGCGGGGGATCACGCCATCCTGGTTCGCACCAACCGGGATGCCGACCCGATCCTCCGCTCGCTGAACATGGCCCGCGTCCCGTGGCGCTTCGCCGGCACGGCGGGGCTCTACCGCCAGCCGGAGGTGCGGCTGCTGGTCAGCTTCCTGCGCGCCGTGAACGACCCCGACGACTCCGTCAGCTGCTACGACCTCGCCACCTCCGAGCTGTTCGGGCTCGACCCGCGCGACGTGACGCTGGCGCTCAACGCGGCGTCTCGACGCCGCACCAGCCTCGAGGCAGCACTGCGAACGGCGGCCGCCGAGCCGGACCGCGCACCCTTCGGCCGTCGGCCGCTGGAGGTCGTGGCGCGCCTCCTCGGCAGCCTCGACCAGCACCGCGCCATGAGCGCGGAGCGAACCACCGGGGAGCTGCTCTACCACTTCATCAGCTCATCGGGGTACCTCGGACGGCTCGCCGCCGAGGCGCGGCGGAGCGGCGACGAGCGGCTCGCCAACGTGGGCCGGTTCTTCGAGATCGTGCGGCGCCAGTCGTCGCTGCTGCGCGACGACCGGCTGCCGTTCCTGGTGGCGCAGCTCGACACGCTGATCGAGGCCGGCGACGACCCTTCGACGGCCGACGTGGCGATCGACGATGGGGACGCGGTCCACGTCCTCACCTATCACCGGGCGAAGGGGCTCGAGTTCCCCGTCGTGATCATGGTGGGCCTCGTCGACGATCGCTTCCCGACGCGATCACGGGGCGACCTGCTCCCGTTCCCCGCCGAGCTGGTGCGGGAAGCGCTCCCTGACGGCGATCACCACCTGGCGGAGGAGCGGCGCCTCTTCTACGTGGGAATGACGCGGGCGCGCGAGGAGCTGCGTCCTGACCTGGGCGCGCGACTACGGCGGGCGCACGGCGCGACGGATGAGCCAGTTCGTGCTCGAGGCGCTCGACCTGCCCCCCGCGACGCCGGTCGAGGCGCTGCGTCCGAGCGTCGCCGAGCGATTGGCTCGCAGCCAGCACCCCGTCCGACAGCCGGCCACGCCCGCCCCGCCATCGCTGGCGGATCGACCGCTGACGCTCTCGTACGGGCAGGTCAACGACTACCTCGAGTGCCCGGCCAAGTACCGCTTCGGGCACGTGATCCGCATCCCGACCCCCGCGTCGCACCAGCTCGTCTACGGGAAGGCGCTGCACGCGGCGGTGCAGGCCTTCCATCGGCGCCAGATGGCCGGCAACCCGATGTCGCTCTCCGAGCTGCACGCGGAGCTCGACGCGGCGTGGGAGTCGACCGGGTTCCTCACCCGCGCACACGAGGAGGCGCGCAAGCGAGCGGCGCGGGACGCCCTCGAGCGCTTCTGGACGAATCAACAGGCCGATCCGGCCACCCCAACCGCCGTCGAGCTGGAGTTCGTCGTGCCCTTCGGGCGGGACCGGGTGCGCGGCCGCTTCGATCGGGTCGACACCGACGCCGCCGGCCGCGTCACGATCACCGACTACAAGTCGAGCGACGTGCGGGACCCCGCCACGGCCGCGCGGCGCGCACGCGAGTCGCTCCAGCTGGCGATCTATGGCCTGGCCTGGGAGGCGCAGCACGGTCGGCCGCCCGACGACCTCGCCCTGCACTTCCTCGAGCTGGGGATCGAGGGGCATAGCAGCGCCAGTCCCAAGCGACTGGCCCACGCGAGCGAGCAGGTGGCAACCGCGGCGGAGGGGATACGCGCCGGACGCTTCGAGGCGAGGCCGTCGCCGACGCGATGCGGCTACTGCCCGTTCCGCGAGATCTGCCCCGACGCCATTCGATGAGCGCGCATGGCTGATCGGCGTTGACCGGCCGAACCCGCGTGGCGGTCGCGGCGCTCGTCCTGCTGGCGCTGCTCGCGGCAGTGGTCCTGATCGCCTTCACCGGCAACGCCTGCCCGGCTGACACGCCGTCGAACCCGTGTCCGGAGGCCGGATTCAACCGCGCCGTGGTGGTGGCGCTCGCCGCGACGCTGGCCGGCCTCGCCGTCACGCCGTTCGCGCTGCTCGCCGAGTTCGCAGTGCGGCGTCGCATCCTGTATCGCGGTGCCTGGGCGCGCGCCGCGCGGCGCGGCACTCGTCGTGGCGGTCACCATCGCGGCGCTGGCCGGGTTGCGACTGGGCGGGGCAATGTCGATGCCGATCGGGCTCTTCGTCGTCAGCCTGGCGGTCGCGGTCGAGTGGCTTGCGGTGCGCCGCTTCGATCTCCCGTGAGCCGGGGCCCCGGCATGAGCGCCGACATCTTCGCCTCGCAGCCCGGCGACGAGGACCTGCTGGCCGAGATCTACGACCTGGAACACGACGAGGTGGTCGAGGACCTGCCCTTCTGGCGCGAGCAGGTTCGGGCCGGCGGCGGGCGCGTGCTCGACCTCGGCTGCGGCTCGGGACGTCTCTTCGCGGCGCTGCTCGAGGGTGGTGCGTCACGACTGGTCGGTATCGATGGGTCCGCGGCCCTCCTCCGCCGCGCCGAGGCGCGGATGCTGGCCGATCCGGGCATGGCGATGGCCGCCGCCGACGGCCGAGTGACGCTCCTTCGTGGCGACGTCCGCGCGCTCGCCACGCTCAACGTCCGAGAGCGCTTCGACCTGGCGATCGCCGTCGGCCTCCTCCCACATCTCGACGGGCCAGAGGATGCGCTGCGCCTGCTGGGTGGGGTGCGTTCGCTGCTGGCCCCGGGCGGGCGCCTCGTGATCGACGACCTCGGTCCCGCGGCGATGCCCCAGCGAGACCTCCCGCTCTCGGTCGATTGGCGCCGCAAGCTGCACGGTCGCGAGGTGGTGCGCCGCAGCGAGCTGATCCGGCGCGAGACACCGGAAGGGCTCCGCGTCGCCTTCTCGACGATCGCGGATGCAGTACAACCCGATGGTACGATAGCGCGGCTTCCGGCGAGCCATAAGCTCTGGTATCCATCTCACGAGGCGCTCGCCGCGCTCGTCGTGCAGGCGGGGTTGGTGGTCGAGTTGAGCTACGGCTCACACGACCTCGAGCCGCTTGGACGGGAGAGCGGGCGCCGCATTGTTGTGGTGAGGTACGAGCCCATGGCTTCCGCGTCGCAAGAGGAGAGGGTTGGCTGAGCAGATTCGGCTGCTGGTGGTCGAGGATGTGCCGCAGGTCGCGATGCACATGCGCTCGCTGCTGCAGGCCCAGGCGCAGATCAAGATGCTCGACGTGGTCACGTCGGGCGAGCACGCCCTCGGCGCGGTCAGCGAGCTGCGCCCCGACGTCCTGATCGTCGACGCGCTGCTGCAGGGCCGCGTCTCCGGCATGCAGGTCGCCGAGCAGGTCCGGCACGGCGAGCCGACCGTCTCGGTGATCGTGCTGACGGTGCCCCAGAACCCGATCGCGGAGGATGCGGCGCGCGGGATCGATGCGGTCCTGAAGATGCCCTTCTCCGGCTTCGACCTGACCACGATGGTGCGCAAGGTGCATGAGGCCAGCACCCAGGGGGGCGGGCGCAATGCCTCGACCATGATCACCCTCTTCTCCCCCAAGGGCGGGGTCGGTCGCACGACCCTCTCCTACAACCTCGCGGTCGCCTTCGGCATCGACCACAAGGTCTGCCTGATCGACGGATCGATGCAGTTCAGCGACCTGCGTGGCCTGCTCCGTGCCCCCGCCGCCGCGCCGTCGATCGTCAACCTGCCGACCGACAAGATCCGCGACTCCGACCTTGCCGATGTGCTCTGGAAGGATCCATCGGGGATCGAGGTGCTCCTCGCGCCGCCGCGGATCGAGATGGCCGAGATGGTCACCGTGCGCGACATCGAGAAGGCACTCTCCATCATCCGCCAGATCTACGAAGTCATCGTCGTCGACACGCGGGCCGCCCTCTCCGACGACGTGCTCGCCTTCCTCGACGGATCGGACCTGATCCTCGAGGTGCTCGCCTACGACAGCATGGCGATCCGGAGCCTGGCGATGGCCGACGAGGCGTTTGCGGCGATCGGCTATCCGGCCTCCAAGCTGGCCACCGTCCTCAACCGGTCCGACTCGACCGGTGGATTCAGCAAGGCCGATGTCGAGGAGGCGCTCAACCGCCGGATCGACTACGAGATCGTCTCCGACGGCCGCCTCGTGATCGCCGCCAACAACGAGGGGGTTCCCTTCGTGCTGGCGAGCCCCGAGGCCCCGATCTCGCAGGGGATCCGGCAGATGGCCACTGCAATCGGCTCGCGGATCCCCTCACTCTCGGCCGCCGTCGCGCGACACTGACCGAGATCGTGGGGCTCCACGCCGACGCACGCCCCATCGGCGTCTTCGACTCAGGCGTCGGCGGCCTGACGGTCCTGGCCGAGCTGCGACGCCGCCTGCCGGCTGAGTCGACCATCTACCTCGGCGACAACGCCCGAGCCCCGTACGGGCCACGCCCGGCCGACGAGGTCCGGGCGTATACCCTCGAGTCGGTGGCGTGGCTGCTGGCCCAGGAGGTGAAGCTGCTGGTCCTCGCCTGCAACACGGCCACCTCGCAGGCGCTGCCCCTCGTTCGCCAGGTGGCGAACGTGCCGGTGCTCGGCGTGGTGCGGCCGGGCGCCGTGGCGGCCGCGGCGTCGACGCGCGCCGGCCACGTGGGGGTGATCGCGACCGCGGGGACGGTGGCCTCGGGGGCGTATGCCGTCGCGGTCGGCGAGGCCGATCCACGGCTGGCGGTGACGCAGCTCGCCTGTCCCGAGCTGGTGCCGATGGTCGAGGCCGGGCAGCTCGCCGGCCCGATCGCCGAGCGGGCCGTGCGCGGCTACCTGGGCCAGCTCTTCGCGGCCGACGAACGAGATCGACACCCTCCTCCTGGGCTGCACCCACTACCCGTTGCTCCGGCCGCTGATCGAGCAGGTGGCCGGGCCGCGGGTCGCCGTCGTCGACTCGGCCTTCACCACCGCGCTGGCCGCGGAGGACCTGCTCGACGCCCTCGGTGGGCGTACGGCCAGCGAAGGCCCAGGGGCGAATCGGATCGTCACGACCGGCGACGTGGCGTCGTTCACCGCGGTGGCGGGGACGGTCTTCGGGGCAGCCCTGCCCTCGGTCGAGCAGGCGGCGGTCACGGCCGACTAGACTCCGCGCATGCCACGCAGCGCCAGCCGTCTCGGGATGGGGATCGTTGTTGGGGGCCTGCTGGCGATGGGCGCCACGGTCGTCCAACGCGAGCTGATGCGCCATGCCGGGACGCGCCTGATCGACTGGGAATCGGTGCGCCGCATCGCGCGCCGTCGACTCGGACCGGCCGGCGCGACGCTGACCGCCGCCGAGCGGGCCGCGGCCGAAGCCTTCTATCGGGCCGAGCTGCTCCGCATCGAGCCGGTGGTGGGCGAGGCGATCGGCGCTGAGCTGCCGCGCGCGCTCGAGACGCCGGCGGTGATCGACCGGCTGGAATGGATCGACCTCAACCTGGCGACCTTCGAGCAGCTCTTCGAGCGGGTCGAGCGGATCGTGACGGAGGCGACGACCGGGGTCGACACCCCCGGTCGCGCCGTCGCCCGGATCCTGAATCGGTCGCTCGGCAACCAGCAGCTCGGGCTGCTGATGGCGTTCCTGGCGCGCAAGGTGCTGGGCCAGTACGACATCAGCCTGCTCGCCGCATCGCCCTCGGTCCGCGGGCGCCTGAACTTCGTCGAGCCGAACATTGCGGCCACCGCCGCCGCGCTCGGCCTCCCGCCCGACCAGTTCCGGACCTTCATCGCGCTGCACGAGGCGACCCACGCCTTCGAGTTCGAGGCCTATCCCTGGCTGCGCGAGCACTTCGCGAGCTCGGTGGGGGAGGCGATCGAGCTGCTCGCCGCCGACTCCGGTGGGCTGGGCGAACGGCTGCGCGGCGCGTTCCGGGGGCGAGGCGGCCACTGGCTGGAGCGGATGATGAGCCCCGCCCAGCTGGCGTCATTCCGCCGGACGCAGGCGCTGATGTCGCTGCTGGAGGGCTACTCGAACCACGTCATGAACGACGCGGGGGAGCGCTTGCTTCCCGGGTTCGCGAAGCTCCACGAGCGCTTCGAGCGGCGCAACGAGGCCCGCGGCGCGATGGAGCGCGCGATCATGCGCCTCACCGGGCTCGACCTGAAGATGGAGCAGTACGTCGCGGGCGAACGGTTCGTGGCGGCCGTCCTGGCGGCGCGCGACCGGACGTTCCTGAACCGCGTCTGGGAGGGTCCCGCCACGCTTCCCGACCTCGCCGAGATTCGGCACCCACAGCGCTGGATCGACCGCCTCGAGGGGCACCGGCCCGAGGGACGCGTCAGCTGAGCGACGAGATCGTGATCCTGGCGACCCCGATCTTCGGCGCGCCGCTCTCCGCCGAGCACGCCGCGCGCCTCGAGTCGATCCCCGGCGTGCGCGTCGTCCAGATGTCGCGCGAGGGGCTCGTCCACGATGACGCGGAGGCGGCGCTCGGCTCGGCGCGCGTGCTGCTGCGGGGTGGGGTGCCGGCATCGGTGCTCGACCACATCGTCAGCCGGGCTCCAAAGCTCGAGTGGATCCACTCCTTCTCCGCCGGCGTCGACCGCGTCGCCACGCCGGTCGTCCGCGAACGGGGACTGACCGTGACCAACGCCCGCGGCGTCTTCTCGCGGCCGATCGCCGAATACGTGGTGATGATGTGCCTCGCCATCGCGCGGCGCCTCCCGCAGCTGCTCGAGCTCGGCCGCGAGCGCACCTGGCAGCCGCTGCGGGGGACCGAGCTGGGCGGGATGACGATCGGCATCGTCGGCTTCGGCAGCATCGGCTCCGAGATCGCGCGCCTGCTCATGCCCTTCGGGTCGCCCGTGCTGGCGACACGCCGTCACCCGGAACGCGGGGCCGCCGACCAGCCGAACGTCGAGCTGCTGGGCCTCGACCGCCTCGACGACCTCCTGGGACGCAGCGACATCGTGATCATCGCGGCGCCCCTGACCGACGACACCGCCGGGATGATCGGCGTGGCCCAGCTGCAGGAGATGCCCGAGCACGCCTGGCTGATCAACATCTCCCGCGGCCGGCTGCTCGACGAGCTGGCGCTGCGCCGCGCCCTCGAGGCCGGCTGGATCGGCGGCGCCGTGCTCGACGTCTTCAACGAGGAGCCGCTCCCACCCGACTCGCCGCTCTACGACACGCCCAACCTGATCATCACGCCGCACACCTCGTGGTCGAGCGACCGGGTGGTGGATCGCTCGCTCGACCTGTTCCTGGCCAACCTGCGTCGCTTCGCGGCGGGGGAGCCGCTCGAGAACGTCGTCGACCTGGAGGCCGGGTACTAGCCGGTGCAGGTCACCATCGTCGGGCTGCCGGGGAGCGGCAAGACGAGCGTCTTCAACGCGCTGACCGGTGCGCACGCCGACACCGGCGGCTTCTCGGGGGGCCGCGCCGCGCCGAACATGGGCGTCGTGAAGGTTCCCGACGAGCGCCTGCAACGCCTCTCGGCCCTCTTCAGCCCCCACAAGACGACCCCGGCCGACGTGACCTACGTCGACGTCGCGATCCCGGCCGGCGCCGCGCGGGAAGGAACCATCAACCCGGACCACCTGGCGCTGATCCGCAACGCCGACGCGCTGCTCCACGTGGCGCGTGCCTTCGAGGGCGGGGGAGGAGAGGGCGATCCTGATCCATGGCGGGACGTCGAGGACCTTGACCTCGAATTCACGATCGCCGATCTGACCGTCATCGAGAAGCGCCTCGAGAAGCTGCGCACCTCCGGCCGCCACGGGTCGCCCGCGGAGCGCGAGGAGAACGCCCGCGAGGAGGAGCTGCTGGCACGCCTCGAGCCGGAGCTGTCCGCCGGCCACCCGCTCCGTGCCGTGCACCTGACCGATGACGACGAGCTGCGCCTGCGTGGCTATCGGTTCCTGACCCAGAAGCCCGTCCTGGTCGTGCTCAACATCGACGAGGGGCGCCTCACCGCGGCGGCGCAGCTGGAGGCCGACGGACGATCCCGCTACGCGATCCCGCAGAGCGACGTGGCCGCGCTGGGTGGCAAGATCGAGGCCGAGCTGGCGCAGCTCTCGGCCGAGGACGCCGCGCTCTTCATGGACGACCTTGGCATCGCCGAGCCGAGCCGCGGCCGGGTGATCCGCCTCACGTATGCGCTGCTCGGCCTCTTCTCGTTCTTCACCGCCGGGCCCGATGAGTGCCGCGCCTGGACGCTGCGCTCCGGGGCGAACGCGGTGGACGCGGCGGGGGCGATCCACAGCGACCTGGCGCGTGGCTTCATCCGCGCCGAGGTGGTCACCTTCGACGACCTGATGGCCTGCGGCAGCATGGCCGAGGCCCGCAAACGCGGCCTGCTGCGCTCCGAGGGCAAGACCTACGCGGTCCGCGACGGCGACGTCATCGAGGTGCTCTTCAACGTCGCCCGTTGAGGGGCGCCGGTCCCTAGGAGGAGAGGTCGACCTCCGCGATCAGGCTGCGGAATTCGGTGCTCGTCTCGACGAGGAAGGTGTCGTCCTGCTCGAGTCCCACGGCCATGCTGGCGGTGAGCTTCTCGTCGCTGGCGTAGCTGAAACCGTGGCGGCGCTCGAGCTCGCGCGCGATCGCCTCGACCAGCGTGTCCTCCTCGAACGTGTCGACCACGGCGGCCCGAGCCGCGACGACCATTTCCGCGAACGCCTCGGGGCTGTACTGCGTGTCGCTGGCGAGGATCGCGTCGGTGAGCAGGTCGGTGGCCCCCTCGTGCAGCTCGTAGAAGTAGAGGTTCATGCGTGCCCGATGATAGCCAGATGACGTCCGAGTCGCCGATGCTCGACCTGCTGATCGTCGGCGGGCTGACCGTCGATCACCTGCCGGACGGCTCGACCACGGCGGGCGGTACGGTGATGCACGCGGCTGGCGCGATCGCCGCACGGGGCCTGCGGATCGGCATCGTCACCGCCGCCGGAGCCGAGCCGGAGGCGCAGGCCGGCCTTGCCGAGCTCCGCCGCGCCGCGCAGATCGTTGCGTGCCGCCCGCTCGATCACTCGGTGACCTTCCGCCACGTGGAAACGGTCGCGGGGCGGACGCTCTGGCTTGAGCGGATCGGGGGATCGGTGGAGGTGGATGCCGATCTCCGCCATCGAATCCACCCGCGCGCCGTCCTCTTTGGGCCGGTCCTCGAAGAGGTCCCCGTCGCCGCGCTCGACGCCTGGGACGAAGCGGTGGCGAGCGGCGCGATCCTGCAGGGCTGGCTCCGCAGCGGCGACGAAGGAGCGGAGGTGCGGCCACGCCCGCTGGCCGCCCTTGGATCGGCCGTGCTCGACGCACTCGCGAGCCTGGACCTGCTGGTCGCCAGCCGCGAGGACCTGGTGGCGGAAGCTGAGGCGCCGCGCGAGCAGCTGGCCGCGCTTCGTCGCGCCTTCGGGGCGCGACCACACCTGATCGTCACCGACGGCGCCGGACGGCCTCTGGCACGACGCGGCGCTCGACGGACCGGGGAGCCGCCATTGGGCGGTCCCGCGACCTGTCGAAACGACCTCGACGGTGGGGGCGGGAGATATCCTCGCCGCCTTGCTGACGACGACGCTCCGCGATGCCGAGGGTGGCTCGGGGGCGTGGATCACCGAGGCGATGCGCGCCGTCGCCGACACGCTGCAGGCGCGGTCACGCTAGCGCCGATCAGGCCACCCGCAGGGCGTTGGCGCGTCGTCGCTCCGCAGCGGCGACCCAGCGTCGCAGCCGACGGAGCCTCGCCTCGACCCTGATGCGGACCTTCCCGATGGCGAGGATCCCGCCTCCTCGCCCCAGCGCGAACGCGAGGTCGAGGACGCGCGACGCGGTTGCGGTCGCCTCCAGCGCCCCGTGGAGGTCGCCCCGATGCCGCTCGCGAATGCGCGCCACCTCCAGCCAGGCAGCCGCGGCATCGGTCGAGGCACGGCGCGTGGCGGCGGTCCAGAGGGCCTCGGCCCGATCAACTTCACCCGCGCCGAGCAGGAGGCGGGTGGCCATCCGGCGCAGCGAGTGCGCCCGGTCCTGGTCGACGCCGGGCGCCATGGCGGCCTCGACCACCTCGAGCGCCTCGTCGGTGGCACCGTGGCGGAGCAGCTCGACGGCCATCCCGTGTCGATCGAGCACGGTCGCCACGCGCCAACCACCGGCGCGCAGCTGGGTGATCTCGGCCTCGAGCAGCGCCAGCGAGACGATGTCCTGGAGGTTGTGGTCGAGCACGTCGGTCAGCAGATCCGGGGAGCCGCCGCGCAGGTAGCCGAAATAGCGCGAGGGGACCTCGCTGCCGGGACAGTCCGAGGTGCGCACCACGCCGAGCACGCCCGCCTCGACATCGGCCAGGCGGGCGCCGCCCAGGATCCGCCGGTAGAGGCGCCGGGCGACCGGCAGCAGGTCGTCGTGGCGCTCGGGCAGCGCGGCCAGCTCGCGGAAGAGGCGGTGCACCGTCAGGCGGGTCGTCAGCAGCGGCAGGTCGAAGCCGCGCCCGTTGTAGGTGACGACCCGTGGCAGGGCGGCGAGCTCGGCCGCCACGAGTCGCAGCAGCGCGGCCTCGTGCGGGTAGTCGGGGAGGAGCAGCTGTCGGGCGACGAGCTGGTTCCCCTCGAGGCGGGCAAGGCCGGCCAGGAAGACGACCGTGCCGGTGCCGGTCGAGAGACCGGTCGTCTCGGTGTCGAAGTAGCAGGCCGGTGGCAGCCCGGCGAGGTTGGCGACGACGGTCGGGGAGAGGGGCACGCGGCGTTCGACCACGACCGCCGCCCCGTCCGACGCGACCTGCAGCCTGGCGCCGAACCAGCGGGCAAGCAGCTCGGAGCGGTCGGCGGCAGCCGCCGGCCGCGGTCGGGGAGCGTGCGCATGCTCGCGGACGACCGCCAGCCGCTCGGCGAGGGAGCGGGTGCTCATCGCCCGGCGAGGGAGTCCAGCAGCTCCCCGGCGACCTGCTTGCCACGCGGCCCGACCTCGGTGACCGGGCCCACGCATGACGGGCATCCGTCCGAGCAGCCGCAGCCGGCGACCAGCTCGGCGCTCGCCGTGACGAGGTCATCGGCCAGGCCGAACAGGCGCTCGGTGAGACCCACGCCACCGGGCACCGCGTCGTAGAGGTAGAGGGTGGGGCGGCCCGTGAAGGGCGCCTGGACCTGGGCCAGCACGCCGAGGTCGCGCGGGTCGCACATCAGCAGCAGCGACGCGGTGGTGCGGGCCACCCGGGCGATGCCGATCAGGGCGCCGTCGAGCGTGTCACGGTCGTATCGGTTCACCAGCTGGGCCGGCGGCACGAGCCAGCAGGCGGTGGTGTGCATCTCCTGCTCGGGGATGCTGATCGAGCCCCAGCCCACGTTCTCGTGGGTGTGGTACTTGATCTTCTTGAACATGGTCACCTTCCAGGCGACCATCACCTCGCCCCTCTGGCGCCTGCCGGTCGGCGGCTGATCCGCCTCGTCGAAGACCTCGAGCACCTTGAGCGTGATGCCGAGGTCGGCATCGGTGTAGTAGTCGACGTCGGTGCGGGTGACGTAGGCCTTGCGCTCCTCCCAGTCGAGCCGATCCACGTGGTGCTGAATGCCCTCGTGGATGTAGATCGCCTTCTCGTGGACGAGGAGCGGCGCGGCGAAGAGGTCCACCTCGCCGAGCACGCGGTGCCGGTCCCCGGTGGTATCGATGATGACGACGTTCTCCGGTGCGCCGGTGCGCAGGCTGAAGGCGCTGGCCGGGAAGTTCTCGTGGCTCCAGTAATACCGATCGTCATCGGCGCGTCGCAGGTAGCCGTCCTCCTCGAGGACGTCGAGCAGGGTCGGCGTCTCCTCGATGCCGAACCGCTCGGTGGCGGGGACGGGCAGCTCGAAGCTCGACGCGCGCAGGTGGTTGAGCAGGACGTGAAGGTTGTCCGGGTTGATGAGCCCGTGCTCCGGCGATTGGTCGAAGAGGTAGTCCGGGTGCGCCGCGAGGAACTGGTCGATCGGTGCGGACGAGCAGACCAGCGCGGACAGGCTCGTGCCGGTGCGGCGACCGGCGCGCCCCATCTGCTGCCAGGTCGAGGCGATCGTGCCGGGATACCCCACGCTGATGGCGGCGTCCAGGGAGCCGATGTCGATCCCCAGCTCGAGGGCGTTGGTCGCCACGACGCCCCGCACGCGCCCGTCGCGCAGGCCGCGCTCGATCTCGCGTCGCTCGTTGGGCAGGTAACCGCCCCGGTAGCCGCGGATGGTGTGCGGGTGGCCGGGCGGGGGAGCGAAGGTCTCGCGCAGGTAGCTGGTCAGCACCTCGACCGCGGTGCGTGACCGGGCGAAGGCGATCGTCTGCACGCCACCGCCGATGAGCCGCTCCGCGAGGTGCTGCGCGGTGAGCAGCGAGGAGCTGCGGATGCCGAGCTGCTCGTTGGCGACCGGCGGGTTGACCACGAGGACGTGCTTGCGGCCGCGCGGCGCCCCGTTGTCGTCGATCAGCTCGACCGGCGCCTCGATCAGTCGCTCGGCCAGCTCGCCGGGGTTGGCGATGGTGGCGGAGGCGAGGATGAAGACCGGGTCCGCGCCGTAGTGCCGGCAGACGCGGCGCAGGCGGCGCATCACGTTGGCGACGTGGCTCCCGAACAGGCCACGGTACGTGTGCAGCTCGTCGATCACCACGAACTGCAGGTTCTCGAAGAGCTTGAACCACTTCGTGTGGTGGGGAAGGATGGCGGCGTGGAGCATGTCGGGGTTGGTGATCACGACCTGCCCCGCCGCCCGCACCACGCTGCGCACGTTCGGCGGCGTGTCGCCATCGTAGGTGTGCGTCTTGAGGTCGAGCTCGGCGGCATCGGCCAGGGAACGCAGCTCGACCAGCTGGTCGGCCGCCAGGGCCTTGGTCGGGAAGAGATAGAGCGCCCGGGCCGCCGGGTCCCGGGCGACAGCGTCGAGGACCGGGAGGTTGTAGCAGAGCGTCTTGCCCGACGCGGTCGGCGTCACCACGCACGCGTTGCGCCCGGCGCGCACCGCTTCCATGGCCCGGGCCTGGTGGGTGTAGAGCGCCTCGACGCCACGACCTCGCAGAGCGGCGACCAGCCGCGGGTCGATCCCCTCCGGCCACGGGGCGTGCCGCGGAGGCAGCGCCTCCAGCACGCGGTGCGCGGCGACGAGCGGCTCCAGCGTCGGATCCGCGAGGAGCATGGCGATCGCCGCATCGGCGGAGGTCGGTCGGTCGAGCAGCATCGGTCTCTCCTCGCGGTTCATGCGCGCGCCCTCAAACAGAACATGCGTTCCTTTCTAACCTAGCACGATGGATCGGCTCAGGGGGCTCGGATGTGGACAACCGCGCGCCGATCGCGTTGCACGGTGGAAAAGTGGCGGGCTAGACTGCCGAGCAGATGACCAGCTTCGAGGTGCCGGCGCGCCGGGCGACGCCGCCCGATCGGCCGGTGCGCGTGCGCATCCCAGCCTCTCGCGGCGGGATCGCGTGGATCGCGGTGCTGCTGATCATCGGCACGTTCCTCGCAGTGCAGATCGGCCGCCAGGTGTACGCGAGCTGGTCGATCAGCCGGCAGGCCGACGCGATCCGGGTGGAGATCGCGCAGATGCAGGCCCGGAACGAGGCGCTGCGGCAGGAGCTCACCTACCTGGACAGCAGGGCATTCCTGGCCACGGAGGCACGACGCCTGCTCGAACCTGGGCCTGCCGGGTGAGCGCGTGCTGATCATCCCGCCGGGAGCCGAGGCGCCCCTGCCCGCTGCCCTGACGGAGAAGGCGCCGCCGGTGAAGCCGCTCGTGGAGCAGTGGCTGGAGCTCTTCTTCGGTCCCTAGTCGGTCTGCGGTCGCATGCATCGGCGTGATGAGAGCCGCATCGCGCGACAGGTCACCTGTCGCGGTCGTCGAGGTCGACGGCATCCGCGGGGCGGCGTGTCGCCGTCACGCGACCGGTCACTGCCGGGTGAACGCGAGCTCGATGACGAGGCGGGCGCTCGCCCCCGGGTTGAGCATCGGCATCGAGGCCGGCGCGTTCCGCACGAGGCGCGCGAGCCCCCATGGCGCGTGCGTCTGCGGCTCGATGGCAACGGCGTCGAGCGCGACCGGGCTGGCGGCCACCACCCACAGCTCTCCGTCGGTGCGGGCTCGAAGCGTTGACGTGATCCCGACGGCTGGCCAGCGAAGCGTCGCCGCCGGATCGCCGATGTGGGTCCACGCGGCGTCGAGACCGGGCGGCACCGGACGCAGGGCCCGCAGGTCGAGAGTTCCGGCCACCGGCCCGCTGATCGCCTCCGGATCGCCGTTGGAGGCGATGACCCGCGACGCGTCGAGGCGCACCTCGAGTGGGCGTCGGAACCACGGGTGCAGTCCGATGCCGGCCGGCATCGGGGCGTGGGCCAGGTTCGTCAGCGACAGCTCGAACGTGACCACGGCGTTGCTGATCGCGACGCGCATCTGGCATTCGTACGGCCATGGCCAGCCGTCGCCACCACCCCGGACCATCCAGGCCCCGTCCTCCTCCTCGTGCCATGGGGCGGCGTACACCTGTCCGTGGATTGCCGTGCCGTCTTCGAAGTTCGCGCGAAGCGCCACCAGCTCGCCGCCGACGACGGTCGGGACCGCGGCGATCCGGTTGCACCATGGGGCCATCACGTAGGCGCCCCAGCGGAACGGTTCGCGACGATGCGCCGATGCATCGTTGGGGGTGCGCAGCAGGTCGTGACCGAAGGCGCGGAGCCGATGCAGCCGCGCTCCCATCCGCGGCAGCAGCTCGATCTCGATCGGTCCGTCGGCGATCGTGACGGTCAGGCGACGATGGCCAGCCGGTTTCATCGGGCGCCGACCTGCCCCGGACTCCACGGCTGGACCGTGGTTGCGCCCCGCTCGACGATGTCGAACCCGTCGGCGTTGACGTGCTGCCATGGGCCTTCCACTCCGTCGGGCCATACCACGCGCACGTCGGCGCCCGTCGCTGGACCGAGGCCGAGGTGGAGCCAGCCGAGCTGGCCGCCAATGTGGCCTCCCCCGATCGTCAGCTCGTGCCGGACCGTCTTGTCCCCGACCCGGACGTCGACCCACGCCCCGATCGCATTGCGGTTCGGGCCGGGCTGCTCGATGTCGAGCATGAGCCAGTGGCCCATCGGGGCGGGCGCGTCGGCGGTGCCTGCCCCGACGTTCCTCCACACGACGCTGTCCGCGCCGTAGTTGACCTCCACAAGGTCGAGCAGACCATCGAGGTTGAGGTCGGCCAGGGCGGCGCCGCGCCCCCGCTCGAACCGCACGATCCCGGCCTGATCGGCGGCCTCGACGAAGGTGCCGTCGGGCTGGCCAAGGAAGAGGTCACTCGGGTCGCGCGACGCGTAGTCGGGCTGTGCGCCGACGTTCCCCTTCGAGACGAAGAGGTCAAAGAAGCCGTCGTTGTTGACGTCCTCGAACTCGGGATGCCATGCCGTCGAGGGAAGGGTGGTGTCGCCTGCAAACGGCCGCGTCGAGGTCACGCCGCGCCGCAGCGCGATATCCCGGAAGGCGGGCTGGCTCGCCCCGGCGGTGAGGGTCTGGAGCTTGTTGTCGGCCTGGCTGGTGAGGTAGACCTCGGGCAGCCCGTCGCCGGTCAGGTCCTGGCTGGCGATCCCCATCCCATAGATCTGAAGCGATGCCCAGCCGTCGTCGGCGGTGTAGAGCGTCGGTGATTGACCGGGGACCATCCGCCACATCTGCTCCGAGCCGTCGGTGTACCAGGCCCGATCGTTCGACACCCGAAGGTCGCGGCGGTCCGAACCGTCCCAGGAGCTGAAGAGCATCGATAGCGAGCAGTACCCCGGGGCCAGGGGGATCGGCGTCCCATAGGCCGATCCGCTCGGATCGGGGCGGAGGAGGTCATTGCCGTCGCAGTCGAAGGTGCGCCCTCCAGTGCTGTCGAGCTTGAGGTAATGGCCGATCGCGATGGTCGGCAGCGACGCATCGCCCTCCCAGGTCGCGCTGAAGGCGGTCGTGTGACCGTCCATCCCCACGAACCCAAGCGTGTCGTTGGCACGCTCGAAGGTGCAGTCGCCGCGTCCGCGGAGGAGCTCGTTCTCGCCGATGCGGAGGATGACGAGGTCGACGATGCCGTCGCCGTCGACGTCGATCGGGTATGCGCCATTCACGTTCGTCAGGTCGGTGACAGAAGACGCCATTCGCTCGAAGCGAAGCGGGCCGCCGATGGTGGATCGGTTGCGGTAGAGCTGACCAGGATTCACGCCGCCCGCAAAGTAGAGGTCGGGCAGATGGTCTCCGTTGCAGTCGAAGACGGCGACGCCACCACCGACCTGGAACAGGTCAGGCCCGTCGTACCGCTGCGAGACGCCCGACGCGGCGGTCTCGTCCACGAAGTGAGGCGGGCCGCCGCGGTCGGCGAGCCGCGGCCGCAGCAGGAAGGGCTCCCGCGACAGCCGCGCCGACCACGAGGACGAGGAGGGTGACGAGCAGCGACGAGGCGCCGACCGCGTCACGGACCGGCGGTGACTGGCGTGGCGGTGCCGTCGTAGTACTTCTCGGCGAGCGCCCAGGCCTCCTTGCCGCATTGCGAGCCGATGATCCGTCCGGTGAAGTCGTCGGCCTGGGTGTGGATGCCTCCCCAGAGCCGTGACTGTCCGGCCTGATCGGACGCGTCGTAGTAGGTCGCCCACTCGAGCCGGATGTCGGTTGTCGGTCCCGTCTCGAACTTCAGCGAGCCGGCCTTGATCGTGTAGCCGCTCACGCCGCCGGGGAAGTAGGGACTGCCCGTGAAGGCGGTGAGGACCTCTGCGGCGGCCCGGCTGAACGTGCTGTGCCCGGAGGCGAAGCCGGGGAAGGACGGAGTGACGAAGGTCGGCAGCTGGTAGGGGACCCACCGCGTCGCAAGGATCCACGCCGCTCCGCCGACCTGGGTCTTCGGATCGGCAGGGTTCCCGCGCCATGCATAGACGGCCACCTCGCCCTCGTGGCCGGCGAGGGCGGCATGCCGTTCCCCGGCCGCCGTCGTCGCCGTGGTGATCAGCTCGATGAGGCCCGGCACCAGGGGCAGCCCCTCCGCGTCGTACGACGGGAGGTTGGGGTCGCTCGACTGGCCGAGGCCCCCCATGTAGCGGATGAGCGAGATCGGGCGGCTCGAGTCGTAGTAGCCCTTCAGGCCCCACGCCGCGATGGCGGCATCGTGCACGGCGCCGTTCACGGCGAGGTACAGCTTCACGTCCCACTGGAGACGGTCGACCCGCGGGCCCGTCCCACCGATGCGCAGCTCCGGCGCCAGCTCGTCGGAGACGAGGTTGGCGAGGACGTTCCAGTGGCCAGGCGGCGTTTCCGATTTGGGTCCGTCGGCCCAGAACTCGGCCATCACTCGCCCGAAGTCGGCTCGATTGACCACGTCAGACGGATACGGCTGACCGGTCGCGGGATTGACCGGGTGCCCCTGGCCGTCGTTGGAACCGAGCCGGTTGTCACCGCGTGCCCCGGGGGAGATATCGATCGTGGTGAGGTCGGCCGGGTCAAGCTCGCTGCTGTCGCGGATCACCTCGACGAGCTGATCCTTGAGCGCGCTGTCCGTCGCCGCGTCGCCGAGCCTCGGTGGCGGACCGGGGTCGATCGGCGTTCCATGCGCGCCACTCGCCGGCAGGGCGAAGCCCGTCACGTGACCCCAGTGCGTCCCGATCGCGACCTGGACGCCGTTGGTCACCGGGATCCCGTTCTGCGAGATCATGTGCTCGATCTGGAGCGGCTGCCAGCGGTTGGGATCAGCCATCACGGCACCCGCGCCGGCGACGACAAGTGGCTGGTTGACCGGGGTGTAGCCCGGGTCGGCATACCCGCCGGCCTGGTTCGATCCATCGGTCAGCCCGGCATCCAGCACGGTCTTGGCGATTCGGTTCCCGATGGCAGCTGGCGAGTCGCCCGCCGTCGCGGTCATGTCGATCGGCGTAGCAGAGGCTGTCCATCACGTCGGCGAACTCCGAGAGCGAGTCGGCGCCACCGACGGCTTTGATGAAGCGGCCCGAGAGCACGCGGTAGGCCGCATAGCTGATCGCCTCGTTGCGGGCCGCCGTGACGTCGGCCGCGGTGTGCTTCTCGGCGAAGAAGACGCCGTCCGCGGTCGGGTCGTACGTCGCCCAGGCGTCCCACATCGCGGCGGACAGGTGATAGAGGTTGCGCGCGTGGACGGGG
Organism: uncultured Chloroflexia bacterium; assembly: GCA_963770875.1. GTDB lineage: Bacteria > Chloroflexota > Limnocylindria > QHBO01 > QHBO01 > CF-167. The sequence continues at coordinate 293,424 of CAVYRE010000001.1, forward strand.
GGATTCGGCAACGCCCGGCGAATCGCATCGAGGAGCGCCTCGTCCCAGCGACGCGCCACGGACCACTCGGGGTGCTGGATGGCGGCCGAGCAGGTCGGCTTCGTCTCCCAGGGACGAACGACGGCGGCGAAGGTGGCCGCACCCACGACCACAACGATGGCCACCACTGCGGCGATGGCCCGAAGGCGGCCTCCCTGCACCCGAGACTCCTCCTGGCGTTATTCGATGGTGGCGATGGCCGCATTCCCGGCGCCCGAGCGGATGAGTCGCTCGATCACTCGGAGGTTCGCAGCCCCGTCCTGCGGCGGCACCGGCGTCGGCAGGCCATCGAGGACGGCCGCAGCAAAGGCAGCCGCCTCGACAGAGTATGGATCGGCCGCGGCGAACGTGATCGTCTCCGTCGCGGGAGCCACGGGTGGCTGTCCACCGTGGGTGACAAAGACCTTGGTCGGCCGGTCCGGCGGGATGTTGAAAGGGATCTCGATCGAGATCCGTCCATCGGTCCCGTACAGGTGGACTCGCTGATCGTCCTCCGCGCGGGTCGAGCAGGTGAAGGTCGCGAGGCCGCCGGCAAACTCGAGCAGACCGCTCGTGACGATGTCGACGCCGCTCGCCGGATCGCGGAGGATTGACGCCTCGACGCGAATCGGCTCGCCAGCGAAGAGCATGCGGGAGAGGTTGACGCTGTAGCAGCCGATGTCATAGAGCGCCCCACCGCCAAACGCCCGGATGTTGCGAATATTGGCCGGATCGTCGTTGAAGTACGAGAACCAGCTCTGCACCGCCACGAGCCTGCCGATGCGTCCCGATGCGACGAGCTCTCGCACCGCGACCCAGGATGGATGGAGGCGGTACATGAACGCCTCCATCAGGCGCACTCCCTCCGCCTCGGCGACCTCGATCATCCGTTCGGCGTCGGCCGAGGTCAGCGCCAGCGGCTTCTCGCACAGGATGTGCTTCCCGGCCCGTGCGGCGGCGATGGCCCATTCGGCGTGCAGGTGGTTCGGGAGAGGGATGTAGACCGCATCGACGTTCGGGTCGGCGAGGAGTGCCTGGTAGGAGCCGTGCGCGGTCGGGATGCCAACCTCCCGAGCGACCTGGGCGGCGCGAACCGCGTCGCGCGAGGCGATCGCCACGATGCGGCAGCGATCTGCCCGTTGGATGCCGGGGATCACCTTCTCCCGGGCGATGCCGGCCGTCGACAGGATCCCCCAGCGGAGCACGGCCATTCGGTTCAACCCCAGGAGGTCTCGGTCACCGGGCGGAAGGCGATCTCGAGGATGCGGTGGTTCCTCGGACGGGTGAGGACGAAGAGGACCGCCTCTGCCACGTCCTGGGCCGACATCATGCCGGCCAGCTGGGGCATCTCCGGCGTGCGGCCGTGGCCCATCGCGAAGTCGGTCGCCACCCCGCCCGGGCAGACGCTCGTGCAGCGCACGCCGCGTTCGCGCAGCTCGTGGTCGAGCGCGCTGGTCATCCCCACCTGCGCGAACTTCGAGGCACAGTAGGCCACCTCGTACGGCAGCCCACGGCGGCCCGCCTCACTCGCGATCGTGACGATGTCGGCGGCCTCGCTCTTCAGCAGCTCGGGTAGCGCTGCGCGAACCGCGTAGAGGGCCCCCTTCACATTGACGTCGATCATCTCCTCCAGGTCGGCGGCCGGCAGCTCAAGGAACGGCCCGTAGGCCCCCACGCCGGCGTTCACGACCAGGATGTCGAGCCGACCGAATCGCGCGACCGTGGCGGCGACCATGGCCACCAGGGCGGCGGGGTCGCGGACGTCGCACGGAAGCGCAAGGGCACCGTCGACGCCCGGGTTGTCGCCGCTCCTCGATGCGATCGCGACCTGCGCACCCGCGGTGGCCAGCGTCCGCGCGGTCGACTGCTCCAATGCCTCGACTCGCCCCGGTGACCAGGGCAACCTTCCCATGGAGCGGGCTCATGGCGCGACTCCTCCGATGACGGATGAACCGGGTGGAGAGGGTCCGGCAGGCCGGTCGAGCGCGGCAGAGCACGCATGAGTTCCGGCTTGACAGTTCTACCCTCGATCAACGAGCCTAGCACAGGCATCTCGCATTCCTGACGCAGGCCACCACTGGTGTTCTCACTGTGCAGTGACGCCGCCGCAACTCGCTGTCCGGGCACGTCGCGCAGCGACCACGAATTGTCACCTGTGGGGTCGAGGAGGGTGTAGCCTACGGAGCAATACGTGAGCTTCACGCTCGACCACGTTGGGGCACTCGCTTGAGGAGAGGACAGAACATGTCGATTCGCAAATTGGCCGCGCTGACTGCAGTGGGTGCGGTGCTTCTGGCCGCCTGCACCAGCGCCTCGCCGGGAGCGAGCACTGGCGCCAGCGCCAGCGCCGGCTGCACCGTCGGCGTCTCGTGGAACAACTACGACCAGGAGCGCTGGAAGAAGGCCGACGAGCCGGCCATCAAGGCCGCCATCGCCGCGGCCGGCGGCAAGTACGTGAAGACGGACGCCCGCGACAGCTCGGAGCAGCAGCTCACCGACATCGACTCGCTGATCGGCCAGGGCGTGGGGGCGATCATCCTCCTTGCCAAGGACGCCGAGGCGGTCAAGCCCGGAGTCGCCAAGGCCCAGGCCGCTGGCATTCCGGTGATCGGCTACGACCGGCTGATCGAGGACTCGAACGTCTTCTACATCACCTTCGACAACAAGAAGGTGGGCACGATCATGGGGCAGGTCATCCTTGGCCTCGTCCCGTCAGGCAACTACGCGATCATCAAGGGCGACCCGGGTGACGCGAATGCCGAGTTCCTGCGTTCGGGCATGACCGAAGCGGGCGTGCCGGCGCTGGGCGACACGAGTGGACCCGTCCACGTCGTGTTCGAGCAGAACACCCCCAACTGGGACACCACCGGGGCCAAGAACAATATGGAGGCGGCCCTGAACTCCACGACCCCGGTCAACAACATCCAGGCCGTCCTCTCGGAGAACGACGGCATGGCGACCGGTGTCGTCTCAGCCCTCGACGCAGTCGGCCTGACCATTCCGGTCTCCGGCCAGGACGGCGACACGGCTGCCCTCAACCGCGTGGCACTCGGGACCCAGGCCGTCTCGGTCTGGAAGAACGCCTTCGCCCTCGGCGAGACTGCCGGTAGCGCTGCGATGCAGCTCTGCGGCGGCACCGCGCTGAAGGACATCAAGGCACCGACGGACCTGCCGGCCGCCGCGGCGCCGTCGAGCCTGAACGCGGTGGAGTTCACCACCCCGGGTGGCAACAAGGTGCAGTCGATCACGCTGAACCCGACGCCGATCACCAAGGACAACCTGAAGGACGTCATCGACTCCGGATGGGTGACCAAGGACCAGGTCTGCACGGGCGTGACGGCGGGCAGCGTCAGTCCATGCTGACCGCGTAACCGGTCGGCTCCCATCGGTAGCTAAGAGGCTGGCGGCCCCGCTCGGGGCCGCCAGCCTGTATCAACGGAGGATTTCGAGGCCGATGACTGAACCTGCGGCGGGGACGACCGTGGACACCGGCGGTCGCGTCGGATTCCTGACCCGCGCGGTGAGGGCGACCGAGATTGACCTTCGCCTGTTCGGGATGGTGGTCGCCCTGGCCGTCATTCTGCTCGGGTTCGGCATCACAACCGGCGGCAAGTTCCTCGATCCGGTGAACCTCCTGACCCTGTCCGTGCAGGCGGCCTCGGTCGCAATCCTCGCGACGGGGATGGTCCTCGTCATCGTGTCCCGCAACATCGACCTGTCTGTCGGCTCGGTGGTCGGCGTGGTGGCGATGACCTACGCCGTGCTGATGCACGAGATCTACCCGGGCACGATCGGGGTCGACACCGCGTACGGCTGGCTGCTGGCACTGGCCATCGGCCTCTCGCTCGGGGCGATGATCGGCGCTCTCCAGGGCTTCATCATCGCCTACATCGGCGTCCCCTCGTTCGTGGTCACCCTGGGAGGCCTGCTCGCCTTCCGCGGGGTCGTCTTCGTGATCAGCGGGGGCTCGACTCAGGCCCCCGACGACAAGCAGTTCGTGGTGCTGGGGGGGGGACCGGCCGGCTCGATCGGCGGGCTGCTCAGCTGGGCGCTCGGGATCGTGGTCTGCCTGGCGGTGGTCCTCCTCCTCCTTTACGCTCGCCGTCAGCGCCTTCGATTCGGATTCCCGCTGCGGCCCGTCTGGGCAGAGGTGCTGATCGCCGTCGTTGCCTCCGCCGCGACCCTCGGCGGGGTGATGGTCGCCAACAGCTACAAGTGGCCGGTGGGCCTGGCGAAGCGGTACGCCCAGGAGCATCCCGGCTTCGTGATCCCGCAGGGCGGCATCGAGTCGGGCATTCCATGGCCGATCGTCATCGTCATCGCGGTCACCATCGTCATGAGCTTCCTCGCGACCCGCCGGCGCTTCGGCCGGTACGTGTTCGCCATCGGCGGCAACCCCGAGGCCGCCGAGCTGGGCGGGATCAACACGCGCTGGACGATCATGAAGACCTACATCCTGATGGGTCTCCTGTGCGCGATCAGTGCCGCGATCGCATCGGCGCGCATCAACGGCGGGACCAACGACCTGGGCCAGGGCTACGAGCTCTACGTGATCGCCGCCGCCGTGATCGGCGGGACGTCGTTTGCGGGTGGCATCGGGACGATCTCGGGTGCCGTGCTGGGCGCCCTGGTGATGTACACCCTGAAGTATGGAATGAGCTTCCTGGGCTACAACTCGCCGATCCAGGACATCGTCGCGGGAATCGTCCTGGTGATCGCGGTGGGCTTCGATACGATCAACCGGAGGCGCGTCCGATGACTCATGGGGAGCCCCCTGCGGCCACACAAGTGCCACTTGTCGAGATGCGGGACATCTCCGTCGCCTTCGGTGGCGTGCACGCCGTCGACAAGGTGACGGCGACGCTCAACGCCGGAGAGGTGGTCGGCCTCGTCGGCGGCAACGGCGCCGGCAAGTCCACGCTCATGCGAGTGTTGTCGGGCGCCCACCCGGCGGACAGCGGCAAGGTCTTCATCGACGGCAACGAGGTCTCGATCACCAATCCGCGTGACGCGAAGGCCCTCAAGATCGAGACGATTTACCAGACCCTGGCCCTGGCAGACAACATCGACGCGGCGGCGAACCTCTTCCTCGGTCGCGAGCTCACGACGCGCGGCGGGACGCTCGACGACGCAGCGATGGAGGATGTCACGCGAAAGGTGATGGGCCGCCTCAACCCGAACTTCAAACGCTTCAAGGTCCCGGTGCGGACCCTCTCCGGAGGACAGCGCCAGTCGGTCGCCATCGCCCGCACGGTCCACTTCAACGCGCGGATCCTCATCATGGACGAGCCGACCGCGGCCCTCGGGCCGGCAGAGACGGCCCAGGTGCGCGACCTGATCCGGCAGCTCCGCAGCGAGGGGATCGGCATCTTCCTGGTCAGCCACGACATCCACGACGTCTTCGACCTGGCGGATCGGATCAGCGTGATGTACCACGGACGGATCGTCGGAACGGTGAACAAGGCCGAGACGACGGTGGACGACGTGCTCGCCATGATCATCCTGGGCAAGGCGCCGAGCGAGGCGACCCGCGCCGAGCTGGAGCCTCTGATCGGCGGAGCGGCGCTGCCCTAGGGGCGGTGGAAGGTCGGCGCGAGGGCGGGGTACAGCTGGCGATAGGTCTCGCGAGCTGCGGCGTAGGCCGCCACTGAGGGGCCCGGCGTGGCGGCCGGCGTCGTCCGCACGAGAGCCTCCGCGGCGGCGCCGACACTCCCGTACCAGCCCGATCCCACCGCCGCCAGGACGGCGGCGCCAAAGGCCGCGCCCTCGGTCGTCGAGGTCGTCACCAGGTCAGCCTCCAGCACGTCGGCGAGAATCTGACGCCAGGTCGCGCTCGCGAGCCCGCCACCGGACGCCCGGATCTGAGCCGGGCGCGGCATCCCGGCCGCGATCATCAGGTCCAGCCCGTCGCGCAGGCCAAAGGCCACGCCCTCCAGCACGGCGCGGGTGAGGTGTCGCCGGTCGTGCTGGAGCGAGAGCCCCACGAAGGCACCTCGCGCGAGCGGATCGGGATGGGGGCTGCGCTCGCCAGACAGGTAGGGGAGGAAGAAGAGGCCGTCGCGGGACGCCTCGACTTCTCCCGCGGATGCGGCGAGCGCGCCGAACTCCTCACCGGGGGCGAGGGCGTCGCGGAACCAGCGAAGGCTTCCGGCGGCGGAGAGCATCACCGACATCAGGTGCCAGCGACCGGGGACGGCATGGCAGAAGGCGTGCACCCGCCCACGCGGCTCATGCAGGGCCTCGTTCGTGGCCGCGAAGATCACGCCGGAGGTCCCGAGCGAGAGTGCCACGACCCCCTCCGCAAGGGCACCGACGCCGACCCCGTTGGCCGATTGGTCGCCTCCGCCGGCCACGACCGGCGTGCCCGGGCGTAGCCCCGTCGACCTGGCAGCCTCCTGCGAGACGGTGCCCGTGACCTCCGGGCCTTCGAAGGTCCGCGGGAACCAGGCGGGGTCGAGGCCGAGGGCGTCGAGCAGCTCCGCCGACCAGGTGCGAGCGGCGAGGTCGAAGAGGATCGTCCCCGATCCATCGGCCTTGTCGATGGCGTACTCGCCGGTCAGCCGATACCGGACGAAGTCCTTCGGCAGCAGCAGGTGGGCGACGCGCGCCCAGGCCTCTGGCTCGTGGCGGCGCACCCAGAGCAGCTTTGGGGCGGTGAAGCCGGTCAGGGCGTCGTTGCCGCTGATCCTGATCAGTCGTTCCGTGCCCACCGCCGCTCGGATCTCGTCGCACTCCGCGGCGGTGCGCTGGTCGTTCCACAGGATCGCCGGACGGACCACGTCGCCGGCGGCGTCGAGCAGGACCGCGCCGTGCATCTGGCCCGGTCAGCCCGACGGCCTCCACCTCGGCACCCGAGACTCCGGCCGCGGCCAGGGCGGCCCGGATCGCCGAGCCCGTCGCCTGCCACCAGTCCGCCGGGTCCTGCTCGCTCCAGAGCGGGTGCGGTATCGATACCGCGTACTCCGCGCTTCCCACGCCGCGCACGTCGCCTTCGCGATCGACCAGCACGGCCTTGGTGGCCGTGGTCGAGACGTCGATCCCCAGCACGAGGGCCATTGGCGTCAGTCCGGCGAGCCGCCGTCGGCGGCCGTATCCACCTCCCAGATCGCCTGGTTCACGACATTCTCGAGCAGCTCCTGTCGACCCGAGCGTGGCTTCGGGTCGATCTCGCCCGCAGCGACCCGGCCGGCGATCACCTCGAGGGGGGCTCCGCCCGTGAGGATCGACCGCCCGAGGTCGCCGGCCCAGCCGGCGTAGCGCGCCTCGCGGTGCTTCTCGAGCGTTCCCTGCTCGACCATCGCAGCCGCCACGAGCAGCGCCCGCGCAACGGCATCGATGCCGCCGATGTGGCCGTGGAAGAGATCGGTCCGGTCGAGGCTCTGACGGCGCAGCTTCGCGTCGAAGTTGAAGCCGCCGCTGCCCATGCCGCCGCCGCGAAGGATCTCGTACAGCGCCAGCGAGAGCTCGTCGACGGAGTTCGGGAACTGATCGGTGTCCCAACCGTTCTGGTAATCGCCGCGGTTGGCGTCGATGCTCCCGAAGATGCCGAGCGCGACGGCAGTGGCAACCTCGTGATGGAAGCTGTGGCCGGCGAGGGTCGCGTGGTTGGCCTCGATGTTGACCCGGTACTCCTTCTCGAGCCCGTGCCGCGCCAGGAACCCCTGGACCGTGGCGACGTCGTAGTCGTACTGGTGCTTCGTCGGCTCCTGGGGCTTCGGCTCGATCAGGAGCGCGCCCTTGAAACCGATCCGATGCTTGTGCTCCGCGACGAGGCCGAGGAAGCGGCCAAACTGCTGCTCCTCGCGCGCGAGGTCGGTGTTCAGCAGCGTCTCGTACCCCTCGCGCCCGCCCCAGAGGACGTAGTTGGCGCCGCTCAGTCGATGCGTCGCCTCGAGCATCGTCTTCACCTGCGCCGCCGCGTAGGCGAACACCTCGGGATCCGGGTTGGTCGCCGCCCCGGCGGCATAGCGCGGGTTGCTGAACAGGTTGGCCGTCCCCCACAGCAGGCGCACGCCCGTGCGCTCCATCTGCGCCGCGGCCGCCTCGACCATGGCCATGAGGTTGGAGGTGGACTCGGCGAAGGTGGCCCCCTCCGGCGCGATGTCGCGATCGTGGAAGCAGAAGAACGGAACGCCCAGCTTGCCGAAGAACTCGAAGGCGGCGTCCAGCTTGGCCCTCGCAGCCACCATCGGGTCGAGGCGCGGATCGAGCCATGGGCGGTCGAAGGTCCCGACCCCGAAGACATCGGAACCCGGCCAGTTGAACGAATGCCAGTAGCAGACCGCGATGCGGAGGTGGTCCTCCATCCGCTTGCCGAGGACCATCCGATCCGGTTGGTAGACCTTGAAGGAGAGTGGGTTGCTCGCGTGGACGCCGCCGAACGGGATCCGGCCCGGCACGTCCGGGAAGAAGTCCTGGCTCATCGGTGCGAACCTCCTTGTCCGGGGCGCGCCCGCCGAGATCGGGGTCATCCGCCGTTTGGGGCTCCGAGCGTAACACAGCCTCATCGGCGGTCGACCTGTCGGCGACCGTCCCCAGTGACAGCAACGCATTCCGCCGCCGGCCGCGCTACCGGTCGGTTGCCGCCACCGACGGTGCTCGATACTCTTGGCGCTCTGGCGGAGTAGCTCAGTGGTAGAGCAGGGGACTCATAAGCCCTTGGTCGGTGGTTCGAATCCGCCCTCCGCTACCACTTCCCCTGCCCGCTGACGGACCGAGCGGCCTCCCCTCGGTCAGGGGTGGTACAACGGCGCCGATGAGCCGACCGACGCCCGCTCCCGACCCGATGCGACCGATCACGGCCGCCCTGGCAGCCGGCGCCGCGAGCCTGGCGATCCCCGATGGCGTGTCGATCCTGCTCGCCGTCTCCGGCGGCCCCGACTCGACCGCCCTCCTGCATGGCGCGGCGTTCCTCGCAACGGATCGCGGCTGGCAGCTGAGCGTGGCGCACCTCGATCACGGCCTACGTCCGGAGTCGCCAAGCGAGGCGGCGGCCGTCGCTGCCGCAGCGGTGCGCCTGGGGCTGCCGATCGAGGTGCGCCGCACGGACGTGCGAGCCCTGGCCACGGAAGAGCACCGCTCCGTGGAGGATGCCGGCCGGCAGGCGCGCTACCGGTTCCTCGAGGAGGCGGCCGCACGGCTGGGCGCCGCCGCGCTCATCGCCACTGCGCACACCGCCGACGACCTGGCCGAGACGATCTTGCTGCGGCTGGCGCGCGGGAGCGGCCTGCGGGGGGTGCGCGGCATCCCGGCGCGCCGCGGACGCATCGTCCGCCCGCTGCTGGCGGCGCGCCGCGCGACGCTGCGCGATGCGCTCGACGCGGCAGGGATCTCGTATGTCAGCGACCCGTCGAACGCCGACCCGGCGCACGCTCGCAACCGCGTTCGCGCCGGCCTGCTGCCGGCGCTGGAACAGGCATCCCCCATGGCCGTCGAGGCGCTGCTCCGCTTCGGGCGACTGGCGGCCGACGACGACGATCTGCTCGAGGGGCTGGCGGCGACGGAGCTGGCCTCGCGACGCGATCCCGAGGACGCTTCGATCGACTGGCATGGGCCGCCAGCGCGAGCCCTGGGGCGCCGCGTGCTGCGCCTGGCGCTCGGCGACCCCGCGACGTCCGCCGAGCGGATCGAGGCGCTCCTCGACGCCGCCGAGGGACCGCGCGGCGGGGTCACCATCGAGCTCGGCGACGGGCGCGCCGCCACGGTCGCCCAGCGCCGCATCCGGCTCGGGTAAGTCCCCGTGTCGCCCGCGCCCACGGCCGGTGCCCGTGAGGCGCTACGGTTGAGGCTCCATGATCCGGACGACGCCGTTCCACGCGCGCACCAGCGCCCTGAATGAGACGGGGCTGTGGAGCCACTGGGCGGGGCACCTCGCCGCGAACCGCTACCAGGTCTCGGACAAGTTCGAGTACTTCGCGGTTCGCAGCGCGGCCGGCATCTTCGACTCGTCGCCGCTCTTCAAGTACCGGATCGCCGGGCGCGACGCGGAGCGCTACCTGGCTGGCATCCTGGCGAGGGACATCCGGGCCTGCCCACCGCAGCACGCCCAGTACACGACCTGGCTCGATGAGCGCGGCTTCGTGCTCGAGGACGGCGTCATCCAGCGCCGCGCCCCGGACGAGTACCTCCTGACCGCGGCCGAGCCGAACTACGCCTACCTCGCCGACCGCATCGGTCGGATGGCGGTGACCCTCGAGGAGGTCAGCCTCGGACAGGGGACGATCGCGGTCCAGGGCCCCCGCTCCCGAGAGCTGCTGAGCCGCCTCATCCCCGGTGTGGCCAGCGTGCCCTTTTTCGGCCTGACGAGCGGAACCATCGGCGGGGCCGATGTCGTCGTCTCGCGCACCGGCTACACCGGCGACCTCGGCTATGAGATCTGGGTCGAGACCCCCGATGCACTCCGGGTGTGGGATGCCCTGTGGGACGCAGTGGACGGCCACGGCGTCCTGCCCTTCGGGCTCGCCGCCCTCTACATGCTGCGCATCGAGGCGGGGCTGCTGCTGCTGGCCGTCGACTTCGACTCGAGCCGATTCGCCTTCAATGACGCCCATCGATCCACTCCGATCGAGCTCGGCTGGTCGTGGATGTTCAAGGACCTGGCCTCCGATGACCGTGCCTTCATCGGGCGACGGGCCCTCGAGCGAGAGCTGGCCGAGCGCACGTCGCGCTGGAAGATGAGCGGGCTGGTGGTCGACTGGGAGGACTACGACCGCGTCTACGGCGCCGCCGGGCTCATCCCGCCGAAGGTCCACGCACCCCTGCACGAGGACTGGATGGTGTACGACGGCGAGGGCAAGCGAGTCGGCTACGCGACGAGCGTCATGTACTCGCCGGTCCTCCAGCGGCACATCGCGCTGGCGCGCGTTCGTCCGGACCTGGCGAAGGCCGGCACCCGGGTCCAGCTCGAGTTCACGGTCGACCACCAGTACCAGAAGATCGCCGCGCACGTCGCGCGGCTGCCCCTCTTCAACCCGCAGCGGAAGACAGCCTGATGGACAGCTACGACGCGATCGTCATCGGTGGCGGGCACAACGGCCTGGTCAACGGCGCCTATCTCGCCCGCGGCGGGCTGAGGACCCTGATCCTGGAACGGCGCCACCTGGTGGGTGGAGCCGCGATTACCGAGGAGCTGCGTCCCGGCTTCTGGTTCACCACCTTCTCGTACGCGCTGTCGCTGCTGCGGCCGCAGATCATCCAGGAGCTGGAGCTGACCAAGCACGGCTTCCTGCCGCTGCTGATGTCGACCCGCTTCGCCCCGACCGAGGGCGGCGAGTACCTGACCTTCACGAAGCACCACGACGCGAACCTGCGCGAGATCGCCCGCATCTCGCCCCACGACGCCGATGCCTACGAGCAGTACAGCCATGACCTCGCCCGGGTCTGCCAGGCCATCAAGCCGCTGCTCGACATCGTGCCACCGGACCCGTTCAGCGACGATCCGGAGGAGCTGATGGCGATGGCCGCGCTCGGCGCGCGGTTCCGCGGCCTCGACAAGCGGACCCTGCACAACGCGATCCGGCTGCTCACCGGCAGCGCGGCCGACTTCCTCGACGACTACTTCGAGTCCGAGCTGCTGAAGGGCTACCTGGCCTCGTCGGGGATCATCGGCTCCAAGGTCGGCCCGCGCTCCCAGGGCTCCGGGCTGGTGCTCCTCTTCCACTCCCTCGGCGAGCACGACGGCGAGTTCGGCTCGTGGGCCTTCCACAAGGGCGGCAACGGCGGCTTCACCCAGGTGCTGGCGCGCGCCGCGGAGGCGTTCGGCGCCGAGATCCGCCTCGACTCGCCGGTCGAGCGGGTGCTGACCCGCGATGGCCGGGCCACCGGCGTCGCCCTGACCGATGGCACCGAGTTCACGGCCGACATCGTCGTCAGCGCACTTGACCCTCGCCACACCTTCCTCGACCTGGTCGACCCGCGGGAGATGCCCGACGACCTGGTCGAGACGGTCAGGCGCATGAAGTTCCAGGGCGTCTCGTCGAAGGTGAACTTCGCGCTCGACGGCCTCCCGAAATATCCGCCGCTCGGCGACCGGCAGGACATGTTCCGCGGCTTCGTGAACATCGGTCCCTCGATCGACTACCTGGAGCGCGCCTTCGACGAGGGGAAGTACGGCTGGTACAGCCAGAACCCGTACATCGACTGCGCCATCCAGTCGACGATCGACCCCGACATGGCACCGCCCGGCAAGCACGTCCTCTCGTGCTTCGTGCAGTACACGCCCTACCGGCTGCGGGAGAGCGACTGGGACGCCGAGCGCGACAAGCTGGGGGCGGTGGTGCAGGGCACCCTGGAGCGCTACTTCCCCGGCTTCGGCGACCTGGTCCTCCAGCGCGAGGTGGTCACGCCGCTCGACATCGAGCGGGTGACGGGCCTCTCCGAGGGGAACATCTTCGCCGGCGAGCTGCTCGCGCCCCAGATGTTCTTCCTCCGTCCCGCGCCCGGCTGGGCGCGGTATCGGACCCCCGTGGAGGGCTACTATCAGTGCGGGTCGGGGACGCATCCGGGCGGTTGCGTGATGGGCGCGCCGGGACGCCTGGCGGCGGGAGAGATCCTCAAGGACCGGGCGCGGGGCGCGCAATGACGGGTCTGCCGGCCGGCCGGACGCCCCCGCTGAACCAAGTGAGTGTCCCGGCCCGTAGTAGGTGATGGGGGCGCGGCGCTCGCCATCGGTCATGGCCCGGATGGGTCGTTTGTTCGCGTTGTCGAGTCGCACCTATACTTGCCTCGCCGGCGCGGTGGCACCGGCAGGCCGCCGTGGCGCATTCGTCGCGGGGGCCGATCCCGACCGGAGCTAGAAGAGATCTACCTTGAGCAGCCGTCTCGTCCGCAACAGCGTCGTCCTGGTGGTGCTTGCCGTGTTTGGAGCGGCGCTCCTGTGGACCTACCTCGTTCCCGGCACCACGACCGCGCCGTACACCTACAGTCAGCTCCTCAAGGACGCCGGCGCCGGCAGGGTGACCGAGGTCGTCCAGGACGGCACCCGCCTGACCGTCAAGGTCACGACCGATACCAACCCGCGCACGGTGGTCGTGCCCTCATCCTTCGTCAACGTGCGGGCCGAGGTCTGCGCCGCGGCGGGCTCGACCGATCCGGGCAACTGCCCCGTCACCTACTCGGCGGTCGAGGAGAGCGCCGCCGGGCAGTGGCTCGGCATCCTGATCACGGCCTTCCTGCCGGTGCTCCTGATCGGCGCCTTCATCTTCTTCATGATGCGGCAGGCGCAGGGCACCAATAACCAGGCGATGAGCTTCGGCAAGAGCCGGGCCCGCATGTTCCTCGGCAACAAGACGGTCATCACCTTCAACGACGTCGCCGGTGTCGACGAGGCGAAGCAGGAGCTGACCGAAGTGGTCGAGTTCCTGAAGTATCCGGAGAAGTTCAACCAGCTCGGCGCGCGCATCCCACGCGGCGTGCTCCTGGTCGGCCCGCCAGGAACCGGCAAGACGCTCCTCGCGCGGGCCGTCGCCGGCGAGGCGGGGGTGCCCTTCTTCAGCATCTCCGGCTCCGAGTTCGTGGAGATGTTCGTGGGCGTCGGGGCGTCGCGCGTCCGCGACCTGTTCGAGCAGGCCAAGCGCAACTCGCCGTGCATCGTCTTCGTCGACGAGATCGACGCCGTCGGGCGCCAGCGCGGCGCCGGCCTGGGCGGGAGCCACGACGAGCGCGAGCAGACCTTGAACCAGATCCTGGTCGAGATGGACGGCTTCGACACGAACACGAACGTGATCGTGGTGGCCGCGACCAACCGGCCTGACGTCCTCGACCCGGCGCTGCTGCGCCCGGGCCGCTTCGATCGCCAGGTCGTCCTGGATCGGCCTGACATCAAGGGGCGTCGCGAGATCCTCAACGTCCACATCAAGGGCAAGCCGCTCGACAAGACCGTCGACCTCGACGCGCTCGCCCGCCGAACACCGGGCTTCTCGGGGGCGGACCTCGCCAACCTGGTGAACGAGGCGGCGATCCTGGCCGCGCGCCACAACAAGAAGTCGGTCGCCCCCAGCGACTTCAACGAGGCGATCGACCGGGTGGTTGCCGGGCCAGAGCGACGCAGCCGCCTGATCACGCCGGAGGAGAAGACGATCATCGCGTACCACGAGGGCGGGCACGCGGTCGTGCAGCGGGTGCTGCCCAAGTGCGACCCGGTCACCAAGGTGACGATCGTCAGCCGGGGCATGGCCCTCGGCTACACGATGAGCCTGCCGTCGGAGGACCGATACCTTCACTCCAAGTCGGAGTTCGAGGACAAGATCGCCGGCATGCTGGGCGGCCACGTGGCCGAGGAGCTCGTCTTCGGCGACACGACGACCGGTGCCAGCAACGACATCGAGAAGGCGACCGGGCTGGCCCGGGCGATGGTGACCCAGTACGGGATGAGCGAGAAGCTCGGCCCGCTGGCCTTCGGCAAGAAGGACGAGATGATCTTCCTCGGCCGCGAGATCAGCGAGCAGCGCAACTACTCGGACGAGGTCGCCGCCAAGATCGACGCAGAGGTGCGGGAGCTGATCGATCGCGCCTACCAGCGAGCACGCACGGCGCTCACGACGCAGCGCGAGGCGCTCGACAAGCTGGCCGACCTGCTCATCGAGAAGGAGACGATCGAGGGCGACGAGTTCGAGGCGCTCTTCGCGGGTGTCCTGCCGCCGCGCGGCACTGCCGGACCGACGCCTCGTCGCGTGGGTGAGGTCGAGGCCGGCGCCGACGCTCCGGTCGTCACGCCGCGCCCCAAGCGCCGCGGAAAGCCGGCGCCGCAGCCGGCCTGACCCGCCGCTGAAGCATCGCCGGCGGTACCGGACCGCCTGAGCGATCGGTCCCATTGACCCACGTCCGCCGGCCGTCGAGGCTGGTGGGCGTGGCTCGTTCCAGAGCATCTCTCCTCGTGGCGGCCCTGCTCCTGCTGGGGCTGGTCGTGTTCGTCGCCGCGCGGCCCAGCGGGCAGGGCGTTGCCCTGACCTCGGCATCGCCGGGCGCGTCGGCGCCTGTCGGCGCATCGTTCGGGCCGAGCGCGGCGGCATCGCTCCTGGGCTCGTCACCGATCGCGACGCCCCTCATCCCGCCGGCCGCGACGCCCGGCCTGCACCCGACCCCGACGGGGGTGCCGACCGCCGCGCCGACGCCGGCCGACCGCCGCGCCCACGCCCCGTCCGACCGTCGCCGCGACCGCCACCCCGGCCCCGGCCGGCCCCTGCCCGGTCTTCCCGTCGTCGAACGTGTGGAACCGGGACATCTCGACCCTGCCGGTCGCGGCCGACTCGGCCACCCTGATCTCGTCGATCGGGATCAACGCCAACCTGCACCCGGACTTCAGCGCGACCGGGTACGGGATCCCGATCAACATGGTCGGCGCGTCGACGCCGCGCGTCCCGGTCAGCTTCCAGTACGACGATGAGTCGGACCCCGGGCCCTACCCGATCCCTGCCAACCCGCAGATCGAGGGGGGCAGCGACCGCCACGTCATCCTGTGGGACACGGACGCCTGCCGGCTCTACGAGCTGTACGCGGCAACCAAGAGCGGGGGGTCCTGGCACGCGGGGTCGGGCGCCATCTGGAATCTGCGCTCCAACGCGCTGCGGCCCGACGGCTGGACCAGCGCCGATGCTGCCGGCCTGCCGATCCTGCCCGGGCTGGTCCGCTACGACGAGGTGAAGGCAGGAGCGATCCGGCATGCGCTGCGCTTCACCGCCCCGTCCACGCGGACATCGCACATCTATCCGGCCCGCCATGACGCCGGCGACAGCGGATCCGCGGCCCTGCCGCCGATGGGCACCCGCGTTCGCCTCAAGGCGTCGGTCGACATCAGCGGCTTCGGTCCACAGGCTCGCGTCCTGCTGGAGGCGCTGAAGCGGTACGGCATGATCCTGGCCGACAACGGGTCGCCGTGGTACGTCACGGGGGCGCCGGACTCGCACTGGGACGACGACCAGCTGCACGCACTCGGGCAGCTGAGCGGGTCCGACTTCGAGGTGGTCGACACGAGCGGCCTGCGCTGACGCCGGAATAGCCCTTTCGAACCATTCCGAGCGCCGAAATCGGGTCGTATACTCGCCCTCGTTGCGCATGGGCACCATGCGCGGACAGCTCGTCTTGTAGGAGCCGCGCCACCCATGATTGAGGACTCGACCACCGATCCCCTCGCCGATCTCGAGCCGGCGACCGCGGACTGGCGCGTGGATGCCGGCGCCGGAGCGCTCGCCCCGCGATCCGCGCTCGACGTGCTGACCAACCTGAACGAGCGGATCGCGTCGGGCAAGGTCGACGAGTTCCAGCCGATCGCGACCGGTTTCGTCCCCCTCGACAAGACGATCGGGGGCGGACTGCGCCCCGGAGAGCTGATGCTGATCGGCGGCGCCCAGGGTGCGGGCAAGACGACGATGGCGCTCCAGATGGCCCGCAACATGGCGGCGTCCGGGCAGGCGACCGCACTCTACGTCTGCTTCGAGCACGAGGAGGAGTACCTGATCCAGCGGCTGATCGCCATGGAGTCGGCGCTCAGCCACCTGCCCGCCAAGACCGGCGCGGTCAAGATCCAGGACGTCAAGAAGGAGGTCATGCAGAGCTACGCGGCCGCCGTCGAGGCGGGGCAGCGCGCCAAGCTCGGCACGAACCCGCGCCTGCGCCCATCGCTCGAGCGGATCGCGCGCTACGGCAGCAACCTGTTCCTGATGCGCGGGACGGCGACCGGCTCGACCGTCGAGAACCTGCGGACCCTCGTCGCCGAGCATCGGGGCACCGAGGGGAAGCGGCTGGTCCTCTTCGTCGACTACCTGCAGAAGGTGCCGGTCATCCCCGAGCCGGCCCAGGAGGAGGAGAAGGTGACGCGGGTGGTGAGCGGGCTGAAGGACATCGCCCTCGCCCTCGAGGTGCCGGTCGTCTCGATCGTCGCCGCCGACCGCGAGGGGCTGAAGGCCAAGCGCCTGCGCAACCATCACCTGCGCGGCAGCAGCGCCATCAACTACGAGAGCGACATCATCTTGATCCTGAACGACAAGTACCACATCGTCGCCAAGGTGAACATCGAGTTCAACCCGTACCAGGCGCAGCGCTATCGCGACTGGGTGATCGCCACCGTCGAGAAGAACCGCGGCGGCCAGGACAACGTCGACCTGGAGTACGAGAAGCTGTTCGAGTTCAGCTGCTTCGATCCGACCGGTCGGGTCACGGCGGAGAAGCTGGTCGAGGAGCGGCTCTACAACGAATGACGGCAGGGCCGGCGTGAGCGTGACTGATCCGTACAAGGTGCTGCAGGTGCTGCCGAACGCGGAGCAGGAAGTGCTCAGGGCCGCCTTTCGCGCCCTCGCCCTGAAGTACCACCCCGATCACGACTCCTCGACACGCGGGGCCCGCCGCATGATCGAGCTGAACGAGGCCTATGAGATGGTCCGCGATCCGGAGTCGCGGGCACAGCTCGACCGCGCCAGGCTGCGCAACTACGACTACGAGGCGACCCCGTCCGGCAACGGCGCGGCCAAGTCGCCGCCACCGCCGCGAGGCGGCAGCGCGGGGACGCAGCTCGACCAGGGTCGCTACGCCGGCTGGACGCTGCGTGACGTCGCGGTGCACGACCCGGACTACCTGCGCTGGCTGTCGCGCCACTCGTCCGGCCTCCGCTATCGCGCCGAGATCGCGCGCCTCCTGGCGGGGAAGGGCGCCTCGACCGCGCTGATCGGTTGGCACGATCCGCGCCGCGGCGGCGCCAAGCCCGACGCGGTAGGCTTGGGCCTGATGACCGACACTGCCCCGCCGACGCCGCTTCGCGCCGTCTTCCTGGACATCGGCGACACCGTGATGCGCCCGAACCCGTCGTGGGAGCACGTCTACGCCATCGCCTTCGAGGAGCACGGCCTCGAGGTCGAGGTCGAGGCGCTCCGCGCGGCGCTGCGGGGGGCCTACCACCACGGCGGCTTCGGCTTCGACGCGGCGTTCGAGGCGAGCGAGCAGACCTCCTTCGAACGGAGCATGGCGATCGACCGGGCGGCGATCGCGGAGCTGGGCATCGACCCGATGCCCGAGTCATTCTTCCGGCGCCTCTCCGAGCTCTTCATGGTCACGTCGAACTGGCACGTCTTCCCCGATGCGCCTCCCGCCCTCGAGGGGCTCCGCGAGCGCGGGCTCGTCGTGGGGGCGGTGAGCAACTGGGTCTGGCAGCTTCCGGAGCTGCTGCATGCGCTCGACCTGGTGAGCCACTTCGACCTGATCGTGGCCAGCTCCCGCATCGGCTTCGAGAAGCCGCACCCGGGAATCTTCCGCTGGGCGCTCGACGAGGCGCACGTCAGGCCCGACGAGGCGATCCACGTCGGTGACCACCTCGACGCCGACGTGGAAGGCGCCCGCGGGGTCGGGATCCAGCCGGTGCTGATCGATCGTCGGGAACGGTTCGGTGCCGCCGACGTGCCCGAGGGGACGCCGCTCATCCGCAGCCTCGCCGAGCTGATCCCGATCGTCGATGCTCGCCTCCCGGCCCGGGTCGCGACTCGATGAACGACGAGCAGTGGCGCTGCTTCGTCGGCGTCCCGATCGGCGAGCCGCTGCGCGGGCAGCTGCGGTCTGCGGCCGCTCCGCTGCGGGCCACCGTCTCGGCCGAGGTCGACGAGCTGCGCTGGATCGATCCGGCGGCATGGCACCTGACCCTCGCCTTCCTCGGGCCGACGCCGGCGGAGGAGGTGCCGCGCCTGATCGACGCGATCGTCCGCGTCGCCTCGGACCATGCCCCGTTCACGATCCCGACCGGCGGGCTCGGCGCCTTTCCATCGCGACGCGAGGTGCGGATCCTCTGGTTCGGCCTTGCCGATCGATCGCGTCGGCTGGCCGAGCTGGCGATCGCCGTGCGCACGGCCGTCGGCTGCGAGACCGCCTCGCCGTTCCGCGCGCACCTGACCCTGGCCCGAGCGCACGGTGACCGCGGCGTGACGATTCCCAACGCGACCTGGAAGGTGCCGATGCCGGCAGGCCAGATGCCGGTCGAGGAGCTGGTCCTGTATCGCAGCTATACCGCCCGCGGCCCGGCCCGCTACGAGATCCTGGCGAGCGCGCCGCTGGGGATCACGCTGGCCGGCTCGAGGGCTGCGTCATGAGCCAGTCGGCTGCCCGGCCGCGTCCGCCGCACGTGGCAGTCATCGGCGACGGGGACCCGAAGGGGCCCGAGGCGCACCGCATCCTGGAGTGGGCCGAGGAGGTCGGGCAGCTGCTCGCCCGCGGTGGCGCGGTGGTGATCACCGGCGGTCTCGGGGGAGTCATGCGGGCGGCCTCTCGCGGCGCGCAGGGCGCTGGCGGCATGACGATCGGAATCCTCCCCGGCTCCGATCCGGCGGAGGCCAACGAGTTCGTGACCCTGCCGATCGCAACCGGCCTCGGGGTCGTGCGGAACATGGTCGTGGTCACCGCGGCCGATGCCGTGCTGGCGGTCGGGGGGCGCCACGGGACGCTGTCGGAGATCGGCATGGCATTGCGCATGGGCCGCCAGGTGGTGACCCTGAGCTCGTGGCGGGTCGAGTCCGACTACCGGATCGGCGGCCCCCGCGTGCACCGCGCCCGGGATCCCCGCGAGGCGTCCGCGATGGCGCTGCGCATGGCGGCCATCGGGCCTGACCTTCCGGCCTGACGCGGGGATGGAGCCCGTCGAGCGCGTCCTGGTCCTGCCGCGTGACCGCGTTCCGGGCGGCTGCGACTTCACCGGCATCCGGTCCGCCGACGCGGATGCCCTCGAGGCGCTGCGCGAGGCGGTGGTCCGGCACGGGAGATACCTGGACCGCCCGGTCGCCGAGGCCAACCCGGCGTTCAAGCAGCTGATTCCGTACGTCGTCGTCCGCAGCGGCGACCTCGTCTTCCTGATGGAGCGCAGCGCAGGCGGCGGTGACGCACGCCTCCACGGCAAGGCCAGCATCGGGGTCGGGGGGCACCTCAACCCCGTCGATGGGGATGCCGATCCGCTCGCCGCGGGCCTTCGTCGCGAGTGGGGCGAGGAGCTCGTGGCCGACTGGGAGCCGAACTTCCACCTCGTCGGTCTCCTGAACGACGAGTCGAACCCGGTCGGATCGGTCCATCTGGGGGTGGTCTTCGAGGTCGAAGCTCGAGGCCGCGCACTCGCCGTGCGCGAGCACGACAAGCTGACCGGCCGCTGGGCCGCTCCCGCCGCGCTGGTGGCAGCCGGCGAGCGCCTCGAGACCTGGTCGCGGCTGGTGGCCGAGCAGATGGGGCTGCAGCCGGTCGTCGTGGAGTCGCCCGCGCCCTGAGCGGTCCTGGGGCCGCGCCGCGGAGGGTGCGTATACTCGCCGCATGCGGCCGCTCAGGCGTGCCCTCGCCCTTGCCGCCCTGCTCCTCGGCACCGTCTCGCTGGCGGCTCCCGCCGTCGGAGCGGGGGATCATGTCGCGCGCCTGCAGCTGACCGGCGTGATCGACCAGGTCAACGCCGCCTACATCGAGGAGGGGCTGAAGGCCGCCGCCGACGGCGGTGCCGCCGCGGTGCTGATCGAGATCGACTCCCCGGGCGGCGAGCTGACCAGCATGGACACGCATCCTCAAGGCGATCCTGGCCAGCAAGGTCCCGGTCATCACCTACGTCACGCCGAACGGGGCGCGCGCCGCCAGCGCCGCCACCTTCGTCACGCTGGCCGGCGACGTGGCGGCGATGGCTCCGCTCACCAACATCGGGGCGGCAGCGGTGGTCGACAGCTCCGGGAACGACCTCCCGACCACCCTCGCCGAGAAGGTCACCAACGACGCGGTGGCGCGGATCACGGCCCTCGCCAAGGCGCATGGACGCAACGAGGCGTGGGCCGAGAACGCGGTGCGCAAGGCGGTCAGCGCCTCGGCCGACGACGCGGTGGCGATGACGCCGCCGGTGGTCGACCTGATCGCCACCGACACCACGGCCCTCTTCGCCGCGATCGACACCGGCGCACGGGCCGATGGGCGGGCGTACCAGTTCCACGGAGCCCCGCTGCCGCATCTCTCCGGGCTGCCGATCCGCGACGCGAGCATGAACGTCGGCCAACAGTTCCTGCACCTCCTCTCGGACCCCAACATCGCCTTCATCCTGTTCACGATCGGCTTCTACGGGATCCTCGCCGAGCTCTTCCACCCGAACCTGATCAGCGGCTCGCTCGGGGCGATCGCGATCGTGCTGGCCTTCATCGGCTCGAACAGCCTGCCGCTCAACGTCGGTGGGCTGCTGCTGATCGTGATCGGGATCGTGCTCTTCGTGCTCGAGCTCCATTTCACCAGCTACGGGTTCCTGGCGGCCGGGGGCGTGGTCTGCTTCCTGCTCGGCGCCTTCGCGCTGTACACGCGCGTCGACGGGACCAATGCGGTCCAGGTCGGCGTCAGCCCGGTGCTGATCGTCGGCGCCCTGATCGTCTCGCTCCTCTACTTCTTCATCCTCCTGCGGGGGCTGCTGCAGATGCGCCGGCACGCCTCGACGGCGCTCCCCATCGCGGCGCTCGTGGGCGCCGGCGGAACGGCCCAGACCCTCCTCGCGCCGACGGGGATCGCCTATGCTGGCGGGGAGGCCTGGTCGGCGCGAAGCCGCTCCGGTGAGATCTCCGCGGGCACCCCGATCCGCGTGATCGAGGTGAAGGGCCTCGAGCTGATCGTCGAGCCGACGACCAGGAAGACCAGGAAGACCGAATCGGAGCAGGGCGATGGCTAGCGTGGAGCTGCGGCAGGCAGTGCAGGCCGGCGGGATCGCCGTCGTCGACGGCTCGCGCGGCCTGCTGACACGCTGGTTCCTCGACGGCCTCTCGTCGGCGCTTGCGAAGCGCGGCCATCCCGTCCAGCGGGAACGGCGGCGGGACGTGCGGGTCGACCCGGGGGTGCGGGTCGTGATCAACGCGGTCGAGGCGGAGCATCCGATCAGCTTCCGGCGCCGATCGAAGGAGATCTTCGTGGTCGGCGTGGCGGAGGTGCCGGCCCATGCCGACGAGATGCTGGCGGCCGGTTACTCGCTCCTGGTGCGCACCCTGTCGAACGTCTTCATCCCGATCGCGCGCGACGAGGGCGGCACCGACGCCTACTTCATCACCATGGAGCAGGGGTTCCATCGTATCTCGCACGACCACGACGACACAGCCTTCTTCGAGGCGGTGGTGGAGCGGATCCTGCCGCTCGCCGAGTCGCGCCTGGTGATCGACAACGAGTTCATCCCGGACCTGGCGCCCGACCTGTGGAATGGTGACGAGCACACCGCGGAGCTCTTCCGCGCCGGCCAGCGCCTCGCAGAGCTCGACCTGCTGCCGGCGCCGTGGCCGATCGACGAGCTCCTCTCGCCGGCGGACCTGCGGCACGTGCAGCGCCTCTTCGGCATCGGTGGGCTGAGCTACGGCAACGCCAGCGCGCGGCACGCCGGCGACACCTTCTGGATGAGCGCCAGCGGGGTCGACAAGAGCCACCTGCAGGAGATCGGCCGGGAGATCCTGCTCGTGACCGGCTACGACCAGGCGCGCGGCGTCATCCGCCTGAGCGTCCCGCCCGGCGTCAAGCCGCGGCGCGTCTCGGTCGACGCCATCGAGCACCTCACCATCTACCGCGAGCATCCCGAGGTCGGCGCCATCCTGCACGTCCACGGCTGGGTGACCGGCGCCCCCTCGACCGAGGCGGTCTACCCGTGCGGCACCGAGGAGCTGGCGCGCGAGGTGGCCGGCCTCGTCCGCGACTCGCCCGATCCGGCGCGCGCGATCATCGGCATGAAGAACCACGGCGTCACCATCACCGGGTCGAGCCTGGACGAGATCCTGGAACGCGTAGGGCCGCACATCGTCCGCCGCGTCCCGATGAGCTGACCCCCGGCCCGATGCGCGGCCTGGGCGTTCGGGTCGGCTCGTCGGCCCTCAACTACCGGGCGCTGCGCGCCTTCGGGACGCTCGTGCCGCGCTGGACACGCGGCTGGATGCCGTGGCTCGGGATCTCGTCCTACACCCTTCCGGCGCTGCCCGGCCCGGAGTGGGTTCGGCTGACGCCGCTCCTCTCGGGGATCTGCGGCTCGGACCTCGCGATGCTGACCGGCAGGACGAGCGCGATCCTGTCGCCGTTCAGCTCCTTCCCCGCGATCCTCGGCCACGAGGTGGTCGCCGTCGTCGCCGAGGCCGGCCCCGCGGCGGGCGTCGGGGCCGGTCAGCGGGTGGTCCTCGACCCGGTCATCTCGTGCGCGGTGCGCGGCCTCGACCCGTGCGTCGGTTGTCGCGCAGGGACCCCCGCGCTCTGCCGGCGCACCACCGAGGGGACCCTTGCGCCGGGGATGCTGATCGGCTTCTGCCGCGACCTGCCCGGTGGCTGGTCCGACGGGATGCTGGCGCACGCCTCCCAGCTGCACCCGGTGCCGTCCGGGCTCAGCGACGAGGCGGCGGCGCTCGCCGAGCCGCTCGCCTGCGGCCTGCACGCGGTCCTCGCCCACCCGCCCGAGGCGGGCGAGCGGGCGCTCGTGATCGGGGGCGGGGCGATCGGGCTGGGGACGCTGCTGGCGCTGCGCATGACCGCGCCGGCAACGGAGGCGACGATCGTGGTGCGGCACCCGCTCCAGGTCGAGCTGGCGACGCGGCTGGGTGCGCAGCACGTGGTGGTCGATCGCGGCGGCGACGGCGCGCGGCGCGCGGCCGTGGAGCAGGCCGGCGCTCGCGAGCACCGCGGCGCTGGCCGGGGCCCCGACGCTGACCGGCGGCTTCGAGCTCGTGTATGACTGCGTCGGCAACGCGGCCAGCCTCGACGCGGCGCAGCGGGCGACCGCGCCGCGCGGGCACCTGGCCCTGATCGGCTCGGTGAGCATCGTGCACGGGCTCGACCTGACCCTGGCCTGGGCACGCGAGCTGCGCATCAGCGGCAACTACGTCTACGGTCGCGAGCCGTCGCTCCCGGGGCAGCCGCACACCATTGCCCACCTGCTGCGGCTGCTCGCGGCGGAGGGCGCCCCCGATGTGAGCCCTCTCGTGACGCACCGCTTCGCGCTCGCCGACTGGCGGGCCGCGCTCCGCACGGCGATGGGGCGGGGGCGGGCCGGATCGGTCAAGGTCGTCTTCGACCATCGAGCAGGCTGATGGCCTATGCTGATGGCACCGAACGTGCGCTCAAGCCACGCCGGCAGGCCGGCACCGCCGGAGAAGGGATGCCTCAATGGACGGGCAGCTGATTGGTCTGATTGTTCTGCTGATCGGGCTGGCCGTCCTGGTCGCCCTGTTGACCAGCGTGGTCCACATCATCCGCGAGTACGAGCGCCTGGTCGTCTTCTTCCTGGGCCGGCTGCAGGGTGGGCGTGGACCGGGCCTGGTGCTCCTCATCCCGTTCGTCCAGCAGGCGGTCAAGGTCGATCTGCGCGAACGCTACCTCGAGGTCCCGCAGCAGACCTGCATCACCAAGGACAACGCGCCGATCAGCATCGACTTCCTGGTCTACTCGAAGGTCTTCGACCCGGTCGAGACGGTGACCGCGGTGGTCGACTTCACGGGCGCCTCGCAGGCCCTGGCGGCCACCACGCTCCGCGCCGTGATCGGCGACATCCCGCTCGACGACGTGCTCGCCAAGCGCGAGGAGATCAACAACGTCCTGCGGTCGAAGCTCGACGAGGTGACCCACCGCTGGGGCGTGAAGATCACGAACGTCGAGATCCGCGAGATCGTCCCGCCGCGCGACATCCAGGAGGCGATGAACCGCCAGATGAGCGCCGAGCGGAATCGGCGAGCCAACATCACCGAGTCCGAGGGGACCCGACAGGCCACCATCAACGTGGCCGAGGGCGACAAGCAGAGCGCCATCCTGCGCGCCGAGGGCGAGCGGCAGGCCCAGGTCCTGCGCGCCGAGGGGTTCAGCAACGCGCTCAAGACGATCTTCGGTGCCGCCAAGGGAGTCGACGACAAGACGATGACGCTCCAGTACCTCGAGGCGCTCAAGGCGCTGGCGGCGGGAGCGTCGACCAAGTGGATCGTGCCGATGGAGCTTGCCGAGCTGTCGCGCCCGTTGGCAAGCGTCATGCGGACGGCGCGCGAGGCCGGCGAGCTGCCTGGCAAGGGCTGACCGCGAGCGCGGACAGGATGACCTCGCGACCCCGCCGCCATTGGTGGCTCGCCGCCTGGCTCGGGCGGATCGCGGCCGCCGTCACGCTGGGCTACCTGGGCTACCTCACCGTGGAGGGGTCGCGTCGGATCGTGAGCCCCGGGCGGCGCCCGTTCCTCCCGCTCGAGGGCGGACCGTCGACGCCGGCCGACCTGGGCCTCGCCTACGAGGACGTCCGGTTCACGACCGATGACGGCGTCACCCTCTCCGGCTGGCTGGTCCCCGCCGCGCGCGAGACGCGCGCCGCCGTGGTGCTGATGCACGGCTACTCGTGGAATCGACTGCCGTGGCTGGCGGGCTTCGTGCCGTGGCTGCAGCGTCGCTACCACGTGCTCCAGTTCGACTTCCGGGGCCACGGCGGCAGCGACGACGCCCTCATCACGCTCGGCACCCTGGAGCAGCGCGACGTGACGGCCGCGGTCCGCTTCCTCGCCGGACGTGGCCTCGGCCCTATCGCGCTGATGGGAGTCAGCATGGGCGGATCGGTGGCGATCATGGCCGCGCCCGACCTGCCCGTGGCGGCGGTGGTGGCCGATGCCGCCTACGCCGACCTGCGCAACCCGATCGCGAACCGGATGCGTGAGGCGGGCTATCCGCTCGCGACGCTCGGCTCACGGCTGGTGGTCGGGGCGGCCAGCCTGCGAGCCCGTGCCCGCCTCCGATCACCGATCCAGCGCGTGGCGCACATCGCGCCCCGCGGGCTCCTCCTCATCGCGCCGTCCGACGACCGGACGGTCAGCCCGGAGCAGTCCCAGCGCATGTTCGACGCGGCGGGGGAGCCGAAGGAGCTGTTCATCGTCGAGGGGGCGGCCCACGCCGACGCGCATGCGGCCGCGCCCGCGGCATACGAACAGCGCGTCCTCGACTTCCTCGCTCGCCATCTCGACGGGGTGCCGCCCGTATAATCGCGCCCAACTCGTCGCAGCCGGATGGAGCCGCATGGCCACCAAGGTCCTGGTCGTCGATGACGACCTGAACATCCAGCGCGTCCTCGTCTTCGCCCTCAAGCAGGAGGGCTACGAGGTGATGGTCGCCGCCGACGGGGCCGCCGGCGTGGAGATGGCGCTCGAGGCCAGGCCCGACCTGATCCTGATGGACGTGTCGATGCCGAAGCTGGACGGGTACGCCGCCGTGCAGCAGATCCGCGCAGCCGAGCAGGGGACCCGGGTGCCGATCATCATGCTCACCGCCGAAGCGGAGGTGGAGCAGCGCGTCAAGGGGCTGCGCGCCGGCGCGGACGACGACATCGTCAAGCCGTTCCACCCGCTCGAGCTGATGGCCCGCATCAAGGCGCTGCTGGCTCGCGGAGGTTCCAGCACCCCCCGCACCGCCGCCGAGGCACCCACGATGGGCCGGCTCTGCGTCTTCTACCCGGCCAAGGGCGGGGTCGGGACGACCACCATCGCCATCAACACGGCGATCGCCATGGCCCGCGAGCTGCACCGTCGGACCGCGCTCATCGACGCCAACCTCCAGTTCGGCGACCTGCGTGTCTTCCTCGACCTGGGCCTCGACACCGCCTCGATCGTGAACGCCATCAACGAGCCCGACCTCGACGTCGACCTGCTCCACAAGCTGATGGTTCGCCACCGGTCCGGGGTCGACCTGCTGCTGGCGCCTCCGGACCCCGCGGCGGCGGACGTCGTGGTCGAGCGGCAGCGCCAGAGTCCCGCGGTGCTCAACAACATCCTGAGCCTCTGCGCGTCGCCTCTTCGACTACACCCTGGTCGACATGTCGCAGACGATCGACGACTTCAACCTGCAGCTCTTCGACGAGGCCGACGTCATCTACGTGGTCATGACGGCCGACCTCTCCTGCCTGAAGAACGTGCGCCTCGTGCTCGAGACGATGGACAGCCTCGGCTACGAGAAGAACAAGGTGCAGCTCGTCCTGAATCGGTCCAACGCCTACACCGGCATCAACATCCAGAACGCCGAATCGGCGCTCGGGCGCAAGATCGACTACCAGATCATCAACGAGTACCGCGGCGCGATCAGCGCCCTCAACTCCGGCGAGCCGTTCATGTCGAGCCGCCCCGACTCGACCCTGGGCCGCAGCGTCCTCGACTTCGCGAAGGCCATCGACAAGGTCACGGTGGCGGCGTCGGTCCCCTCCCGCTACTGACCGATAAGCCTCGCCTAACGGGCCGGTAAGGCCCCAGCCCTAACCTCCTGGGCAGCCGGTCGCCGCCGGAGTTTGGGAGGCGAGCAGGTTGGCGGCCGGCCACCTCATCCGTCTCGATCGCGCCTCCTGGCTGGAGGTGGTGTCCGTGCTGGCGGAGACGCTGAGCGCCGCGATCGTCGGCGTCGACGGCGAGCCGGTCCGGGTCGAGGTGGACGTCGCCTTCGGCCTGCCCGCGCTGACCATCGTCGGTCTCGCCGGCAGCCAGGTGCAGGAAGCCCGCGAGCGGGTGCGAAGTGCGCTGCGCAACAGCGGGTTCGAGCTGCCGGCACGCCGGATCACGATCAACCTCTCGCCGGCGGACCTGCCCAAGGACGGGACCGGCTACGACCTCCCGATCGCGGTCGGGATCCTTGCCGCCTCTGGGCAGCTGCGCTCCCTCGATCGGCTGCGGGACACCGCGCTGGTCGGCGAGCTGGGGCTCGACGGCGCTCTGCGCCCGGTGCCTGGCCTGATGGCGCTGGCGGCCGCCTCGTACGCGGCAGGAGTCCCGTCGCTGATCGTTGCCGGCGGAGCGACCGGCGAGGCCGCCGCCGTGGCGGGTCTCCGGGTGCACGGCGCCGCCTCACTCGGGGAGGCGATCGGCCACCTCGCCGGCGTCCGGGAGCTGCCGGCCGCCGAATCCACGCCGCTGCCCGAGTGGAGCGGGCCGTCAACCGCCCCGGACCTCGCCGAGGTCGACGGGCAGGCCCTTGCGCGGCGCGGCCTGGAGATCGCCATCGCCGGGCGCCATAACCTCGCACTGTGCGGCCCGCCCGGCATCGGCAAGACCCTCCTGCTGCGCTGCGCAGCCGGGCTCCAGCCTCCGCTCCAGGATGAGGAGGCGATCGAGGTGAGCCGCATCTACTCCGTGGCGGGGCTTCTCGATCGGCATGCGCCGCTCCTCCGCCGGCGCCCCTTCCGCGCGCCGCATCACACCATCTCGACGCAGGCGCTCGTCGGCGGCGGCCCGCGGGTCCGACCCGGAGAGGCGTCGCTGGCGCACCGCGGCATCCTCCTGCTCGACGAGACGCTCCAGTTTCGGACCGATGCGCTCGACGCCCTCCGCGAGCCGCTCGAGGGTGGCTCGGTGACGATCGCGCGAGTCGACGGTGCGCTCACCTTGCCGGCCCGCTTCACGCTGCTCGCCGCCTTCAACCCCTGTCCGTGCGGCTGGGCTGGATCGAAGCGTCGGGCATGCACCTGCGATGACGCGGCGGGGCGTCGCTACCTCGCGCGCCTCTCCGGCCCGCTGCGCGACCGCATCGACCTGTGGGTGACGATGGCCCAGCCTGAGCCACCGGTGGGGGAGCGTCATGACGGCAGCGAGCCGAGCTCGGCGGTAGCGGCCCGCGTCGCCCAGGCTTGGCGGCGGCAGCTGCGCCGGCAGGGGGTGGCGAACGGCGACCTCCCGGCGGGCGCCCTCGACCCCAGCCGCGGCTTCGGCGGCGAGGCGCAGGCGACGCTCGCGCAACGCGGCCGGCGCTTTGGGCTCTCGCCGCGTCGGCTCCATCGGGCGGCGCGCGTGGCGAGGACGGTTGCCGACCTGGCCGGCGTCGATGAGGTGAGCCGCGAGCACATCGACGAGGCGATGACCTATCGCGGCGCGGTGGCCGCGTGATTGGTGTGGGTGCCCGCGGGCCGATCGCTCATGCGGCCCAACTTCCCGACCGACCAGCGGCCGGCGGGCTCGTCATGTCGCCCTCGACGCGCGGTGGCTGGGCAACGCTCGACCTGTCCGACCTCGACCTCGCGGACGAGGTACCGCATTGGATTGCCATCTCACTGGTCCCGGGGGTGGGACCGGTCGGATTCGCGCGTCTCCTCGCGCGATTCGGCAGCGCGCGCGCGGCATGGGCCGCTGGCATGGCGTTGCTGGACGAGCTGCCCCGTCTGCCGGAGGACGCCGCGCCGACGCTGGCCCGCCTCCGACGAGAGGGCGTCATTGCGGTCGCCGGGCGCGTCGATGCGGCAACGCGCCGGGCGGGAGGCAGCATCGTGACCGCGCTCGACGATCGCTACCCGGCCACCCTCGCCGCCTCCGATCCCCGGCCGCCGCTGCTGTACGTGGCGGGGGATCCCGTTTCGATGGCGGCGCCGTGCGTGGCGATCGTCGGCACCCGGCGGGCGACCGGCTACGGTCGCGCCGCCGCCGCGGAGATCGCCGACGAGCTTGCGCGTGCCGGCGTGACGGTGGTGAGCGGCCTGGCGATCGGCATCGACGGGCAGGCCCACCTCGCGGCCATCTCGGCTGGTGGCCGCAGCGTGGCAGTGCTGCCGTCGCCCCTCGACCGGGTCTACCCGCCGCGCCACCGGGACCTGGCCAGGCGTCTCGTCGACACCGGAGGAGCCCTCGTCTCCGAGCTGGCACCGGGACAGTCACACGGCAAGCCGGACTTCGCGCGGCGCAACCGGATCATCGCCGGGCTGGCGCGGGCGGTCGTGGTGGTGGAGGCGCCAGATCGCTCCGGGGCGCTGCTCACCGTCGCCGCCGCGATCGAATACGGCCGCGAGGTCTTCGCGGTTCCCGGCCAGATCGACGCCGTCGCATCGCGCGGCTGCAATCGGCTCATCGCGGACCACCAGGCCAGCATCGTGACCTCGGCTGCCGCGCTCCTGCACCGGGTCGGTGCCGCACCGGGAGCGCGGCCGGTGAGCGTGGCCAGCCTCTCCGATAGCGAGGCGCTGGTGCTCCACTCCCTCCTTCAGCGCCCCGGCTCGATCGAGGAGCTGATCGCCCGGACCAGGCTCGCGACCGGGGCGCTGGCCAGCACGCTGACCCTGCTGGAGGCGCGCGGCCTGGTCGAGGCGTACGGCGGTGCCACCTTCCACGCGACCCTCACCGCGCGCCGCATCGGGCGCTCGCGCGGGCCAGAAGCCTGATCGGCCGGTATACTGCCCAGGCCACCAGGCAGCCGCGTCTCGTGCCCCGACCGCGGTCCGCCCCGTGACAGGAGTCACTGTCTATTGATCTCGATCCGCAGTGCGCGCCTCGGATCGCGCCTTCCGATTGCCACGCTTTCGGCGTTGATGCATCGCCACCCGGCCCTCACCCGCGCCACCGCGGCAGGCCTCATCCTGGCGCTGGCGGCCGGCATCTCGCTCGGCGGAGCCGCCCAGGCGAGCCTCACCGCCGTCCTTCCGGCGCCGCCGTCGATCCTCCCGCTCAATATCGGGATCGGGATCGGCACGCGCGACCCGGTGACCCTCTCGTTCGCCCAGGCGATGGACCCCGCCTCGGTCGAGGCCGCGTTGACGGTCACCCCAGCGCACCCCTTCCGGGCAGCATGGAGCCAGGACGGGCGCTCGCTGCAGCTGCGCCCAGCAAGCCTGTGGCGAACCGACGCGCGGTATGCGCTCACCATCGGCTCGACCGCCCGCACCGCCAGCGGGGCGCTGCTGGGCGGCCCCGCCCGCTTCAGCTTCACCACCCAGACCGCTCCGCGCGTCCGCGAGTTCAGCGTAACGTCGGCGGCCGCGCCCCCTGTTCCCTCGGCGGCCATGGACCCCGCCGGCGACGATCCGGCTGGCGCAGTGGCCATCGCATCG
This sequence comes from uncultured Chloroflexia bacterium, assembly GCA_963770875.1. Classification (GTDB taxonomy): domain Bacteria; phylum Chloroflexota; class Limnocylindria; order QHBO01; family QHBO01; genus CF-167. The sequence goes on from CAVYRE010000001.1 coordinate 324,178, forward strand.
GGGGTGAGCTCGGGGACGGCGATCAGGATCATCTTCAACAGCGCGGTCGACCGCGGCGAGGTCGAGGCGGGCTTCCTGCTGAGCCCGGCTGTGCCGGGGGTGTTCACCTGGGCCGGCACCGCCATGACCTACTCGCCGATCGAGCGCCTGGCCCCCGACGCGCGGTACGCGGTGTCGCTGACAGGGGTCCACGACCTCGCCGGGAATCCACTGGCCGGCGACACATCGTTCTCCTTCACGACACGCGCCGCGTCGCAGCTGCTGCGGAGCACGCCAGCAGCGGGAGCGACCCGCGTCACCAACCGCGAGCTGGTGCTCTGGTTCAGCCAGTCGGTCGACTCCGGGTCGGTCGGCCAGGCGCTTCGCGTCCGCGACCGGACCAGCGGCAAGACGCTGACCGGCAGCATCGTGTGGAACGCGGCCGCCACGCAGCTCCGATTCACTCCGACACGGGCGTTCGCCGCTGGCCATCGCATCGACGTCTCGCTCGCCGACGGCGCCGTCGATGCCGACGGGAACGCGGTGACCGCCAGCCTCACCTTCACCACCCGCGCCTCGGCGCATGCCACGCCTCGGTCACGGGCCCCCAGGCGTCCTCGGCGGCGGTGACCTACGCGCTCAACCAACTGAACGCCGCCCGCGCCGCCCATGGCCTCCAGCCGCTCGTGTATGACAAGGCGATCGAAGCGGTCGCCCTCGCCCATGCCTGGGACCAGGTGATCTACAACTACTTCAGCCACACCGGCCGCGACGGGTCCTCGCACGAGCAGCGCCTGCGTGCCGCGGGGCTGAAGTTCGGCTGGAACGGCGAGAACCAGTGCATGAACAGCGATACGGGGCGCACGACCACCCAGACGCTCGACTGGTGCCACGCCCAGTTCATGTCCGAGCCGTACCCCGGAGTCGCCAACCACATCGGGAATATCCTCAGCACGCACTACACCCGCGTGGGGATCGGGATCGCCATCAGGGGGGCCAAGGTGATCATCGTGTGGGACTTCACCGACTGATCGGCCGATCCGGAGCGCCGGATGGCCGGTGCTACACTCCCTGACCGATGCCCCCCAAGAAGCGTTCCAGCGGCGACCTGGTGATCGTCGAGTCGCCCGCCAAGGCCAAGACGATCGAGCGGTACCTGGGTCCCGGCTACACCGTCACCGCCTCCTACGGCCATGTCCGCGACCTTCCCCAGCGCAGCCTCGGCGTCGATCTCGAGCACGACTTCGCGCCACGCTACGAGCCCCTCAAGGAGCGGCGCAAGGAGCTCGAGAAGCTTGCCGACCAGGCGCGCAAGGCCGACATCGTCTGGCTCGCCACGGACCTCGACCGCGAGGGCGAGTCGATCGCCTGGCACATCGCCGACTACGCCGGCCTCGCCGCCGATCGGGTTCGGCGCGTGACCTTCAGCGAGATCACCAAGGGCGCCATCGACGCGGCCTTCGCCCATCCCCGGGCCGTCAACCTCGACCTGGTCAACGCCCAGCAGGCGCGCCGCGTGATCGACCGCCTGGTCGGCTACAAGCTCAGCCCGTTGGTCAGCAGCAAGATCCGGCGCGGCCTGTCGGCGGGGCGGGTGCAGAGCGTGGCGGTGCGCCTGGTCGTCGACCGCGAGCGCGAGATCACCGCCTTCAAGGCCGATGAGTACTGGACCATCGCCGCCGACCTGAAGCGGCGCGACGGCGCCGGGCAGTTCAGCGCCGAGCTGACCCGGATCGACGGCAAGAAGGCGAAGATCGGATCGGAGGCGGAGGCGCGCGAGCACGAGGCTGCCCTGCGGGCCGCCGAGTACGCGGTCGAATCGGTCAGTCGCACGCAGCAGAAGAAGTCGGCGCCCCCGCCGTTCACGACCAGCACCCTCCAGCAGGAGGCCTCGCGCAAGCTCGGCTTCGGGGCCCGCCGCACGATGAGCGTGGCGCAGTCGCTGTACGAGGGGGTCGCCCTGCCGGAGGGCCAGGTCGGGCTGATCACCTACATGCGAACCGACTCGCTATCGATCGCCAGCGGGGCGGTGGCCGAGGCGCGCAAGGTGATCGCCGGCCGCTTCGGCGCGGAGTTCGTGCCCGACAAGCCGAACGCCTACCGGAACCGCACCCGCGGCGCGCAGGAGGCGCACGAGGCGATCCGCCCGTCGAGCTTCGGCCGCTCGCCGGAGAGCGTGCGCTCCCATCTCAAGCCCGAGGAGTTCCGCCTCTACGAGCTGATCTGGAAACGCGCCACGGCCAGCCAGATGTCGCCGGCCCGCTTCGACCAGGTCGGGGTCGACGTCACCGCCGGGCGCTACACGTTGCACGCGGGAGCGCGCAAGCGGGTCTTCGACGGCTACCAGGCCGTCTACGTCGAGGGGCGGGACGACGAGGAGGACGAGCGCCTGACGGTGCTCCCGGATCTGCGCCAGGGCGAAGGGCTCGACCTGGCCGACGTGAAGGCCGAGCAGCACTTCACCCAGCCCCCGCCGCGCTACACGGAGGCGACCCTGATCAAGGCGCTCGAGGAGCATGGCATCGGGCGACCGTCGACCTACGCCCCCACCATCGAGACGATCCGCGCCCGCGGCTATGTGACCATCAAGGAGCGCCGGCTCTTCCCAGAGGAGTCGGCGTTCCGCGTCACCGACCTGCTGGTCGAGCACTTCCCGGAGGTGGTCGACATCGAGTTCACCGCCCGGATGGAGGAGCAGCTCGACGACGTGGCGGCGGGCAAGAACGAATGGGTGCCGATGGTGCGCGCCTTCTGGGATCCATTCAGCATCAAGATCGCCGACGGGCGCGCCAACATTGCCAAGCAGGTGGAGCTGACCGATATCGTCTGCCCGCTGAGCGGCGACCTGCTCGTGAAGCGCTTCGGCCGCAACGGCTGGTTCCTGGGGTGCAGTGGCTACCCCGAGTGCAAGTACACCGCGCCACTTCCCGGCGAGGAGGCCGATGCGGTGGCGCTGCCCGGGGTGGGGGAGGAGTGCCCGGAGTGCGGGAAGGGCCATCTCGTGGCGCGGACCGGCCGCTTCGGCCCCTTCGTCGGCTGCGACCGCTACCCCGACTGCAAGTACATCAAGCGCGAGACGCCGGCCGCCGAGCGGTTCGGGACCTGCCCGAAGTGCGGCCTCGGCACCGTCGTCACGAAGCGCGCCCGGCGCGGGCGCCGGCCATTCTGGGGATGCGACCGCTATCCGGACTGCGACTATTCGTCGTGGACCCGCCCTGTACGCCCCGACCAGGATGGAGATGCCGCCGCCGAACCCGTGGTCGCCCATGGCTGACGCGTCGGTGCTGAGCGGCGATGCCGCCGCGGCTCTGCGGCGCTTCCTCGGCCATCTCGAGAGCCGGAACTCCTCGCCCGGCACGATTCGCGAGTACCGGCGCCACGTGACCCTGTTCTTCGCCTTCCTCGATGCGCGCGGCGTGCCGTGGACCTCGCCCGACCGCGCCACGGTGCGCGCCTACCTGGGCACGCTCGCGGAGCGTGGCCTCTCCAGCTCGACCGTGGGCGGCCGGCTGGCGGCGATCCGCTCGCTCTACCGCCATGCCGCCCGGCAGGGCTGGATCGATGCCGATCCGGTCGCCGGGGTGCGGTCGCCCAAGCGTCCCGGGCGACTGCCACGCGTCCTGTCGGTGACCGGCGCCGCGCACCTGGTCGAGGCGCCCATGAGCATGACCCTGCACCCTCGCCGCCACCGTGACCCGGCGCTCGCCGACGCGTCGGCGCGACGCGATGCCGCCCTGCTCGAGCTGCTGTACGCCACGGGGATGCGGATCAGCGAGCTCTCCTCGCTGACCATGGACCGCCTCGACCTGGGCCGGCGCCGGCTGCGCGTGATCGGCAAGGGCGACAAGGAGCGCGAGCTGCTGTTCGGGGAGCACGCGGCACGCGCCGTGCGCGCCTACCTGGCCTCGGGCCGTCCCGCCCTGGCTGCCCGCGCCCCGCGCACGACGGCGGCGCTCTTCCTCAACGGGACCGGCGGCCCGCTCACGGCCCGCGGCGCGAGGATGGTGGTCGACCGCTGGGTCACCGCCTCGGGCGCGCCGCCGACCACCTCGCCGCACACGCTGCGCCACTCGTTCGCGACGCATCTGCTCGAGGGCGGCGCCGACCTGCGCACGGTCCAGGAGCTGCTCGGCCACGCCAGCCTGGCCACCACCCAGATCTACACCCACCTCTCCGACGCATCGCTGCGCACCGCCTACCGCTCCGCGCACCCACGCTCCGGCCGGGCCGCCTCCGGCCGTCCGGCGCGGTGAGCGAGGCGCTCGGCGGGGAGACGCCGCCGCCGGCCGCCGGTCCATCGGTCGCCGGTCCCTCGGTCGGAAGAGTGCTGGCCAACGCCAGCCTGATCCTCACCATCGCCGCGCTCGCGAGCCGGCTGCTCGGCTGGATCCGCCTCCTCGTCATCGGGTCGCAGTTCGGCGCGACGGCCGACCTGGATGCCTACTTCGCCGCCTTCCGCATCCCCGACGCCATCTTCCAGCTCGTCGTCGCCGGCGCCCTCTCCGCGGCGCTGATCCCGGTCTTCAGCAGCTACCGCGCCCGCGAGGACGAGAAGGAGGCGTGGCGCCTGGCGAGCAGCGTGATCAACCTGGTGCTCGTCGCGCTCGCCGTTTTCAGCGCGGTGATGGCGATCCTGGCGCCGTGGGTCGTGCCGGTCATCGCCCCGGGTTTCGACGGACCCACCACCGCGCTGACGGTCCGGCTCACCCGGCTCATGCTGCTCAGCCCGGTCTTCATCGGGATGGGGGCGGTCGTCACCGGACTCCTGAACAGCTACGGGCGCTTCGGCGTGCCGGCGCTGGCGCCGCTCGTCTACAACCTGGGCATCATCGGGGCCGCGGTGCTGCTCGCCCCCACGCTCGGGGTGGAGGGCCTCGCCATCGGCGTCGTCATCGGCTCGATCCTGCACCTCGCCATCCAGCTCCCCCAGCTGCGCAAGGTTGGGCAGGGCTACGACCTGTCGATCGGCCTGCGACACCCCGGCGTGCGCCAGGTGGCCTGGCTGATGGGGCCGCGTCTGCTCGGCCTCGCCGCGGGCCAGGTCAACTTCATCGCCAGCACCATCCTTGCCAGCAACCTGGGCACGGGGAGCGTGACCGCGTACAACTACGCCTTCCAGCTGAGCCAGATCCCCGTTGGCGTGCTGGGCGTGAGCGTGGCGGTCGCCCTCTTCCCGACCTTCAGCCGTGACGCCGCGCTGGGGCGCATCGCCGAGATCCGGCGTCAGCTGTCGACCAGCCTGCGCATCCTCATCTTTCTGGCGGCACCGCTGACCGCGGCGATGATCGTGCTGGCAAGGCCGATCGCCGCGGTCTTCTTCCAATACGGGCTCTTCTCGACCGCTGCGGCCGACCGCACGGCCGATGCGCTCGCCTTCTTCAGCATCGGCCTCTCGGGGCATATCGTGGTGCACGTGCTGACGCGCGCCTTCTACGCCATGCAGGACACCCGCGTCCCGGTCCTGTGGGCCGTCATCGCGGTCGCCATCAACGTGCCGCTGATGACGATCCTGTCGGGACCGATGGGGGTCGAGGGGCTCGCGCTGGCCCTGTCGATCAGCGCCTCGCTCGAGGTGCTCGGCCTGATCTGGGCGCTGCGGCGGCGGATCGACTCGATCGAGGAGGCCGCGGTGCTTCGCTCCGGCTCGCGCTCGTTGCTCGCTGCCGCGGGCGCCGCGGTCGTGATGCTCGGTGGCCAGCTGGCCCTCCAGGCCTGGTCGCCGGGGCTGCTGACGAACGGCCTCGGCCGCATCGGGGCGCTGGCCCTGCTCGTCGGCGCCGGGGCGGTCATCTACCTCGTCGCCTCGGCCGCGATGGGCTCCGACGAGCTGGCCCAGGTGCGCCGATACCTGTCACGGCGCCGCTCCAGGGAGATCGCCGCATGAGCCGCTTCCGTCCTGCCGCGCCCGGCGACGAGGGCGCCTGGCAGGCGTTGCTCGGGCGCACCGCCTCCGGCGACTTCCTCCACGACTGGGCGTGGGCCGCGGTGGCTGCGTACGACGGCCAGCCACAGCGGCGCTTCGTCCTCGACGAGGAGGGCGACGTGGTGGCGCTCGTCGCCGCGCAGGAGCGACGCCTGCCGCTCGGCCGGGCCTTCTGGTACGTGCCGCATGGTCCGGTGCTGGACTACGAGGACCCTCGCGCGGGGGAGTGGCTGCGGGCGGTGACGATCGGGCTGCGCGAGGTGGGGCGAGGCGCGCGCGTGATCGCCGCCAAGCTCGAGCCGCGCATCGAGGCCGGCTCGCCGGCCGCGACCCTCTTCACGCGGCTGCGCTCCGACCAACGGCCCCTCCAGGTCGGGCAGACGCGCCTCGTGGACCTCACCGATGACGACGCGCTGCTCGCCAGCTTCGACAAGGACACGCGCTACGCGGTGCGTCGCTCGCAGCGCGAAGGGGTCGCGGTCGGTGTTTGTGCGGACGCCTCCGACACTGCGCCGATCGACGCCCTCCACGCCCTCGTCCTCGATACCCAGCGGCGCGCCGGCTTCCCAAAGCCGCCGCTGGAGCGCTACCGGATCGCCTGGGCCGCCCTCGGCGCGGCGGGCCGCGCCTCGATCCTGGAGGCGCGCCGCGGCGACGAGCTGCTCGCCTCGGGGATGCTGGTGGTCGAGGGGGATCGGTCCTTCTACCTGTTCGCGGGCTCGCGCCGCGAGGAGGCCGGGGAGGCGAAGCACTACGCCAGCTACCTGCTCCAGTGGGAGATGATGCGGCGCGCTCGCGAGCTCGGCAGCCGCACCCACGACCTATGGGGGATCGCGCCCGACGGGGCCGGCCCAGAGCACGCCTGGCACGGCGTGGGACTCTTCAAGAAGGGGTTCGGGAGTCGAGTGGCGCGCTGGGCCGGCACCTGGGACGTCGTCGTCGACCCGACCCTCTACCGGCTCCGTTCCGCGGTTGCCATCGCGCGCGGCGCCATCCCCGGGCTGGCCCGATGAGCGCGCCGCGCAGCATGTGGCTCGGCGAGCTGGCCGACGTCATCAGTCCGGAACGAGTCGCCGGCCTGCCGGTCGGCGAGATCACCTCGCTCGCGTACGACTCGCGCGATGCGCACGCCGGGACCCTCTTCTTCGCCGTTCCCGGCGACCACGTCGACGGCCATGACTTCGTGCTCGAGGCCGTGACCCACGGCGCGGTGGGGGTGGTGGCTGAGCGCGAGACGTTCGGGATCAGCGAGCCACAGCTCATCGTGCACCGCACCCGCGACGCCCTGGCCGATGCCGCCGACGCCTGGTATGGCCGCCCGTCGGAGCGCCTCGAGGCGATCGGGGTGACAGGCACCGACGGCAAGACCACGACCTCGTACCTGGCCGTGGCCGCGCTGGCGGCCGGTGGCCGGCGGCCCGGGATGATCGGTACCGTGGCCGTGCGGGTGGGCGACGAGCTGAGCTCGAACGACGACCGCAACACGACTCCCGAGGCGCTCGAGCTCCAGGCGCTGTTGGCGGACATGGTCGAGGCGGGCAATGACTGCGTGGTGATGGAGGCGACCAGCCACGGCCTGGCGCAGTCCCGCGTCCGTAACTGCCGCTTCAAGGTCGCGATCGTGACCAACGTGACGAGCGAGCACCTGGAGTTCCATGGCACCCTCGAGGCGTATCGGGCCGCCAAGGCGATGCTCGTCGAGGAGGCGCCGCTCGCCATCCTCAACGCTGATGATCCGACCTTCGGGTACTTCCGCGAGCGCGCCCGCGACCGGGTCCTCACCTACGGGACCAATCCCTCCGCCGAGGTCCGGGCGACCGACCTTGAGGTCCGCACCGATGGGACGACCTTCACCGCCACCACCCCGCGCTGGAGTGGCGAGGTCAACCTCCGCCTCCCGGGGGCATTCAACGTCGACAACGCCCTCGCCGCCCTGGCCCTGGCCGATGCGCAGGGGATCGACATGGCCGCCGCTGCGGTCGCGATCGGCGCGGTGGCCGGCGTCCCAGGCCGGATGGAGCGGATCGATGGAGGACAGCCGTTCGGCGTGATCGTCGACTACGCCCACACCGCCGATTCGCTGGCGAAGGTGCTGCGCACGCTCCGCCCGCTCACCACTGGGCGGCTGATCGTCGTCTTCGGCTCGGCGGGTGAGCGCGACCGCGTCAAGCGCCCCGAGATGGGCCGCGTCGCGGCCGAACTGGCCGACATCGCGATCGTGACCGACGAGGATCCCCGCCTCGAGGATCCGCGCGCCATCAACGAGGCGATCGCCGATGGTGCCCGGGCAGCCGGCGCTCGGGACGGTGAGACGCTGCTGGTGATCGACGACCGGCGAGCGGCGGTGGCCCGCGCCATCGGCCTGGCCAGGGCCGGCGACATGCTCCTGCTGGCCGGCAAGGGGCATGAGGGCAGCATCATCTACGGCACCGACAAGCGCTGGTGGGACGAGCGCGAGGTCGCTCGTCGGGAGCTCGCCGCGGCCGGCTTCAAGGCCGATGCCTGAGCTCGCCGCCTTCCGCGTCACCGATCCCAACGCCTGGAACGCCTTCGTCGAGCACGCCCCCTACCGCAGTTTCCCGCAGCTGTGGGAGTGGGGCGAGCTGCGCGAATCGGCCGGCTGGCGCCCGATCCGCGTCGCGGTGGGGGAGCGCCCCGACCAACCGCTGGCCGGCGCGCAGGTCCTGATCCGCAAGGTCCCGCTGGTCGGCTGGCGCCTCGGCTACGCGCCACGCGGCCCGATCGGCCAGCTCGACGACCCGGCCATCCGCGACGCCCTGATCACCGCGCTCAGCGGCCTCGCCGCGACCGAAGGGATTGCCACGCTCAAGGTCGACCCCGAGGCAACCGCAGCCGACGCGTTCGGCGCCGCGCTGCTCGCCGCGCCGTGGCGCAAGACGGCCAAGGTCCAGCCGCCACGCACGCGGGTCATCGACCTCGCCCGCGACGAAGACGCGCTCCTGGCGGCCACCAGGCAGAAGCACCGCCAGTACGTCCACAAGGCGGAGCGCGCTGGAATTCGTGTCGAAGAGGTCGATCACAGGTTGCCAGCTGACGTCGCGGCCGGGCTTGCCGACTTCTACGGGATCTATCGGCATACCGCCGAACGCGCCGGCTTCGTGGTTCGAGCACCTGAGTACTACGAGCGCGTCTGGCGCCTGTTCGCACCCGGCGGCCACGCCCGCCTCTTCTTCGCCACCCTCGAGGGCGGACGAGTGGCGACGCTCTTCCATTTCGCCTGCGGCGACCGCGCCACCGAGGCCTACGGCGGCATGACCGATCTCGGCGCCAGCTCCCGCGCCAACTACCTGCTGAAGTGGGAGGCGATCCGCACCTTCCGTGCCGAAGGCTTCGCGCTCTACGACCTGTGGGGCATCGCCACCGGCGGGATCGCCCAGTTCAAGGAGGGCTTCGGCGGTCGGCGGGTCGACTACGTCGGGGCCCGCGACCTCGCGCTGCGCCCCGTCCAGGACGCCGCGCTTCGGGTGATCCTCCCCGCCTATGGCACCGCCCAGCGCGCCCGGCTGCGCCTATCGGGCCGCCGCCTGGCCGGCAGCGACGACTAACATTTCCGGCATGAAGGCACCCGCCACCACGATCGACGAGTTCCTCGCCGGCCTTCCCGCCGACCAGCGGGACGCGCTTCAAATCCTGCGCGGCCAGATTCGCGCGGCCGCTCCCGAGGCGGTCGAGGTGATCGCCTATGGGATTCCCGGCTATCGGCTGCATGGCAGGTACATGCTGGGCTTCGGGGCATCCGGGAAGAAGTGCTCCTTTTACTGCGGCACGTACCTGCGGAACTTCGACGTCGAGCTAGCCGGTTACAGCACGCTGAAGGGGACGATTCACTTCACGCCGGACAAGCCGATCCCGCCCAAGGTCGTCAAGGCGATCGTCAAGGCCCGCGTCGCCGACTTCGAGCGGCGCGGGCGCCGCTAGCGCGAGAAGTCGGTCTCCTTCACGACCCGCCCGGCGCGGTCGTAGGTGCGCCACACGCCGACCTGCCGCCCGCGGTCGAAGTCACCGGCCCGCATGACGCTCCCGTCCCTGCGCAGGAACTCCCACGCGCCGTGCATCTCGCCGTCGAGCTGGAAGCCGCGGTACCGGACGCCGCCATCCGGGTAGTAGGCGATATCGGGAACCGAATCGGGTTGCTCAGCCACGCTGGGATTATCGCGTTGGTTCGACGCCGACTCATCACGGTCGTTGGCATAGCCCCACCGGGGCCATCGCGAACGCGGTAAAGGCCGTAATCCACAGCATGGCGAACCCGAGCGCCAGGCCCGCGAACGCGCCTCTCCACCGATGTCCGGCACGCGACTGGATCGCCGCAACGATCCCGGCAAGGGCGTATCCACCTCCGGCAACCACTCCCACAATCACCGACGCCCGGATGGTGTCTGCCTCTTTCATCACCGAGCCGAACTGACAATCCGGGTGCGCGATCGCCACCCAGAATGCCGCTGCGACAGGCACGGCAACGCATGATCCCAACCAGAAAGGGAACGACCAGAGCGGCACTCCCCGTCAGCCTCTCCCAGGCGAAGGCGGCCGCAACCGGGACACTGGAAACGACGGGAATGAGGACGAGCCATCCGAATTGCGCCTTGTCCAGGGGACCGACGTAACCGAGGCGATCGCTGGTCGCCCATAGGCCGTAGCTGAGCGCGAGGATGCCGAGCGGTGCAGCCAGGGCCAGGCCCCAACGAATCGCCGTCTTGATCCCGCCCGCCCTACTGGACAACGCCCGGCGCGGTCGCGTAGCCGATCGACTGCAGCACCACGGCGACGACGGCCCCGGCGACCAGGAGGGCACCGACCCTCCAGGCTACCGATCGAATGCGCATTCCGCCCAGGATGGCGCCGATCACCAGGCCGCCGACAGCCAGCTCGGCCGTCTGGCCGATCCACCAGCCCGCCAAGAGGGAGACATCGGCGGTTGAGATGGACCACAGGCCGAGGACCAGCGCACCCCAGATGACGGCGCCCAGCCCGCCGGCCACCAGCGCGCCGCTGCGACCGTTGCGGATCTCAAGCCGGGTCAGCAGCCAGGCGAGCGCTGCGGCGAGCACCAGGAAGCTCAGATATCCGACCGGGATGCGCAGGAAGGCATCGCCGGGCGAGATCAGAAACGGGCTGTTCCAGTCGTACAGGGGAGCGAGCAGCCCCGCGTGCAGCGAGAGGTCGACGCCGATCATGGCGATCCAGGCGAGTGCAATCGCCACGATCGAACCGCGGAGCCAGCCCATCGACCAATGATGTCACCTCACATGACTGTCGCTACGCGCAACCGACCGGGCAGCGGGTAGGCTTCTGCCCGATGCCTCCCATCCTCCGTCGCGCCGACGAGACCGACCGCCCCAGGTGGGACGCCTTCGTCGCCTCACGACCCGAGGCCGACCTGCTCCAGACCTGGGCGTGGGGCGAGTGCACCGCCCTCGCCGGCGAGCCGCCGGCCCGCATCCTGCTCGACGACGACGGTCAGATCCGCGGCGTGGCCCAGGCCCTCCTGCGCCCCGCTGGCTTCGGTCGCAAGGTCGCGTACGTCCCGCACGGCCCGATCTGGGACCGATCGGCCCCCGACGCGGACCGTCTCTTCGCCTGGCTGCTCCAGGGGCTGAGAACCCTCGCCCGCAAGGAGAAGGCGCTCGTCGTCAAGCTCGATCCCCGCGCCGAGCCCGGTGACCCGACCGACATCGCCGCCCTCGCCACCGCCCACGGCCTCCGTCGCGCCCCCGACCTCCAGGCCCCGACAACCCGCCTGATCGACCTCATGGATGGCGGCGCCCAGCTCGAGGCCACCTGGCATGCCGATGCCCGCCGCCTCTACCGCCGCGCCGAACGCGAGGGCACGCAGGTCAGCATCCATCGCGGCGTCGACCCCTCAGAGATTGAGATCCTCCACGACCTGCTCACCGCGACGGCGGAGCGCGCCGACTTCCGCGTCCGCTCCCCGGAGTTCCTCACCCGCCTCGCGACCGAGTTCGCCGCGGCGGACGGTTGGTACCTCGGCATCGCGCGCGTGGACGGCACCCCCGTCGCGGCGATGGCCTTCCCGCGCCTCGCCAACCGCGCCTACTACCTCTACGGCGCCCTCCTCCGCGACGAGCGCTACAAGCACCACTACCCGGCGCACGCGATCATGGCCAACATGCTCCGCGCCCTCGCCGCCGACGGCTGCACGCAGCGTCGACATGTGGGGCGTCACCGAACCGGACGACGCCAGCGCCGATCCCGCCTGGAAGGGCTTCTCCGACTTCAAGCGCACCTTCGGCGGCACCCCGCTTCGCCACCCCGGCCTCTTCGACCTCGTGACCGATCCGCTTCTGGTACCGCGTCCGAGGTCTCCGCGGCCGGCTCTCGCGAGGCAGGAACGGGTAGGGCGTCTGAGCCTAGGAACCGGTTGCGTAGGTGAAATCGAAGTCGGTCAGCTTCCGCTGCCTGGGTCGTACAGCTCGGCGGAGGCGGTCGTCTTGGCGCCCCCCGCGACCAGCACTTTGCCGTTGGGCAGCATTGTCGCCGTGTGGAGGTAGCGGGCCCGGTTCATGCTCCCGGTTGGGGTCCACAACCCGGTGCCGCGGGTCGTAGACCTCCGCCGAAGCCAGTAGCAGGCCGCTGCCGCTGAAGCCGCCCGCTACGAGTACCGTGCCATCGGGCAGCAGGGTGGCCGTGTGATCGGCGCGGCCCCCGTTCATGTTTCCGGTGGCGGTCCAGATCCCGCTGCTGGGTCGAACAGCTCGGCCGAGGCCAGTCCGACCGTCGCCGGATGGCGTGCTGCCGCCCGCCACGAGCACCGTGCCATCGGGCAGCAGCGTGGCCGTGTGAAATTGGCGGGCCTCGGTCGTCATGCTTCCCCGTGGCGGTCCATGACCCGTTGCCCGGGTCGAACAGCTCGGCCGAGCCAGTCGCCGCTGAAGCCGCCGGCCACACGAGCACCGTGCCATCGGGCAGCAGCGTGGCCGTGTGACCCTAGCGGGCCTCGGTCATGCTTCCCGGTGGCGGTCCATGACCCGCTGCCCGGGTCGTACAGCTCGGCGGAGGCAATGGGATGGCTGCCGTCGCCGCTGAAGCCGCCCGCCACCAGCACCATGCCATCGGGCAGCAGCGTGGCCGTGTGACCGATGCGGGCCTCGATCATGCTCCCGGTGGCGGTCCAGGACCCGCTGCGGGGGTCGTACAGCTCGGCAGAGGCCAGTCCGCCGTCGGCGCCAAAGCCGCCCGCAACCAGCACCGTGCCATCGGGCAGCAGCGTGGCCGTGTGACCGGTAGCGGCGCCTCGATCATGCTCCCCGTGGCGGTCCAGGACCCGCTGCCCGGGTCGTACAGCTCGGCGGAGGCCAGTAGGCCGCTGCCGTTGCTGCCGCCCGCCACCAGCACCGTGCCATCGGGCAGCAGCGTGGCCGTGTGGTTGGTGCGGGCCTCGATCATGTCGCCGGTGGCGGTCCAGCTGCCAGCCGGGCTCGCGTCCGGGGTCGAGGATGCCGAAGACGACTGCGGTTGGCGTCGCACTGGCCGCAGCGCTCGCGCTCGTCGACGCCGATGCTCCCACGACACCCGCTGACCGTCAGGACCAGCGCCGCGCCGACCAGCACGCTCGTGAGCCGCTGGGTCGTCCCTCCCCGGTCAACCACGGGCGCAGCCTACTCCTGGCCCATCAGCCTGACTACGGGCACGTGATTGGTCGGATGCACGAGTGGCCCCTCCTCGGAGTAATGCACCGGTCGAAGCCCAAGGAATTGGGGGAGGACGTTGAGGCCGGTCTGCGAAAGGGACGCTGGAAGCGGGCAAGGAACTGAACGAGCGGGGGACGCTCGGTCAGGGGTTCTGAGGAGCAGGCAAAGAAGAGGCGTGAGGCGGCCGCCCGGCAGCGCGTGGCGCCAGCCGCGCAAGGGGTGGCCGGCTCGCGCCACACCTCCCCTGTTACCATCGTCCGCACCATGGACCTGGCACGCCTCCGGGCGGCCCCGGCCGCCGTGGCGAAGCGCATCTCCCGGAATGCCGAGCCAGCGGCCAGCACGCCCACCATCGAGTCCGTCGTCGCCGAAGCGCGGCGCCATCGGCCGAGCGTCAACGTCGGCCTGATCGAGCGTGCCCACACCGTCGCGAAGGCCGCGCACGAGGGGCAGCTGCGCGCCTCGGGCGAGCCGTACATCACCCACCCGGTGGCAGTCGCCTTCGAGCTGGCGAAGCTCCAGATGGACGCCGAGAGCATCGCTGCCGCGCTCCTCCACGACGTCCCCGAGGACACGGATCTCACCATCCCGGACCTCGAGAAGCGCTTCGGGCGCGAGGTGGCGCGCCTCGTGGACGGGGTGACCAAGCTTTCCAAGTTCGGGTCGGCCCGATCGGTGGAGGAGCAGCAGGCGGAGAACATCCGGAAGATGTTCCTGGCCATGGCCGAGGACGTCCGGGTGGTCATCATCAAGCTCGCCGACCGGCTCCACAACATGCGGACCCTGGCCGCACTGCCTCCCGACAAGCAGGTCCGCATCGCCCGCCAGACGATGGAGATCTACGCCCCGCTGGCGCATCGGCTCGGGATCTGGCAGTGGAAGTGGGAGCTGGAGGACCTCTCGTTCAAGTACACCCAGCCCGACGAGTACCGCAAGCTCGTCGCGATGCTGGCCGACCGGCGCAAGGAGCGCGAGTCGTTCATCAACAAGAGCATCACCATCCTGCGCAAGGAGCTGGCCAAGGTCGGCATCGAGGCGGAGCTCAGCGGCCGGCCGAAGCACCTCTACAGCATCCACCGCAAGATGGAGCGCAAGGGCGCCGAGTTCAGCGAGATCTACGACCTCCACGCGGTGCGCCTGATCGTGGAGGAGGTGAAGGACACCTACGCCGCGCTGGGCGTGGTGCACTCCCTCTGGCGACCGATCCCCGGGCAGTTCGACGACTACATCGCCATGCCCAAGGCGAACCTGTACCAGAGCCTGCACACGGCGGTGATCGGGCCGGATGCCAAGCCGCTCGAGGTCCAGATCCGGACCCGCGCCATGCACGAGGTGGCGGAGGCCGGGATCGCCGCTCACTGGCGCTACAAGGAGGGGAGCCGCGGCGATCGGCGCTACGACGAGAAGCTGGCCTGGGTGCGGCAGCTGATCGAGTGGCAGCGCGAGGTGGCCGACGCCAGCGAGTTCGTGGAGGGGCTCAAGCTCGACCTGTTCCAGGACCAGGTCTTCGTCTTCACCCCCAAGGGCGACGTGAAGGACCTGCCCAACGGCGCCACCCCGCTCGACTTCGCCTACCGGATCCATACCGATGTCGGCCATCGCACGATCGGCGCCAAGGTCAACAACCGATTGGTGCCGCTCGACTACCGGCTCCATAACGGGGACATCGTCGAGATCATCACCACCAAGGCCGCCCACGGGCCCTCGCGCGACTGGATGAACATCGTTCGCACCAACCAGGCCCGCGAGAAGATCCGCGCCTGGTTCAAGCACCAGCAGCGCGACGAGAACATCGCCCAGGGTAAGGAGATCCTCGACCGCGAGCTGCGGCGCCTCGCCCACGAGACGCTGGTCAGCATCGACGCCGACAAGCTGATCGAGCTTGCCGCGCATGCGCACTACAAGGAGCTCGACGACTTCTATGCCGCCATCGGCTACGGCGCCGTCTCGCCGGCGAGCGTGGTCGGCAAGCTGGAGATCCACGACGACGCGGCGATCGCGCTGCCCGAGGTGGCGCCGCCATCCGCGACCCCCTCCGCCACCGGGATCCGGGTCAAGGGCGTGGGCGACCTGCTGGTGCGCTTCGCGAAGTGCTGCTCACCGATCCCCGGCGACCCGATCACCGGCTACGTGACGCGCGGCAAGGGCGTGACCGTGCACCGTGCCAACTGCCCCTCGGTGCTCTCCGAGAAGGACATCGAGCGGCTCATCGACGTGGAGTGGGAGTCGGTCGACACGCAGACCTACCCGATCACGATCCGGATCCTCGCCGTCGACCGCCCCGGGCTGCTCAACGAGGTCACCACCGTGGTGGCCGAGGACAAGGTCAACATCGTGGCCGCCTCGGTCGGGACGCATCCCGATGGCACCGCCACGATCACGGCCACGCTCAAGGTGACGTCGCTGCAGCAGCTCTCCAAGGTGCTGACGCGGATCGAGCGGGTGCGCGACGTGACCAGCGTCACGCGCGAGGCGCGTTAGCCGCCACGCGCGGTCGCAGGAGCAGCAGTACGACAACGGTCGCCGCGGTCGCGATCAGGGTCAGCGAGATCCAGATCCGCGCCACCGGTTGCGTCACGAGGTCGTCGAGCCACGGCCACAGGGTGAACGTGGTCGTGTCGAGCAGCGCGTAAAGCATCGAGGCCGCGAAGCCGGCCGCCAGGAGCAGGTACGCCACCAGCACGCGCCAGTTCGCGGCTGCCATCGGCGCCAGGACCGCCATCGCCGGGAAGAGGTAGCGCTCGTGGACGCGGGTCGGCAGGAAGTAGAAGGCGAAGCAGACGAAGAGGCCGACCGCCAGGATGGTCCACAGGTCCTGCCCCCTGTGCAGCGGCAGCAGCGACGGCGGCCAGGCCGATCAGGAGCAGCGCTCCGCCGACGTAGACGAGCGCCCCATCGGGGATCTTGTAGCCCTGGAGGAGGCCCCACAGGTTCGCGGCGTTGGCCGACGACATCTGCTTGAAGCCACCTGACTCGATCACCTGGTGGACGAAGGTGATCGGGTCCAGGCGGAGCGGCAGCGCGACCACGGCGTAGGCAACTACGACGCCGATCAGCCCGCGCACGACCGGCGCCCGCGAGCCCGTGGCGCGCCACCGCATGACCGCCAGGGCCGCCACCGGCAGGATGACGAGCCCGAACTGCGGCTTGACCATGCCCGCCACCATCGCCAGCGCGCCCGCCCATCCGAAGCGACCGCCGGCCAGCGCCAGGAGGGCGAGCAGCAGCACGAGCGTGCCCGCCGCGTCGACCTGGCCCCACACCGGGCCTGCCAGCAGGACGGCGGGGTTGAGCAGGTACAGGGCCGGCGCGATGAGTGCGCGACCGCGGCCGGTGAAGCGGCTCGCGGCGACGTAGAGGACCACGGCCACGGCCAGGTCGAACGGGATGGAGAGGCCCTTGATGGCGCGCGCCTGGTCCGCGCCGTTGAGGAAGACGCCGATCGGCCAGTAGGCGTAGAGCAGCGCCGGATAGATCGAGCCGTCGTGCTGGTAGAAGCTCCACGGGCCGTAGGTGGCCAGGTTGTCGGTCCAGCGACCGATGACGAACGCGTCGCCGTAGTGCCCCGGGGCGTCGAGGACGGCGAGTCGGACGGCGAGGCCCACGACCAGCGAGGAGGGCGAGCGCGACGAGCGCGGCGACGGTCCGTGCCCGATCGGTCCTCAACACCGCCTCAGGCTAGCGCAGCGCGGCCCGTTCGCGGCACACGGCGCGGGTAGACTCCCGGCATGGCCCGCCCCGTCTCCGCGCCACGCGGCACGCGCGACCTGCTCCCCGAGGACGGCGCCGCCTGGAGCCGGGTCGAGGGGATCGCCCGTGACCTGAGCTCGCGCTACGGCTTCGACCGGATCGAGACGCCGCTCTTCGAGCGGACCGAGCTCTTCAGCCGCGGCCTGGGCGAGTCGTCCGACGCGGTCGAGAAGGAGATGTTCCGCGTGAGCGGGGCGACCGGCAGCGAGGAGGAGCGCGCCGAATGGGCGCTGCGCCCCGAGCCGACGGCGGGGATCGTGCGCGCGTACCTGGAGCACGGCATGCACGTGCGGCCCGGGCCGCAGCGGCTCTGGATGATCGGGCCGATGTTCCGCTACGACCGCCCGCAGGCCGGCCGCTACCGCCAGTTCGTGCAGTGGGACGTCGAGGCGATCGGCGATCCGGGACCGATGGTCGACGCGGAGCTGATCGAGCTGGGGCAGCGCTTCTACGCCGCGTGCGGGGTGGGTGACGTGGTCGCCTACCTCAACTCCATCGGCGACTCGGTCTGCCGCCCCGCCTTCCGCGCGGCGCTGATCGAGTACTTCGGCGCCCACGAGCAGCAGCTCTCCCACGACTCGCAGCGGCGGCTGCGCGTCAACCCGCTCCGGGTCCTCGACGACAAGGAGCTCGATCCCGACCTTGCCGCCGGCGCACCCCGCGCCCTCGACCACCTGTGCGACGCCTGCCGGGCGCACTTCGAGGCGGTCCGCGGGCTGCTCGACGAGCTGGGGATCCGCTACGAGATCGACCATCGGCTGGTCCGCGGCCTCGACTACTACACCCGCACCACCTTCGAGTTCTACGTGGCCGGGCGTCGCGGGCAGCAGCAGGCGCTCGGCGGCGGCGGCCGCTACGACGGCCTGGCCGAGCTGCTCGGCGGGCCGGCGACGCCGGGGATCGGCTTCGGGATCGGGATCGACCGCACCGTGCTCGCCCTGGAGGAGAACGCGGCGGCGGCGCCGAGTGGAGCCCCACTGGTCGTGGTCGTGTCGGCAGACGAGACCCTCGCACCGCGCCTGCGACGCCGCCGGCGTCCTCCGCAGCGCCGGCCTCCGTGTCCGCGCCGACGGGACCTCTCGCAAGCTCGGCAAGCAGCTCGAATCGGCCGCGAAGCTCGGGGCGCACTACGCGGTGATCGTCAGCGGCGGCGACCGACCGCGTGATGCTCCGCGACCTGGAGGCCAGCGAGCAGCGCGAGCTGCCGCTCGGCGAGGTCGCCGCCGCCATCGGCTGAGGCTGCCGTCGGCTACCATCGGGCCATGGGCCAGGCCTTCCGGAGCCATACCTGCGGCGAGCTGCGCGCCTCCCACGTGGGGGAGCGCGTGACGCTGTCGGGCTGGGTGCATCGGCGCCGCGACCATGGCCATCTCACCTTCCTCGACCTGCGGGACCGCTACGGCATCACCCAGGTCGTCACGAACGCCGACGAGGCCGCCGAGGCCCACGCTAGCCGCCGAGCC
The DNA here is from genome assembly GCA_963770875.1 of uncultured Chloroflexia bacterium. Lineage (GTDB taxonomy): Bacteria > Chloroflexota > Limnocylindria > QHBO01 > QHBO01 > CF-167. The sequence continues at coordinate 342,966 of CAVYRE010000001.1, forward strand.
GGCCCGCAACGAGTGGGTGGTGCAGGCCTCGGGCGTGGTGCGCCGCCGCCCCGAGGGGACGACCAACGCCGAGCTGGCGACCGGCGAGGTCGAGGTTGCGGTCGACGCCTTCACGGTGCTCAACCCCAGCAAGGTGCCGCCCTTCTACATCAACGAGGAGCAGCCGGGCCTCGACGAGTCGCTCCGCTTCAAGCACCGCTACCTCGACCTGCGCCGCCCGTCGCTCCAGGGTCGCATGCTGCTTCGTGCGCGACTGGCGAGCGCGGTGCGGCGCGCGCTGGAGAGTGTCGACTTCGTGGAGATCGAGACGCCGACGCTGATCCGCTCGACGCCCGAGGGGGCGCGCGACTTCGTCGTCCCGAGCCGCCTCCAGCCGGGCACCTTCTACGCCCTGCCGCAGTCTCCGCAGGTCCTCAAGCAGCTGCTCATGGTCGCCGGCTACGACCGCTACTACCAGCTGGCGCACGCCTACCGGGACGAGGACTTCCGCGCCGACCGGGGCCCGGAGCACACGCAGATCGACGTCGAGATGAGCTTCGTGTCGAGTGAGGACGTGATGGCGACCATGGAGACGATGGTCACCGCGGTCAGCCGCGAGGTCGTCCCGGAGCGACCCATCATGGCGAGCCCCTTCCCCCGCATCACCTACGACCAGGCGATGGCCCGATACGGATCGGACAAGCCGGACCTCCGTTTCGGGATGGAGCTGGTCGACCTGGGCGAAGCGGTCGCGGGCAGCGAGTTCCGCGTCTTCGCCGAGGCGCTCAAGGCGGGTGGCGCGGTGGTGGCCCTCCGTGCGCCGGCCTGCGGCGACTACTCGCGCAGCCAGCTCGACGAGCTGACCGAGATGGCGAAGCGGCATGGCGCGGGAGGGTTGGTGCACTTCTCCGTCACCGATGCCGAACTCCACGGCCCGGCCGCCAAGTTCCTCAGCGCTGACCAGGCGAGCGCGATTCGGCAAGGCGACGGGCGCCCTGCCCGGCGACCTGCTGCTGCTCGTGGCGGATGCGGATCGCGAGGTCGCCTCGAAGGTCCTCGGCCGGCTCCGGCTCGAGCTGGGCGATCGGCTCGGCGCTCCGCGACGAGAAGGTGCTCGGCTACGTCTGGGTGACCGAGTTCCCGATGTACCAGTGGGACGCGGCGGGCAAGCGCTGGGACGCGACGCACAACCCGTTCAGCGCGCCGAAGTGGGACGAGGTGGACGGCATGGAGGCCGATCCGGGGGCGGTCCGCGCCCAGCAGTACGACCTGGCGCTCAACGGCTGGGAGCTGGGCGGCGGATCGGTGCGTATCCACCAGCGCGCCCTGCTCGAGCGCGCGATGACGCTCATGGGCCACTCCCCCGAGGGGATGCAGGAGCAGTTCGGCGCCCTGCTCGATGCGCTCGAGTACGGGGCGCCGCCGCACGGCGGGATCGCCATCGGCCTGGACCGATGGACTGCGTTGCTCGCGGGCGTCGACAACATCCGCGAGGTGATGGCCTTCCCCAAGACGCAGTCGGGCAGCGACCTGATGCTGGCCGCGCCGTCACGCATCAGCCAGGAGCAGCTGGACGAGCTCTCGCTGCGGATCGTGGAGTCGAAGGCCGCCGACGAGTAGGCGAATGGCCGAGGGCCGCGGCCCCGGCCACGGCTGCGCGCAACAGCCCCTCAGTCCGCGAGGAGGACCCGGACGAGGCCCTCGAGGCCGTGATCCTGCAGCGAGGCGCGTTCCCGCGCCTCGACCCGTCGGGCGAATCGGCGCCTGATCAGCTCGGCGTACTCAATCGTGGCAGCGGTGAGCGCGGCCATGAGCATGAGCCGCGCGAGCGTGACGGTATCGGCATCCATGGCGCCACCATCCCTCCGTGGCGCCCCGCGGCTCAATCGGACGATGGTCATGGCCCGGGTGGCCCGACCTGGCGGGCGGCTACCCGAGTCCTATGGCGAGCAGGTTGGTGGCCGCGCCCACGATCCCGGCCAACGCGGCCGGCACGAGCGCCCAGGCTCGGAGCTGGCTGATGAACGCCAGGGCGGTTGCACCAGCGCTCTTGAGCGCCACGATCCCGGCCGGTCCCGCGTGCAGATAGACCGACCGCATCAGGCCGTTCGATTCGCCGCCAACGCCGAAGGCGGTCAGCGCCAGCGCGAAGGTCAGCAGGTCGAGCCCGTGGGCCACCGCGACAATCAGCGGTCTGATCATAGGGGAGTACTTTAGGCGCTTAGGGGTGCAGGCGCATACCCGGCTCGCAGTCGGCGCTGGTCCGGCGCCGCAGGCCTGCTGCCGTCGGTCACTTTCGGGGGAGGCGGCCCCGGCCCCGTCAGTGCGTCTTCACGGCGACCCCCGCCTACACTGTTCGGGTGGACGACGATGCCGCCAAGCCAGCGACCCTGGAGGACGTCCCCGGCTGGTTTGCTAGCCAGGATCAAGCACTCATATCCTGGTTCCTGGAACGGCAGAATCGCCTCGCCATGCCCGGCGATCTGCTCGAGCTCGGCCCGTACCTCGGGAAGAGCGCGATCCTCATCGGACGGTACCTCGTGGGCGAACAGCGGCTGACCGTCTGCGATCTCTTCGAGGATGCCGCGCAGGATGACGACAACCAGGGGGAAATGCGGCAGTACCGGCCCACGCTGACTCGCCTTGCCTTCGAGCGGAACTACCGCGCTTTCCACACCGCTCTGCCCAGCATCGTGCAAGGTTCGTCATCCGCCATCTCCCGCCATGTCGAGCCACGGTCGTGCCGATTCGCGCACGTGGACGCGTCGCACCTGTACGAGCACGTCAAGGCGGACATCGAGGCCTGCCAGGCCCTCGTGCAGACGGAGGGGCTGCTGGTGTGTGACGACTATCGCGCGCCGCACACGCCCGGTGTCGCCGCGGCCGTCTGGAGCGCGGTCACACATGGCGAGCTGCACCCGATCTGCCTCACCGACAGCAAGTTCTACGGGACATGGGGCGATCCGGATCCAGTTCAGAGCGAACTCATCGCGTGGCTGGAAACCTTTGGGCCGCAGACCTTCGAGACGCAGAAGATCGCCGGCGACACGGTCGTTCACATCATGAGCTGGCGTCCTCCACCGACCGAGATTCGCTCTCGCGCCGAAGCCGCCCTCTCGATCGCCGCCCCGACGCTCAAAGGCAGCCACCGGCGCAACGGAATCCGTCTGGCCAGGAGGGTCGCGCGCGAAGTCCTGCCTCCCGTCGTGACCCGTGCGCTCAAGGCGACGATCCGCCGCCGACGGCCCTGAAGCATCAGGCCGATTGTTCTGTGACCAATGGCACTGGAGCCGAGGCGCGGTGGAGCAGACCCTGCGCACAAGGAGGTTCCGAGCCATGACGAATGCCGCCGCCGTTGAATGGCCAACCTGCGCCCACTGTGGCGCGCCCGTGACGAGCACTGCCGAGCGTGCATCCGCGGACGTGCGCACGCTCTCCCACATCCGGACCACGCACTGCCTCTACTGCTTCAACCTCGCCATCTGCGGGGCGGCCTGCGAGAAGTGCGGTCACATCCCGGGTGGCGCTCCGTGCGAGATGGAGCGCTGATCGGATCGGCCTGGCGGTAGCCCCCGGCTATGCGCTCGGCGGGAAGCTCCCATCGGCGTCATGCGTCTCCCCTCCGGTGAGCGCCGGGTTGAAGACGCAGACGAGGTGCAGGTCACTCTGCACGCGGAGCGTGTGTCGGTCGTGCTGATCGAGGGCGTACATCGAGCCAGGCCCGAGGGTGTGGCGTTCCCCGGTGGCCAGGTCGGTCAGCTCCGCCTCGCCGGCGAGCAGGTAGCAGGCCTCGAGATGATGCTTGTACTGGAGGTTGAGCTCGCTGCCGGCGGCCACGGTCGTGTCGTGCAACGAAAAGCCCACCCCGTCGCGTCGTAGCAGCAGTCGACGGCTGCGCCAACCATCCCCCTGCACGTCACGATCGCTGCCCGCCACCTCATCGAGGGTCCGAACGATCACCGATCTCACCTCCATCAACCGAGCGTCGTAGACTGCCAGCCGTGGCGTCCCGTGTAGGCGCGACGATCCGGCGCTCCGCCGTGCTCGCTGCCGCGCTCTCGTTCATCTGGCCCGGCCTTGGTCAGGGCTGGGCCGGCGCCCGGCGGCGGGCGCTCCTCTTCGCGGCGCCGATGATGCTCCTCGCGGTGGCCGCGCTGCTCGTGCTGGTCGCCCAGGGCAAGGCGCGGGCCTTTGGGCTGCTGATCCAGCCGGATGTGCTGCTCGGCCTCTTCGCGCTCAACCTGGTCGTGCTGGCGTATCGGATCTTTGCAATCGTCGATGCCTATCGGGTCGCCAACCGGCGCTGGCCGACGCCGGTGCGCGGCCAGGCCGCCATCGCCGCGGTGCTGCTGGGCGTGGTGCTGGGCGGCACGCTGCTGATGCACGGCTGGCTCGGCCTCGTCGCCTACAAGTCGTACGACACGATCGTAGCCGTCTTCCACACCTCGGAGCCGACGCCGACGCCCCTTCCCACGCCGACCCTTCCCCCTGGCGAAACGCCCGGGCCGACCCCGGTGCCGACACCGATTCCCACCCCGCAGCCGGTCTGGTCGGACAACGGACGCCTCGACCTGCTGCTGATCGGCGGCGACGCGGGGCCGGGGCGCTTCAGCCTCCGCACCGACACGATGATCCTGCTCAGCGTCGACATCGCGACGGGTCGTGCCGCGATGTTCGGCATTCCGCGGAATATGTTCAACACCCCGCTGCCCGACGGTCCCGCCGCGGCGTTCGCATGCCACTGCTATCCCGATCTGCTGAACTCCCTGTTCGTGTATGCAATGGCGCACCCCAAGACCTTCCCCGGGGCGGACGCTGACCGCGGCTACATGGCCGTCCAGGACGCCGTGGCTCAGATGACCGGCCTGCAGATCGACGGCGAGGTGGTGGTCACGCTCCAGGGCTTCGTGCACCTGGTAGACGCGCTCGGCGGCCTCAGCATGACGACCAAGGACTCTGTCTACGACTCCCACTACCCCGACCCGATGAGCACGCACGATGTCGTGGTCTCGATCTCGCGCGGCTTCCACCATTTCGACGGGTGGCACGCCCTCGCCTACGCCCGCTCACGCCACCAGGACAACGACTACAACCGCATGAACCGCCAGCAGGAGGTCCTGCGGGCCCTGCGCGCCGAGCTCGACCCCTGCTCCCTGATCCCGAAGATCCCGCAGCTGCTCGACATTGCCAAGAGCTCCCTGTGGACCAACATCCCGGTCGACAAGCTGCCCGACATCTTCGAGATCGCGGCCCGGGTCCAGGCGGGGAGCATCGCGCAGTACCAGTTCTGGCCGCCCGACATCAACGAGCGCCTCGATATCCAGAGCGTGAACAAGATTCGCAAGATGGTGCGCACCGCCTTCTCGACACCGGTCGCGACCCCCGCGCCGGGTGGGCCGCCCGCAACACCGGCACCCGGCTCCGGTTCGATCTGCTAGAACCGGACCGATGAGCATCTACCTCGACCACGCCGCGACCACCCCCCTGCGACCCGAAGTGCTCGACGCGATGCTGCCGTACCTGACCGAGCACTTCGGCAACGCCTCCAGCCTCCATGCGGAGGGGCGTCGGGCGCGGCAGGGCGTCGACGAGGCACGAGAGCGGATCGCGGCCGTCCTCGGCGCCAAGCCGCGCGAGGTCGTCTTCACTTCGGGCGGCAGCGAAGGCGACAACCTGGCGATCAAGGGTGCGGCCTGGGCGGCCAGCGCGCGCGGACGTCACATCGTGACGAGCAGCGTGGAACACAAGGCGGTGCTCAGCACCTGCGCCATCCTCGAGCGCTCCGGCTTCGAGGTGACCTGGCTACCGGTGGACCGATACGGCCGGGTCGACCCGGCCGAGCTCGAGGCGGCGATCACCGATCGCACGACGCTCGTCTCGATCATGTACGCCAACAACGAGGTCGGGACGATTCAGCCGATCGCCGAGATCGGTGCGATCTGCCGCCGCGCCGGCGTCCTGTTCCACACCGATGCCGTGCAGGCCGGCGGCTTCCTGCCGCTCGACGTCGACCGGCTCGGGGTCGACCTGCTCACCCTCTCCGCCCACAAGGTCTACGGCCCCAAGGGGGTCGGCGCCCTCTACGTGCGACAGGGGACGGCCCTCCTGCCGCAGGTCCAGGGCGGCTCCCAGGAGCGGCAGCGGCGCGCCGGCACCGAGAACGTGGCCGGCATCGTCGGGTTCGGGCGAGCGCTGGACCTGGCCCAGGGCGACCCCGCGGCCCGCGACGCCGAGAATCGCCGCCTCGCCGCGCTGCGCGACCGGCTCGTCGCTGCCGTGCGCGACCTGGACGGGGTCGCCGTGACCGGACACCCGGTCGAGCGGCTGCCGCACAACGCAAGCTGGCTGGTCGATGGCGTGGAGGGGGGCGATCTGATCGCCGCGCTCGACCTCGGCGGCGTGGCGGCGAGCACCGGCAGCGCCTGCATCAGCGGCTCCACCGAGCCGAGCCACGTGCTCCTGGCGATGGGGATCGACCCGGGGCGCGCTCACGGTGCGCTGCGCCTGACCGCAGGTCGCGGCACGTCGGCCGATGAGATCGACCAGGCCGCCGGCGTGCTGCGCGCGTCGGTCGCGCGCCTGCGCGACCCGGTTGCGCCGCGTTCCGAGGTCGCATCGGCCTGATGGCCCGCGTGGTGGCCGCCATGAGCGGCGGCGTCGACTCGAGCGTGGCAGCCGCGCTCCTGGCTCGCGATGCCGGCAGCACCGGAGACGAGGTGATCGGCGTCTGGATGCGCCTCCACCCCGACGGCGGCGAGGGCTACGAGCAGAGCCGCAGCTGCTGCTCGCCGGATGCGCACGACGACGCGCGACGCGTGGCCCAGCTGGTCGGGATCCCGTTCTTCGCGCTGAACCTCGAGCGTTCATTCGAGCAGCGGGTGATCGACGCCTTCGCGGACGGCTACCTGGCCGGCGCCACGCCGAACCCGTGCCAGGCCTGCAACCAGTACATCAAGTTCGACGAGCTGCTGCGCCGCGGCCTCGCCGCCTACGGCGCCGACCAGGTGGCGACCGGCCACTACGCCCGTGTCGAGGAGCGTGACGGCCGCTTCCGACTCCTGCGCGCGGCCGATGCGAACAAGGACCAGACCTACTTCCTGTGGGTGCTCGACCAGGCCCAGCTGGCCCGCACGCGCTTTCCGCTGGGCGAGCTGACGAAGCCGGAGGTGCGACGGATCGCCGCCGAGCTGGCGCTGCCGACCGCGGACAAGCCGGAGAGCCAGGAGATCTGCTTCGTCCCCGCGGGCGACTACCGCGAGCTGCTCGCTGAGCGGCGCGGCTACCTCGGCGAGCCCGGGCCGATCGTCGATGCCCGCGGAGCGCAGGTCGGCACGCACACCGGCTATGCCCACTACACGGTCGGCCAGCGCCACGGGCTTGGGGTCGCCCTCGGCGAGCCGGTCTTCGTGCGCGAGGTGCGGCCGGCATCGAACACGGTCGTCATCGGGCGGCGCGACGAGATCGCCGCGCGGCGCTTCGCGGTCGAGGGCCGCCGCTTCGTGGCGGGCGAGCCGCCGGCAAAGCGGTTCAGCGCATCGGTCCGGATCCGGCATCGCGGGGCCGAGGCCGCGTGCGAGGTGACGCTCGCCGGCGAGGACTGCTTCGAGGTCGAGGTCGCCGATCCGGTCTGGGCTCCGGCGCCGGGACAGGCGGCGGTCCTGTATGACGGAGAGGAGTGCCTCGGCGGCGGCCGGATCGCCCGCGCCGCATGACGCCCTGGATGGTCCTGGTCGCCTTCGTGGCGGCGATCAACCTGACCGCCTTCATCGCACTGCGCGGCAAGTGGGATCGGCGCGTCTTCCTCCTCGCCCTCGCTTCGCTGGCCGGGACCATGATCGGCAACGCGATCGGGGCGCGGACCGGCCTCGAGCTGGTCCGGATCGGCGACTTCGACCTGGTGGCGGCATCCCTCGTCGCGCAGCTCGCCATGCTCGTCACCGACCTGCTCGCGCACCTGGGGCCGACTCGGGACATGAGGCGGGAGGATCGGTAGAATCAGCGGACGCACAAGGGTGGGCCGATTTCCATGAAGGACTCCGGGTTCGGCAGCTTCCTGGCAGGGTTGGTGATCGGCGGGCTGGTCGGCGCCGCGATCGGGCTGCTCCTCGCGCCGCGGGCGGGGGAGGAGCTGCGCGGGCAGGTCGGCGAGTTCGTCGGCGAGAAGCGCGCCGCCCTCGACGAGGCGATCAACGAGGGCAGGGCGGCGGCGGAGAAGGCACGCGCCGAGATGCTGGCCGCGTACGATGCCGCCGGTGGCGAGCCCGCGCCGGAGGGTGCCGCCTCCTGACCGGTCGTCCACGCGCAGATCAGCACGAGGAGTCGAGAGCCGGTCGCAGCCGGCTCTCGTGGTGAGTGAAGGGTCACGGGCCAGGACCGATGCAGCAGCTCAGCGCCGCCGAGATCCGCGAGCGCTTCCAGCGCTTCTTCGAGGAGCGCGGGCATACCCGCGTGCCCGCTGCGCCACTGCTGGCCCGCGACGACCCGATCGCTCATGTTCGTGAACTCGGGGATGGTGCAGTTCAAGCGGGTGCTCACCGGCGAGGAGCAGCGCGACTACACGCGCGCGGTGGACGCGCAGCCAGTGCCTCCGGGTCGCGGGCAAGCACAACGACTTCGAGGAGGTCGGGCGCACGCCTCGCCACCAGACCCTCTTCGAGATGCTCGGCAACTGGAGCTTCGGCGACTACTTCAAGCGCGAGGCGATCCACTGGGCCTGGGAGTTCCTGACCGGCGAGCTGGGGATCCCCGCCGAGCGGATCGCGGCCACCACCTACCTCGATGACGAGGAGGCGCGCCGGATCTGGCGCGACGAGATCGGCCTGCCGCCCGAGCGGATGGCGACCTGGGGCAACATCGCCGCCGGCGACGACCACAACTTCTGGTCGATGGGCGAGACCGGCCCCTGCGGCCCGTGCAGCGAGCTGCACTACGACCGCGGCGCGGAGCTCTCCGAGGGGCCGGAGTGCATCCCGGACCACTCGGAGACCTGTCCACGCTGGCTCGAGATCTGGAACCTGGTCTTCATGCAGTTCGACCGATCGGCCGATGGAACGCTGACGCCCCTGCCGTTCCCGAGCGTGGACACCGGCATGGGCCTGGAGCGCATGACGAGCGCCGTGCAGGGGGTCGACAGCAACTACCGGACCGATCTCTTCGTGCCGATCATCGACCGCCTCGCCGCACACCTGGGACATCGGCCCGAGGAGGTCGAGGCGGAGCGGTTCAGCTACCAGGTCGTGGCGGACCACTCCCGGGCGATGACCTTCCTGATCGGCGAGGGGGTCCGTCCCTCGAACGAGGGGGCCGGCTACGTCCTGCGCCGGATCATGCGGCGCGCGGTGCGCCACCTGCGCCTGATGGGGATCCGCCAGCCGGTGCTCGCCGAGACGTGCGGCGCGGTGATCGATCTGATGGGCGGGGCCTATCCGTACCTGGCCGCCGGGCGCGAGACGATCCTCGCCGCGGTCGACGCCGAGGAGCGCAAGTTCGCCCGGACGCTGGAGGCGGGGAGCGAGCGGCTCGCGGCGCTGGTCACGGGGGCCGGCTCGGACGGGACGATCTCCGCCGAGGACGCGTTCCGCCTGCACGACACCTTTGGCTTCCCGATCGACCTGACGGTGGAGATCGCCGCGGAGGGCGGCGTGCGCGTCGACCGCGCCGGCTTCGACGCGGCGATGGAGGAGCAGCGCGAGAAGTCGCGCGGCGTGCGCGCCGGCCGCTTCGCCCCCATGCCCGGGATCGAGGGGCTGAAGAGCGAATTCATCGGCTATCCGAACGAACGGGTTGGGGCGGGCACTGTGCTGGCGGTCGTCGAGCAGGACGGATCGGCCCAGGTCGTCCTCGACCGGACCCCGTTCTACGGGGAGGGCGGCGGGCAGGTGGGCGACCGTGGCGAGCTGGTCGGCGAGCGCGGCCGCCTGGTCGTCGAGGACACGCAGCATGCCGGCGACGCGATCGTCCACGTGGGACGGCTGCGAAGGTGAGATGCGCTCCGGCGAAGCAGTGACTGCGCGGGTGGACGAGGAGCGGCGCTGGGGGGCGGCGCGCAACCATACCGCCACCCATCTGCTGCATCGCGCCCTGCGCGACGTGCTCGGTGAGCAGGCGAAGCAGGCGGGGAGCTGGGTCGGGCCGGACGGGCTGCGTTTCGACTTCCCGGCCTCGGCGGCAACGCCGCGCGAGCAGCTCCGGGAGGTCGAGCGGATCGTGAATGCGCAGGTCCGGCGCGACGCGACCGTGTCGCCGACCCAGATGAGCCTGGCCGAGGCGCAGGCGCTCGGCGCCGACATGTTCTTCGGCGAGAAGTACCTGCCCGCGGCGGTCCGGGTGGTGCAGGTCGACGGCTTCAGCAAGGAGCTGTGCGGCGGGACGCACGTGGCCGCCACCGGGCAGATCGGCAGCTTCCGGATCACCGGTGAGTCGAGCATCGGCACCGGGCTGCGGCGGATCGAGGCGGTCACCGGGGCGGCGGCCGAGGAGCTGGTCGCCTCTCGCCTCGAGGCGCTCCACGCCGCGGCGCAGCTGCTCGGCGTGGCCGAGGAGCAGGTGGCGGGACGCGTCGAGGGGCTGATGGACCAGGCTTCGGGACTCCGAGAAGGGCCCGCGCACCCGTGCCGACGATGTGGCTCGGCTCGACGCGGTCGCGGCACTGGCGGCAGCCCAGACCGCGGGCGAGGCGAAGGTCATGGTCCAGCACTACCCGGAGGCCGATGGCGCTGCGCTCCGCCGGCTCGCCGACGACCTGCGCGCGTCGACCGGCCGGTTCGTCGTGGTGGCGGCGGGGAAGGGCGACGGGCCTGCCCTCATGGTCGCGGCCAGCCGGGACCTGGTCGGGGAGGGGTTCGACTCCGCGGCGATCGTGCGCGAGGTGGCGCCGATGATCGGCGGGGGAGGCGGGGGTCGCGCCGACCTGGCACAGGCCGGCGGCAAGGATGCCTCGCGCCTCGAGGAGGCCCTTGGCGAGGCGGCTCGCCTGGCGCTCGAGGCCCTCGAGCGAATCGAGAACGGCTGACGGTGCAGCAGCGCCTCTCCGGGCTGATGGGCCGGCTGGCCGGCCGTCGTGGCGGCGGGCCACCGGCGCTCGTGGCGCTGGACGTGGGCACCGAATTCGCGAAGGCGCTGGTGGTGGCCGTCACGCCGGATGCTGACGGCCGGGTCGTCGGCACGGTTCGGGGCGCCGGACGGCAGCGACAGGGGCTGACCCACATGCAGTCGGGGACGGTGAGCGACATCGACGCCGTGGTCGCCAACTGCGCTCGAGCGCTCGGAGAGGCACAGGCGATGGCGGGGCTGCGGCCGAGCGCCGGCGTGATCGGCATCGCCGGCGAGCTGGTCAAGGGGACCACCTCGACCGGGACGATCCGCCGCGACGACCCGGTCGCGCCCATGAGCGAGGAGGAGCTGGGGCGGATCGTCGAGCAGGTGCAGCAGGAGGCGCTCCTCGACGCCGAGCAGCGCATCGCCTGGGAGTCCGGAGTCGAGCGACTCGACGTGCGGCTGGTCCACGCCGCGGTGGTCGAGCTGAAGATCGACGGCTACCCGGTGAGCAACCCCGATCGGCTTCACCGGCGCGCAGGTCGAGCTGTCGGTCTTCAACGCCTTTGCGCCGATGGTGCACCTGGGGGCGCTGCAGTCGGTCGCCAACCAGCTCGGCCTCGAGCTGCTTGGGGTGATCGCGGAGCCGTACGCGGTCGCCACCTGCCTCGATCCCGGCGAGCTGGGCGACGCCGGCGCCGTCTTCGTCGACGTGGGCGGCGGGACGACGGACGTGGCGCTCGTGCGGCACGGCGGGATCGCCGGCACGAAGATGCTCGCCCTCGGGGGGCGAGCCTTCACCGAGGGGCCTGGTGGAGCGCTTCGCGCTCTCGTTCGCGCGGGCCGAGGCTCTCGAAGGTGGCCGCGGGCGAGGCGGGCGACCTTCCGGAGCAGATCGACCGCGAGATGCGCTCGACGCGGCGCTGAGCGAGGATGCCGCCGTGTGGCTGCGCGGCGTCGGGCTGATGATCGCGGACCTGGCCGAGGGGGAGCTGCTGCCGGGGCGGGTCTACCTGTGCGGCGGCGGGGCGCAGCTCCCGCAGCTGGTCGCCTCGCTCAACGGCGACGGCTGGTGGCGCCACCTCCCGTTCGCGCGGCAGCCGCAGGTTCGCGCCCTCGCCCCCGACCGACGTGGCCGGCGTGCGCGACGCAAGCGGCCAGCTCACCACGCGCCAGGACGTGACCCCCATGGCGCTCGCGCACCAGGCGTTGATCCTCGACGCCTCCACGACCGCCGGCGGAGCGCGCGATGCGCCGCGCGGTGCGCACCATGCACCTGTGAGCACCGATGCCCGAGCAGCCGCAGCTCATCTACCTCGAGCCCGATGACGAGATCACCTCGGTCGTCCGCCGCCTGCGTGCCGCCGAGAGCGGGGCGGTGGTCATCGTCGCCCCGGGGCGCAGCCGCGCCACCTCGAGCGCGGTGGCGCTGCGGCTCCTGGCCCAGGTTGCCGCCGAGGAGGCCCGCAGCATCTCGCTGGTGGCGGACGCACCGACGCGGGCGGTGGCCGGCGAGGCCGGCATCGCCGCGTTCGCATCGGTCGCCGAGGCGACCTCCGGGGCGGTGCCGGACCAGGCAGCGGCAACGCCGCGAGCTCCGATCCGCGTGGTGCGCGGGCACTCCGACACGGTCGCCGCCTCAACCGGCGTGCATCCGATCCCGGCTCCGCGCGCGGGTGCGGGCGACGTGACGATGCCGGTGCGATTGCCGCCGCATGCGGGCACCAGGGGGAACCGGGCCGGGCAGCCGGGATGGTCGCTCGTTCATGCCGCGCTGGCCGTGGCTGGCCGGGCTCCTCATCGTCGCCGTGGTCGTCGGCGCCGCGCTGCTGCCCGGCGCCACGGTGAGCATCACGCCGGCCACCACGGCAGTTGGCCCGAACACCTACCAGCTGCACTTTGCCGTCGCCGGCCACGATTCTTCTCAGCTGCATGCCACGCAACCTGGTTCGGCCACGGGCACACAGCTTGAGGAGGTCGCGGCCACGGGCAGCGTCACGTTCTTCAAATTGGAACAACGGGGCGTCCGTGGCGGTGCCCCAGGGAACCTCGGTGTCCGTCCAGGCACCATCACGTTCACCACGAACGAACGGATCGTTGTCGCGGCGGCAACCTCGAGAGCGGCAACGTTCTTGTGCCAGGGCAGCAGACCGTTGGGGTCACGGCGGTCGTAGCCAGGACCTCGCCGGCAACGTCGAGGTCCGTGCCATCGACACGGTCGACGATCGCACGATCCGAGGCTATCTGCGGGCTCGCCGAGCAACAAGAATCGGCTGGTGACCAATGAGCAGCCCACCACCGGAGGAGCCGAGACGCCGCACACGGTGATCCAGCAGTCCGACATCGACGCGGTGGTCACCGCGATCAGGGCCGATCTCGCCGCGCAGCTGGCGGCCGCGCTCGCCGGTCATCCTGATCGCATCTACGCGAACGCGCCGGCGACCGAGGTGCCGCAGATCGACGTTCCGGTCGACCTCGTCGGAACCGAGGACCAGGCAACCTTCGAGCTGACCGGCACCCTCGCGTTCGACCGAGCCTACGTGAAGGTGGCCGATCTCGCACGCGGCAGCCCGGTTGGCCGTGACAGCGCCCGAGGGCACGTCCATCCTGCCCGACTCGATCCAGAGCGAGGTGCGCGTCGCGACCGTGAGCGGATCCGTGATGACGGTGGATGTGACGGTCCGCGCCGCGGCCGCCGCGGCGATCGACGAGGCCGCGGTTCGTGACAAGGTCGCCGGCAAGACAAAGGCTGAGGCGACGGCGCTGCTCGCAGACCAGGGAACGGTGCGCATCGACCTGTGGCCCGGCTGGGTCGACACGCGTGCCCCGCATCCCGTTCCGCATCACCGTGCGGACCGTCGCGGCCGGCGGCGGCCCGTCGCCGAGCCCATGAGCGCGGTGATCGGCCTCGACCATGGCAGCCGCCGGATCGGGGTCGCGGTCGGCAGCGAGGAGACCGGCCAGGCCTTCGCACGGCCGGCGCTGCTGCGGCGGAATCGGGCCACCGATCTCGAGCGCATCGCGGCACTGGCCCGCGCCGAGGAAACGACGACGGTGGTGCTCGGCCTGCCGCGCAACATGGATGGCAGCGAGGGAGAACAGGCGGCCGCGGCGCGGGCCTTTGGGGCGGAGCTGGCCGCCATCGGCCTCGAGGTCGTCTTCGTCGACGAGCGGCTCACCAGCTGGCAGGCCGGGGAGCAGCTGGCGGCCGAAGGGCGCCGGCCGACCCGGGCCTCCGGCGAGCGAGACTCGGCCGCGGCCCGCCTCATCCTGCAAGAATATCTCGATGGTCGGGCCGCCCTGGCTCGCCGACAGGAGAGCAGATGACCCGACCCCCCGAGAACCGTCGCGACCTCGACGAGCGGCGCAACTCGCGGATTCGCGATCTCCGCGACCAGCGAGAGGCGCCGACGCGCCGCCGCCGCCAGTTCCAGCCGCTGATGCTGGCGGCCTGGTTCGTCGCGGTGATCGCGGTCGTCGGCGTCCTCATCTACGTCGGGCTGCTCGCCTTCTCACCACGGCTGATGGCCTGGATCGATGACCACCCCGGCGCCATCGACAACGGCATCGTCCGCGACTTCGTGCAGTGGTACGAGCCCGATGCGCTCGCCGACGAGCCGATTGGGGGCGACGGGACGCGGATCACGATCGAGGTGGCCGGCGGTTCGACCGACGCCCAGATCGCCCAGCTCCTGGTCGAGAAGGGGCTGGTCAAGAGCCAGCTGGTCTTCCTCTACGCGGTGAAGCAGGCCGGGCGCTCCGGGGAGCTGCCAGGCGGGCGTCTACGACCTGTCGCCCTCGCTCCGCCCCTCGCAGATCGTGGCTGCCCTCAAGCAGACGCCCGGCGAGGAGGTCACCATCACCCTCATCGAGGGCTGGCGGCTCGAGCAGATGGTCGGCTACCTGGGCACCACCAAGCTCACCATGAACCTCGACGAGTTCGCCGCGCTGGCGCGCACGCCGCCGGCCGACCTGATCGCCAAGTACGACTTCCTCGCCGGCCTCCCGGCGGGCCGCAGCCTGGAGGGGTACCTCTACCCCGATACCTACCGGATCGACGCCAACGCGACGGCCCGCGAGGTGATCGAGAAGCTGCTCGACACCTTTGGGCTGCGGCTGACCCAGGAGATCCGCGACGGGATCGCAGCTCAGGGGCTCACCATCGACCAGGCGGTGACGCTGGCCAGCATCGTCGAGCGCGAGGCGGTGCTCGACACCGAGCGCCCGATCATCGCCGGCGTCTACCTCAATCGGATCAACAAGCCCAAGGCCGAGACGGTCGGCCTGCTGCAGGCCGACCCGACCCTCCAGTACGCGCTCGCCACGGCTGCATTCGGCTCGCGCCCCGTTCCCGACTGGGGCCAGATCACCTGGTGGTCCGCGCTGCAGACGGGCGGCAAGGAGGTGGTGCTGCCGGACGCCCTGGCCGGTTACCAGACCTACAAGGTCAAGGGCCTTCCGCCGACGCCGATCTCGGCCCCGCGGATCGCGTCGATCGCAGGGGTCGCGGCGCCCGACACGGCCAGCGGCTTCTTGTACTTCGTGGCCGGCTGCCCGAGCGGCGTCCGCGACGGGTCGCACTACTTCGCCAAGACCCTCGCCGAGCAGAACGCGAACATCGCCAAGGCCAACGCCGAGTGCCCGGCGTCATGAACGGAGAACCGCGTGATTGATACCGGCGACGTCAAGAAGGGCGTCATCATCGAGCTCGACGGGCAGCTGATGAAGGTCCTCGACTGGACCCATATCAAGATGGCGCGCGGATCGGCCCAGGTGCGCATGAAGCTCCAGAACGTCCGCCGCGGCGACATCGTGGAGCGCACCTTCCAGGCCGGCACGCGATGGCCGCGTGCCCGCGTGGAGCAGCGCAAGGTCCAGTACCTGTACGGCGACGGCGACGCGTTCCACTTCATGGACAGCGAGACCTACGACCAGTTCGCGGTGAGCGCCAAGCAGATCGGCGACGACGCGCGCTTCCTGAAAGAGGGAACCGAGGTCTTCGTGAGCATGTACGAGGCCGAGGTGCTCGGCGTCGACCTGCCGGTGGCGGTCGACCTGCGCGTGACCCACTCCGATCCAGGCCTCGCCGGCGATACCGCCACCGGCGCGAAGAAGGCCGCCACCCTCGAGACCGGGCTCGTGGTCCAGGTGCCGCTCTTCGTGAACGAGGGCGACCTGCTGCGCATCGACACCCGCACCGGCGACTACATGACCCGCATCCAGTAAGCCGATGTCGCCCGAATCGGACCAGGCCACCCTCTGGGAGGCGCCTCGCCCGGCGCCGCGGATCCTGCGCGTCTCGGAGCTCAACCGCCGCGTGCGCGTCCTCCTCGACGGGGATCCGGGCCTCGCCGACGTCTGGGTCGAGGGTGAGGTGAGCCAGCCCTCCTACCCGCCATCGGGCCACTGCTTCTTCACCCTGAAGGACGCCGCGAGCCAGGTGAAGGCAGTCCTCTTCCGCGAGGAGCTGGCACGGGCCACCGTTCGCCCGGAGCACGGGATGCAGGTGATCTGCCACGGCAAGGTGCGCGCCTATGAGCCGCAGGGGACCTACCAGGTCTACGTCGAGTCGATCACGCCCGCCGGCGCCGGGGACCTCCACCAGCAGTACGAGGCACTCCGCGCGAAGCTCGCCGCGGAGGGACTCTTCGAGGAGAGTCGCAAGCGACCGCTCCCGCGCTGGCCGAAGCGAATCGGGGTCGTCACCTCGCCGGTCGGAGCGGTCTGGCGCGACATCGGCAACGTCATGCGCCGCCGCTACCCGATCGGGGAGCTGGTCCTCTCACCGACGATCGTCCAGGGCCCGACCGCCGCCGGCGCAATCGTGCGCGCGCTCAACCGCCTGTATGCCGACGCGGGGGTCGACCTGGTGATTCTCGCCCGTGGCGGCGGCTCGCTGGAGGACCTGTGGTCGTTCAATGACGAGCGCGTGGTGCGGGCCGTGGTCGCCTCACCGGTGCCGGTGGTGGTGGGAGTGGGGCATGAGTCGGACGTGACCCTGGCCGACTTTGCGGCCGACCTGCGCGCTCCAACCCCCTCCGCGGCGGCCGAGCAGGCGGTGCCCGACCTCGAGACCTTCCCGGCCATCCTCCACCGACTGCGCGACCGCGCCTCGGCCGCGCTGCTCGGCCGGCTGGCCGACCGCCGCGGTCACCTGGCGCAGGAGGGGCGAGCCCTGGCCCGCCTGGTGCCGGACACCGCGGCCGCGCGCCAGCGTGCCGCCGAGCTGGTCGACCGCGGGCATCGCGCCCTGGCCGCCCGAACCGAGCGCGAGGGCGTTGCGCTCTCCGGCCTTGCGGAAGCGCTGCGAGCGCTCTCCCCGGCCGCGACCCTCGAGCGCGGCTACGCCATCGCGCGGCTCGCGGATGGCACGCTGGTGCGCGACCCGGCACAGGCCCGCCTCGGGGAGCCGCTCGAAGTGGTCGTGGCCCGCGGTACCGTGACGACCCGAGTCGAATCCACTGCACCGACGGACGAGGAGCTCCTGCCATGACCGATCCAGCCACCGGCGACGATCTTGCGACGCGCCCGTTCGACGAGCTGGTGGCGGAGCTGCAGCGGATCGTGCAGGCCCTGGAGGCGGGGAACCTCCCCCTGGAGGAGAGCATTGCCCGCTACCGCGAGGCGCTTCGCCTGCACGCTGCGGCCGAGTCGCGCCTGCGCGAGGCGGAGCTCACCATCAGCCAGCTCGGTCGCGGCCTCGACGAGGCGGCCGACGAGGCGGACACTGCCGAAGCCGAGGCCTGAGGCGTGCCCGATCCGGTGCGCCTGCGACCGCCACTCCCCTCGGATGCGCCGGCGCTGGCGGCCCTGGCCGAAGAGCTCGGCTACCCCACCGATGCCGAGCAGCTGCTCGGCCGCCTCGCCGCGCTGAGCCCCACCGACGCGGCCGTGATCGTGGCCGCCGACGCGGCGGACACCCCGATCGGCTGGTGCCAGGTCGAGCTGTTCCGGACGCTGGTCGAGCCGTTGGGCGCGCTGGTCGTTGGTCTGGTGGTGGGCGACGGTCACCGCTCGGAGGGGATCGGGGTCGCGCTGCTCGCGGCCGCCGAGGGCTGGGCTCGCGCGCGTGACTGCCGGCGGATGGTCGTCGCGACCAGGATCACCCGAGAGCGGGCGCATCGGTTCTACGCGCGGGAGGGGTACACCGTGAACAAGACCTCGTACTTCCTGAACAAGCCACTCGACTGACCTGGCGGGGCCCCTCGCCTATACTTTTCAGGCCCCATCGCCGTGGAGATGCGCTTGCCAGTCCTCGACACCCTGACCGATTCGGCCCAGCTGCGCGGGCTCGACAGCGCCCAGCTCGAGACGCTCGCCGGCGAGCTCCGCGAGAAGATGATCCGCACGGTGCAGCGCACCGGCGGCCACCTCGCCAGCTCGCTGGGCGCCGTGGAGATCACCCTGGCCCTGCATCGGGTGATGAGCTCGCCACGCGACCGGATCGTGTGGGACACCGGCCACCAGGCCTACGCACACAAGCTGCTCACCGGTCGCCGCGAGCAGTTCCACACCCTGCGCCAGGTCGGCGGGGTCGGCGGCTTCCCGCGGCGCAGTGAGAGCGAGCACGACGTGTTCGACGGTGGCCATGCCGGGACGGGGGTGAGCATCGCGGTCGGCCTGGCGGCGGCCCGCGACCTGCGGCCCGCCCACGACCCGCTGCGGCACCAGCGCATCGCCGTATGCGTCGGCGACGCCGCGATCCAGAGCGGCCTCACGCTCGAGGCGCTCAACCACCTGGGAGATACGAAGCATCGGCTCCTCATCGTGCTCAACGACAACGAGATGAGCATCAGCCCGTCGGTCGGCGGCCTCTCGACGCGGCTCAACAAGCTGCGCCTGACCCGCGCCTACCAGGGGACCAAGTCGCTCACTCAGCGCGTCCTGCCCCGCATCCCGCTCATCGGCAAGCCCCTGTTCAATGCGCTCGCCTTCGCGAAGGAGGGCTTCAAGCGCTCGTGGGCGAACGTCGGCTTCTTCGAGGACATGGGGCTCACCTACATCGGCGTGCTCGACGGCCACGACCTGGCCGAGCTCGAGGAGAGCTTCGAGCGGGCATTCGCCCTGCGCGGGCCGGTGCTCGTCCACGTCAAGACCACCAAGGGGAAGGGCTACGCGCCGGCCGAGATGGACAGCGTCAGCTTCCACGGCGCCAGCCTGCCGCCGATCGACCTGTGCCTGATCGACCCCACCGAGGAGCCGTTGCCGCCGGAGAACGAGCCGCGCCGACGTCCCAAGACCTACACCACCACCTTTGCCGAGGAGCTGATCCGCCTGGCGGCCGAGGACGAGCGGATCTGCGCCATCACCGCCGGCATGCCGACCGGCACCGGCCTGGCCCGCTTCGGTGCGCGCTTCCCGTCCCGGCTCTTCGACGTCGGGATCGCCGAGCAGCACGCCGTGACGATGGCCGCGGGCCTGGCGCTCGGCGGCAAGCGGCCGGTGGTGGCCCTCTACTCGACCTTCAGCCAGCGCGCCTACGACCAGATCGTGCACGACGTCTGCCAGAACGACCTGCCGGTGCTGCTGGCGATCGATCGCGCCGGGCTCGTCGGCGAGGACGGCACGAGCCACCAGGGGATGTTCAGCCTCTCGCCGCAGCGCGCGCTGCCGAACCTGGTGATCGGCTCGCCCAAGGACGAGCAGGAGCTGCGCGACATGGTGGTGACCGCCTTCGCGCACGCCGGGCCGATCAGCCTGCATTACCCGCGCGACCCCGGCGAGGACCTCCCCGATCGCGACGGAGCGCCGCTGGAGATCGGTCGCGGCGAGGTGCTGCGCAGCGGCGCCGACCTGCTGCTGGTGGGGTTCGGACCGATCGTGCAGCGCCTGAGGCGTGCCGCGGACGTGCTCGAGCGCGACCACGGGCTGACGTCGACCGTGATCAACGCACGCTGGGCGAAGCCGCTCGACGAAGCGCTGATCGTGGAGCATGCGGCCGGGGCCCGGCTGGTGATCACCGCGGAGGAGAGCGCCTCGATGGGCGGCTTCGGCGACGGCGTGCTCGACGCGCTCAACCGCGCGGGGGTGCGCGTCCCGACTGCTGAAGATCGCGCTGGCCGAGGGGTTCGTCCATCACGGCGCGGTGGAGGACCTGCGCCGCCAGCAGCGGATCGACGTGCCCGGGATCCTGTCGCAGATCCGCGAAGCGCTCGGCCTGGCGGAGCCGGCCGCCACCACCGAGCCCGGCGAAGCCTCGAGCGTCAGCGCCGCCTGACGGCGTGACCCGCCTCCGCCTCGACCAGCTCCTCGTCGACCGCGGGCTGGCCCCGTCGCGCGCGGCAGCCCAGGCGCTGCTCCTGGCCGGGGAGGTGGAGCTGATGGGTGCCGGCACACGCACCCTCAAGCCCGGTCAGCTGGTGGCCACCGACGCCGTGCTCTCCGTGCGAGCGGGGCGACGCTGGGCCTCGCGGGCGGCGGAGAAGCTGGCGTCCGCGCTCGACGCGTTCGCGATCGACCCGAGCGGGCGTGCCTGCCTCGACGCCGGCGCATCGACCGGCGGCTTCACCGACCTGTTGCTGGCGCGCGGGGCCCGGATCGTGTTCGCGGTCGACGTGGGCCGCGGCCAGCTGCTCGACCGCCTCGCGCGCGATCCGCGCGTGGTCAGCATGGAGCGGACCAACCTGCGCGACCTGCGATCGCTTCCCGAGCCGATCGACCTCGCCACGCTCGACCTCTCGTTCATCTCGCTCCGGCTGGTGCTGCCCGCGGTGCGCGGCCTGCTGGCGGCGGACGGCCACGTGGTCGCCCTCGTCAAGCCGCAGTTCGAGGCGGGTCGCGACGCAGTACCGCGCGGCGGCGTCGTGCGGGATCCAGCCACGCATCGGGCCGTGCTGCTCGCGTTCGGCGGGCATGCCGCCGAGGCGGGCCTCGCGCCGAGGGCGCTGATCGCCTCGCCGATCGCCGGCGCCGATGGCAACCGCGAGTTCCTGGCGCTGCTGGGGGTCGGGGGGCCCGAATCCCGGCTGGGCGCGGCTGGTCGACGCGGTGCTGCCCTCGTCCGTATGACGCGCGCGGTACGATGCCGGGCATGAAGGGCAAGCGCGCCACGGCGGGGGAGCAGATGAGCGTCTTCGAGGAGCTCGCGCCGCTGCCCGAGCCGATCCACGAGCCGGCGCCCGACACGATGCGGGAGATCGTCTCGCTACGGATGCCCGACGCCCTTCTGGCGCGGGTCGAAGCGGTCGCGCACAGCCGGGGCGTTTCCCCGTCGAGCCTGATGCGCGCACTCATCGCGGCGGGGCTCGATCGGTCATACGCCGCCATCACCCCCGATGAGCTCGCCGCCGAGCTGCGGGCACTGCGCAAGGGGGTCGACGAGATCGCCACGAGGCTGCGGGCCGGCGAGTGATGCGCTTCGGCTTCGCCTTCAACCCGACCAATCCCCAGGCACGCGCCGCCCTCGATCGAGCGGAGGCGTGGTGCGCCGCCCACGGGGTCGAGACCTGGAGCTCGGAGGCGAGCGACCGGGACCGGATCGCGGCCGCCTGCCCGGGCAGCGACCTGGTCTGCGTCCTCGGCGGCGACGGCACCTTCCTCCATGCGGCCCGCGGTATCGGCGATTCGGCGGTCCCGACCCTCGGCGTCAACCTGGGGCGCGTCGGCTTCCTGGCCAAGGTCGAGACCGATGACCTCGAGCGCGCGCTCGCCAAGGTGGCATCCGGCGACTTCGAGCTGGAGGATCGCTTCCGGATCGAGGCCAGGCTGGAGCGGGCCAACGGCGAGCGCGAGGAGCACGCCTGCCTCAACGAGGTGGTGGTCGCGCGCGCCACGCGGGTGCGGATGATCCAGGTCGAGGTCGAGGTGAGCGGCAGCCACCTGGCCACCTGGGTCGCCGATGGGGTGGTCGTCGCCACCCCGACCGGCTCGACCGCCTACTCGTTCAGCGCCGGCGGCTCGATCCTCGACCCGCGGCTGCGCAACATGATCATCACCCCGGTCGCGGCCTACCTCTCCCCGCTGCGCAGCGTGGTGGCCGGCGAGAACCACCTGGTGCGCCTCACGCTGCGCCAGGCGACCCCGGGCGCCACGATCAGCATCGACGGGCAGTGGGATCTGCCGATGGCGGTCGGCGAGACGGTGGAGGTGCGCGCGCTGCCGGTGCCGCTGCGCATGGTCGAGCTGAGCGGCAGCACGCCGTTCTACGACCTGCTGCGCACCAAGGCCTCGCTGCTCCCGTACTGACGCGCATGGCGGTCCAGGCCGATCCGGCGCTCACCGCGGCGATCGGGGCGTTCCTCGACGAGCTCCAGGTGGAGCGCGGCCTGTCGCCGCTGACGGTCGCTGCCTACCGGCGCGACCTCGCCCAGTTCGCAGCCGCCGCGGGGCGTTCGTGGCGCAGCGACCCGGAGCCGGTGCGCGACTTCGTCAATGCGCTGCGGCGGGCGGGACGTCGGTCGAGCACCCAGGCGCGCAAAGTCGCCGCCATCCGCAGCTTCTATGGCTTCGCGCTGCGCGAGGAGCTCGCCGAGCGGGACGTGGCGGCGCTGCTCGATGCCCCGAAGGCGGGCAGCTACCTCCCAGACGTGCTCGGTCCGGAGGTCGTGGTCCGCATCCTCGACGCGCCTCCCGCGGACACCGCGGTCGGGATTCGGGATCGGGCCATCCTGGAGCTGCTCTACGCCTGCGGCCTGCGGGTGAGCGAGCTGACCGGCCTCGACACGGACCGGCTCGACCTCCCCGGCCTGCAGGTCCGCGTGATCGGGAAGGGGAATCGCGAGCGTCGCGTGCCGATGGGCGAGGAGGCGCGCGAGCGGCTGCATCGCTACCTGGCTGGGCCACGCGCGGCCTGGACCGCAGGCCACCCGATCGCCGCCGTGTTCGTCAGCCAGCGGGGGCGGCGCCTGGCGCGCGAATCGGTGTGGCGCATGGTTCGCCGCTGGGCGGCCGCGGCGGGGGTCGAGGAGCGGGTCACGCCGCACACATTCCGGCACAGCTTTGCGACGCATCTGCTCGAAGGGGGAGCTGACCTCCGGGTGGTCCAGACGCTCCTTGGCCATGCTAGCATCAGCACCACCCAGCTCTACACGCACCTGACCGGAGAGCGCCTCCGCGAGGTCTACGCGCGGGCGCATCCACGAGCCTGAGCAGAAAGCGGAGCACTCCCCGATGAGTTACGCCCGAAACCTCCTGAGCCGCGGCGAGGAGATCGTCTTCGAGAGCCGCCAGCACTGGTTCGCGGTGCTCGGCGAGACGTGGCCGTTCGTGATCGCAGCAATCCTGGCATTTGCCGTGCTCATCTGGCAGACCTCGCAGCCGGAATGGAGCCTGCGGGGGGCGCTCCAGATCCTCTCCCTGCTGGTGCTGCTGGTGGCCCTGGGGCGGATCGGCCTCAAGGTCTGGGCCTGGCGGAACCAGGAGTGGTTCGTCACCACCCGCCGGCTGATCAAGGCCGATGGGGTCTTCAACAAGACGATGTCCGACTCGAGCCTCGAGAAGATCAACGATGCCCACCTCACCCAGAGCTGGCTGGGTCGCATCTTCGACTTCGGCACGCTCGACATCATGACCGCGTCCGAGGAGTCGGCGGGGATCCAGGACTACGTGATGCTGGCCGATCCGGTTCGCTTCAAGATCGCGATGCTCAACCAGAAGGAGAAGCTCGAGCGGCCCGACCTGGCCCCGCCGCCGCGGATGCAGGCGCCGACCCCCGCGCCTGCGATGCAGCGCGCGGAGCCGATGCCGCCACGGGCCGGCTCCGACCGCGTCGCCGAAGTGCCGGTGGACTCCCCCGCGCACTCGGCCCCTCCCGTCGCCGCGGCTGCGCCGACGACGGCCCCCACCGCCGCCGATCAGCTGACCGCGACCCTGGAGAGCCTGGCGGCGCTGCGCGACAAGGGACTGATCACGCCGGAGGAATACGAGGCCAAGAAGCGCGACCTGCTGGGGCGAATGTAGGTGGAGGAGCCCCGTCGCTCCTTCGCTGACGGGCTCTACGGGGCCGAGCTGGAGCGGCAGATCGACGAGGCCGCGGCGGCGATCCGGGGCCGCCTGGCATCCTTCCAGGAACTTGCCGCGCCGCGTCTGGCGATGATCCTCGGCTCGGGCCTGGGCGGCGTGGTCGACCTCCTCGATGCCTCGCCCCGCCTGGTCGTGCCCTATGGCGAGATCCCGAACGTCCCGGTCGCCACGGTACCGGGCCATGCGGGCGAGCTGGTCGCCGGCGTGGCCGGCGGCATCCCTCTGCTGGTCCTGGCGGGGCGCGCCCACGGCTACGAGGGTTGGTCGCAGCGCCGCGCAACGGTCCTCCTGCGGGCCTGCCTGACGCTGGGCGTCCGGACGCTGGTGGTGACGAATGCCTGCGGCGGCATCAACCCGGCCTTCGATCCCGGCGACGTGATGCTGATCAACGACGTCATCAACCTCTCTGGAGAGAACCCCCTCACCGGGCCGAACATCGACGGGCTGGGGCCGCGCTTCGTGGCGATGACCGATGCCCTCGACCCCGACCTGCGTGCCAGGGCGCGGGCCGCGGCCGTCCGCGCCGCAGTGACGCTGCGCGAGGGCGTCTACCTGATGCTCGCTGGACCGACCTACGAGACGCGGTCGGAGCTGCGCATGCTGCGCACCCTCGGCGCCGACGCGGTGGGCATGTCGACGGTGCCCGAGGTGCTCGTGGCGCGGCACGCCGGCGCACGGGTGCTGGGCTTCAGCCTGGTGACGAACAAGGCGACCCCCGAGATGGAGGGCGAGGTGACGCACGAGGAGGTGCTGGCGATGGGCCCGATCGGGGCGGCTCGCCTCCTGTCGGTGCTCCGCGAGCTCCTGCCGGAGCTCGGGTAGTGCTCTTCGGCAATCCCACCCCGCCGGTCTTCGTGGGGATCCTCGTCGCGCTGGTCGTGGGGATCACCTTCCACGAGTTCACGCACGCGTACATTGCCGACCGGATGGGCGACCATCGCCCCCGCGCCCTGGGACGGGTCAGCCTCAACCCGCTTCGGCACCTCGATCCCCTGGGGGCCATCTTCTTCCTGCTCGCCGGCTTCGGGTGGGGGAGGCCGGTGCCGGTGAACGCCTATGCCCTGCGACCGGGACGGATCGGACTGACCTTGGTCGCGCTGGGAGGCCCGATCGCGAACTTCATCGTTGCGCTCGTGGTTGCGCTCCTCTTCCGCGTTCTGCTTCAGGCGGGGCTCCTGGACGCCGAGTTCCCGAGCGACGTGATGCAGCTGATCGTCTACTTCAACGTCGCGCTGGGCCTCTTCAACCTGATTCCGATCCCGCCGCTCGACGGCTATAACGTGGTGTTGCCGCTCCTGCCGCCGCGCCAGCAGTTCACCGTGCAACGCTACGCGCAGTACGGGTACATCGCGCTGCTCCTGCTCGTGGTGCTCTCGTACGGGCCGGGCGACGGGCCGCTCGGCTGGCTCTTCGGCATCGCTGCCGACATCGAGAGGTTCCTGATCGGTGCATAGGGTCGGACAGTTCATCGGTCATCTCACGGCGCGGGTGGACCAGGCCGAGGAGGACGGCGCCCGTCTTCTGCTGCCAGCGGCAGCCTGGCCGCTCTTCACGGCGATGCCCACGCCGGATCGGCGCCATGCCCTGGATGTGACGAGGCGCCTGGTGGCCGCGCGCCAGACCGATCCCGACCTGCTCGCCGCGGCGCTCCTCCACGACGTTGCCAAGGGACGCCGGATGCGACTCTGGCACCGCGTCGCGGGCGTGCTGCTGGGGGCGGTCGCGCCCCGTGCGCTCGCGTCGCTGGCCTCGCCCGACGAGCGAAGCTGGCGCTACCCCTTCCACCTCTACCTGTCCCATTCCGGCCTCTCGGCGGAGGCGGCGCTTCAGGCCGGTTGCTCGCGCCGCACCGCGGACCTGATCCGGGGTAGCACCGAGCCCTCGGACGCGCTCCTGCTCGCCGCGTTGCGCCGCGCCGACGAGGCAAGCTGAGCCAGATGACCCTCGAGCCGATCGCCATCGCAGAGCCTTCGTCGACACCGCTACCCGTGAGCGACGACTCGGGCGAACCTGGCTTCGAGGTCCAGCTCAACGTCTTCTCCGGCCCGCTGGGGGTGCTGCTGCACCTGATCGAGTCCCGCCAGCTCGACGTGCTGACCGTGCCGCTGGCGGAGCTCGCCGACGCGTATGTGAGCCACCTGGCGACGAACCCGATCGACCCCGCTCAGCTGGCCGAGTTCGTGGCCATCGCGGCGCAGCTGATCCTGATCAAGTCGCGCAGCCTGCTCCCCGGAGAGGCGCCGGTTGGCATGCCCGACGCCGCCGACGAACCCGATGAGCTGGAGCTGCGCCGGCGGCTGCTCGAATACCGCGCCCTGCGGGACGTGGCGCGGTCGCTCGGTGCGCGCGACCTGGCTGCTCCCCTGATGCGCCGCGAGCCGCGCGAGTCGGACCTGCCGACGATCGCGGTGGCGCCACTGGTGGCGGGGGTGCTGGCCGAGGCGCTCCGCGCCCTGGTGGCGATCCCCGAGCCCGAGGCGCCGCTGCCAGAGATCATGGCGCGCGAGATCACGATCGCCATGCAGATCGCCGTGCTGCGCGCGGCGTTGGCCGCCGGCGGACGGGTGGTGCTGCAATCGGTGCTCGCCACCTGCCGGTCGCGTACCGAGGCGACGGTTACCCTGCTCGCCACCCTGGAGCTCGTCCGGCGCCGGCAGGTGAGCGTCCAGCAGCGCGACCTGTTCGGGCCCATCGTGCTGGAAACCATCAGTTGAACCGGACCGACGATCTCGTGGCGTTCTTCGAGGCGCTCCTGTTCATCGCCGAGCGGCCGCTCCAGAGCGCCGAACTGGCTGAGCTGGCCAGCGTCCCGCGGCTCCAGGCCGAGGCTGCCCTGGCCGACCTCGGGGGTCAGCTCGCCGAAGACGGACGAGGCCTGCGGCTGCAGCGCATGGACGACGCCTGGCAGCTGGCCACCGCTCCCGAGGTCGGGGAGCGGCTGGCGGCGTACGCCGCCCGCGAGGAGGCGCGCCTGACCCCCGCGGCGCTTGAGGCGCTGGCGGTCGTCGCCTACCGCCAGCCGTGCACGCGCGGGGAGGTGGACCGACTGCGCGGCGTGGACTCCGACTATGTGCTGCGCTCGCTCCTCCATCGGCGCCTCATCGTCGAGGTGGGGCGCCGCGACACGCCCGGCCGCCCGATCCTCCTCGGCACGACCTTCACCTTCCTGGAACGATTCGGCCTGACTTCGCTCGAGGAGCTGCCGCCGATCGAGGAGGTCGAGCTGCCAACGCTGCCGGCTGCCGCCGAGCCGGAGCCGGTCGATGCCGGCTGAGCGGATCCAGAAGCTGCTGGCGCGAAGCGGCGCCACGTCGAGGAGGGGGGCCGAGGCGCTCATCGCCGCGGGGCGCGTGACCGTCAACGGCCGCCCGGCCACGCTTGGTGAGTCCGCCGACCCCGACGTCGATCGGGTCGAGCTCGACGGCGCTCCCGTGTCAGGCGCCGCCACCACGATGCACTACGCCGTCCATAAGCCGGTCGGCCTCCTCTCGTCCGCCCACGACGAGCGGGGGCGGCGCTCGGTGGTGAGCCTCCTTGCCGGCGTCGACGGCGCGCGCCTCTGGCCGGCCGGCCGGCTCGACGTCGACTCCGAGGGCCTGCTCGTGCTCACGAACGACGGCGACTGGGCGAACCGGGTGCTGCACCCGCGCTACGGCGTCGAACGCGAGTACGCGGTCCTGGTCGACCCGTACCCGACCCGCGACGACATGGACGCCCTGCTGGCGGGCGTCGAGCTGAGCGACGGCCCCGCTCGCCTGCTCGCGATCCAGGCCGCGCAGCCGCCGATCGAGGTCGAGCGGCTCGCGGACGAGCGCGGCCGCTGGCTGCGGGTGCGGGTCGGGGAGGGCCGGAAGCACGAGGTGCGGCGGCTCTTCGCGGCCGGCGGCTACCACGTCGAGCGCCTGGTCCGGACGCGCCTCGGCTCGCTCTCCCTTGCGGGCCTCCGAGCGGGGGAGTGGCGCTCGCTCAAGCCCGCGGAGGTGGAGGCGCTGGCCGGCGCCCGTCCTCGCGTGAAGGCCGCGCAAACCGATGCGCCGCTGACCGTGGCAATCGACGGCCCCTCCGGGTCGGGCAAGAGCACGATCGGCTATGCGCTGGCGAAGCGGATCGGGGCGAACTTCGTCGACACCGGCCTGATGTACCGGGCGTTGACCATCGCCGCCCTGGAGCGCCACGTCGACCCGGACGACGGCGAGGAGCTGGGACGCCTTGCGCGGGAGGTGCGAATCGAGGTGCGACGGCCGCGGCACGAGCAGACGGACCGGCGCGAGACGGTGCTCCTCGACCGCCGTGACGTGACCGGAGAGGCGCGGACGCCGCGCGTCGATCGCCTCGTCTCGTCGGTGAGCCGCCACGCGGCGGTGCGCGACGCCATGCTCCACGTCCAGCGCGCGACGGCGCGGCGCGGCGACACGGTGATGGTGGGCCGCGACATTGGCACCGTCGTCCTGCCCGACGCGACGCTGAAGGTCTTCCTCAGCGCCTCGGCCGCGGTGCGTGCGGCACGCCGTGCGTCCGAGATGGGGCGCCCCGACCGCAGCGACAAGTACCTCGCGGAGATCGAGCAGCGCGACGCCGTCGACATCGGCCGCGAGGTGGCACCCCTGCGCAGGGCACCCGGCGCCATGGTGCTCGACACCGGCGAGCAGGACGTGGAGGCGTGTGTCGACGCCATCGCCGCGCACCTGCCCGAGCGCGAGCGATGACCCTCTCCAAGGTGAGCACCTGGTTCTACTTCCCCGGCGCGGTCATGACCGACTGGCTGAAATGGCTGCTCGGCGGCGGCAGCGTCCAGGGGCTCGAGAACGTCCCGGGCGGCGGCGCCTACATCGTGGTGAGCAATCACACCTCGAACCTCGATCCGCCCTTCGTTGGCGCGGCGATCGGTCGTCACACGGGCCGCCCGATCCACTTCATGGCCAAGCAGGAGATCTTCCACTGGCCGCTCATCGGCTGGCTGGCGCGCGGCTCCGGGGTCTTCTTCGTGCGCCGCGGCGAGGGCGACCGGGCGGCGCAGCGGATCGCCCTCGAGCACCTGGCCGCCGGCCGTCCGATCGGCATCTTCCCCGAGGGGACCCGCTCTCGAGACGGCATCCTGAGCGAAGCGAAGCCCGGGGTGGCTCTGCTGGCGATGCGCAGCGGCGCGACGCTCGTCCCGGTGGGCATCAGCGGCAGCGGCAAGATCTTCCCGGGACGCAGCCACCGGCCGCATCGGACCAGGGTCGACATTCGCGTCGGCAAGCCGTTCAGCCTGCCGCACCAACCCGAGGGGCGCCTCGACCGCGAGGCCATGGAGCAGGGGACCGAGCGAATCATGCGGGAGATCGCGGCGCTCCTGCCAGAGTGGCAGCAGGGTCGATATCGGTCCGGACCGATAGAATCGCAGGAGTGACCACCGCCACTCGACCCGAGGTTCGCATCGCGGAGCGCGCCGGCTTCTGCTACGGCGTGCGCCTGGCGATCGACAAGGCGAAGCACGCGCGGGACGCGGGGAAGGAGGTCACCACCCTCGGCCAGCTGGTCCACAACCCCGGCATCAAGGCCGATCTCAGCGACCGCGGCATCAAGACCGCGGACCTCGCCGACCAGGTCGAGGGCGGAACCCTGGTGATCCGCGCCCACGGCGTTCCGGCCACCGAGCTCGAGCAGGTCCGCGGCAAGCCCGAGCTCGAGGTGATCGACGCCACCTGCACCTGGGTGCTCCAGTCGCAGAAGGCGGCGCGCGAGCTCGACGAGGCGGGCTACACCGTCTGCATCATCGGCCACGAGGACCATCCCGAGGTGAAGGGGGTTCGCTCGTATGCCGGCAAGAACCACGTGGTGGTCGACGACATGGACCGATCGACCTGGGAGCGCGTCCCGCACACCAAGAAGATCGGCGTCCTGAGCCAGTCGACGATCCTGCCCTTCAAGCTGGAGGAGTTCGCCGCCTTCTGCCTGCGCCGCTGCCACGACCTGCGGGTCGTCAACACCGTCTGCCCGGTGACCCTCACCCGCCAGGCCGACTCGGTCGTGCTGGCGGGGCAGGTCGACGGGATGCTGGTGGTCGGCGGCAAGAACAGCAGCAACACCAAGGAGCTGGCGGTCAAGTGCGCCGATGTCTGCGCCGACACCCTCCACATTGCCGATGCCGATGAGCTCGAGGCCGAGCACCGCGACTGGGCACGCGGCAAGGCCCGGATCGGCATCACCGGCGGCACCTCCACCCCCGAGGTCGACCTCGAGGCGGTCCGCGACCGGATCTACGCGCTGACCGCCTAGGCCCGGTTCGATCGGGCGGGTGGCGACCCCAGGGAATCGAGCACGCCGGCGAGGCGCTCCTGCAGCATCGTGAACCCCAGGTAGAGGCGCCCCGTGGCGAAGTTGTGCGCGGCGTCCTCGGCCCGACGCTGCTCGTCGTGGACGAGGTCTCGGACATCGCGCACCGTCAGGTCAGTGATCGCGCCCTCGATCTCCACGAAGCGGAAGCCGAGCGGGCGGATGTCGGCGTCGTACACGGAGTATCGATTCACGACGAGCGGCTTGCCGAAGTAGACCGACTCGACCAGCGCGTTGCCGAAGCCCTCGTACAGGCTCGGGAAGCTGACGAGATCGGCCTCCAGGTAGGAATCGGTGACGGCGAAGATCCGCCGCTCGCCGTGATGCCAGCGCTCGTGGGCGAAGCGATCGGCTGCGTATCGAAGATCGACGCCGAGCTGATCCGCCTGGACATGCAGCTGCGAGAGGTAGTCCAGGCCCTCGTCGCCCGCGGGGCTCGTGATGAGGAGGTGCGCCCGCGGATCTTCGAGGCGATGGACCAGCTCGATCGCGAGCTCGATGCCCTTGCGCGGCACCACGCGCGTCGGCTGTACGACGAGCAGGTTGTGGCTGCCCATCCCCAGCTCGCTGCGCAGCGAGCGCGAGTAGTCGTCGCGAGCCGGGGGAGGCACCTCGAACTCGTAGGCGTTCGGGATCACGACCGAATCGAGGTCCCTGCGACGTTTCAGCTCCGCCGCGGCAAGGCTGTTGATGCTCACGTGGCGCACGCTGGGCAGGCTCGGGGGAAACGCCTCCTCGATCAGGTCCGGCACCACGCAGTCCGAGAACCGCTCGCGCTCCCAGACATAGTCGTGGTGATGGCCGATGGTCGGCAGCGCCAGCTCGCGGACCAGGCGAGCCAGCGCCATGCCGAGCGGCAGGTGCATCGGAATCGCCCAGGCGTTCTCGACCACCAGGGCCTCGATGCCCTGCTCGTCGACCCAGGCGGCCAGCTGCGGGAGCAGCGCATCGGCGAGGCGGCGCACGTCGCGCCGCACGGCGTCGGGGTCCGAGGCGGGGTCGAAGGCCGCAGTGCTCACGGCCGCGGCGTCGGGATCGGCGAAGTGCATGGCCGGGATGACCCGCTCGTCCTCTCGGCCGCGCGGCACCTCCCCGGCGCAGAGCCGCGTCTCGTGGCCCAGGCGTCGAAGGATCAGCTCCCATTTGAGCGACTCGAACGAGACCCCGTCGACGCCTGCCAGTCGCGTGCCCACCAACCCGATTCGCATGCACCCGACCGTACCACGCCCCGGCGCGGCTAGACTCGGGCCATGTCCCTCCCCGTGGTCGCCATCGTCGGCCGTCCCAACGTCGGCAAGTCGACCCTCTTCAACCGCCTCGTGGGGGAGCGGGTCGCGATCGTCGAGGACATCCCCGGCACGACCCGGGACCGGGTCTATGGCATCGGAGAGTGGAACGGGCGGCGCTTCACGCTGGTTGACACCGGCGGCCTCGAGCTCGAGCCGGGGACGCACATCGAGGAGCGGGTGCAGGACCAGGCGCGCGTCGCGATCCAGGAGGCGGACGTCATCCTCTTCGTCGTCGACGCGAGCGTCGGCATCGCCCCGCTCGACCACGAGGTGGCGGATCGGCTCCGGCGCGCCGCCAAGCCGACGATCCTCGTCGTCAACAAGGCCGACAACCCCCGCCGCGAGCTCGAGGCCGCCGAGTTCTATGCGCTCGGCTTCGAGCCGACGATCACGGTCAGCGCCCAGCATGGGCGGGGCAGCGGCGACCTGGCCGATCTTCTGGTGAGCCTGCTGCCGCCGGCCGCGCCGGACGAGGCAGTCCCGGAGGCATCGGTCTATGACGATCGTGACCTGGCCGAGGGCGACCTCAGCGAGCTGGCCGAGACCGAGATGGGGCCGCCGCGGGTGGCGATCGTGGGCCGCCCGAACACCGGCAAGAGCACCTTCATCAATCGGGTCCTCGGTCGGGAGCGGATGATCGTCAGCGACCAGCCGGGCACGACGCGCGACCCCGTCGACTCGGCGGTCAGCGTCGAGGGCGAGCCGATGATCCTGGTCGACACCGCCGGCATCCGCCGTCGCGGCTCGGTCGACCGTGGGATCGAGCGCTACTCGGTGCTCCGCGCCATGAAGGCCATCGAGCGCGCCGACGTGGCGGTGGTGATGACCGATGCGGTCGAGGGCTACACGGCGCAGGACGCGCACGTGGTGGGCCACGTCCTGGAGGCGGGCAAGGGGATCGTGCTGGTCATCAACAAGTGGGACGCCCTCGAAAAGGACGGCCATACCGCCGACGAGTGGCTGAAGCGGCTGCGCCGCGACGCGCCCTACCTTGCCTGGGCCGACATCGTCTTCGCATCGGCCCAGACCGGGCAGCGGGTCGACCGGATCCTGCACGAGGCGCGGCGCGTCGCGGAGGAGCGCTATCGTCGCGTGCCGACCGCAGAGCTGAACCGCATCGTCATCGATGCCGTGCGGGCGCATCCGCCGGCGCACGTCCGCAACCGCCTGCCCAAGGTGCTCTATGCGACCCAGGTCGCGGTCGGGCCGCCGACCTTCGTGATCTTCGTCAACGACCCGGAGCTGATCCACTTCAGCTATCGGCGCTACCTGGAGAACCGGATCCGGGACGAGTACGGCTTCCTCGGCACGCCGATCAAGCTGATCTTCCGCCAGCGAGTGTCGGAGGTGTCGGCGCGCCGCAGCTCTGCCCCCCGGAAGCGCAGCGCGGCGAGACGACGTGGCTGACGCCCCGGGGATTCGGGGCGTGGACGCGCCGCTCGGTACCGTGCGTCAAGGTATCGTGGCCCCGATGACCGCTCCGTTCCTCGTGCCCGCCATCCCTCACGAGCGCCCGACCGCGCAGCGTCCCCGGATCCTCCTGTACACCGGGAAGGGCGGCGTCGGCAAGACCAGCGTCGCGGCGGCGACCGCCCTCGCCTGCGCCGCGCGGGGCTATCGGACGATCGTGCTCTCGACCGACATCGCTCACAGCCTCGGCGATGCCTTCGGGATCCAGCTCGGTCCCGAGCCGATCGAGGTTGCCCCGAACCTGTGGGGCCAGGAGTCGGACGCCTTCTACAACGTCGCCCGCTACTGGGGTCGCATCCAGGCCTACGCGGCCAGCCTGCTGCGCTGGCGTGGCCTCGACGAGGTGCTCGCCGAGGAGATGACCGTCCTGCCCGGGATGGACGAGGTGGGCAGCCTGCTCTGGATCGCGGAGCACCACGACTCCGGCAACTACGACGTGGTGGTGGTGGACGCCGCGCCGACCGGCGAGACGCTCCGGCTCCTCTCCCTGCCGGAGGCCGGTAAGTGGTGGATGGAGAAGATCGAGCCGATCGGCCGCCGCATCTCGAAGCTCACCGGACCCCTGATCAAGCGGGTGGTCGGCATGCCGATGCCGGGCGACGAGGTGTTCGACGCCGGCGAGGACCTGTTCAAGCGACTCGAGCACATGCACGACCTGCTGGCCGACCCGGACAAGACCTCGGTCCGGGTGGTCCTGACCCTCGAGCAGATGGTCATCAAGGAGGCGCAGCGCTCATTCACCTATTTCCACCTGTACGGCTACCCGACCGACCTGGTGGTCGCCAACCGGGTCCTGCCCGATGACGTGAAGTGGCTCTACTTCAAGAGCTGGTACGAGGCCCAGCAGCGCTATGGGCCGATGGTGGAGGAGGCGTTCAGCCCGATCCCGGTCCTGAAGGCCCCCTTCTTCGACCAGGAGGTGGTCGGTATCGAGCGGCTGACCGAGCTCGGCCGTCGCCTCTACGGCGAGATCGACCCCACCATCCATTTCTACCGAGGCCGCCCGTACACGGTGGCTCGCGACGGAGATGAGTTCGTCATGTCGGTGGAGCTGCCGTTCGCGATGAAGGAGGAGATCAAGCTCACGCGCCATGCCGATGAGATCGTCATCGAGGTCGGAACCTGGCGGCGGAACTTCGTCCTGCCGCGCGTACTTGTCGAAGCGCCGAGCATTGGCGCAAAGTTCGAAGACCACGTTCTGAAGATTCGCTTCGCGGCGCCGCCCGCGGGGCACCACGGGAGGTAGTCCGCATGGAAAACCACGACACTGCTCACCTGGAAGCGCGGATCGACGAGCTGGAGCGCCGCCTCCGGCGTCCCGACCCGCGAGCCACCATGGAGACCGCCTTCTGGGCGGTGATGCGCAACGTCTTTCCCGACGAGACGCGCACCCACCTCAAGGCTGCCAGCCGGGAGCAGCTGCTGGCGGCGCGCAGCTACCTCGACCACTGGATCTCCAAGATGGGCGACAAGCCCGAGGCCGAGGAGTCAGCGCCCCGCGAGACGATCAAGGTCGAATAGCCGCGCTCGATGACCGACCAGATCGGGGTCATCGGCGCCGGGGCCTGGGGCACGACCCTCGCCGTCAAGCTCGCGGCCGCGGAACGACCGGTCACCCTCTGGGCGCGCAGCCCCGCGACGAGCGAGGAGCTCGCGACGGTCCGCGAGAACCGGCGCTACCTGCCGGGGATCGTCTTCCCGCCGAACCTGCGGGTGGCGACCGATGACGCCTACCTGGCGGAGCCGCATCGGCTCTTCGTGCTCGCCGTCCCGTCGGCGCATCTGCGCGCCACCCTGCAGCGGCTCTGCCCCCATCTCTGGCCCGGAGCCGATCTTCTGAGCGTGGTCAAGGGGATCGAGGAGGGGACCCATCTCCGCATGAGCGAGGTCATCGAGGCGGAGCTGCCGGGGCATCGAGTGGCGGCCCTCTCCGGGCCGAACATGGCACGCGAGATCGCGGCCGGCCTGCCGGCGGGAACCGTCATCGCCTCGGAGGATGCCGCGCTGGCGGCGGACCTGGCCTCGGTCCTTGGCAGTGACCGCTTCCGCGTCTACACCAACCCCGACCTCCTCGGCGTGGAGCTGGCCGGCGCGCTGAAGAACGTGATCGCGCTGGCCGCGGGCTTCGTCGACGGGCTCGCCCTGGGCGACAGCGGCAAGGCGGCGATCATCACGCGTGGCCTGGCCGAGATCACGCGGCTGGGGGTGGCTGCCGGCGCGCAGCCGATGACCTTCGCCGGCCTCGCCGGGGTCGGCGACCTCATCGCGACCTGCATGAGCCCGCTGTCACGCAACCGGCGCGCCGGGGAGCTGATGGCGTCGGGCCTCTCCTGGGCCGATGCCGCCGACCGCCTGAACGGCGTGGCGGAGGGGGTCTTCACGGTCCGAGGGGCGCTCGACCTGGCCGAGCGGCACGGCACGGAGCTGCCGATCGCCGAGCAGGTGGACGCCGTGGTGCACGCGGGCCGCCCACCCATGCAGGCGGTCGCGGAACTGATGTCGCGCGCCCCGAAGGACGAGCTGGCCAGCTAGCTCAGCAGGCGGTCATCGCGGGATAGGCGGGCCACCACATCGCCCGGTCCACGGCCGGCTCGATCTCCTCGTCACGGAACTGGCGGCCGTAGCCGGTGTCCCGTGCATGCCGCACGAGCCGGATCGCGATCGCGCGCGCCACGCTGCGCAGCTCGCTGATCGGCGGGTAGATGGCTCCCAGTGCCAGCCGCTCCGGGCTCACCTGGCGCGCCATCTCGTGCGCGGCGAGCAGGAACGAATCGTCGGTCAGCTCGTGTGCCTCCGCCACGATTGCGCCGAGTCCCACGCCGGGGAAGATGAAGACGTTGTTCGCCTGGCCGATCGTGCGCGTCCCGTGGCTGCGCTCGACGGGCGGGAAGGGGCTGCCGGTGGCGATCAGGGCGCGTCCGTCGGTCCATTCGAGCACCTGCTGCGGCGTCGCCTCGGTGCGGTCGCTGGGATTCGAGAGGGGCAGGATGATGGGGGCGGGATCGTGACGGGCCACCTCGCGCACCAGCGCCTCGGAGAAGGCGCCGCGCATGCCGGTGGTGCCGATCAGGACGGTGGGTCGGAGCGCGCGCGCCACGGCAACCGGGTCTGACAGCTCGTTCGCGGCCAACCCCATCGCCTCGAGGCGGGCCGCGTCGACGGCGAAGGGCAGCTGGTCGTCGGCCAGGTCGGTGCGTGAGGTGGCGATGACGCCCTTCGAGTCGAGCAGGATCATGGACGGGTCGGTGGGGGAGGGGCGTTGCCCCTGCTCGATCAGCTGTCGTCGCACCAGGCCGGCGATCCCGATCGCCGCCGCGCCGGCGCCCAGGAAGAGGAAGCGCTCCCCGGCGATCCCGCCACGCTCAGCGCGAGCGGCGAGGAGCCCCGCCAGCACCACCGCGCCGGTGCCCTGCACGTCGTCGTTGAAGCTGGGGAAGCGGTGGCGATAGCGGGCCAGCACCCGCAGGGCGTTGTGCTGCTTGAAGTCCTCCCACTGGAGCACGGCGCGCGGGAAGACGCGCCCGACCGCCTCCACGAACGCTTCCACCACTTCGTCGTAGGCGGGGCCCCGCAGGCGGGGCGCGCGATAGCCGAGGTAGAGCGGGTCGTCGAGCAGCGCCTGCCGGTCCGTCCCGACGTCGAGCGAGACGGGCAGCGTCCAGGCGGGGTAGATCCCGGCCGCGGCGGTGTAGAGCGCCAGCTTGCCGACGGGAATCGCCATCCCGCCAGCGCCCTGGTCGCCGAGGCCCAGGATCCGCTCGTTGTCGGTGACGACGAGGAGGCGCACGTCGGCATCGGTGGCGCCGCGCAGGATCTCGTCGATGCGGCCCACATCGTCGGGCGTGATCCAGACGCCCCGGGCGCGGCGGAGGATATGGCTGAACTCCTGGCAGGCGCGGCCGACGGTGGGGGTGTAGACGATCGGCAGGAACTCCTCCAGGTTGTCCACCAGCAGCCGATAGAAGAGCGTTTCGTTGCGATCCTGGAGCGCCGCCAGGCCGATGAAGCGTTCCAGATCGTCTGGCTTGCGCCGGACGTGCTCGAGTTCGAGGGCAACCTGCTCCTCGATCGTCGAGACGCGTGGCGGGAGCAGGCCTCGCAGCCCGAACCAATCGCGCTCCTCGTCGCTGAAGGCGGTTCCCTTGTTGAGCAGCGGATGCCCGATCAGCTCCGGTCCGCGACGTCGCACCGAGATCGGGCCACGCGGCGCCTCGGGCGTCGGAGGCGCGATCGACCGCGCTACCTCGGTTTCCATCTGATCTCAGCCTAGTCCTCGCGAGTGGGCGCGACAGGGCCGTTGGGAGCGTCCTGCGGAGTCGAATGGACCACGCCCGCGTCGTACACTGCTCGCCGGCCATGCCGCACTACGTCCCGGAAGACTCGATGCAGAGCCCGCGCTTCACCGGGCCGTCCACCTTTGCGCGCCTCCCGTACGTCCGCACGCTCGAGGAGGTTGACCTGGCCGTCGTGGGCGTTCCGTTCGACACCGGCGTGACCTACCGCGTCGGCGGCCGCTTCGGCCCGAACGCGGTGCGGGCGGCCAGCGTGATGCTGCGTCCCTATAACTCGAACCTGGACGTCAAGCCGTTCGAGATCCTCTCCTGCGTCGACTACGGCGACGTGGCGATCGTGCCAGGCTATACGGAGCGCAGCTTCCACGCCATCGAAGCGGCGGTCGCGCCGATCGTCGAGGCCGGGGTGGTGCCGCTTCTCATCGGCGGCGATCACGCCTGCACCCTGCCCCACCTGCGCGCGACGCGCTCTCGCGGCCCGGTGGCGGTGATCGACTTCGACTCGCACACCGATGCCTGGGACAGCTACTTCGGCGAGAAGTACAACCACGGGACGTGGATGCGCCGCGCCATCGAGGAGGGCCTGGTCGACGTCGCGCACTCGATCGAGGTGGGCCTGCGCGGCTCGCTCTACGGGGCTGCGGACTGGACCGGGCTGAGCTCCGAGCTCGGCCTCGAATACCTGACCACCGAGCAGGTCTTCGCGCTGGGTCCGGCCGAGGTCGCGGCCCGCATTCGGGCGCGGGTGGGGGATCGGCCGGCCTTCATCAGCTTCGACATCGACGTGGTCGACCCGGCCTACGCACCCGGCACCGGGACGCCCGAGGCGGGTGGGCCATCGGCGCACGACATGCTGGTCGTCCTCCGCGGGCTGACCGGGATCGACTTCGTCGGCTTCGACGTGGTCGAGGTGATCCCGGCCTACGATCCGGCCGGCCAGACCGCCACGCTCGCCGCCAACCTCGCGTACGAGATGGTCTCGCTGGTGGCGTTGCGGCGCGCGGCGCGGTGAGCGACACACCCCTCGACTGGCGGAACCCCGCGCCGGCCGGCTTCACCTGGCCCGCCGGGAAGCGGGCCGCGGCCTGCTTCAGCTTCGACGTCGACGCCGAGAGCCCGATCCTCTTCGAGCACCCGGAGACGGCCGGCTGGCTCGACGTCATGTCGCACCAGGCCTATGGACCGCGCACCGGGGTGTCGCGCCTCCTGCGCGTGCTCGACCGGCAGGGGATCCGGGCCACCTTCTTCGTACCGGGCTACACCGCGGAGCGCTGGCCGGCGGTGGTGCGCGCGATCCGTGACGCGGGCCACGAGATCGGGCATCACGGCCATCTCCACGAGGGAGGGCACTCCGCGCCCGACCTGGAGACCGAGGAGCGCCGGCTCCTCCGCGGCCTCGAGGCGCTGGATGCGGTCGCCGGGGTGCGGCCGACCGGCTATCGGGCGCCGATGTGGGAGCTCTCCTACCGCCTCCCCGCCCTGCTCGCGGCGCACGGCTTCCGGTACGACAGCGGGCTGATGGACGCCGACCACCCGTATCGGCTGGCGGTCGGACCGGAGCCGGGAGCTCCCTCGATCATCGAGCTGCCGGCCCACTGGAGCCTCGACGACTGGGAGCCGTACGTCTACCTGCCCGGGATCAGCGGGTCGGGCGTGATCGCCAGCCCGGCCGACGTGATGGCCCGCTGGACGCTGGAGCTCGAGGCGCTGGTCGAGGCCGGCGGCCTCTTCATGCTCACCAATCACCCCTTCGTCTCCGGGCGCGCGTCGCGAGCCGTTGCACTCGAATCGCTGATGCAGCGGGCGCGATCGATCGACGGGCTCTGGATCGCCTCCGCCGACGAGATCGCGGCGCACGTCGAGGCACTGCCCTTGACCCCTGTGGTCCACCAGCCGCCCGCGCTGCCCTGAGCGCAGGCCCCAGGAAACGCGAAAGGCCCCGGCGGCGGACCGCCGAGGCCTCACGGCGAGACGGGTCAGGCGCGCTTCAGTGCGCCTCGGGCCGCCACCCAGTAGACGATGAAGGCCACCAGGCCGCCCACGTAGTACGCCAGGTCGGCGCCGTGGAGGTAATTGGCGGTGAGGTAGTTGAACGGCCCGCCCCACGAATAGCCGAGGGTCGAGTTCTGGAACGGGATGCCGGCCGCGAAGCCGACCACGAGGGCGACCAGGCCGATCATGCCGCTCGGCAGCTGGCTGAAGTTCACCACCGAATTGGCATCCGCCCTGCGTCCGCGCAGCCACCAGTCGGCCAGGACCACGCCGACGAAGGGAGAGATCCAGTAGCTGATGAAGAGGATGAAGTTGACGAAGTTCCCGGAGAACTCGCCGTTGTACTGGAGGATCAGGGTGAACCCGAAGCCCAGGACCGCCACGATGGCGGCCGAGATGATCCGCTTCACCTTGAAACCGGCGGCCTGGAGCGAGAGCGACCCGGTGTAGTCGTTCATCGCGTTGACGGCGATGGTGCCGATGAAGATGGCCACCATGGCCAGCATGGCCACGACCTCCCCCTTCCCGCCGAGCAGCGCGAAGATCGTGTCGCTCGACTCACCGCCGGCCGCGGCGGGGTTCGTGGCGACCATCACGCCGAGCACCTCGAGCCAACCCGAGGCGATCGCCATGCCGCCGAGCGTGTACCAGAACACCTTGCTGGTCGAGGTGTTCTCCGGCAGGTAGCGCGAGTAGTCCGAGGCGTACAGCGCCCAGGCCAGCACGAAGCTGGCCACGATGGCGACCATGCCGACGAAGGCGCCGATCTGGTCGGCCCCGGTGAAGCCGTCGCTGAAGCCGGTGTCGGCCTTGCCGAGGATCACGACGGTCAGCACCACGAACATGGCGCCGAGGACGATGGCGCCCCACTTCTCGAAGGTGTGGATCGCCTCGTGGCCGAAGATGCCGAGGGCGGCCTGGCAGAGGACGATCACGATCAGGCCGACGATGAACGGCAGGCCCGGGATGAGCAGCGTCAGCGCGACGGCACCGAACACGCTGTTGATGCCGTCCCAGCCAATGGTGCTGAGCCAGTTCAGCAGCCCGGGAACGGCGATCGACTTGCCGAACGGCAGCCGGGCCGCCGGCATCTGGGCAAGCCCGAGCTTTGGCCCCATGGTGCTGAGCAGCGCGACGAAGTACGAGCCGACCAGGTTGCCGACGACGACCGCCAGGATCGAGGTCCAGAAGCCGAGCTTCAGGAAATCGAGGGTCACCAGGGTGCCGATGAAAAAGGCGGCCGGCACGAGGTTGGGCGTGAACCAGACGGTGAAGATGCGGTTGACCGAGCCGTAGCGAGCTTCCGGCGGGATCGGCTCCATCCCATGGCTCTCGACGGACAGGTCGCCTTCCCGGGTCGGCATCCCCTCGCGGGACAGTGCATCGGTTGCCACTCAGAATCCTCCTCCTATGGACCTGGCTTGACGTACGTCACCGGGATGGGCGACGAACCGTCGTGGACGACGCTGCGGGATGGCTCCGTCTCCGCCACGACCCGGCCGTTGCGGACCACCCAGCGGGCCGCCGGCCGGAGGCGGATCGCCTCCGCTTCATCAGTGCAGTCGAAGATCACGAAGTTGGCGGTGACGCCCTCTGCGATATGCCAGCCCTCCATCTCTGCGGCGCGCGCCGGGTTGGTCGTGACCATCTCGTAGGCTCGGAAGAGCTCGTGCCGGCCGGTCATCTGCCCGACGTGGACGAGCATCGAGAGCGCGTCGAGCATCGAGCCGCGGCCGAGCGGGTACCACGGGTCCATGATCGAGTCGTGGCCGCACGCGACGTTGATGCCGGCCGCGTCCAGCTCCTTGACGCGGGTCATGCCGCGCCGCTTGGGATAGGTGTCGAACCGGCCCTGGAGCACGATGTTGTCGAGCGGATTGGCCACAATCGTCACGCCGGCCCGCTTCACGATCTGCGTCAGCTTGAAGGCGTAGTTGTCGTTGTAGCTGGCCATGGCCGTGGTGTGGCCGGCCACCACGCGCCCCTGCATCCCGTCGCGAATGGCACGTGCCGCGACGACCTCGAGGAAGCGGCTCTGTTCGTCATCGGTCTCGTCGCAGTGGAGGTCGATCGGGGCGCCCGTCTCGCGCGCCAGGTCGAAGATGAAGTGCACCTCCTCGACGCCATCGTCGCGGGTCCACTCGTAGTGCGGGATGCCGCCGATCACGTCGCAGCCGAGCCGCATCGCCTCGCGCATCAGCTCCTTGCCGTTCGGAAAGGAGAGGATCCCGTCCTGCGGGAAGGCGATCAGCCGCAGGTCGACGATGTCGCGCACCTCGTCGCGCAGCTCGAGGAGCGCCCTGAGGGCGACGAGGTTCTGGTCGCAGATGTCCACGTGGGATCGAATCAGGCCGGTGCCCTGCGCCACCTCCCAGCGGATCGCCTCGCGGGCGCGCTGCTTGACGTCCTCGTGGGTGAGCGACGGCTTGCGCTCCGCCCAGGTCAGGATCCCCTCGATCAGGGTGCCGGACTCGTTGTGGCGAGGCTCGCCGACGGTCAGCACCGCGTCCATGTGGACGTGCGGGTCCACGAGCGGGGGAGAGAGGAGCGACCCTTCGGCGTCCAGCTCGGTCGCGGCCTGCGGGAGCTGGCCGCGGTCGCGGATCGCGGCGATGCGACCAGCCTCGACCCCCACGTCGACCGGCTCGGGCTGCATCCCGCCGGTTGGATGGAGGCGCGCGTTGCGCACGACGAAGTCCATTGCCACCCGCTCTCCCTTGGCGCATCGGCCCCGCGATGCGACGCCGCATCATGCGCTCCGCGCGCGCTCTCCCGCTAGAGGCTTCTTCGCTCGGTCAGCGGCCCTGAAACGATGCGGGCGAAACCCGAAAACCGCGGGCGGGACCGTGCGGTGGTCGTCACCCCGGTGCAAGCGTCCAGTCGCCGTCGGCCGTGATCGTGACGAGGATCGTGTCCTCCGCCAGCTCGATCACGCCGTCGTACGGGCCGGTCACGGACAGGAGCGGGGCCCGCGCCAGGTCGGCAAAGCTCCCCTCTCCCTCGTCCGAATCGCCGAGGAACGCAGCGATGGTGAGCCGCCCGGCTGCCGGATGGGCGACGTGGATCTTCAGGGTCCCGCTGATCGGCTCGGTCAGCCGCAGGACGCGGTCACCAGACCCGGTCAGTGACGATGCGGCCCAGCTCGGCGCGTGCTCGACGGGCTCCACGTCGATCGTCCAGTCGCTGCCGCCGGCAAGCCGGAATGCAACCGGCTGGTTGCCGGCCTGCCAGTTGAACAGGACGGTTCCGGCATAGGGGGACGTGGCCGAGACGAGCAGGTCGATGACGCTGCGGTCGACGGCCAGGCTCTCGACCGAGAAGGGGCCGACCCCCGTGCTCGAGACCACCGCGATGGCCGTTGTCGCGTCAGGGATCGTGAACGTGGCCTCGCCGTCGCCGTGGCCGGCAAGGTGGATCGTCGGGAAGTCGATGCCATGCCCGCCGGGCGTTGCGGCCCAACTCGGCCCGGCCCCCGGCGACGCGGTCGGGATGACCGTGGCACACCCGCCGACCAGGATGGCCAGGCCGAGAGCCACGAGCCTGGAGGGATGGACGTTTAACCGCACCTCCACAGTCTGGCGTACTCGTATCGTAAACTGCGGCTCAGGGGGTCATGTTCTGAGCACGAAGCAGTCGGGGCGTAGCGCAGTCCGGTAGCGCACTTGAATGGGGTTCAAGAGGTCGCTGGTTCGAATCCAGTCGCCCCGACCATCGCTCCTGGGTAAGGAACTGCCTTGGGCCTGCAATCACCGGCAGAGGAGGCCCAATGACCTACGTCGGACCCGGCTCGGGTCGGACCCCGCTGAGGGATGCTGCACGGCTGGCTGCGGAGCACCCGGAGGACGTCCTGCAAGATCGACAAGGATGCGGCTGCGGTCTGGCAGGGCTGATCGTCCTCCTGTTCCTCGCCGGGTTCTGGATCCTCTCCGACCGCAGCGATCGCTAGCCTGCCTGCGACCCCGTCCTGGCTGCTCGGCAGGCGCACCAGCGCCGACTCCTTCGGCCCGTAGCGACTCAAATGAACGCGGTGTACCGTGTGCTCCCCTGATGACCACCAGTCCGTTGACCGACCTGCTCCGATCCCGGGGGACCCAGGCCGACCCGGAAGCGCCGATCGTCCTCGAGCACCGCGAAGCGCTCATCTACACCCTGGGCAAGGCAGCTGAGCTCGAGCACCTGGTGATGTGCCAGTACCTCTATGCGGCCTTCTCCCTCAAGCAGAGCGAGAAGGAGGGGCTCTCGGCCGATGAATCTGTCGCGGTGACGGGCTGGCGCAAGACCCTCCTGGAGATCGCGGAGCAGGAGATGCTGCACCTGGCGCTCGTCGAGAACCTGCTGACCGCAGTGGGTGGCGCCCCGAGGCTCGCGCGTCCCAACTTCCCACTGCCGGTGCGCAGCTATCCCGCCGGCATCCAGATGGCCCTCCTGCCCTTCGGAGAGACGGCACTGCGGCATTTCGCGTACCTGGAGCGCCCGGAGGGCCTGCAGATGGACGACGCGGAGGGCTTCGTGGCCCTTGGCAAGGCGGCGCCACTGCCGGCGGCCGACGAGGACGAGATCGGCCCGCACCTCCAGGACTTCACCACGATCGGGCATCTCTACCGGTCGATCGAGGGTGGGCTTGCGCATCTGGCGCAGAAGCTCGGGGAGGCGCGGCTTTTCATCGGTCCGCCCTCCGCCCAGGCAACCGCCAAGGATTTCCGCTGGGACGAGCTCGTGCCGGTGACCGACCTCGCTTCGGCGCACCGGGCCCTGGAGACGATCGTGGAGCAGGGCGAAGGGGCCCGTGGCGACTGGCGCGATGCGCACTTCGGCCGCCTTGTCGCGGTGCTCGACGAGTACCTGGCCGCGCGAGCGGCAGATCCGGCCTTCGAGCCGGCGCGACCGGTCCTGCTTGCTCGCGTCCGGGTGGCGGAGGATGGGCCGGAGGTCCCGATCATCAGCGACCCCTTCACGGCCCGCTGCATGGACCTGCTCAACGCCGTCTACGAGGTCCTGCTCCAGATGCTGGCACGCTACTTTGCGCACACCGACGAGACCGAGGCGCAGCTGGCGGTCCTGGGTGACGTGGCCGTCGGACTGATGTACGGCGCGGTCAAGCCGTTGGGCGGCCTCGTCACGCGGCTTCCCGTGGGATCCGAGTTCCCCGGCGCGACCGCCGGTCCCGCGTTCGAGCTGTTCTATGCGGTCGACTACCTCTTGCCCCATCGTGAGGCGGCCTGGGTCCTGATGGAGGAGCGGCTGCGGGAGGTGGCCGACCTCGCGATGCGCTGCCGGGATGCCTGCATCCCCACCTTCCTCGTGCCGCTCAGCAAGATCACCGACGCGCTGCGGGCGAGCGCCGACCGCCTTGGCGCGACGCGGATGCCTGCTTTCTAGCAGGCGCCGATCTGCGGCTCAGCCGCGAAGCGGACGCGGATGCTCGCGAGCGACGAGCGAGGCGGCACCGGGCTCGTGCTCCGATCCATCGACCGGCGCCAGCTCGCTGTCGTCCATCTCCCACCGCAGGTCGTTGACGGTGAGATCGATCCCGTCGACCAGCGCCACCAGGCGCTCGATGATCGCCGCCGTCGACTGCCGATCGACCGTGCCCGCGAGGCGG
This sequence comes from uncultured Chloroflexia bacterium, assembly GCA_963770875.1. GTDB lineage: Bacteria > Chloroflexota > Limnocylindria > QHBO01 > QHBO01 > CF-167. The sequence continues at coordinate 387,902 of CAVYRE010000001.1, forward strand.
GCGACCCCCTCGTGGACCTCGACGATCATGTCGTCGGGGTCGAGCCACATCGTCTTCCGGATCACCTGGTCCCGGATCGCGGCGAGCGCCTCCGCGTCGCGGCGGATGTAGGCGCGCACCAGGTCGGCGCGCGAGAGGATGCCCACCAGCAATCCGTCGACGGTGACCGGCAGGCGATTGATGCCGCGGTCGAGCATGCACGCTGCCGCCTCGCGGAGCGGTCGATCCTGCTCGATGGTGATCGCCGGCGTGGTCATCGCCTCACCGACGGTGGTTGCCGCGCGCCGACGCAGGTCATCGGGGGCAGCTCGCTCACCGAAGAGCCAGCTCAGCCCGCCGCCGTGGACCGGCTCGGGGCCGCGCTCCTTGGCCAGGATGTCAGCCTCCGACACGATGCCGATCACGCTGCCGTTGCCGTCGAGGACGGGCATTCCGCTGATCCGATGCTCGGAGAGCAGGAGCGCCAGGTCCCTGAGGCTCATCTCGGGACGCGCCGTGACCACCTGGCGCGTCATCACATCCCTGACCTTCATGGCGTCGTCCCTTCACGCGTGCATGCGAATTCGAGGCAAGCGTCCCCGATCGACGATCCCCCGACCACGTGCGGATGTCACCTTTCGGGGGGCCGATCGGCTGGGCGGCGGGATCGGCCGCCCGACGGCCCATGCCGCGGGGGCTGATCGGCCCTTGCGCCGCGGTCGGTGCGCCTCGACGATCGAGGCCTGAGCGAACGGCTCGAGGAAGAGGACCACCAATGACCACCACCGTGATCTCACGGAGCAAAGAGGCCGACCTGGCGGGGCCGGGGATCGGCAACTACACCGACCTGGAGGGGGTCCTGCCACAGGGCTACACCTCGCTCCTGACGGCCAGGGAGACACAGACGGCCATCTACGCCGTCAAGGAGTACATCGAGCGCGAGCTGTGCCGCGAGCTGAACCTGCAGATGGTGCAGGTGCCGCTGATCGTCGACGCCGAGTCGGGCGTCAACGACATGCTCGACCGGGATGGCTCTCGGACCCCGATCCAGTTCCACATCGCCAACGACCATGACGAGCATCCGATCGACGCCCAGGTGGTCCAGGCGGCCACGAAGTGGAAGCGATTCGCGCTCAAGCAGTTCGGGATGGGCGTCGGCGAGGGGCTCTGCACGGACATGCGCGCCGTCCGCAAGGACTACTTCCTGGATCACGACCACAGCGTCTACGTCGACCAGTGGGACTGGGAGCGCGTGATCACCCCCGATCAGCGCAACCTGGACTACCTCAAGGAGACGGTGCGGGCGATCTGGCGCGTCATCCGCGGCGCGGAGCAGCTGGCGATCGGCCTCTACCCGCAGCTGCTGACGGACCGCTACCCGGCCCTGCCCGAGGAGATCGAGTTCTTCCATGCCGAGGAGATCCTCGAGCGCTATCCCGACCTTCCGCGCAAGCAGCGCGAGACGGCGATCCTCCAGGAGCACCCGGCGATCTTCATCATCGGCATCGGCTGGACGTTGGCCGATGGCTACCCGCACGAGATGCGCGCCGCCGACTACGACGACTGGGTGACCGAGACGGCCACCGAGGATGGACGGCCGATGCATGGGCTCAATGGCGACATCCTCGTCTGGAACCCCGTCACGCATCGCCGCCACGAGCTGACCTCGATGGGGATCCGCGTGAACGCGGAGACGCTCCGGCGCCAGCTGCAGCTGACCGGCCAGCTCGACTGGCTGGAGCTGCCGTACCACCGGGGCATCGTCGAGGGTGAGCTGCCGCTGTCCATTGGTGGCGGCATCGGGCAGTCACGGACCCAGATGCTCCTGCTCCGCAAGGCGCACCTGGGCGAGGTGAGCGTCACCGTCTGGCCCGACGTGTTGAAGGAGATGTGCCACGCGAAGGGGATTCACGTCCTCGAATAGCGAGCGGACAGCAGAACGCCCGGCCCTTGCGGGCCGGGCGTTCCTCGTGTCACTCCCCGGGCGCTCGCGCGTCCGGGTCGGGATCGGTGCTAGGCGGCAGAGACCTTGCCGGCGCGGGGACCGCGCGGGCTGGCCTCGACCTCGAAGTTGACCTTCTCGCCACCGACGAGGCGATCGAACTCCAGGGAGCGATCGAGCCCGTCACGGTGGAAGAAGTACTCCTTGCCGTCCTCGGCAGCGATGAAGCCGAAGCCGCGGTCGGAAACGACCTTCTTGATGGTGCCTGTGGTCATGTGTGACCTCGTTCTCTTCTCGAAGTGAGCCGACGACGCACGGCCGGCTCGAGAAGGAACCTGACGACCACGCGGGAGTCTCCCAAAGGGGAGAGTGCCTACAGTCTACCCCGGATGGGCCGTTCGTGCCCATCGGCCATTGGTCAGGCCCGATCGCGTAGCATGGCCACGCCCGACCACGCGCGCGGCAACCCGTTGCAGGTGACCTGTCGATGACCGATGCCCTCGGCTGGATTGCCGCCTCCTACGGCGTGCTCATGGCCGTCTCGCCCGCCCTCCAGATCCGCCGCATGCTCGAGCGCCGATCCTCGGCCGACGTGTCGCTCGGGTACCTGCTGGTGCTCGAGGTCGGCTTCGCGCTCTGGATCGCCTACGGCGTCGCGCTGCCGAACCTGGCGATCATCGTCCCGAACGTGGTGGCGGTCAGCGTGGGCCTGGCGACGATCCTGGTCGCGCGCCATTACCGACGGGGCATGCCGGACTAGCGGACGCCCGTCGTCGCGAACGGGCCGCGGACGTTTGACCCGCGGTGGGGGAGCCATGCGGCACTTGGCGGGCACTCCACCGGCGGCCAGCCTGAGCCTGACGGGCCGTTCCGCGGCTCGCGCACCAAGGTACGGAGGTACCCGCCATGGCGCGCCGGGTGGTGATCATGGGAGCCGCGGGTCGCGACTTCCACAACTTCAACGTCGCTTACCGAAACGATCCGGAGCATCGGGTCGTCTCGTTCACCGCCACCCAGATCCCGGGCATCGCCGGACGGCGCTATCCCCCCGAGCTGGCGGGGCCCCTCTATCCCGACGGGATCCCGATCGTGCCCGAGTCCGAGCTCGAGTCGCTGCTGGCGGATGAATCGATCGACGAGGTCGTCTTCGCGTACAGCGACGTCAGCCACGAGACGGTGATGCACGCCGCATCGCGGGCCCTCGCCGGCGGCGCCGACTTCTCGCTCCTCGGCCCGCGGCGGACGATGCTCGCCGCGCATCGGCCGGTGGTCGCGATCTGCGCGGTGCGCACGGGATCCGGCAAGAGCCAGACGACCCGTCGCGTCGCCGAGCTGGTGGCCGAGGCGGGCCTGCGCGTCGCCGTGATTCGACATCCGATGCCCTATGGCGACCTGGTCGCCCAGCGCGTGCAGCGCTTCGAGACGATGGCCGACCTGGCGGCCCAGGACGCGACGATCGAGGAGCGCGAGGAGTACGAGCCGCACATCGCGGCCGGCCGCGTCGTCTTCGCAGGGGTCGACTACGCCGCCATCCTGGCCGTCGCCGAGGCGGAGGCCGACGTGATCCTGTGGGACGGCGGCAACAACGACCTGCCCTTCTACACCCCGGACCTGCTGATCGCGGTGGCCGATCCGCTCCGCGCCGGCGACGAGCTGCACTACCACCCTGGCGAGGCGGTCCTGCGCATGGCCGACGTCGTGCTCATCAACAAGGTCGACTCCGCCAGCGCCGGCGAGCTGGCCCAGGTCCGCGCCGACGTGGCGCGCCTCAATCCGGACGCGACGCTGCTCGAGGCTCGCTCGGCAGTCCGCGTCGACGGCCCGATCGAGGGGGCGCGGGTGGTCGTGGTCGAGGACGGTCCGACCTTGACCCACGGTGGCATGACCTACGGCGCCGGGATCGTGGCGGCACGACGCTTTGGCGCGGAGCCGGTCGACCCGCGGCCCTACGCGGTGGGCAGCATCGCTGACGTCCTGGCGCGATACCCAGACCTCGGCCCGTTGGTGCCGGCGATGGGCTATGGCGCCGAGCAGACCGGCGAGCTGGCTGCGACGCTCGACGCGGTGCCGGCCGACCTGGTGCTGGCCGCCACGCCGATCGACCTCACGCGGGTGCTGTCGCTCAACAAGCCGGTCGTGCGCGTGCGCTACGACCTCGAGGAGACCGATCCAGCCGCCTTCGCGGCGCTGCTCGTGCCGATCATCGAGGCCGGCCGCGCGGGGCAGGCGGCTGAATTGGTCGCGACCGCCGGCCAGGGGCCATAGCCGGGCGGCGTCGCGGCGGGTAGCATCCCGCCGTGCATCCCGCACCGCGACTGCCGGCGTCGCCGCCGTTCACGCTTCGCGCCCGTCTGCTGACGCCACGGCAGAGCGGAGGCGTGGAGTACCAGCCTGATGCCCTGATCGAGGTCGACGCAGCCGGTCGGCTGGCATCGGTCGCCCCCTGGCGCACGGGCGACGGCGCGGGATCGGTCACCGACCTGCGCCCCTGGCTGCTGATGCCGGGGCTGATCGACCTGCATGCCCACCTGCCGCAGCTGCCAAATGCGGGTGTCGGTGCCGGGCTGGACCTGCTCACCTGGCTCGAGCGCTACATCTTTCCGCTCGAGCGCAGTTTCGATGTCGCGACCGCCGAGCTGATCGCGCCGGCCGCCTTCCGTGCGTTTGCGCGGGCTGGCACCACCACGGTGGTCGCCTACGGCGCGCTGTGGGCCGAGAGCCTCGACGCCTGCTTCCGCGCCGCCGAGGCGCACGGGATTCGAGCGGTGATCGGCAAGGTCATGATGGACCGCCTCAGTTACGACACGGACCGAGACCCGACCGAGGTGCTGGAGCTCTCCCTGCGGCAGTCGGTCGAGCTGTGCCAGACCTGGAACGGCCGCGACGCGGGGCGCCTCCTCTACGCCTTCACGCCCCGCTTCGCGGTCAGCTGCTCGGCGCAGATGCTTGCCGCCTCGGCGAGCGCCGCGGCGGAAGCGGGCGCCTACTGGCAGACGCACCTGTCGGAGGACCGTGGCGAAATCGCCGAGGTGCGGCGCCTCTTCCCCGATGCCGTCGACTACACCGATGTCTACGACCGGGCCGGCGGCCTCACCTCGCACGCGATCCTGGCCCACGCCATCCATCTCTCCGACCGCGAGGTAGCTCGCCTGGCGGAGCGTGGTGCGGTGATTGCGCACTGCCCGAGCTCGAACCTGTTCCTGGCGAGCGGGGCGATGCCGCTGGCGCGCTATCTTGCGGCAGGGATTCGGCTCGGGCTCGGCTCGGACGTGGCCGCGGGGCCGGATGCCCCACTCTTCTCCGTCATGCGCGCCGGCGCCTACACCCAGAACGCGCTGCGCGCCGCAGGGCTGAGCGACGCGCCGCCGCTCTCGCCCGCCGACTGGCTGCGGCTCGGTACGCTGGGCGGCGCGGAGGCGCTCGGCCTGGCGGATCGGATCGGCTCGGTGGAGGCCGGCAAGGAGGCTGACCTGATCGCTGTCGACCCGTCCGTGACCCTGCCGCTGGAGGGAGTGGGAGCCCACGACGACGGCCACCCCGACGAGATGCTGAGCCGGCTCATCTTCCGCGCGCACCCGGCCATGGTGCGTGGCGCCTGGGTGCGCGGCCGGCTGTTGCCGGCCTGATACGCTAGCGCCATGAAGACCGATCGCATCCTCCAGATCCTGATCAATGCCGGTGCGCTCTACGTGGCAGTCCTCCTGCACATCGGGATCACCTTCGCCGGCGACTGGTGGAAGCTGCTGCTGGTGGCGCTCGCCTTCAGCCTGCTGAACACCTACCTGCGGCCGATCCTGCGCATCCTCACCTTCCCGATCACGATCGTCACGATGGGGATCTTCCTGCTCGTCATCAACGCCGCGATGCTGCTCCTCACCTCCGCCATCAGCGACCAGCTCACGCTTGGCTTCCGCGTCGCTGACTTCGGGGCGGCCTTCCTGGGTGCCATCGTGGTGGCGATCGTGGGCTGGATCCTGTCGATGTTCGTCGGCGTCGGCCGGCTGCCGAGCAAGGCGCTCTGACGAAGCCAGCGCCGGGGGGGATCGGTCTCGCGTTCGGCATCGCCGCTGCCCTGGCGATCGTCCTCACCGGACCGTTGCTCCTCTTCAATCCCTGGCTGGTGAGCGCCGAGCAGGCGCGCCACGGCGTGGCCGCCTCGTTGGGGACGGATCAGGCCAACGTCGACCGCGTCACCGGTGCGATGCTGCGTGACCTGTTCGTCGACGGGGACTTCCTCGCCAACCTGGACAACGGTCCGCCGATCCTGGACGCCTCGGAGCGGAGCCACATGCGGGACGTTGGCGGCCTGGTGCGAGTGCTCGCGATCCTCGAGGCCGTCGCGCTGATTGCGGTGATCGTCACGTGGCGCTGGTTGCGAGCCGAGCGCACCCGCCGCGGCCGGCTGCTGCTGCGAGCCGCCGCGGGGATCGGTGCGGCGGCGATCGTCCTGGGCGCCTTCTTCGCCGTTTCGTTCGATGCCGCCTTCGCGGCCTTCCACGCGCTCTTCTTCAAGGCGGGCACCTGGCAGTTCGGCGCCGATTCGAACCTGCTCCGCCTCTTCCCGGAGCCGTTCTGGTTCGAGGTCTCGCTGCTCGCCGGCGCCTCGATCGTGCTGGGCGCGCTGCTCTCCGCATGGCTCGCCCGCCGGGACCTGGGGAGCGCTCCGGCCGCGGGCTGAGCCTCGGCTACACTCGCCGCATGGGCAACGGGATCCGCATCGGTCGCATTCTCGGCGTGCAGATCTCCCTGCATCCGTCGTGGTTCGTGATCGCGGTGATCGTGACCTACCTGATGGCGGCGGGGCAGCTGCCGGCCGCCCATCCCGGTTGGCCGGAGGCCGTCTACTGGATCCTCGGCGCCGTCATCTCACTCCTCTTCTTCGCCTCGGTCCTCGCCCACGAGCTGAGCCACGCCGTCGTCGCCCGTCGGTTTGGCCTGAAGGTGCGGGACATCACCCTCTTCATCTTCGGCGGCGCGGCGAGCCTCGAGGGTGAGGCCCAGCGACCGCGTGACGAGGCGCTGATCGCCGCCGCCGGACCGGTGATGAGCCTGGTCCTGGGTGCGATCCTGATCGGCATCGACCTTGTGGTCGGCCAGCAGGAGGTCGAGGCGATCGTCGGCTGGCTCGGCTTCATCAACCTGACGCTGGGCCTGTTCAACCTGATCCCCGGCTTCCCGATGGATGGGGGGCGGATCCTGCACGCCCTGCTCTGGAAGATACGTGGAGACCGCGGCGCCGCAACCCGCAACGCGGCGATCGTGGGCCGGCTGTTCGGCTATCTGCTGATCGCCGCCGGCGTGTTCCTCATCTTCCAGGGCACGAGCCCGTTCAACGGCGTGTGGCTGGCGCTGATCGGCTGGTTCCTCTCGAACGCCGCCGAGTCGGCGGTGGCGCAACTGAGCGTGGAGCACGCGCTCCACGGGATCAAGGTGCGCGACGTGATGGAGAGCAACCCTGTGGCGGTGTCGCCGAACGAGTCGGTCTCGGACCTCGTCAACGAGCGGCTGATCCGCGGCGGACAGCGTTCGTTCGTGGTGAGCCATGCTGACGGCGGGCTCGCGGGCATCGTCACCCTCTCCGACGTCCGCCGCATGCCACGCGAGAACTGGGAAGCGGCGCGGGTGACCGACATCATGACCCGCTACACGGACCTCGCCACGATCGGCCCGGACGCTCCACTCGAGGACGGCCTGAAGCTGCTCCAGGGGCGGGAGGTGAACCAGCTGCCGGTGGTGACCGATGAGGGGCGCACCGTGGTCGGGCTCCTGACCCGCGCCGGCATCCTGCGGCTCATCGAGGCCCGCATGCGTCTGGGCGTCTAGCCCGATGCTCTCCGTCGAGGAGGCGCGCGAGCGAATCCTGGCGCACGCCCATTCCAGCGATCCGGAGCTGGTGACACTGCTCGAGGCCGCCGGCCGCGTGCCGGCGACCTTCACGACGGTCGCCGCGGTCGACGTCCCGCCGTTCGACAACTCGTCGATGGATGGCTTCGCCCTGCGCGCAGCCGATGCCCCGGGGGAGCTGCGACTTGCCGGCGAGGTGGCGGCGGGGGAACGCTCGCTGCGCGAGGTGCCGCCTGGCGGGGCCGTGCGGATCATGACCGGCGCGCCACTGCCCCCCGGGACGGACTCGGTGATCCCGCTGGAGCAGGCCGAAGAGCTCGGCCCGGACCGGGTGCGACTGCCCGCCACCTCGGTTGGAGCATTCGTGCGCCGCGCGGGCGGGGACACGCGCCGTGGCGACCGCGTCGAGCTGCCGAGAGAGCCACTCTCGCCGGCGAGGTGGCGGTGCTGGCTTCGCTCGGCCTCGGCGAGGTCGGGGTGCGACGCCGGCCGATCGTCGCCATCCTCTCCACTGGCGATGAGCTGGTGGAGCCGGGCCGGCCGCTGGAACCGGGCCAGATCCACGACGCGAACTCGGCGTCGCTGGCCGCCGCGGTGGTCGAGGCCGGCGGCGAGGCGATGCCCCTTCCGGGCGTCGGCGATGACGAGCTCGCGATCAAGGCAGCGCTGACGCGCGCTGTCGCAGATGCCGACCTGCTGGTGGTGAGCGGCGGGGTGAGCGTCGGCCGTCACGACCACGTTCGCGCGGCGATCGAGGAGCTCGGGGAGCTCGGCTTCTGGCGCGTCGCCGTGCAGCCGGGCAAGCCGCTCGCCTTCGGGACGGTCGCGGGGCGGCCAGTGCTGGGGCTGCCCGGCAACCCCGTCAGCGCCCTCGTCACGTTCGAGCTCTTCGCGCGACCGATGCTGCGCGGCATGCTCGGGCTCTCCGGGGATGGGCGGCTCCACCTGCCGGTCCGATTGACCGAGCGTGTGCCGAAGGACCGGGAGCGCCGCGCGTACCTGCGCGTCGTCGTGCGTCGCGCTGCCGACGGCTGGGAGGCGAGCCCGGCGGGCGGGCAGGGATCGGCGCAGCTCCGGCCGCTTGCCGCCGCCAATGCGCTGCTCGCCGTGCCCGAGGGCGAGGCGGCGGGCGAGGCGGGCGCTCTGTACGATGCGACCCTGCTCGGAGCGCTTGGATGAAGCCAACGCACCTCGGCCCGGACGGGGCGCCGCACATGGTCGACGTGGGGGAGAAGCCGGTGAGCGCCCGGCGCGCAGTGGCGGCAGCCACGGTCCGGATGCGCCCGGACGTGCTGGCCACGCTGCTGGACGCCGGTGGGCCGAAGGGCGACGCTTTCGTGGTGGCGCGCCTGGCGGGGATCGCTGCCGCGAAGCAGACGTCGCTCCTCATTCCCCTCTGCCATCCGATCCCGCTCGACCACGTCGAGGTCGAGCTGAGTGCGGACCGGGAGGCGGGCCTGGTCAGCATTCGCGCGGAGGCGCGCGCCACCGCTCGCACCGGGGTCGAGATGGAGGCGCTCACCGCCGCCACCGTCGCCGCATTGACGCTCTACGACATGGCCAAGGCGCTCCAGCGCGACATCGTGGTGGAACGGGTCGAGCTCCTCTCCAAGGAGGGCGGCCGCAGCGGGAGCTGGTCGCCCGATGCGGCGCCAGCCCCGCCGCCGGCGGCCTCGCACGAGGTCGCCGTGATCACCTGCTCCACCCGGGCGGCGGCCGGCGAACGGGACGACGCTTCCGGTCCAGCGGTGGTCGCCGCCCTGCGCGACGCCGGCTTCCAGGTCGCGCCCGATCCGGTGGTCCTGCCCGACGACGAGCAGCTCATCGCCGCGACGCTCATCGCCCTCGCCGATGGGGGAGCGCGACTGATCGTGACGAGCGGGGGGACGGGACTCACGCCCGGCGATCGCACGCCGGCCGCGACGCGCCGCGTGATCGACCGCGAGGTCCCCGGCCTGGCGGAGCTGATGCGCGCCGCGGGCGTCGCCTCCACGCCGATGGCGGCGCTGTCGCGAGGGGTGGTCGGCGCGCGCGGGACGACGCTGATCGTCAACCTGCCCGGCTCACCGCGGGGCGCGATCGAGTCGCTGACCGCGGTCCTGCCCGTCCTGCGCCACGCCCTGGAACAGCTCGCCGGAGGGGACCACTAGCGCCGGTTTCCGCCTCCGGCCCGCCGGGGGGGCCGGGTAGCATGGCCGCCGTGGAGGTCTCCGTTCCGCTCTACCCGCTGATCGTGCTGCCCGGCGCGGCAGCCGTGGCGCTCTTCTGGCGTCGCGCCGGCCGCCACCTGGCGGTGCTGCGCACCGGCCGTCCGATCAGCCGCACGGACCAGCCGCTGCGCCGGATCTGGGGCGTCATGGTCTACGTGATCGCCCAGCGTCGCCTCCTCAACGACCTGTGGCCGGGGCTGATGCACGCGTTCGTCTTCTGGGGCTTCCTGGTGCTCCTGGTCACGACCGGCAACTACCTCACCAACGGGCTGGTGGAGACGATCCTCCGCTGGCCGCTGGGCGGGATCGCGTGGCTCCTCGCGGTGGCGGTCGCCAACCTCTTCATCGGGCTGGTGCTCGTGGCACTGGCGTACGACACCTGGCGCCGGATCGTGACGCGACCCCGGCGCCTGGCGCTGAGCCGCGACGCATTCATCATCCTGGCGATGATCCTGGGGGTGGTGGTCACCGAGGTGGCCGGGGACGCCCTCCGCTTCGTGGCCCGCCCCGACGATCCGGCCCGCTCGTGGGCGCTGCTCGGCGGCCCCGTGTCGCTGCTCCTGGCGCCGATCGGCGCGCAGGCCGCCGCGACCGGGTTCGGCGTCGCGGCCTGGCTGCATATCGGCTTCGTGATGGCCTTCGGCACGTACCTCCCCTACAGCAAGCACCTGCACATCCTGACCAGCGAGCCGAACGTCTACCTGCGCAACCTCGAGCCGCGCGGCGCGCTGCGCAAGATGGACCTGGAGGCCGAGCCGGCGCCGGGCGAGGAGCTTGTCTTCGGCGCAAAGTCGCTCAAGGACCTCACGTATCGCCACCTGCTCGATGGCCTGTCGTGCACCGAGTGCGGCCGCTGCATGGAGTTCTGCCCGGCCTCGATGACCGGCAAGACGCTGTCGCCGAAGCACTTCATGGAGGGCCTGCGCGACCAGATCGTCGCGGCCGAAACCGCCCTCGCTGCTGCGGCCGGGGCGCAGCGGGCCGCGCGCGGCGGAGCGGCGACCGGAGTCGAGGCGGCCGATGCCTCGCTCACCCTCGCCCGCGAGCGGGCGGCGGACGCGCTGTCGCTGCCGCTCGTCGATCACGCGATCCCCGAGGAGGCGGTCTGGCAGTGCACCACCTGCGGCTGGTGCGTCGAGGGCTGCCCGGTGCTCATCGAGCACGTCGACAGCATCGTCGAGATCCGCCGCAACCTGGTGCTGGAGGAGAGCCGCTTCCCGAAGGAGCTGAACGCCGCCTTCCGCAACATGGAGACGGCCGGCAACCCGTGGGGCCAGCCGCGCAGCGCACGACTCGACTGGGCCAAGGGACTCGACGTGCCGGTCCTGGGCGCCGAGGCGACCAACGGGACCTCCGCGGCAACGCACCGTGGCGTCCTGTACTGGGTCGGCTGCGCGGGAGCCTTCGACGATCGCAACCGCAAGGTGGTGCGCGCCATGGCGGCGCTCCTCAAGCAGGCCGGCGTGCCATTCGCGGTGCTCGGGACGCGCGAGACGTGCACCGGCGACCCGGCGCGGCGCGCCGGCAACGAATACCTCTTCCAGATGCTGGCCGAGGAGAACGTGGCGACGCTGACCATGGCGCATGACGAGCACAGCGTGCGCACCATCGTGGCCAGCTGCCCGCACTGCTTCAATACGATCCGCAACGAGTACCCGCAGTTCGGGCTCGCCGGCGTGGAGGTGATCCACCACACCCAGCTGCTCGACGCGCTCGTCGCCGATGGGCGGCTCAAGCCCGACCAGCGCAACGAGGCACAGGTCGCCTACCACGACGCCTGCTACCTGGGCCGCTACAACGACGTCTACGACGAGGGCCGCCGCGTGGTCGAGTCGGTCCCTGGCCAGACCGTGGTCGAGATGGAGCAGCACCATCGCAAGGGGATGTGCTGCGGCGCCGGCGGGGCGCGCATGTGGATGGAGGAGCGCGAGGGGCAGCGAATCAACCACCGCCGTACCGAACAGGCGCTCGCCACCTCGCCGACGGCGATCGCCACCGCCTGCCCGTTCTGCCTCGTGATGCTGCGCGACGGGGTGACCGATCTCGACCGAGCCGATGTCCAGGTGCGCGACGTGGCCGAGCTGCTGGCCGATGCCACCGGGGCGTGGACCGTGGAGACGCCGGATCGCACCCTCGCACGCGGATTCCGCAGGATCTGGCCCTAACGTCCACTGATCGCGTTCGCTGCTGGCGCTGATCCGCTAGGATCGGTGCCGATGGCCATCCGTCTCTCCGACGTCCGCAAGCGTCGCCAGCCCCTCGACGACCTCGACAAGGCGATCATCAAGGCCCTGCAGGTCGATGGACGGCGTCCGTACGCGCAGATCGGACGCGAGCTCGAGGTCCCCGAGGCGACGGTCCGGCAACGGGCCGATCGCTTGATCAGCCGGGGCGTGGTGCAGATCGTGGGGGTCACCGATCCGCTGGCGATGGGCTTCGGGCAGCCGGCGCTCATCGGCCTGCGGGTCGACCCTGCCCGCGTCGAGGAGGTCGCCGACCGGGTCGGTGCCCTGGATGAGGTCACCTACGTCGTGATGACCGCGGGCCGCTTCGACGTCATCTGCGAAGTCGTGTGCGTGGACAACGAGGACCTCCTGCGGGTGCTGGCCGAGTCATTCGGCACCATCGAGGGGATCCGCTCGACCGAGACGATGATCGAGCTGCGCTTCGTGAAGGAGAGCTATCGGTGGGGAACCAGGTAGGAGGGTGGCATGACCGTCGGGGAGCGACGCGAGGTGGACCGCGGCCGGGTCAAGGCCATCGTGGCGCGGGAAGAGGCGGCGTACCGCGCGCGAACGCCGAAGAGCCTTGCCCTGCACGAGCGTGCGAAGCGGGCGATGCCCCTCGGCGTCGCCAGCTCGTTCCAGACCTACGACCCGTACCCGCTCTTCATCACCGAGGGGCGCGGCTCGCGGATGTGGGACGCCGACGGCAACGAGTACCTCGACTTCGACATGGCACTCGGCGTGCTCGCAGCCGGACATTCGCACCCCGTCTTCGTGGAGGCGGTCCAGCGCCGCGCCGCGATGGGGACCGCCTTCACCTTCCCGATCGAGGAGCAGATCCTCGTGGCGGAGGAGCTCAAGCGTCGCTTCCGGGCGGACCTGATCCGCTTCAGCAACTCGGGCACCGAGGCGACGATGGATGCCATCCGGGTTGCCCGCGGCTTCACCGGGCGCGAGAAGATCCTCAAGTTCGAGGGCGGCTACCACGGCCACCACGACGACGTGCTGGTCAGCATCCAGCCGCCGCGCGAGGCGATCGGCCCGATCGAGGCGCCCAACACGGTCCCGACCAGCGCCGGCATCCCCCGTTCGCGGATCGACGAGACGGTGATCGCGCCGTTCAACCAGCCGGAGATCGTGGAGCAGATCCTGCAACGCCACCGTGGCGAGATCGCGGCGATCATCGTCGAGGCGGTGCAGTTCAACATCGGCGTCGTCCCGCCCGAGCCCGGCTTCCTCGAGCGGCTGCGCGAGCTCGCCACCGAGCACGGCGCGGTCCTCATCTTCGACGAGGTGAAGACCGGGGTGGTCATCGCCTACGGCGGCGCGACGGAGTACTTCGGCGTCCAGCCGGACCTCTTCTGCCTCGCCAAGAGCATCGGCGGCGGGACGCCGATCGGCGCCTTCGGCGGACGCGAGGAGGTGATGCGCGTGATCGAGGGGGGCGCCAAGGCGCCGCTCATCGAGTCGGGCGTGGGGATCACCTCCTTCGGCGGTACCTCGCGCGTCGCGCACATGGGCACGATGAACGGATCGCCGCTGGTGATGGCGGCGGCGCTGGCGGTGCTCACCAAGGTGCTCACCCCGGAGGCCTATCCGCGCCTCCAGGCGATGGGCGATCGGCTCACCGCCGGCAGCCAGGAGGTCGTCGACGAGTTCGGCCTGCCCGGCTACGCGATCAACGTCGGTCCCAAGGGGATCGTCATGTTCGCCCCGCAGCGGGTGACCAACTACCGCGACTTCATCGGCCTCGACGAGGAGCTGTGGGCGTCGTCGTTCTGGTTCCTCGCCAACCGCGGGATCCTGCATCCCGCCGGCGCCCGACGACCAGTGGACCCTGTCCGTGCAGCACACCGACGCCGAGATCGACCGCTACCTGGCCGTCTTCCGCGAGTGGGCGAGCGAGGTGGCCGGCTGACCGGGCACCCGCACCGACTGTATCGCCCCGCGTAGTCAGTCAGCGAATGCTCGAACGCTGGGCCCGCCCCCTCGCGCGACTCTCGAACGCCACGGCGCGGGTGATGAGCGCCGTGTTCGGGGCCCTCGGCCGGCCGGGGAAGCTGCTCCAGGACGTTCTCAACGGCTCGTGGCTCGGCCACTCGCTGCATCCGGTCGTGGTCGACGTGGTGGTCGGCGGGTCGACGGTGGCGCTCCTCCTCCAGCTGCTCACCTGGCTCACCGTCGCCGACGTTCGGACCGCGCTGGTCTGGACGCTGGCGCTCACCTCTCTGGCAGCCCTCTCGGCGATCGTGACCGGCCTGACCGACTTCAAGGACACGACCGCCGGCGACGAACGCAACATGGCGGGGCTGCACGGGCTGACCAACATCGTCGCCACCCTGGCCCTGATCGGGGCGTTCCTCGCGCTCCTGGCTGGGGCCGATGCGCTCGCCGGCTGGCTGATCGTGGCCGGGTTCCTGATCCTGAGCGTCGGCGCCTTCATCGGTGGGCACGTCGTCTTCAAGTACGGCTACATGGTCAACCGCAACGCCTTCGCCCGCGGCAAGGCGGCGAAGGAGTTCACGGCCGTCCTGCCCGCCGCGGACCTGCCGGACGCGACCCCGACCCAGGCGATGCTCGGCGCCACCGCGCTGGTGGTGGTGCGCCGCGGCGATCTCGTCTTCGCGCTGAAGGACTCCTGCTCGCACGCCGGCGCCCTCCTCTCGAAGGGGCACCTGGAAGGCGACACGATCGTCTGCCCGTCGCACGCCTCCGCGTTCCGGCTCAGCGATGGCGCCGTGCGCCACGGCCCGGCCGCCACCCGGCAGGTGGCGTATCGGGCAAGGATCAGCGACGGCCAGGTCGAGGTCCAGGGACCGATCGGCTGAGCGGCCGCCGCCGGCTCGATTCGCTATCCTGCTCGTGGCCACTCCGACGGCTCCGTCCCGCTCCCCCCGGCGAAAGGACCCTGCGTGACCTACCGCACCACGGCTGACCACGATGAGCTGCGCGCCGTCGTTCGTCAGCTGGCCGAGGAGAAGATCGCGCCACGGGCCGCGGAGATCGACGCGCGCGCCGAGTTCCCCTGGGACCTGAAGGAGCTGCTCGCCCGGCAGGACCTGCTGGGGACCTGCTTCCCGGCGCGGTTCGGCGGGACCGAGCTCGACAACATCGCGCAGTGCATCGTGGCCGAGGAGGTGGCCCGCGCCGACGCCACCACCAGCCTGATCCCGATCGTGCAGAAGCTCGGGGCGCTGCCGATCCTGATCGCCGGCAGCGAGGAGCAGCGGGCGCGCTACTTCCCGCGCCTCGCCTCCGGGGAGTGGCTGGCGGCCTTCGGCCTGACCGAGGCCGGGGCGGGGAGCGACGTGGCCGGCATCCGCATGCGCGCGCGCCGTGATGGCGACGACTACCTGCTCAGCGGGAGCAAGCGCTTCATCACCCACGGGTCGATCGCCAACCTGGTGACCATCTTCGCCCTCAGCGATCCGGAGGCCGGCGGCCGCAAGGGCCTCTCGGCCTTCATCGTCGAGACCGACACCCCCGGCTTCTCCTCCCCGCGCCTCGAGCACAAGATGGGGATCCGCGGCTCGCCGACCGCCGAGCTCCTCTTCGACGACGTGCGGGTGCCCATGGCCAACCGCCTGGGCGAGGAGGGGGAGGGCTTCGCCATCGCGATGGCCACCCTCGACCGATCGCGGCTGGGGATCGCCGCCCAGGCGGTGGGTATCGCGCAGGGAGCGCTCGACTATGCCGTCGGCTACGCCTCGCAGCGCGAGCAGTTCGGATCCCGCATCGCCGACACCCAGGGGATCCAGTTCATGCTGGCCGACATGGCGAGCGGCACCGAGGCGGCTCGCCAGCTGACCTATGCCGCGGCAGCGGCGGTGGATGTGGACGACCCGAACCTCGCGTATTGGACCAGCTCCGCCAAGCTGATCGCCGGGGACACCGCGATGCGCGTCACCACCGACGCGGTGCAGGTCCTGGGCGGTTATGGCTATGTCAGCGAGTACCCTGTCGAACGCATGATGCGCGACGCAAAGATCACCCAGCTGTACGAGGGCACGCAGCAGATCCAGCGCCTGATCGTGGCGCGCCAGCTCCTTCGGCGGGCCGGCGCGGGGCGGCCGGGCAGGTAGCGCAAGGAGCCCATCGAACAGCGTGAAGATCGTGGTCTGCCTGAAGCAGGTCCCCGCCACCACCGCGGAGAAGCGCTACACCGCTGACCTGCGCCTCGACCGCGCCGTTGCCGAGGCGGTGATCAACCCGCTCGACGAGTACGCCATCGAGCAGGCGCTGCGCCTTCAGGAGGCCGGCGCCGCCGAGACGGTGAGCTATCTCTCGATGGGCCCCGAGCAGTCGGCCGAGGCGCTCCGCCGCGCGCTGGCGATGGGCGGCGACGACGCCACCCTGGTCTCCGATCCCGCACTCGCCGGCTCCGACGCCTGGGCCACCGCCCGCGTTCTGGCCGCCGCGCTCGATCGCCTGGCGCCCGACGTCGCGCTGATGGGGATGGCCTCCGACGACGCGCGCGGCTCGCTGGTGCCCGGGGCGGTGGCCGCGATCCGTGGCCTGCCGCTCCTCTCCTATGGCGCCGAGCTGAGCCTGGAGGGCTCCGTCGCGCGCATCCGCCGCCTGACCGCCACTGGCTTCGACATCGTGGAGGCGCCGCTCCCCCTGGTCGCCAGCGTGACCGACCAGGTCGGCGAGCCGCGCTACGCCTCGCTCAAGGGGATCATGGCCGCCAAGCGGAAGCCGATGGAGACGTGGAGCCTGGCCGACCTGGGCCTGTCGGCTGCCGATCTCCACGGGGCAGCGCTCACAAAGGTCCTCGAGGCTCGGAAACCGGAGGCCAAGCCGCCCACGGAGCGGGTCGAGAACGTTGGCGCCGACGATGCCGTGGCCCGAATCATCGAATGGCTCGCGGCGCGGAAGCTGATCGCATGAGCGGCGACGTCGCCTTCCTCGCCGAATTCGCCGATGGGTCTCCGTCGCGCAGCGCGCTCGAGCTGGCCGCCGGCGCAGCGGCGCTGGCAAAGGAGAGCGGCGGCGGCGCCATTGCGCTCGCCTACGGCAAGGGTGCGGCCGGAGCCGGACAGCTCGGCAGCGCGGGTGCCTCCCGGGCGGTGGTGCTCGGGGACAACACGAATCCGGCGATTACCCACGCGGCGGCCGCGGCGGCCGCCGTGCGCGGGGCCGCTCCACTGGTCCTCCTCGCGCCCGCCACCCCGAACGGTCGCGACCTGGCCGCGGCCCTGGTGGGACTGCTCGGCCTTCCGGCCTTCGGCCCGGTGCGCGCGGTGCAGATCGAAGGCGGGTCCCTGCGCACCGAGCAGGCGACGCTGCAGGGGAGCGTGATCACGGTCAGCGAGCCGGCCGACGGAGCTCCACAACCCGCGATCGTGCTGGTCCTCCCGAGCACGTTCAGCCCGCTCGAGGGCGGAAGCGGGGTGGCCAGCGTCACGAATGCCCCGGCCACGGAGGCGGGCCCCCTCGGTTCCGCCCGGATCGTCGAGTCGCACCCGGCGGATGCGGCGGTCGCCAACCTCGAAGAGGCGAGCATCATCATCGCCGGCGGGCGGGGCGTCGGCAGCGCCGAGGGGTTCGCACCGCTCCACGACCTGGCGGCGGCCCTGGGTGGGGCGGTCGGCGCGAGCCGCGCTGCCGCTGACGCGGGATGGGTTCCCTATCAGCTCCAGATCGGGCAGACTGGCAAGGTCGTCAAGCCGGCGCTCTACGTCGGCTGCGGCATCAGCGGCGCGATCCAGCATCGAGTCGGGATGCAGACCGCCGAGAATGTCCTCGCCATCAACAAGGACCCCGACGCGCCGATCGGCGAATTCGCCGACCTGTTCGTGGTCGGAGACCTCTTCACCATCGTCCCGAAGCTGACCGCCGAGATCCGGCGCCGAAAGGGGATCTAGACCGATGCGCCGCCGTCCAGGGGCAACCCTCCCGCTGATCGTGGCGGTGGCCATGATCAAGGCCATGCCGGCGCTGCTGGGCCTGCCCCGTCGCCGCCCGCGCTCGTATGGCCGGGAGCTGCAGGCGTACCGCCGCGACCTGACCGAACGGACCACGCTCATCGACAGCCACCTGGCGACTCTCGTCGAGCTGACCGACGGGCTGCGCCGCCGCGACGCCGACGTCGACGATGCGCTGGTCAAGCTCCAGGCGGCCGAGGAGACGCTCGATGAGGCGGCCGAGGGGCTGCGCGGGATCCTGGCCCCCGAGGAGCTGCACGGGCTCCACGCCGAATACGAGGCCAACCTCGAGCGCGCCCTGCGGGGCATCGTCACCGCCGAGCGCGGCTGCGGCATCACGAAGATGCGCCACCGCCCGCCGGACGACGAGGAGCCGTTCAACTACTGGAAGCGCGGCCACCTCAACATCCTCCATGCCCGCCTGCGGATGCGCGAGGTGGTCGATGGCCTCCTCACCTGGGAGCCGGGGATGCCGGCCCAGGCGGACGTCGCCGCGCGACTGGGGCGCACCGAGCGGGCCTGACCCGGGCGGGGGCTGACCAGGGCACATCTTGTGGTATGCTGCCTGACGGTACCACCACTGGTGTAGTCCGCACGGGGAGCCTGCATGCACTGCCCACGCTGCAACGAGGCCGGCACGCGCGTCATCGACTCGCGTGACCTGGAGAGCGGAGGCACGATTCGCCGCCGCCGGGAATGCGAGTCCTGCGCGTATCGGTTCACGACCTACGAGCGCCCGGAGGGTTCGCGACTCACCGTCATCAAGCGCGACGGCAGCCGCCAGGAGTTCGATCGCGCGAAGCTCCAGGCGGGGCTGATGCGCGCGCTCGAGAAGCGCCCGGTCACCCTCGCCCGCGTCGAGCAGGCGGTCGACGACATCGAGTCCGGACTGCGGGCCCGTGGCGAGCCGGAGGTCACCAGCAAGGAGATCGGGCGGCTGGCCACCGAGGCCCTGCGCGACATCGACCAGCTGGCCTACATCCGCTTCGCATCGGTCTATCACTCCTACGAGGACATCTCGACCCTCAAGCGCGAGGTCGATCGGCTGATGAAACAGCGGACCCCCGCGGAGAGCTAATGGTCCTCTCCGACCGCGACATCCGGGCCGAGATCGAGGCCGGCCGGATCGTCATCGACCCGTTCACGCCCGACGCGATCCAGCCCTCGAGCGTCGACCTCCACCTGGACCGCCGCTTTCGCGTCTTCCGCAACAGCCGCTACCCGTACATCGACGTGCGGGCGGATCAGCCGGAGCTGACCGAGCTGGTCGAGATCAGTGGCGACGAGCCGTTCATCCTGCACCCTGGCGAGTTCGTGCTGGGATCCACGCTCGAGCGTGTGGAGCTGCCGAACGACCTCGTCGCCAGGCTGGAAGGGAAGAGCTCGCTGGGACGCCTCGGCCTGCTGATCCACTCCACCGCGGGCTACGTGGACCCCGGCTGGGAGGGGAACCTGACCCTGGAGCTCTCCAACGTGGCCAACCTGCCGATCACCCTGTATGACGGCATGAAGATCGGGCAGATCAGCTTCCAGCGCCTGTCGAGCCCGGCCGAGGTCGGCTACGGCGACGCGCGGATCGGGAGCAAGTACCGCGGCCAGCGCGACCCGACCGCCAGCCTCTACCACCGCGACTTCGAGCGCGGTCGCATCAAGCGCTGAGCCACGGCGTGACGCGAGCCGCTCTACGCCATCACCCCCGCGCGCCAGGCGCGCGTCTTCGCCGGCGACGTGCGGGTGCGCATCGTGCGCGCCGGCTGGTTCCGGCCCGATGCCGGCGGCTTCTTCGGCGTGGTGCCGCAAGCCGCTCTGGTCGCGCCTGGTCGAGGCCGACGAGCGCGGCAGGGTGCTCTGCCGCCTGAACCTGCTGCTGGTCGAGGCCGGCGGCAAGCGGATCCTGGTCGAGACCGGCACCGGGGTGCGGATGAGCGACAAGGACCGCGACCACAAGGGCGTCGAGGGCGGCGACCCGGCCGAGGCGCTGCGGGCGGTCGGAGTCGACCCGGCCAGCATCGACTTCGTGGTGGTCAGCCACCTCCACTACGACCATGCCGGCGGCATGGTCGACGCCTCTGGCGCCCCCAATTTCCCGAGGGCTCGCTACGTGGTGCAGCGCGATGAGTCGGAGGCGGCGCACGGCGACGAGCTGCGCCTGACCGGGATCATGGAGCGCGAGCAGCTCGACCTCGTGCGGGCCGCAGGTCAGCTCGCGGAGGTCTCCGGCGAGGTCGAGCTGGTGTCGGGCGTCAGCGTTCTACCGACCGGTGGCCACACCCGGGGCTCGCAGGCGGTGCTGCTCGGGACGCGGAGCGAGGGGCGCGACGAGCCGGCAGGGGAGCGCGCCATCTTCTGGGGCGACCTGATCCCGACCCGCTGGCAGATCCCGATCCGCTGGACGAGCGCCTTCGACGACTACCCGATCGACGCGGTCGAGATCCGCAACGAGCTCGTGACACGCGCCGCGGCGGAGGGCTGGTGGTGCTACTTCACCCACGACCCGGGCGACCTGCCGATCCAGCTCGAGTCAACCCCGAAGGGAATCCAGGTCAGGATCCAACCCGAATGAGGCGATTCCAGTTCATCCCGCTGCTCGTGCGCTAGGAGGGATCGGGCAGTTCCGCCGCGAGGGCGCGCACGTCGTCCTGGCTGATCGGCGCCTCGAGGCGGTCGACCCCGTCCAGGGAGATGACCGGGATCCGGAAGCCGTAGCGGAGGAGGAGCTCGTCCTCGGCGTCGACGTCGACGCGGGCGTATCGGTCCACCCCGATCATCTCGTCGAGGAGCGCGCGAGCCTCGTCGCACAGGTGGCAGCCGTCGCGCTCGTACAGGATCAGGCGAGGCGGTCCGGCCATGCCCCGATGATAGGATGCTGCACGGCGCCGCCCCCGTAGCTCAGCGGATAGAGCGAGGCCGTCCTAAGGCCGAGGTCGGGGGTTCGATTCCCTCCGGGGGCGCCATCTCCATCGCTCGCGCCGCAGCACCCACCCGTGGTGCCTGACCTCACAGGAAGGTGAAGAGCCCCGCCATGCGGACGAAGGCGTTCGTCAGGATCAGCACGCCCATCGCCATGATGAAGAGGCCCGACGCGACCTGCACCCAGCGACCGCGGCTCCGCAGCAGGTTCAGCACCGGTCGCAGGCGGGGCAGGGCGACGGCGGCCGCGAGGAAGGGGACCGCCAGGCCAGCCGAGTAGGCGACCAGCAGGAGCGCCGCCACCCCGGCGTCCTGGCTGGTTGAACCCATGGTCAGGATGGCGCCGAGCACCGGGCCGATGCAGGGCGTCCACCCGATCCCCACCAGTGCGCCCAGCGCAAGGGCACGAGCGGAACGGGCGGCCGGGAGGATGTCGGTGCGTACGCCGAACCGCATGAAGCGGTCCATCACCGGCCCGAAGATGCCGGTCGTCACCACGCCGATGACGATCACCAGCACCCCGGCCACCTGGCGCGCGCCATCGATCCGGAAGAGGAAGCTCCCGAAGAGCCCCACGGAGGTGCCGAGCAGGATGAAGAGCACGCTGAAGCCGGCGATGAAAAGGAGGGCCTGGCTGAAGACAGGCCCGCGCCAGGTGAGGGTGCCGGCACCGGCGTCGGCTGCGGTGGCCGTCTCGCCCAGGAAGGCGAGGTAGACCGGCACCAGGGCCAGCACGCACGGCGAGACGAAGCTGAGCAGACCCGCCGCGAAGGCGAGGGCGAGGCTGACCTGCATCAGCGGACCGGTTCGACGGTGATCGGCTGGGCGATGATCCAGAGGCTCAGCACCGTGTAGCCGACCATCAGGATCACAAGCGGCAGCCCGGCCACGATGGGCCGCGTGACGGAGTCCCGCAGCGCTCGCCGGTGCGCCAGCACGACGGCCGCCACATGTCCGAGCACGATCGCGCCCACCGACAGGTACCAGACGGCGCTGATCGGCATCCAGTCGAGCGGCGGCGCCACCGTGGACGTTGGATTCGAGATCAGGCTCGGGATCCAGACCGCGCCCTGCACCACCAGGGTCAGATAGTGGGCGATCAGGTAGCCACCGGCGATCGGGAGCAGGGTGGCGGCGTACGCACCGACGATGGAGCCGAGGGGCGGTGGCTGGCGGTCCCGGTCGTGCAGGCGCCTCGTCAGCGACGCCGCCGCGCTGAAGGCGACCAGGAAGGCAAGCCAGAGGCCGACCAGACCGATCACCTGCACCGCGACCGCCGTGTTCACCGGACCGATCACCGGCAGCAGGCTCGTGAAGAGCCAGGTCATGACCTTTGCCCACGGGGCCGTCTCGGAGAGGCCGTCGAAGGTGACCCCCGAGAGGACGAGGACGATGAAGGCCGCATCCGACCAGCCGGCAGACCCGACCTCGGTAAGCCCGGCGAACCACGGGCGCAGCTCCGCCCGACGCTCGCCGGCTCGGCGGCGACCGAGCACTCCGCGCAGTCGACGCAGTGGGAGGGGTCGCAGCCCTCCGCGCAGCCCTCGCAGACATCGGTCTCCAGGACGCGGCGACCGACCGGGCCCACCCGCCCCAGCCAGCCGAGGTAGACCTCGAACAGCTCGGCATTCCGCAGCCAGGCGATGCGGCCGAACAGGAGCATGCCCAGCAGCGTCACGAGGGTGTAGCCGCCGAGCAGCGCGGCGACGGTCGACGGCGTGTTGTGGCCGGGCAGGATCAGCTCGCCAAAGAGTCCGCCGAAGAGGAACGCGGTCGCGGGCCAGCGCCCGAGCGCCCGGGTAGCGGAGGCCGGCATCGAGCCGGCTGATGCCCACGAGCCGGGCGAGGCGCTCGAGCCCGTCGAAGAGGGTCCGGAAGGGGCTGAGCGAGGGCCAGGCGTTGCCGAGCAGCACGGCGCTGATCGGGAGGCCGACCCAGATCCCGATCCAGAAGAGGACGGCCGGGAGCGGCGAGATCGGGTCGGCCGCCACGCCGATGGCGATGATGCCGAACCACCACGCCAGCCCGACCACCTGGAGCACGACCGATGACGAGATCGAGCGACGCCCGTGGCAACGGGCCAGGTCGCGTAGTGCGCAACGGCCCGGCGGGCCGGACGACGAGCACCGCCACGACGAACGAGGCGGCGACGGCGGCCGCGGCGGCCGTCAGGTAGAGGCCCAGCGGGACAGGGAGCGAGAAGACGCCGCCCAGCGCGTGGGCCGTCGCCGGTTGCGCGGGAAGGGCGAGGAGGCGCTCCCGCTCCGAGGAGGCCGGCGCCGAGGCGCCTAGTGCTCATGGACGGTGAGGATCGCCAGCTCGATCTCGTCCGCGCCCTTGTGCAGCTCGAGGGGGAACTGGCCGGACCGCGAGGCTGTGAAGGCGAGCTTCGCCACGTCGCCGGGGACGACCTCTTTCTCGGCGCCACCTGGTCGTCGTAGCCGTGCAGGTGGAGCGTTCCGGAGGACCTGGACGGTGATGGTGATGGTGACCGCCTGACCCTTGCAGACGTCGAAGCTGTCCGGGGCGAGGCCGCCATCGGTCAGGGTGGCCGATCGCGCGACCTGGGCTCGCGTCGCAGTCGGACGGGAGCGTGCTCTGTTGGACGCATCGCCGAGGCGAGCGACCAGCAGGCCAGCGCAGCGCGGCGGTGACGAGCAGGCGAGGAACGGTTCGGGTCATGCACTTCGCTCCATATGGTGCGAGGCTGGTGTGCCGATGGTAGCCCAGCGAGGTCAGTCCTCGGCGAAGAAGGGATCGTCGCCAAAGAGCTCCAGCCAGCGGCGTCGCATCTGCCGCACGGTGGCGACCACCGCGGCATCGGAGGTGCCCGGCGGGAGCAGGCTGGCGATGGCGGTCCGCACCGGCTCGCTCCCCTCCATCGCCAGCAGCATCAGGTAGTCGTGGACACGCTGCGCCGCGGTCTTGCCGTGAGCGCGGGTGCGCACCAGGACATCGGCCTCGTGGTCGAGGGCACCGGCGTAGTCGGAGTCCGTTCGCTCGAGCTCGGCCATCAGCGCCGGGACGTGGTCGAGCCTGGGGTCGGAGTACGCCCAGCGGACGAACGAGTCGATCGGGCTGGGCTGGCGCTCGTGGTGCTTCGTGTGGAAGGCCTGGAGGTAGGCCTGCCGCTCGGACTCCGATCGGGTCAGGGCGATCTGCGCCACCTGGCGCATCTCCGGGGTCCACCTGCGCAGCGATTCGACGAACTGTCGGAGCGTGAGACTGCCCGCCGGCTGCGGCCGAAATCGGTGGTCGTGGGTCGGCTGCACGGGCCCGTATACTAGCCTGCGCATGCGCCGCCTGACCTCGCGGGGCCGGCTGCCGCGCCTTGTCGCAGGCTTCGCGGCCATCCTCCTGGCCTTCACCTCGTCGCTGCCGGCGCATCCCGCCGTCGCAGCCGGCAAGCCGTTGCGCTACGTCGGTGGCGAGCCGGGGACGATGGACCCGGCATTCATCAACAGCGCCGGCGATGTCCAGTTCCTGCTCCAGCTCTACGCCGGGCTGACCCGCCTCGACGAGGAGGGGAAGCCGTACGCCTCGCTCGCCGAGTCGTGGACCCTGAGCGCCGACGGCAGGACCTACACCTTCCGGCTCCGATCCGGCCTCACCTTCAGTGACGGCAGCCCGCTCGACGCGACCGACGTGCGCCGCTCCTGGCTCCGCATCCTGGACCCGGCCACGCATTCCACCGCGCCCGATGTCCTGAGCATCATCCAGGGAGCGACCGAGCGGCTCGCCGGCGGTCCGGAGGATGGGGTCGCGATCCGGGCCCCGAACGCTCGGAGCCTGGTGGTGACTCTGACCCATCCAGCCGCCTACTTCACGGCCATCACCGCCACGCCCACCACGTTCGTCGTCCCGCGTGACGCGACGGGCAGCGACGACGCGTGGCAGTCGCGGAGCTCGTTCGTCGGGTCGGGGCCGTACCTGGTCGACGGCACCGACGGCACCGATCTCCTCCTCCACCCGAACGCGCACTACGTGGCGGGGCCGCCGCCGATCGGCGAGGTCCGACTGGGTCACCTCCCTGTCCGGGGATGGCGGTCACCGCCTTCGCCGACAACGAGGTCGACCTGGTCAGCATCAGCTCGAACGATGCCTCCTGGATCTGCGTACGACCGCGACCTTGGGCCGGCCCTGCACCGCTCGGCGGCCCTCGGGGTCCAGTACTTCGGCTTCGACACGACCCGGCCACCCTTCGACGACGCCCGCGTCCGGCAGGCCTTCGCGCTGGCGCTCGACCGGCCGCGCCTGGTGGCGAACGCGGAGGGAAGCAGCGGGACCCCGGCGTCGAGCATCGTTCCGCCTGCCCTCTGGCCGACCGGGATGGTCGACGACCAGCAGACCGACGTGGCGGAGGCGCGACGCCTGCTCGACGAGGCCGGGTACCAGGATCGGTCGGGGCTCGGCACGATCACCGTCAACGGGTCGGGACTCGGCGTCGGCCCGGCCGTCGCCGTCTGGGAGAAGGAGCTCGGCGCGCAGATCAACGTCGAGACGATGGACTTCGGGGATTACCTTCAAGCCCTCGTCGACAGGCCGCCCCAGGTCTTCACGATCGACTGGATCGCGGACTACCCCTCGCCATATGCCCTCTACAGCCTCCTCCTCCTGCCCGACGCGACGAGCAACTACGGACACTGGAACGACGCGGAGTTCGTGCACCTGCTCGAGGTCGCCTCGGCCGCGACCACGCAGGCCGAGCAGGACGCCGCCTACCGAGCGGTCGACGACCGGGTCGATGCCGAGGCGCCGGTGATCCCGTGGTCGTACGGCGACCGGCTGGTGGCTGGTGCGTTCCGGCCTGCGCGGGCTCGGCAACCTGACCTCCGGCCTGCTCGACCTGGGGAGGGTCGCATGGGACCAATAGTCAGGCGCGCGGCCGTCGTCGCGACGCTCGCGCTGGCCTGGGCGCTGCGCTCGCGCGACCGGCGCCAGCGGCCGCGGCTTCAGTGGCTTCGGCGCGATGACCGCCGATTCCACCTACGGCCAGCAGATGCGCTTCAGCGTAAAGCTGCCAGGCGGAGCGCCTGACCGGCTCGATCTGCTGCTCCACTTCAGCGATGCGGACTCCACCGTGGTGGTGCCGGTCACGCCGGGCGCGAGCAGCGCCCAGTACGTCTGGGACGCGGCGAGCAATGCGATCACGCCCAACACCCGGATCGCCTATCGCTGGCGCGCCACGAACGCCGGCGCCGTGACCTTCAGCCCGGAGAGCACCCTCCTCTACGACGACGACCGTCCCGGCCTCGACTGGCACAGCGCCCGGATCGGGGACGCCACCGTGCACTGGTACGGCGGGTCAGAGGCGCAGGCACGGCATTTCGGTCAGATCACGGCGAACGCCGCCGCCGCCGCCGAGAAGCTGCTCGGCCACAACCTGGCCGGCCCGATCGACATCTTCGTCTACGTCTCGCATGACGACTTCTTCGGCGCCCTCGGGCCGGGGGCCCGGGAGTGGACCGGGGCGGCGACCTACCCGGACCTGCGCACCGTCTTCATGTGGCTCGGCGGTGGATCGCGAAGCTACCTGGACACGACCGTTACCCACGAGGTGACGCACGTTGTCTTCCACGACGCCACCGCCAACCCGTTCCACGACCCACCCAGCTGGTTCAACGAGGGCTTTGCCGTCTGGTCGGAGCAGCAGTCGGCCGGGTCGCATGCGGATACCGTGCACGCCGCCGCCGGGAGCGGCGACCTGCTCGCCTTCGACGGGATCAGCCAGGCCTTTCCCATCGATGCGCAGGCGGCCAGCCTGGCCTACTCCGAAGGCGCCACGATGGTGCAGATGATCATCGACAAGTACGGGCGCGGTGCGATCGCCAAGATCGCGGCCGCGTGGCGCAGCGGCGACGGAGACGCGGAGGCACTCCAGTCAGGAACCGGCGTCAGCACCACGCAGCTCTACGACGACTATTTCGCCTCGTTCGGCGTGGCCCAGCCGGAGGCCGTCACGCCGGTGCCGATCCTCCCGTCGAACGTGAAGCTCCCGCCGCAGCCCGCCGCCTCCAGCCAGCAGCCGGCGGCGACGGGGAGCGAGCAGCCGTCTGCGTCGAGCTCACCCGGGGAGCAGCCGGCCGGCGGTGCGGTCAGCACGACGGGATTGCTCGTTCTGGGCGCCGCCGCGGTCGGGGTCGGGATCGGGGCGGCGGTGGCGCTGCGGCGCCGCCGCAGGCCGCCGGGAGGCGACGCATGACGCCACGCAGGACGCGGCGCAACCTCGGCAGGCTGCTGCTGCGCCCGCAGTGGGCGGTGAGCGTGGCGGCGGCGCTGGCGGTGATCGGCTTCGTCGGCTTCGCCCAATGGAACGGCTCGCCGGAGCGTCAGCAGTTCGCGACCTCGGTGCAGCAGGTGCTCGCCCAGCAGGTCACCGAGCTGGAGCAGGAGCAGGAGGATCTGCGCAAGCAGATCGAGGTCGCCGAGGCGAGCGTCGTCGAGTTCCAGCAGGCGAACACCACCTCGTCGTCCGCCCTGGCCGATGTCAACAAGCAGCTCGAGCAGGCCCGCCTCGAGGCGGGCCTGACAGCGCTGCGCGGAAGGGGCGTGGTGATCGAGATCGCCGACTCGAAGCGGGTGGTGCCCGATGGGGAGAACCCGGCCAACTACATCGTGCTGGTCGACGACCTGCACGACATCGTGGCCGCGCTCTGGGCGGAGGGCGCCGAGGCGATCAGCATCAACGGCGAGCGGCTCGTCGCCACCTCGTCGATCTACGGAGTGGGCGCATCGGTCCTGGTCAACACCGCCTTCCTGTCACCGCCGTTCCGGATCGAGGCGATCGGGTCGCAGGGACTCCTCGACCGCTTCTCGAACGACGCCGCCTTCCGCGGCCGCGTCGGCCAGCGGATCCAGGCGTTCGGCCTGGAGTTCGCGAGCCAGGCGGTCGACTCGCTCGATATTCCCGCCTTCGTCGGCAACACCCGCTTCCGCTGGGCTGTGCCGAGCCAGGCGACACCGCAGTGAAGGGGATCTTTGCCCAGCTCTCGCTGGTGGTCGTGGCGATGCTGATCGGCGTCCTTGGCGTCGGCCAGCTCAACTCCCAGGCGCGACCGACCCAGATCAGCAGCCTCTCCGCCCAGGAGCTGTCGACCCTGATCGAGACGCTCACAGCCCGCAACCGCGAGCTGCGCAGCGGGCTGGCCGATATCCGCGAGCAGCTGCGCGAGTACGAGGTCTCCGGTCCGCAGGGCCAGAGCGCGCTCCAGGTGAGCCGCGAGGATCTGCGGCGGATCACGGCCTTTGGCGGCCTGGCCCCCGTCGACGGGCAGGGGATCGTGATGGACGTGGACGGCGACCTCGACGCGATCGCGCTGAACGACCTCATCAACGAGCTGCGCAACGCCGGCGCCGAGGCGCTCGCGGTCGACGGGGTGCGCGTCACGGCGCGCTCGGTGGCGAGCGAGGGGCCGCGATCCCTCCAGGTCGACGGCGTGGATATCGGGCGACACTTCGTCCTGCGCGCGATCGGGTCGCCTGACGGACTGCTCAGCGCCATGCAGCGGCCGGGTGGGATCATCTCCCAGCTGAAGCTGTTCATCAGCGCCACCATCGTGGTCACCCAGGCGGAGGCGGTGGTACTGCCGGCCAGCGAGGTTTCACTGCTGCCGGTGACCGGCAAGCCGATCGAGTGAGGAGCAGATGCGCGAGTTGATCGACCTGGCGCTGGACGGTGCGCAACGCGCTGGGGCCGGGTATGCCGACATCCGCCTGGTGGAGCGCACCACCGAGTCGCTCACCGTGAAGAACGGCGACCTCGCTGAGGCGAGCTCGGACCGCTCGGCGGGGTTCGGGGTGCGGGTGCTGATCGATGGTGCGTGGGGCTTCGCCGGCAGCTCGCGCCTGGAGCGGGACGAGGTGGAGCGCGTGACGCGCGACGCGGTCGCCATCGCGCGGGCCAGTGGCCTCGCCACCCGCGAACCGATCGTGCTCGACGACTCCCCGCCGGCGGTGGCAACCTACCGGACGCCCTTCGAGGAGGATCCGTTCGCGGTGCCCCTCGACGAGAAGCTGCGGATGCTCTTCGAGACCGACGCCTCCATGGCGCGCGTGGCCGGGATCAAGTTGCGGGAGAGCAGCATGGAGGCGGGGCGCGAGACGAAGACCTTCGCTTCGACCGAGGGAGCCTCCATCGAGCAGGAGCTGGTCGAGGTGGGCGCGGGGATCGAAGCGACTGCCGTCAACGAGAGCGAGGTCCAGCGTCGCAGCTTCCCGCAGTCGGCCGGTGGGCAGCATGCCACCGGCGGCTTCGAGGTGGTTCGACGGCTGCGTCTCGCCGACCACGCCGAGCGCATCGCCGAGGAGGCGGTCGCGCTGCTCAGTGCACCGCAGTGCCCGTCGGGCGAGATGACGCTGATCGTCGACTCCCCGCAGCTGGCGCTGCAGGTGCACGAGTCGTGCGGCCACCCGATCGAGCTGGACCGCGTGCTCGGCATGGAGGCCAGCTTCGCGGGCACGAGCTTCCTGACCCTGGACAAGCTCGACCACCTCCAGTACGGCAGCGCGATCGTGAACATGGAGGCCGACGCGACCGCGCCGGGTGGCCTCGGCACCTTCGGCTTCGACGACGAGGGGGTCGCCGCCCAGAAGGTGCCGATCGTGAGCGCCGGCCTCTTCGTGGGCTACCTCACCAGCCGCGAGACGGCGCCGATCATCGGTCGCCGCAGCATGGGCAGCAGCCGCGCGTCGGGCTGGAACGTCATCCCGTTGATCCGGATGACGAACGTCAACCTGCTGCCAGGCGATGCGGGGACCCTCGAGGATCTCATCGCTGACACGCCCGACGGCCTGCTGATGAGCACGAACCACTCCTGGAGCATCGACGACCGCCGCCTCAACTTCCAGTTCGGGACCGAGATCGGCTGGCTGATCCGCAACGGGCGCAGGACGCAGATGGTCAAGAACCCGACCTACACCGGCATCACGCCCCGCTTCTGGGGGAGCTGCGACGCGATCTGCGGGCCATCGGAGTGGACCCTGTGGGGCGTCCCGAACTGCGGCAAGGGCGAGCCGATGCAGACCCACCGGGTCGGTCACGGGGCTTCACCGGCACGCTTCCGCGGCGTGCAGGTGGGGGTCGGCCGATGGTAGGCACCGGGGCCTGGGACAAGCCAGCGCTCGAGGCCATCCTGGCCAGGGCGCTCTCCCTGGTGACCGATGGTGCGGAGGGCGAGGCGCTCTTCACAGCGCACGACGCGGCGCTGACTCGATTCGCCAACTCGCGGATCCACCAGAACGTGGCCGAGCGCGATGCCACCCTGCGCATGCGGATCGCGCGCGACGGGCGCACCGGCGTGGCGACCACCAACCGCCTCGACGAGGAGGGGCTGCGGGAGGTGGTGGCGCGCGCCGTCGCGACCTGCACCCTCGCGACCCCGAACCGCAACGGCGCCCCGCTGGCCGGGCCACTCCCCTCGACTGCGGATCCGCAGCTCGGCTTCTCTGCCGCGACCGACCACGCCGACCCGGAGCTGCGCGCCGACGGTGCGCGGGCGGTGATCGCCGCCGGCGATGTCGCGCACCTGGAGTCGAGCGGCGCCTTCTCCACCGAGACCGCCACGCTGGCCGTGGCAAACACCGGCGGAATGTGGAACGCCCATAGCGTGACGCAGGCGAAGCTGCTGACGGTGATGACCGGCGAAGGCGGCGCGTCGGGCTACGCCCAGGCGTTCGGGGCCGACGTGCGCGCCATCGATCCCGGCGCGGTCGGCGAGGAGGCGGCCGACAAGGCCGCGCGAAGCGCGGGCGCCGTCGACCTCGAGCCGGGGGAGTACCCCGTCATCCTGGAGGAGTACGCGGTCGCGACCATCCTCGAGTACCTCTCGTGGATGGGCTTCTCCGCGCTCGCCGTCGAGGAGGGGCGCTCGTTCATGGAGATCGGCAACCAGATCATGGGGCCGAACGTGACGATCTGGGACGACGGCCTCGACCCGCAGGGGCTGCCGACCGCGATCGACTACGAGGGGGTCCCCAAGCGCCGCGTCGACCTGATCAGCGACGGCGTCGCGCGCGCGGTGGTGCATGACACGGCAACCGCACGGCGCGCCGGCACCGCTTCGACCGGCCACGGCCTGCCGGCCCCCAACGCGTTCGGGCCGATGGCCTGGAACCTCTTCATGGCGCCCGGCTCGAGCGCCAAGGAGGTGATGGTGTCAGGCATCGAGCGCGGGATCTGGGTGACCCGCTTCCACTACGTGAACATCATCCACGCGCGCCGCGGCGTCCTGACCGGGATGACCAAGGACGGTACCTTCCTGATCGAGGATGGGCAGATTACGCGGCCGATCCACAACCTGCGCTTCACCCAGTCGATCCCCGAGGCCTTCAGCGCGATCGAGGCGATTGGCTCCGAGACGCGCCTGGTGGCGGCCGAGTACTCCGGTATCAACGCCCGGGTACCGGCGCTTCGGATCGCCAGGTTTGCCTTTACCGGAGCGACAGCCGCCGAGGCTGGAGGGTAGATACGTGGCGGCGGTTGACCTGCGGATCGGCGATCGGATCGCGTTGCGCAAGGCGCACCCGTGCGGCAGCCAGGAGTGGCGAGTCGTGCGGATCGGTGCCGACATTGGCCTCGTCTGCGAAGGCTGCGGACATCGCATCCTGATGGACCGCCTCGACGTCGAGCGGCGTTTCACCGGCCACCTCGAGCGCGGCCCGCAGGCGGAGCCGTAGCCATGGCGCACCTGGAGCTGCCACCTGACATCCCGACCGGTGCCGTCTCCGGCACCGTCTTCCGGAACCGATCCTTCGTGCTCCTCTGGGGGGCTCAGGTGCTCAGCCAGCTGGCCGGCAACATGGTCCTCGCGGCGCTCATGGCGACGGTGGTGCAGGCGACCGGCTCGAACACGGCCAACGCGGCGCTGATCGTCACCTTCCTGCTGCCCGCGGTCGTCTTCAGCGCCCTGGCAGGGGTCCTCGTCGAGCGCAGCGACGCGCGCCTGATCATGCTCGCCTCCAACCTGCTGCGGGCCGGGGGGACGGTCCTCTTCCTCGTGGTGGGAGCCAACGTCGGGCTGATCCTGGTCATCAACTTGCTCGTCTCGACCGTGACCGCCTTCTTCGCGCCGGCCGAGCTGACCGCCATCCCGCGCCTCGTCGCGCGGCGCCAGCTGCTCGCCGCCAACTCGACCTTCGTGCTGACCATCAACGCGACCTTTGCGATTGGCTTTGGATTCCTCGGCCCGCTGCTGCTCACAACGGCCGGGGTGAACACCGTCTTCGTGGTGGTGGCCGTCATGTTCGGGCTGGCGGCGGTCGCCATCGTGCCGCTGCCGGCCGTGAAGCCCGACGCACCGACGCATGTCGGCGCCGTGGAGGCAGGACGCGCGCTGCGCGCGATCTTCGACCAGCTCAACGAGGGGATCGCCTTCGTCCGGGCCAACCGGCCGATTGCATGGTCGCTCGCATATCTCGGCCTTGCCACCAGCCTGATCGGGGTGCTCGGCGCGATCGGCCCCGGCTTTGCGATCGACATCCTGGGGCTGCGGCCCCAGGACTTCTTCTTCGTGATGGGCCCCGCCGGAATGGGAGTGGTGGTGGGGATCCTCTTCCTCAACGCCTACGGGCGTGCGTTCCCGCGGCGCCTGGTGATCGACGGCGGCCTCGTCGCGATGGGAATCACCGTCATTGCCCTGGCCCTGGTCAAGCCGGTCACCGTCTGGCTCTCGCCGGCGATGCAGCCGATCCAGCACGGTCTGCCGGAGGCGCTCAGCCCGGTCATCTCGCTCATCGCCCTGGTGGTGGTGATCGGCATCTTCGCCGGCGTGGAATACGCCTTCGTCGCCATCCCGGCCCAGACGGCGCTCCAGGAGGACCTCCCGGTGGAGGTACGCGGGCGAATCTTCGGGATCCTCAACACGCTCCTCTCGGTCGCCTCGTTCCTGCCGGTCATCGTGCTGCCGGTCGTCGCCGACGTGCTGAACCACTTCTTCCCCCGCGCCGGGATCCCGGCAGTGATGGCGCTCCTGGGGATCATCGTGTTGTGCGTGGGGATCGTCTCGTTCCGACGCAACGCCGCCTCCGGGCTGCACCAGGTGCGTCCGACGGACCAGGGCGCGTTGCTTCCCGTGCCGCCGCATGACGAGTAGGGTCCTGGCGGCCGCCATCCTTCTCGGCTCGGCGCTGCTCGCCTGGCTCGCGATCACCTTTGCGCTCGTGGCGCGCGTCCTGCAGGCGGTGATCGCCGTCTCGCTGGTCTACGTTGCCTATCTCGCGCTGCGTGGCTACCGCGCGATGCGCGACGCCGCCGAGGTCCCCGCCGCAGCGGGAGGACAGCTTCCCTGGGTGACCCTCGTTGTCGCGGCGCGCAACGAGGCACCGGTGATCGGGGCCACGGTCGCCGCCCTGGCGGGCCAGGACTACGGCGGCGCAACTCGGCGCTTCGACCTGCTGGTGGTCGATGACGGCTCCACCGACGGCACCGGCGACCTCGCTCGTGCGGCCGCCGGCGATGGCGGGGCGGTCCAGGTGCTCCGCCGGGAGCCGGCAGACGGGCCTCGCACCAAGGGCGCCGTGCTGAGCTTCGCCCACGCCAGCATCCGCGGTGAGGTGATCGGGGTGGTCGACGCCGACGCCAACGTCGCCCCCGACTTCGTCAGCCGGGTCATGAGGGCGTGGCGTGCCGCCCCCGATGCCGCCGCGATCCAGGCCCAGCGTCGCGAGCACAACCGTGGCCGTGGCTGGCTCGCCGCCGCGCAGGACGAGGAGGGGCTGATGGACATGGCCAGCCAGTGCGGGCGCTACGCGACCGATGGCACCGCCGAGCTGCGCGGCAACGGCATGTTCGTGCGTCGCGCGGCGCTCGAGTCGATCGGTGGCTGGAACTCGGGAGCGCTGACGGAGGATCTCGAGCTGTCGACGCGGCTTGTCGCCGCCGGTGAGCGCATCGCGCTCGCGCCGCTCGCCGAGGTGGGCGAGGAGGCGGTGGTCACGCTCGCCACGCTGTGGCGGCAGCGGTTGCGATGGGCGGAGGGGAGCCTGCGGCGGCTGCTGGAGCTCGGTCCGGGCCTCCTGGTGGCGGGAGGCGTGCCGCTTGCCCGCAAGCTCGACTTCCTGGCGTTCACCACCGAGTTCCTGATCCCGCCGCTCTTCGTGACCACGATCGTCGCCAGCCTGGCGACCATCCCGCTCCCGCGGCCTGCCGACTGGACCGTCCCAGCCTCGCTCTTCGTCGGATACGGGCTCGGCAGCTTCCTGCTCGCCCTGGCCGGCCTCGCCGCGCACGGCGCCCGCGGCGGCTCGCTCCTTGCGCGAGCCCTGCGCGGTGCGCTCTTCCTTTCGCACTGGCTCGTGATCGTGCCGGCGGCGCTCCTGCGCATCGCCTTCGGCCGGGCCGCGACTGCCTTCGCCCAGACGCCTCGCATGGGCCACCTCTCGAACCGATGAGCCTGCCCCGGGCGACCACCGTGCTCACCGGCCAGGTCGTCGTCTCGATGAGCGGCGACGAACTGCAGACCGCGGAGGCGATCGGGGTGGGGGACGGTCACGTGGTTGCCGTGGGGTCGCGCAACGACGTGCTCGAGGCCGCGGCGCCCGGCGCTCGCATGGTCGCGGCCGGCACGGCGGCGATCATCCCGGGGGTCCACGACTTCCACCTCCACCTGGTGGGCATGGCGCGCGCCCGTCACGCGGTAGCCCTGGGCGGAACGTCCAGCCTGGAGGCGCTGCTGGCCGAGCTGCGTCGCGCGAGCGCCACGCTGCTGCCGAACCAGTGGCTGCTGGGCTGGGGCTGGCGAGAAGAGGTCCTCGCCGGCGCGGATCTCGCCCGGCTCGACGAAGCGCTGGGGCATCGTCGGGCGCTCCTCTCCTCGCACGACAGCCACTCCGCCTGGGCCTCGGCCGCCGCCCTCCGCGCGGCGGGCGTGGGCGCCGGCACGCCGGACCCACCCGGCGGACGGATCGAGCGCGGGGCCGACGGCGGCCCGAGCGGCATCGCTGCGAGAGTCGGCCACCGACCTGGTGGAGTCGATCGCCGAGCGGCTGCGCGGCCCCGCCCTCGACACCGCATTGGACGCGGTGCTGGCGGAGCTGGCGGGATTCGGAATCACCGGCGCCACCGATGCGGGCGACACAACGGCCGAGAACGGCCACGGCGAGTACGCGACGCTCGGCGATTCCGCGTCGCTCCTGCTCGGAGCGCGCACTCGTCTGGACGGTCGGATCCGCCTGACGGTCAACGTGCCGGCGGCCGCCATCGGCCATGCCTCGAAGTTCGGCCTGCGGACCGGGGTGGCGATCCCGGGCAGTGCCACGGTCCGCGCCGGATGGGCCAAGGCCTACCTGGACGGGGCGCTCGGCTCCCGGACCGCGGCACTCCATGCGCCGTACCTCGGCGGCGAGGGGAACCTGGGCATCGACGCGCCTCGATCCGGACCAGCTTGACGGACTGCTCGCGGCCGCGAGAGAGGCGCGGATCGGCCTTGCGATGCACGCCATCGGCGACCGCGGCGTCAGCATGGCGCTCGAGGCGCTCGGCCGGGGACCGGCGCGAGCCCTTGGCACCCCGCCCGACAGGATCGAGCATGCGCAGCTGGTCCGCGCGGAGGACCTGCTCGCCTTCGCGGAGCATCGGGTCACCGCCAGCCTCCAGCCGGTGCACGTGGTCACGGATCGGCCGGTGGCCGAGGCGGTCTGGGCGGATCGATTGGCGAGCGCCTACCCGTGGCGATCCCTGCTGGCCGCCGGTGCCCGCCTGGCCTTCGGCTCGGATGCCCCGATCGAGACCGCCAACCCCTGGCTGGGCCTCTTCGCCGCCGTCCACCGTCGTGCTCCCGGCGACGGCACCGCCGACTGGCAGCCGCGGGAGGCGCTGGATCCGGCGATGGGCCTCGCCTGCTACACCCGCGGCCCGGCGATCGGTATCGGGCGACCGGAGGAGGGCACGCTCGAGGTCGGGGCAGTCGCCGACCTGGCGGTGCTCAACATCGATCTCGAGACGCTGCTCGCCGGGGATGAACGGCTGGCGACCGTGCGCTCCGAGCTGACCCTGGTCGGGGGCCACGAGGCGCATCGCGCATAGGGTCTGAGCGGCAGAACTGCGCTGATGGGCTGGCGCGGCGCGACGGCCCAGCGTAGGATCGCGCCCACACGTGGTCGTGGGAACCCAAGGAGGCGATCGATTGGCTAACGATCCCGACGAGAAGCAGGCGTTCCACATCGACGAGGGGCTCCAGCCGGTTGGGCCCGGGCGCGACCCCTCCCTCAGCACGTCCTTCGATGGGACGCGGCTCGACTTCGGCCACTACGCCGGCACCACCATCGAGGAGCTCGCCAGCGTCGATCCCGACTACCTGAAGTGGCTGGCGAATCATCCGTCCGGGTCGCGCTATCGCGCGGAGATCCGCCGCGTGCTCGGCGTGACCGCCTCGCCGACCGACTGGACCCGCTGAAGCAGCGCATGGCGGGGATCGAGCGGCGCAGCTTCAACGAGCCCGACGAGGTCTATCCGTCCGACGACGGCAGCCGCACCGACATGGTCCAGATCGGCGAGAACTTCGTCATGCGCTCGGTGATGCAGCCGGGCTGGTCATGGGAGAAGTTCGTCGGGCCGATGATGGATGACGACACCTGCCCGATGGAGCATCGCGAGGTGATCCTGTCGGGGCGCATCCGCTACCGGATGCAGGACGGCACCGAGGTGATCGGGCAGGCCGGCGATTACCTCGAGATCTCGCCCGGTCACCTGGCGTGGGTGATCGGCGACGAGCCCTGCGTCACGATCGACTGGTGAGCGCCACCTGGAGCGTCCGCGCCGCGATCGCGACGGGCCTGTGGGTGGCGGCCGGCATGCTGACCTTCTTCTTCATCCTCTCGGGCGGGTGGCTGCTGCTGCCGTTCGCCCTCGCCGGTGGCGGGGGACTGGTGCTGTACCTGTTCCTGACCATCATCGGCCTCGCCCTCGCCGCACACCTCATCGGGCGTCGCGCGACGACCTGATAGCATCTGGGCCCGGAACCGATGGGCGGCTAGCTCAGCTGGTTAGAGCACTTGCTTGACATGCAAGAGGTCACTGGTTCGAGTCCAGTGTCGCCCACCACAAGCCCCTTCAGTGCTGCGGTCATCGCTGCCTGACCGCGGGCTCATCGCAGGGCACTGAAGAATGCCAGGAAGATCAGGGAGACGGCGAGGATCACGATCGCCAGCCATCCCACCAGTCGAAGCAGCTCGAGCCACACTCCCGCGGATGGTAGGCGAGCGGGCCGCTGGCGCGGCGCCTGCGAAATGGTTTGGCCTTAGCTGATCCCCGCCAGCGGCAGGCTCGCCATCAGCTCGTCGACCAGGGGCTGGAATGGCTCGAGCGCGCGCTCGACCGCCTCGATCGCTCCCTTGCCAAGCCCGAGGCTCGGCCCGCTGACCGTGTCGGCGGAGGCGATCCACCGTCCGTTGATCTCCAGCAGCCGCACGTCGACCCAGACGCTGGAGCTACTCAGGCGCAGCGAGATCACGGCGAAGGTATAGCCGATGGACCTTGCAGCCGACCTTGCAGGCGCCGCAAGGCACAACGACATGCGCGGTCGTCGCGGATCGGGATACCCTACGTCGGGCTTGCATCGATCTACTCGAGGTGAACCGTGAGTTTCTGGCCGCTCCGCCGCCGTCAGAAGGAACCTGACCCAACCCCCACGGCCACGACGACCAAGCCAGCGTCACCCGGTCTGTCGGTCGTTGAGCTGTGGACCGCCGACCAGCGCGCCACCGTCGGCATCGACCTGAGCCAGGGGCGCCTCACCGATCTCCTCAACCGCGAGGAGACGATCCGGGTG
Organism: uncultured Chloroflexia bacterium; assembly: GCA_963770875.1. GTDB lineage: Bacteria > Chloroflexota > Limnocylindria > QHBO01 > QHBO01 > CF-167. Next base: position 425,702 of record CAVYRE010000001.1, read on the forward strand.
CTGGCCCTCGACGCACCGCCGGAGGACCCCTCGAAGCTCGTCGAGAAGCGTCCGGAGCAGGAGTGGGTCGAGCTCGAGGTGGAGCGGGCGCTCCTCGTCTTCCCGCCACCCCAGGCGACCAACCCGACGCGCCGCCTGCATCGGCCCAGGCAGCCGATCGAGATCGTCGTCGGTCCCTTCGAGGTCTCCGGGGTGGTGAGCGTCCCGCCCGGCGCGCAGGCCGCGGGGTTCATCTTTCGCCAGAACGTCCGCTTCACCCCCGTGACGCGGGCGGTGGTGCGCGATACGCGGCTGGTCGGCTTCGAGGAGCGCGCCGAGGTGGTGCTCGTCAACCTCCGGCGCGTCGCCACCATCCGCGACCTGGGGATCAGCGAGGGGGACGACGTTGACCTCGGAGAACCCGACCTGCCCGACCTTCGCGCACCGGGCGCCTAGGGTTCGCTCAGGCAGCTCCCGCGAGGGTCAGGGCGTTCCGGATCCGGTCCCAGTCGTCCGGATCGGCAAGGCGAACGAGCCAGTTCGGCTCGAGGTCGCGCGTGGCTGACCCGATCTCCTCGGCAGCCAGCTCGCGGAGCAGCCCGTTGGCGCAGAGCGCCAGCATCACCGATGTGATCTCCGGGTCGTACCAGGTGCCGGATCGAGCGTGGACGGTGGTGGCAGCCGCCTGGCGGCCTTCGCGGGCCACCGCCAGGTCCAAGCCGTCGGCGATCGCCACGATCCGGGCGAAGATCGGAATCGCTTCGCCGGTCAGCCCCATCGGCAGGCCACGACCGTCCCAGCGTTCGTGCAGCGCCATGGCCGTGACCGCCACCTCGGGACCGAAGCCGGCGCGTGTCGCGAACTGCGCCCCGCGACGCACCCGCAGGTGCTCGGCGGCACGACGCTCGTCCTCCGTGCCCCGGGGGAGCGGCATGAGCCGCCGCATCATCGCCGGTCGCCCCGTGGCCGGGTCGGCGTCGGCGACGCTGCCGGCGTCGTGCAGGAGGGCGGCATAGAAGAGGGCCAGCCGGTCGCGATCGCTGATGCTCATCGCCTCGGCGAGGCGCATCGCGAGGAAGCAGGTGCGGACCGCGTGGCCGGGCGGGTGGCCGGCGAGCCCGTCCAGCGTGGGCGCCAGCTCGAAGAGCACATCGGCCATGCGTGTTGCATGACCCGAGTCAGCGTGACCCTGGCCTCGGTGCGCCTGGGGTGCGGTCGCCTCGGCTTTCATGCGTCGCCAGTCTCGGCCGCACCGGGAGCGGCGGGTATGGCCCCAAGGTACCCCCGGGTACCGTCGTCAGCCGCGCAGCATGGCTTCGATCTGCGCCCCTGTGGGCATGCCGCCACGGGCTCCGGGCTGCGTCACCTGGATCGTGGCGGCGACGTTTGCCGCCCGGACGGCGTCGTCAAGGGAACGGCCGTCGGCGATCCATGCGGCGAGCACCCCTGAGAAGGTGTCGCCGGCGCCGGTGGCGTCCACGACGTCCGCCGGCCGCGTCGGAAAGTGGACCCGGCGATCGCCCTCCGCGAGCAGTGCCCCCTGCGATCCGAGGGTGACCGCGATCGCCCTCGCGCCGGCAGCGGCCAGCGATTCCAGCGCACCTTCGAGATCCGCGGCGCCGGAGGTGGCCAGCAGCTCGTCGCGGTTCGGCGTCAGGATCGGTCCGCTGGCGAGCAGCTCGGCTGGGAGCCGCCCCGCCGGTGCCGGGTTGACGACCGCCTGCAGCCCGACGCGCTGCGCGGCCACGACCGCGGCCGTCACGGCCGCCATGGGGATCTCGAGGCACGCGAGCAGGACCCCGGGTCCATCGGGCAGGGCGTGCAGCGCCGCGTCGTCGATCGAGACCTCCCCGTTAGCCCCCGATGCCACGACGATCTGGTTCTCGCCCGAGCGGTCGACGGCGATGATCGCCACCCCGGTTGGCGCGTCGACACGACGAACCCGCGAGACGTCGATCCCCTCCGCCGCGAGGGCGGCAAGCGACGCATCTCCATCGGCGTCGCGCCCCACCGCCCCCACCATCGTCACGTGGGCGCCAGCCCGCGCCGCGGCCACCGCCTGGTTCGCGCCCTTGCCGCCGAAGTGGCGTGCGAATTGGCCGCCGACCACCGTCTCACCGGCGCGCGGCAGGTGATTCGCGGTCACCACCAGGTCGACGTTGATGGAGCCGACCACGACCACCCGGCTCACGGCTGGACTCCCAGCGCGGGGAGCGCCGCCGCCAGGCGCCGGTACTGCTCCAGGTCGTTGTAGGCGGCGGCGCTGATCCGTACCAGGCGCCGCCACGGCCCGCCATCGGGCCGCTGCGGCCAGGGGGTGACCATGACCTCCATCCCACGCTCCATCAATGCCGCATGGAGCGGATCGGCATAGAGCTCGATGCCCTGGACCTTTCCCGGGGCGGTCTCCAGCGGCAGCGGTACCGAGGCCATGCAGCCGATCATCTCATCGCGCGCCGGCGCCTCGATCTCGAGGCGGTGGCACAGGAGGTCGCGGCCCGCGATCGCGAGGGCGTGGTTCCGCTCCCGCAGCGCAGCCCAGCCACCGGGGAGCAGCTCCGCGCCGAAGCGGATCGCGTCGGGGACGGCGAGGTACGCGGACTGATCGGCGGTGCCGGTCCAGTCGAACTCGAGGCGGAACAGGGTGCGGTCGGTCCGCGGCGAATTGGCGCCATGGCTGATGGCGAGCGGCCGGATCCGCTCCTGGCGATCCGGCCGCACCCAGAGGAAGCCGGAGCCCTTCGGGGCACAGACCCACTTGTGGAGGTTGGCGGTGTAGTACGCCGCCCCGATCGCCGCCACGTCGAGGTCGACCTGGCCCGGCGCGTGCGCCCCATCGACGAGCGTATCGACGCCCCGCGCGCTGAGCTCCGCGACGAGCTCGGCGATGGGGAAGATCAGCGCGGTGGCCGAGGTGATCTGGTCGAGCAGGGCGAGGCGGGTCCGCGACGTGACGGCGGAGAGCACTGCGTCGAGCACCTGCTTCGGTCCGTTGCTCGGGAACGGGACGGCCGCGACGACGACCGTCCCGCCGTCGCGCCCAGCCACGTACTCCATCGCGTTCTTGGCCGCGTTGTAGGCGTGATCGGTGGTGAGCAGCTCGTCACCCGGCCCGAAGCGGAGCGAGCGCAGGACGGTGTTGAAGCCGGCGGTGGCATTCGGCACGAAGGCGAGGTCGTCGGGATCGGCCCCGACGAACGCTCCCAGCGATCGGCGAGCGACGTCCATGGCGGGCTCCAGCTCGCTCGAGAAGAAGCGCACCGGCTCGGCCTCCATCCGCCCACGCCAGGCATCCTGGGCGGCGAGCACGGGGCGCGGCGTGGCTCCGTAGGATCCGTGGTTGAGGAGGGCGACCGCCGGGTCCAGGGTCCAGTACCGTGCGAACTCGGAGGGCATCGCGGGCTATCGTAGACCGATGGACGAGCCGTCCGCCCTTCCCGCGAGGCCCGCGGCAGCGATCTTCGATCTCGACGGAACGCTCGTCGACACCGTCGAAACGCGCATCCGTGCATGGCTCGCCGTCTTCACAGAGGAAGGGATCCCGGTCGACCGGCCACGGGTGGCGGCGCTCATCGGGTCCGACGGCCGGCGGCTCGCGCGCGAGGTGGCCGAGGCCGCCGGCATGCCCCTCGTGCCGGGTCGCGACGAGGCCATCGACGAGCGCTGTGGTCGGATGTTCGCTGACCTCAATCGCAGTCCGGCGGTCCTCCCCGGCGTGCACGATCTGCTCGGACGGCTCGATGCGGCGGGCATCCGCTGGGCCATCGCCACGTCGAGCCGGCGCGAGCAGGTGGCCGCCTCGGTCGATGCCCTGCAGCTCGCGCACCCGCCGCTGATCGTCGACGGCACGCACGTGGCGCACGCCAAGCCGGCGCCCGACCTGCTGCTCCTCACGGCCGAGCGCCTGCACGCCGATCCGGCGCGCTGCTGGTACGTCGGCGACGCGACCTGGGACATGCTGGCGGCGGTCGCGGCGGGGATGCCGGCGATCGGCGTGACGACCGGCGCCGTCGACGCGGCCGCGCTCATCGCCGCGGGTGCAGCACGCGTTGTCGCCTCGCTCGCCGAGCTCGCGGTCTGAGCCGATGCCCCTCGAGGCGTATCGGTCCAAGCGGGACTTCGGCCGCACACCCGAGCCCGAGCCGGGGCCGGTGGGGGAGGGGAGCGGGCGGTTCGTGGTGCAGCGCCATCGGGCCAGCCACCTCCACTACGACCTGCGCCTGGAGGTCGATGGCGTGCTCGTCAGCTGGGCGGTGCCACGCGGACCGACGCTCGACCCGGACGAGCGGCGGATGGCGATGCGGACCGAGGATCACCCGATCGAGTACCTCGACTTCGAGGGCACGATCCCCGCAGGTCAATACGGGGCCGGCGACATGATCGTGTGGGATTGGGGCACCTGGACTCCGGAGGAGACCGATGACCCGGCGGCCGCGCTCCGGGCCGGTGAGCTGAAGTTCCACCTCGAGGGTGAGCGGCTGCGGGGCCGCTTCACGATCATCCAGACCGGCGGCAAACGAGATGCCTTCGGACGCATGACGGAACCCGGCCAATGGCTCCTGATCCACAAGCGCGATGAGGCCGCCGTCGCCGGCTGGGATCCAGAGGCGCACGCCAGCAGCGTGAAGACGGGCCGCACCAACGACGAGGTGGCTGCGGGCGTCGAGGCTCGCTCCGCGACGCCCCCGCCCCAGGCGGAACCGGATCCGGACCTCTCGGCCGCGCGTCCAGCGCCCGTCCCCGACTTCGTGCCACCGATGCTCGCCACGATGGCGGATGCCGCCTTCGACGACCCGGACTGGCTGTTCGAAGTGAAATGGGACGGCTATCGGGTCGAGGCCGTGCTGCGCGACGGGCGCGTGCGCCTCTGGACCCGCAACCGGGTGGACGCCGCGACCTACTTCCCTGACCTCGCCGGGCCCGCCGACTGGATCGCAGCACGGGAGGCGGTGGTCGACGGGGAGGTGGTGGCGCTCGATCCGGAGGGTCGCCCCGACTTCTCCCTGCTCCAGGACCGTACCGGGCTGCGAGGCCTGGAGGCCGCGACCGGCCGCCGGTCGCGAGACGCGGTGCCGCCGACCCGCGACGAGCGCGCCGCGATCCCGCTGGCCTACATGGTCTTCGATCTGCTGCACTTCGACGGGAGCTCGCTGCTCGAGGTCCCGCTCGAAGAGCGGAAGCGACTGCTGCACCGGGTCCTGCGCCCCCACCCGGTCGTCCGATACGCCTCCCACGTCGTCGGAGAGGGGGCGGCGTTCGTGCGGGCGGCCGCCGACCGCGGGCTCGAGGGGATCGTCGCCAAGCGCCGTGCCAGCCGCTACGAGCCTGGCAAGCGGTCGCGCGACTGGCTCAAGGTGAAGCTGCGTCGCGAGCAGGAGCTGGTTGTCGCGGGCTGGCTGCCGGGGCAGGGGAGCCACGCCGACCTGGGGTCGCTCATCGTGGCGGTCAACGAGGATGGGCGCCTCCGCCATGTCGGGCAGGTCGGGAGTGGCATCAGCGACGCGATGCGCCGCCACCTGCTCGAGGCGATGGAACCCCTGCTCCGGAAAGCGTCGCCGCTCGATCCCGTCCCGCGCCTCCCCGGGGCGCACTGGGTGGAGCCGCGGATCGTGATCCGCGCCGAGTTCGCCGAGTGGACGACCGATGGCCTCCTCCGCCAGGCGGCGTTCAAGGGAATCGAGGTGAGCAAGGCTCCCGCCGCGGTCGTGCGCGAGGTGGCCCAGCCGACAGCCCGCGTGATCTCCCGTGCCCCTGCGCCGCGGGGCGGGGAGCGTTCGCGTACCGTGAACGGTGATGTGACTGCCGCGTCAGCCGATGAGCTGGCCGTCCTCGATGCCATGGAGCGCGATGGGCCCTGGCAGGTGGCCGGGCACGAGGTCCGCCTCACGAACCTCGACAAGGTCCTCTTTCCCGCCGCGGGGGATCACCCGGCCCTTACCAAGCGCGACCTGATCCGCCATTACGTCTCCACCGGGCCGATCCTCGTTCCCTATCTTGCGGGCCGCGGCCTCAACCTCCAGCGCTTCCCCGACGGGATCGCGCGGCAGGGCTTCTGGCAGAAGGACCTGCCGGGTCACGCACCGGGCTGGATCGCGCGGTGGTCGTACACCGGATCCGAGGGGAAGAAGGACTACGTCGTGGTCGATCGGGTGGCGACGCTGGCATGGCTGGCACAGGAGGCGGCCATCGAGCTCCACCCATGGACCTCGCGCACGGCCGCGGCCGATCGGCCCACCTACGCGCTGATCGACATCGATCCCGGCAGCGAGACCAGCTTCGAGGACGTGCTGGTGCTCGCACGGCTGTATCGGGCCGCGCTGGAACACCTCGGGGTGATCGGCCTGCCAAAGGTGACCGGTAAGCGCGGGGTCCAGATCTGGCTGCCGATCAGGCCGATCTACAGCTTCGAGCAGACGCGTGACTGGGTCGAGTCGCTCTCGCGCGCGGTCGGTCAGATGGTTCCGGAGCTGGTGAGCTGGGAATGGTCGAAGCGGGACCGCGAGGGGAGGGCCCGCCTCGACTTCACCCAGAATGCGATCAACCGCACCCTGGTCGGGCCCTATTCGGCGCGACCAGCCGCCGGGGCGCCAGTTTCGGCCCCGATCACCTGGGACGAGCTGGACGATCCCTTGCTGGCGCCCGACCGCTGGACGATCCGCTCCCTGCCGGCGCGCCTCGAGGCGGTGGGCGATCTCTTCGCCCCGGCGCTGACGACGAGCCAGGAGCTGCCGCCGCTCTAGCGGCGGACATGGTGCCGCGGGCTGGTCACCCGCTCCTGGGAGTCACAGGATGGGTGCCGCCCGCGGCGATTTGCGAACCGATGGAAGGGGGGACGGACCTAGCTCGGCCAGCCGCCCCCGGTGTGTGCGCTGCGCATACGCGTCTCCCTCGAACGGCCGTCCCGCCTGGGACTGCTCGCACGAAGAAGTTCGTATCCGGAGGTCGCCCCATCAATCACCCATCGGTACCTGACCCCTCCGGCCGCGGCAGTACTTCCGGGTCACGATCGAGTCAAATGGGGCTTGCCATGATGCGTATACTTCCCGTCAATGCCGCGTACTCGTCTCGCCACTCGCAGCACCGAGCACGACAGTGCGCTCGCCCAGCAGATCGGCGCCCGCATCCGCGAGGCGCGTAAGCGGAGCAACCTGACCCAGCAGCAGCTGGCCGGCGAGCGGTACACGAAGGCGTACGTGAGCGCCCTCGAGACGGGGATCGCCCGGCCATCGATGGTCGCGCTGCGCTACCTTGCCGAGCGGCTTTCGCTCCCGCCGAGCCACTTCCTCGACGAGCAGAACCCGGCCTGGAGCCGCCTCGCGGTCGACATGACCCTGGCGGCGGGGGACTGGCAGGCAGCCGCCGACGGCTACGCTTCGCTCCTCGATGCTCCACTCGATGACCAGGGTCGCGCCGAGGTGCTCCGTGGTCGCGCCGAGGCGCTCGCCCGGCTGGATAACGGCAAGGAAACGGTCACTGCGGCGGCCGAAGCGGCCCGCCTGTTCGGGTCCCTGGGCCGTGTCGCCGACGAGGCGCTCGCACGCTACTGGCTTGCCTACGGCCTGTACCTCGCCGACCAGGAGGCCGATGCGCAGAGCCTGCTCTCCTCGCTCCTCGAACGCGTCCGTGCCGGCCTGAAGGTCGAGCCGGACTTCGAGATGCGCCTGCTGATGGCCCTCGCAGCCGTCGCGTCGCGCGGTGGCGACTACGCCCGCTCGCTGAGCTACCTGGAGACCGCCCGCGGGCTCGCCGAGGACCTCGACGATCGGCGCCGCGCCATGTTCCTCTTCAACCTGGCCATCAGCTACCAGGAGACCGGCGACCTCGAGGCGGCGATCCGCACCGGCACCCAGGGCCTCGCGCTCCTCCGCTCCGCGGGCGCCATCTTCGAATCGGCCCAGATCGAGAACACCCTCGCGATGGCGTACCTGGCCACCGGCAACGTCGAGCGGGCCGCCGAGCTCGCCGACGAGGCGCGCACCGCGTTCGAGGAGGTTGGCGACGACCGGTTCCTCTGCGCAGTGCTCGACACGGATGCGCAGGTGGCGCTGGCCCAGGGTCGCTTCGCCGACGCGGCCACCATTTCACGGCGGGCCGTCGAGATGGCACGCGCGACGGGCAACCGGGGCGTCGAGCTGACCGCGATGCTCACTGAAGCACGGGCGCGGCGGGCCCAGGATGACGCGGCAGCGGCCGAGGACCGATACGCGGAGGCCGCCGACCTGGCGCGGAGCGGGCATTCGGCCGGACGCACGCGCGAGGTGCTCCGTGAGTGGGCTGAGCTGCGGGCGACCCTCGGAGACCATCGCGGCGCCTACGAGTTGACCAGGGAGGCGCTCGCGGTCAAGTAAAGGTTGACAGGTGCGGTCCGGTGCGGTTAGGCTGGGCCGCAGAGAGTTGGTCTGGGCACCCGCTCAGGCGCAATGCCGGCGGGACCAGCTCTGACGCCGGGGGAATCGGGATCGGAGATCGGGCACAGCTCCGATCCCAATGCCCGGCTTCACGACGCCGTCGGCGTTTCCACGAGCGTGAAGCCTCCCGTCGCGAACGGCGCTGCCGCGCCAGGCAGGTAGATTCGCATCACGTAGTCGCCTGGACCCCACGTCGCCAGCAGCTCACCCGTGGAGACCGCGAAGGTGAAGGCGATGATGGGAGAGGTCGCGACGATGCCCTGTCGGGATGGCTGCTGCACCACGGTCTCGCCACCTGCTTCATGTCGCGCGATCTCGACCAGGATCGAGTCGATGCCGGGCGCCGCCGGCACGCGGACCGAGTAGGCGATGGGGTCGCCGGCTCGGAACCGGTCGGTCTGGTCGATCGCCTCGCCGCTGACGGGGTCGAGCGCGGTCCCGAAGGAGATTGAGAGGGGAGGGGGGCTTGGGGACGGCGTAGGCGACGCGATGTCGATCTCGGATCCGGCACGACCCACGAAGAAGGCGATCAACGCCACCGCCGCGGCAACGGCCAGCCAGGCGAGCCAGGTCCTCGCGCGAACGCCAGGCCCGGGGCCGCGCACCCCCGCGATCGGCCTCGCCTGGGTCCGCTTCGAACGCCCGAATCCAAGACGCGACCGGAAGATCCGGTTGCCCATGACGGGGCCAACTCTAGCGACGAGTTTCCGGATAGGATGACGGGCATGGTGCGCCGCGTCTTCGACTTTGATGCCCCTGACCGTTTCGTGGCCGGCGCCGTCGGCGAGCCGGGCGCGAGGAGCTTTTTCCTCCAGGCCCGCCAGGGTGGCGCGGTTGTCAGCGTGGGGCTCGAGAAGACCCAGGTGGCCGCGCTTGCCGGGCGCCTCTCCGAGCTGCTCGACACGGTCGAGGGGCTGGTGGGGGAGCTGCCTGCCCGAGCCGGTCACGACGACCGCCCGCTCGAAGCGCCGACCGTGGAGCTGTTCCGGGTCGGGGCGATGGCGCTCGCGTGGGACGCAACCTCGCGGCGAGTGGTGATCGAAGCCCAGCCGCTGAGCGAGGAGGGCGGCTTCGCCGAGGTTCCGGATCAGGCCCCGGACGGTCCGGACCTGTTGCGTGTGCGGGTCGAGGCGGCGCGGGCGCGCGACTTCGTCCGCCGCGCGGCGTCGCTGATCGCCGCGGGACGGCCCACCTGCCCCTTCTGCGGGGAGCCGCTCGAGGCGACCGGCCACTTCTGCGCCAAGGCGAGCCTCAACTAGTGTCGGCCGGCCTCGGCGGGAACGCCGACCACGCCGGTTTCGATCCGGAGCTGCGAATTGACTGGCTGCAGCCGGACCAGCTCCGCGACGACCTCCCCGGGCGCCTTGGCCTGACGATTCTGCCCGGCAAGCGCGGCGTGTCGTTCCGGTACCCGGGGCGCGTCTACCGCCGGGATCTCGACAAGGACCTCGCCATGCTCCGCGCCGCGGGCGTTGGCCGGCTGATCCTTCTCGTCGAGGACGCGGAGCTGAGCCGGTGGAGCGACCCCGCGATCGTCGGGCGGGGGGCGATCGCGGGCGTCACGGTCCTGCGCCACCCGATTCCCGACGGCCAGCCGCCCGCCACTGCCGGGGAGATGGAGGCGATCTTGGCGGAGATACGCGAGGGGCGCCGCGATGCCAACGTGGCGGTGGCCTGCATGGGCGGGGTGGGACGAACCGGGACCGTGGCGGCCTGCGCACTGGTCCAGGCCGGACATTCGGCCGAGGATGCCATCGAGATCGTGCGGGAGGTCCGGCATCCGACTGCGGTCGAGACGGCTGAGCAGGAGCGGTTCGTGACGGCCTTTGCCGCCGCTCAGGCCGAGGCGCGCGAGTAGACCGTCACCCGCCAGAAGCCACGGCCGCCGCGATGCCGCTCGATGAAGCCGGCGGCGCCCAGGAGGCGGTCGATCTCGGGGCGACGATGCACGTAGAACGAATGATGCCGTCGGAGGAGCCGGCCGATCGCGTTGAAGATCCCCATCGTGGCGCGCGCCCAGGGCGCGTCGGTCGGGTGCACCAGCCCGATCATGCGCGGCCGTGTCCCCAGGGCGGCGCCGAGGAGCCCCGCCAGGTCCGGGTAGCAGCAGATGACTCGATCCATCGCCACAAGATCGGCAGGGGGGAGTGTCGCGGCCAGCTCGACGACGTCGCCGTACCGGTAGTCGACCCGCTCCATGACGCCGCGTCGCTCCGCCTCGCTCCGCGCCGTGGCAAGGAAGGCGCTCGAGGCGTCGACGTCCAGCGCGCTTGCCGCGCCAGCCTCGAGCAGCTCGAGGTGCACCATTCCCACCCCCGCGCCGATATCGAGCACAACGGCACCGGCGATGCCGTCCGCCTTCAGGGCCTCGATCAGCTCGGCGGTTGCCGCTGGAAGGCCGTGCCGACGCCAGTCGGCGAGGTCGTGCTCGGCCTCGCGCACGTCGAACAGGCGCTCGAAATCCTGATCGCAGCAGTCCCGGCGCTCGGTTCGCGACATGCGCCGATGATGCCGCGCGGCGTCAACCGGCGCCGGCCTGCTCCGCCGCGACCTCGACGAAGCGGCACAGGGCGTTCGCCAGGCGCATCTGCTGCGGCGTGTGGACGCGCACCTTCAGGAGGTCGGGCGATGCCACCACGATCGCCAGGCAGCGACCTCGCGAGGTCGCGACGTTAAGGCGGTTGAGCGAGTAGAGGAACTCGATCGAGCGGGGCATCTCGTCCTGCGACGAGGTCGCCATCGAGTAGATCGCGACCGCTCCCTGCTGCCCCTGGACCTTGTCGACGGTGGCGACCCTTGGGGCTCCGGGGGAGACCGGGGCAGCAGCGGCGGCGCGCATGAGCCGCTCCTCGAGCAGCTCCACCTGCGCGTTGTAGGGAGCGATCACCAGCAGGTCTGCAGGGGTGAGGTGGCGCTCCCGACCATCGGCGTCGGTCCACCTGCCCAGCAGCAGGTCCTGGTAGAGGTCGGCCACGGCCACCGCCTCCTCTTCCGAGGAGTTGTGGTTGCCGCGGTGAGCAATCGGGACCCAGCGCACCCCAGTCCCGCTGAGATGGCCCGGAGCCTCGAGTGCCTGGCGCGCCGCCGTTGGAGCGGAGCGCAGCTCCCCGCGGTAGAAGGCCGCCGAGGTGAACGCGTTGACATCGGGGTGCAGGCGCCACGTCTCGGCCAGGAAGATCCCACGCGTCGGGTCGATCACCGGCTCGCCGGCCAGGACGTGCTCCAGCGCCGACGCGTCCGCCCCCGGGGGATGCGCCCCCTTCTTCACCTGCGAGAGCTGCTGCGGGTCGCCGAGCAGGACCAGGTTGCGGGCGGCGCCGGAGACCGCGAGGACGTTGGCGAGCGACATCTGACCGGCCTCGTCGACGAAGAGCGTGTCGACCGATCCGGCGAACTCCGGGCGCGACCAGAGCCAGGCGGTGCCGGCCGCGACCTGGACGCCGCGCGATCTGAGCGCATGCTCCACGGCTGGGTTGGTGCCCGTCGACGCGTACCCGCAGTCTGGCGGGGGCTCCTCGCCGGTCTCGACCTTGCGGATGGCGGAGACGGCGAGGCCCGATCGGCGGGCATGCGCCAGCGCCTCCTGGAGCAGGTTCTCGATGGCGCGGTGCGTCGATGCCACGATCCCGACCGAGCGCCCCGCCCGGACCAGCTGGAGGATCATCTCCGCGGCGGTCCAGGTCTTGCCCGATCCTGGCGGCCCCTGGATGGGGAGCACTGTCTCGTCGAGCAGGGTGGCGATGCGCTTGGCGGCGGTGTCGCCCCCTTCGCCTGGGCCGGCGAGCGACTCGCCGGGAGCCTGGCCTCCGCGCGGAGGAAGCCTGAGGACGAAGTCGCGCGCCGCGCGCCAGGGCCCTTCGCCGCGCAGTCCGTGCTCCGCGACCCAGCGGGCCAGGCCCTCGAGGGCCTGCTTCTGGACGTCGGCGGTGATCGGCCCGCGCGGGATCAGCGAGGTCGGGTGCGGCCTGGGCGTTCGGACCCCCCACTGGAGGTCGAGCGTGCCGTGGAGGGCGTCGAGCGCCACGATCGTGCCGGCGACGGCCTTCGTCGCCGGATCCACCGGCTCATCGCCGACCTTCAGACGATAGGGCTGCTCCGGGTCGAAGCGGTATCGATGCCGCACCGACTGCTTCGGCCGGTCCACCTCGGCGACCCACTCCAGCTGTCCGATCGATTCCTCATCCTGTGCCAGCTGCTCGTCGGACTGGTCGCAGCGGCTGAAGAAGGCCCACCACTCGACGTTCTCCTCTCGCCGGTGCCACTCCAGCAGGTCTCCGAGGAGTCGAAGCGTGGGCGCGTCCGGGTCGGATGAGGGCGCAGCGCGAAGCCGATCCGCGAGGTCGCGACGCCGGCGGTCGTCCGGTCGTGAGCTCCCGCTCCAGCTCCTCCACCCTCGGACCGCGTCGGGAGAGCTCCAGCCCGCTGGTGGCGGTCAGCTCCACCCGCAGCCTTTCGAGCCACTCTCGCAGCTCGAAGTTGGAACGGCAGTCGTCGCGGTTGTAGTCGCCGATCTGATCGAGGATCTCGGTCGCCGGGGCACCAGCCGTCACGGAGCGGATGTACTCCTCGTAGGCGACGACCGAGGAGCCAGCGTCCTTGAGCGGCACGCGACGCACGAAGTCGTAGCTCGGCTCGAGCGACTTGATGGAGTAGCTCGCCACACCGATGCGGAGCGCCTGGCGTACGACCGCGAAGAGGTCGACGAACAGCTCCCCGCGAAGGATCCGGTCGACCTCCACCTCGCGCGTCGCGTGACGGGTCGCGAGCATACCGATCCTGCCGCGCTCGTAGGCGGCGTAGTGGTAGACGTGCATCGCGGGGTCGGCGCGCCACCGCTCCATCACGAAGTCGATGAACCCCTCGAATGCAGTCTTCTCGGCAGCCCGGGAGTGGCCCCACCACGGGCGGAAGGTTGGGTCGCCCGCATCGGTCAGCACCGAAGGGTCCCAGACCCCGAACAGGTACTCGAGGCCGTCCTCCTCCGCAAAGGGGTCACCCTCCATGTCGAAGAAGAGGTCGCCGCCCGACGGCTCTGGGAGCGCCGCCAGGCCACGGTTCGCCTCGACCGGAAGGAACTCGTAGAGCGGCGTGGGGAGGTCGCGTGAACGGTGCTGCAGGCGTGCCTGCTGCTGCAGGGAGGCGAGCACGACCTCGCTGACGTTCGGCACCTCCGGCGGGGGAGCGGGCAGGCTGGCAAGGGCGCTGAACGTGGCGATGCCGGCATCGGTCAGGCGGCGCGCGACATCCGAGCGCATCCCTGCCACCAGGCTCAGGTGGTCGGCGTCCCGGCGCAGCCCGGCGCAGTAGCCGCTCCAGCGGCAGACGCCGCAATGATTCACCGGCTCGGGCGTGACCGGGAGCGGGAAGGAGATGGGGGAGCCGGCCGCCACCGCCTCCATGAACCGGCCCTTCACGCTCCGGAAGTAGGCCAGGTAGTCGTCCAGGTGGTGTGACTCGATGCGGTTGCCGCTGCCGCCGAGTGCGACGTGCATCTGCGCCGGCATGCGGCCCTGGATCCGAGCCACCAGGTCTGAGTACACGCACATCTGCAGGAGGGCCCCGCCCTTGACGTGACGCGCGAGCTTGGTGTCGGCCACTTCGTAGTGGTACGGACCGAGGTCGCTCACGGCCCCGGGGCCGTCCACTCGCAGCAGGAAGTCCGCGTAGCCCAGCCAGCTGCCGTCGAACAGGGTCGCCTGGTAGATGACCTCGGCCCCCAGCTCCATCTGTCGACGGGTGAGCGCGGCGTCCCGCTCGATCGCCTGCAGTCGGTCGGCAGGCGCATCGTCCGTCGACGGATGCCTGCCGTCGACGACGCTGCGGCCCAGCCCCCGGAGGTGCGCAAGGTACCGCTGCTCGTGTTCGATGCCGCGCCGTTGGAGCACCTCCAGCTCGGGGTCGATCCGCGAGGGTCGCTCGAGGTCGGTGACGAAGACCGCACGCTCCAGCGTGGTCAGGTGCTCGCATTCGAGGAAGCCGACGAGGTCGCTGGCCGAGTAGACCGCATTCCCGTCGACGTTCTGCATGCCGTCGCGAAGCCTAGCCGCTGGACGCGACAGGTTCGCTGTCGTGTCCGCTCACTGCCCGATCGGCTGGCTCCGCAGGAAGGTGAGCGCCCAGCCGCAGTCGGAGGTGACGCGCACCAGGAGGTCTCCGGTCAGGGTGGGATGGCCGGCGAAGAAGTCCGTGTACAGGTTGCCGGGGGCGGGGGCGCTCCCGACGGTGGCGCGGACGGCCGGCACGGCGGCCCCGGACCCGGGCACGAGGTCGACCGAGAACGAGCAGCCGCTCGCGCCGGCACCGGGGGAGGCGACCCATCGCACCGCGTAGTTCGCGTCGCTGACCGTGACGGGGCCGAACTCGCCGTTGCCGTCGTGCGCGAAGCCGGCAACGATCGGGTTGAACGGCAGGTCGAAGGTGGCCGGGACGAGGTACGGCGTCGGCATGAAGCCGGCCGCCACCCAGCCCTCATCGAAGGTCGGCGGGCGAGTGTCCGCGTCCCGAACCAGGTACCAGCCATGGCTGTCGTGTCGCACGGGGCCGAGCTCGATCACGAGCTTGCTGCCGGTCGGCAGCAGGGTCAGCACCCCCTGGCTGGTGCCCGGGCCCGAGCGGACCCGGAGCCCGCCGGCACCGGTCGCGACCCGCGTTCCGGCGGTGTAGGTCGGGACCTTGTCGAGCCCCGGGGTCGGTGCCGCGGTCGCCGTCGCGGGCGGCGCCGATCCCGGAAGCTGGCCGCTGGGTGCCACCGAGGCGGGGATCGAGGGCGAGGGGGAGGCGCTCGGCGAGCCGAACAGGCACCCCGAGAGGAGCAGCGTGACGAGCGAGGCGGTGATCGGCGCGTGGCGACGCATGCCGGCAGCCTAACGCAACGGGCCGCGACCGGAGGCGCCGGGGCGGACCCCGTCGCCATTCGCTACGATGCTCCGATGAGCACCAAGATCTCCAAGGACGAGGCCACCTGGGCGCGCGAGCTCTCCCCCGAGCAGTTCCACGTCCTTCGCGAGAAGGGCACCGAGCGAGCCTTCACCGGGGCCTACTGGGACGAGCATCGGCCCGGGGTCTACCGGTGCGCGGGATGCGATGCGGAGCTCTTCACATCCGACACCAAGTTCGAGTCGGGGACCGGCTGGCCGAGCTTCTACGCCCCGGCCGATCCGACGGCCGTCGAGACAGCGTCCGATCGGTCCTTCTTCATGGTCCGCAACGAGGTCCACTGCTCGAGCTGCGGTGGCCACCTGGGCCACCTCTTCGACGACGGCCCGAATCCGACCGGGCTGCGCTACTGCATCAACTCCGCTGCCCTGAAGCTGGACCCGACCGACTAGGGGGCCACCTCGTCGGTGACGTCGATGAGGTTGTAGATGTCTTTCTGCGTCGGCCAGATGTAGTTGCGGTCCGGCAGCAGCGGAAGGCCCAGGCCGAAGTACGCGTTGAAGATCACGCGAAACTCGTTGACCTCCGAGATCGTGTCGTAGAAGCCGACCTGCTCCGCCGACTTGCCCGGGAGGTAGACGGCGTTCAGGATGCCGAACTTCTGCTGGAGCTCCTGGGGGGTGGCGGTGGTCCAGTCGAAGCCCAGCTCGTCCTCGCGGTAGCCGTTCGGCCACGGCCCCTCGTCGGCCAGCAGCACGATGATCGGGCGCTGGTCGGCTGGCACATCGAGCAGCTGGTCGACCCAGGCGAGGAGCTGGGTGTTCGTGTACTTCAGCTGCTCGACGTACTGCTGCGCGTGCGTCAGCGAGTTCGCCTCGTCGGTGGTGATGAACGAGCCATCGGGGTGGAAGACGTAGGGCTCGTGGTCCAGGGCGAGCTGGGTCTGGATGAACTTCGGACCGGCCAGGGTCGAGGCATGACGGAGCGACCGCAGCTGGTAGAGGGTCTGGTTGTATCGGTTCAGGCGCCAGTCGTAGGGCGCCTCCGGCCCGAGGTCCCGGAGCGCGCTGAGGATGGTCGCGCCCTCGAGCGTCTCGAGGAACTCCGAGGTGGTCTTGTCGTACACGTAGTTGATCTCGGCCGAGGGGTGCTTCGCCATCGGCGCCCAGAAGGTCCCCGCGTACAGGAACCGATAGTCAAGGTCGCTCAGGAACTGCTGGACCTCGAACGGGGACTGGAGCCCCTTGTAGATCGGACCCCAGTCTCCGTCGGACTTGGCCTCGGCGCGCAGTTTGGCGCCGTCGATGTAGGTGAGGTTGCGCGCCGAGTCGATGGACGGGGCGGTCTTGAGGTAGTTCGCCGTCGAGTGGCTCGCGACGTAGAAGCCCCGGTCCTGGAGCGCCTCGATGAACGGCGAGTTGTCGTAGCCAAAGTCGTCCTTGATGACGCTCTGCGACCCGTATTCCTCGGTGATGATCCAGTAGATGTCGGGCCGCCTGGCGACCGTGGCCGGTCCTCCGCTGGCCGTGACCCCCGAGCCGGTGTGCGCGACGACGGGGCGGATGTTCAGGTCGAAGGCGCCGATGATCGCGAGGTTGAAGGCGAGCGCCAGTCCTCCCGCGACGTTGAGCGGCAGCGTCGCCCAGTGGGCGATGCGGCGGAAGCGCCAGATGAGCGAGATGCCGATCACCGCGATCAGGAGCCACGCGCCGAGCAGGACCCATTGGCCGAGGAGCATCGGGCCGAGCCAGTTCCACGCCATCCCGTACGTGAAGAAGAGCACCAGTAGCAGGGTGCTGGTGAGGGCTGCGGCGGCCCATCGGCGCGTCAGGAAGCCGATGACCACGAGAAGGGCGAGGGTCGCGCCGCAGGAGACCGCCAGCGGGAGCAGGACCTCGCTCGGGTCGATCGCCTCCTGCACGTTCTGGGCGTAGAGCCAGACCACCGGGTACGCCGCCGCCACGAGGGGATAGATGGGTAGCGCACCAAGGCGACGGAGCGGGGAGGGGATCCTCATGCGCGCGGATTCTCGCACCGCGCGAACCCGAGGCGTTGAGTTCGGGGCCGACCGATCATTGATGGGGTGACCCGGTCACGCGCCAGCGGCGACGAGGATCAGGTCGGTCGCGAGCCCGAACAGGAAGCCGAGGAAGATCCCCCATAAGGTCAGCTCCCATGACGTGCGACGGCCCCAGGCGATCAGCTCGCCGACGACGTAGAGGATGGCGCCGGCGGCAAGGGCCAGGAATGCGACGAACAGCACGGGCGAGGTGACCGCCGTCCCGATGATCGTGCCGAGGAAGGTGGGGCCGCCACCGATCAGCCCCGCAAGGGCCAGCCAGCGCCAGGACGGCCGCAGGCCGATCGCCACGAGCGGGCCGACGATCCCGAATCCTTCCGTGGCGTTGTGCAGTGCGAAGCCGATGATCAGCAGCAGGGCGAGCGAGACCTCCCCCGCGGCTGCCGACTGGCCGATCACCAGTCCCTCGGAGAAGTTGTGGAGGCCGATCCCTGTGGCGATCACCATGCCCAGGCGAAGGGCGTCGCGGCCGACCGCCACCGGCTCCGAGTCGGCGACCGCCATGGCGCCTGGGCCGACGCCCGACTTGCTTCCTGCGGTGAGGCGCTGCGCATACAGGAGGCCCAACAGGCCAACTCCCAGCCCGACGACATAGACCAGGGCCAGCATCGGTCAGCGAGCCCCAGTCACGCGCGGCGAGCGACTCCTCCACCGGCTCGGTCGCGTGCCCCAGGACGTCGAACAGGAGGAAGACCAGGATGCCGGCCGAGACACCGCTCAGGAGCGTTCGCAGGCCGCGGCTGCCAGACCGCAGCCGCGCAAATGGGAGCCCAAGGTAGATCGTGAGGCCGGCGATGGCCCCGAGGATCACGGTCTGCGCGAAGGACAACTGCCCCTCCTGTCCTGCTCGGCGGGCTTCTGCTGAATCCGGACCTTAGTCGATGCCACCGTGCGCCGCATTTCCGAGGGTCGCGCGCCTCAACTGCGTGGAGCCGCCGCCTCCGCCCCGAGCACCGGCTCGGGCGGCAGCTGGCGACGGTAGGCCACCACGCCGAAGAGCAGGAGGCCGTGGAAGAGGGCGATCTCCAGGGTGGCGAACTGCCGCAGGTAGAACGAGGCGAGGTCGGCCAGCGATAAGGAGACGAGGAGTCCGTATTCGGCGAGGGTGGCGCCGATGCGGTCGCGCCCGGTGATCCCCATCAGCACCGATCCCGCCAGGAGCAGCGCTCCCGCGATCCCTTCGACGACGAGATGGAGCATGTCGAGGCTGAAGAGGCGGGTGCTGGTCGCCGGGTCGAGTCCGCCGATCTGGCTCACGGCGACGCCCAGGTCGATCATGGCGCGCACCCCTGAGACGAAGAGGGCGACGAGGAGGACGGCGTAGGCGCCCCGGCCGCCGAGCCATCGGTCGCGGCGAGCGGCCCACCAGTCGCGGAGCGGCTGCAGCCGGCTCGGCACCTCCGGCGCGATCTCGAGGTCGCGCGAGGAGACGAACTGGAGCAGGGCCGCGGCGAGTCGTCGCTGGTCACCGAGTGGCGCGCCCTCGGCCGCGACCCGCAGTCGGGCGCGAAGCATGTCCCGCTCGCGGGCCTGCAGGTCGTGGTCGACCGCCTCCTCCACCAGCTGGAGCGAGGTCAGCAGCTGGCTGCGGGGGTCGGGCTCGATCCGGCGGCGCACGCGCAGCAGGATCAGCACCGCCAGCAGGAAGGTGGCGTAGATGAGGGGCGCCGCGGCTGGGTAGAAGTAGTCGTTCTGGGTCGTGATGAACTTGCCGACCTCGTCGATGAAGAGGCCGATCCCGATGCCGCCCAGCACCGCTGCGGTGCGGTACACGTTTCGCCCGGCCATCACGAGCGGCAAGAGGGCGGCGGCGAACAGAAAGAGCCCGCCGAAGAGCGCGTGCGCGATGTGCAGCTCTCCGCCCCCGATGCGGGGATAGCCGGTCAGCTCGAGGTAGGCGCGCGTGGCGATGACGGTGCCGGCGAACGAGACAAGGGTCAGGAAGAGGTACCGGTCGGCGCCCTCGCGCCGAACCGGCTGTCGCAGCCGCAGGCCCGTGCCCCGCGTCTTCATGCGGGGGAGCCTAGATGATCCGCCGCAGGCTCTTGTCGATCAGCTGGCGCGTCATCGGGCCGAAATATCGGTCCCGGATGGTGCCCTCCCGATCGATGAAGTAGTGGGTCGGCGCACCCCAGACCCCGTACGCATCCATCGCGGCCGAGCCCCGTGCCACGGCGACCGGGATCTCCAGCCGGTGCTGGGCGGCGTAGTCGCGCACGACCGCCGCGGTGTCCCAGACGTCGACGCCGATGACGGCGAGACCATCGCTGCCGTGCGCCGCAGCCGCGGCGGAGACATCGGCCGCCTCCGCCTCGCACGGCTCGCAGGCGGTCTTCCAGAAGATGACCCAGATGGGGCGTCCCTCGAAATCGGCGAGTGAGACCGGCGAGCCGTCGAGGTCGATCAGGGCCAGGTCGGCCGCGGTCCCGGCACTCCCCGGGGCGAGCTGGCCGACCCGCACCCCCGGCCCGGCGCTGCCGATGACGAAGAAGGATGGCTGCGGCTCACCGCCGCCGAGGGGACGCGTGGCGAGGTAGACCACGGCCAGCGCCGCGACGAGCGCCAGGGGGACGAGGACCAGCCTCGGAACACGGGGAGCGGGCGGCGGGGGAGTCACCTGCGCCATGGCAGCCGCAGTCTAGCCGAGCGGCGCCGGCGCCCCGAAACGCTAGCTCTCCTCCTGCACCAGGTGATGCTCGAGGGCGTAGCGAGTCAGCGCCACGCGGCCGCGCACCCCCGCCTTGTCGGTGACGTTGGCGATGTGGCGGCGCACGGTGTGGGCGCTGATCCCCAGCTGCCGCCCGGTCTCGGCCGCCGTGCGGCCCGCGGTGAGGAGTCGCAGCACCTCGATCTCGCGGGGGGTCAGGCGGTCGGCCTGGCGCAGCCATCGCAGTGAGTCGACCACGACCACGGACGCCACCACCGGATGCACGTAGTGCTGGTTGCGCGCCACCGCGCGAACCGCCGCCACCAGGTCGGTGCTCGGGGCGCCCTTCACGACGTACCCGGCCGCGCCCGCCAGGAATGCCTGTCGCACGGTCTCTTCGTGCTCGTGCATCGTCAGCGTCACCAGCCTGATCCGAGGGTGTCTGCTGGTCAGGTCCCGCAGCAGGGCGATGCCATCGGAGCCACCCAGGGTCAGGTCGACGATCATCACGTGCGGCTTGCGGCTCGCCGCTAGTGCGAAGGCTTCGGCGGCATCGGCGGCATCGCCGACCACTTCGATATCCGGCTGGCGCTCGAGGATCAGCCGCAGTCCGTCGCGGACCAGGGCGTGGTCGTCGACGATCCCCACGCGAATCGACTCCATCAGCCGTTCCCCTCGAGGAGCGGCAGGTCGAGCGACACGCGGGTGCCGCGGCCGGCGGCGGACTGGATCGACAGGTGGCCGCCGAGCAGCTCCGCCCGCTCGTACATGCCCGCGACGCCGATGCCGGGATCGACCGTCGCCACGGGGTTGAACCCCACCCCCTCGTCCGTGACGACGGCCCGGAGGTGGCCGGGACGCCACGTGATGAAGACACTGGCCGCCGACGCGCCGCTGTGCCGTGCGGCGTTCGCAAGCGCCTCCTGCACGATGCGATAGACCCCGACCGTGACGTTCGGCTCGAGCGCGAGCCCGGTGGCGGCCGCGCGGTTGACGTGGACCCGCACCGGGAAGCCGGACTGCCCGGCCAGATCGCGGATGGCAGCCATGAGGCCCCGCTCCTCGAGACGGGCCGGGCGCATCCGATGCGCCAGGTGACGGACCTCGGCGAGCGCGGTGTCGGCCAGGGCCCGAGCCGATGCCGCGGTGCCCCGCACCTTGCGGGGGCCAGCGTCGGCGGCGTCAAGCGTCAGCGTCAGCGCGGCGAGCACCTGGCCGACGCCGTCGTGGAGCTCCAGCGCGATGCGGCGTCGCTCGTCCTCCTCCACCGTGAGCAGCCGCTCGCTCGCCTGGCGGAAGAGGCTCGCGTAGCGGCGAGCGGTCGCGTCACGCCGGTCCGCCATCCAGGCCACGAGCACCGCGATCACGAACATCAGTGGCCACTCCGCCAGGTCGAAGGCCGGCTCGCGCAGCCCGAAGAGGCGCGCATTCGCGTAGAGGAGCAGCGGCAGCGACACGATGCCGATCCGGATCAGCGTCGGGCGCAGGCCGAATAGGAAGGCCTGGACGGTGAGGAGCACAAAGACCACGTGGAACATGACCTCCGCCGGGAGGATCGGGTAGGCGAAGGTGAGGGCTACGGTGGCGATCGAGGCCAGGTCAAGGACCCCCTGCGCCAGGCGGCCGTTGACGTGCAGCCACGAGCTCCATCGATCACCCCGGGTGGCCGGCGCGACGCCCAGCCGATCGGCGTCATCCGTGCGGCCGATGAATGGAGCGACCTCTGGACGGGCCTGATTGGTGTAGGGCGGGATGGCCAATACGGACCTCGAGAATGGCTGGTTGCGAGTATAGAAGCGGGTGGCAATGGGCGGCCATCCTACGGGCTGGCGCGGCCCCTGGCCGCGCCGGGGGCGGGCCATGCGGCACATCGTCAGGGCAGGAGGAGAGGATGACCGGAACACTCCGCAGAGGGCTGGCCCTCGTCGTGATCGGCAGCCTGCTGGTCTCGTGCTCGAGCTCCGGGCCGACCAGCGGCCCCATCTCCGCGACCATCAAGGAGTGGCAGATCTCGCTCAGCTCGACCAATCTCAAGGCGGGCGAGATCACCTTCAACATCAAGAATGACGGCGACAAGGAGCACGAGTTCGTGGTCCGCAAGACCGACCTCAAGTCGGACAAGCTGCCCACCAACGCCGACGGAACGGTGGTCGAGGACTCCCCGCAGCTGACGGAGGTCGGCGATCCGAGCGAGGTCGCCGAGATCAAGTCGGGCAGCAGCGACCGCAGCCTCACCGTGACGCTGCAGCCGGGTCATTACGTCATCTTCTGCAACCTGCACGTGGAAGACCTCGTGCACTACCAGAAGGGCATGCACATCGACTTCACGGTCAGCTGAGCCACCCTCGCCGAACGTGAGCGGCCCAGCGCGCCATCTCCTGGTCGCCGGTGCGGCCTGGGTAGTCCTCTCCATCCTGGGGATTGCCCTGGTCGCCGGCGTCCAGATCCTCCCGGTCATCGCCACGAAGGAGGCGGCGATCGAGAACCGGGCGTTCGTCCTGCTCACCATCCTGTCCGTTCCGGTGCTGATGTTCGTGGTCGTCGGCCTCGTCTACTCGGCGCTCCGCTTCCGGGCAAACGGCGACGAGACGGACGGGCCGCCGGTCCACGGGCATCGCGGCTTCCAGGCGACGTGGCTGGGCGTCAGCTTCGTCCTCGTGGTGGGCCTATTCGCGTACGGCGCGATCGGTCTGGTTGATATCCGGGGGGCGCAGAACTCCGAATTCGAGGTGCAGGTCTCCGGAGAGCAGTGGGCCTGGCATTTCACCTACCCCAACGGCGTCACCACCGACGATCTCCACATCCCGGTGGGGGAGCGCGTCCACCTGGTCATCAACTCGACCGACGTGATCCACTCGTTCTGGGTGCCCGCCTTCGGCGTCAAGCAGGACGCCGTGCCGGGACGAGCCACCCAGGTCTACCTGACGGCGACGGTGGCGGGGACCTATCCCGGCCTCTGCGCCGAGCTGTGCGGCTTCGGCCATACCGACATGCGGCTCACAGCGGTGGTGAGCACGCGCGGGGAGCTGCAGTCCTGGCTCGATGCCCAGCCAACCCCGAGTCCGTCGTGAGCGAGGTGCGATGGTGAGGATCCTGAAGCCGGGTCTGCTTCGCGCGGTGATCGGCGCCGCCCTCGGTGCGGCGATCGGCCTCGGCCTGCTCACGGCCCTGACCGGGCTCGGGCTCATCATCGAGGATGGCCAGCGGCTGGGGCTTGCGTACCTCTTCGCGCTGTTCGGCTTCCTCCTGGGAATCGGCGCCTTCCGCTTCTGGCTGACCTGGGCGGCCGGGCGCCCGGTGGATCCGGACGAGGAGCATGCCGCCCACGGAACGGCCGGGGACTGGCGGCGCTACTTCCGCTTCACGACCGACCACAAGGTGATCGGGGTCCAGTACCTCGTCTCCGCGTTCGCGCTCTTCATGACGGCCGGCCTTGCCGCGATGTTCATGCGCTTCGAGCTGGCACAGCCGGGGCTTGCGACGAACAAGGAGATCTACAACAACATCATGAGCACGCACGGGGCGATGATGATCACCGTCGCCCTGATCTCGATCATCGGTGGCCTGGGGAACTACCTGGTCCCGATCATGATCGGGGCGCGCGACATGGCGTTCCCCAAGACGAACGCGCTCTCCTACTGGCTCCTGCCGCTGCCGATCCTGCTCGTCGCGATCAACCCGCTGCTCGGAGGCTTCGACAGCGGCTGGACCGCCTATCCGCCGCTGAGCCAGCAGGCCAACCTGGGGCAGCAGGCCTACCTGATGGCCTTCGTGACGGTCGGCATCAGCTCGATCCTGAGCGCCATCAACTTCCTGGTCACCGTCTTCCGGATGCGGGCCCCGGGCATGTCACTGATGCGGATGCCGATCTTCGTCTGGGCGCTGACCGTGACGGCCACCCTCGGCCTGGTGGCGACGTCGGTCGTCGCCGGGGCGTTCACGATGCTGCTCTTCGACCGGGTGCTCGGGACCTCGTTCTTCCGGCCGTTCCGCGGCGGCGACGTGATCCTCTTCCAGCACCTCTTCTGGTTCTACTCGCACCCCGCCGTCTACATCATGGGCTTGCCCGGCCTGGGCGCCATCCTGGAGGTGGTGCCGGTCTTCGCCCGCAAGCCGCTCTTCGCCTACCCGCTGGCCGTGCTGTCCTTCATCAGCATCGGCGTGCTGAGCTTCATGGTCTGGGCGCACCACATGTTCGTGAGCGGCATGGCCGAGTTCTTCCATATTCCGATCATGCTCACCACTGAGCTCATCTCGGTCCCGACCGGCATCGTCTTCCTGTCGGCGCTGGGCACGATCTGGATGGGCAAGCTCCACTTCAAGGTGCCGATGCTCTGGGTCTTCGGCTTCATCTGGGCCTTCCTGATCGGTGGCATCACGGGCGTCTACCTGGCCGATGTGCCCACCGACATCACCCTCAGCGACACCTACTTCGTCGTCGCCCACTTCCACTACACGATCGTCGGCGGGACGATCTTCGGCCTCTTCGCGGGCACCTACTACTGGTTCCCCAAGATCACCGGCCGGATGTACAGCGAGCGTCTCGGCAAGCTGCACTTCTGGTGGTTCACGATCGCCTTCAACCTCACCTTCCTGCCGATGTTCTGGCTCGGCATCGAAGGCATGCGGCGCCGCGTGGCCGACTACCCGTCGCAGTTCGGCGGGGTGAACCTGTTCGTCAGCATCATGGCGTTCAACATCTTCCTCTCGGTCGCCGTCTTCGCCTTCAACATGGTCCGCTCCTGGCGGCGCGGCCCGAAGGCCGAAGCGAACCCGTGGCGCGCGCAGACGCTGGAGTGGCAGGTCTCGTCGCCGCCGCCGATCGAGAACTTCGAGCACATCCCGACCGTCAGCGCTGGCCCCTATGAGTACGGGTCGGGCCCCCTGCCCGCCCCTGGGCACCCCGCGCCATGACGACGCACGCCGCAGCCGGCACGCATACCGAGGACGCGGTGGCCGCCCGCAGCAACATGCTGCTCGGCGTCAAGCTCGGGATCCTCTCCGAGGTGATGCTCTTCGGGGCGCTCTTCGCGGCCTACTTCGTGATCCGCTCGGAGAGCGGGGGATGGCCGCCCGACGGGCAGGCGCGGCCGGAGCTGCTGCTCCCCGGGATCAACACCCTCCTGCTCGTCTCGAGCAGCGTCACGATGCAGCTGGCGGTGCGGGCCATCGGGCGTGGCCAGCTCGCCACCATGCGCCTCTTCCTGCGGCTGACGCTGCTACTGGGCAGCGTCTTCATCGTGATCCAGGGCTACGAGTTCGCCAACAACGGCTTCGGGCTGGACGCGGGCACCTTTGGCTCGACCTTCTATACCCTGACCGGCTTCCACGGGGCCCACGTGCTGGCGGGCCTGGGCCTGATGGCGATCGTCGCAACTCGCGCGCGCCACGGCCTGATCTCGGCGGAGCACCACACCATGGTCGAGGCGGCCAGCTACTACTGGCACTTCGTCGACGTGGTGTGGCTCTTCCTCTTCTCGACGCTCTACGTCCTTTAGGGGCGACCCTCAGGGCAGCAGCGCATCGAGCGCCGCGGTCAGCTCGTCGGGGTAGGCGAGCCCCTCGAACTTGGCCGCCACCTTGCCCTCGGCGTCCACGACGAAGACGTACGGCTCGCTCGGCAGGCCCCACTCCACCACGGCCCGAATCGGCTTCGGATGGCCGGTGACGTCGACCTGGGGCTGCGTCCTTCCATCCTTCACCTCCAGGACGTAGGGCTCGACGTGGAGGAAGTTGACCCGGCCGGCTGTAGTCGGGGGCCACCTGCTTGACGAGGTCGAGCGCCGGCCCACAGGTGCCGCTGGTGCAGAAGAGCGGAGTGGCGAAGACGAGCACGAACGGCTTGCCGGCGGCGATCGCATCCTTCACCGAGAGGGCATAGAAGGCCGGGTCGGGATGCTCGTCGGTGGAGATGGCCGACAGGGTCGCGGGGTCCGTGGCGGTCAGCGTGTCGGACGGGGGCGCCTGCGCGCCGATGGCGGGCGTCGTGGTCGTGTCGCGCACCGAGAAGGTGACCCGGGCGGTGCGATCGGGCTGACCTCCGCCGGTCGCGGTCACCTCCAGCCCCCAGTTGCCGGCATGGGAGAAGGTCGCCGGTGCGGTGTAGATCGCCTTCGTGTCGGGGATCAGCCAGCGGAAGGTGCCGGCCGCCCGGCTCGCCGCCGTGTCGGTGCTGGCGTCCAGGTCGTAGATGCCGACCTGCACGGAGAGGTCCTGGGCGGTGAGGCTTCGTCCCGCGCTGTCCTCGAGCTCGACCATCACCCGCTGCCTTCCCACCGCCAGCTCGGAGTTGACGAGGAGCGGGATGAAGTCGCCGTTGGCGACTACGCTGCCGCTGCCCGGCCAGCCGGGGTACTGGCCAGTCGGAGTGGAGGCCGACGCGCTCGTCCCGGTGCCCGCGGAGCAGGCGGCCAGCAGCAGCGCGACGGCCACCGCCGCAGCGGGCCAGCGACGGTCAGCGGCTCTCAACTGGCACCCGTTCCTCATGGCGTGCGGCTCGTTCCTCGATCCGTCGGCTGCGCCTCTCCTCCGCCCGCAGCCAGGCGGCGATGGCCAGGGCGAGCGCCACCAGCAGGATGACGTCGCCGGCCCCCCACATGGCGGCCCCGGCGGCCTGCTGGTCGGTGAGGGGGTCTGGCCCCCATCCCCGGTCGAGGGTCGCGTAGTGAGCGTACAGGACGCGCGGCGCAAAGAGGATGACCAGTCCCACCGCCGTGTTGACCGGCATCTGCGCCGCGAGGTAGGCCATTCGACCGACGGGGCCGAGGCGCCAGCGGCTCGGATCGGCCCCGACCACCGGCCACCAGAAGAGGAGCCCCGCCGTCAGGTAGAGGAGGTGCTCCAGGCTGTGGATCAGCTCGTTCTCGAGCGCCGCGTTGAAGATCGGGCTGAAATGGGTGGCCCACATCACCACGCTGAAGGCGACCCAGCCGAGCGGCGGCCAGGAGATGACCCGCACCACCCGCGAGTGCAGCATGGGGAGCAGCAGCGACCGGCGCAGCGACGGCGTCGCAGCGCGAAGCACCAGCGTGGCCGGCGCACCGAGTGCGAGGAGGGGAGGCGCGACCATGGCCAGCAGCAGGTGCTGCACCATGTGGACCGTGAAGAGGCTGTCCGCGTAGACATCGATGGCGGACAGGAGGGCGAGGCGCGATCACGGCCATTCCCGCCATCCACGCGCCGATTCTCAGGCGGGGCACCGGCGCGTCGGATGCGCCCGGTTCACCAGGCGAACCGCGACGAGATAGCGCGACGGTCGCCGGTCACCACTCCGAGCCACGGCAGTGGGTCGCCCGACCAGGAGGTCAGGATGGTGGTCAGGGTCGGCTCCGGGGCGCTCTGTCCGTGGGCCGAGACGCGCTGCAACGCAACGGCTGCTGCCGCACCGCCGGCCGCAAGACCGATCGCGAGACGACGCCGCGCTGCATGGCGGGCATGATAGAGGCGAGGAACGCAAGGCCCCTGACCGAGGTGGCCGGGGGTCAGCATCCATGCGGAGCGGCTGGCCCGCGGTATCCTGCCGCCAGCCGATGCTGACCGATCGATTCGCCCGAGGCGACCGAGTTACGCGATCGAGCTGCACCGCACCCAGACGCGCAAGGCCACCGCGATCCCGTACGTCACGCACCTGTTCGCCGTCTGCAGCCTCGTCCTCGAGGACGAGCGGCGACCGAGGACGAGGCGATCGCCGCACTCCTGCACGACGGACCCGAGGACCAGGGGGGCCAGCCCGTCCTCGACGAGATCGAGCGGCGCTTCGGCGGCGCGGTCGCCTCGATCGTCGCGGACCTCAGCGATGCGTTGCCCGCCCTGGGCCAGGAGAAGCCACCGTGGCGCGCCCGGAAGGAGGCGTACCTCCGCCACCTGGAGGCGGCACCGCCATCGGTGCTGCGCGTGTCGCTGGCCGACAAGCTCCACAACGCGCGGTCGATCCTGGTGGACGTCGGCATCGTCGGTGAGGCCGTTTGGAAGCGCTTCAACGCAGCTCGCGCCGACCAGGCCTGGTACTACGAAGCGTCTCCTCGCGACCTTCCGCGAACGGCTCCCCGCGTCGCGCAACCTCCCCGAGCTGGCGCGCGTGGTGGGCGAGCTCTTTCCGCGGCGGCTAGGAGTTCGCGCGCCGGCCCTGCGCCGCCTCATCGACGACGTGGGCCACGCGGCGAGCCTTCGTCTCGGGGCGCTTGGCGGACATCACCCACCAGATCAGGGCGCGCCGTGGCGAGGGCGGGAAGGCGTCCCAGTGGCGCCGCGCCGCCGGGTTGGCGTCGAGGGCGGCCGCCAGCTCGGCGGGCTCGATGAGGGCCTCCGCGGCATCCTGCATCGACCAGGACCCATCGGCCCTGGCGGCACGGATGGCGGCGCAGTCCCGGCTCCGCCATCAGGCCCTGCGCGATGAGCCGCTCCACCCGGTCCTTGTTGGAGCGGGCCCAGCCGCTGCCCGGCCGCCTCGGCGTGAGCAGGTGCGCGTGGCGGCCGTCGGGAAGCGTGTTGAGCAGCCCGTCGATCCAGCCGAAGCAGAGCGCCTCTTCGACGATTGCCTCGTAGCTGACCGGGACCC
Source organism: uncultured Chloroflexia bacterium (assembly GCA_963770875.1). GTDB lineage: Bacteria > Chloroflexota > Limnocylindria > QHBO01 > QHBO01 > CF-167. The sequence continues at coordinate 454,249 of CAVYRE010000001.1, forward strand.
CGCCAGTGGCCCTGGTCCATCGGGCCAGCCAGACACCATCAACCGATGCGTGATGCTCGCGTCAGCCAGTCCCGCCATGCCTCGCGAGACTCGGGATGTACGAGGGGCCGGCCCTTGTACTGGTCGCTCATCCGTCCGCGAGCGCCGGCTCGTCGATGGTGAGGGTCTGCGCGTCGGCGTCGAGCGGTGGCCTCCACGCCGAGCGGCAGCGTCGCGAGCGTCTCCCCGTGGCCCAATCGGCAGGCCGTACAGCACCGGCACGCCGAGGTGGGCGAGCCGCCCGGTCAGGACCTCCTCGAGGGTCTTCGAGCGAGGCGAGGAGGTGAACTCGTACCACTCGCTGCCGGCCAGCTCTCCGACGACGATCCCGCGCACGCCGCGCAGCTTGCCGATCTGCTCGAGGTAGAGGAGCGCGCGGTCGAGCCGGATTGGCGCGATGCCGATCTCCTCGATGAAGAGGATCGCGCCGTCGAGCTCGATCTCCCAGGGGGTGCCGATCGTGTAGATGAAGTCGATCAGGCAGCCGCCGAGCAGGCGCCCGCTCGCGCGTCCCGGGGCCAGCCCGACGAGGTTGAGCCGGTCGGAGTCGGGAGGAACGACGCCGGTCGAGGCCCCGCCCAACACGCTCAGCAGCCGCGCTGTCGTGAAGGCCGGCGGGCTCGGGACGCCGAGCATCGTCAGGCTCGGCCCGTAGAGGGTGGCCAGGCCGATCCGGTTGAACGCGACGTGCAGCGCGGTGATGTCCGAGAGGCCGATGAACGCCTTCGGATGCGCCGCGATGGCGTCGAGGTCGAGCAGCGGGATCACCTGCGCCGAGCCGTAGCCGCCGCGCATCGTCTGGATGGCGTCGATCTCCGGGTCGGCGAAGGCCTGCTGGATGTCGCGCGCCCGAACCTCCGGCGAGCCCGCGTGCCAGTCGGCCACCTCGAGCGCTCCCGGCATCAGCCGTGCCCGGTAGCCGTGCTCCTCCCACCAGGCGAGGCCGCGCTGCACCTGGGCGCGCGACTCCATCGGGCTGCCGGGCGTCACGATGGCGATCGTGGATCCGGGCGGTGCCGCCGCGCCCAGGAGGGCGCTAGAGCGTGCCACTGAAGGTGTCGCAGTCGTTGGCATCGCCGCCGTCGAGCCCGACCTGGAACCAGTGCTGCCGCTGTGCCGATGAGCCGTGGGTCCACGTCTCCTGCGTCACGCTGCCCTGCGTCTCCTTCTGGATCCGGTCATCCCCCACGGCTGACGCGGCATCGAGTGCCTGCGCGACCTGGTCCGCCGTGATCGGATCCAGGAATCCGGTCTCGACCGCGTGGCTCGCCCACACCCCGGCGAAGCAGTCGGCCTGGAGCTCCGTGCGAACCGAGGTGCTCTCGGGACCCGTGTCGCTGCCTCCCGTCTGCAGCGTGCCAAGCAGATCCTGAACGTGGTGCCCGTACTCGTGGGCGATCACGTAGGCCTCGGCGAACGGGCCGCCCTCGGCGCCGAACTGGCTCTGCAGCGTGTCGAAGAAGCCGAGGTCGATGTAGACCGATGCGTCCGGTGGGCAGTAGAACGGTCCGACCGCGCTGGTCGCCTGTCCGCAGCCGGTCTGGATGGCGTCGGTGAAGAAGGTCGTCGGGGCCAGCTCGTAGCCATCGACGGCGGTGCTCCAGTAGGCCTGGATGCTGTTGACGTAGCCGACGATCCGGCAGTCCTCGCGGGAGTTGGCGTCGACATCGGTCTGGCATTCCTGGCTCAGGTCATTGGCGGTCTGGTCACCGACGGTCGTGCCGTTCAGACAGGCCGGTCAGGGTCGACGCGTCCTGCGGTGACCCGCCGAGCAGCAGGACGATCACCAGCACCGCGATGCCGCCGAGCCCGCCGCCGGCGGCGAGCATCCCGCCACGGCCCCGCATGTCGCGCACCTGCCCCGGATCAAGCTGGGTTCCGCGTCTGAAGGTCACCGGTCAAGGGTAAGGGATCGGCCCGGCGGCGTACCATGGCTGCATGCCCGAGGATGCCAGCGCCCTCCTCTCATCGCTCGCCCTCTTCGCCGACCTGGGGGGACCGCAGATCGAGGGGATCAGCCACATCTTCGAGGAGGCGACGTTCGCGCCCGGGCAGCGGATCCTGCGCCAGGGGATCAGCGGCTCCAACTTCTACGTCGTCGTCGAGGGCGAGGCTGCGATCCGGATCGATGGGGAGGATCGGGCCAGCATCGGCAGGGGCGACTTCTTCGGCGAGATGTCGCTCCTCCTCGGTGTCCCGCCGACGGCCGACGTGGTGGCGCGGACGCCGCTGCGCTGCCTGGTGCTGGCCGGGCCAGAGCTCCACGGATTCCTGGCGAGGCACCCGAGCGTCATGTACCGCATGCTGGTGACCATGGCCCGGCGGCTGCGCGCCGCCAACCAGCAGCAGGCCTGACCGCGTGGCCGGCGCGGTCAAGGCGGGAGGCAGGGCGGCCCTTCCCGCCGGGCGAGTACCCCATCGTCGTGGTCGGCAGCGGTCCGGGCGCGATCCAGCTCTCGCACGAGCTGGATCGGCTGGGGATCGCGCACGCCACGCTCAGCGGCGAGCCGGCGCCGGGTGGCATGTTCCGGCGGCTGCCGCTCTACCAGCGACTCCTGTCGTGGACCAAGCCGTACGCGCTCGGCGATCCGGCCGGCCGCGTCGGCGAGTGGTACGACTGGAACAGCATCGTGTCGGACGACCCGGCGCTGCGCGCGATCATGCCCACCCTCATGGACGGCAGCTCGTCCTTCCCGAGCCGCGCCAACATGGAGGAGAACCTGGCCACCTTCGTGACGCGGGCCGGCCTGCAGATCCGATACGACTGCCCGTGGCTCTCGACCCGTCAGGCGGACGACGGTCGCTTCGTGCTGACCACGTCAGACGGCGACTACACCTGCGCCACCGCGGTCTTCGCGGTTGGCATGGCCGAGCCCTGGAAGCCACCGACACCCGGTATCGACCTCATTCCGCATTACGTGGACGCGGGGCCCGCCGAGTCGTACGCGGGCAAGCGCGTCTTCATCGTCGGGAAGCAGAACTCCGCCTTCGAGATCGCAACCGCCTTCCTGCCGTGGGCGCGGCAGCTCGTGCTCGGCTCGCCCAAGCCGGCCTCGCTCTCGGTCGTCGAGCACTCGCTGGCGGGGGTCCGCGCCCGATATCTCCAGCCCTACGAAGACGCCATGCTGCATAACGGCGTCTTCCTGCTCGACGTCAAGATCGACCGAATCGAGCGATCCGGCGACGGCTACCGCGTTCGCATGAGCCGGACCGATGACGGCCACGAGCTCGCCTACCAGGCCGATGCGGCGATCGCCACGACCGGCTTCTCGGTCCCGCTCCTCGACCTGCCCGCGCTCGGCGTCGCCACCTTCGCGCAGGGCAAGATGCCCGCCCTGACGCCGCTCTGGGAATCGGCAACGGTGCCCGGGATCTTCTTCGCCGGCACGATCACCCAGGCCGCGGCCGGGCTGAAGAAGCACGGCATCCCCGCCAATTCGGGCGCGCTGCACGGCTATCGGTACAACGCGCGGGTGCTCGCGCGGCACCTGGCTCGGAGTCGGTTCGGGATGGACCTGCCGCGCCCCGCCCTCGCCGGCGACGCGGTGGTCCCGTTCCTGCTCGAGCAGCTGACCCTGGCGCCCGAGCTGTGGAACCAGCGCTCGTACCTGGCCGAGGTGCTGTCGGTCACTGACGAGGGCTGGCGTGACGAGGGGATCTGGCCGCTCGCCGACTTCGTGGACGCTCCGGGGCCCGATGCCGTGGCCGTCACGCTGGAGCCGAACCCGGATGCCAGCATCCGTCCAGCCGCCTACCTGCGGGTCAGGGGCGTCGTCGAGGAGCATCTCCTCGACCCCGACGCCCTCAACGAGTACCGGGGCTCACCGCACCGCGAGCAGCTGGCTGCGCTCCTCGCCCCGCTCCTCGCCCGCTGAGCGGCTACGCTGCGCCGATGAGCGACGACCACGACCACGACGACCATGCCGAGCCCTTCGAGCTGGTCGACGACGCGCATGAGCATCACGACCACACCGACCACGATGACCACGAGGGTCACCAGCACGGGCATGAACCGGCCGGCCTCGAGCCGGAAGAGCACCGCGCCGAGGCGGTCGGCCTCTTCAATGGCGTCTGGCAGATGCTCGACCTGCCGGACCGCACCCCGGCCCAGGACGACCAGATGGTCCACGCGGCGCACGCGTCACGCTGGCATTGGTCGCAGGCGGGCGAGCTGAGCTGGCGACCAGCAGCTGGCGGTGGGGGAGTGGCAGTGCTCGCGGGTCTACTCCGTCCTCGGACGGGGAGAGCCGGCGCTCCATCACGCGCAAGCCTGCCTCGCCATCTGCCAGGACGGCGAGCTCGACGATTGGGTCCTCGCCGCCGCCTACGAGGCGCTGGCCCGGGCGGCCGCGGTCGCCGGGGACATGGCGGGTTCCCGCACGTGGCTTGCGCACGCTCGGAGCGCCGTGGCCGCCATCGCCGATCCCGAGGACCGTGAGGTGATCGAGGGCGACCTCAATGCCATCGCCGCGCTGCCGGGGGTGGGAGAGGGCTAGCCAGCCCCTCGTTGCGGTTGCGCGACGATCCCATCCCCGAGGTCGGTGTCGCGCCCGCGCCGACGGCCATCGGGCTATTCTTCGCCGCAGGCGGCTCCCGGGCAGTCGCCAGAGGATGGAGGACGCTTCCGGCATGGACCTTCTGGAACGCATCGACGCGCTCATCGCCGAGCGCCACCTGCTCAAGCATCCCTTCTACACGAAGTGGCGCGAGGGCGAGCTGAGCCGCGAGGCGCTCCAGGACTACGCGCGCCAGTACTACGCCTTCGAGTCCACCTTCCCGCGCCTGCTCTCCGCGCTCCACACGCGCTCAGATCGGCCGGACGTGCGCCAGTCCCTCCTCGACAACCTGTGGGACGAAGAGCACGGCGAGGTGAACCACGCCGAGCTGTGGCTGCGCTTCGGCGAAGGGATCGGGGCGGGTCGGGAGTCGGTGCGCGCCGCTGAGCTCAACGCGGGGACGCGGGGGCTCCTCGACATCTACTGGTCGTCGGTCTCGAACGGCCCGATCGCGGCGGGGATCGCCGCGCTCTACGCCTATGAGGGGCAGGTGCCGGAGGTCGCCACCGAGAAGATCCGTGGCCTCGTCGAGCAATACGGAATCGATGACCCGCGCACGCTCGCCTTCTTCACCGTCCACTCCACGCTGGACGTCGAGCACTCGGGCGCGGAGCGCGCGATGATCTCCGACCTGGCGCCGACCGCGGGCGACGAGGAGGCGGTCATCACCGCCACTCGCGCAGCGCTGGACGCGTGGTGGGGCTTCCTCGACGCGGTGAACGTCTAGCGTCGACTGCCGATCGACCGCATGAACGAGGCGACGGCGTCCATCGCCTCCTCGAAGACGGGACCGATGCCGTGGCCGAGCCCCGGGTAGACGACCAGCTCGGCGTGGCTGAGGCGTCGCACCGCGTCGCGGAGGAGCGCGATCCTGGCGAATGGGTCGCGGTCGCCGGAGAGGAGCAGGACCGGGCAGTCGATCCTCGGCCAGTGGGCAGTCCGCTCGTCCCAGCGCTCCGAGGCGCCGGGCGGATGCAGCGGGTACGAGAGGAGCACCAGCGCCCGGTACGGGTGATCCGCCGCGAGCAGCGACGCCACCCGCCCCCCGAACGAGTGCCCCCCAACCGCGGTGTCGGGAGAGGGGGGCGCGGCCGCGAGATAGGTCGGCATCGCTCGTTCGGCGTTCCCGCGCGGTAGCTGCACCGCGGTCGCCTCCACGCCGCGCCGCTTCAGCGCCGCGATCTGCGGCGCGAGCCCGGCGGCGCTGCCGGAGGCTCCATGGGCGAGGAAGAGGCGGGCCATCGGCCAAGCCTAGAGCGCTCGACCGGCGAGCGTGGTACACATACCCCGCAGATGACCAGCTCCGGAGCCGCACCCGTGGCGTCGCGAGCCGCAGCCGCGATGACGGGGATCGTCGCCGGGGGAGTGGCGCTCGGCGCCACCGAGCTGCTCGCCGGACTGATTGCCGGGGCGCCGTCGGTCGTGCTCGAGATCGGCTCATTCCTCATCTCGCTCCAGCCGCCCGGCGCCAAGCAGATCGTCGTCGACCTGTTCGGCACCAATGACAAGCTCGCTCTCAACGTGGCGATCGTCATCGGGGCGCTCCTGATCGCGGGGGCGCTCGGCATCCTTGCCCGCTTCCATCGGCCGTGGACCACGATCGGGTTCGCGACGATCGCCGTGCTCGGCCTCTTCGCTTCGCTGCGCGACCCGCTGGTCGACCCGCTCCTCGCCGTGGCGGCAGCCGTCGTGGGCGTCGGCGTGGCGTACGGCGTCCTCGGCTGGCTGCTGCGCCTGGCCACCCCATCCGGCATCGCGGAGATGCCGGACTGGGATCGGCGCCGATTCCTGGGCTCGTCGATCGGCGTCGCGGCGCTCGCGCTCGTCGGCGGCGGCGTCGGCCGGCTCCTCCTCAACTCGCGCGCCGACGCCGCACCCGCCGCGGAGTCGATTCCCGCCGCGGTCGACCCCGTCGCCTCGCCGCCCCCGGGCGCCGAGCTGGAGGTCGCCGGTATCAGCCCGCTCGTCGTCCCGAACCGCAGCTTCTATCGGATCGATACCCAGCTGCTGACGCCGCGCCTCGACGTCAGCACCTGGAGCCTGAGCGTGGATGGCATGGTCGACCACCCCTTCAGCCTCACCTACGCCGGAGCTGCTGGCGATGGAGATGCACGAGGAGTACGTCACCATCGCCTGCGTCAGCAACGAGGTCGGCGGCGACCTGGTCGGGAACGCGCTGTGGAAGGGGGTCCGGCTGCGCGAGCTGCTCGACCGCGCCGGCGTGCAGCCCGGGGCGACGCAGATCGTGGGGCACTCGTTCGACGGCTGGACGGCCGGTTTCCCGACCGCCTGGCTCGACGACCCGAGCCGCGAGGCCCTCGTCGCCGTGGCAATGAACGGCGAGCCGCTGCCGCCGGAGCACGGCTACCCCGCGCGCCTGATCGTGCCCGGGCTCTACGGCTACGTGTCGGCGACGAAGTGGCTGACCACGATCGGCCTCACCACGCTCGAGGCGTTCGATGGCTACTGGGTTCCGCTCGGCTGGGCCAAGGAGGCGCCGATCCTGACCCAGTCGCGGATCGACGTGCCGAAGGATGGTCGATCGGTCAAGGCGGGCCAGGTCGCGGTCGCTGGCGTCGCCTGGGCGCCGGACCGCGGCGTGCAACGCGTCGAGGTGCAGGTCGACGGCGGGGACTGGGCCGCCGCCGAGATGTCGGCGCCGCTCTCCGACGCCACCTGGGTGCAGTGGCTCTACCGCTGGAGCGCGACCGCCGGTTCGCACGTCATCAGCGTCCGCGCCACCGACGGGGCCGGGACGGTCCAGACCGACCAGGTCACTCGCCCCGCACCCGACGGTGCCCGCGGCCACCATACGATCGGCGTGACCGTCGAAGCGTGAGCGTGGCCGCTTGACGCGCCGCGCAGAATCGGGGTCGTGCCAGCGCCCCAGACCCCCCTCTTCATCGTCAATCCGATCGCCGGCAGCGGCCGCGCGCATGGCCTCGTGCCGCGAATCGAGGGGTGGCTGAACGAGCACCGGATCGAGGCTCGGCTGCTGGAGACACGCGAGGCGGGGCACGCCGAGCGGCTTGCCGCGGCCGCCACCGACCTCGGCCATGACCGGGTCATCGCGGTCGGCGGCGACGGGACGATCCAGGAGGTGATCAACGGCCTCCTCGCCTCGGGAGTCGGGACCGATGGCGGGCCGCCGGCGCTCGGCATCGTCCCGTGCGGGCGCGGCAACGACCTGGCCCGCAGCGTGAAGCTGCCGATCGACCCGATGGCGTGCCTCCCGATCGCCCTCGGCCCGACCACCCATCCCTTCGACGTGGGCAGCGCCCGCACCCCGGACGGCAGCCAGCGCTACTTCGGCGCCGCGGGGGGCGTCGGCTTCGACGCCGCGGTCGCCTACACCATGGCGGTGCATCGGCGCTTCTGGATGCGCGGCGAGGCGGGCTACTTCCTTGGGACGCTCAACGAGCTGCGTCGGTGGCGCAACTCCGAGCTCGAGGTGACCCTCATCGGCGATGGCGACGACCGGGTCGTGCAGCAGCGCTTCCTCTTCGTGGCCTTCGCCAACGGACCGTTCTACGGCGGCGGGATGCAGATCTGCCCCAACGCCGAGACCGATGACGGCTGGCTCGACGTCTGCCTGGTCGGCGACCTCTCTCGGCTCGCCGCGCTGCGCGAGCTGCCGGGCATCTACCAGGCCAAGCACCTGAAGAACCCGAAGGTCGAGATCGTCCACGCCCGCACGATCCGGATCGAGGGCACCACCTCGACCCGGGTCCACCTCGATGGCGAGCCATTCGGTAACGTGCCGGTCGAGATCACGCTGAGGCCGGGGGCGGTGGGCGTGGCCGTCATGGACGAGGCGCCCGCATGAGCGACGAGCCGGCCATGGTCGAGGCGAAACCCGGCGACCACCTCGTCGGAGAACAGGGCCGGGGCATCGGTCGGGTCGACGCCGTCTTCGCCGACTATCTCCTCGTGCGCACCCGAAGCCTGCTGCCGGTCGACCTGTACGTGCCGCGCGACGCCGTCTCCGTGGATGCCCGTGGCAGGCTTGCGGTGGCGCTCAGCCGGAGGGCGGCGTACGACGCGTGGCATCGGCCCCTGAAGCGCGCGCCCCACGGATAGCGGATTCGCCCGCCCCCGCGGCGGGCCGTCCGGCGGACGGTGCGCTACCCTAGGCGACATGGATGAGGCAGCACGCGCCGAGGCCTTCTACGCCCACGTGTCGGGTGGCGGGAAGGTCGAGCCTGACGACTGGATGCCCGACGACTACCGCGCCGCGGTGCTCAAGTTCGTGGAGATGCACGCCAACAGCGAGCTGATGGGCGTGCTCCCCGAGCGCGAATGGATCCTCCGTGCCCCGACCCTGCGCCGCAAGCTGGCCCTCACCAGCAAGGTCCAGGACGAGGTGGGCCACGCCCAGCTCCTCTACCGCGTCGCCGAGGACCTTGGCAAGAGCCGCGAGCAGATGCTCCAGGACCTGATCGCGGGCAAGACCAAGTTTCACAACGTCTTCCACTACCCGACCCGCTCCTGGGCCGATGTCGGGATCATCGCCTGGCTCGTCGACGCCGCCGCGATCGTCAGCCAGCAGGCGCTCCGCGACTCCTCGTACGCCCCGTACGCGCGGACGATGAAGAAGATCTGCTGGGAGGAGTCGGTCCACATCATGCATGGGCGCGACGTCGTGCTCACCCTCATGAACGGGACCGATGCCCAGCGCGCCACGGTCCAGGACGCCCTCGACCGATGGTGGGGTCCGCTCATGCAGATGCACGGCCCGCCGAGCGATCCGAAGACCGACAAGGACCTGATCTGGAAGATCAAGGCGAAGGGGAACGAGCAGCTGCGCCAGGAGTTCCTCACGATCTACGTGCCGCGCATCCGCGAGCTGGGGCTGGTGATTCCGGACCCGGCCCTCGACTACGACGAGGCGGCGGAGCGATGGGTCTACACCGAGCCCGACTGGGCGGAGCTGCGCTCGGTGGTCACGGGGCACGGCCCGAAGTCACAGGAGCGCCTCGAGTTCCGGCGGACGACGCGCGCCGCCACGCAGTGGGTGCGCGACGCGATCATCGGGCCGGTCGGCGCGGCGGCCTGAGGCCGTCGCGGCGCGATGGGCGTCAAGGATCGCGTCTGGGAGGTCTTCCGCCAGGAGGCGGAGGGCGACCCGATGGTCCACGGCGGGTCGGTTCGGGCACCTGACGAGGAGCTGGCGACGCATTTCGCCCGCGAGTTCTACGGACGCCGCCAGGAGAGCGAGCGGCTCTGGATCGTGCCCCGCGACGCGATCACCGAGCTCGACGACCCCGACCTGCTCAAGCCGCCCTTCGATCGGTCCTTCAAGCGTCCCGGCGGGTTCCTGATCAAGCACAAGCTGGAAGCGGCCCGCGAGCGCGCGGGCAGCCCGCAGGTCGACGAGGTGGGGGAGTGAGCGAGCTCGACGCTTCCACCCGCGACGGGCTGGCCGAGCTGCTGCTGGCGATGGCCGACGACGAGTTCGTGCTCGGCTTCTGGGACTCGGAGTGGACAGGGATCGCACCGATCCTCGAGGAGGACGTGGCGATGAGCTCGGTCAGCCAGGACGAGATCGGGCACGCCAAGGCGCTCTACGAGCTGCTCGCCGCGCTCACCGGTCGTGACGCCGACGAGATCGCCTTCGCGCGTCCGGCCGAGGCCTATCGCCATGCAGCGCTGATGAACCATGCCCGCACCGACTGGGCCTTCACCATCGCGCGCCGCTTCCTGTACGAGCACGCCGATGCCGTTCGCCTCGAGTCGCTGGCGAGCTCCTCGTACCGGCCGCTGGCCGACCTCGCGGTCAAGATGCGCCGCGAGGAGACCTACCATCTCCTCCATTTCGACCTGTGGCTGCGGCGTTTGGCCGAGGGCGGGGAGGAGTCACACGCGCGCCTCGCGGCGGCGATCGAGCAGCTCCTGCCCGACGCGCAGGCGGTCTTCGCGCCGCTTGCCGCCGAGGACGCACTCGTCGCGGCCGGAATCCTGCCCGAGCGGCTCGAAACGCTTCGCCTGCGCTGGCTGGAGCAGATCGCGCCTCGACTGGCGGCCGCCGGACTGCCGCCGTCCCGCCCTCTTCGCTGCACCCGGGCCGGACGGCCGCACGCGACGCACCGCCGACTTCGCCTGGCTGCACGGCGAGTTCACGATGGTTGCCGGCTCGGAGGTGGGCGCGACGTGGTAGCCAGCGCGTTGTCACGCGAAGCCGCGGTGTGGGCGGCGCTCGCCGAGATCCCCGACCCTGAGATTCCGGCGATCAGCCTCGTCGACCTCGGGGTGATCGGCTCCGTTTCGTTCGAACCGTCGACCGGCAGCGGCGAGCGCCTGCGGGTGGAGCTGCTGCCCACCTTCGTCGGCTGCCCGGCGATCGAGGTGATGCGCCAGCAGATCGGCGAGCGGCTCGGCGACCTCCAGCTGGTTGAGGAGGTGGTCGTCGAGCTCGGCTACTCCGTGCCCTGGACGTCGGATCGCATCACGCCGACCGGCCGCGAGGCTCTGCGCTCGAGCGGCTTCGCGCCGCCGCAGCCGATCGGGTCAACGTTCGGCGGGGAGATGCTCACGGTGCTGCCGATCGCGACCTGCCCCTACTGCGCCTCGCGGAACACGACCCTCGAGAACCCGTTCGGCCCAACGCTGTGCCGGGCCATCTACCACTGCGGCGACTGCCGCCAACCGTTCGAGGCCTTCAAGCCGATCTAGCGGCCGGCCTGCAGGTCGCGCGTGGTACGGGGTCGCGGCTGCGAGCGGCGCTTCATGGCACTCGTGGCGGAGCCGGGACCCGGGCTCTTTGGCTGGAACTCCGGCTCCTCGTCTGGCGAGGGACGCATCCAGCGCGCCACCGATTCGTCGTCGAGTGTCGGCACGTTCGCAAGGGCAGGGGCCCGCTTCACCGGTCCGGTCGGCGGAAGTGTCGCCAGGGCACCCATCGGGCCGCCGGCGGCTACAGCCTCGGGGTCGGGCCCCTCCTCTCGACCGCGGCGCCGGGGCAGGAAGAGCAGGAAGAGCAGCAGCCCCCCAACGGTGGCAGCCAGCCAGACGCCCGCGGGAACGACCAGCTTGGAATTCGGGCCGAAGAACCAACCTCCAGGCCCGGTCCCGGTGCCGTCCCCCGGCTGCCCGCCGACCGGAACCACGACGGCCGCCTGCGATCCGCTGGCAGATGCCGACGGTGAGGCGCTCGGCACCGAGGTTGCGCTGGCGCTGGCCGACGGCGACGCCGATGGGGATGTTGAGATCGAGGCGGGAGGAGTCGCCGTTGCGACCGGCCGTCGGCTTCACCGTGGGTTTCGGCGTCGGCCTGGGCGTCGGCCTGGGAGTGGGCTTCGGCGTCGGCTTGGGAGTCGGGATCGGAGTCGGCACGGGCGTCGGGACCGGGGTGGGGACTGGTGCCGTGACCTGGAACTGGGTCGGGGAGACGGTCGTCAGCGTGCCGGAGGTCCGTTGTCCCGACGTGCCCACGTCGCCGCTCTCTGCTCGGAACGTGTAGGTGTAGGTCGCCGACGGCAGGTTCGTGCCGAAGGTGAAGGGGACGCCCGATTGCCACGCGGTCCCGCGCCGGTCATGTCATAGGTGCTCGCCGGTGCCGGTGCCCACGTCGGTGATCGTGACCCGGACCCAGTTCGCCGGGCACCCCTGCGGAGTCGCTGTAGGTCACGCGCGAACACGAACGTGGTGGCCGTGGTCCCGGAGGCCGGGGTCACCGTGCCGTTGCTCAGCGTCGTCCGCGGGTGCGTGGAGGGGCTGTCGCACGGCGCACGCCGCCTGCGCGACTGGCGCGCATGCCGAGCGTGACAGGCTGGTGATCGCCAGGACCAGGAAGAGCCGAGCCTTTGATGAGCGTGACCTCGCGAGCAACAGGACGGACGTTTCGCTCGTGCAGGCTAGGAGCCGATGGCACGGGCTGTCGATGCGCCACTAGTACCGCGGGTCCTGTATCTGAGGTCGCGAAACCGCTCCTTTGGCCGAGTACCGGGAACCAGGCGTCGGGCGCGGTACTTTCGGTGGCTGGTCACGCGCCTGAACGGGCGGTACACCTCACCCGTGGGAGCAGGCACGATTGCGACCCCCCAGGACGAGACGGAATCGCCGCATTACCGACAGGGCGAGGCTGCGCTGCGCCGCGTGCGGCGACACCTCGTCGTGTTCGCCGCCGTGTCCCTCTCGCTCGCGATGGGACTGGGCGTCCTGTGGGTGTGGGCTGGCACCCCCGACGGGCAGCTGCATCCGGGGGCCCTGGTCCCGCTCGGCATCATGGTGATCGCGTTCCCCGGTGGACTCGCCTGGCTCGCGCGACGGACGCTCAGCCCCATCGAACGGCTGGCCGACTCGACCGATCGGCTGGTCGAGCTCTACAACCGCGCACGACTGGACGCGCTCCTTGACCCGCTCACCGGCCTCGGCAACCATCGTGCCTTCCAGGAGGAGCTTTCCCGCCAGATCGACTCGGCGCGCCGTCATAGCTACTCGCTCGCGCTGGCGCTGGTCGACCTGGATGACCTGAAGAGCGTCAACGACGAGCTCGGCCATGCCGGTGGCGACGGCCTGCTCGCATCCATGGGTCGACTGATCGCCACGACCATCCGGAGCGGCGACCGGGGCTTCCGGGTCGGGGGCGACGAGTTCGCAGTGCTGCTGCCATATGCCGACGCGCAGGCCGCCACGGTCCTCGTGCGGCGCCTGCTGGCGCAGTCGCTCGGTGGGCCCGAGACGCGGCCCGGCATGGCGTCCTTCTCCTTCTCCGCCGGGATCTCCACCTTCCCGGCGTTGAGCGGCGACCGTTCACGCCTCTACCGCCAGGCCGATGCGGCGCTCTACTGGTCGAAGCGGCACGGCCGCACGGACGTGCAGGTCTTCGACCCCAAGCGCCACGGCGCGGCCGACGACACCCGGTCGACGGTGCAGCTCGCCGCGGCGGTGGCCAAGGCGGCAAAGCGAAAGAGCCTTGCCGCGGTCTACCAGCCGATCTTCGACCTGGCGACCGGCGACCCAATCGGCTTCGAGGGCCTGATCCGGCCCAGGGAGAGCTCGGGATTCGCCAGCGCGGAGCGCCTGTTCGTGGCTGCCGAGGCGGCGGACCGCACGGTTGAGCTCGACATGGCCTGCATCGAGGTGGTGGTCGCCGACGCGCACCTTCGCGATGCGAGCCAATACCTCAGCCTCAACATCTCTCCGCGCACGCTCGAGACCGAGCAGTTCCGCGTGGCGGATCTTCTGATCCGCCTCGAGCCCCACGGGATCGCCCCGGAGCGGGTGGTGATCGAGCTCACCGAGCGCGAATCGATCGCCGACCTCGAGCGCCTGGTCGCCAACCTGAATGCTTGTCGCGCGGCGGGGATGCGGATTGCCGCCGACGACGTCGGGGCCGGCAACGCCGGGCTCCGGCTGCTGGCGGAGGTCGAGTTCGACATCGTCAAGATCGACCTGTCGCTGGTCCAGGGAGGCGTGCTGCATGACTCCGCGCTGGCCGTCCTGCGCGCCCTGCGCGACCTGACCGACACCACCCACGCGCAGCTGGTGGCCGAGGGGATCGAGACGGCGGAGCAGCTGCAGGTCGTGCGGTCGCTCGGCTTCCACGCTGGGCAGGGGTTCCTGCTCGGCCAACCGAAGCCTGCGGCCACGGCTGTCCCGATCGACCTGGAGGGGCTCGCCAGGGTCGACGCCGACCAGCCGGAGGGTCAAGCCGCTTAGCCGCGAGCGCCAGATCTCACGAGCCGATGCGCTACCCTTCGCATCGCGCGGCGCCATGTCGCGCGGAGGAGGATGGCGCGTGGCTCTCGAAGGCGACGAGGTCCGATCGGCGGCCGATGAGCTGCTGGACGCCAGCGCCCACGATCCTCTCGACACGATGCGCCACTCGACCGCGCACGTCATGGCGGCGGCCGTGCTCGACCTGTTCCCCGACGCCAAGCTGGGGATCGGGCCGGCCATCCGCGACGGCTTCTACTACGACTTCGACCTGCCGCGCGCCCTGACGCCCGCCGACCTCGAGGCGATCGAGGGGAAGATGCGCGAGCAGGTCGCCGCCGACCTGCCCTTCGAGCGCACCGAGATCGGCCGTGACGACGCGATCGCGCAGGAGTCGGCGGCGGGACAGGAGTACAAGGCCGAGATCATCCGCGAGCTGTCAGACGAGCAGGCCAGGGTGATCAGCTTCTACCGGCACGGCAGCTTCAACGACCTCTGCCGCGGGCCACACCTGGAGACGACGGCGCGGATCGGGCCGTTCAAGCTGCTCAACTCCGCCGGCGCCTACTGGCGTGGCGACGAGAAGCGCCCCATGCTCCAGCGCATCTACGGCACCGTCTGGGAGACGCAGGCCGAGCTCGACCAGTACCTGTGGCGGGTCGAGGAGGCGAAGAAGCGCGACCATCGCAAGCTGGGGCGCGACCTCGACCTCTTCAGCTTCCACCCCGAGTCGCCGGCAGCCCCGTTCTGGCATCCGCGCGGGATGGCCCTGTGGCGCGCGCTCGAGGCATGGTCGCTCGAAGTGAGGCACCAGGGCGGATTCGTGGAGGTGCGCACGCCCGGCCTGGTCCGAAAGGAGCTGTGGGAGACATCGGGCCACTGGGATCACTACCAGGACAACATGTTCGTGCTCGACGACTCGGACCACATCTCCGGCCTGAAGCCGATGAACTGCCCTGAGTCGATGCTGATCTACAAGACGCAGCTTCGCTCCTACCGCGACCTGCCCATGCGACTCGCCGACTATTCGTGGCTCTTCCGCCGCGAGCGGACCGGCGCGCTGGCGGGGATGTTCCGCGTCCGGCAGCTGACCCAGGACGACAGCCACGTCATCTGCCGCGACGACCAGGTCGACGACGAGCTGCGGCTCGCGCTGGATCTCGTCCAGCGCCAGTACGCGCCGTTCGGATTCACACCGTCCTTCAAGCTCGCCACGCGGCCGGAGAAGCGGCTCGGGTCCGACGAGTTCTGGGACCGGGCCGAGGGGCGCCTGCGGGACGCCCTGGCGGCGAGCGGGCTCACCTACACCATGGATCCCGGCGGCGCCGCCTTCTACGCGCCGAAGATCGACATCTTCATCGCCGACGCGCTGGGCCGGGAGTGGCAGATGGCGACCGTCCAGCTCGACTACCAGCTGCCCCAGCGCTTCGACCTCGAGTACCGGGCGGCCGATGGCGGCTTCGAGCGCCCGGTGGTGGTCCACTACGCCATCTACGGCAGCTTCGAGCGCTTCATCGGCGTGATCACCGAGCACTACGCCGGTGCCTTCCCGGCCTGGCTCGCGCCGGTGCAGGTGATGGTCATCCCGATCGCCGATCGCCACAACGAGTACGCGGCCAGCGTGCGGCTCGCGCTCTTCGCGGCGCGGGATCCGGGCCGAGGTCGACGACCGCTCCGAGCGGATGCAGGCCAAGCTGCGCGACGCGCAGGAGCAGAAGGTGCCGGTGATGCTGGTGCTCGGCGATCGGGACGAGGAGGCCGGCGCGGTGAGCCCTCGGCTGCGCACCGGGGAGTCGTCCCAGGGCGTGCCCCTCTCCGAGTTCATCGCCGATCTGGGGGGTCGCGTCGCGCGCCGCGAGCTGTGGCCCTACACCGAGGAGACGGCGAGCTGAGCGCATGACGCGTGCCTACCTGCTCCCTGCCGGCGAGGGGCTGGACCACGATGTCGCGCTGAAAGCCTCAAGGTCCTCGACGGAGGGCGCCTTCACAGTGATCGAGTCCGACACCGATGGCGGCGCCCCGCCGCACGTCCACGAGCGCGAGGACGAGGCGATGTACGTCCTCGCGGGGGAGATCACGGTCCGCGTCGGCGAACGGCGCTTTCATGTCGCCGAGGACTGGGCGGCGCGAGACCTCGTCGCCGAGCATCACGGGTTGACCTTTCCACGATGAGGAAGATGCGGGGGGTCGGGCAGCTGGCCCTGCATTCGACCGATCCCTCCCGCGCGGCCGAGTTCTACGAGTCGGCCTTCGGTTTCCGTCGACGCGCCTCCGAGGATGGCGGCGTGGACCTGGAGCTCGGCGGCTTCGAGCTGAGCTTTCGTCGCGCCGAGCGACGCGGCGCGCGAGGGGATGCAGATCGGCTTCCGGGTCGACACCGCCTCCGAGGTCGACGCCTGGGCCCAGGATCTGACGCAGCGCGGGTTCGCCCTCGTCGGTCCGCCATCGGGCGACCGATGGGAAGGGACGCGCTCATTCCGGGTCGCGGATCCGGACGGGCGACAGGTCGCGGTCTTCTACCACTATCCGGCCTGAGGCTCGCCGGCGACGATAGCGCCGGACCCTTCCCCTCGTATCTACACTGGCCGCGTGCCAGCCTGCGCGAACTGTGGCTTCACATCGGAGGCAGGGTTCCGGTTCTGTCCCTCGTGCGGTGCTGGACTCGCTGCGGCGGCGGCCCTCTAGCGAACAGCGGAAGACGGTGACCGTGCTCTTCTGCGATCTGACAGGCTCGACCGCCCTGGGCGAGACGCTCGATCCGGAGCGACTCCGTGCGCTGCTGGCCCGTTACTTCGAGCGGATGAAGGCAATCGTCGAGCGACACGGCGGCAGCGTCGAGAAGTTCATTGGTGACGCCGTGATGGCGGTCTTCGGTGTGCCGGTGCTCCACGAGGACGACGCCCTGCGTGCGGTGCGTGCGGCAATGGAGATGCGCGATGCCATTCCCGAGCTCGGACTGCAGGGGCGGATCGGCGTCATGACCGGTGAGGTGGTGACGGGCACGGCCGAGCGGCTGGCAACCGGCGACGCGGTCAACGTGGCGGCGCGGCTGGAAGCGGCCGCGGAGCCGGGTGAGGTGCTGATCGGGCAGCCGACGCTCGATCTCGTTCGCGATGCAGCTGAGGTTGGGCAGGTCCAGGTACTCGAGCTGAAGGGCAAGGCTGAGCCGGTCCCTGCCTACCGGCTGATCAGCGTGCGCGACATGCCCCAGCATAGGCCGGCGCCGCGGTTTGTCGGACGAGAGCGCGAATTGGCCGCGGTGCGGGATGCGTGGGAGCGGGTGCAGGCCGAGAAGCGCTGTGAGCTGGTGACGATCATCGGCGATGCCGGCGTCGGCAAGTCTCGTCTGGTCGCCGAAGTGCTGGCTTCGGTCGAGGCGACCGTCGTGCGCGGCCGCTGCCTGCCGTATGGAGAAGGGATCACCTACTGGCCGGTCGTCGAGGTGTTGAAGCAGCTTGACCTGCTGCCCCCTGAGGAGGCCGCTGCACAGGCGATCCGCTCGCTGCTCGGTGAGAGCCAGGCCGCGACATCGGCGGAGGAGATCGCGTGGGCCTTTCGCAAAACGCTGGAGCACGCTGCGGCGCAGCGGCCGCTGGTGGTCGTGTTCGACGACATCCAGTGGGGCGAGGAGACGTTCCGCGACTTGATCGAGCACGTCGCACTCCTCTCCTCGGGCGCCCCCATCCTGCTGCTCTGCATCGCGCGGCCGGAACTCGCAGAGCTCCACCCTGCCTGGCCGGTGACTCTGCGGCTTGAGCCGCTGGGCCACGAGGAGGTCGATGAGCTGATCGCCGAGCGCATTCCTGCGAAGCTACGCGACAAGATCGCGCGGGCGGCGGGCGGCAATCCGCTCTTCATCGAGGAGATGCTGGCGATGGCCGCGGAGGCGGACGGCGAGGTGATCGTCCCGCCCACCATGCAAGCCCTGCTCGCGGCGCGCCTGGATCAACTCGAGGCGGGCGAGCGCAGCGTGCTGCAGCGCGGCGCGGTCGAGGGCGAGATCTTCCACCGCGATGCCGTCCAGGCGCTCGCACCCGGAGGAGACCCAGGTCACACCGCGCCTGGCGGCACTCGTGCGCAAGGAGCTGATCAGGCCCGATAGGCGGCAGCTGGTGGGCGAGGACGGCTTCCGCTTCCGCCATCTCTTGCTCCGCGACGTCGCCTACGAGGCGCTGCCGAAGTCGGTGCGCGCGGACCTCCACCAACGCTTTGCCTCCTGGCTGGAGGAGCATGGGGCAGAGCTCGTCGAGCTGGACGAGATCCTCGGCTACCACCTCGAACAGGTTTGCCGCTACCGCGCCGAGCTCGGAGCGCCGGGCGACCCGATGCTCGCCGGGGCGGCGAGGCGTCGCTTGACCGCCAGCGGCCAGCGCGCGCAGCTCCGGGCTGACTACGGTGCGGCCGTGAGCCTGTACGAACGCGCCGCCGTCGCTCGTGCCTCCGGCCGAGCTCGACCTCGTCCTCGAGCTCGCGATCGCAGACTCCTCTCCACGACGGAGGGAAGGGCAGCGAGGCCCTCGCGCGCGCGCGCATCCCTAACGGAACGGGCCTCGGCCGTTGGCGATCATGTCGGCTGAGCTGTGCGGGAGGATCAAGGAGGGGACTCCTCCGCATCTTACTTCGAGCCGGAGGGTGCGACCGACAGAGCTGGCCGTCACTCATCGAAGAGGCATTGCCCGTGTTCCGCGGCCGCTCGCGACGACGCGGCGCTGTACATCGGATACTCCGCGCTTGGGCAGGTCGAGAATATGCGCGGGCAAATGGACGCCGGGCTGGAGGCATACGAGCAGGCCGCCATCCACGCTCAGCAGGCGGGATTGCCGCATGGGGAGCTTGGCGTGGCGCGCGGGTCTTCGCTACGCAGGCACGACGCCGGTGGCGGGAGTGCTGGCCTGGCTGGACGCGAACGAGCCACGAGTAGGGTGGAACGACGGGCTCCGTGCGACCCGGGCCCGGGCGCTGGCGATGCTCGGTCGTTTCGACGAGGCGCGCGCGATCCTGGCCGAAACACGTGCGGTCCTGGCGGAGCGCGGCGGCGGAATCAAGCTCGGGCCGACGCTCGGTTCGAGGATTCCCTCGACGTCGAGCTGCTGGCCGACGATACGGCCGCCGCCGTCGAGTTCGGGGCAGAGGGATGCCGGCTGTTCGAGGACGCTGGGGGAACACAGCGTCCTGTCGACCGCGGCGGGATGGCTAGCGCAGGCGCTCTACGCGCTCGACCGGCTCGAGGAGGCTGACGCCTGGGCCGGCCGCGCAGCGGAGCTCGGCTCAAGCGACGATGCCATCACACAGATGCTGTGGCGTCAGGTCAGGTCCAAGGTGCTCGCGCGCGGCGGCGAGATTGACGAGGCAGATCGATTGGCTCGCGAGGCTGTGGCTGTGTCAGAGAAGACCGATTTCCTCAACTGCGCAGGGAGATGTCTACGCTGACCTCGCCGAGGTGCTCCTGCTTAGGGGGCAGCGCGAAGGAGGCTGGCGTCGCGCTCGGGCAGGCGCTCGAGCGCTACGAACGAAAGGGCAACATCGTGTCAGCGCGGCGCACCAGGCACGGCTCGCGGAGCTCGAGCAGGACTGCATCGCACTGACCAGCGAACAGCGGTGCGTTGACCCTCGATTCAGGGCCGGTGTATAGTCGGCCGGCGTTTGCGCATCGGTGTGGGCCACGCGTCCCGATCGGACGGTGGCTCATTTGTTGAAGGAGCGGCAGCACTCATAGCCAAGGATCTCCGAATCAACGACATGATCCGTGTCCGAGAGGTGCGGGTCATCGACGATGAGGGACAACAGCTCGGCGTCCTGCCAACCACGGAGGCTCTGGCGCTGGCCCAGGAGAAGGGACTCGATCTCGTGGAGGTCGCTCCCGCCGCCGTGCCACCGGTCTGCCGAATCCTCGACTACGGGCAGTACAAGTACGAGCTCCAGAAGCGCGAGCGCGAGGCAAAGCGCAAGCAGAAGTCGCAGACCTTCAAGGAGATCCGGCTGCGGGTCAAGATCGACGTCAACGACCTGCGGACAAAGCTACGACGGGCGGGGGAGTTCCTGGACGACGGCGACCGGGTGAAGGTCACCGTGCAGTTCCGGGGGCGCGAGATGAGCCACGCCAACCTGGGGCGTGACCTTCTCGATCGGGCATCAGCGATGCTCGAGGAGAAGGGGGTGGTGGAACGGCCACCGCTCCTCGAGGGCCGCAACATGTTCATCGTGATGGCGCCACCCGAGAAGCGGGTCGAGAAGAAGAACGAGAAGGCCGACGGCGCCGATGGAGCAGCCGCTCCGAGCGGGACCAACGGCGAAACGATCGGCGAATTGCTCGCCGCCAAGGGGCTCGCGGTCGGGCCGGAGACAACGGAGCAGATCCCACATGCCGAAGATGAAGAGCCACAAGGGAACGGCCAAGCGGTATAAGAAGACCGGCTCTGGCAAGTGGGTGCGTCCCAAGGCGGGGAGCGGACACCACCTGGAGATCAAGTCGAGCTCCCGCAAGCGCCGCTACGCCGGCAAGGTCGGCGTCGATCCTGTTCACGACAAGCAGCTGAAGCGGCTGCTGCCCTACACCTAGAGGCTTCGGAACACAGATGGCCCGAGTCAAGCGCGGCGTCGCCGCGCACAAGCGTCACAAGCGGCTCCTTGCCCAGGCGGTCGGGCGGCGCGGCACGCGTTCGAAGCTCGTCCGACCGGCGCGCGAGGCGCTCTTCCACGCCCTCGTCTACGCATATCGCGACCGGCGCGACCGCAAGCGCGACATGCGCCGCCTGTGGATCGAGCGAATCAATGCGGCGGCCCGCCAGCACGGGATGCCGTACGGTCGGTTCATCGCCGGCCTCAAGTCCGCCGGGATCGAGGTCGATCGCAAGATGCTGGCCGACCTGGCGATTCGCGACGCCGGCGCCTTCGGCAAGATCGTCGAGTTGGCCAAGGCCTCGTTTACCGGCTAGCCGGCGTCCGGACCGACGCCGGCCCCATCGGCCCTGCTCCGAAAGATCGGAGCGGGGTCGTTTGTTTTCCCCGATGATTCGAGAGCATTCATGAGCGACCTCGCAGACACACTGCAGCAGCTTCAGGCCGAGGCCCTCGCCGAGCTGGCCGCGGCCGGTGACGCGGCAGCCGTCGAGGCCCTGCGCAGCGCGCTCTTCGGGCGCTCGGGACGGCTGACCGTCCTGCTCCGCGGCCTGGCCAGCCTGGATGCGGCGGAGCGGCCCGCCGTCGGGAAGCTCGCCAACGCCGTGCGCGAGGCGCTCGAGGAGTCGATCCGCAGCGCGGCAGGCCGCCCTCGGCGACGGCGAGGTGGGGGAGCGCCTGGCGAACGAGGCGATCGACATGAGCGCGCCGGGTCGTCCGGTACGGATCGGTCACCTCCATCCGCTGCATGACGGTCGAGCGCGACCTGCGCGAGATCTTCCACGCCTTCGGCTTCGAGGTCTTCGAGGGACCCGAGATCGAGACCGACGCCATGAACTTCGAGGCGCTCAACATCCCGCCCGACCATCCGTCGCGCGACCTGTGGGACACGCTGTACGTTGCCGAGCCGGGCGCGAGCCCGCCGCAGCCGGCCCTCGACGGCACGATCCTGCGCACCCATACCAGCCCGGTCCAGGTCCGGGCGATGCGCGCCCTCGTCCCCCCGATCCGGGTCATCACGCCGGGGCGCTGCTTCCGCTACGAGGCGGTCGACGCGTCGCACAACTTCGAGTTCTTCCAGGTCGAGGGGCTGGTGGTCGACCGCGAGACGAGCCTGGCCGACCTCAAGGGGATGCTCGAGGAGTTCGCGCGCGCCCTCTACGGCGAGTCGACGCGGACCCGGTTCCGCCCCGGCTACTACCCATTCACCGAGCCGAGTGTCGCGTTCGACGTGAGCTGCCTGGTGTGCGGAGGGGCCGGCTGCCCGGCCTGCGGGCGAACCGGGTGGATGACGATCCTGGGGGCCGGGATGGTGCACCCCACCGTGCTGCGCGCCGGTGGCATCGATCCGGACCAGTTCCAGGGCTACGCCTTCGGGATGGGGCTCGACCGGATCACGCTGCTGCGCCACGGCATCCCGGACCTGCGACTCCTGATGAGCGCGGACCTGCGCTTCCTCGAGCAGTTCGCGGCGGGGCGCTAGCCCGATGCGCGTGCCGCTCTCCTGGCTGCGCGACTACGTCGCCTTCGACCTCGCCCCGCAGGTGCTCGCCGAGGAGCTGACGCTGCGCGGCCTCGAGGTGAGCAGCATCGAGGTGACCGGGGCCGACTGGAAAGACGTTGTGGTCGGCCGGCTGCTCAGCGTCGAGCGACACCCCAACGCGGACAAGCTCTGGCTGACGAGCGTCGACGCCGGCACCGGGACGCCGCTCCAGATCGTGTGCGGCGCCGACAACATCGCGGTCGGACAGCTCGTCCCGGTGGCGCTGGTCGGCTCGGTGCTCGCCGGTGGAAGGCGCATCGAGCGCAGCAAGATCCGCGGCGTCGAGTCGCAGGGGATGCTCTGCTCCGCGATCGAGCTGGGGCTGGGGGAGGATGCGGCGGGGATCCACATCCTGGGTCGTGGCGACGAGCTCACGGTGGGGACCGACCTGGCCACCATCCTGGGTGAGGTCGTGCTCGACGTGGACGTCAAGCCGAACCGCGGCGACGCGCTCTCGATGGTCGGGCTCGCCCGCGAGGTGGCCGCGCTGGTCGGCGCATCGGTTCAGATGCCGGACGCGTCGGTCGCCGAGGATCCATCCCTGCCGGTTGCGGATCGGGTCAGCGTCGCCATCGAGGACCCGGAGGGCTGCCCGCGCTTCACGGCGCGCCTCTTCGAAGGGGTCGCCAACGGGGCCTCCCCGGCCTGGATGCAGGCCCGCCTGCTGGCGGCCGGCATGCGCCCCATCAGCGCGGTGGTCGACGTGACCAACTACGTGATGCACGAGCTCGGCCAGCCGATGCACGCGTACGACGCCGATGCCGTGCCCGACGGTCGCATCGTTGTCCGACGAGCTCGCCCCGGAGAGGCGCTCGAGACGATCGACCACGAGCGGCGCACGCTCGACGAGCGGATGCTCGTGATCGCCGACGCCGAGCGACGCCATCGGCCTCGCCGGGATCATGGGCGGGGCGAGCACCGAGGTGAGCCACGCCACGACCCGGGTGATCCTGGAGTCGGCCATCTTCCACGGGCCGACGATCCGCAACACGGCGCGCCGCCTCGGCCTGCGCTCGGAGGCGAGCCTCCGCCACGAGAAGGGGATCGGGCACCACCTGCCGCGGCTCGCGGCAGATCGAGCGGGACGCCTCATCGCCGAGATCACCGGCGCGCGGGTCGCGGCCGGCATCGTCGACAACGACCCGCAGCCCCGGCCACGCCGGGTCGTGGCCGTGGACGTGGCCCGCAGTGAGCGGCTGCTCGGAATCGAGCTCGATGCCGCGCACATCGCAAGCCTGCTCGCGCCGCTCGAGTTCCAGGTCGCGCCGAGCGGCGACGGGACCGTGGCGGTCTCGGTGCCGGATCACCGGCTCGACGTGGTGGCGCCGGAGGACGTCGCGGAGGAGATCGCCCGCAGCTACGGGTACGGACGGATCAGCGGGCGCCTGCCGCAGCCGGTGCTGCCGCCCTTCCGGCCCGACCCGAGCGAGCCGCGTCATCGGCTGCGTCGCATTCTGGCCGGACTGGGGCTCGACGAGGTGGTGACGCACGCGCTCATCGGGCCGCGCGATCTGGAGCGTGTCGGCCTGGACCCCGCCGAGGACTCGTACGTACGGCTCGCCAACCCGCTGGCGGAGGCGCACAGCATCCTGCGCCCGACGATGGCCGCCTCGCTGCTCGCGTCGCTCGCCGAGAACGTCCGGCAGCGGCGGACCGACGCCGTGGATCTTCGAGGTCGGCAAGACCTACTGGATGGGCGGTTCCAAGGGGCCGGCCTGGGCCGAGACGGCGGGCACGGGCCGATACGAGGTCTGGCACGTGGGGATCGCGCTCCTCGGGCCGCGTACGCCGCGGGCGCCGGGGGAGGCGAGCCGCTGAGGCGGATGTGGCGGAGGTCAAGTCGCTGGTCGAAGCGATGCACGCGGCCCTCGGAGCGCCGCCGCCGACCTTTCGCTCCGAGACAGCCGAGGAGCGCCATCCGCACCTGCATCCCGGCCGCGCCGCGCGGATGTACGACCCGAGCGGGCGCGCGTACGGCCACCTCGGCGAGGTCGACCCGGGGGTCGCCACGGCGTGGGACCTGCCGGGGCGTCCGGTGATGGCGGTGGTCAACCTGCCGCAGCTGCTCGCCCTCGTCCCCACCGTCACCCGCGCCGCCCCGGTCCCCGCGGCTCAACCGCTCGATCGGGACATCGCCGTGGTGGTCGAGGCGGCCACGCCGGTGGGGGAGGTGCTGCGCGTCCTGCGCGGCAGCGCGGGGCCGCTCCTGGCCTCGGCGCGCCTCTTCGACGAGTACCGGGGCCCCCAGGCGGGGGAGGGGCGTGTCTCGTACGCGATCGCCCTCCGCTTCCAGCCCGAATCGGCCGGTGACGAGCGGGCCGTGGAGCGCGCCCTCGACCGGATCCGTGGCGCCCTGCAGCATCATCTGGGCGCGCAGATCCGCTGAAATCCTTTCGCCTGCGAGGCCGGGCTGCTACGCTTCCGGTCGGCCGAGGGGACACGGCTGAACCCACGCCAGGGAGGCATGCATGGAGTTCCTGCAGAAGTTGGGCCCGATCGACCTTTTCATCGTGGCCATGCTGGCCCTCGGCGTCTTTGCCGGGTTCACCCAGGGGATGATTCGGTACGCCCTCAACGTCGTGGTCGTGGTGGTCGCGTTCATCATTGCGGGGCAGCTGCGCGGGCCATTCGACTCCGTGCTCACCGGCTGGGACGTGATGTCGCCCCCGCTTCGAGCCCAGGTCGTCTTCCTGGTCCTCTTCGTGGGGCTGAGCGTCGCCGGCTGGTTCCTCGTGAGGGCCCTCTGGCGCGGGACGCGACTCCCCATCGCCAAGCAGCTCGACGAGCTCGGCGGGGCGGTGCTCGGCCTTCTCTTCGCCGCCCTGAGCATCGTGCTGACGCTGGTCGTGATGGACAGCTTCTTCAAGACCGCGCCCGATGCAGCCATCAACGCGGCCGGGCCGCTCACCGCGTTCTACCGCGCCCTCGATTCATCGGTCCTGGTCGACTTCTTCCGGACCGCGCTCATCCCCACCATCGGGCAGCTGGCCAAGCCCCTGGTGCCGCCCGAGATTGCCAAGTTCCTCGTCCTGCCGTGACCGCGGCGGCTGCCACGACGGCCGCCCCCCTCTTCGTTGCGCAGCGGTCCTGGTTCGATCGTCCCGCGGAGTCGCTCGCCCCTGACCTGCTGGGTGCGCTCCTGGTCCACGACGCCCCGGAGGGACGGATCGCGGGGCGCATCGTCGAGGTGGAGGCGTACCTGGGCCCCGAGGACCTGGCCGCGCACTCAGCGCGGGGTCGAACGCCGCGCAACGCGGTGATGTTCGGGCCGCCCGGTCACCTGTACGTCTACTTCATCTACGGGATGCACCACTGCGCCAACGTGGTGTGCGGTCCCGGCGGCAAGCCCGAGGCAGTGCTCCTCCGTGGGGTGGAGCTGACCCAAGGTCAGGAGCTCGCCCGCTCCCGACGAGGCGGCGTGCCCGCCGCCCGCCTGGCGAGCGGCCCCGGAAACCTTGCGGCCGCCTTCGGGATCGATCGCCGCCTGAACGGCGCCGACCTCCTGGCTGGCCCGATCCGGCTGGTGCCGGCCCCCTCGCCGCTGCCATGCACGCGCACGGCGCGCGTCGGCGTGGGGTATGCCGGCGAGTGGGCGGACCGGCCACTCAGATTCGTGGCCAGGCCGTGAGCCGCGGTACTGCGGACGATGCCCCGGCGCCTGGTGCCGCTGCCGACGCGGGTACGCTGCGGGCGTTGGAGTTCGCCGCGATCGTCGAACAGCTTGCCGGCCTGACCGCCTTTCCTCCGTCCCGGGAGCTCGCCGAGGCCACGATTCCCCTCGCCGACGCGGTGCATGTTGGCCTGCTGCACGACCAGACCGATGAGGCGACGCGCCTCCTGACCGAGCAGACGCAGGCGAGCATCGGCGGGGCGCGCGACGTCCGCCAGCCGCTCGAGCGAGCGCGGCGCGGAGGCAGGCTGGCTCCGCAGGACCTCCTCGAGGTCGCCGAGACCCTGCGTGCCACCGCCGTGTTCGCGACCCGCCTGGCCGAGTGGAAGGGCACGCACCTCGCCTCGGTGCGCGACGACCTGGATGACGCGCCCGAGCTCCGAACCCGGATCGAGCGCAGCGTCGACGAGGCGGGCGAGATCCTCGACTCCGCCTCGCCCGAGCTGGCCACCATTCGCCGGCGACTGCGCGTCGCGCAGGATCGGGTGCGGGAGCGGCTCAACACGATGCTGCGCTCGAGCGCCCTGGCCGGCGTCATCGGCGAGGCGATCGTGACGATGCGCGCGGGCCGTTACGTGATCCCGATCCGGGCCGAGGCCAAGGGCAAGGTGAAGGGGATCGTCCACGACCAGAGCGCATCCGGAGCGACCCTCTTCGTGGAGCCGCTCACCGTCGTCGACCTGAACAACACCTGGACCCAGGCTTCGCTCGACGCGGCGCGCGAGGAGGAGCGGATTCTCGATGAGCTGTCGCGCGAGGTGGAGGCCGCCGCCGAGCCCCTGCTCGCATCGCTCGCGGCGCTGGCGCGGGCCGACCTGTGGATGGCCCGGGCACGGCTCGGGATGCAGCTCGACGGCGTTCGGCCGCAGCTCGCCGAGGACGCGGCCGAGCTGCTCTCGGCGCGCCACCCGCTGCTCGGCCCCGGTGCGGTCCCCATCGACCTGCGGATCGGCGAGCGGTTCGGGTATCGGGCGCTGATCGTCACCGGGCCGAATACCGGCGGCAAGACGGTGTCGCTCAAGACGCTCGGCCTGCTCGCCCTGATGCACCAGGCCGGGCTGCGGGTGCCCGCCGCGGACGGGGCCCGGCTTCCCGTCTTCAGCCGGGTGATGGCCGACATCGGCGACGAGCAGAGCATCGCGCAGTCGCTCTCGACCTTCTCGAGCCACCTGCGCAACGTGGTGCGCTTCGTGGCGGCCGCGGGACCCGGGACCCTGGTCCTGCTCGACGAGATCGGAGCGGGGACCGATCCGACCGAGGGATCGGCGCTGGCCATGGCGATCGTCGAGCGGCTGCTGGCCCTGGGCGCCACGGTGGCGGCCACGACCCACTACGCCGAGCTCAAGGCATTCGCCCAGGAGCATGCGCTCGTGACGAATGCCTCGGTGGCGTTCGACGTCGCCACGCTGCGCCCGACCTACCGCCTCGAGATCGGCCTGCCGGGCAAGTCGCAGGCATTCGCCATCGCCCAGCGGCTCGGGCTGCCGGCCGAGATCCTGGCCGACGCACGCTCCCGCCTCGCCGCGGAGCACGTCAGCATGGAGGAGACGCTGGCCGCCATCGGGCGCGCGGAAGAGGAGCGCACGACGGAGGTCGAGCGAGCGCGCGCCGAGCGCGCGGCGGCGGAGGAGGACCGGGAGCGCGCCAGGGCCGGCGTCACACGGGCCCGCAGCGAGGCGGCCCAGATGCTGGCCGATGCCCGGCGGGCAGCCGACGACCTGCTGACCCACGCCGAGCGGGAGGTCGGGCGAGGTCCGGCGCGAGCTGACCCGCCAGCGGAACCTGCGCGGCGGCCGCCGGGCTCCCATTACGGCACCGGAGGCGTTCGAGCGGCTCGCCGGGCGCGTCGCGCGCGAGCGGTCGACGGTTGCGACCGATGCCGCCTCGGCACCACCGGACGATGCGGCACAGCCGCGCGCGGGGCTCTGGGGGCGCAGCCGAACCCTCGGCAGCACGGGCCGGATCCTGGAGGTGAGCGGCCGCACCGGGCGCGTCACGCTCGAGACGGATGGCGCGCGGATCGTGATCCCGGCGGAGGATGTCGAGGTGGTGGACGAGCCGATCAGCGGGCCTTCCCCGCGAGACGTGGAGATGGCCGAGCTTCGCCAGCGAGCCGCGGCCCGCATCGCGCCGCGCCTGGACCTGCGCGGGGAGCGGGTCGAAGCGGCGATCGAGCAGCTCGGCGCCTACCTCGACGAGGCGCTCCTCGCCGGCCTCGACGAGGCGGTCATCGTCCACGGGGCGGGAACGGGCGCGCTGCGGCGCGCGATTCGGGAGTTCCTGGCCGAGCACCCACGGGTCCGCTCCACGCGGCCGGGAAGGCGCGAAGAGGGGGGCGACGGAACGACGGTCGCGGCCCTCTAGGGGCCGACGGGGCCGGGGCGGGCGGGGCTCGGTCGGCAGTCGCCGTCGGGGTCGGCGGTGCGGGATCGGCGTCGGCGACGGAGTCGGCGAGGGGGTCGGCGACGGGGTGGAGGTCGGCACCTCGCCGGGGGTGCAGAGCTGGGTCGGCGCCAGGGGCGCGTCGAGCCCGACGATCGGCGCCCGAGGCACCTGGCTCTCCTTGCCACGGTTCGCTTCGATCCAGGCCAGGTTCGCCTCCTCCCAGGTGGGGTGATCCGCCTCGTAGCCTGCCAGGTCGAGATAGACTCGCGCATCGACTGGGCCTGGTCCCGGCTGCGGGGTGGCGCCCGGGGCCGGGGTTGCGAGGAGCGGATCGCCGCAGCCGGGCTGCCAGATCTTGCCCGTGAGCGCCTCGATCGTCAGCGTGCGGTGCAGCGTATCGGTCCGGGTCGGCACGTGGCCGGCGGCGAAGACCTCGGTGATGGTCTTGGTGGTGAATTCGCCCGGGAGCATGCCCGTGACCGCGTCGACCTTCGCCTCCACGATCCCGGCGGGGCGCGGGAAGTCGTGGACGGGGAGCGCCTGCTCCGTCGTCACCTCCTGCATGAACTCGTGCCAGATGTAGGTCGGTC
Organism: uncultured Chloroflexia bacterium; assembly: GCA_963770875.1. Lineage (GTDB taxonomy): Bacteria > Chloroflexota > Limnocylindria > QHBO01 > QHBO01 > CF-167. Next base: position 483,307 of record CAVYRE010000001.1, read on the forward strand.
CGTCGGCGGCGAAGACGTCCTTGATCGGCGTGAAGTCGCTGTTGCCGACCCAGACCCCGGCGATGACGGCGCCCGTGTCGACCGCCGGATCGGGATCGGGCGCGATGTAGCCGAATGCTTGCAGGTCGCGGTAGTCGTTCGTGGTCCCCGTCTTGAGCGTGGCCGGCCTGCGCGCCTTGGGCGTGGTCAGCTGGAAGCGCTTGCCCCAGATCGTGTTCTTGGCCGGGTTCGTGTTGTCGGCCAGGATGCTGGTGACCAGGTAGGCGGCATCGGCGCCGATCTGGCGCACGGGTGGCTGCGCATCGGCCGCGTGGTCGTAGATCACGTTCCCGTTGCGGTCGGTGATCGAGGTGATCAGGAACGGCTTGGCGAACACGCCGCCGTTCGCCAGCGCCCCATAGGCGCCCGCCAGATCGAGCATGTGGACGCCGATCGTGCCCAGCGTGAGCGATGGCACGGCCACCTCTTTGGCCTGTTGCGGATCCCACTGGAGCCCCAGCCGCACGGCCATGTCGACCACGTTCTGGGTGCCGATCAGCTGCTGGGCCTTGGTGGCGGGGATGTTCAGCGAGTACTTGAGCGCCTCGCGGACGAGAACCGGGCCGCGCTCCTTGCCACTCGCGTTGGGGACCGAGTACCCGTCGGCGATCACGCCCTCGACGTCCATCAGCATGGTCGCGGGGGTGAGGGAGCCACGCTCGAACCCCGTGGCGTAGGTGATCGGCTTGAAGGCGGAGCCGGACTGCCGATACGCCTGCCCGACCACGTCGTACGCCGGCTGATGGGCGGGCGTCGCCTCACCGTAGTAGTTCGCCGATCCCACGTAGGCGAGGACGGCCCCGGTCCGGTAGTTGAGCGCGACGAGGGCGTCGTTGTTGATGTTCCGGCCCTTGAGCTGCTTGATCCAGGTGAAGGCCTCCTTGCCGTACTTCGCGGTGAGCTCGGCATTCGTCATCCGATCCATGTCGTAGGCCACGCCCGCCCACTTCTCGGCGGCGACCTGGTAGCCGGCATAGTCGAGCGTCGTGTGGATCACCAGCCCGCCTCGATCGAGCAGGTCCTCGCCGCCGAGCAGGTCCGCGGCCGCGCGTCGGACGGCGTAGACGAAGTGGGGTGCCTTGTACTGGCGATTCTTCGGCGGGGCGAGCACGATCTGCTGCGCCGCCGCGGCGTCGCGCTGGGCCTGGGTGATCGCGCCGATCTCGACCATGCCGTCGAGGACGCGCCCCTGCACCGCGAGGACGTGGGCATCGCCGGGGATGACCAGGATCGTGTTGCCCTGGGCGTCCAGCTGCGGCACGGCGACCTGCGTCGGGTCGAGCGCCGATGGAGCGCGCACCAGCGCCGCCAGGAGCGCCGCCTCGCCGATGGTCAGCTGGTCAGCCGGTTCCTTGGAGGTGATGTCCTTCCCGAAATACCGGTTGGCGGCCGCCCAGACCCCGTATGCGTTGTTGCCGTAGTAGACCTGGTTCAGGTACATCTCCATGAGCTTCTGCTTTCCCTCGAGGCCAGGGTAGGCATCGCCCACACGGAGGGCCGTCAGCGCCTCCTTGATCTTCCGCTCCCAGAGGCGCTTCGGGTTCGTGAGCAGGTCCGCGTCGAAGAGGCGGATCCGCACCAGCTGCTGGCAGATGGTCGAGGCACCGGAGACCGTCTCAGAGGCGGAGAAGTTCTGAAGGGCGGCGCGCAGGATCCCGCGGAAGTCGATACACGGGTTCGTCCAGAAGGTGCGGTCCTCCGCCGCCACCTGGGCGTCGACCATCACCTGGGGCAGGTCCGCGTAGGCCACCACGTGGCGCTGCTCGGCGGCGAAGGTCGCCAGCTCGACGCCGTCTGCCGAGACGACGCGAGAGCCCTCCGACAGCTGGAAGTCGGCGAGCTTCGCGGGATCGGGGAGCCCGGAGGCATAGGAGGCAAAGACCCCCAGAATCCCGACGAAGAGGGCAATCGCAACCGCCCCGAAGCCGCCAAGGATCATGGCAGGCAGCGGCGCGATTCGGGTGCGAGGGGAGCCGCCCGCAGGGCCAGGCGTCGCCTGCCGGCGAGCGTAGCGGTTGCGGGCGCTCCGCTGGGGGCGTCGATCCATGAAGGGGCAGACTAGCACGAGGCCCCGTGGCCGGCGTTTCGGCGGGATTTGCGGACCCGCGCGGCGACCATGCCGGGACGGACCCGGCCTCTATACTCAAGCGCCCATGGCCTCCCCGATCCTCGAGGACCTCGTCTGGCGAGGCCTCGTCGCCGACAGCACCGATCCGGAGGCGCTCGCCGCTGCCCTGACCACCGGCCCGCTCAGCTTCTACTGCGGCTTCGATCCAACCGCTCCGAGCCTCCAGTTCGGCAACCTGCTCCAGCTGGTCACGATGCGGCGCCTGCAGCTCGCCGGACATGACCCGATCGCCGTGGTCGGGGGAGCAACTGGCCTGATCGGCGACCCGAGCGGCCGATCGACCGAGCGAACTCTCAACGAGGCCGATATCGTCGCTGGCTGGGTCGACCGCATCCGCGGCCAGGTGGAACGGCACCTGGACTTTGCGGGGGCTCACGCAGCGAGGATCGTGAACAACCTGGAGTGGACCGCGCCGCTCTCGGCGCTGAGCCTCCTGCGGGACGTGGGGAAGCACTTCAGCGTCAACCGGATGCTGGAGAAGGAGTCCGTCCGCGCGCGCCTCGACGGCCCCGGGATCAGCTTCACAGAGTTCAGCTACCAGATCCTGCAGGCCTTCGACTACCTGGAGCTGCATCGCCGCTACGGCTGTCGGCTGCAGACCGGCGGCAGCGACCAATGGGGGAACCTTACGGCCGGAGTGGACCTGATCCGCCGGGTGACGGGGGAGACCGTGCACGCGCTCGTGACGCCACTGCTCACCAAGGCCGATGGAACGAAGTACGGTGCGACCGCCGGCGGCACCCTGTGGCTTGATCCGCAGCTCACCAGCCCCTACGCGTTCTACCAGTACTTCGTCAACGCTGCCGATGCCGACATCGGCTCACTCGTGCGCGTCTTCAGCTTCCGATCGCGCGAGGAGATCGAGGCCCTTGAGGCCGAGACGACGCAGCGGCCCGAGGCGCGCGCAGCGCAGCAGGCGCTGGCGGCGGAGCTGACGACCCTGGTCCACGGGGACGAGGCCACCCGCCAGGCGGTTGCCGCCAGCGCGGCCCTCTTCGGCAGGGGAGAGCTCGCGACGCTCGACGCCTCGACGCTGGCCGCCGCGGCGGCCGAGCTGCCGCGCGTCGAAGTGTCAGGCCCGGTGCCGACCGTGGGGGAGCTCCTCGTGGCAACCGGCCTGGTCGAGAGCCGAACGGCCGCGCGGCGAGCGGTGGGGGAGGGTGGGGCCTATCTCAACAATCGTCGACTGACTGACCCCGACTCGGTGCCGGCAGCCTCGGATCTGCTCCACGGGCGCTGGCTGATCCTGCGGCGCGGCAAGCGTAACCTCGCTGCCGCGGAGGTCACGAGCGAGGCCTGAGGCGCCTCAGCCTGACGTTCGCTCGCTCACCGGCTTCACGAGCAGCGCAGCGGCGGCGGCGATCCCGATGACCAGGTGCAGCAGGTTGTCGGCGGGATTCTCGAGGTTCGCCACTCCGAAGAGGTTGGGGTGGGCGCTGTTCCCCGCGGGGAGGACGAATCCGTAGACGCCGAAGAAGAGCGCGACCAGGGCGATCAGCCCGACGATCCAACGGTGATGCGGGGCGACGGCTGCGCCGCGGCCCGCCGCGAAGAGAGCCCCGAGCGCGATCAGGCCAAGGACGGTGTGCACCAGGTTCTCCGTGCCGTCGAGCCAGAAGCTCGGCGATCCGGCCTCGGTGAAGACGTTGGCGTACCCCACCACGCCAAGGAGCAGGAGGACGGAGCCACCAGCGCTCAGGAAGAGCCTGGGGTACACCGGGTCAGTGCTTCTCCCCGGCGGCCACCTTGGCCTGATGCTCGGCAATCACCCGGTCGGCGATCGTGGCGGGCACCTCCGCATAGTGGTCGAGCTTCCAGCTGAAGCGGCCGCGCCCCTGGGTGATGCTGCGGAGCTCGGTGGCGTAGTGGAACATTTCCGCCTGCGGAACCTGCGCGCGCAGGCGCTGCATGCCGTCGGATGAGTCCATCCCCAGCACGTGGCCCCGCTTGGCGGTGATCTGGCCCATCACGTCGCCCATGTACGCGTCGGGCACCACGACCTCGACCTCGAGGATCGGCTCGAGGAGGGTCGGATCGGCCTCGGGAAAGGCGCGCTTGAGCGCCTGGCTGGCCGCCACCTTGAAGGCCATCTCGGAGCTGTCGACCGTGTGGTAGCTGCCGTCCACCAGCCGCGCGCGCAGGTCGACCACCGGGTAGCCGGCCAGCACTCCCTCGATCAGGGTCTCGCGCAGCCCCTTCTCGACGGCGGGGATGTACTGCTTCGGGACGACGCCGCCCACGATCTTGTCGCCGAACTCGAAGCCGGTCCCGGAGGGGAGCGGCTCGAATTCGATGACGACGTGGCCGAACTGCCCATGGCCGCCGGTCTGGCGCTTGAACCGGTTGTCGATCTTTGCCGGCTTGCGGATCGTCTCGCGGTACGGCACCCGCGGGCTGCCGATCCGGACCGACGCGCCGAACTTGCGCTTCAGGCGCTCCACCAGCACGTCCACGTGGGCGTCGCCCATGGCGGTCAGGATCGTCTCGCCGGTGCCCTCCTCTCGATGGATCCGGGCGCAGGGCTCCTCCTCGAGCATCCGCGACAGGGCCTGGCCGAGCTTGTCGAGATCGGCCTTCGACTCGGGCTCGATGCTGACCTGCAGGCTCGGCGCCGGGAACTGGAGCGCGGGCAGGCTCACCGCCTGCGCCCGGTCGCCCACGAGCGTGTCGCCGATCTGCGTGCTCGCCAGCTTCGCGACGGCCACGATGTCGCCCGGCCCCGCCTGCGGCAGGTTCACCTGCTCCTTGCCGAGCAGCCCCAGGATGTTGCCGATCCGCTCGTCGGCCTTGTGCGTCGCGTTCCACAGGTGGCCCTGTGCGTGGAGCGTTCCGGCGATCACCCGGAAGTAGGTGAGGCGTCCCGACGAACGGGTCGGCGGTCGTCTTGAAGACCTGCGCCACGAATGGCGCGGCGGGATCGGGCTCGATCCGCTTCCCGTCGGCGGTCGCGCGTGACCCCACCTCGGCCGCCGACGGGATGTGCTTGGCGATCATCGCCGTCAGCTCGCGCACGCCGATGTTCTTGAGGGCACTGCCGACGAAGACCGGCACGACGCTGCCCTCGCGCGTGCCCTTGTGAACGGCCGTCTCGATCTCGGCGTCGCTGATCTGCTCGCCGTCGAGGTAGCGGGTCATCAGCTCGTCGCTGGCCTCGGCCGCGGCCTCGACGAGCGCCTCGCGGCGCGCCTCCTCGCCCGCGCGCATCTCGTCGGGGATCGGCATCTCCTTTGGCTTGCCGGCCTCGTAGATGTTGGCGTGCTGCTCGATCACGTCGACGTAGCCACGGAACGACTCGGCGGAGCCGATCGGCAGGTAGACCGGGGCGATCTTTGGCCCGAACTTGGCCTTCAGCCCGTCCAGCACCGCGTCGTAGTTCGCGTTCTCGCGGTCCATCTTGTTGACGAAGATGAAGCGGGGGAGCTTCCGCTCCTCGGCGAGGCGCCAGACCTCCTCCGTCCCGACCTCGACTCCCGCCGACGCGTCGACCACCACGACCGCGGCGTCGACCGCTGCCAGCGCCTCGACCACATCGGCCTGGAAGTCGGCGTAGCCGGGGGTGTCGACGAGGGTGATCCTGGCGCCATCGGCCTCGAGTGTCCCGATCGCGAGGTTGATGCTCTGGCGCCGCTTCTGCTCATCTGGATCGTGGTCGAGCGTGGCGGTGCCCGCGTCCACGCTGCCCAGTCGCGTGATCGCGCCGGCGTCGAAGAGCATCGCCTCGGCGAGGCTCGTCTTGCCGGCGCCACCGTGAGAGATGAGCGCCACGTTTCGAATCCGGTCGGGGCTGGTCGGCTTCATCGGAGCTCCTTGTGCGTGGGTCGCAGAAGCCGAGGCCGAGTCCGCCTCGGGCGAATCGTCGAGCGAGGAATGGGGCCCAATTATAGGGAGCGGCCGATGGCCGCCGATGCTGCGCGGCCGGTCAGCGGCGGCGCAGCTCCATCCCGAGCCAGATGTAGAAGATCGGGCTCAGCACGAGGCCGGTGGCCGCCGCGGGGATGGCGACGAGCAGGTTCGTGGGAGTGAGGATGAGGAGGCGGCCCAGGTAGACGACGACCAGCAGGACGCCCACCGTCATGCCGAGGGCCGCGAGGTTGCCAGGAAGCGTCCCGCTCTTGCGCGACTGCCAGGCGAGGATCAAAAGCCCAAGGCCGGTCACGCCGAAGGTGAGCATGCCTCGCGGATCGATCGGGCTGGGGAGCTGCGCCTCGGCGAAGAGGTCGCTGACCGGCGCATGCACCGAGTTCGCGAGGTCGTAGCCGCCATGGACCATGGCTCCCGTGGCACCCACCGCCACCAGCATCAGCCCAAGCAGTCCGATCGCGGCGGCGCTCTCCACGAGTCGCCGGTAGAGCGCGACCAGTACCAGGACCGAGAGGAGCCCGCCGCCCATCAGCGCGAGAGACGCGACCGTCAGGCCGAGCTGCGGCGCCCAGCCCTCCACGACGCCACCGAGGAACGCGATCGAGTACACGACCCCGCCGATGCCCGTCGCGATCGCGGCGGCCCCTGCAGTGCGCTCATAGTCCGTCGCCGCCGAGCCTGTATTCGATGACATGCGGTGCAGGATGCCACTCTGGCGGGGCCGCCGACAAGCCCTTTTCGACACCCTACCCGCCAGAGGCCTCATAGCTGGCTCGTATCCAGGCGGGCTCGCGGTCGTCAGGCGAGCCGAAGACCCATTCCGGCCCGAAGGTCGCTTGCAGATCGAGGGTGCTGCCCACGCTCCGAAAGGCGTGCACCAGCTCGGCGCCGCCTGCCAGCGCCAAGGCGCGATGCTCGGGCAGGAGCCGCAGCGCGTACTGGGTGCCGATCGCGGCGGCCAGGATCACGCCGCTCGCCGGATGCACGAGTGCGGCGCTGTCGAAGACGAGCCATCGCGCATCGGCCGGCAGGCTCTCGTTCAGCACCTCCCAGAGCCGGTCCACCACCGCGGGATTCGAGCCGAGATGGCCGCGGTCGACCTCCGGCGAGGGCGGCCCGAATCCCGATTCTTCCGCCGGTCGGCCGTGCGACAGGTAGAGGAGCGCACCCGCGTTCTCAGGGCGGTTGAGCAGAGAGGTCACCGGCGCATGGTAGGGAGCGTCGGGCGGCATTGCTACAATCAAGGTCCCCTGCAGGAACCGGAGGCTCGATGTCAGGCCACAGCAAGTGGTCCCAGATCAAGCGGCAGAAGGGCGCGAACGACGCCAAGCGCGGCGCGCTCTTCACGAAGCTGACCCGCGAGATCATCACCGCCGCACGCCAGGGCGGGGGTGACGTCGAGGGCAACTACCGACTGCGCATGGCGGTCGACAAGGCCCGCGACAACAGCATGCCAATGGAGAACATCAAGCGGGCGATCGAGCGCGCGACCGGCTCCGGCGCCGATGCCGTCCAGTACGAGGAGATCACCTACGAGGGGCTCGGGCCGGCGAACGTGGCGGTGATCGTCCAGGTGATGACCGACAACAAGAACCGCACCGCGGGCGAGATCAGGAGCATCTTCACGAAGGTCGGTGGAACGCTGACCCCCGTCGCCTGGCAGTTCGAGCACCGCGGCCTCCTCAGCGTGCCGCTCAAGGGCAGCGACCCCGACGAGGTGACCCTCGCGGCGATCGATGCCGGCGCGAGCGACGTGTCGTCCCCCGAGGGTGGCGTGATCCTGGTGGTCACCGAGCCTGGCGACCTCGAGCCGGTGCGCGCCGCGCTCGCTGCCGCCGGCTATCCGGCCGAGTCGGCCGAGCTCTCGATGGAGCCGACCACCAAGGTCGAGCTCGGCGACGAACGGGCAGCGCGCCAGGTGCTCGGCTTCGTCGAGCGGCTCGAGGAGCTCGAGGACGTGCAGAACGTCTACGCCAACTTCGACCTGCCCGATGCCCTGATGGAGCGTCTCGAGGCATCGGTCGTCTGATCCTGCCCGGCGCTACCATGCCGGGGTGATCGCGCTCGGCATCGACCCAGGCACCGCGGTGTGCGGCTTCGGGGTTGTCTCGCTCGAGGCGGGGCAATTGCGGCTGATCGACGCAGGCGTCGTCCGGACCGACGCGACCCAGACCGACGCCGAGCGGCTGAGCGCCCTGCACACCGCGCTGAGCAAGCTGTTGACGCTCCATCGCCCGCATCGGGTGGGGGTCGAACGACTCTTCTTCCAGCGCAACGTGCAGACCGCCATGACGGTCGGCCAGGCTCGTGGCGTCGCCCTGCTGGTCGCCGCGCAGGCCGGCCTCGAGGTCGACGAACCGACCCCCAACGAGGTGAAGCAGGCGGTCTGCGGCAACGGCGCTGCCGACAAGGCGCAGGTCGCGGCGATGGTGGCGCGGCTCCTCGATGTGGCGATGGAGGGAGTGCCGGACGACGCAACGGATGCTCTGGCGGTGGCGATCGGGTGCGCCTACCGCGGGGCCGCGACGATGAAGCTGGCGGCAGCCCGATGATCGGCTCGTTGCGTGGCCCGGTCACCCATGTCGGGCAGGACTTCGTGCTGGTCGATCTCGGCGGGGTCGGGTATCGGGTCGTCGCCGGCCCGTCGCTGCTCGCCCGGCTGCGCCTCGGCAGCGAGGCCCGCATCTTCGTCCACCACCTCGTGCGCGACGACCTCCAGGCGCTCTTCGGCTTCGCCTCGCCGGAGGAGCTCGCCTTCTTCGAACTGCTCATGACGGTGACCGGCGTGGGGCCGCGCCTCGCGCTGGCGATCACGAGCGCGCACGCGGTGACGAAGCTCCAGCTCGCGATCGTGACCGACGACGCGGACCTGCTCACCTCGCGTGAGCGGCGTGGGGCGCAAGACCGCGCTGCGCATCATCCTGGAGCTCAAGGAGAAGATCCACGCTGCCGGCATCGCGGCGGGTGGGGGAGCGAGCACCGACTCCGACGTCGTGGCCGCGCTCGAGTCCCTCGGCTACACGGCCTCGGAAGCCCGCCGCGCGGCTGGGATGGTGGCGGGGAGCGAGGGCGGGCTCGACCTGCGCATCAAGGCGGCGCTCCAGGAGCTGGCGCGGAACCGATGACGATCGAGCTTGCCCGCTGGAGCGACCCGGAGGTCGCGCGCCGGATCCTGACCGAATTCCACGTCTGGGCGGTGGTCGGCGCCTCGCCAGACCCGACCCGCGCGAGCCACGGCGTGTCGCGGACCCTGCTGCGCCATGGCTACGAGATGATCCCGATCTACCCGACGGTCGACCGTGATCCACGGCGTCTCGACCTTCCCTGACCTCGCCACGGCAGCCGCGAGCCGCCCGGCCGGCAGGCCGATCGAGGTGGTCGACATCTTTCGGGCCTCGCACCGCGCCGGGCAGCACGTCGACGAGGCGATCGGGATCGGTGCGAAGGCGGTCTGGATGCAGCTCGACGTGATCGATGAGGCGGCGGCGGAGCGCGCCGAGCGCGCCGGCCTGCTGGTCGTGATGGATCGATGCCCGGCGATCGACCTGCCCGTGTTCGGCCTCAGCGGCGCATGACCAGGCCGATCCGTCCGAACGGCGGGCGCGGATCGGCGTAGGTCTTGACCGCGGGTCGGTGGGTGACTCCGCACCCGGATCCCAGAGCCGGTTCGTCGCCTCGAAGCTGACCTCGGCCAGCTGCGGCCAACGCTCGAGCATCCGCGCCCCGATCTCGTTGACGAGGTGCTGGATCGAGAGGCTGACGAACTGGTGGAAGACCGATGCGGTCAGGTCGGCCACCTGCTCGCCGGCCACGTAGCGCGCTGGATCGGTGCCGATCGCGTCGGCGGCGTCGGCGTAGCGCCAGCCGACATCGCACCAGATGTAGAGGGGCCGATCGCGTCGCTCGGGCAGGGTGGTGTGCTCGTCGCGCGCAAAGTCGGCGAAGGCACTGCCGGTGATCTTGATCAGCTGGAGGTCGGCCCGGCCGCAGGCGTGCCCGGTAATCCTCACCCCTTCGCCGTCCCGCTCCAGGTCGAGCGACGCCGTCGATCGGTCGTTTCGGTCGCGGGCGAAGAGGACCTCCGAGGTGGTGAACCCGTCACCGTCGTCGCTCGGCACGAGCGCCGCGGGGAAGGGAAGCTCACGACCGGACATCGTCAGCCGCTCCATGTGCGGGTAGGCGGCGAGGAAGTCGCTGCCGACGTCGAGGAGCCAGCCCTCGAGCGTCGCGGCGCTCGAGCCGAGCGTCGCGGTGTGCATGAAGTTCTTCATCGTGTCGGTGGCGACTACCAGGCGATTGTCGCCGTGCGTATACGCGGCCAGGAAGGCCGTGCCGTGGACGGCGACTTCGAGCTCGGCCGCCATGAGGATATTCTCGCGACCGGTGAACGGGGATTCGGGAATGGCGGTCACGCCGCGCAGCGGGGTGCCGTGCGTGCGATAGACCTTCACATCGGCCTTGCCATACCGAATCTCGTAGGTCACGTGTCGGCCTCCTCGAGCGTGTCGGGGAGCCCACGCAGGGACCGGAGTCGGTCGGCGGCGATGTAGATCGCGTCGCCGACGCCGCGCCGCAGCTCGGCTTCACGCTCGTTGCGGAGCGCGACCTCCATGAGCGGGACGATCGCCGCTCGGGGACGCCCCGCCACGAAGACCACATAGCGGAACCCGAAGCGTCGCTCGTAGGCGGCGTTCAGGTCTGCGAGCTCCTGGGCCAGCGCCTCGTCGTCGATCGCGTCGTCATCCTGCTCGCCGCGGGACAGCTCCGACATCTCGCCAGGGCTGGCACCGATGCGGGGATGTGCATCGAGCAGCTCGATCAAGTCCGCTTCCGGCGCCTCCGCGGCCACCTCGCGCGCGGCGTCGAAGAGTCGCCTCGTCGGAGTCGAGCGGTCGCGCATCCGCCAGGCGCCGCAGGAATCGAGGCGCGCCCTCGAAGAGGGGAGCGAGGGCGTCGGCGAAGGCATCGGCTGAGAGGGCGCTCAGCGCATCGGCCCCTGGGATCTCCATTCAGGTCCCGCGGTATGTCGACAGGCCGAACGGCGAGATGAGCAGCGGCACGTGGTAGCTGCGATCCGCCTCGTCGACCCGGATTCCGATGGCCAGGTTCTCGAAGAAGTCGGCGTCGCGGTCGAGCGTCGCCGCATACGCGGCCAGGTCGAAGACGAGCTGGTACTCGCCGACCTCGAGGTCGGTCTGCAGGAGCGAGCGGATCCGGCCATCGGCATCGGTCGTCAGCTCGGTCAGGAGCTCCGGGCGACCGTCCTGCTCCAGGCGGAAGAGCGCCACCGGCACCCCTGCCGCCGGCACGCCCAGCTCGAGGTCGAGCACGTGGGTCGAGATGGTCGGGCGGGGATCGGCCACTGCTATCCTCCACGCATGGCGGACCTTGCGATCCGGGTTGGCGACCTCCACTTTACCGCCCGCTGGGAGGAGGCCGCCCCCCGCACGCGCGAGGCGCTGCGCGCCTGGCTGCCGATCCGCTCGCAGCTGATCCACTGCCGCTGGAGCGGGGAGGGGACCTGGATCCCGTTCGGCGACCGGCGCCCGGGGGTCGGCTACGAGAACCACACCGCGCACCCGGCCCCTGGCCAGCTGCTGATCTACGTGGGCGACCTGTCTGAGTGCGAGATCCTCTTCCCCTACGGCGCCTGCAGCTTCTCTTCGCGCGTGGGGCCACTGGCGGGCAACCACTTCGCGACCCTGGTCAGCGGCGTCGAGCTGCTTCCCGAGCTGGGGCGGCGCGTCCTGTGGCAGGGAGCGCAGGAGATCGTGATCGAGGAGGCGGACGCGGGGAGTGGCTGACCTCGTCGTCAGCGGGGGGACCGTCGTCACCGCCGACCGCTCGTTCCGGGCCGATGTCGCCGTCACCGACGGTCGGATATCGGCCATGGGAGAGGGGCTCACGTCGGCCCATCCCGACGCTCCTGTCATCGATGCGACCGGACTGCTGGTCCTCCCCGGCTGCGTGGACGTCCATACCCACACGCGCCTGCCCACCGACGACGAACCGGACCGCTTCTTCCAGGACAGCGTCGCCGCTGCCTTCGGTGGCACCACCACGTTCCTGGCGTTCAACAATCCGGGCACCGGCATCAGCGAGGAGGGCGCGCGGTCGCTCCTTGCGGGGATGCGGGAGTTCCGGACGCGCACCGCCGGCGAGTCGGCCGTCGACTTCGGCCTCTCGGCCGTCATCAGCGGCCAGCAGGCGGACCCTGTCGCCGAGCTGCCGGAGCTCATCGCGGCCGGCGTTCCAACCGCCAAGGCGTTCATGGTCTTCGACTTCCGCCTGCCCGATGAGCGCCTGTTCGCGGCACTCCGTGCCATGGGCCGGCACGGTGGCATGCTCCAGGTCCATTGCGAGAACGCCACGGTCATCGATGCGCTCGTCGCCGACGCGCTGGCCCGCGGCGAGGTCGCCTGCCGTCATCACGCGCTGACCCGTCCCACCTACGCGGAGGCCGAGGCGACGCACCGAGCCATCGCGCTGGCGCGCGCGGCCGAGGCATCGGTGTACGTCGTCCACCTGTCATGCGCCGATGCGCTGGCGGAGGTGCTGGCCGCCAAGGCACGCGGCTGGCCCGTCTACGCGGAGACCTGTCCGCACTACCTGGCCTTCACCGATGCGCGCTACCGCGGCGCTGACGAGGGCGAGGTGATCAAGAGCGTGATCTCGCCGCCTCTGCGCTCGGAAGCCGACCGACAGGCGCTGTGGCTCGGGCTCGCCGGGCGCGGGCTCGACCTGATCGCCACCGACCACGTGCCGGATCGGCTGGCGATCGAGAAGCGCGTGCCAGCGCCGCCCTTCCCGCAGATCAGCAACGGCGCACCGGGGATCGAGACGCTGCTGGCGGTGGTGTACAGCGAGGGTGTCGATGGCGGCCGCATCAGCGTCGAGCGGATGGTCGATCTGCTGGCGACGACCCCGGCTCGCCTCTTCGGCCTCGCGTCGAAGGGGGCGGTGGAGCGGGGAAGGGACGCCGACCTCGTCCTCTTCGACCCCGTGGCTCGGCGCACCATCGCTCAGGCAGGACTCCACCACACGAGCGACTTCACCTCGTACGAGGGGATGGCCGTTACCGGCGCGGTGCGGACGGTGATGCTCCGGGGCGAGCCGGTGATCCGCGACCGGGCCTTCGTCGGGAGACGCGGCGCCGGGACCTTCCAGGAGCGGCAGCTGATCTAGCCGCCCGCGGGCCTGGGCTCCAGCAGTCGGTAGGCCTCCAGGGTCAGGAACTCGGCGAAGTGATCGGCGAGGACGAGCCCGTCCAGCAGCGCAGCGGCATCCGTCCAGCGGTACGACGGGGCGGACGCGAGCAGCACGCCGAGCTCCTCGTCGCGGATCCGCCGGTAGAGGTCGGCCGTCATCGGCCTCCCGTCGTCGAGGGCGGTACCGTGGACCCGCCACTGCCAGAGCTGCGAGCGGCTGATCTCGGCGGTCGCGGCGTCCTCCATCAGGTTGTTGATCGCCGCTGCGCCGTTCCCACCGAGCCACGAGGCGAGGTACTGGAGCGCGACGCTGACGTTCGTGCGAACGCCCACCTCGGTGACCCGGCCACCCGCCACGCGCGTGTCGAGCAGCTCGCCGCCGGTGACGGTCGCATCCTCGCGGAGCCGATCCTTCTGGTTCGGCCGATCCCCGAGCACCTGCATCGAAGACGGCTCGCGCCACCGGCACCAGGTCCGGGTGCGCGACCCACGTGCCGTCCGAGCCGTCGCCCGCCTCGCGCTGCTTATCCTCGCGCACGCGGGCCAGGGCGTTCTCGGTGACGTCCGGCAGGCGGCGATTCGGAATGAAGGCGCTCATGCCGCCGATGGCGTGCGCCCCGCGACGATGGCAGGTGCGCACCAGCAGCTGCTGGTAGGCGCGCATGAAGGGGACCGCCATCGTCACCTGCGCGCGATCGGGAAGGATCATGTCGGCCCGGGAGTGGAACTTCTTGATCAGGCTGAAGATGTAGTCCCAGCGTCCCGCGTTGAGGCCCGAGGCGTGCTCCCGCAGCTCCCAGAGGATCTCCTCCATCTCGAACGCGGCGAGGATCGTCTCGATCAGGACGGTGGCCCGGACGCTGCCCCGCGGGATGCCGAGCTCCTCCTGCGCAGCGACGAAGACGTCGTTCCAGAGGCGCGCCTCGAGGTGCGACTCGAGCTTGGGCAGGTAGAAGTAGGGTCCCGAGCCACGATCGAGCTGCTCGCGGGCGTTGTGGAACATCATCAGCCCGAAGTCGAAGAGGCTGGCCGAGACGGGGGAGCCATCGACCGCCAGGTGCGCCTCGTCCAGGTGCCAGCCTCGCGGACGGATGACGAGCGTCGCTACCTCGGGATTCAGCGCGTAGGTCTTCTCATCGGTCTGGAAGGCGAGGCGCCGGCGCACCGCCTCGTGCACTGCCCATTGCCCGGTGACCACGTTGTCCCAGGTGGGGGAGAGGGCGTCCTCGAAATCGGCCATGAAGACGCGCGCGCCGGAGTTGAGGGCATTGATCATCATCTTCGGCTCGACCGGCCCGGTGATCTCCACCCGCCGGTCGTTCAGGTCTGCCGGGGCCGATGCGACCCGCCAGGTCGGGTCGTCGCGGATCGCGGCGGTCTCGGGCAGGAAGCCGGGGAGCTCGCCGGCGTCGAAGCGGCGCTGGCGTTCGGCGCGGGCAGCGAGCAGCTCCAGGCGGCGCGGGTTGAAGGCACGATGCAGGCCGGCCACGAACGAGACGGCCGCCGGGGTGAGGACCTCGCTCGCGTGCGGAGGGTTGAGGCCTGCCCCGTCGCTCACCAGCCGCCCGCCTCCCGCAGCAGCCGATGGAGCACCCGGGCAGCCACGGCGCGTCGGTAGTCGGCGCTCGAGCGTACGTCGTCGATCGGATGGATCTCCGACGCGAGGGTCGAGGCGGCGCGATCGGCGGTCGCCTCGGTGGGGGGCGCGCCTTCCAGCACCGCCTCGGTCTGCGCCGCCCGGATCGGGGTGGCCGCCACCGAGCCGAGGGCCAGGCGGACCTCGCGCCACGCGGTGCAGCCTCGCCAGCCCGCCAGGCGAGCGCCATGACGACCTTGCTGATGGCCTGCGCGCGCCGCGTGCCGACCTTGCGGAAGCGGACCTGCCGGTCGCTGACCAGCGGGATGCTGATCCGGAGGAGCAGCTCGTGGGGAGCCAGCGCGGTGCGCCGATAGGCGGGCCAGAACTCGCGGGCCGGCACCCAGCGCTCGCCGGCGGCGCTGCCGACGACGAGCTGCGCGTCCGTGGCGAGGAGCAGCGGCAGCATGTCGCCGGCCGGCGAGGCGTTGACCACGTTCCCGCCGATCGTCCCGCGGTTCTGGATCTGCGCCGCCCCGATGGTCGCGGCCGCGTCCGCGAAGGCCGGCAGGAACTCCGCCACGAGCGGGGAGCGGCGCAGCTCGGCGTAGGTGGTCAGCGCGCCCATCACGAGCGCATTCGAGTCCACCCGGATCCCGCGCAGCTCGTCGAGATGCCAGATGTCGAGGACGCGGTCGGGAGGCTCGCCCAGCTCGCCGGTGATCTGCACGAGCAGGTCGGTGCCGCCGGCGACGGGCCGATAGGCATCGGCGCCGAGCAGGGCATACGCCTCCCCCAGTGAGCGCGGGGAGGCGACCGGCGGCTCGACGGGCATCGCTCAGGCGCTCGGGGGACCGGCTGCGCGCCGTCGCTCGGCGGCGAGCGCGATCGCCTCGACGATCTTCGTGTAGCCGGTGCAGCGGCACAGGTTCCCGGCGATCGCCTCGCGGATGGCTTCGTCGCTGTTCGCCCCGCCTCCGGCGAGATGCGCCTCGGCCGCCATCAGCATCCCGGGCGTGCAGATCCCGCACTGTGCGCCGCCGGCCTCCAGGAAGGCGGCCTGCAGGTCGTTCAGCTGGTCCAGCGCGCCCATCCCTTCGACCGTGCGCACGCTCGTCCCGTCGACCTGGCAGACCGGCACGAGGCACGAGTCAACGACCGCGCCGTCGAGCAGGACGCTGCACGCGCCGCACTCGCCCTCGCCGCAGCCCTCCTTGGTGCCGGTCAGGGCCAGGTCCTCGCGCAGGACGTCGAGCAGGCGGCGCATCCCGGGCACCTCGACCTCGACCGCGTCGCCATTGACGAAGAACCGATAGCTCACGCGGCTTCTCCCGCCGGGGTCAGGGCGCTGACGCCGGGCGGTGCCGGGGTCGGAGCGCCGGTCAGGGCGGCGAGCACGCGCTCGGGGGTCGCCGGCAGATCATGGATCCAGATGCCGGTGGCGTCGTGGATCGCGGCGACGACCGCCGGCGCGCCGACATCCATCGGCAGCTCGCCGATCCCCTTCGCGCCGTGCGGCGCCCCCGAGAACGGCTTCTCGACCAGGATCGCCTCGATCCGCGGGGCATCGAGGGCGGTCGGGATCAGGTAGGTGGCCAGCCGGTCGTTGAGGTATCGGCCGTCGACCAGCTTGATCTCCTCGATGGTGGCGTAGCCGACCGCCTGGAGCGTTCCGCCTTCGACCTGTCCCTCGGCCAGCACGGGGTGGATGATCCGACCCGCGTCGTCGGCCGAGACGACGTCGCGCACCGCCACCTCGCCGGTGTCGAGGTCGACGTCGACGCGCGCCACGGCGCAGGCCCAGCCAAAGGCGGGGTAGGCGTCGCCGGTGTAGGTGGCGTCGTCGAACTGGACGTCGGGGTACGGCTCGAACCGCTCGTCGACGCGCAGTGAGCCGTGCTCGGTGGCGAAGTCCCGGTAGGAGTCGGCGAACGGGCGCTCGGTCACCGCCTCGACGTGCGCGCGGAGGCGTCGGGCCGCCCTGATGATCAGGCCGCCCACCACCATCGCCGTGCGGCTGGCGACGGTCGGCCCCGAGTCGGGCACCACGCTCGTGTCCTGGGGCGCCACCTCGACCGCCTCGTCCTCGAGCCCCAGCTCCGCGGCGACGAGCTGCGGGAAGATCGTCTTGGTGCCCTGTCCCATCTCGGTCTGCGCGGTCAGGATGCGCACTCTCCCCTCGGGCGTCAGCTCTACCGACGCGACGCTCCCGATGTGCACCTCACCCGACCCGGTGAAGCCGGCCCCATGCCAGGCCATCGCCAGCCCGATTCCCGATGCCACCCGTGCGCCCGACTGCCGCGCCTCGCGCGCTCGCCGGGTCTGCTCGGCGTGGCGGGCGAAGTCGCTCGCCTCGGCCGCGGCCTCGAGGACCTCGTGCGCAGCGACGCTCTCGCGAAGCAGCTGCCCGGTCGGCGTCTGGTCGCCCTCCCGATAGGCCCACCGTCGGCGAAGCTCGAGGGGGCTCGTCCCGAGCGCCTCGGCGATGCGGTTGACCTGCATCTCCGCGGCGAACTCGGTCTGCGGCGCGCCGAAGCCGCGGAACGCGCCATTGGGCGGCGTGTTGGTCGCCATCGCGCGACCGCGGATCCGCACGTTCTGGCACCGATACGGGCCCCCCGCGTGCAGCACACCGCGGGACAGGACCACCGGGCTCAGCGTGCAGTACGCCCCGGCGTCCATCACCACCTCGATCTCCTGGGCCACGAGCCGCCCGTCCCGGGTCACGCCGGTGCGATGCCGGATCACGGCCGGGTGGCGCTTGGTGGTGGCGCTCAGGTCCTCGTGACGGTCGTAGATCATCCGCACCGGCTTGCCGACCTTGCCGGCGAGCAGCGCGGCGTGGAGCGCCACCATCGAGGGGTACTCCTCCTTCCCGCCGAAGCCGCCTCCGGTCTCGGCCTGGATCACCACGGCCTGCTCATCGGTCAGGTTGAGGGAGCGCTTCAGGGCGCGGTGGATGTAGTACGGACACTGGCACGAGCCGTGGACCGTGACGCCGCCGTCGGGGTGGGGGAGGGCGATCATCGCCTGGTTCTCGATGTAGAGCTGCTCCTGGTGGCCGACCCGGTAGGTTCCCTCGATCACCAGCTCGGCCTCGGCGAAGCCCGCCATCGAGGTCCCCGCGGCTGACGTCGCAGTGCGAGATCTCCTCGGTCGACTCGAGCGGGTCGAAGATGGCCGGCAGCCGCTCGGTCTGAAGGCGGAGGTGGCGTTTGGCCAGGCGGAGGGTCTCGCGATCGGGGGCCGCGATGAGGCAGACCGGCTCGGCCTGGTGTCGAACCTCCCCGCCGATTGGGACGAGGATCGGCTGGTCGTCGCGGATCAGGCTGACGACGTTCGGGCCGGGGATGTCGGCCGCCGTCACGACCGCCACGCTGTTCCAATCGAACGCCTGGTCCAGGTCGATCGCCACGAGCTTCGCGTGCGGCTCCGTCGAGCGGATCGTTGCCCCGTACCAGGCGCCGGGGAAGACGAGGTCGTCCGCGTATTTCGCGACGCCGGTGAGCTTCTCCGGTCCCTCGCGACGGAGCGGGGAGCGGGTCGCGAGGCGCCCACGTGTCGGCGCCTCAGGGGGGATGATCAGCGCTTCGGGCGCTCTCCCGGGCGGCGCCCCGGGCGGCAGGGTGCGCGTCATGCGGCAGCTCCTCCTGGAGCGGACGATAGCACCGTCATCGTCGTCCGCTGCGAAGCGCGCGGCCGGGGAGCGCCCCGGTATGGGCGCCCTCATCGACCACCAGCTGCCCGTTGACCGCCACGTACTCGATGCCGTCGGGGTACTGCCTCGGCTCGTCATAGGTGGCGTTCGCCCGGACGCGGGCCGGGTCGAAGACAACAACGTCGGCCGCGTAGCCATCGCGGAGCAGGCCCCGGTCGGCAAGGCCGAGCCGGGCGGCCGGGGCGGAGGTCATCTTCCGCACCGCCTCCTGGATCGATAGGAGCTGCTCGTCGCGCACGAACTGCCCGAGGATCCGCGGGAACGAGCCGTAGGTGCGGGGAGACGGCTTGTCGCCCAGAAAGGTCGAGTCGGTGCCCACCATCCCGACCGGGTGGCGAATGAAGTGGGGGAGCGTCTCGCTCCACGGTCCGCTCGTCACCTGGGCGACGCGGAGGTCCTCGGCCAGCAGCAGGTCGCAGATCGTGTCCACCGCGTCGCGCTCGGTCTCCTCCATGACGTCGGCGAGGGTCCGGCTCTCCCAGCGCATCTGGTCCGGGCGGGTGAAGCCTCCGAGGCGGATGTCGGCCCAGCCCGCAGCGCTCGTGTAGGCGGCGCCACGCGTGGAGAGCTCGGCGCGCATCCGATCGCGCGTCGTCCCATCGGCCAGGCGTTCCTTCAGCGCTCGGGGTCCGCCCGCCTGGACCCACTGCGGCAGCTGGATGAGCAGCCGGGTGGAGGCCCACTCGTACGGATAGCAGTCGAAGGTGACGTCCATGCCCCCGGCGCGGGCCGCGTCGACGAGGTCGAGCAGCTGCTCCGGGCCGCCGGGGTGGGTCTGACGATGGTAGAAGTGGGTCAGGTGCACGGGCCCCTCGCCCCGCCGTCCGATATCGATCGCTTCGCGGAACGGGTCGAGGAAGCGGTCCCCGAGGCCGTAGCGCACGTGGGTGTGATAGAAGCCCCCTGCGCGCGCCGCCTCGGCAGTCAGGGCTGCGAGCTCATCGGTTGAGGCGAAGGAGCCCGGGGGGTAGTCGAGCCCGCTCGAGAACCCGAAGGCGCCCTCCTCCATCGCCTCGCGCAGCATGGCGCGCATGCGTTGCCAGCCCCCGGTCGTTGGCGGGCATCTCCTCCCAGCCGATGGCACCGATCCGCAGCGCGCTGTTGCCGATCAGGACGGCGATGTTCACCGCCTGGCCGCGGTCGTAGCGTCCGATGTAGCTTGCGACGGAGCTCCAGTCATAGGCGATCCGCGGACGCCCGTCGAGGCCGGCGTTCAGCTCGACGAAGGCGGCCAGATCGTCGTGATCCGCGAACGGGGCGTAACCGTTGCCGTCGACGCCGATCACCTCGGTGGTGACCCCCTGCCGCACCTTTGGCTCGTGCCGGGGATCGGCGAGGATCACGAGACCGCCGTGGGAGTGCAGGTCGATGAAGCCGGGAGCCACCACCATGCCGCTTGCGTCGATGCTGCGACCGGCCTGTGGCCACCAGCCTCCATCGCCAAGGTGGAGGCGACCGTCGAGGCAGGCCACCGTCCCGGGGCGCCCCGCCGCGCCGCTGCCGTCGAGCAGCGTGCCACCGCTGATCAGCAGGTCCACGGCCTCCGGCCGGCTCACGCGGGCGCCTTCATCGGCGGCATGCGGCGCAGTCTAATAGGCCGGTGAGCGGCGACGGACCGGTGGGCGCGGTGATCCTGGCGGCCGGCATGTCGCGCCGCTACGGCTCTCCGAAGCAGCTTGCCGCGGTCGACGGCCGCTCGATGCTCGAAGGCGTGATCGCTCGTGCGCGAACGGCGGGCCTCGACCCGATCGTGGCCGTCGTGCCGGTCTGGCTGGCTGAGCCCGCCTCCGCCGCGCGGGACGATGTGCGATGGGTCCGCAACCCGTTTCCCGAGCGCGGGCTGAGCCTGTCGCTGCGGCTTGGCCTCAGCCGCCCTGGACGGCGTCGGTATGCGGCCGCCGTGATCCTGCTCGGCGATCAGCCGCGGATGCGGGCATCGACGCTCGCCGCCGTGCTCGCGGCCCGAGGCAATCGCCCGGTGGTCGCAGCCGAGGCGAACGGCGTGCTCGCCCCGCCGGTGCTCCTCGAGCGCAGCCAGTTCCATCTCGTCGAGCAGCTCAGCGGGGACGTCGGCCTGCGCGACTGGCTGCGGTCGCACGCCGACCTCGTCGAGGCGGTGCCGGTGGGCAACCATTCGCCCGACATCGACACGCCCGAGGACCTGAGCCGCCTCGTCGGCCCCTAGAATGCGGCCATGACCATCGAGCGGATCGCGAGCGCCGCCGTCGCCGAGGACGAGCTCGCGCTGGAGTCGACCGTCCGTCCGCGACGCCTCGACGAGTTCGCCGGGCAGGATCGGATCAAGGAGAACCTGGCGATCCTGATCGACGCGGCGCGGCACCGTGAGGAGCCGGTCGACCACATCCTGCTGTACGGTCCGCCGGGGCTCGGCAAGACGACCCTCGCCAACATCGTCGCGGCGGAGATGGGCGCACAGATCCGGACCACCTCCGGGCCGGCGATCGAGCGCGCCGGCGACCTGGCGGCGGTGCTCACCGCCCTGAACAAGGGGGACGTCCTCTTCATCGACGAGATCCATCGCCTCTCCCACGCGGTCGAGGAGATCCTCTACCCGGCCATGGAGGACTTCGCCCTCGACGTGGTGCTCGGCAAGGGGCCCGGGGCGCGCACCGTGCGGCTCCAGATCGAGCACATCACCGTGATCGGGGCGACGACCAGGGTGGGGAGCATCACCGGGACCGCTGCGCGATCGGTTCGGGGTCACCCATCGGCTCGACTACTACACCGGCGACGACCTGGAGCGGATCCTGCGCCGCAGCGCCCACATCCTCGACGTCGCCCTCGAGCCCGATGCGGCCCGGACCATCGCCGGGCGCAGCCGTGGCACGCCGCGCATCGCCAACCGGCTCCTCAAGCGCGCCCGCGACTTTGCCCAGGTACGCGGGGATGGGGTGGTGACCGTCGGCCTGGCCACCGATGCCCTCGCGCTGCTCGAGATCGACGACCGCGGCCTCGACGCGCTGGACCGGCAGCTCCTGCGCGCCATCGCCGAGCACCACGGCGGGGGACCGGTTGGGTTGCAGACCATGGCCGCCACGATCAGCGAGCCGGTCGAGACGCTCGAGGACGTGATCGAGCCGTACCTGATGCAGATCGGGCTGCTGGCCCGCACCTCGCGCGGACGCCAGCTCACCGCCGGTGCCTGGGAGCACCTCGGCCTCGTCCCGCCTCGCTCACCCGACGCCCAGCCGGGGCTCTTCGACTAGGCCGATGTCTCCCGAGCTCGGCCGCTTCCTGGTCGTGATCGGCATCCTGTTGGTGGTGGTCGGCGGCCTGGCGATGGCCGGGATCCGGCTCCCATTCGGGCGCCTGCCGGGCGACATCGCAATCACCGGCGATCGGGGCGGCATCTTCATTCCGCTCGGCACGATGCTCGTGATCTCGATCGTCCTGAGCCTGCTCGCGAGCCTCTTCCTGCGTCGCTGAGAGACGCCGTTTGCTCGCCGCGCCGGAGGGCTTCCCCGCGCTTGACCGCGGGAGTAGGATCGCCGCGGCCACGCCCCGGTCGGCATGACCCAGGGCAGGCTCGCAGGGACGGAGGGCAGGGATACCGTGGACGGCTTCTTCAAGTTCGCCGAACGGGGCACGAACTTCGGAACCGAGGTTCGCGCCGGCGTCACCACCTTCATGGTGATGGCCTACATCATCTTCCTGAACCCGGGCATTCTGTCGGCGGCGGGCCTCGACCCGGTTGCGGGAGCCGCGGCCACCGCCCTGGTCGCCGGGGTCATGACGATCCTGATGGGGATCGTCGCCAACTACCCGCTGGCGCTCGCCGCAGGGCTTGGGATCAACGCCGTGGTCGCCTTCACCCTCGTCCTGGGCAAGGGCCTGACCCTGCCGGGCGCCATGGGCGTGATCGTTCTCGAGGGCATCGCGGTGACGGTCCTCGTGCTGATCGGCCTCCGGGAAGCGATCATGAATGCCGTGCCGCTCGCCCTCAAGCGCGCGATCGGCGTCGGCATCGGCCTCTTCATCCTGTTCATCGGGTTCGTGAACGGCGGCGCCATCGTCTCGCCGCAGGGCGGGGTGCCCCCGGTCGCGCCCGTATTCCCGACCGAGCCGGCGCAGTTCGTCTTCTGGGCAGGCCTCGCCCTCACGATCGCCCTCTGGGTGCTGAAGATTCGCGGCGCCCTGATCATCAGCATCCTCGCGACCACCGTGCTGGCGTTGGTCACCGGGGTCGCCAAGGTCCCCACCGATTTCGTCATCACGCCCACCAGCAGCACCTTCAGCACCCTCGGAAAGTTCGACCTGGGCAACGTGTTCAGCCTGGGCCTGCTGACGGCGCTCCTCACGATCTTCGCGATCATGCTCACCGACTTCTTCGACACGATGGGCACCGTCACTGGCGTCGCCGCCGAGGCAGGCCTCGCGAACGAGGACGGCTCGGTGCCGGGGATCGGTCGCGTTCTGCTGGTTGACAGCGTGGCCGCTATCGCGGGCGGCGCGGCTGGCATCAGCTCCAACACGACGTACATCGAGAGCGCTGCGGGCGTCGCGGAGGGTGGGCGCACCGGCCTCACCTCGATCGTAGTCGGCGTTCTCTTCCTGCGCGGCGATCTTCCTCTCGCCGCTGGCGGGGATCGTGCCGGCGCAGGCCACCGCCCCGGCCCTGGTGATCGTCGGGTACCTGATGTTCACCCTGATCAGCGACATCAACGTCCGGGACATGGAGGACGGAATCCCAGCCCTTCTCACCATGATCCTGATGCCGCTGACCTACGACATCACGGTCGGCATCGGCGCCGGCTTCATCAGCTGGGTGGCGATCAAGGTCTTCAAGGGCAAGATGGGCGAGGTCCATCTCCTGATGTGGCTCGTGGCCGCGGCCTTCGTCGTCTACTTCGCCAAGGACTGGATCGCGACCTTCATCAAGTAGGCGCATCCACGACCGATGGCGCCCGGCCGGGCCACCCGGCCGGGCGCTACGCTTTCCGGGCCGATGACCGACCCGCCGTGAGCCCGCGCCTGCGCGTCAGTGACTTCGACTACGAGCTGCCGGAGGGCGCGATCGCCCAGCTCCCGGCCGAGCCCCGCGATGCCGCACGCCTCCTGGTCCTCGACCGAGGCGCGTCGCGACCCGGACCGTCCGGCGCTCGCCCATCGATCCTTTCGCGAGGTGGGGGAGCTGCTGCACCCCGGCGATCTCCTCGTCGTCAACGACTCGCGGGTGATCCCGGCGCGGCTTCCGGCCACTCGGCGCGGCGGCGCGCCGGCGGAGCTGCTGCTGCTTCGTCCGCTCGAGGGCGACCCGAGCCGGTGGGAGGCGCTGGTCCGGCCCTCACGACGCATCGGCGTCGGCGAGGCCGTCACCCTGCGCACCGGCAGCCGGGTCGAGGTGGGGGAGCGGCTGCTCGGCGGCACCCGGGCGGTCGCCTTCGATCGCGACCCGCTGGCGGTCATGAGCGAGGCAGGCGAGACGCCGCTGCCGCCCTACATCCGCGACCGGTCAGCCGCCGCGGATCGATACCAGACGGTCTACGCCGTCCCACCCGGCTCCGCCGCCGCACCGACGGCTGGGCTCCACTTCACGCCGGAGCTGCTGTCCGGGTTGGAGGCGGCGGGCATCAAGCGTGCCACGGTGACGCTGCACGTGGGCCTCGACACGTTCCGTCCACTGGAGGGTGAGTACATCGACGAGCACCGGATCCACCGCGAGTGGTACGAGATCCCGCCGGCCACCCGGGCGGCGATCGCCGAGGCGAAGCGGGGCGGAGGCCGGATCATCGCCGTCGGCACGACCAGTGTCCGCGTCCTCGAAACGGCGGCCATGGGCGGCGGCCCGAGCGGTTGGACCGATGTCTACGTCACGCCACCGCATCGGTTCGAGGCGGTCGACGCGCTGATCACCAACTTCCACCTGCCGCGCAGCTCGCTGCTGCTGCTCGTCACCGCCTTCGTGCAGGCCGGCATGCCGGCCGCCACCCCGTTCGAAGCGCGCGATGTACTGCTTGGCGCCTACCGGGTCGCGCTGGCCGAGGCGTACCGGTTCTTCAGCTTCGGCGACGCGATGTTCATCGGCTAGGCTGGCATTCGCGTGACATCGCCCATCTCGTTCACCTCCCGCGCCACCCGGACCGGGTTGGCACGGCTCGGGACGCTGACCACGCCTCACGGGACCATCGATACGCCGCAGTTCATGCCGGTCGGCACGCAGGCCACGGTCAAGAGCCTGACCCCCGGTGACCTGCGCGCGGCCGGCGCCCAGGTCATCCTCGCCAACACCTACCACCTCTCCCTGCGGCCGGGCCACGAGCGGATCGCGCGGCTCGGGGGGCTGCATCGGTTCATGGGCTGGGACGGGCCGATCCTCACCGATTCCGGCGGCTTCCAGGTCTTCAGCCTCGCCCACCTGGGGCGCGTCGACGAGGACGGCGTCACCTTTGCGAGCCACCTCGACGGGTCGTCGCAGCGACTGACGCCCGAACGCGCCGTGGAGATCCAGGAGGCGCTCGGGAGCGACATCGCGATGGCCTTCGACCAGCTGGTCGACGCCACCCTGCCGGAGGAGCAGGTGGCGGCCGCGATGGAGCGCACGCACCGCTGGGCGGAGCGCTGCCTCGCCGCGCACACGCGCCCCGACCAGGCGCTCTTCGGGATCGTGCAGGGCGGCGTCGATCCGGACCTTCGAGCGGCGGAGCGCAGCCGAGATCGCGGCGCTGCCCTTCGACGGGATCGCCATCGGCGGCCTCTCGGTCGGGGAGAGCAAGGCCCAGATGGCGGCGACCCTCGACGTTGTCGCGCAGGCCCTCGGTGACGACCCCAGGGTCCGCTACCTGATGGGCGTCGGCTCGCCGGCCGACTTCTTCACCGCCGTCGAGCGTGGGATCGACCTCTTCGACTGCGTGCTGCCGACCCGCGTGGCGCGCAACGGGCAGCTCTGGACGAGCGCCGGCAGGCTGAACCTGCGCAACGCGCGGTTCCTCGACGACCCGGCCCCACCGGATCCCGAGTGCGGCTGCGAGACGTGCCGGAACCACTCCCGCGCCTACCTGGCGCACCTCTTCCGGGCCGAGGAGCTGCTCGCCTATCGGCTCTCGTCGCTCCATAACGTCACCTATACTCAGGACCTCATGCGGCGGATCCGCCGGGCCCTCGACGACGGCTCGTTCGGAACCCTGCGCGAGGCCGTCACGGCGCAATACGGGAGCGTCGGAACGAGGACCGATAAGCCACCGGTAACGGACCGATAAGGCCGCACCCGGCAGGCTATCGCCACCTCGACCGGCCCATATCGGGAGGTCCAGCGAGATGGCCAAAGGCCGCGATCGACCGCGCCACCAGGAGAAGCGAAAGCCAAAGGACAAGGCGCCGAAGGTCCAGCCGGCATCGGCCTACGAGCAGCCGATGACGGTCGAGCTGATCAAGAAGAAGCGCAAGCCACGAAGTGAGCCCGGCCAGGAGGCTTGACCTGAATCGCCGCCGGGAGCGATGAGAGAAGGAGACCGAACCGATCATGGCAACCCCGGTGGCATCCGCCGAGTCCGAGATCCAGACACCACCCCAGCGCACCGGTGAGCGCGGGCGCGCCGTCGATGCCGCCATCCTGCAGATCGAGAAGCAGTTCGGCCGTGGCGCGATCATGCGGCTCGGCGACAAGGGCGCCAAGATGTCGGTCGAGGTCGTGCCGACCGGCTCGATCGCCCTCGACCTTGCGCTCGGCGTGGGCGGGGTGCCACGTGGCCGGATCACCGAGATCTTCGGCCCCGAATCGAGTGGCAAGACGACCCTCTGCTATCACATCGCCGCCAACGCGCAGCGCGCCGGCGGAATCGTGGCCTTCATCGACGCCGAGCACGCCCTCGACCCGAGCTACGCCAAGAACGTCGGCCTGAACGTCGACGAGCTGCTCGTCTCGCAGCCGGACACCGGCGAGCAGGCCCTGGAGATCGCGGAGACGCTGATCCGCAGCAACGGGGTCGACGTCGTGATCATCGACTCGGTCGCCGCGCTCGTGCCGCGCGCCGAGATCGAGGGCGAGATGGGTGACAGCTTCGTCGGTCTGCAGGCCCGCCTCATGAGCCAGGCGCTGCGCAAGCTGACCGGCGCCATCAACCGCAGCAACACGGCGCTGATCTTCACGAACCAGCTGCGCGAGAAGATCGGGGTCATGTTCGGCAACCCCGAGACGACCCCCGGCGGGCGCGCCCTGAAGTTCTACTGCTCGGTCCGCCTGGACATCCGTCGCATCGAGACCCTCAAGAACGGGACCGATGCGATCGGCTCTCGCACCCGCGTCAAGGTCGTGAAGAACAAGGTCGCCAGCCCATTCCGGCTCGCCGAGTTCGACATCATGTACAACGAGGGGATCAGCAAGGAGGGCGGCCTGCTCGACGTCGGGATCGCCGCCGGCATCCTCTCCAAGACGGGGGCCTGGTTCAACTACGGGGAGACCCGCCTCGGTCAGGGACGGGAGAACTCCCGCGAGTTCCTGAAGGGGCACCCGGAGCTCGCAGATCGGATCGAGGCCGAGATCCGTGGCAAGGTCGCGACCATCGAGGTCGGGGTCGAGGGGATCCCCGAGGCCGAGTAGGGGAGGCACGGGCCGCCGATGGCCGAGCGTCGCCGATCGCGGGGCGCTGACGCCGCCGACCGCCCGCCACCCGATCCCGAGGCCGCCATGGCGATTGCGGCCCACTTCCTCGGTACGCGCCCACGCACCCGTCGCGAGCTGGAGCTGCGCCTCCGCCGAGCGGCGGCAACCGACGAGGTGATTGCCACCACGCTCCGGCGACTCGAGGCGCTCGGTCTGGTCGATGACGTCGCCTTCGCGCGATGGTGGGCCGAGCAGCGCGACCGGCACGCCCCCCGAGGGCGTCGCATGGTCGAGGCCGAGCTGCGCCAGCGCGGCGTCCCGCGCGAGGTGATGGAGGCGCTGCGCGGCGAGGAGCTGGCCGAGGCGGCGCTCGAGGCCGAGGCGATGCCGGGGAGCGAGGCCGAGCGCGCGGCGGCGGCGCTGGCGCGCCACCTGAAGGGGCGACCCATGCCCGACGAGGCTAGGGCGATCCAGCGCCTCGGTGCATTCCTGATGCGACGGGGCTTCGATCCGGAGACGGTGCGCGCCACGCTCCGCGCGGTGGGGAGGGAAGAGGGCGAGGATGCCTGAACGGGTATCCTCGGCTCCGATGCGATACGCCCTCATGACCGAGCCGCAGCAGGGGCTGAGCTACGACGACGTCCTGGCCCTCGCCCTCGCGGCGGAGGCTGCCGGGATCGAAGCATTCTTCCGCTCGGACCACTACGCATCCTTCCCGGGAGGCTCGGGGCAGCCGACCACCGACGCCTGGGCGACGCTCGCCGGCCTGGCGCGCGAGACGACCACGATCCGGATCGGCTCGCTCGTCTCGCCGGTCACCTTCCGGATCCCCGGCACCTTCGCCAAGATGACGGCGACCGTCGACGAGATGAGCGGAGGACGCCTCGAGGTCGGCATGGGGGCCGGCTGGAATGACGAGGATCACCATCGGCTCGGCATCCCGTACCCGCCGCTCAAGGAGCGGTACGACATGCTCGAGGAGGCGCTCGCCGTCGTTCACGGCCTCTGGACCGAACCGGATGGTTGGAGCTACCCCGGCCGGTACTGGCAGGTCGAGGACGCCCTCTTCCGGCCACGGCCGGCCTCAGCCGAGCGCCGGCATCCGCACCTGATCCTCGGCGGCGATGGCGGCCCGCGGCTCGCCCGACTGGTCGCCACCCACGCCGATGAGTTCAACCGCGGCTCGGCGAGCCCCGAAGCGGCGAGAAAGGCCTACGCACGGATCCGGGCGGCCTGCTCCACCGCCGGGCGCGACCCGGACTCCGTGGTCTGCTCCGCCATGGTCGGGGCGCTCGTCGCGGAGACGGAGGCGGAGTTCCGCGACCGCCTGCGCCAGCAGCTGGCGATGATGGGCGGCGAGGCAGATGCCGACACGTGGCTTGCCCAGCGGCGCGGCCGCTGGATCATGGGCACCCCCGACCAGGCGCGCCAACGGATCGACGCGTTCGCGGCTGCGGGCGTTCAACGGATCATGTTCCAGGACTTCCTGCCACACGACCTGGAGATGGTCGCCCTGCTGGGCCGGATCGCGGCGGGCTGACGCCCCGACCGCCCGCTGCGGCCGGTTGCGGTACACTCGGCCCACGACAGTCCCAGATCGGCCGCGAGGCAGGGGCTGACGCCAACGAGACCATGAGATCGGCGCCGCGCATGCGGCGCGATTATCGCCCAGAGGGGCTCCAACGAACCGGAGGAGCCGATGCCTGACAACACCCTCGCCACGGCGGCGATCGTCGCGCCGATTGCCCTGATCGCTGGGATCGCGATCGGCTACCTGGGGCGCCGCTTCCTCGCCGCCAACAGCGTCAAGCATGCCGAAGGCTACGCCGAGCGGATCATGGCCGAGGCGCGCGCCAAGCAGAAGGAGATCGTGCTGGAGGGCAAGGACGACGCCCTCCAGGTTCAGCGCGCCGCCGAGGAGGAGGCCCGCGAGAAGCGCGCCGACCTGCAGCGCCAGGAGCGACTCCTCCTCGACCGTTCGGAGGCGCTCGACCGCAAGGTGGAGTCGATCGAGCGTCGAGAGGCAAGCTTTGAGGAGCGGCAGCGCGAGGTCGAGGCAGAGAAGGCTCGCCTCGCCGAGCTCCAGGCCCAGCAGATCGTCGAGCTTGAGAAGGTGAGCGGGCTGACTGCCACGGAGGCGCGCCAGGCGCTGATCCAGCAGATCGTCGACGAGGCCGAGGCCGAGGCTCACCAGCGGGTGCGCGAGATCGAGCGACGCGCGACCGAGGACGGCGAGGACAAGGCGAGACGGGTCCTGACGACCGTCATGCAGCGAATCGCAGCTGACCACACGTCCGAAGCGACCGTGACGGTGGTGCCGCTGCCATCGGAGGAGATGAAGGGGCGGATCATCGGCCGTGAGGGGCGCAACATCCGCGCCCTCGAGCAGGCGACCGGGGTCGACCTGATCATCGACGACACCCCCGAGGCGGTGGTCCTTTCCGGCTTCGATCCGGTTCGCCGCGAGGTGGCGCGCATGGCGCTCACCAAGCTCATCAGCGACGGCCGCATCCACCCCGGGCGCATCGAGGAGACCGTGGCCAAGTGTCGCGCCGAGATCGAGGTCGTGATGCGCCAGGCCGGCGAGCAGGCGGCCTATGACGCCGGCGTGCCCGGGCTGCATCCCGAGCTGATCAAGCTGCTCGGACGGCTGAAGTACCGGACGAGCTATGGGCAGAACGTCCTGAACCACTGCGTCGAGACGGCGCGGCTGAGCGGGCTGCTGGCGGCCGAGATCGGCGCCAACATCCCCGAGTCGAAGAAGGGCGGACTGCTGCACGACATCGGCAAGGCGGTCGACCATGAGGTGGACGGCCCCCACGCGCTGATCGGTGGCGACATCGCGAAGCGCTACGGCATCAACCCGGTCGTCTGCAACTGCATCGCCGCCCACCACCAGGAGGTCGAGCAGGAGTCGACCGAGGCGACCGTGGTGCAGATCGCGGACGCCATCAGCGCCTCGCGTCCCGGGGCCCGGGGCGAGTCGCTCGACAACTACGTCAAGCGCCTCGACGACCTCCAGCAGATCGCGCTCGCCTTCCCGGGTGTAGAGCGCTGCTACGCGATCCAGGCCGGCCGCGAGATCCGGATCCTGGTCCGCCCCGAGGAGATGGACGACATGGCCAGCAGCCGCCTCGCCCGTGACGTGGTCAAGAAGATCGAGGAGCAGCTGCAGTATCCCGGCCAGATCAAGGTGACCGTGATCCGCGAGACGCGCGCGGTCGACTACGCCCGATGACCGATCGCGCCGCGCGGCTGCGGTGCATGGTCATCGGCGACATCATCGGCAAGCCGGGGCGCCTGGCGGTCGTCGCCAATCTGCGCGAGCTGCGCGCCGAGCTCAACCTCGACCTGGTGATCGCCAACGGTGAGAACCTCGCGGCGGGAGCGGGGCTGACCCCGAGCCTTGCCGAGGAGCTGCTCGGCAGCGGGGTCGACGTGATCACCAGCGGGAACCACATCTGGGACAAGCGCGAGATCTACGACTACCTCGACAGCGGCCGCCCGGTGCTGCGACCCCTGAACTACCCCGATGACGCACCCGGGCGCGGCTGGCTGCTGCATACGCTCCCCGACGGGGACCGGGTCGCCGTCGTCAACGTGATGGGGCGCGTCTTCATGAACCAGCTCGACTCGCCCTTCCTCGCCATGGATGGGCTGCTCGACGGAGCGGCAGAGCCGCTGCCGCCGGTCTGCATCGTCGACTTCCACTGCGAGATCACCAGCGAGAAGAACGCCATGGGCTGGTACCTCGACGGGCGCGTCTCCGCGGTGCTCGGCAGCCACACCCACGTCCCGACCGCCGACGCGCGGCTCCTTCCCAAGGGCACCGCCTACATCAGCGACGTGGGCATGACCGGCCCGCGCGACTCGGTCATCGGCTTCTCGCTCGAGACGGTGCTGCCGCGCTTCCTGACCCACCTGCCGACCCGCTTCGCGGTGGCCGACGGGCCAGTCAACTTCAACGCGGTGGTGGTCGAAGTCGAGCGGGGCACGGGCCGGGCCGTGTCGATCACCCAGGTCCAGCGCCTGTTCGAGGTCTGACGGCGGGGCCGATGGCACCGTCCGCCACACGCCCGGCCGAACCCTCGCCGCCGATCGCGGCCGTGGTCGGTCCGACCGGTTCGGGCAAGACCGACCTGTCCCTGGCGCTGGCGGCGCGCTTGTCCGTCGAGATCCTGGTCGCTGATTCGCGGCAGGTCTACCGTGGCATGGATATCGGCACCGCCAAGCCCGACGCACCGGCGCGCGCGTCGGTGACCCATCACCTCGTCGACCTGGTCGACGTCGGGGAGCGGTTCAGCGTCGCCGAATGGGTCGCCGAGGCGCGTCGCCTCCTCCCCCAGATCGCCGCGCGCGGCCGCCTGCCCCTGGTGGTGGGGGGAAGCGGCCTCCACGTGGACGCCCTCCTCGACGGGTACGCATTCGAGCTTCCGCCGCAGCCAGGGCAGCGGGCCCAGCTCAGCGCCGAGCTGGCCGCCGCTGGCGTCGGACCCCTGGCAGCGCGCCTGCGGAGGGTTGATCCGGCGGCGGCGGGACGGATCGACCTGCGCAACCCGCGGCGCGTGACCCGCGCGCTGGAGCGCGTCGCCTCCGCCGGTGGGGGAGTGGCGCCCACCCCAGGCGCACGGCCATGGCCGGGGCCGGTGGCCCGCATCGGCCTCAGCCGGCCGCGCGAGGTGCTCCATCGGCGCATCGACGAGCGCGCGGCGTGGCTCTTCGCCCACGGCCTGCTCGACGAGGTGCGGCGCCTGCTCGACGCCGGGCACGACCCGCGCCGGGCGCCGCTCACCAGCCACGGCTACAGCGAGGCGGCGCAGTTCCTGGCGGGGGAGTGGTCGCTCGACGAGGCGGTGGCCGTGACGGCGCGGCGAACCCGGCAGTACGCCAAGCGCCAGATGACCTGGTTCGGGCGCGACCGGCGCATCGTGTGGATCGCCGCCGGCGATCTGCCGGCAGACGATCCGGGCCTCGTCGAGGAGGCCGACCGGCATGCTGCGCGCGCTCATTGCCTGAAGGCGACGCTGCTAGGCGAAGGGCGAGGCGAGCCCGATCGACTGCTTCCAGGCCTCCAGGTCGGAGTCGACCGACATGGGCTCGACCTCGACGTGGCGCGGGATCAGGTCGACCAGGCGTGGCTCGGCGTCCCATTCGGGGAGCGGGCCGGGGCGGCTGAACAGGTAGCCCTGCGCAGCGGTGACACCGAGCCCGGTCAGCTGCTGCACCTGCTCCTCATGCTCCACTCCCTCGCCGATGACGAGGGCGCCGGTGCGGCTGGCGAAGGCCACGATCGATTCGACCACGGCACTCGACGGCTCCCCGGGGGAGCTGCGCTGGACGAGGCCCAGGTCCACTTTGACGACGTCGAAGCGCAGGTCGCTGAGCAGCCGCAGGCCGGCATTGCCGGCGCCGAGGTCATCGGCCGCCAGGCGCATCCCGGAGCGGCGACATGCCTCGAGCTTGTGGCGGACCTGCTCGATGTCGCCAATCGGCTGGTGCTCGGTCAGCTCGATCACCAGTCGCTCCGGCGGGAAGCCGTGGCGGGCGAGGATGTTGAGCATCGAAGCGACGTTGAACTCCGGCGCCTCCACCGTGCGGGGCGTCACGTTCACGCTGAGGAACATCTCCTTTGGGATGCGAGATCCGGCGGCCACGATGGCCTCCACGCAGGCAAGGTCCAGCTGCACGGTGTGCCCGCTCGCCTCGGCCGCCGCGAAGAGGCTCGCCGGATCGCTGTAGGGCGCCGGCGCGACGGGGCGGATGAGGCCCTCGTAACCGAGCGTTTCGCCGGTGTTGAGGTCCACGATTGGCTGGAAGACGGGCCGCAGCAGCTTGCGGGCAATGACATCGGCGATCGCCGCGGACGCACCCGGGGAGCTGGCGGCCACCGCCTCCGCGGGGTCGTAGACAACCACTTCGGTGCGGCCGGCGCGCTTGGCCGCGTACAGGGCAGCATCGGCCTGGGCGTAGAGCGCGGAGCGATTCGCGGCGAGGTCGGGCAACGTTGAGACCCCGGCCGAGAAGGAGAGCGGCTTGATCTTGGGGTCCCGGACCGTCGGCTGCAGCGCGGCCACCAGGAGGCGGCGCGCCACGATGTAGGCGCCGTCGGCGTCGGTGTGGGGGAGGAGCAGGGCGAACTCGTCACCCCCGACCCGGAATGGCCGGTCAACCTTGCGCAGGACGTGCGTGACCAGCTTTCCGAACGCGGCCAGCGTCTGGTCGCCGATGGCATGGCCGCCGTTGTCGTTGACCTGCTTGAACTCGTCGAGGTCGATCAGCACCAGCGAGACCGGCACCTTGTATCGGGTGGCGTGCTCGACCTGGCCGTCGAGCTCATCCTGGAATGCCCGATGGTTTCCGAGCCCGGTGAGCTGGTCCTTGAGCGCATCCGCCATGGCGGCCTGGTAGCGAACCTGCAGATCAGCCCGCGAGCGAACGAGAGGCCGGATCAGAATCGTCGCGAGCGCGACCCCGGCGAGGACGACTCCGACCAGGGCGCTGATCACCGCGCGCAGCAGTGGATCGGGCTGGGTGGTGATCAGGATGTTGTTCAGGACGATCGTGACGACCACGCTCCCGGCCAGCGGAATCAGCATCCGGGCGGTCAAGCTCGCCGGCGTCGGGACGCCCCTGTTGACCCCGCCGTCGGGCGGGGCGCTGCCCTGGGTCAAGATAGGGAGAGGTATCGCAGAATTCCGGGCCAGATGCCCTAGGCAATAAGTACCGACGCCACCTCGACCGACGCCGGTCGGAGCCTGCCGGAGCTTGGGGTACCATCACCGTACCGAGATGCCCGATCGCCCCTCCTTCTTCGACCTCACGGCCCCCGAGGAGCGCGCCTTTCTGATCGGCCTGGATGACCCCGCTGACGGGCGCTGGCCGATCGAGCGCAGCCTCGCGGAACTCGCTGCCCTGGCCGAGACGGCGGGTGCGGTGGTGGTCGGCAGCGCCTCGCAGCGGCGCAGGCACCCCGATCCGGCCACCTATTTCGGGAAGGGACGGGCTGCCGAGCTGGCGGACGAGCGCAGCGCGCTCGGCTTCAACCTCCTCGTGGTCGACGACGAGCTGGCGCCGAACCAGCAGCGCGCCCTCGAGAAGCTCCTCGACTGCAAGGTGCTCGACCGCTCCGCGCTGATCATCGACATCTTCGCCCGGCACGCCAGCACCCGCGAGGGACGCCTCCAGGTCGAGCTGGCAGCGCTGGAATACCACCTCCCCAGGCTGACCCGGCTCTGGACGCACCTCTCGCGCACGGGCGGCGGGATCGGTACTCGGGGGCCGGGCGAGAGCCAATTGGAGACCGACCGCCGGCTCATCCGCGACCGGATCAGGAGGGTGCGCGGCGAGCTCGAAGACGTGAAGCGGCAACGGGCCACCGCCGCTCGCCAGCGCGAGCGGTCCGAGGTGGCCACGGTGGCCCTGGTCGGTTACACCAACGCCGGCAAGAGCACGCTCCTCAATCGGCTGGCGGAGGCCGACCTGTTCGTGGCCGACATGCTCTTTGCGACGCTCGACCCGACCAGCCGCCGCGTGACCCTGCCCTCCGGCCAGCGCATCGTGGTGACTGACACCGTCGGCTTCATCAACAAGCTGCCTCACGACCTGGTCGAGGCGTTCCGTGCCACGCTCGAGGAGGTGCTGCGCGCCGACCTCCTGATCGAGGTGGTCGACGCCGCCGACCCCGACTTCGTCGGCCAGCAGGAGGCGGTTCGCACCGTCCTGGAGGAGCTCGGCGCTGCCGAGAAGCCGCGGATCGTGGCCTTCAACAAGATCGACCTGCTCGCCCCGGACCTACGAGCCGCCGCCATGCCGGCGGCCGACCGGGCCGTCTTCGTCAGCGCGACCAGCGGCGAGGGGATCGACCTCCTGCTCGGCAGGGTGGCAGCCCTGCTCCGCGAGCAGATGGTGGCGGTCGACGCGGTGGTGCCCTGGTCTCGCGGCGAGCTGGTGGCCCGAGCCAAGGTGGCCGGCGACGTCTCCGAGCGATTCACCGACGCGGGGGTCCGGCTCTCGGGCCACCTGCCCGACGCGATCGCGGCGGAGGTCCAGCGCGCGCGTGGCGCCAAGGGTGCGCCGGCCGGGCGGGCGACGAACCGCTCGGCACTGAACGGAACGGGCCGATGGTCGAGGTCAGCGCCTCCGCGATCGTGGCCGCACGTCCCCGCATCCCACGCCTCTTCCGGGAGACGCCGCAATACGTCTCCGAGGCCCTGAGCACGGAGCTCAACGTGCCCGTCGTGGTCAAGGTCGAGACGGCCAACCCGATCGGCTGCTTCAAGGGACGGGGCACCTGGCTGGCGGTCGCCGAGCTGCTCGCCCGGGGTGCGGTAGGGGAGGGGAGGGGCCTCGTGGTCGCTTCGGCCGGCAACTTCGGCCAGGGTGTCGCCTACGCCGGCCGCGCCATGGGCGTCCCGGTGGTCGTGTTCGCCGCGGTGAGCGCCAATCGCAGCAAGGTGGCCGCCATGCGCCGCCTCGGCGCCGACGTGCGCCAGGTGGGGGAGGACTTCGACGCGGCTCGCGAGGCGGCGGCTGCCCACGCCGCGCTGAGCGGCTGGGAGCTGCTGGTCGACGGCGCGGACGCGTGGATCGCGATCGGGGCCGGCACGATGGCCTGCGAGCTGACCGATGCGGTCGCCGCCGGCGACCTGCCGCCCATCAGCGCGATCTACGTCCCGGTCGGCAACGCCGCCCTGATCAATGGGATCGGCGCCTGGATGCGCACCGCGGCACCCGACACGAAGGTGATCGGCGCGCAGGCCACCGGGGCGCCGGCGATGACCCTCTCGTGGCGTGCGCGGCAGGCCATCGAGACGGAACGGGTCGACACCATCGCCGACGGGATCGCCGCGCGCGTGCCGATCCCCGAGGCGTTGCAGCTCATGCTGGAGGTGGTCGACGAGATGCGCCTCGTCGACGATCCGGCCATCATCGCGGCCACCGACCGGATGTCCGAGGCGCTCCCGCTGCGCATCGAACCGTCCGCGGGCGCTGCCTGGGCCGCGGCACTTCAGCATCCGCCGACCGGTCCGATCGCCATCATCCTGACCGGTGGGAACGTGGTCACCGGCTGAACGGCCCGAGCGGGCGGCTTGAGCCTCTCACTACGCTTCCGCAAAGAGATGTTATGTGACCTTATGGATCGATTGGAGGTCCCCAGGATGCAGACAATCGGGATCGTGCTGAATATCGGTGAAGGCGCAGACCGCTGCGTTCGAGCGTGGATTCCGCGAGATGGAGGCGCCGATCTGGGCCGATCTGCACGCGCGCGGCGTGCTCACCATGGCGACGCTCAGCAAGCTGGATATCAGCACCAGGGCGACCCCGGGTGCCATCCAGTACCTGGTCGTGGCCATCTTCGCCACTGACGAAGGTCACCATGAGCACGACAGCGATCCCCGCTTCAAGGCCTGGAACGAGCGCGCTGACGCCTACCAGTCCGCCGAGCCGTTCGTGTTCGGTGGCGACACGGTCGTCAACGTCGGGCCGTAACAGCGCAGCGGTCCGAGGCGCCCTGACCCGGCGCCCCTGGCGAATCAATTGACGCGCGAGCTGCGCCCCTCCCAGAACGGCCCCCGGAGCTCGGCCTTGAGCACCTTGCCGGTGCCGCCCTTCGGCAGGGCCTCGCGGAACTCGATGCGGCGCGGCACCTTGAAATCGGCCAGCTGCGTGCGAACGTGCGCCCGCAGCTCCTTTGCGGTCGCCTCGGTGCCCGGCTTGACGACGACCAGCGCCACCGGCACCTCGCCCCAGCGGTCGTCGGGAGCGGCGACCACGGCCACCTCCAGGACGGCGGGATGGGACGCGAACGCGTTCTCGATCTCGACCGACCCGATGTTCTCGCCTCCGCGGATGATGATGTCCTTGGAACGATCCTTGATCAGGAGGTAGCCGGCCTCGTCGAGGGTGGCCATGTCGCCGGTGTGGAACCAGCCATCGCGGACCTTCTCGGCGGTCCCCTCCGGATCCCGGTAGTAGCCGTCCATGACGGTGTTGGATCGCACCACGATCTCGCCGATCTGCTCCCCATCGGGCCGGACCTCGGATCCATCGGCACCGACCACGCGCAGGTTGGCCCCGGCGATGGCATAACCGGTCATTGCCCTGCGGGCATCCGCCTTGGCCGGTTCCTCGGCCGCCGTCAGGACGGCGCGCGGCCAGGCGAGCGACAGGATCGGCGTCGTCTCAGAGAGTCCGTAGCCGACGATCGCCTCGCAGCCGAGGCGCTCCTCGATGGTGCGCACCAGCGTCGGCGACGCGGGCGCACCGCCGATGATCGCCACCTTCAGGCTCGAGAGGGCCCCCGTATCGAGCTCCGGCGAGTTGACCAGGGCGTTGAAGATGGTCGGCACGCCGAGCAGATGCGTCACCCGGTGCGTGGCGACGAGCCGCAGCAGGGTCCCGGGGTCGAACTTGCGGAGCATGATGTGCCGCCCCCCGACGAGCGTCATCCAGTGCGGCGCCCCCCAGCCGTTGACGTGGAAGAGCGGGACGACGTGGAGCATCGTGTCGGCATCGGTCACCCGCAGGGCAAGCGCGCCCATCAGGCCGTGCAGGTACAGGTTGCGGTGGGTCAGCACGACTCCCTTCGGCCGCCCGGTGGTGCCCGAGGTGTAGAAGAGCTCGGCCATCGCG
Organism: uncultured Chloroflexia bacterium; assembly: GCA_963770875.1. Classification (GTDB taxonomy): domain Bacteria; phylum Chloroflexota; class Limnocylindria; order QHBO01; family QHBO01; genus CF-167. The sequence continues at coordinate 521,029 of CAVYRE010000001.1, forward strand.
TCCTCGTCGACCTCCGCCGCCCGATACTCCGGCGAGGCATCGGCCAGGAGCGCCTCGTACTCGTGGGTGGCCGGTCCCTCCAGGGGTCCCTCGAGGACCACCCAGCGGGCCGCTCCGGGCAGGCTGGCCCGAAGGCTCTCGACCATCGGCCTGAAGTCGGCGTGGTAGAAGACGGTCGTCGAGCCGGCGTGCTCCAGGATGTAGGCGATCTCGGGCGCGGCCAGACGGATGTTCACGGGATTGAGCACCGCGCCCGCCTCGAGGACGCCGTAGTAGGCCTCGAGCAGCTGGTGGCAGTTGTAGCTGATGAAACTGACCCGATCCCCCGGCTGCACGCCGAGGCCTCGAAGGGCGTTGGCGAGCCGATGCGTGCGCTCCGCGTATTGCGCGTAGGTGAACCGCCGCTCGCCGTCGATCACCGCCTCCACGTTGCCGAAGAGTTCCGCCGCGCGGTCGCGGAATTCAAGGACGGTCAGAGGGATGCGCATCGCAGGGAGCCTCCTTCTCAGTCAGCGCTCGGCCTGAACCCCAAGGGTCACCGCGGCTGCCAGCACCGCCACGGTCAGCGCGACCGCGTTGGCCGCCGTGAGTGACGCATCGGCGGCGAAGGACTGCGTGGCGGCGGCCGGAATCGCCCGCAGCAGCGGTGGAACGGCGATCCAGCCGACGACCAGCACCGTCGGCGCCAGGGCTCCCGGCAGTCGCATGGCACGCACCACCACCGCGGTCAGCAACCCCAGGAATGCCGCGAGAAGGAGGATCAGCACCACCGCCGGCTGATCCCTGGCACCCGACGCCTCCACGAGGCGCACGAGCCCTTCCTGCACCACCGCCACCCCGATCGCCAGCAGCGCGCCGAGGAAGGTGGAGCGCGCGCCGCTCATCGGCCCGGGAAGCCGCGCGACTGGGTCAGCACGCCGCCCTCGAGCGCCACCTTGAGCCCCTGGGCGATGCGGTAGGACTTCCCCGCCCCCATCACCAGCACGGCGTCGCCCGGACGCAGGTGCTCGGCGACGTAGGTGGTCACCGCGTCGACGTCGCCGCCCGCCATGGTGGGCACCGCCGAGGTGCGCTCGATCGCATCGGCCAGCGCCTCGGCGGAGGTGGCGCGCAGCGCCTCGTCGGTGTCGCGCGAGGCGAAGATGTCCGCGATCACGACCTCGTCGGCATCGGTGAAGGCGCGGGCGAACTCGTCGATGAAGAGTGCCGTGCGGGAGTACATGTGGGGCTCGAAGACGGCCCACAGGCGCCGATCGCCGACCTTCTGGCGCATCGCGGCCAGCGTGGCGCGCACCTCCGTCGGATGGTGCCCGTAGTCGTCGTAGACGATCACGCCGGCAGTATCGGCGATCAGCTCCATCCGTCGCCCGGCCCCGGTGAACGTGCGCAGGCCCGCCGCCAGGGCGTCGAGCGGCGCGCCGAGCTCCCGCGCCATCGTCAGCGCTGCGGTCGCGTTCAGGACGTTGTGCTCCCCCGCCAGCGGCGAGTCGAACGCCTGTTCGAATAGCGTGAACCTCACTCCCCCGCCCGCGTACGCCACGTCACGCGCCTCGATCTCGCCGCCGGGGCCATACCGCAGGATCCGGCCCTCCCAGCCTTCCAGGCGCGCCTGGAGCGCTCCTGCGCCTGGATCGGCCGCAGTCGTGAGGAGCAGGCGCCCGCCCAGCCGCGGATCCTCCCCCATCCCCCGCACGAAGCGCTCCATCGAGGCGAGCACGGCGTCGCGATCGGCGAAGTAGTCCGGGTGGTCCATCTCCACGTTCGTCACGATCGCGCCCGCGGGGTGGTAGTTGAGGAAGTTGTCGCCGAACTCGTCCGCCTCCACCAGGAACGGCGCTCCCCTGCCGGGGCGAACGGTCGCGCCCCAGGCCGGGATGAAGGCGCCGACCTCCACGGTCGGGTCCATGCCGGCAGCCTCGAGCAGGTGTCCCAGCAGCGCGGTCGTGGTCGACTTGCCGTGCGTGCCGGTGACGGCCAGCCCGATCCGCCCCTTGGCGGCCATCAGCTCGCCGAGCAGGGTCTGCCACGGGACGACCGGGAGGCCGGCCGCCCTGGCCGCGACCAGCTCCGGAAGGTCCGGGACCGCGCGCAGCGCCGGCGTGATCGCGACCCGCTCCACCCCCGCCAGGTGCGACGGGTCGTGACCGCTGATGACACGGATTCCTGCCGCGTCGAGCGGCGGCGTGTACGGCGATGGGGTGTCGGCGTCGCAGCCGTCGATCCGCGCGCCGGCGTGATGGAGCAGCAGCGCCACCCCGGCCGCCCCCGAGCCCGCGATGCCGATCAGGTGGATCCGCTCGCCCGGGCGCATCAGGGCGCCGAGGTGACCTCGTCGAGGGCCAGCCGGAGGGCGGCCAGGACGGCGGCCGCCCGGTTGCCATCGCGGTCGTGGGTGAAGACGTCGTGCTCGACTCGTGCCGGGTGACCGCGGCGCGCCACCCCGATGTAGTGCGTGCCGATCGGCTTCCGCTCGCTCCCGCCCTCCGGTCCGGCGATGCCGGTCACGCTGAGGCCCAGCTCGGTCTCGAAGCGGTGCGCCGCCCCGACCGCCAGTGCGCTGGCCACCTCTTCGGAGACGGCCCCGTGGGATTCGATCAGCGCATGCGGCACACCAAGGGTGATCTCCTTGGCGAGGTTCGAGTAGCAGATCACGCCGCCGGCGTAGTAGTCGCTCGCTCCAGCGTTCATCGTGACGGCGTGCCCGATGAGGCCGCCGGTCGACGACTCGGCGGTCGCCAGCCGCCAGCCGCGCGCGCGCAGGGCCTCCCCCAGTGCGGCGGCCGCACCCGCCAGCTCGGCCTCGCTCGGCCCGCTCATCGGTAGTTGATGAACTGGAGGGCCACGGCGTAGTCCAGCCCACGAAGGTGAACGATCACGGCCTGGAGCTCATCCTTGCTCTTGCCGATCACTCGCACCGCGTCGCCCTGGATCGTCGGCTTCACCTTCGGGAAGCGGTCGCGAATCATCTTCGAGATCTCCTTCGCCTGTTCCGAGGAGAGTCCTCGCTGCAGCCCGATCCGCTGTCGGACCGTCCCTCCCGCGGCGGGCTCGAGCTTGCCGAAGTCAAAGACCTTCAGCGACAGGCCGCGCCGAACCGCCTTGGTGAGCAGCAGGTCCTTGACCGATCCCGCCCGGAACTCGTCATCGGCGTGCAGCGTGATCTCGGTCTTGCCGAGCTCGAGCGAGACCTTCGACCCCTTGAAATCGTAGCGGGTCGCCACTTCGCGACGCACCTGGTCGAGGGCGTTGACCAGCTCCTGCTGATCGAAGTCGCTCACCACATCGAACGACGAATCGGCCATCCTGCCCTCCTGCTCGCTCCGCGCTCCCCTATCTTCGTTCCTCGCGAAGGTCGGCGCGCGGCCGACCCGCCCTAGGGCACCGTCGTGATCGTGCGACGCACGGCAGCGGTCTTGCGATCGGTCAGGGGATCGGTGGCGACCAGGGTGACCACGTTCGTGCCCGGCACGAGCTGCACGGTCACGCTGAAGGCGCCGTGCGCATCGGCCGTGGTGGACGGATTCTCGCGCAGCCCCGCGGTGGCGATCGTGGAGTTCGGCTCGGTGACCCCACGGATCGTGTACTCCGTGCTCGTGTAGCCGGTCAGGTCGCCGGCGGGATCGGTGATGCGCAGCTCCGGTGTCCGCGCGAAGGTGACGAACTCACCGACGAGGTAGGCCACGAAGGCGAGCACCAGGACGCTCAGGATCGCGGCCACCACCGCCCCGGAGCTGACCACGAATGGCCGCCCCTGTCGATCGGTCACCGGGCGTGGCCGGATCGCCGACATCGGGCGCTCGGTGGACGATCCGGACTCCAGCCGGTAGAGGTCGACCAGGTACTCCGGGTCGAGCCCCAGGTAGAGGCCGTAGTTGCGCAGGAAGCCCTTGGTGTAGACGGCGGCGGGAAGCTCGCGATAGTCGCCCCGCTCGAGCGCCGCCAGGTAGTGGGCCCGGATCTTCGTGTCGCGCTCGACCCGCGCCAGGTCGATGAACTTCGCCTCCCGGGCGGTGCGCAGCACCTCTCCGAGCTTGGTCGACTCCCGATCGGTCACTCCCCGACCTCGTCGGGTCCGATCTCGCCTCCCCAACCATCCGGCGTGATCAGGACCTCGCGGAAGCGGCTGCCGTCCGCCGGGCCGACGATGCCGCGGTCCTCCATCTGGTCGAGGATTCGCGCCGCGCGGGCGTAGCCGATCCGCAGCCGGCGCTGGAGGAGGGACGCAGAGGCCTTGTCGGAGCGCCGCACGATGTCGATGGCGGTGGTCAGCAGCGCGTCGCCGTCACCCTCCTCGTCGCCGGGTCGTCCGCCGGCCTTGCCGTCGCGCTTGGGAGCGGTGATCTCCGGGCGGTACTGGGGTGCCCCCTGGCCGCGCCAGTGGCGGGCCACTGTCTCGATCTCGTGGTCGGTGACGAGGACCCCCTGGAGCCGCACCGCGCGCGGCGCGTCGATCGGCTGGTAGAGCATGTCGCCGCGGCCGAGCAGGTCCTCCGCGCCCACCGTGTCGAGGATCGTGCGCGAGTCGACGCCGCTCGTCATGGCGAAGGCGATGCGAGACGGGATGTTGGCCTTGATCAGCCCGGTGATGACCTGGACCGATGGGCGCTGGGTGGCGACGACCAGGTGGATGCCGGTCGCGCGAGCCAGCTGCGCGATGCGGGTGATCGTCGCCTCGACCTCGTAGGCGCTCACCATCATCAGGTCGGCGAGCTCGTCGATGACGATGACGACATACGGCATCCGCGGCTCGCCGGGCTTGAGCGCGTCGTTGTAGCCGGCGATGTTGCGGACGCCACGCTGCGCGAACTCGTGGTAGCGGCCCTCCATCGTGCCGACGGTCCACTTCAGCGCATTGACCGCCTTGTCGTTGTCGACGATCACCTCGGTCAGCAGGTGCGGGATCCCCTTGTACTGTGCCATCTCGACGCGCTTGGGGTCGATCAGGATCAGCTTCACCTCGGTCGGCGTGGCCCGCATCAGGAGCGAGCAGATGATCGCGTTCACGCAGACGCTCTTGCCCGACCCCGTGGCGCCGGCGATCAGCAGGTGCGGCATCCGCGACAGGTCGGCGCTGAACGGCTGCCCGGCAACGTCCTGGCCGAGGGCGAAGGCGAGCTTGCTGCGCGCCGATGCCTCGTCGAAGTTCGTGGAGCCGAGCACCTCCTTGAGCGTGACCAGGTCGAAGGCGCTGTTCGGGATCTCGATGCCGACGTACGGCTCACCGGGGATCGGCGCCTGGATCCGGATGCTCCGCGCCTTCAGGTCGAGGGCCAGGTTGTCGGCCAGTCCCTCGATCCGCGAGAGCTTGATCCCCGGCTCGACGTCGAGGGCGTACTGCGTCACGACCGGGCCCTCCTGGATCCGCGCCACCTTCACGCCGATCCCGAAGTGCGCCAGCGTTTCACGGATGCGCTGGCCCTTCGCGGTCAGGTCCAGCTGTTCCGAGCTGCTGGCCGGCGCGTCGTCCAGCGCCACGATCTCGGGAAGCTCCCAGGTCCGGTTGTTGGCCTCAAGGGCAGCGTCGGCGATCGGTGACTGCTCCACCTCGGCCAGGTGCGCGGTCTCCTCGGACTCCAGCTCGTCGACGGTGATCGGCAGCGCGAGGGGTGCCTGGCCCTCCGCGATGGGCAGCGGGACCTCGCGCTGGCGCACCGGCGTCGAGGCCGACTCCGCGGGTCGCGAGCGGCGCAGGATGAGCGGCTCATCGTCCGTGTCGGCACCCGAGCCGAGCGCCGAGCGCACCCGGTCGAGGAGTCCGCGCCCCTCGGGAGTCGCCGGCACGGCGACGGGCGGCGGGACGTGCGTGACGGTCCCCGCTCGCCCGCCGCGCCTCGATCGCCGCGAGCTCCGCCCGCTCGTCGCGGCGCCGGAGCCAGGCCGCCACCAGGTCGCCCACCGTCATGTTGAAGTAGAGGAGCAGCCCCACCACCAGCAGCAGCGCGAGCACGACCCACGCCCCGGCGGAGCCGATCGCGCCGCTGATCAGCGCGGACGCGAGATAGCCGACCTCTCCCCCACCGTCGCCCGTCTTGACGCCGTCGGCCCCGTTGCCGCCGACGAGATGGAGGATCCCGAGCAGCCCGATCGCCATCACGGCGGCCCCGCTGGCCGCCATCCAGCGCTCGGCCGGCATCGTCTTGAGCCAGAGCATGAAGGCGAAGCCCGCGAGCAGGATCGGGGCGAAGGCGATTCCCCAGCCGAGCAGGTAGGAAACCGCGTCGTGCCACGGCTTGACGATCATCCCCGCGTCGGGCGCAAACAGCGCGATGGTGCTGACGATCGCCGCGACCAGCAGCAGCAGGGCGGCGACCTCGCGGACCACGCGGCCGCTGATGGTGACGGTGGTGGTCGCCCGGCGCCGCCGCGAGCTGCGGCGCCGGGACCCATTCGACCGTCGGCTGCTCACCGGCGTGTCAGACCTCCATCACGATCGGCATGATCATCGGGCGCCGCTTGGTGCGCTCGAAGAAGAATCGCGAGAGGGTATCGCGGATCTTCGCCTTGAGGTAGCCGACCTCCGCCGCGTGCGCGTCCGCCACCGGCTGGCGCAGGGCCTCGGCGAGGTGCTGACAGGCCGCCGCCATGACCGGGTCATCGGGATCGGACAGGAAGCCACGACCCACCAGGTCGGGTCCCGACACGGCCTGCCCGGTGGCGCGGTCGACGGTGAGCGCCACCATCACCACGCCGTCGGAGGCCAGGGCGCGACGGTCGCGCAGGACCACCCCGTCGACCCCGTCGATGGCCGCGATCCCGTCGACCAGGACCGCGCCCGCCGTCACGCTGCCGGCAAGCCGTGCTCGCTCGCCGTCGAACTCGACCACCTGGCCGTTCTCGAGCACGAAGATGCCGTCGATCGGCACCCCCGCGCCCTCGGCCAGCAGGCCGTGCTGCACGAGCATCCGGTACTCGCCATGGACCGGGATGAAGTGCCGCGGCTTGACGAGGCCGAGCATCAGCTTCAGCTCCTCGCGGGAGCCGTGGCCAGACACGTGGCAGTGCTTCAGCGGCTCGTAGTGGACCATCGCCCCCTCCTTGAAGAGGTTGTCGATGGTCTTGGCGACCGCCTCCTCGTTGCCGGGGATTGGCGAGGCGGAGATGATCACGGTATCGCCGGGCTCCACGGTGATCGAGCGGTGGTCGCGGTTGCTCATCCGCGTCAGCCCCGACATCGGCTCACCCTGGGAGCCGGTCGTCATCACGACCAGCTTGTCCTTGGGGATCCGGTTCAGCCCGTCCTTGCCGGAGAGGGTCCCCTCGCGCGGATCGAGGTAGCCGAGCTCGAGCGCGATCGCGATGTTCTGCTCCATGCTGCGCCCCAGGGCCACCATCTTGCGTCCGCTCGCCCAGGCGGCGTCGAGCACCTGCTGGACGCGGCCGATGTTGCTGGCGAAGGTGGCGACGATGACGCGGCCGGCAGCCTCGGCAACGAGCTGGTTCAGCGACTCCCCCACCGTCGTCTCTGACAGGGTGTAGCCCTCCCGCTCGGCACGCGTCGAATCGGAGAGGAGGAACTCCACCCCGTGGTTGCCGATCTCGGCGATCAGGCCCAGATCGGCGCGCCGGCCGTCCGGCGGGGTGTGGTCGAACTTGAAGTCCCCCGTGACGACGACGGTGCCGAGCGGGGTGCGGATGGCGAAGCCGACCCCGTCGGGGATCGAGTGGTTCACCCGGAACGGCGTGATCGCGAAGGCGCCGATGGTGAACTCGACCGCCGGCTCGACCACCACGAGGCGGGTCTGGCCGAGCAGCTTGTGCTCCTTCAGCTTGCCCGTGACCAGCCCAACCGTCAGGCGGCTCGCGTAGATCGGCGTGCCGGGGATCTGGGGCAGGACATAGGGCAGGCCACCGGTGTGATCCTCGTGGCCGTGGGTCAGCAGGATGGCGCGGACCCGCTCGCGGTTCTCGCGCAGGTAGGTCGCGTCGGGGATGACGAGGTCAATCCCGAGCATCTCCTGATCGGGGAAGGCAAGTCCGCAGTCGACGACCAGGATCTCCCCGGCCGCCTCGATGACGGTGATGTTCTTGCCGACCTCGCCCACCCCGCCGAGCGGGATGATGCGAAGGGTGTCTGGCATGGTGCTCCTAGAAGAGGGTCATCTGTTCGGTGTCGTCGGCCTCAGCCGCCGACGCCGCAGGGGCCGGAACGGCCGGGTCCGCCTGGACCGATTCCACCCGCTCGGCTTCGATCGCCTGGCGGGCGGCCAGCAGCGCGGCCGGCAGGCCGCGCATGTCTGCGAAGAGCGTCTCCCGCAGCGAGGCCTGGTGCAGCGCCGCAGCAGGATGGTACATCGGGAAAACGAAGCGACCGCCGGATCGGCGCAGCCGCCCGTGCACCTCGCCGATGCGGGCGTCGGGAAGGTAGCGCCGCAGCGAATGCCGCCCCAGGGTGACGATCACGGCGGGGTCGAGGGCCGCCTCCTGGCGATCCAGGTACGGGCGGCAGGCGGAGATCTCCTCCGGCTCCGGATCGCGGTTGGCGGGCGGCCGGCACTTCACCACGTTGGCGATGAAGACCTGCTCGCGGCTCCAGCCGATGGCGCGGAGCAGCTCGTCGAGGAGCTGCCCGGCCGGCCCGACGAAGGGCCGACCGGTGGCGTCTTCGCGGGCCCCCGGCCCCTCCCCCACCAGCAGCACGTCGCTGAGCGGGTTCCCCTCGCCGGGGACCGTCCGCGTCCTGCCGGCGTGGAGCGCGCATCGCGTGCAACCGCTGACCTCGAGTGCCACCGCAGCGAGCAGCGCCTCGGGCCCCATCGGGTCAGGACTCTTCGCTGACGCCTGCCTTGGCCATGTGCCGCTCCATCGCCGCGCGGCGGCTCAGGTTGACGCGGCCCATTCGATCGATCTCGGTCACCACCACCATCAGCTCATCGCCGACGGCGACGACGTCCTCGACCTGGGCGACCCGGTAGTCGGCCAGCTGGCTGATATGCACCAGCCCCTCCTTGCCGGGCATGATCTCGACGAAGGCGCCGAAGTTCATGATGCGGGTCACCTTGCCGAGGTATTCCTTGCCGACCTCGACGTCCTTGGTCAGCCCCTCGATCCAGCGGATCGCCTTCTGGGCGTTCTCCTGCGAGACCGAGGCGATCTGGATCGTGCCGTCGTCCTCGACGTTGATCTGCGTCCCGGTCTCGGCGACGATCTGACGGATCACCTTGCCACCGGAGCCGATCACATCGCGGATCTTGTCGATTGGGATCTTGATGGTCGTGATCCGCGGCGCGTACGGCGACAGCTCACTGCGGCTGGCGCTGATGACCGCGTTCATCTTGTCGAGGATGAAGAGGCGCGCGACGCGGGCCTGCTCCAGGGCATCCCGCATCACCTCCATCGGGATGCCGCCCACCTTGATGTCCATCTGCAGCGCCGTCACGCCCTCGGCCGTGCCAGCGACCTTGAAGTCCATGTCGCCGTAGGCGTCCTCCTTGCCGCTGATGTCGGTGAGGACCGCGTGGCGGCCCGTGGCGGCATCGGAGATGAGTCCCATCGCCGCGCCGGCGACGTGCGCCCTGATCGGCACGCCGGCATCCATGAGCGCCAGCGACGAGCCGCAGGTGCTGGCCATGGAGGTCGAGCCGTTGCTGCTGACCACCTCGCTCACCACGCGGATCGCGTAGGGGAACTCCTCCGCCGACGGCAGGACCGGTAGCAGGGCGCGCTCGGCGAGCGCGCCATGGCCGATCTCGCGCCGGCCGGGGCCGCGCATGGGGCGGGCCTCGCCGACGGAGTAGGGCGGGAAGTTGTAGTGGTGCATGTAGCGCTTCTCGATCTCCGGGGAGATGGTGTCGAGGCGCTGCACGTCGGAGGAGGGGCCGAGCGTGGCGATCGAGAGCGCCTGCGTCTGGCCGCGGGTGAAGAGGCCGGAGCCGTGCGTGCGAGGCAGGATCCCGACCTCCACGCTGATCGGCCGGATGGTGGTCGTGTCGCGCCCGTCGATCCTGATGTTCTCCGAGAGCACCAGCTCGCGAGAGGTCGCCTTGGTGAGCACGTCCATCAGCGGGGCGCCGATGCCGTGCAGGCGTCGGATCTCCTCCATCGAGTCGCCCTGTGCGGCCCGGTTGTAGTCGGCCTTGCCTCGGCGGATCTCGGCCGCGATGTCGGTCCGGATCCGATCGAGCCGTTCGGTCAGCCCATTGCTGAGGTCGATGAAGAGCTCGGCCGTCGCCTCGGCGTCGGGCATCGCCCGATGAGCCGCGCGCGTGGTCACGGCCGAAGACGAAGCGGACCAGGTCGCCGAGCTTGTAGCTGCCGGCATCCGGGTACAGCTGGTAGGCGAGCTCGAGCGTGTCGTACACCGCTGCCGGCTTCCAGCCGGCGTCGGGAGGCATGTGGCGCAGCACGAACGGCAGGTCGAACCCGACGTTGTGGGCGACGACGGGGGTATCCCCGACCCATGCGGCGAACTTGGTGAGCACCTCGGCGGCGGTCGGGGCCTTGGCCACGTCCTCGTCACTGATGCCGTGGATCTGGTGCCCGACGATCGAGCGGCCCGGGTTGACGAGCGACTCGAAGCGGTCGACCACCTTCCCGCCCTGCACGCGGAGCGCGGCCAGGTCGACGATGTAGCCATTCTCCGGCTTGATGGCGGTCGTCTCCACGTCGAAGACCACGAAGTCGGCCTTCCCGTCCGCGAGCGCCTTGCCGAGCTTGGCGACCGAGTCGGCCTTGGGGCCGAGGAACGGCGTCTTCTTCGCCTTGCCGGCGGTCGCCGCCAGCTTCTCCTGCAGGTCGATGCTGTGCTGGAGCTCGCCGTGCGCGTAGGCGATGGCATCGGCCATCACCGATTCCGGCAGGATCTTGGCTCCCGCCTCGACCATCATCACCGCCTCGCGCGTCCCCGCCACGACCAGGTCGAGGGTGCTGTCGGCGAGCTGCGTGACGGTCGGGTTGGTGACGAAGGCGCCGTCGATGTAGCCGACGCGCACCGCGCCGACCGGTCCCATGAACGGGATGCTGCTGATCGTGAGCGCCGCCGACGCGCCGTTGATGGCGAGGATGTCTGGGTCGTTCTCCTGATCGGTCGAGAGGACCGTCAGCACGATCTGGACGTCCTGCTTGTAGCCCTTGGGGAAGAGCGGGCGGATCGGCCGGTCGGTGAGGCGCATCGCCAGGATGGCCGCCTCCGACGGGCGCGACTCGCGCTTGATGAATCCACCGGGGATCTTGCCCGCGGCGTACATGCGCTCCTCGTAGTCAACCGTGAGGGGGAAGAAGTCGATCCCCTCGCGCGGCTCGGCGGAGACCGCCGTCGCCAGGAGCACGGTGTCGCCCACGCGGACGAGGACTGCGCCATCGGCCTGCTCGGCGAGCTTGCCCGCCTCGAACGAGAAGGGCTGGCCGCCGATCTCGGCCTCTACCTTGATTGCCACTGATTCCTCCAGGTGTCTTGCTTGTGCCATGCGGCCCGGCGCTCGGCCCGCTCTCGACCCCTGGCTTCTCCAGGGTGGCGGGCGGCGGCCTGTGCGGGCACGGATGACGGATGATGGGCGGGCGCCTCGGGCGTCCGATGGTCCGGCATGGTTCCTTCGCCGGATCTGCGCGACCCCGAGCCGATGCGGCTCGCGGGTCGTCTGCACGACGTGTGCGTGGTTAGCGGCGCAGTCCCAGCCGACCGATCACCGCGCGGTAGCGATCCACGTCATTTCGGACGAGGTAGGCCAGCAGCCTTCGGCGCTGACCGACGAGCTTGAGCAGCCCGCGACGCGAGTGGTTGTCGTTCTGGTAGGTGCGCAGGTGCTCCGTGAGCGACTTGATCCGCTCGGTGAGGAGCGCAATCTGGACCTCGGGGGAGCCGGTGTCGCCATCGTGCGTGGCGTAGTCGTCAATGATCGCGCTCTTCGTGTCTCCGGCGAGCGGCACGTATTCCTCCACTTTTCTTTCCACTATTCCGTCGCATCGTACCAGACCGATGCTCCAGCCGCGTCCGATCAGGCGATTCCGAGCACGGACCGCCCCATCGCGGCGTCGCGACGCATCTGGGCGACAAGCGACTCCACGCCGTCGAATCGCTGCTCGTCGCGCAGTCGCGCAACCAGCTCGACCCCGAGCCGCTCGCCGTACAGGTCGCCGTCCCAGTCGAGCAGGTGGGCCTCGACCAGGAGCTCGCCGTGCCGATGGAACGTCGGCCGCGTCCCGACGCTGATGAGCGATGGCTGGCCGTCCGGCACGCCGCGCGCGGACGGCGTCACGCGGCCGGCATAGATCCCGCGCAGGGGCATCGCCGGCGTGTAGTCGAAGTGCAGGTTGGCGGTCGGGAAGCCGAGCTCCCGCCCTCGCCGGTCTCCCGTCACAACGGTACCGACCAGGTACGGTGCCGCGCCCAGCCTGAGAGCGGCGGCAGGATCCCCGGCGCCGATGGCCCCCCGGATGCGGGTCGATGAGACGGCCTCGCCGTCGACCGCCACGGGCTCGACCACGACCACCTCGAAGCCACTGCGCGCGCCGAGCCGCAGCATCTGCGCCGCCGTCCCCGCTCGGTTGCGCCCGAACGCGCTGCGCCGAGACATCACCAGGCCACGCATCGCGATGGCGGGGGCGAGCGCACCGAGGAATGACTCCGCTCGCAGCTGGCGGAGCGCCTCGTCGAAGCGGATGGGAAGGACGGTGTCGATCCCGAGCGCCTCGATCCGCGCGAGGTTGACGTCGAGCGGGGCGAGTCGAGGCAGCCGCGTGCCGGGCCGAAGCAGCTCGTCGGGCGGAGGGTCGAACACCAGGGCGACGCTGCGCACCCCGTGAGCGGCGGCTGCGGCCCGCGTCGCGGCCAGGATCGCCCGGTGGCCGAGGTGCACGCCGTCGAAGACGCCCAGCGTCACCACCGCGGGGCCGATCGACGGCAGCTCGGAGACGCCGATCGCCGCGCGTGAAGCGGTCATGCGGGATCCTGCGCGGCAATCACCGTGCGGGGCTCGAGCAGACCCTCGGTCAGCTGGCCGATCCCGAGCAGCTCTCCCCCGCGGAAGACGGCAAACCGCCCCGCGCCGCGATCGTCGGACACCAGAACCGCCGACCCGTGGATGAACCTCCCGGCCGCACCCAACTCGAGATGCAGTGGCGGGAGCCGGAGGAGCGATGCGATCGGGAGGATCGCCTCCTCGAGGCGCCCCGCTCGGGCCAGCTCCTCGAGCCGATCCGGCGTCACTCCGTCCGCCACGCGCAGGCCCGCCGCCTCGGTCCGGCGCAGGGCGTGGAGGTGTCCGCCACAGACGAGGAGCTCGCCAAGGTCGCGCGCGATCGACCGGATATAGGTGCCCGGCCCGCACCGGATCTCGCAGCGCACGTCGAGCCAGCCGTCGCCACGCTCGGTCCCGAGCAGGTTGATCGACTGGACCGTCACGCGTCGCGCGGCCGCCTCGACCGGCGCCCCGGCCCGGGCCGCGCGATGCGCAACCTGGCCATCGACCTTTCGAGCCGAGAAGGCGGGCGGTCGCTGCTCGAAGGTCCCAACGAACGTGGCCAGCGCTGGAGCCACCGCCGCCGGGCCGGGCGGAGCCGATCCCACCTCGAGAGGCCCCTGGGCGTCATCGGTTACGGAGCGGAGTCCGAGGCGGATCACCGCCTCGTAGCCCTTCGGGCCGCCTGTCAGGTCGTCGCTGAAGCGGGTGGCGGCGCCCACCAGGATCGGCAGGACGCCGGACGCGAGAGGGTCGAGGGTCCCGGCGTGGCCGATCCGGCGCATGCCGGTCAGGCGGCGGACCAGGTCGACCATGTCGTGCGACGTCGGCCCGACCGGCTTGTCGAGGTTAACGACCCCGAGCATCGCCGCGCGCCAGCTCGCGTTGGGCCTCGGCCAGCAGCAGGGCGCGGGCATCCGCCAATGGCCGGTCGATGGTGCAGCCCGCCGCCCGCGAATGTCCTCCCCCGCCGAACTCGGCGCAGATCGCGACGGCGTCGGCCCGGGCGCTCGTGCGCACGCTGATCCGGACCTCGGTCGGGCCGACCTCCTTGAACAGGACGTTGACATCGGCGCTCCGCGTGGAGCCGAGAAGATCGACGAATCCCTCCGCCGCGGTCGGCTGCTCCCCCGTCGACGCGAGCATGGCCGTGGTCATGGCGGCGTGGACGATCCGTCCGTCAGCGACCTGCTCGATGCCCGCCAGCATCAGGCCCCACAGCGCGAGCGTGCTGAACGGCTTGTCGGCATAGATCGACCGGTTCACGGCCGACAGGGGTGCCCCCGCCTCGACCAGCGCGGCCGCGACCCGCAGCGTCTGCGCCGTGGTGTTGGGGTGGGCGAACGTATGGGTGTCCTGCACGATGCCGGCCATCAGCGCCGTTGCGAGGGTGGCGTCGAGGGGCACGCCGAGCTGTGGCAGGAGGAGCGACACCATCTCGCACGTTGCGGCCGCCGCGGGATCGATCCAGACCGCCGAACCGTAGCCCGGGTTGCTGACGTGGTGGTCGATGTTCACGATCCGCGCCCGCGCGAACCACTCCGCGCGCTCGGTGACGACCGAACCGATCCGGCTCAGCTCCCCGGCGTCGACGACCACCGCCACGTCCGGCTCGAGCGCGGGGGTGCGCCGCACCCGCTCGGCGCCCGGCAGGAACGCGAGGAACGGGGGCACGGGATCGCCGCTGACCACCTCCGCCTCCTTGCCGAGGCGCTCCGCGGCAAGCGCGATGGCGATCGCGGCGCCGAGCGTATCGCCGTCGGGGTTCTCGTGGCAGAAGGTGGTGACCCGCGCGGCACCGCGCAGGACCTCGGCGACCTCGAGCACCCTAGCGCCCCTCCGCCTCGTCGATCTCGCTGAGGATCCGGAGCACCCGGTCGCCGGAGGCGATCGAGTCATCGAGCCGCAGGGTCAGCTCCGGGACGTGGCGCAGGGTCAGCCGCTCGCCGAGCCGTCGGCGGAGCCACGGGGTCGCCACCTGCAGCGCCTTCATGGTGCGGTCGCGCTCGGCGTCGGTCCCGAGCACGCTGACCCAGACCCGGGCGTGACCAAGGTCGCGTGCCGTCTCGACGCGGATGATCGTCGCGAAACCCAGGCGCGGATCCTTCATCTCGCGCTGGAGGAGGTCCATCAGCTCCTGGCGGATCTGGCTGTCGAGGCGATCGGTCCGCTGGCTCATGCGCGGCCGGTCACGCCTGTTCGGCCACCATCTGGTAGCACTCCACCAGGTCGCCCTCGGCGATCTCGATGTTGCCCAGCCCGATCCCGCACTCGAAGCCCATCGCCACCTCGCGCACGTCGTCCTTGAAGCGCTTCAGCGACTCGACCCGTCCCTCCTCGACCACCTTGCCGCCACGGAGGAGTCGGATCGGCGCACCGCGCAGGATGCGGCCGTCGACCACGTACGAGCCGGCGACGTTGCCCGCCTTGCCGGCCTTGATCACCATCCGGACCTCGGCGTGCCCCTCGACCTGCTCGATCAGCTTCGGGGCGAGCATGCCGCGGAGGGCGGCCCCCAGGTCATCGGTCAGCTTGTAGATGACGTCGTAGAGCCGGACATCGACCCCCGAGGCGTCCACGGAGCGCTGCGCGCCGGGATCGAGCTTCGTGTTGAAGCCGATCACGACTGCCTCCGAGGCGCTCGCCAGCTGCACGTCGGACTCGTTGATGTCGCCGGCGCCCTCGCTCACGATGTTGATTCGCACCTCGGGCGTGTTCAGCCGCTCGAGGGCGTGGCGGATCGCTCCCAGCGACCCCTGCACATCGGTCTTGAGGACGACGCGCAGCTCCTTGACCTCCGAGGCCTGGATCTGGGCGCTGATGTCCTCGAGGGTGAACGCCGTCTTGCCGTCGCCAGCGGTCGCGGCTCGTTCGACCCCCTCGGCCATCTCCCGGGCGGCCCGCTCGTCGGCCACGACGCGAAGGATGTCCCCGGCCTCCGGGAGGTCGGCGAGGCCGATGATCTCGACCGCCGTGGCCGGCTCCGCCGCCTTGACACGCTTGCCGGCGGCATTCTGGAGGGCGCGGACGCGCCCGTGGGTGCGCCCGACGGAGACGACGTCGCCGATCTTGAGGGTGCCGGTCTGCACCAGCACGGTCGCGACGTTGCCGCGCCCCTTGGCGACCTTCGACTCGATGATGGTCCCGATGGCGGGTCGCTTCGGGTTCGCCTTCAGGTCCTGGAGGTCGGCGACGAGGAGGATCATCTCCATCAGGTCGTCGAGGCCGATCTTCTGCTTGGCGGAGACCGGCACCGCGATCACGTCGCCGCCGAACTCCTCGATCAGGACCTTGTTGTCGGCCAGCTCCTGCTTCACGCGGTCGGGGTTCGCGCCCGCCTTGTCGATCTTGTTGATCGCCACGATCATCGGAACGCGGGCGGCGCGGACGTGGTCGATCGCCTCCTTGGTCTGCGGCATCACGCCGTCGTCGGCGGCGACGACGATGATCGCGATATCGGTCACCTGGGCGCCGCGGGCACGCATCGCCGTGAAGGCCTCGTGACCCGGCGTGTCGAGAAAGACGATGCGCTTCCCGTTGTGCACCGCCTCGGACGCCCCGATGTGCTGGGTGATCCCTCCCCGCTCCCCCGCCGCCACGCTCGTGCTGCGAATCGCGTCGAGGAGGCTCGTCTTGCCGTGGTCGACGTGCCCCATGATCGTGACGATCGGGGCGCGCGCGACGAGGTCGGCCCCGTCGTCCTCGGTGAAGAGCACCTTCTTGCCCGCCCCCTCCCCCTCGCTGCCGGGAGCGACGATCTCCTGCTCGGCGGCCGCGGCCGCCGCAGCGCGCTCGGCGGCGGCCCGCTCAACGGTCTCGATCCCGAGCTCGCCGGCGACCAGCGAGGCGGTGTCGAAGTCGATCGACTGGTTGATCGTGGCGAAGATGCCGTTGCGGATCAGCTCCTTGATCACGTCCGAGGTGCTGACGGTGAGCGCGATGGCCAGGTCCTTGACGGCGATCGACGACGGCAGCTCGACCGGCGCGCCACCGCGCGGCACGACCGTCTGCGTCTCGACGGCCAGGCCGCCATCGCCACCGTCCCTGCGACGCTGGGGACGGGGGCCGCGTCGCGGCTGATACCTACGCGGTGGCATCGGCGAACCCAGCCAGGATCATGTCGGCTTCGATGCGCCCGCCGAGCGCGCGCTGCACGCCCTCGGCCAGGCGTGCGGGCTCACGGCACGACGCCTGATCGCACAGGTACGTGCCTCGGCCTGGCGCCTTGCCGGTCGGGTCGACGGCAACCGAGCCATCGGCGCGTCGCACGAGGCGGCTCATCGTGCGCTTGGGGTGCACCTCGCGGCAGACGGCGCAGGTCCGCAGCGGCTGGTGGTCAGGCCTCCGTTTCGGCATCGGCCGCTGCCTCCTCGGGGGTGGCGCCGTCGTCCGGGGCGCTGCCGTGCGCTGCCGCCGCGGTGGCCACTCCGGCGTCTGATCGGATGTCGATCCGCCAGCCGGTCAGCTTCGCCGCCAGCCGCGCGTTCTGACCCTCCTTGCCGATTGCCAGCGAGAGCTGGCGCTCGGGAACGACCACGTTCGCGATCTTGTGCTCTTCGTCGATGCGGACGTTCAGCACCTCCGCCGGGGAGAGCGCCTCCGCCACGAACTGCGCCGGGTCCTCGTTCCAGAGCACGACGTCCACCTTCTCGCCGTTCAGCTCCGCCACGATCGCCTGGATGCGCGCGCCGCGCTGACCGACCGCCGCGCCCTTCGCGTCAACGCCCGCCTGGCGGCTCTCCACGGCGACCTTCGAGCGGCTGCCGGCCTCGCGGGCGATGCCACGGATGACGACCGTGCCGTTGTAGATCTCGGGGATCTCCATCTCCATCACGCGACGCAGGAAGCCTCGATGGGTGCGACTCACGACCAGCACCGGGCCGCGCGTGGTGCGTCGCACCTCGAGCACGTAGACCTTCAGGTGCTGCCCGATCCGGTAGTGCTCGCCGGGAAGCTGCTCGCTCACCGCGAGCACGGCCTCCACGCCCTTGCCCATGTCGAGCACGACCGCCTGGTCGGTGGTGCGATGCACCACCCCGGTCATGATCTCGCCCTCGCGGCTGGCGTACTGGCTGTAGACCACGTCGCGCTCGGCCTCGCGCAGTCGCTGGCGGTAGACCTGCCCGGCGGTCTGCGCCGCGATCCGGCCGAGCTGGGCCTGAGTCACGTTCTCGGGCACGCGAACCTTGGCGCCGACGCCGGTGGCCGGGTCGATCTTCTGCGCGTCGCCGACCAGCATCTGGAGCTCGGGATCGGTCACCTCGTCGGGCGTGGCGACCACCTCGTACTCGCGGTAGACGCTGATCTGCCCGGTCTCGGGGTCGACGCGCACCACCACGTTCTCGGGGGCATCGGCGTTGCGGCGGTAGGCGGACTCGATCGCCTGCTCCAGGGTCTCGATCAGGATCTCCTGCGGGACGCCCTTCTCAGCGTTCAACTGGAGCAAGGCTCCGATGAAATCTCGGTTCACATCCGCACCTCGCCCGTTCGGGCAGAAACAAAAACGTGGGACTGGCGAACCGACCCACGTTGCACGCTTTGATCAGTATCGATTTGGTCCGCTCGAACGGTCCGCGAAACCGCCCGGAGTATACCAGCGCCGGCGCCCCACTGCCAGCCATCCGAGGTCAGGATCAGACCTTTGGGAGCCTCGTCAGGTCCTGGATCGTGATCAGGATCACCAGCATCATGAGCACCATGAAGCCGGTCAGGTAGATGAGTGCCTCGCGCGCCGCCGAGAGGCGACGGCGCCGAATCGCCTCGATCGCGACCACCGCGATTCGTCCGCCGTCGAGCGGTGGGAAGGGCAGGATGTTCAGCACGGCGAGATTGACCGAGAGCACGGCCACGAAGGTGAGCTGCGTGAAGAGCGGCTCCCTCAGCACCTCCCCGGTGACCTGCGCAATTCCGATCGGGCCCATCGCGCCGCCGTTGTCGGGTGCCAGGCCGAGCAGGCCGGCCACGGCGCTCCCGAGCCCCACCGGGATCTGCGACGCGACGCTGGCCGCCTCGTTGACACCCTGGCCGATCGCCTCCAGCGGGTTGCTGGCTCGCGCCTGGGCCAGCACGATCGTCGAGCGCAGCTGGAACCCGACCGCCCCCATCCCGGCCGCGCGCTGGGCGTCGGTGAGGTGACGCGGCCGGACCGTGACGTCCAGCGGCGAACCGTCCCGTACGAGGTTGAGCGTGACGAGGTTCCCGGCCCGATCGGCGATGTAGCCGATCAGCGTGTCGCGCAGCGCGAAGCGCTTGCCGTCGGCCCCGACGATCTTGTCGTTCACCTTCAGCACGCCCTCCGCCGGACTGTCGGCCTGGATCCCGGTGACGGTCAGCGGCGGCGCGGCGATCGGCTCCGGAACGGTGAAGGCCCAGGCGAAGAGGAGGGTGGCCAGCAGGAAGTTCATCACCACGCCGGCGACCAGGACGAGGATGCGGACCCAGATCGGCTTGCGGTTGAAGGCGCCCTGCATCGCCTTCTCGATGGCCGGCTCGGAGAGGCCGCGCTCGCGCATCTTCTCGGCCTCCGACTCGCCGTCCTCGCCGAGCATCTTCACGAAGCCGCCGAGCGGGATCCAGTTGAGCGAGTAGCGAGTGCCGTGCCAGGTGACCGAGCGCGATCCGAGGCGGGAAGCCGATCCCGAACTCCTGGACCGTGATCCCGGCCCGCTTGGCCGCGATGAAGTGCCCGAACTCGTGGACCAGCACCAGCACGACCAGCATGCCGATGAAGGCGAGGATCGTCTGCAGCGTCTCCATCACGCAGCGCCACCCAGGCCGAGTTCGACGGAGAGCGCGGTGCGCACCTCCGCGTCGAGCGCGATGATCCCCTCGAGGTCAGGCTCGGCTGCGGCGCCCCAGCGTCCGACCGACTCCCCGATCAGCGCCGAGATCCGTGGAAAGCTGATCGTCCCCGCAAGGAAGGCCGCCACGGCGGCCTCGTCGGCGGCATTGAGGATCGTGCCACGGTTGCCACCTGAGGCGGCGGCGGCCCGAGCGGCGTCATACGCCGGGTAGCTGCCGGCCGCCAGCGCGCTGAACTGCAGTGTCCCCCACTCCTCCGGCGACCCGTGTCGAGCCGGCGAGGCCAGGCGCTCCGGGTAGGTCAGCGCGTACTGGATCGGGAGGCGCATGTCGGGCAGGCCGAGCTGTGCCTTGTACGAGCCATCGGTGAACTCGACCAGCGAGTGCACCACGCTCTGGGGGTGGATCACGGCCTCAATCCTATCGTAGGGGAGGCGGTAGAGCCATTTCGCCTCGATCGCCTCGAAGGCCTTGTTGACGAGCGTCGCCGAATCGATCGTGATCTTGGGGCCCATCCGCCAGGTCGGGTGAGCGAGCGCCTCCGACGCCGTGACCGTGTCGAGGTCGGCCGCCGGCCGACCCCTGAACGGTCCGCCCGAGGCGGTGAGGATCAGACGCGCGACGTCGGCGAGCCGTTCCCCGACCAGGCACTGCCAGATCGCCGAGTGCTCGGAGTCGATCGGCCGCAGGCGCTCGAGCGGGTCGCCCCCCAGCTCGGTCAGCAGGCGCTCGATCAGGTGACCGCCGGTGACCAGCGTCTCCTTGTTGGCGAGTGCAACCCGACGCCCGCTGGCGAGCGCGGCGAGCACTGCCGGCAGCGCGGTCATGCCCGTGGTCGCCACGACCACGATCTCGGCCCCCTCCATGGTGGCCAGCTCCTCGAGGCCGCCGCCCGCCCATCGCTCGCGCGGCAGCCGGCGCGGCCGCGCATCGGCGCACCACGCCCGAGCGCCGGGCCAGGCGTCGAGCTGGGTGGCGAAGTCGGCCGACGCTCGACCTGCTGCCAGCCCCACCAGCGCGAACCGATCCGGGTGCGCCGCGATCACCTCGACCGTCTGGCGACCGATCGACCCGGTCGAACCGAGGACGACGACCCCGGTCACAGGCTGTAGCCGGCGACAAGCAGCGCGTAGGCGACGAGCACGGGGGCGGCGAACAGGAACGAATCGATGCGATCGAGGATGCCGCCATGGCCGGGCACCAGGAATCCGGACTCCTTTCGACCGGCGGCGCGCTTCACCATCGACTCGGCCAGGTCGCCCGCCTGTGCCGCCATGCCGATCAACGGGCCGATCACGAGCGGCTGCCAGGCGTCCAGCCCAACCATCGCGGCACCGATTCCGGCGGCGACCGTCGCGGCGAGCAGCCCACCGATCAGCCCCTCGACCGTCTTCGAGGGGCTGATGTGGTCGATCAGGTGGCGCCGGCCGAGCCACCGCCCCGTCAGGTATGCGCCCGAGTCGTAGCCCCAGACCACGAGCAGCAGCAGGAGCAGCCACGCCGCGCCGGCGTGGAGGCCGAAGGCGCCGATCGGGGTGGCCGAGGAGCCACCCGACGGAGCCAGGTGCCCGGCCATGGCGATGAATGGGGTCAGGACCCCGATGTAGGCCACACCGAACGCGGTGACGGCCCAGCTCAGGAACCCCTTCCGCGGATCCGACCGGGCAAACCCGGAGATCCCGAGCACCACCGCTGCGCCGGCATAGGCCACGGTCGGCAGCCCGGGCGGGGTTGTGGCGCGCAGGAGGTCGGCGAGCGCGCCCCCCACGAGCGCCTGGTTCGCGGCCACGAGGCCGGCCCCTGCGACCACGACGCACGCTCCGAGTGCGATCACCTGTGGCGGTTCGAAGCCGGCGGCGTCGAGCAGGGAGATCAGCTCCGCCATGGCCAGGAAGACGAGCAGGCCGACCGTGAGTGAGAGCCATGGCTCGCCCAGCAGCGCGATCGCGACGACGATCGGCGCGAGGATCGCGGCGCTGATCAGGCGGGTCGTCAGCATCGACGCATCATGCTCCGTAGCGACGCTGGCGTTGGGCGTACTCGTCGATGGCCGCGTCGAGGTCCGCCTCGCTGAAGTCGGGCCAGAGGGTCGGCGTAAAGACCAGTTCGGCGTAGGCCCCCTGCCAGAGCAGGAAGTTGCTGGTGCGCTGCTCGCCGCCGGTGCGGATGATCAGGTCCGGGTCGGGCTGGCCGGCCGTGTAGAGGTGCTCGCCGAAGCGATCCTCATCGATCTCGTGCGCTGGGACGCCGGCGGCGATCACGGCGCGCGCCGCGTCGATGATCTCGGCGCGGCCCGAGTAGTTGAAGGCGATGTTGAGCGCCATCCGAACGCCGTGCTTCGTCCGCTCCTCGGCCTCCCGGATCGATCGGACGATGTCGGCCGGGGCCTCGTGCAAGCGGCCGATGACGCGCACGCGGATCCCCTCCTCGACCAGCTCATCGGTGTACTGGCGGACGGCGCCGTCGATCAGGCCGAGCAGGCCGGTGACCTCGTCCTCCGGGCGGCGCCAGTTCTCCCTGCTGAAGACATAGAGCGAAAGGACCTCGATCCCCTTGTCGGGCGCGACGCGCACCACCGGGCGGATCGCCTCGACCCCCTGGACGTGGCCGGCGATGGCGGGCAGCCCGCGCGCCGCGGCCCAGCGCCGGTTGCCGTCCATGATGATCGCGACGTGTCGCGGATGCTCACGGACCGGCAGCGCCTCAGACCTCCATCACTTCCGCTTCTTTGCGCTCGGCGCGGGCATCCACCATCTCCGTGAAGCGATCGGTCATGCGCTGGAGCCCCTCGAGCTCGCGGCGCTCCTCGTCCTCGGAGATGGTCCCCTCGCGCAGCGCGCGCTTGAGGTGGTCGGCTGCCTCGCGGCGATGGACGCGCACCTCGACCCGTGCCTCCTCGGCACGGCGGCGGACCTGCTTCACCATCTCGCGGCGCCGCTCCTCGGTGAGTGGCGGGACGTTGAGGCGCACGACCGTGCCGTCGACGTTCGGGGTCAGGCCGATGTCGCTCTTGATCAGCGCCCGCTCGATCGCCGACAGGACCGATCGGTCCCACGGCTGGATCACGATCAGGTGCGCGTCGGGGGTGCTGATACCCGCGATCCGGTTGAGCGGGGTCGGGGTGCCGTAGTACTCGACCTCGATCCGCTCCACCAGCGCCGTCGAGGCGCGACCGGTGCGCACCCCGGCGAAATCGCGCTCCATTGCCTCGAAGGAGCGCTGCATCTTCGGCTCGGCGGCCGCGACGTCCGCGTGAGTCACGAGCTCACCTCGCTGCCGATCCGCGTCCCGATCGCCTCGCCGCGCACCGCGCGCAGGATGTTGCCCGGCTGCGTCATGTCGAAGACCACGATCGGCATCTCATTGTCCATGGCCAGGCTCACGGCCGTGGCATCGAGCGCCTCGAGACGGCTGGCCAGGAGTTCGGTATACCCGATCCGGCTGAATCGCGTCGCGCCGGGGTGCTTCTCCGGGTCCGCGTCGTAGACGCCGTCAACCCGCGTCGCCTTGAGGATCACCTCCGCCGCGAGCTCGACGGCGCGCAGGGTGGCTGCCGTGTCGGTGGTGAAGTAGGGGTTGCCGGTGCCGGCCACCAGCACGACCACGCGCCCCTTCTCGAGGTGGCGCACGCCGCGGCGGCGGATATAGGGCTCCGCGATCTCGTTCATGGCGATCGCGCTCATCACCCGCGTCGGGCAGCCGGCCTGCTCGAGCGCGTCCTGGAGCGCCAGGCCATTCATCGCCGTGGCGAGCATCCCCATATAGTCGGCCGTGGCACGGTCCATCCCGCTGGATGCGGCTGCAACGCCACGGAAGATGTTGCCGCCACCGACGACGACTGCGACCTCGATGCCGTCTCGCCGCGCTTCGGCCACCTGGGCGGCGATGCCACGGACCACCTCGGGGTCGATGCCGTACTGGCGGTCACCCATCAGCGCCTCGCCGGAGAGCTTGAGGAGCACCCGGTGGGGATGGCTGGTCGCGGCGTGGGCGGGATCGGTCACCTAGGCGGCCTCCTGGCCGTCGCGCTCGCCCGTCTCTCCGACCGCCATGCGGGCGAAGCGCGCGACGCGGATATTCTCGCCGAGCAGGGCGATCTTCTCCGTGATGAGGTCGCTTACCCGCTTCTCGGTGTCGCGGAAGGGCAGCTCGAGCAGGCAGACCGACTCGAGCCACTTGTTCATCTTGCCCTCGACGATCTGGGGCACCCTGTCCGCCGGCCGGCCGTCCCGCTGCGCCTCCTCGGCGAATCCACGCCGCTGCTCATCAAGGACGTCGGCCGGGACATCGTCGCGGCTCACCCAGCTCGGCGAGAGGCCCGCCACCTGCATGGCGAGCTCCCGCGCCAGCTGCTGGAAGTCATCGGTGCGAGCCACGAAATCGGTCTCGCAGTTGAGCTCCAGCAGCACACCAAGCCGCGCGCCGTGATGGATGTAGCTGGCGATGACGCCTTCACGCACCACGCGGTCCGCCTTCTTGGCGGCCACCGAGAGGCCCTTGTCACGGAGCCAGGCGATCGCCTTCTCGACGTCCCCGGCGCTCTCCTCGAGGGCCCGCTTGCAATCCATGATTCCGGCCCCGGTCTGCTCGCGGAGGCGCTTCACGTCCTCGGGTCTGATCATCGTGAGTCGGTCGTTCCTTCCTGTGTCTGGACCGATGCCCCCTCAGGCAAGGGTCGGATCTTCCTCGGGCTCTTCCTCGGCCGCCTCGGCGGCTCGCCGCGCGCGTGCGCGACGCTCCTCCTCCTCGTCCTCCTCCGGCTCGGGCTCGAAGACGAGCGCCTCGCCGCTCGCCAGCGCGGCGCTGTAGTCGGCATCGGCGACGAGTGCGGCATCGTCCACCGGGGGCAGCGCCTCGGCCTGCTCGAATTCCTCGTCGAGGCGTGCCTGGCGCTCCGAATTCGCCTCGAGCACCGCGTCCGCCACCCGGGCGCAGATCAGCCGAACCGATCGGATCGCGTCGTCGTTGGCGGGGATCACCCAGTCGATCTGGTCAGGGTCGCAGTTCGTGTCGGTGATCGCCACGATCGGGATCTCGAGGCGGCGCGCCTCCAGCACGGCGATCGACTCGCGATGCGGATCGACGATGAAGATCGCGCCGGGGAGGCGTCGCATGCGGCGGATGCCACCGAGTGCGCCGTTCAGCTTCGCGATCTCCTCGGTGAGCTTGCCCGCCTCCTTCTTGGTGAGGCGCTCGAACTCGCCGGCATCACGACGCGCCTCCAGCGCCTCGAGGCGCTGGATGCGGCGCTTGATCGTCGTGAAGTTGGTGAGCATGCCGCCGAGCCAGCGGTTGTTGACGTAGTGCTGCCCGCACCGATCGGCCTCCGACGAGACCGTCTCCTGGGCCTGCTTCTTGGTGCCCACGAACAGGATCGAGTCGCCGCGGCGGATCGTTTCGCGCACGAACTCGAGGGCGGCATCCAGGCGGGTGACCGTCTGGGCGAGGTCGATGATGTGAATCCCGTTGCGCTCGCCGAAGATGAAGTCGCGCATCTTCGGGTTCCAGCGCCGGGTCTGGTGCCCGAAGTGGACACCGGCCTCCAGGAGCTGCTTCATGCTGATCGCAGCCAAACGTGGTTCCTCCGGTTCTTTCCTCCGCCAGCCTTCGGCTCCCGCAGGTCGACCCGTATGCGACGGGCACCGTGGACCGCGGGATCGGCTTGGCGTGTGTGATGGGGTCGATCGGCCGTTGCCGAACCGCGCGGCAGTATAGCACCGGCCTCCGGAAGCACCGTTTCAGGCCATCGTCGCGTCACCACCCGCGACGGTACCGAAGTACCCCAGACCCCACCCTCTCGTACCTTGACCGTCCGGCGATGCCTGCGACGATGCGAGCACCTGCCCTCTCGGAGGAGTCATCTCCAGGATGCATCGTCACGGACCCCTGTCCCTCGCCCGCCTCGCCGCACTCGTCGCGCTTCTGGCCGTCGGCGCCGTCGTCGTGCCTGCCGCCGCGACTGATCGCGTGGTCGTCGTGCGGCAGGGCGACACCCTCAGCGAGATCGCTCTCCGGCACGGTGTGACGGTGGCCCAGCTGATGGAGCTCAACGCCCTCAGCGATCCGAACCGGATCTATCCTGGCCAGCGGCTGCGGCTGGCGGCTGATGCCGCTGCTCCGGCCACGTCGACGCCGGTGGCGAAGCCGATCATCCACGTGGTGCGCCCCGGCGAGCACCTGACCGGGATCGCGCATCGCTACGGGACCACCATCGGCGCCATCGTGCAGGCGAACCGGATCAAGGACCCGTCCTATCTGCGGGTCGGGCAGCACCTCGTCATTCCCGGTGCCGAGGTGCCGGCCGCGACCGCCGCGCCTGCGGCGCCCGCCGCCGCGGCACCGATCGTCCACGTGGTCGCCCCGGGCGAGACGCTGACCAGCATCTCGCACCGGTACGGCACGTCGATCGGCGCCATCGTGCAGGCGAACCAGATCAGGGACCCGTCCTATCTGCGGGTCGGGCAGCGCCTGACCATCCCCGCCACATCGGCCCCGGCGATCCTGGGCGCAGGCATGCCATCCGGCATGGCGAGCCTGGTCAAGGAGCGCGCAGCGATCGGTCAGCTCGTCGCCGCCGAGGCGACGGCACAGGGCGTGCCGGTGGCGTTCGCGCTCGCGGTGGCGTGGCAGGAGTCGGGCTGGCAGTCCGGCGTCGTGAGCGGGGCGGGGGCCGTCGGTGTCATGCAGCTGACGAAGCCAACCGCCGATTGGGTCGCCGGAAGCATGCTTCACCAGTCGATCATGCTGACCGACCCGCGGTCGAACGTGCGGGCGGGGGTTCGCCTGCTGCAGCACTACCTGGTCCGCTACCACGGCGACCAGGCGCTTGTCCTGGCCGCCTACTACCAGGGTCAGACCGCGGCCGATCGTCACGGCGTCTACCGCATGACGCGCCCGTACGTCGCGTCGATCCTGACGCTCGAGAAGTATTTCACTCCCTGACCGCTCACCACGCATCGATGCCCGGGTGATGGTGGAGGCGCCAGCTCCCGTCGGCAGCGCGGCTGATCGCCACCAGGTCGATTCGCAGCTCGCGGCCCATCACCTCCCCCAACTCACGAAACTGGCCGAGCGCCGCCCGCAGGCGCAGCAGCCGCCTCCGGTCGATCGCCTCCGCTGGATCGCCGGCGCGCGAGCTGCCCCGCAGCTTCACCTCGACGGCGACCAGCGCCCCGCCCGGGTCGATCGCGACCAGGTCGAGCTCCCCAGCGGCGGTGCGCCACCGACGCGCCGCGACCCGCCACCCGCGCGAGACGAGCCAGGCGGCCGCGATCTCCTCTCCTCGTCGCCCGAGCACGTGGCGTGGGTCCGGCACCGGGATCGCTCCTCTCCTGGGAGGCGAGCAGCGACGAGAGTCAGTCCTCGGGGTCGATCTGCTCCTCGGTGAGCAGCACCCCGTCGAGCAGCATCTCCAGCGAGAGCTGCTCCCCTGCAAGGATGAGGCGGAGCGGGGCGAACGAGCGACGGTGCCACTCGCACGGCCCCTCGCGCATGAGCGCCTCGACGTGCAGGCGCGTGCCGTACCCCTTGTTTCGCGCGAAGCCGTAGGCCGGGTACCGGGCGTCGAATTCCGCGCAGATTCGATCGCGGGTCACCTTGGCCACGATGCTGGCCGCGGCGATCGAGGCGCTGATCGCGTCGCCGTCGATGATCGGACGCTGCGGAAGGTCCACCTGCGGCAGGCTGAGCGCATCGATCACGAGGTGATCCGGCCAGGTGGCCAGGTGGCCGAGCGCCTCGCGCATGGCCAGCTTGGTCGCCTGCAGGATGTTGATTCGGTCGATCACCTCGACCTCGACGCACCCGACCCCGACGGCATCGGCCCGGTCAAGGATCTGCTCGTAGAGCGCCTCGCGGCGGGAGCGGGCCAGGACCTTGCTGTCGCGCAGGCCCTTGATCCGATGTCGATCCGGCAGGATCACCGCGGCCGCCACGACCGGGCCGGCGAGCGAGCCCCGGCCGACCTCATCGATCCCGGCAATGCTGCGGAACCCCGCCAGCCGCAGCTCACGCTCGTGACGCATGTGGGCGTCCCGGGGAGCGGTGGTGTGGCGCTTCACGCGGCCGCGCGGTGGGTCCGGGGCGAGGCGGGGCACCCGGTCAGCGGCCGGGACGGCGCTCGCGCAGGGTGGCTGCCTTGCCGATCCGATCGCGAAGGAAGTAGAGCTGGGCGCGGCGGGCGACGCCGTGCCGCACGATCTCGATCTTCTCGACCCGTGGCGCATGGACCATGAAGGTCCGCTCCACGCCGACGCCGGAGGCGATCCTCCTGACGGTGATCCGCTGGTTGAGTCCGCCGCCGCGCAGGCGCATGACCGTCCCCTCGAAGACCTGGGTCCGCTCGCGGCTGCCCTCGACCACCTTGACCGACACCTTGACGGTGTCGCCGGGCGCGATCTGGGGCACGTCACCGCGAAGTTGCTCGCGCTCGAGCTCCTTGATCAGGTCCATGCTGCGGGCGTCCTCGTTATCGCGGCGTTAGCCACCGCTTACTGGCTGGGTGACGCGCCCGAACCGGGCGCTGGCGCAACGAACGCGACCGACACGCGGCCGCGCCGGCGGAGTATAGCAGCGGGCCTCGACGCCCGGCAACGCGCCTCAGGCCGGGGGGCGCTCCTCGTCGGCGAGGCGGCGCAGATCGGCACGGTCCTGTTCGGAAAGGTCGGCGGCCGCGAGCAGGTCCGGGCGCCGCTGCAGCGTGCGGCGCAGTGCCTCAATCCTCCGCCAGCGGGCCACCTGGCCGTGGTGCCCGGAGAGGAGGACGGGCGGCACGGCCGCCTCCCGGAACCGCTCCGGGCGGGTGTACTGCGGCCCCTCGAGCAGCCCGTCGGCGAACGAGTCACCCTCGTGCGACTCCGCCTCGATGACGCCGGGGACCAGCCGTCCGACGGCCTCGATCAGCACCAGGGCCGGCAGCTCGCCACCGGTGAGGACGTAGTCGCCGATGCTCACCTCCCGGTCGGCCAGGGCGCGCGCCCGCTCGTCGATCCCCTCGTAGCGGCCGCAGATCAGCACCAGCCGCCCGGCGGAGGCGAGCTCGCGCGCGAGACGGTCGCTGAGGCGCTCGCCGGCCGGGTCGAGGAGGATCACCGTGCGTGCCGGCAGCACGCAGCGGCTCGACCGCCGCGAAGATGGGCTCGGGGCGCATCACCATCCCCGCTCCCCCGCCGTAGGGAGCATCGTCGACCGCCCGGTGCCGCCCCAGCCCGTGCTCGCGCAGGTCGTGGACCGACACGCCCAGGATCCCGCGTTCGACCGCACGGCCGATGACCGACGTGCGGAGCGGCGCGTCGAACAGCTCGGGAAAGAGCGTGACGACGTCGACCTGCAACATCGGTCCGGGTGCCTCGGCCGTCATCGGTCAGACCTCCTCCGCCTCGTAGCGGACGACCATGCGCCCCGCGCCCAGGTCGATCGAGCGCACCACGGCGCGCAGCGCCGGGACGAGCAGCTCGCCGCCCGGTCCCTCGATCCGGTACACCTCGTTCTCGCCGGCACGGAAGACCTCGACCACCGTGCCGAGCTCGGCGCCGTCCTCGTCGGACGCGGTCAGGCCGATCAGCTGGTGCCAGTAGTACGCATCCGGGGCCAGTGGTGTCGGGGTCGCCTCCAGGTAGCGACCGGCGAGCCGCTCCGCCCCGGCCCGATCCGAGACGCCCTCCACGCGGATCACCGGCACGCGTCCGCCCCACGCCGACTCCAGCACGCGGCGCGGCTCGGCCTCGTCCTCGAGCCAGACCGACTCACCCACCGCGAGGCGTTCCGGGTGATCGGTGAGCGACTCGATCCGCACGGCGCCGGCGAGCCCCTTGGCGCCGAGCACCCGCGCGACCGCCAGCCGCTCAGTCGTCGCCGACGATCTCCAGCTCGACGTGGCGGCCGTCGCGCGTGCCCATCACGCGCAGCAGGCTACGGATCGCGTTGGCGATGCGCCCATCCCGACCGATGATGCGGCCCATGTCCCCCTCGCCCACCTTCAGCGTCAGGGTGACCTCGTCATCGGCCTCGCTCATCTCGACCACGACCGCCTCGGGGTCGTCCACGAGCGAACGGGCGACGTACTCCAGGAAGGCCTTCACCCCGCCACCTTGGCCGTCGCGGCCGGCTTGCGAGAGCGGGTCGCCTTCGGCTTCACCGCCGCCGGCTCCGCGACCTTGGAGGCGGCCGCCGCGCCATGAAGCTTGATCAGCTTCGCGACCGTCGCCGAGGGAAGCGCCCCCTTGCCGACCCAGGCGGCAAGCCGCTCGGTGTCGATCTGCACGGTGGCCGGCTCGGTGAGCGGGTCGTAATAGCCCAGGATCTCGAGGGCGCGGCCGTCGCGCGGGCGACGACTGTCGATCGCCACGAGCCGGTAGCTCGGGCGCTTGGTGGCCCCCACGCGTGAGAGCCGGATTCGTACTGCCAAGGGTCTTCTCTACCTCTCTGCTGTGTGACGGCAGCTGCCTGCCGACTCGATGTGCTCAGGGCATGATCCGGCGCCAGGAGAGCGTCACCGAACGGTCAGGACGGCGTGGATCTCCAGGTGATCGCCAACCGTCGATGCGCTCATCGCCAGCTCGCCGATCTGGTGGAGGATATCGCGAACGTCGCTTCCCGGGTCGAAGATGCCGCTCGCCGCATCCACCAGGGCCGGGATGTCGGCCCATAGCTCGTTCCCCGCGTGCGCGCCGGCGATTCCGAACGAGGGCCCGTATCGGGGATCGCGCGCCAGCGTCGCGCCACGCTCGTGCGCCTCCAGCGCCGCCGCCACGTCGGCAGGGACGAGGCCGATCACGAAGACGCCATCGAGCGACGCATAGGCGAGCCGCCCGACCTGCGGGATCGATACGCTGATGATCGTGGTCCCCGCCGCCTGTGAGGTGCTGACCGCGGATCCGCGCGCCACGAGCGCGCTCCGCATCCTGTCGACGGCGGTCTGCGACGCGGCTGGGTCGGCTGGACGGAGGAGGAGCACTCCGTGAGGGGCGGCTCGAGCCAGCTCGGTCAGCGCGACCGCCGCCTCCCCATCGAAGAGGGGCAGCAGGTCGTGGTCGACGTCGATCCCGGCTCCCAGGCCCGCGATCAGCCGCAGCTGGCTCAGCAGATCCACGGCTGGCGAGAGGAAGGATCCCGCGCCCACCTCCGCCTCGAGGTCGCCGAGGCTCTGCTCGACGCCGAAGAGGCTCGCCTCGGCGCTCGTGCCGGGCGACATCCAGCCGGCGAGGCTGCCGCTTCGGGTGCCGAGGGCGAAGGCTGCCCGCGCCGCCTCGCTGGCGTCGCCCGCCGCGAAGGGCACAGCTCCGTCCAGATGCAGCCCATCGTTGGCGGCGGTCACGGCCAGGGCAGCCACGCCGAACCCGCCGAGGCGCCGGCCACCAGCCAGGCTCGCGACCCGGCCCAGGTCGGCGTAGACGGAGGCGAGACGATCCGCCGGAAGGCCGCGGATCGCCGTCCCGAAGGCAGGCAGGTCCGCCAGCGACGGGATCGTGTCAGCTTCCGCATCGAGCGCCTGGCGCAGTCGCTCGCGGCTGTTGGCGACGACGAGCAGGTCGCCGAGCAGGGCATAGCTGATCGCGGCGCTGGTCATCGTCTGTGTCCCTCGATAGGTCTCCCGCGCATAGGTCAGCCCCTTGCGGGCCATGAGGCGCGGCACCGCCTCGCGGGCGGTCGTCGCATCCTTGACCGCCGCGAGCAGGAGCAGCCGCGGTGGCGCTCCAGCTGCCTCGGGAGCGGCGACGGCCAGCGCGACCTGGCCACCGAGCCAGGGGCGCAGGTCCGCCGAGTAGTTCATCCCGAGCTCCCCGAGGAGGCGCTGGGTGACCTCGTGGACCTTTTCCTCGCGCGTCGCGTCATCGTTGAATCCGCGCAGGTGGCCGATCAGGCCGAGCAGGTGGAGCTTCTGGCCGCTCGAAGGCTGCAGGTAGACCTGCAGGTAGAGCGCTGAGTCGGCCGGTACGGCCCCCGCCGCTCGGTCACCGACCGCCGCGAAGAGGAGGAGGTAGGCGGCGGCGACTGCCACACCGACCATCGCCAGCAGCGCCGTGAGCGCGATGACGAGGCGGCGCACCGGTCAGCCGCCCAGGATGCCGCGCAGGCCGCCGCCGCTTGGCAGGCGGCCGCTGCCGAGCTGGCGCATCAGGCGCTGCATCTCTCCGAACTGCTTGAGGACGCGGTTGACGTCGGCTGGCGTCGTGCCGCTGCCGGCGGCGATGCGCCGGCGCCGGCTGGCCTTGATCAGCTCGGGACGATGCCGCTCGCCCGGCGTCATCGAGTCGAGAATGGCCTCGATCCTGCGCAGCTGGCCGTCGTCGACCGCCTGCTGCGCAGCGCCGGCGAACTGGCCCGCCCCGGGGATCATCCCGAGCAGCTGCCCGATCGGCCCCATCTTCTTGACCTGTGCCAGCTGGCTGCGGAAGTCGTCGAGCGTGAATCGCGACTCCATCAGGCGCTGCGCAACGCGCTCGGCCTCTGCCTGGTCGACCGTCTCCTGTGCCCGCTCGACGAAGGACAGGATGTCGCCCATGCCCAGGATCCGCTGCGCCAGGCGGTCCGGGTGGAACGGCTCGAGGCCGTCGGTCCGTTCGCCGGTCCCGATGAAGGCGATCGGCAGGCCCGTGACGCTTCGGATGCTGAGCGCGGCACCGCCCCGCGCGTCGCCGTCCATCTTGGTGAGCACCAGGCCGGTCAGCGGCAGGCGCTGGTGGAACGCCTCGGCCACGCGAACGGCGTCCTGCCCGGTCATCGCGTCGACCACGAGCAGCGTCTCGACCGGCGTCAGGGCGCCGGCGATCCGGACCAGCTCGTCCATCATCGGCTCGTCCACGTGGAGCCGGCCGGCCGTATCGAGCAGGACGACGTCGAGCCCCCGCTGCCGCGCCTGCTCGAGCCCGGATCGGGCCACCTCCAGCGCCGGGGTGCCGGCCGGACGCGTGTGAACCTCGACCCCGACCTGGTCACCGAGCGTCACGAGCTGATCCACGGCTGCCGGCCGGTAGACGTCGGCCGCGACCAGGAGCGGCTTGTGGCCGTCCCTCCGCAGGCGCACCGCCAGCTTCGCGGCGGTCGTCGTCTTCCCCGATCCCTGCAGGCCGACGAGCATGACGAGGCTTGGGTGTGCGGACAGGGAGAGCTGATGCCGCTCGCCACCGAGCACGGCCACGAGCTCGTCGTGCACCACCTTCACCACCTGCTGCCCGGGGTGCACTCCGCTCAGCACGTCGGCTCCCAGGGCACGCTCGCGAACCCGCGCCACGAACTCCTTGACGACGCGGAAGTTGACGTCCGCCTCGAGCAGCGCGAGGCGGATCTCCCGCAGCGCGAGGTCGAGGTCGGCCTCGCTGATCTTGGCCTTGCCGCGCAGGCGGTCGACGACGCCGCGCAGCCTGTCGGAGAGCGATTCGAACATGCGGATTGACCGATGCGGTTGGTGCGCGTCGCGATGGGCCGGCGGCCGCGCGAGACGGCCGCCCATTCTAGGCGGGCCGCCGCGGGAGCGGCAATCGACCGAGGTGCGGCTTACGCCGCCAGGAGCCAGTCCACGTAGCCCTGCGGATCGAATGGCGCAAGGGCGTCGATCTGCTCCCCGATCCCGGCGAACACGATCGGCAGCCCGAGCCGATCCGCGATGGCGACCGCCACGCCGCCCTTGGCCGTCCCGTCCAGCTTGGTCAGCACGATCCCGGTCACGCCCGCCTCGCGCGCGAACGCCTCGGCCTGCGACAGCCCGTTCTGTCCGGTCGTCGCATCGAGGACGAGCAGGACGTGACGGGGCTGTCCGGGGACCTGCCGCTCGATCACGCGACGAACCTTGGCGAGCTCGGCCATCAGCTGCGTCTTGGCCTGGAGCCGGCCCGCGGTGTCGACGATCACGACTTCGATCCCCCGCGACGAGGCGGCGGCCATGGCATCGTAGGCAACCGCCCCGGGGTCGGCTCCGGCGCGCTGCGCGATCACCGGGACCCCGATCTGCTCGCCCCACAGCCTCAGCTGCTCGACGGCCGCTGCCCGAAAGGTATCCGCGGCGGCGAGCACCACGCTGTGGCCAGCGCGCTGGAGACGGGACGCCAGCTTCGCGATGGTGGTCGTCTTGCCGGAGCCATTCACGCCGACGACCAGGATCACCGCCGGGAAGGGGCCGAGCTCGAATCGGCCGCAGCCGACCCGCTCCAGCCTCGCCCGAACCTCCGCTGCCAGCGCGTCCCGGATCGCGTCGCCCGACGCGCCGGCACCGACTCGCTGCTGCGTCGCCGCCACGAGCGCGAGCGTGGTCTCGGCGCCGACGTCGGCGGCGATGAGCGCTTCCTCGAGCTCGTCCCAGGTCGCCTGGGCGGCTGAGGCGGACTGGCCGAGGAGCGAACGCAGCCGGCTCCCCAGCCCGCCGGGTCGGGGGCGGAGCCCCAGGCCGGTCGGCTCGCGCCGGGGGCGCGGCATCATCCGGCGGCCACCTCCGCCGGCAGGTCGGCCAGGCGCAGCGAGAGGAGGCGCGACACGGCGGCATCGGTCATCGTCACGCCGTAGATCGTGTCGGCCGTCTCGATGGTGGCGCGGTTGTGGGTGATCACCACGAAGTCGATCTGCTGGGCGAGGAGCCGCAGCGCATCGGCGAAGCGGCCGATGTTGGCCTCGTCGAGGGCGGCGTCCACCTCGTCCAGGATGCAGAACGGGACCGGGTTCACGCTCAGCATCGCGAAGAGGAGCGCCACCCCGGTCAGCGCCCGCTCGCCGCCGGAGAGCATGGCGAGTCGCTGGAGGCGCTTCCCCGGCGGCCGCACGGCGATCTCGATCCCTCCGGGACCCTCGTCGTCCCCCGCATCGCTCATCTGGAGCGAGGCCGAGCCGCCCGCGAAGAGGAGTCGGCAGAACTCGTCGAACTTCGCGCCGATCGCGACGAATGCCGCGTTGAACTGCGCGGCGATCTCCCCCTCGAGGCGGGCGATGAGCTGCTCGGTCGAGGTGATCGCCGCGGTCAGGTCGGCCTCCTGGGCGGTCATTGCCTCGAGACGAGCCGCGAGCTCTCGGTGCTCCTCGACCGCGAATGGGTTCACCGACCCGATCTGCGCCAGCGTGCGGCGGACGCGGCCCAGCTCGGCGTCGACCGCTTCCGGCGCCAGCGCGCCCAGGTCGGCCGGCGGACGCTCGTCACCCGCGCCTGGGCCGGCGTCCGCCACGGCCGGCGGGAGCGAATCGATGGCGAGGTCGCGCTCACGACCGATCGCCACCAGCTCGTCGTCCAGCCGCTGGGCCTCGATGGCCGCCGACTGCACCTCGCGTTCCAGCGCCGACAGCTGCGTCGTCGCCCCACCGCGCGCGCGCTCGCCCTCGAGCAGCTCGCCGCGGAGTCGATCCCGCTCCGCGTCGGCGGCGGCGCGCTCGCGGGCCGCCTGCTCGTCTCCGGCGATCGCGGCCGCCAGCGCCTCCGCCGCTGCACCGCGCTCGGCGGCAAGTGCCGCCAGGTTGGCATGATCCGCGTCGAGCGACGCTGCGAGCGCCTCGCGTCGCGCGGCGTTGACGGCCCGCTCATAGCGTCGATCGCCCAGCCTCGCGTCGACGGCGTCCGCCGCTGACCGGGCCGCCTGCCAGGCAGCCCGGCGCTGATCACGCTCCTTGGCAAGCGCAGCGTGGCGTCCGTGTGCATCGGCGGCGGCGACCGTCAGGTGGTCGATCTCCGCAGCGACCGGCGATACAGATCGGGAGGCGTCCCGCAGCGCGTGGACGGCGCGCGCCTCCGCAAGCTCGGCCTCGAGCGCAGCGACGAGCTGCTGCGCGCGCGCGAGTGCCGCGTCGGCACGACCCTGGGCATCTCCGGCAAGGCCGGCGCGCCGCTCGGCCTCGGCATACAGCCGGGTCGCCTCGTCCCGCTCGCGTCGCGCACCGGTGGCCGCGACGAGGGCCTGTGCCGCTCCCTGGCCGGCGTCACGCTGCTCGATCTCGAGCCGTTCGATCGTGGCCTCCAGCTCGCGGCGCCGCGCGTGCTGCCGCGCCGCCTCGCCCGCACCGGCCTCCCGGCGACCTCGGACCACGATCAGCCCGCGCGCGTCGGCGAGGTCACCGTCGGGGGTCACGGCGCACCAGCCCTGCGGCAGTGCCCGCCACCCGAGGAGGAGCGCGGCCAGGTCGGGCGCGAGCGCGGTGCGCTCGAAGAGGAGCGGCAGGTCGGGAGCGCCGATCCATTCGGCGAGCGTCTGCGACGCACCCACCGCGCCGAGTGACGCGGCGCGCGCGGCCCCGCCATCCTGATCGCGGTCGGACGAGCCGGCGGGCAGGAGGCGCGCAGTCCCGCGGCCCTCGACTGCGTACGCCGCCACATCGCCATCACCCCACAGGAGGGCCTGCTGCAGGTCCCCGCCCACGACCGCCTCGATGGCGGCCCATGCCTCGTCGCGCACCTCGATCGCGTCGATCAGCGTGCGCCATCCTGCCCCCACCAGGCTGGAGGCCAGCCGGCCACCGCCTTCCGCTCGCTCACGCAGCGCATCGAGCTCAGCCCGCAGGGCACCGACCCGCTCCGCGAGCGAGGTGGCGCGTGCGCGCGCCACCTCGGCCGATCGCTCCGACTCCTCGGCAGCGGAACGGGCCGCGGTCAAGCGCCCGAGCGCCGCATCCTCGGCCTCCGCAGCCGCGCTCAGCTCGGCGAGCGATGCCGTCGCGACGGCCGCCGCGTCGCCTGCCGCGGCCGTGGCCGTGACCCGCTCTCCCTCGAGGTGCTCGGCACGCGCGACGGCTCGGGCCGCCGCCTCGTCATCACGCGCCGTATCGGCGATCCAGGCCCCGGCCCGCGCGCGGGCCGCGGTCAATGCGTGGTCGGCGGCGTCGACCTGCCTGCCCGCTTCCTCCAGCCTGGTGACCGCGTCGCGCCACGACTGCTCGGCCGCGCTGGCGACGCGCCAGGTCGCCTCACCGTCAGCCTCGACCTCCGGCTGCCCCTCGCCCTCGGTCGCCAGCGCAGCAAGCTCGGCCTCGGCGTGGGCAATGGCGGCGCTCAGGTCGGCGTGGCGCTGCTCCGCGGCGGCAGCCCTCGCCTCGGATCGAATCGCCGCCTCGCGGGATGCCTCGCGGCGCTCCGCTGCCGCCCGCGCGGCGGCCTCGGCGGCCCAGTAGCGAGCCTCGGCCGCGGCGACCGCATCGCGACCCGCCGCCTCATCCGCCCGCAGCGACTCGAGGGCGGCCTCGGCCGCGGCAACGCGACGCCGCGCCTCTCCCAGGCCGGCGCGCGCCGCAACCTCGCGGCGCCGGTGGGCGTCAGTGACGAGCGCACGAGCCCGGCGGCCGAGGGCATCGTGCTCCTGCTGGTGCTGCGCCTGGAGCGCGAGCCGACGAACCTGCGGCTTCAGCTCGCTCACCAGGTCGGCGACGCGGGTCAGGTTGTCGCGCGCGCGAGCCAGGCGACCGAGCGCCTCGTTCTTCCGGACCTGGAGATTCTTGACGCCGGCGGCCTCTTCGAAGAGCTGCCGCCGCTCCTCGGGACGGAGGGAGAGGGCGGCATCGACGGTCCCCTGCCCCACCACGACCAGCTCGTTGGCACCGAGGCGTCCGCCGGCCAGCAGGTCGACGACATCCTTCAGGCGGGTGCGCGCCCCGTTGATCAGGTACTCGCTCTCGCCCGACCGATATGCTCGACGCCCGATGGACACCTCGGCGAACTCGATCGGGAGCCAGCGCTCGCTGTTGTCGAGCGTCAGCACCGCCTCGGCCATCCCCTGCGGACGACGCCCCTGGCTGCCGGCAAAGATCACGTCGTCGGCCCGCCGCGTGCGCAGCGAGCGGTTCGACTGCTCGCCGAGCACCCAGCGCACCGCGTCGGCCATGTTGCTCTTGCCCGAACCGTTCGGCCCGATCACCGCCGTGACGCCCCGCTCGAAGACGAACCGGGTCGGATCGGCGAAGGTCTTGAAGCCGTGCAGGCGCAGCTCCTTCAGGCGGCTCATTGCGAATCGGCCGATCGAGGGGGAGCCTCGAGGAGCGCCATCGTGGCGGCCGCCGCCTCCTCCTCGGCGCGCTGCCGGCTCGATCCGTGCCCGGTCCCAACGGGGTGCCCGTCGACGACGGCGGTCACCGTGAACGCCTGGCGGTGCGCCGGCCCGACCAGCTCGACCAGGTCGTATTGCGGCTTCTGACGATGATGGCGCTGGGTCCACTCCTGGAGCCGGCTCTTGGCCGACTTGGGTGGCTCGCCGGTGCCGCCCGGAGCCAGGCGCGCGGCGAAGAGGCGGCGCAGCCAGCGCTGGGTCGGCCGATGGCCCTCGCTCAGCGCGACCGCGCCGACCAGCGCCTCGAAGGTGGCGGCCAGGAGGGACGGGCGCGTCGCCCCGCCCCCCTCGGCCTCGCCCCGGCCGAGCATGAGGTACCGATCGAGGCCAAGCTCGATCGCGATCTCGGCGAGCGAGTCGCGATTCACCAGGGCGGCGCGGCGGGCGGTCAGGAAGCCCTCATCCTCGCCGGGAAAGCGGTCGTAGAGGAGCCGGCTGACCACGTGGCCGATGACAGCGTCGCCAAGGAACTCGAGGCGCTCGTTGTGCCCGGGCAGGGCGCCGGGATTCTCGTTGAAGAAGGAGCTGTGGACGAACGCGTGGCGGATCGCTTCCGGGTCCCGCAGGACGATGCCGAGTCGCTCACCCAGCTCGTCGAGCTGCGGACTGGCCATGGCCCCCGATCGCTACTGCTGGTGCTCCTCGATGTAGTCGACCGCGTCCGAGACCTTCTGGATCTTCTCGGCGTCCTCGTCGGAGATCTCCATCCCGAACTCCTCCTCGAGGCTCATGATCAACTCCACCAGGTCGAGCGAGTCGGCGTTGAGGTCCTCGACGAACGAGGCTCCCAGCGTCACCTCCTCTTCGTCGACGCCCAGCTGCTCAACGATCAGCTTCTTGAGTCGGTCGAACGTGGTTCCTTCGGTCACCGTCAGGCTCCTCCAGGCGATGATCTGGCAACGCTTCCCAAGACGCCGTTGACGAGGCGGCGAGCCGCGTCCCCGGAGTAGGTCCGGGCAAGGGAAACGGCGTCGTGAATCGTCTCCCCGCTCGAGGTCGCGGCGGAGTATAGCATCTCCCACAGAGCGCTCCGGAGGATCGTGCGCTCGACCCTCCCGAGCTCGCTGACGGGGATCGCCGGTGCCAGCTGCGCGATCCGCGCGTCCAGCTCGGGGCGGCTGGCGAGGACGCCATCCACGATCGCGCGTGCGTGCGAGGCCACCTCCGGATCGGTCCCATGCTCCTCGAGCAGGCGTTCGAGCGATGCGGTCGCCTGCGCCGGCCGGAACTCCTCCTCGAAGAGCGCCATCAACGCCAGCCGCCGCGCCTCGAGGCCCGGCCGCGGCCGCAGCCTGCGTCGCTGCCGGGACGGCGCGCTGGTCAGGCCTCGCCTCCGGGTCCGGCGACGAGCGGCTCGGTCCCCTCCACCAGCTCACCGCTGTCGCGCCGCGCCAGCCCGGGATGCTGCCGCGTCCACTCGGCAATCGCCTCGGGAAGATGCGCCGCCGCGCATTCCGAGGCCACGCGAATGGCGTTTTCGAGCATGCGGGCCCTGGCGCGCCCATGCGTCACGATGCTCACGCCGCGCACGCCGAGGAGCGGGGCCCCGCCGTAGCGCTCGTAGTCGAAGCGATGCTTCATGCGGTCGAAGCCCGGCTTCAGGGCGAGCAGCGCCAGCGGGGCGACGGGGCCCTGCTGCAGGTCGGTGCGAAGCGACCGGAAGATGTAGCTGGTCAGCCCCTCGAAGAACTTGACCACCACGTTGCCGATGAATCCGTCGCAGACCACCACGTCTGCCACGTGGCCGACCAGGTCGGTCCCCTCGACGTTGCCGATGAAGTTCAGGCCACCCTCGCGAATCCGCCGGTAGGCGGCGCGGGCCAGCGCGTCGCCCTTCTCCTCCTCCTCGCCGATGTTGAGCAGGCCGATCCGTGGGCGCGGCACCTTGAGCACCTGCTCCGCGTAGATCGAGCCCATCACCGCGTAGTGCAGCAGGTTGGTGGCGTCGGAATCGACGTTGGCCCCCACGTCGAGGATGAGGATCGGTCCGTTGGCGGTGACCAGGTGCGCTGCCAGCGCGGGTCGGTCGATCCCCTCGATCCGCCCGAGCCGGAACACGGCGGCGGCCATGGTGGCGCCGGTCGAGCCGGCGCTGACGACCCCGTCGGCCAGGCCGTCGCGGACGAGGTCGGTGGCGACGCGGATCGACGCGCGGCGCTTGGCGCGCAGCGCGGCGGCGGGGTGCTCCCCCATCTCGATCACGTCGGGGGCGTCGACGAACGAGACGCTGGCCGGGTGCCCGCGGCCGAATTCAGCGATCTCCGCCTCGATGCGGGGCACGTCACCGACGAGGATCACCTCGTCGGCATGCGAGGCGGCGTACGTGATGGCGCCGCGCACGATCTCGCGTGGGGCGAAATCGCCGCCCATCGCGTCGACCGCGATGCGCATCAGCGGCGCCGCGTCAGCGCTGGCCTTCGGCCGGCGCGGTCGGTTCGATGGTGACGGCCTCGCGCCCGTCGTAGTAGCCGCAGGTCGGGCAGACGTGGTGCGCCAGCTTCAGCTCGTGGCAATGCGTGCACTCGACGAGCGGCGGGCCGCTGATCGCGAGGTGCGACCGCCGCTCACCCTGCCGGGCCTTCGAAACCTTTCGCTTGGGAACGCCCACGCGTGACTCCTACCGTTGGTGCAGAGGGGACGCCGCAGTATAGCGGGCGATCCGCCCCACGGCGATCGTGCGTCCCGGCGATCAGTCGCGAATCGCCTCGCGCAGCTTCGCCAGGGCCGCGAGGCGGGGGTCCGGCTCATCGGTCACGCAGGCGCAGCTCCCCACGTCCAGGTGGCGGCCACAGCCCGGGCAGAGTCCCGCGCAATCCGGGCGGCAGAGCGGATGCATCGGCTCGGTGAGGGCCAGCTCGTCATGGAGCACCGGAGTCAGGTCGATCTGGTGCTGGGCGTCGATGGCAAGCGCCTCCTCGTCATCCGCGGGCGGCGAGAGGGGGACGCCGCGCAGCGGGTCGACGCTCGGCAGGAACTCCTCGGCCAGCTGGAGGTGGACCGTCTCGACGTAGGGATCAAGGCAGCGCGCGCAGGTCCGGCGCAGCGGCGCCTCCACGGATCCCTTCAGCAGGATGCCGCGGTTGGTGCGCTGCAGGCGGATCCTGCCGTCGATGGGGCCGGCAAGCTCGACATCCGGCCCGACCGAGAGGTAGCGGTCGCGGAGGGCGACGTCGCGGATCGCTCCGGGCGCCTCCTGGAGCATCCCCGCCACGTTGAAGAGGATCACGGTCGGGCGGCGGAACCCAGCGGCTCGGATTCGGACTCGATCGGGAGCGCTGTCGTCTCGTCAGCAGAACGGCGGGGCGGGCGGTAACGCTCATCGAGCATGTCGATTCCCCGCTTGATGCTGGTGAGCGCCTTGATGCACTCACCCTCCAGCCTGATCAGCACCCCTGCGGCGTACTCATCGGAGCCGCGACGGATCTCGGCCGCCTCGCGGGTGGCGGTGTCGATGATCTCCGCCGCTCGTTGCTTCGAGAGGCGCACGAGCTCGCGCTCCTCGAGCATTCGCGCCGCCTGCTCCTGGGCCCGGGCGATGACCGCGTCCCCTTCCTCGCGGGACCGCTCCGCGATCCGGCCGGCCTCCTCGGTGATCCGCTTCGCCTGGGTCACCTCCGGCGGGACAGCGACGCGCAGCTGGTCGATCAGCTCGAGGACGGCGGCCTGATCCATGACCACGTTGTTCGTGAGGGGGAGCTTCCTGGCGCTGGCAGCCAGCGACTCCAACCGCTCCACCAGGAAGATGATGTCCGTGGCTGCGCCCTCCCGCGACGAGTCCTGCGTGGCGGCGATTATAGCCGCCGTGACCGCCTCAGCCCGAGGTCGGGAAGCGGGCATGCAGGGCGGCCGCGACCGGCGGCGGCACCATCCCGGCGATCTCCCCGCCGAACTGGGCGACCTCCTTGGCGAGGCTGCTGGAGAGGTATCCGAAGTCCAGGGCCGACATGAGGAAGACGGTGTCGACCCCCGGCTGCAGCTTGCGGTTGGTGTGCGCCATCTGGAGCTCCGCCTCGAAGTCGCTCACCGCACGCAGGCCGCGGACGATGAAGCCGGCCCCCCGGCTGCGGGCGAACTCGACGGTCAGCCCGTCGAAGCCGGCCACCTCGACGTTCTCGCCGAACTCGCCGACCGCCGCGCCGATCTGCGCGATTCGCTCGTCGACGCTGAACAGGGGTGACTTTTTCGGGTTGTTGAGCACGCCGATCACGAGCCGATCGAAGAGGGCGGCGGCTCGCCGCGCCACGTCGAGGTGGGCGTTGGTCATCGGGTCGAACGAGCCGGGGAAGACGGCGATGCGACTCATGGCTCCTCCTCTCCATCGGCTCGATCGGTTGCCGCCAGGAAGGTGAGGGCCGTCTCACCGAAGCGGCGCTGACGCCAGGTGGTCAGGCCCCGCGGGATCGGGACCGGTGTGCGCCAGTGATGCTTGATCACGACCGCCGCGCCCGGCGCGAGGCGGCCGACGAGCCGCTCGAGCGGCGCGAGGATAGCACGCTCGGCGTACGGCGGATCGAGGATGGCAAGGTCGAACTGATCCTCCCCGGGCGCCGCCAGGTAGTGCAGGACATCCCGTCCGTGCACCGAGGCACGATCCCCCACCCCGGCGCGCTCCAGGTTCTCGCGGATGGCCGCCAGCGCGCTTCGATCCAGCTCGACAAAGGCGGCGTGCGTGGCTCCG
The DNA here is from genome assembly GCA_963770875.1 of uncultured Chloroflexia bacterium. Classification (GTDB taxonomy): domain Bacteria; phylum Chloroflexota; class Limnocylindria; order QHBO01; family QHBO01; genus CF-167. The sequence goes on from CAVYRE010000001.1 coordinate 563,406, forward strand.
CGCGAGAGCGCCTCGATCCCCACCGCCCCGCTGCCAGCGTACAGGTCGAGCACGCGCGCATCGAGGACCCGTTCGGCGAGGATCGCGAACAGGGTCTCCTTGACGCGATCGCTGATCGGGCGAGTCGCGCTCCCGCGTGGCGCCACAAGGTGCCGGCCGCGTGCCGTGCCGGCGATGACGCGCATCAGGCGGCGTCACCTTCGGCCTCGGCGGCGGTGAAGTCGTCGCGCAGCCGCACCAGCCCGGGGCGCGAGGCGAGCAACGGATCGCCCGCCACCAGGCGCCGGGCCAGCGTTCCGGCGCGCTCGGCCAGCGCCAGGTGGCGCGGCTCGAAGAGGGAGGCGACGCGCAGTGGCGGCAGCCCCGACTGACGCGTGCCGAGCAGGTTGCCGGCGCCGCGCAGTCGCAGGTCGGCCTCGGCAATGGCAAAGCCGTCGTTTGAGCCGCGCACCACCTCGAGCCGCTCGTGTGCCCGCTCGTCGGCGGCGTCGGTGAGCAGGATGCAGTAGGACCTCGCGGCGCCTCGTCCCACGCGGCCTCGCAGCTGGTGCAGCTGCGCCAGGCCGAAGCGCTCGGCATCCTCGATCAACATCACCGAGGCGTTCGGAACGTCGATCCCGACCTCGATGACGGTCGTCGCGACGAGCACGTGCATCTCCCCGGCGGCGAAGGCGGCCATCGTCGCGTCGCGCTGGTCGCTCCGTTGCTGGCCGTGGACCAGCCCGATCCGCAGGTCCGGAAGGGCAGCCCGCAGCCGCTCAACCTCCACCTCCGCCGAGGCGACGCTCAGCGCCTCGCTCTCCGCAACGAGCGGCACCACCACGAACGACTGGCGCCCGGCTGCGGCCTCAGACGCAAGAAAGGCCTCGATGCGTGGCAGCGCCGCCCTGGTGCGCAGCTCGGTGCGGATCGGCGTGCGGCCCGGGGGCAGCTCGTGGATCGAGCTGATCGCCAGGTCGCCGTAGAACGTGAGGGCCAGGGTCCGCGGAATCGGCGTCGCCGTCAGGGCCAGCAGGTGCGGCTCGAGCCCCGCCCCCTTGGCCTGCAGCGCGGCGCGCTGCGCAACCCCGAAACGGTGCTGCTCGTCGACGACTGCCAGGCCCAGCCGCTGGAAGACCACCGCCTCGCTGATGACCGCATGCGTGCCGATCACGACCTCGGCATCCCCCGCCTCGATGGCGTCGTGGATGCGGCCCTTCGCGGCGGGGGTGAGCGACCCGGACAGGAACTCGGCCCGGACGCCAAGCGCCTCGAGAAGCGGCGCAAGGCCAAGGTGGTGCTGGCGAGCGAGGATCTCTGTCGGCGCCATCAGCACAGCCTGCCAGCCGGCCCGTACCACGCCTGCCAGCGCGACCGCGGCGACAGCGGTCTTGCCGCTCCCCACGTCGCCCTGGAGCAGGCGCCGCATCGGCAGGTCCGAGGCGAGGTCGGCCACGATCTCGTCGACCGCCCGTCGCTGGTCGCCGGTCAGCTCGAACGGGAGCGCCGCCAGGAGCGCGTCCAGCTCCGCACGGTCGACCATCACGCGCGCGGCGCGCAGGTCGGCGCGTGCGAGGCGGGCCTGGGCCATGGTCAGCTGGAGTGCCAGCAGCTCGTCGAAGGCGAGCCGGTCGAGGGCGCCCGGCACGTCGGCCGCCTCTTCCGGAAAGTGCGCGGCACGCAAGGCATCGGCCAGCGGGGGGAGGCCCCCGCGCTCCGCGGCGCGCAGCGGGTCGGTGACCGCGGGCAGGGCGCGCTCGAGGACCCGCGCCAGCAGCTCGCGCACGCGACGCTGCGTGACGCCTGAGACGAGCCGATAGACCGGCACGACGCGAGCCGTGTGGATCGACTCGTGCCCCACCGGCGAGAACTCCGGGGAGATGAACTGCGGCCGCCAGCCGCGGAAGCTGACCTTGCCGCTCACCACGATCTCGGCGCCCGGCTCGAGGCGACGCTCGACGTAGCGACGCCCGAACCAGATCGCCTCGGCCGTGCCGGTCAGGTCGGAGAGCTGCGCGATGACGCGCTGCGGACGCCGGCCGAACCCCGGCTCGACCGTGACGTCAACGACCCGCACCCGCGCCGACTGCTTCTCGTCACGGACAAGGTCGCCCAGCGTTCGCAGATCGCTGAAGTCGTCGTAGCGGAACGGCAGGTAGAAGAGCGCCTGCCGCGGCGTTGCGATCCCGAGCCGTCCGAGCGGGCCGGCTCCGCGGGCGAGCTCCGGCATCACCTTCCGGATCGGCTCGTCGAGTTCGTCTGGGGCGAGGGGCTCGGGGGCGCGCCGCCCCACTGATTGCATGCCCCGATCGTAGCGTGCTAGGATCGGGCCGTTCCGGCGGCGCCGAGGTCAGGTGCGCCGGTTCGTTCGTGAATGGAGCAACCTCCGAATGGCACGTGCGTGTGAGATCTGCGGCAAGCGGCCGCTCACCGGCTGGAACCCCCAGTCGGTCGGGATGAACCGCAAGCGCGCCCTGCGCCGCTGGCTGCCCAACCTCCAGCCGACCGTCGTGCAGCGCAATGGCGTGGCCGTCCGGGTGCGGGCCTGCTCCCGCTGCATCCGCACCTCCGAGAAGGTCTGACCGACCGCTCCGCGTCCGTCAGCCCGCGCCACCGACCTCGGCCGCGGCCTCCAGGACGAGGGTGAACGGCCCGTCGTTCACCAGCTCCACCTCCATCTCCGCCCCGAAGCGACCCGTCACGACCCGGCGCCCCGCGGCGCGCAGCCGCGTCGCGAATCGCGTCACCAACGGCTCGGCGATCTCGGGCGCGGCCGCATCCGTGAACCCGGGGCGTCGGCCGCGGCGCAGATCGGCGAGCAGGGTGAACTGGCTCACGACCAGGTAGTCGCCGCCGACCTCGTCGATCGCCAGGTTCGTGCGCCCCTGCGGATCCTCAAAGTAGCGGAGCCCCAGCAGCCGGTCAGCCATTCGCTCGACCAGCTCCGGGGTGTCGCCGGCCCCGATCCCGACGAGCACCGCCGCCCCCCGGCCGATCGTTCCGAGCGACTCGCCACCGGCCCGCACCTCGGCCCGCGTGACGCGCTGCACCACGAGACGCATCGAGTCAGGAGCCGGTCGCCGGCAGCGGGCTGGTGACCACGCTCGATGCCTCGCCGTCCCGCGGCGGGCCGAGTGCGGCCTGCGTGAAGTGCGCCGCGGCGTTCCAGATCATCCAGCCCTGCGCCCCATCGTCTGAGAGCGCCTTCATCTCCTGCGTGATCTGGTCGGCGGTGTAGGGCGGGAACGACCCGAAGCCGAAGTCCTGGATCCACGGCCGCACCACCAGCCGCATCCCGGCCCGCTCGTCGTTCATGAGCTTGAGCGTCTTGTCGATGACGTCGTAAGGGTGGTCGTTCGGGTTCTTGAAGCCGAAGGTGTAGGGGGCGTAATGGCTCGGGTAGACCATCGGTGAGAAGTAGTCGACGTAGGGCATGATCACCTCCGGCCGCTGCCCGATCCCCTGGTCGTCACTGGCGATGAAGGCAATCGGGAAGACGTCCGCGGAGAAGAACGTCTTCGTGGTCTTGAGCGCGTCCGACACGAGCCGGAAGAGGCGACGGATGGCGGGCAGTCGGAACGACTGCGTGTTCGGCAGGTTGGTGGAGGCGACCGAGTAGTCGCCGTCGCTGAAGAAGCGCACGTAGTCGAGCTGCACCTCGTCGAAGCCCTTCGCGGCGAGGTCGCCGGCGAGGGATGCGATGTACTCGGCGACGCCGGGGCTGTAGGGATCGAGCCAGATGCCGCCGTGATAGTCGCGCCAGGGTTCCCCGGTGGCCGAGTTGCGCACCGCCATCTCGGGATGCTCCTTCCCGAGGGTGTTGTCCTTCATCACCACCATGCGCGCGATCGTGTAGATGCCGCGCGCCTTGAGCTTTGGCAGGAGCTGATCGAGCTCGAGCAGCGGGTGGTCCATGATCGAGCCGGCCGCGACGGCCGCAGGCAGATCGGTTGCCCAGTAGAGCTTGCCGCTGGCCTCCTTCACGTCGATCACCATCGCGTTGACCTCGGTCTGGTCGATCAGGGCGAGCATCGCGTCGAGGCGGCCCGAGCCTTCGAAGACCGCCGACGGGGCATACAGCGCGCGCGCCTGGAAGGCGGTCAGGGCCACGTCCTTGGTCATCTGCGCGTCGATCGGGATGACGCCGAGCCGATAGCCGGGCATCTTGTAGACGAGGCTCCCGTGCTCCGGGACCCCGGGCAGCGCGTAGTGACCGGCCGCGTCGGTCTCCGCGTCAGCGGCGGCCCCTTCGACGAAGACGCGCACGCCGGCGATCGGCTTCCCGTCGCCGTCGGTCACGCGGCCGCTCACCACGTTCGGGCGCAGCGCGAGGGTCAGTCCCCCGTTGGCCGGCACCGGCCCGGACCCGGTGTCGAAGCCATCGGCCGTCGCCTCGACGCTCGCCCCTCGCAGAGCCATCAGGGTGGCCGTGCCGTCTCCGGCGGTCGAGGTGCTTGCCGCGCTCCCCGCGATGCCCAGCTGTGCCCCGGCGATCGGCTGCTTGCTCGCCCGATCGACGACCGTCACGAGCACCTCGCGCGGTGGCTCCGGAGTGGGACTGCCGCTCGGCCCCGCGCAGGCGGCGAGCAGGCAGACCATGACCGCCGCGACGATCCCCCGTCCACCGCCTGCCGTCATGACGCCGCGGCGAGGCTGCGCAACGCCTGCACCGCCGGCGCGAGGTCGCCTGCCTGGCCGAACAGCGCCGAGCCGGTGACGAGCACCTCGCCGCCGGCCGCGCGCGCCGCCCCGATCGTGTCGGGGTTCACGCCACCATCGACTCCGATCGGCAGCGAGAGGCCGCGACGTTCGATCTCGTCGCGCAGCCACGCCATCTTGGGAAGCACGTCGTGGAGAAATGCCTGCCCGCCGCGCCCCGGATGCACGGTCATCACCAGCAGCAGCTCGATGGAGTCCAGGTACGGGAGCACGGCATCGACCGGCGTCTCCGGGTTGACCGCCAACCCGGCCGAGCGTCCGAAGCCGTGGATCGCGGCGATCACCGCCGCGGGGTCGTCATCGGCCTCGACGTGCGCAACGATCAGGTCGCTGCCCGCCTCGGCGAAGGCGCGTGCCTGGCGCAGCGGCTGCGAGACCATCAGGTGTGCGTGGTAGGGCAGCGCTGCCAGCGGGCGGACCGCTTCCACCACCGCCGGCCCGATCGTGATCGCCTCGACGAAGTGGCCGTCCATCACGTCGAAGTGGAGCGAGTCGACGCCCCCCTCGACAGCGCGCCGCACCTCCTCACCAAGGCGGGCGTGATCGGCGTTCAGGAGGCTCGCGCTGATCTGCGGAGGGCGGCCGCTCATGCATCCGCCACCGGCTGCGCCAAGCGGATCGGCTGCTTCTTCAGCTGCGCGTGGAGCTGTCCGCAGGCTGCCTCGATCTCGCGGCCACGGGTGTCACGCACCGTGACACGGACGCCTGATCGCTCCAGCACAGCGGCGAAGGCGCGCACTCCCGCCTCCGGGGTGCCGCTCCAGCGGGAGCCTGGGGTCGGGTTGAGCGGAATGAGGTTGACGTGCGTGAGCCAACCGCTGGCGACCGCCGCCAGGGCGGCGGCCTGACCCGGCGCGTCGTTGACGCCATCGATCATCACGTACTCGAGGCTCACCCGGCGCCCGGTATGCGCGGCGAAGCGACGGCCCGCCGCGATCACGTCCGCGACCGGCCACTTGCGATTGATCGGCACCAGCTCGTCACGCAGGTCGTCCGATGCGGCGTGCAGGCTGATCGCGAGGTTGACCTGCGGGAGCTCCTCGATCATGCGGTCGATCCCCGGCACCACCCCGGAGGTGCTGACGGTGATATGGCGAGCACCGATCCCCAGCCGCGCTGGATCGTTGAGGAGCCGAATGGCGCTGAAGACGCGGTCCGCGTTGTTCAGCGGCTCCCCCATCCCCATGAAGACGACGTTGTAGTGGCCCTGGCCGCTGCCCGGGCGCCAATCGGGGCCGAGTGCCTGCCACGGCTCGCGGTGCCAGTGCAGCACCTGGTCCACGATCTCGCCGGCGCTGAGCTGGCGCCCGAAGCCCGCCTGCCCGGTCGCGCAGAACGGACAGCCGACCGCGCATCCGGCCTGCGAGCTGATGCAGATCGTCGTCCGCCCCGGACCCGCGTCGTGGCTCGGGTAGCGCATGAGGACCGACTCGACCCGCTGCCCGTCATGCAGCTCGTGCACCGCCTTGGCGGTCTGCCCACCATCGGCAACGAGGACGTGGCTGGCGGTGATGCTGGTGAAGCGGAAGGCGTCCGCGACCGCGCTGCGCAGTGCGCGCGGCAGGTCCGTCAGGTCGTCGAGGGAGCTGACCGTCGGGCGGTGCGCACCGTCGAGCACCTGCGCCGCTCGATATGCGGGCTCGCCGCGGGCAGCGAGCCACGCGGCGAGCACCTCTGGTTTGACCTCGCTGATCGCCGGCGGGGCCCCGGCCAGCGGTAGGTCAGTCACGACGCCCCATGATCAGCATCAGGTAGTACAGGAAGGTGAGGAGCGCAGCCAGCGCCGCCGCCACATACGTCCAGGCGGCTGCCTTGAGCACGTCCCGGGCGCCGACCTGGCGCTCTCCGGTGATGCCGAGGCTGCTCACGAAGGCGAGCGCCTTCCCCGACGCGCCGATCTCGACCGGGAGGGTCAGGAACGTGAAGGCGACGGCGGCGCCAAAGGCCACCAGTCCCACCATCGCGAGGCCGAAGACGTTGAACCAGATCCCGCCAATGATGAGCCACGGCGCCAGGCTTGAGCCGAGCTGGACCGCCGGCACGATCGACTGGCGCGCCATCATCCACGGGTCGCGCTCGCGATCCTGGAGCGCGTGGCCCACCTCGTGCGCGATCACCGCGGCGGCGGCGACCGAGAGGGTCCCGGCACCGTGCGGGACGCTGACGGCGCCCGACGCGGGGTCATAGCGACCCAGCTGGCCGGAGCCCGCCACGGCCGAGCTCACGTGCAGCACCTTGCCACGAGGATCGTAGTTGTCGGTCAAGGCACCCGGCACGGGCTCGATCTTGACGTCGGTGAGGCCCTGCCGATCGAGGAGCCGGCGGGCAAAGTCGAATGCGGAGAGGTCGATCCCGGAGTCGACCTTGGACCACTGTGCGTAGGTCGAACGAACGCGCCAGGCCGCCCATCCGGTGATCGCGATGCTCGGGAGCATCACCAGCATGATGTACGGCAGAAGACCACCCATCTGTCTTGTTGCTACCTCCTTGGGAGCGGGCCGAGTATAGACGCCCACCCCTGTCGGACGGATGAAGGGCAGGTGAAGATGGCGCTACGCGGAGGCCGCCCCGCCGCCCAGCAGGACGTGCTCGCGAGGCAGCCCGCGACGCCACGCATCGGCGGCCATCACCTGCTTCCCTTCCGGCTGGACCAGGTCGAGCGCCAGGGCACCATGACCGCAGGCCACCAGCGGCCAGTCGCCCGGCAGCAGCGCACCGATGATCGCGCCATCCACCCCCGCGACCGGGTGCGCGGCCCGGATGTGCAGGCGTCGGCCATCCATGGTCGTCCACGCCCCGGGCCACGGCTGGAGCGCCCGCACCCGGCGGTCGATCGCCACCGCGCCCTGGCCCCAGTCGATCCACCCGTCGGCACGCCGAAAGGGCCGGATCAGGGTCGCCTCGCGCTCGTCCTGCGGCTCCGCCACGAGCCCACCTGCCGACCAGCGCTCGAGCTGCGGCGGCACCCGGTCGGCGGCCAGCAGCGCGAGGCTCGCCTCGAGCTCGGGCGTCGTCTCGCGCCCCGACAGCGGCACGCGCCACTGGGCGACGATCGGTCCGGCGTCGAGCGCCGCGGTCATGACCATGAGCGAGACCCCCGCCTCGGGGTCGCCGGCCAGGATCGTCGAGGCGACCGGCGCCGCCCCTCGATGCCGCGGCAGGAGGGAGGGGTGGACGTTGAGCGGCGGCCGCCGCCCGAGCGCCAGCAGGTCGTCGGGCACGAGCTGTCCGTAGGCCATCAGCAGGAGCCCATCCGGGGCGAAGCGCAGGAGCAGCTCGCGGCCCTCGTCGGAGCGGAGGCGGCGCGGCGTCTCGACGCGCAGGCCGTTGTCGCGCGCCCACGCCGCGATCGGGGATGGCCGCGTCCGAAGCCCGCGGCCGGCCGGCCGATCCGGCTGGCTGATGACGAGCAGCTCGTCGCAGAGCGGGGGCAGACGGGACAGCAGCGGGACGCCGAAGGGGCCGGTGGCCAGGAAGGCGATGCGACCGATCGGCGGCACTAGATGCCTGCGGTCGTCGTCTCCTCCACCTCGCTCGGGCGGTCACTGACGCGGACCAGCTCTTCGAGCGAATCGAGGTAGTCGATGTAGAGGACCCCGTTGAGGTGGTCGATCTCGTGCTGGAGCGCCCGCGCGAAGAGCTCCTCGCCCTTGACCCGGAACTCCTTGCCGTGGCGGTCCCGAGCCTTGACGGTGACCTTGGCATGGCGCTTCACCTCGGCCACGAAGCCGGGGATCGAGAGGCACCCCTCCCAGTCAATCACCTCGCCGCTCGCACGCACCAGCTGCGGATTGATCAACTCGGTCACCTTGTCCTCGAGCTCGATCACCGCGACCTGGAGCGGGACCCCGATCTGGTTGGCGGCGAGCCCGATTCCCGGCGCGTCGCGCATCGTCTCGACCATCTCCTCGAGAAGCCGATGGAGCGACGCGTCGAAGGAGGTCACCTTCTTCGCGCGCTGCCGCAGGATCGGCTCGTCGGCGGTCACGATCGGTCGATTGGCCATGCCCGCATTGTACCGATCCGACGGCGACCGGCGGCCGGCTGAAATCTGGAGCCCCGGCTAGAGGAGGGACTCTGGATCGACGTCGATCGCCACGCCCGCCGGCACCCGCTCGAGCGCCTCGGCACGCCGCTCCGCGTCAGCCGCCCGGAGCACGACCTGGAAGCGCCAGCGGCCGGCCCGTCGCGGCACGTAGGAGGGAAGCGGCCCGTGCACCTCGACCCCGGGGATCGCCACCGCCGCTGCCGCCTCGCTCCCCCTCGCCTCCGCCCGGCCGCGGTCCGGGTCGGCGACCAGGAGGCGCGCCAGGACGCTGGACGGTGGATAGCCGAGGAGGCGGCGCCGCGGCAGCTCCTGGTCCGCGAAGCCGTCGACGTCCACGCGGGCGGCGGCGCGGATCGCGTAGTTGTCCGCCGCGTAGGTCTGGATCAGCACCCGCCCGGGGAGCGGCCCCCGGCCGGCGCGCCCGGCCACCTGGGCCAGCAGCTGGAAGGTCCGCTCCGGAGCGAGGTAGTCCGGCAGGTTGAGCGTGACGTCGGCGGCGATCACCGCGGCGAGCGTGACGCTCGGCAGGTCGAGCCCCTTGGCGGCGAGCTGCGTCCCGACCAGGACGTCCACCCGGCCCTCGCGGAAGTCGTCGTAGATCGCCTCGAAGCCGCGACGGACGGCGAGGGCATCCGAGTCCAGGCGCGAGACGCGGAGCCGTGGGAACCGTGCCCGGACCTCGGCCTCGACCCGCTGCGTGCCGGCCCCGAAGTAGCGAATCCGACGGCTCCCGCAATGCGGGCAGGTCTGCGGCGCGTTTGCCGTCCGGCCGCAGTGGTGGCAGCGCAACTGCGCACCGGCGAGGTGGAAGACGAACGGCAGGTCGCAGTCCGGGCAGCGCAGGCTCTCGCCGCAGTCGCGGCAGAGGACGAAGGTCGCCGCTCCGCGCCGATTCATGAGCAGGATCGCCTGCTCACTTCCCGGCCGCAGCGACGCGAGGGCGCCGGCGAGCGCTCGAGAGAAGATCGAGCGGTTCGCATCGGCCAGCTCTCCCCGCATGTCAACGATCTCGACGCTGGGTGCGCTCCCGACCCGCCGCTCGACGAGCCGCGCTCGTTCCACCAGGCCGCCGCGGACGCGCGAAATGGTCACCACGTCGGGCGTTGCGGTCCCGAGCACCAGGCGTGCGCCGGTCAGCGCCGCCCGCCGACGGACCACCCAGCGAGCGTCGTAGCGCGGCGTCCGATCGGCCTTGTAGGCCCCATCGTGGGCCTCGTCGACCACGATCAGGCGGAGGTCGGCGAGCGGCGCGAAGGCGGCCATGCGGGTCCCGACGACGACCCGTGCGGCGCCGTTGAGGATCCGCCACCAGGTGTCGTGCCGCTCCCCCGCCGAGAGGCCTGAATGGAGCACCGCCAGCTCGTCGCCGGCCAGCGACGCCACCCGATCGGCCAGCTGGGGGATGAGCGACACCTCGGGCACCAGCACGATCGCGGAGCCAGGGCCGGCCAGGACCGATTCGAGCGCGGCGAGGTAGAGGTCGGTCTTGCCGGCCGCGGCGACGCCCTCGAGGAGCAGCTCGCCTCCGGGAGCGAGGGCCTCGATCTCCGCCAGCGCGGCCTCCTGCTCGGCCGCGAGCCGGTGGCCACGCGGCACGGCAACCGTCCGGTGCGCCAGCGGGTCCCGCTCCACCGTCCGCCAGTCGAGCACCAGCGCACCGCGGGCGACCAGCCGATGCGCGGCGGACAGGACGGCGCCGGCGTCGACGCCGATCTCCTCGGCCAGCTCGGCCACGCCGCGCTCAGCTTCACCGAGCGCCTCGAGGATCGCGCGCTGGAGCGGCGCGCCGCGCGGAACGGTGCCGCCGCCCGGGACCCGACGCAGCACCCGCACCCGGCGCGCCGAGAGCTCCGGTGCGCCGAGCGACCAGCGCGCCAGGAGGGCGCCGGCACGACGCAATGGCTCCGCCGCGGCATTCCAGCGCGGGCCGAGCGCGCGGCGCAGGGCGGCGTCGGAGATCTCGGCCACGCCCGCGAAGGCCTCCTGGAGCGGCTTCGGCAGCGAGGAAGGCTCGGGAGCCGTCCAGCGCCGGTCGAGGCGCGACTCGAGGCCCGGCGGCAGCATGGCGGCAATCGTCGTCCCGAGCGGCGCGCGATAGTAGGCGGCGATCTCCTCCGCGAGGGCGAGCAGGTCACCCGTGAGCATCGGAGCCGACACGACCGCCTCGACTGCGCGGAGCTCGATCCCCGCCTCGGCGTCGGCGTCCCCGGCCAGCAGGTATCCAAGCGCCAGCCGGCGGCCGTACGGCACCAGCAGCAGGGAGCCGGGCGCGGCATCGCCGAGGGCCTGCGGCAGAAGGTAGCTGAACGCCCGCTCGGGGCGGTCGGCCAGCGCCTCGACCGCGACGCGAACCGCCTTCCCGGCGGCCGCGTCGGCCACCGCCATCAGACCTGGACGCGCCGCGGAGGGTCGCGCCGTGCCTCGGCCTGGATGATCTCCCAGATCTGCTCGACGGCCTCGTCGGGGTGATCGGTCTGGTTGACGATGGCGTAGTCGTAGTCCCCGGCCGCGGCCATCTCGATCTCCGCGTTGCGGCGTCGCAGGGCGCGGGAGGGGCCGTCCTCCGAGCCGCGCCGCGCAAGGCGCTCCTCGAGGTCCTCGATCGACGGCGGCATGATGAAGATCAGCAGGGCGTCCGGGACCAGCTCGCGGACCGAGCGCGCGCCCTGTGGGTCGATCGTGAGGATCGCGTCGCGGCCAGCCGCCAGGATCCCCCGCACCTGGTCGATCGGGGTGCCGTACCAGTGGTCGTGGACGCGGGCAGACTCGAGCAGCCCGCGTCGCTCACGCAGCTGCTGGAACTCCTCGGCGCTCAGGAAGTGGTAGTGCACCTTGTCCAGCTCCCCGGCACGCCGCCGGCGGGTCGTGGCGGTGACGATCGGGACCACCTGCGGGTGGCGCCGCGCAAGCTCGGCGACGATCGTGCTCTTGCCAACCCCCGACGGCCCAGAGACGACGACCAGCATCGGGTTCGGGAAGGCGAGCCGCTTGGCGGGCGCTGCCGCCCGGCGAGCGCCGCTCATCGCCCCACCTCCAGGAGCGCCGCGCCGACCCCGACCGGGAGCCGGTCGCTGACGATGCCGCTCGCCGCCAGCGCGGCCGCGAGGTCGTCGGGAAGCTCGCTCCAGGCCGTGAGGCGCCGCCCATCGAGCGGACGGTCGAGCGTGATCCGCGCAGCGTGCAGGAACTGCCGCTCCAACCCGCCCGGACCGATCCCGCCGCCGTAGCGCAGGTCGCCGGCGATCGGCAGGCCCAGGTACGCGAGGTGCGCCCGCAGCTGGTGCGTGCGTCCCGTGAGCGGGTGGAGCGCCAGCAGCGAGCAGCCCGCTCCGCTCCCCAGCGATTCGTACTCGGTCACGGCCTCGCGCCCGCCCGCCACGACCGCCATCCGCTGCCGGTCCCGCGGGTCGCGGCCGACCGGCGCCTCGATCCGGCCGCGCGGGGCCGGCGTCGCGCCCCGCACCAGGGCGAGGTACTCCTTCTCCACGCTGCGCGCCCCGAACTGGCGCATCAGGCTCGCCTGGGCGACGTCGGTCTTGGCCACCACGATCAGCCCCGAGGTCTCCTTGTCGAGCCGATGCACGATCCCCGGCCGTCCCACGCCGGCGATCGAGCCGAGCGGCTCGCCGCGCTCCTCGGCTCGGCCCACGAGGGCGTTGACGAGCGTCCCGCCGGCGTGCCCATGGCTCGGGTGCACGACCAGGCCGGCCGGCTTGTCGACGATCAGCATCGCGGCGTCGTCGTAGGCGATTCGCAGCGGAATCGACTCGCCGAGGAGGCCGGGGTCCGCCGGCGCTGACAGCTCGACCCGCAGCGTCTCGCCGCCGCGCAGCCGGTCCGAGGCGCGGCCGCGGCGCCCGTCGACAGTGGCTCGCCCATCCGAGATGAGGCGCTGGGCGTGTGCGCGGCTGATGCCCGCCAGGGCGCTCACCGCGAGATCGAGGCGCCCGCCGTTCGCCGCTCCGGTGACGACCCGGTCCGCGACAACAGCGGCGTCGCTCACGCGGCCGCCTCCCGCGGATCGGCTCCGGCGACCATCAGGTAGATGACGAGGATCCCGATCGCGACGACGAGCGACGAGTCGGCCACGTTGAAGGTCGGCCAGCGCAGGTCGCCAATGCCGACCGAGAGCCAGTCGGTCACGTACCCCTGGCGCAGCCGATCGACGAGGTTGCCGAGGGCACCGCCCAGGAAGATGCCGAGCACGACGTGAATCCACAGCGGGCGCCCGCGCAGGACGCGATGGAAGTACCAGACCATCCCGACCGACAGCACCGAGACGAGCAGGAACAGGATCGATCCACCCTGCAGCAGGCTGAAAGCGGCGCCCCGATTCTGGACGTGCCAGACCTGCACGACGTCGCCGATCACGTGGACCTGCTGGCCGAGCGCCAGCGCCGCCACCACGAAGCCCTTGCTCAGCTGGTCGGCGACGAGGATCGCGAGCGCGGTCAGCAGGAGGACGGCCGGCTTGACGATCCCGCCCTGCCCCTGCCCCTCGCTGCTCATGCGCCCGATGGTACGCGATGCGTCGTCTCAGGCGCGTCGCAGGGCCAGCCGCAGGCTCCCCTCGGCCAAGGTCACCTCCTCGACCGATGCCGACGGGCCGAGGTCGACGTCGGCGCCGAGGTCGAGCTGGATGGCAAGGATCTCCTCGGCGAGCCAGTCGCGGTGCGCGGCCAGGCTGGCGAGCGGGGCCGCATCCCCGCCGATCGAGGCCACGACGCGATCGCTCACCTCGAGCCCCGCCGCCTTGCGGAGGCCCTGGAGGCGATGCGCCACCTCGCGAGCCAGCCCCTCCGCCTCGAGCTCGGGGGTGAGGTCCGTGTCGAGCGCGACGAGCAGGTCGCCCTCCTCCGCCACCTCGTGGCCCGGCCGGGCGCGGGCGGTCAGCTGGAACTCGTCCGCCGCCAGTACGACCCCGCCGACCTCCGCTCCCCCATCGGGAAGCACCCGCCAGTCGCCGGTCCGCGCGCCGGCCATGATCGCGCCCACGGCGCCCCCGTGTCGTGGCCCGATCACCGGCAGCAGCGGGTAGAGGGTGCGGTCGACCAGGTCAGACGCGTCGGTCAGCACCTCCAGGGACTTGGCGTTCAGCTCGTCGACGATCTCGGTTCGCAGCGCCTCGGCCGTCTCAGGGTCGGGGCTCAGCAGGCCACCCGCGCCTGCTGGCAGCTTGACCCGAACGGCCGCCAGCGGCTGCCGAGTCTTGAGCGCGGAGGCTGCCCGCGCGGTCCGGCCCAGCGCCACCACGCGCCGGGCGAGCTCGACGGCCGCGTCCACCTCCGGCAGTGCGCGGCCCGGCACCCGCCCGGGGTAGTCGACCAGGTGCACGCTGTCCGGCGCGTCCGCATCGACCGATCCGACCAGGTTGCCCCACATCGCATCGGCCAGGTGCGGCACGAACGGAGCCAGCAGCCGTGTAACGATCGCCAGCACCTCGTGCAGGGTGGCGTAGGCAGCCCGCTTGTCGTCGTCGAGCTCGCCCTTCCAGAAGCGTCGGCGGTTGCGGCGGACGTACCAGTTCGACAGGTCGTCGACGAACGCCTCGATCGACCGGGATGCGCGCTGCGCGTCGTAGCCATCGAGAGCTGCACGCACGTCACCAATCAGCGCATCCACTCGCGACAGGATCCATCGGTCCAGGAGGGTCCGGGCCCGTACGGAGCCTCCGCTTCGGTCCGGAGTCCAGCCGTCCAGCCGTGCATAGGTGACGAAGAAGCCATACGAGTTCCAGAGCGGCAGGAAGAAACGGCGCACCTCTTCGTGGGCGAGGTGATAGCCGAAGTTCAGGTTCACGGCCGGATTGGCAGAGGCGTACATCCAGCGCATGACGTCGGCGCCGATCTCCTCGGCCGCCTCATCGAAGGGGATGGCGTTGCCCTTGCTCTTGTGCATCTCCTCGCCGTGCTCGTCGCGCACCAGCGCATAGCCAAAGAGCGTCCGGAACGGCGCCTCGCCGGTCATCACCGCGCTCTCGCTGATGAGTGCGTAGAACCAATTCCGGAACTGACCGGGGAACGACTCGGTGACGAATTCGGCCGGGTACCACTCCTCCCAGTAGGTTCGGTCCGTGGTCCACTTCAGGGTGGAGAGGCCCACGATCCCCGCGTCCAGCCACGGGTTGCCGACGTCGAGAATGCGCCGTGCGCGACCACCGCACGAAGCGCACTCAATCTCCACGGCGTCGATCCATGGCCGGTGCGGCGAGTGGCCGTCGAACGCATCCCAGCCGTCAACCGCACGCTGTTGCAGGTCATCGCGCGAGGCGATCACCTCCCAGGCGTCGCACTCGCTGCAGGTCCAGATCGGCAAGGCCAGACCGTAGTAGCGCTTCTTGCTGATCATCCAGTCGGACATGTTTCGGAGCCAGTCGAGCTCACGCTCCTCCAGCCCGATCCCCTCCGGCAACCAGTTCGCCCGCCGGGTCGCGTCCGAAAGCTCGGCCCGCAGCGGGTCCATGGCGATGAACCACTCGTCGACCAGGCGGAAGACGACCTGGGTGCCGCAGCGCCAGCAGACGGGGTACGAGTGGCGGAACTGCTCCCGCGACACGAGCAGGCCCCTGCGATCGAGGTCCTCGGCCACCTCGCGCGCGAAGTCCGCCCCGTCAGGATCGTCGGCACCGGCATAGCGGCCGCTCTGCCAGCCGAACCCGTCCCGGAAGCGGCCGAACTCGTCGATCGGGTCGATCACGGCCAGCTCGAACTCACGGCTCAGCGCGAAGTCCTCCTGCCCGCAACCGGGGGCGATATGGACGATCCCGGTCCCCTCTTCGTCGGATACATCGGCCCAGGGGATGACGCGGTGCTCGACGCCCGCCGCTGCGGGCAGCTCGTCGAACGGACCGCGATAGGTCAGGCCCACCAGCTCGGCCCCCTTCGCCTCTCGCAGAATCGCCGCAGCTGGCGCAACTCGTGGCTGCGAGCCGTGGCTGAGCCACCAGGCGCGGCCGTTCTCGCCACGCACCAGGACGTAGGTCAGATCGGGGTGGACGGCGGCCGCCACGTTGCTCGAGAGCGTCCACGGCGTCGTGGTCCAGATCAGCAGGTCCTCGTCGTCGCGGCCGGAGGTGGTGATCGGCAGGCGGACCGTGAGCGAGAGGTGCGACAGCTCGCGGTAGCCCTCGGTGGCGAGCTCCATGTTCGACAGGCCGGTGCCGCAGCGCGGACACCACGGCATCACGTCGTGGCCGCGATAGACGAGCCCGCGGCGATGGCACTCGGCGAGGAATGCCCAGATCGCGTAGTTGTTCTCGTCCGAGTTCGTGTAGTAGCTGTTCTCCCAGTCCATCCACATCCCGAGGCGGATGGACTGCACGGTGATCTGGTCGGCGAAGCGTTTGGTGCGCGCCTTGCAGAACTCCACGAATCGGTCGATCCCGTAGGCCTCGATGTCGCGCTTGTTCTTGAAGCCCAGCTCGCGTTCTGCCTCGACCTCGATCCAGAGGCCCTGGCAGTCGAACCCGTTCTGGTACCGCTGCCGCTCGCCCAGCATGGTGTGGTAGCGCTGGTAGAGGTCCTTGTAGGTGCGGCCCCAGGCATGGTGGACGCCCATCGGGTTGTTGGCCGTGATCGGGCCGTCGAGGAAGCTGAAGCGTCGGTCGGAGGCCTCGTTCCGCGCGAGATAGCGCTCCATCGTCCGGCGCTCGCGCCAGACCTCGATCTGCTCCCGCTCGAGGGCGGGCACGTCCAGCTTGCTCGATACCGGCTTGAACACGGTCGCTCCACTCAACAAGAAACCCGTCCCGGATCCGGGACGGGAAGGTGACTCCCCGCGGTACCACCCGCGCTTGACCGATGTCGAACGCCGACCTCGATCCACTCGTCGCGCCGCAGTATCGGGCGGTTGCCCGGGAGGCGTTACGCACGGCCTGCGCCGCTTGGCACCTCCAGCTCGGGAGAGATCCGCTCGTCGCCTCGAGGCCGCCCGCTCACACTGCCCGGGCTCGCTGCTGGCTCGATGGGTGACGCGAGCGCCGGCTCCGTCATCGCCGCTCTTCGATTGCGCGGATCGTTGCAGCGCAACACCCGCCTTGTCAATTCGCCCTAGGCAAGGATCGTCCGCGCCAGGAGCGCAAATGCGGCGATCGAGCTCGCGGTGACGAGCCCTCCCAGCCGGGGGTACCAGGTTCGGGCGATGAACGCGCCCAGGGCGCCGACCGGCCCGGCCAGCACGATCGCCGCCAGCAGCAGCCGCGCCTCGTCGGCCGGCAGCACCGGCCGCCCGGTGATGGCGACCGTGATCCAGGCGACTCCCGCCCCGAGCAGCGGCAGCGCCATCGGCAGGGCTGCCACCACGCTCGCCGGACCAGGCACGGCCAGCCACGCCGGCCGCAGCCAGTGGGCTCGCTGCCGACGGCGCACCGTCCGGGCGGAGACGGTGGGGGGAGCGATGAGCGGAGCGGGTACCGCGGGAACCGGGGCCGGCTCGACGGGCGCCGCCGCCTCCATCAGGGCGGGGGTCACTGGCGCGGGCTTGCCGGCCTCCGCCGCGGCGAGGGCCGCCGCACGCTCGGCGGCGAGACGCTGCTCGATGAGGGTCCGCTCGATCCCGGTCAGAACGCGCGGCGCGGGCGGCGCGAGGGGAGCTGCCGGGGCCGCCGTGGCGGGCGGCGGCGCGGCCCTGCGTGCGGCGACCTCGTCGACACGCTCCTGGAGCCGCACGGCATGCGCCAGGGCCGCCAGCAGGTCCGCCTCGACCGCCGCAACGATCGCGAGGCGTCCTCGGTCGGTCGGCACGACGATGAGCGGCGGGCGGCGCGAGAGGCGGATCAGCTCGATCTGCTCGTCGCCACGCAGGAGCGCGGGTCCGACCGCCCAGCCGAGCGCGCCGAAGCGGGGGCGCAGGACCGCGCTCCCTTCGCCGGCCACCGCCACGCGCGTGACCGGGCCGCGCGCCAGTCGATAGCGACGCTCCCCGCCGAGCCAGCGCAGGTGCACCACCCCCGGCTCCACGAGAAGCCGGTACGAGGAGACCAGGGCCATCAGGTAGAGCCCCAGGAGCCCGGCGATGGCGCCGATGGCGGCGAGCGAGATGCCGGCCGGCCCGCGCAGCAGGAACGCGCCGGCCGCCGCCCCGGCGGCGACGAGGAGCAGCACGACCGGGGCTGCGTACAGCCTGCGGCGGTCGCGGGCCAATCGAACGGAGGT
Source organism: uncultured Chloroflexia bacterium (assembly GCA_963770875.1). Taxonomy (GTDB): domain Bacteria; phylum Chloroflexota; class Limnocylindria; order QHBO01; family QHBO01; genus CF-167. The sequence continues at coordinate 581,304 of CAVYRE010000001.1, forward strand.
GATCGGCTTCGCCAGCTGAGTCATGGGTCAGACCTTCTCCGTGACGCGGTACTCCAGGTAGCGGCCGGTCAGCAGGCGGGTCTGGGCATCGAGCGCCGGCAGATTGGAGAAGAAGATACCGACGAACGGGATGCCGGTCCACCCGATGTAGACGAGCAGCCTGCGCCACCGGCTCCAGTCTGCCGGGAAGGGCGGGACGATGCGGTGCTCCACCCAGATCAGGACCAGCAGCGCCAGCAGCGCGACGGAGAGCATGCTCGAGGCGTAGAGCGGCAGGTTCTGACCGAGCGTGGTGCGGGCGAAGGCGGGGTTGATGAGCAGCGGGACGGTCGCCCCGAAGATGATGACGAACGGCGCGATCGCCCAGTTGATGTGTTCGGCGAAGAGGTACAGGATCCGCCAGGCGCGCGACCAGATCGAGATCTCGGGGTGCGCGAAGGCGTTCTGCACGACGTACGGCAGGTCCGTGACGCCCCACGCCCAGCGACGCGCCTGCATGTACTGGCTCACCATCGACTTCCAGTAGGTCTTCGCCCGCACGGCGTCGCCGTAGATCGGGATGAAGAGCGGCACGGCCCGGAAGCGGTCCCCATAGGTGAAGTAGCTCTTCCAGTAGAAGCGGCTGTCCTCGGGGATCGCGTCGGTGGCCCAGTAGCCGACCTCGTGCACCAGGTGCAGCGTGGTCGAGTAGCTGCTGAAGCTCTTCAGCGTCTCCGGCAGGACGCTGCGCCACATCTGCAGCTGCGTGAGCACCGCCACAAAGAGGCGCAGGAGGAGCGGCGCCTGCCACACGTTGTTATGGAAGTACGGCACCGGCTGGTAGAGCTGCGTCTCGCGGTTCGGGTCGCCCAGGTGCACGGCGGTCAGGTAGTTGAAGTACTGCGGGTGGACGCGGTAGTCGGCGTCGAGGTCGGTGATCAGCAGCAGCCGCGGGTCCATCCCCCGCTCCCTGACCAGGGTCCGATAGAGCCAGCGACCGCCGAAGGCCATGGCGCTGCTCTTCCCCACCACGATCCCCGGCTCCAGCGGGTCGAGAATGTGCAGGAATTCGCCGAAGGCCGACCCGAACTCCTCGCGCAGGGCGACAACGTTCGCGATCCCACCCTCGTCGGTCTCGCGCGTGATGATCGCGCAGATCTTGCGCTCCAACGGCCAGTCGGCCTCGGCCAGGGCGCGCACCGTCTGGCGCAGCGTCTCGATTGGCTCGGTGTAGGTCGGGATCAGGGCGAGCTGGGTGTACGCCGTCCAGGGTGGAGCCGTCGGATCGTCGAGCGACTCCAGCCGCGCTCGCCAGTCGGTGCTCAGCACGGCCCGGATGCGGCGGTAGCCGATCATCACGGCACCGGAGAACCAGAGGGCGCGGCAGAGCCAGTAGAAGTCGAAGCTGAGCACGAAGTAGGCGACCAGCCACGGGTAGCTGAAGCTGAGCCAGATCGGCCCGATGATGATCGCCCAGCTCACCGTGCCCGGGACCATCTCCAGGACGCGCTGCAGCCACAGATAGCGATCCTGCGTTCGCCCGTCGGACATCGACCCCTCAGTCTGGCTTGCGGCCGCCACGCCGGCGACCACCGGTATCGTCGGCTAGTAGACCGGCGTCAGCCAGTCGCGGTACGCGTCGGACTTGCCCTGCACCGCGTCGAAATAGACGTTGTGCAGGCGACGCGTGATCGGTCCCACCTTGCCGCTCCCGATCGGACGGTTGTCGACCTCGACCACCGGCGCGAGCTGCGCCCCGGTGCCGCACAGGAAGACCTCGTCGGCCATGTACAGCTCGGTCCGGTCGATCGAGCGCTCGATCACGGGGATCCCCAGGTCGCCGGCCACCGTCATGAGGTGGCGCCGGGTGATCCCCTCCAGGATGTTGTCGCTGCCGGGCGGGGTCATCAGGATCCCCTCGCGCACGATGAACAGGTTCTCGGCGCTTCCCTCGCTGACGTGGCCCTCCTGGGTCAGCATGATCGCCTCGTCGTACCCGTTCATCTGGGCCTCGGACTTGGCGAACGCGCCGTTCACGTAGGAGCCGGTGATCTTGCTGCGGGCCGGGATGGCGTTGTCATCGGTCCGGCGCCAGGTGCTCACCTGGGCCCGGATCCCCGCCTCGGTGTCGATGTACTTGCCGAACGGGATGGCGAAGATGGTCAGGTCGGACTCGAGGTTGTGAAGGCGGACGCCGATCGCCTCGCTTGACTTGTAGCAGATGGGTCGGATGTAGGCGTCCTCGCGCAGGCCGTCTCGCCGAAGGAGCTCGACGGTGATCCCGACGAGCTCCTTGGGGGTGTGTCGCAGCTCGAGGCGAAGGAGCCGGGCAGACCGATGAATGCGCTCGTAGTGGGCCAGCAGGTCGAGCCCGTAGAGCTGCTTCTGGTCGGCGTTCCAGTAGGCGCGGATCCCCTCGAAGACCGCCGTGCCGTAGTTGAAGGCGTGGGTCATGACGTTGACCTTGGCCTCGGCCAGCGGGACGAAGTCCCCGTGGAAGAAGGCCCACAGGCCTGCCGTCTGATCCGGCTCGGCGGTGGCCGTGGTGGTTCCCTGCTTCAGCAACGCAACCTCCTCAGCAGCCGGGCCACGCCTTGACGCGCGGCGACCTGTCGGCACCGACCAGTATACGGCCCCACCCCGGGCGCAACCCAACCGGGAGCCCGGGAGCGCGCCCTCAGTGGATGGCGGCGGTGCCGGCCGGCAACGTGAGCGCGGCGATGACGTAGGCCCCGTAGATCGGGCCGCCGATCAGCAGCGACCATGCGCCCAGCCGGCCGCGCCGCAGCATCAGCCCGAAGATGAGCAGGGTCGCCACGAATGCTGCGCCCGCCGATGCAAAGGCGAGCGAGCTGTCGGCGCGGAAGGTCCACTCGGTGAAGAGGATGCCGAGCACCGTCGGGAGGCAGCTCTGAAAGACCATCGCCCCGGTGATGTTGCCCATCGCCAGCGTGTCCTTCCCCGCGCGCACCCAGAGCACGCTGTTGAACTTCTCGGGCAGCTCGGTGGCGATCGGCGCGATGACGAGCGCCAGGATCCGCGGGTCGAGCCCGATGGCGTGGGAGAGGTGCTCGACCGCCCCCACGAACACCTGCGCGCCGAGGATGATGAGGGCGAGCGCACCTACCACCTGCGTCACGATGATGCGCAGCGCCGGCTGCTCGGAGGGCGTTTCCGCGTGAGGCTCGCGCGGCAGCACGTCGAAGTCGAGTGGCGGACGGGGCGGGCGCCGGCGCAGCCGCGTGAGATGCAGGCGGTTCAGCTCAGCCGGATCGCCCTCCTCCGCCGGATCGCGGAAATGGGCGCGCACGTAGAACGCGTAGATCACGACCAGCAGCCCCGCCACACCCCAGCGCACCGGGTGGAGGTCGCCCGGCAGAAAGGCCGTGCCGATGGCGATCGCATAGGCGACCAGGAAGAAGACCACGTCGCGACCGAGCACCCCGATGTTCACCGCCAACTGGGTCCCGCGCCGGCCACGGCGCGAGACGACGATGACCGCCAGTCCGGTCACGAACATGGCCAGCGTCGAGAGCATGAACGGGGCGCCCAGGATGGCCCCAACGCCGATCTCGGCGGAGTTGGCCGTCCCGCCGCCGAAGATCGCCGGGCCGACGATGGCGATCACGGGGATGAGCGTCTCGGGCATCGCGGTGGCGACCGCCGCGAGGACGCTGCCGACCGCCCCCTCCGCCAGGTTGAGCCGATGCCCGAACCACTCGATCCCGTTGGTGAAGAGCTCGGCGCCGATCAGGATCAGCGCGAGGGCCAGGACGAGCAGGACGATGTCCATCTCGCTCAGATCCCCTGGCCGGCGGTGACGAAGGCGACGAGCATGCCGCCGACCAGCAGCGTGAGCACGACACCGGTGGCCGCCGCGTAGCGAAGCTCGCCGTGCCGGAGGAACACGGACCCCGCCGCTGCCAGCCGGCCGATCGGTGTCAGGACGACGAGCACGAGCCCGGCGCGGGTGACCACGTCGAGGCCGAAGAGGACGCCGATCGCCACGACGCCGATCGAGAGGAGGCCGCCGACCTGCAGCGCGCCGCTGACCCAGCGCGACAGGTCGTCCTGCCGCGGCGTCATTGGCCGACCCCGAAGGCGCGGAGCGCCATCTGGAATGCGACGTAGGCCGCCACCCCGGCGAAGAGGAGCCCGAGCCAGCGGGCGTGGAGCCGCGGAGCGAGCACAGCACCCGCGGCCGCCCCGGCGGCAACGCCGAGCACCATCGGCCCGGCGATGGCGGGATCGACCTGTCCGCGCATCAGGTACGGAAAGGCCCCCGCCGCCGCGGTGACGCCGATGATGTAGTTGCTCGTGGCGCTCGCCACGTGGAGCGGAACGCCGGTCACCAGGCGCAGCAGCGGCACCTTGACCACGCCGCCTCCCACGCCGAGCAGCGCCGAGACGACGCCCGCCCCCACCGACCCGGCAATTGTCGCGGGCAACCGATGGGAGCGATAGGCGGGAGCGTCCGGCCCGTCGGGGGCGGCCGGGTTGACCATGGGGCCGGCAGGCGTCGACTTCGCCGCTATCCGGTCGGGCCGGATCATGGCGATCCCGACGTAGGCCATCATCAACGCGAAGCCGCCGGCCAGGACGCGCACGGGGATCACCGGAGCGGCCAGCCCGGCCGCGAGCGCGCCGAGCACCGTCCCGACCTCGAGGAAGATGGCCAGCCGCACGTCGGCGCGTCCGGCGCGCACGTTGAGGGCCGCGGCGCCGGTCGAGGTCGCCACCACGCACACGAGGCTGACGGCCACGGCCGCGGGGAGCGGGATGTCAAAGGCGAGCGTCAGCAGCGGCACGATCAGCACCCCGCCACCGATCCCGAGCAGTGCCCCGAAGAGGCCGCCCGCGATCCCGCCGGCGAAGAGCAGCACGGCGGTCATCGGTCAGCCCCGCCGCGGGGTCAGGGGCGCAGGTGCTGGGGCGCCACTGGCAGCAGCGCGACGTGGCGGGCACGCTTGAGCGCGATCGTCAGCATCCGCTGGTGGCGGGCGCAGGTGCCGGTCTTGCGACGCGGCTCGATCTTCGCGCGCTCCGACAGGTATCGGCGCAGGCGGTTGACCTCCTTGTAGTCGATCGCCTCTGCCTTGTCGACGCAGAAGTTGCAGACCTTGCGGCGGCGCCGATCCCGGTAGTAGTCCGCCGTCTCGCGGCGTGAACGTGGGCTGGCCATGGATCTTCCTCTCAGAACGGGATGTCGTCGACGTCGATCGCCTCGACCTCGGAGGCGGCGGGGCGCGCCGCTCCCCGCGGTCGAGCCGCGGGCGGGGCGTCCATGGCGCCGTCGCCGAAGCTGCCGCCGCCCTCGCCGGGCTCTCGGCGCTCGAGGGACTGCACGCGGGCGAAGCGGATCTCGAGCGAGGTCCGCTTCTGGCCATCCTTGCCCTCCCACTCACGGGCGCGGAGCTGGCCCTCGGCAAAGACCTTGTGCCCCTTGCGCAGGCGCTCGGCGGCACGCTCGGCGGCCTGCTCCCAGAGCTCCACGCGGAACCACTGGGTCTCCTCCTGCCATTCGCCATCCGGTCCGCGCGATCGGTCGTTCACGGCGACCCGCAGCTCGGCGACGGCCTTGCCACCGGGCGTGTAGCGCAGCTCCGGATCGGCTCCCAGGTTGCCGATGATCATCATCTTGTTCAGGGTCATGCTGCTGGTCTCCTCCAACCGCCGGCGTTACGCCTCGGCGGCAACCTCGTCCTCGTCGGCCTCGTCGAACACCTCGGCGGCGAGCTCGTCCGTCACGTCAACGACGCTCGGGATCACCTCGTCGGAGATCGGGATCTCGTCGTCCGCCCGGCCGAGCGCCTTCTCTTCCAGCACCGTCACGAGGTGGCGCAGGATCTCCTCGGTGATCAGGATCCCGCGCTCGATGCCGCGCACCTCCGCCGGGGCGATGTCGAAGTGGATCAGGAAGTAACTCGCCTCGCGGAAGTGCTTGATCTCGTACGCCAGGCGGCGCTTGCCCCACGGCGAGACCTTGGTGAGCGACCCGCCGGCATTGACGATGGCGCGCGTCACCTTCTCGACCGCGGACTGGAGCTTGTCGTCCTCCAGGTCCGGGCGGAACAGGAGCATCAGTTCGTAGCGGCGCATCGGCCGATCTCCTCCTCTCTATGGGCTTGCGGCACCTTCGACAACTGTCGATCGGGTGCGGCAGAAAGGAGCCCAGCTACAGGAAACAACCTCCATCGCTGGAGGTCCCCGGCAGTATAGGGTCCAGGCGCCCCTCTCGCAATGCGTCGGGGGCCGACCCTATACTTGGGGTTCCATCGGCTCCATCTCAACGAGGAATCGCGTGCCCGCCAACCCAATCCTCATCTGCTCCCCGAGCCCGGCCCTGCGCGCGCAGCTCGAGCTGCTCGGCGACGCCGGTTACGTCACCACGAGCGTCGATACCGCGGCGGAGGCGATCAACGCGCTCGGCGCCCACCCGTACGACCTCGTGGTAGCCGAGGGGCTCACCGTCTCGGGCGCCATCGCACGCATCCGCGAGTCGACCAGGAGCCAGGTGCCGGTGGTGGTCGTCTCGCCGGCCGGCGACGTCGAGGCGCGAATCGCCTTCCTCGAGGCGGGCGCGGACGACGTCATCACCGCCGGCTTCAGCCCCCGCGAGCTCGAGGCACGCGTCGAGGCGCTCCTGATCCGCACCGGCCGCGGCCGTCCGTCCGGGCCAACCGGTGACGGGGCCGGCCGGATCGTCACCTTCTTCTCCCCCAAGGGGGGCGTCGGCACCACCACCTTGGCGGTCAACTCCGCCGTCCTGCTGGCGGGCGGGCACGGACAGATGCAGGGCCAGGGTGGGCGCGTCCTGCTGATCGACCTGGACCTCCAGTTCGGCCAGGTGGCGACCCACCTCAACCTCTCGCCGCGATATGACATCTCGGATCTCTGCCGCGACGACCAGGCATTGACCGATCCGTCCCTCGCGCTCACCTACCTCACCGCCCACTCCTCGGGGGTCAGCGTCCTCGCTGCCCCGGTCAACCCGGAGGCAGACTTCCGGATCACGGTCGACCATCTCGATCAGGCGATCGCCGCATTCAGACCGAGCTTCGACCACATCATTGTCGACTGCGGATCGCGGCTCGATCCCCGGACGCTGTGGATCCTGGAGCAGGCCGATACCCACATCTTCGTCATCTTCCCCGAGATCGCCGCGCTCCGGGCGACCACGCTCATGCTCGGCTTCCTGGCCGAGACGGCGACGCTGCGGGCCGTGACGCACCTCGTCGTCAACCATATCTTCCCCAAGGAGCTGCTCAAGACGCGCGACGTCGAGAACCTGCTCAAGGCCAAGCCGGTGGCGGAGATCCCCTACACCGAGGTCGACATGATCCGCGCCGTCAACGAGGGCGTGCCGGTCGTCTTCAGCCGTCCCAGCTCGCCTGCCTCGCAGGCGATCCAGGGCCTGGCCGTGGCGATCGTGGGCGCGGAATGGCGGCCGCGCGCCCCCGCCCTTGGCGCTCCGGCGCCGAAGCGCAGCGGGCTCTTCCTGGGCCGCCGCTGAGGCTGGCCTGGTGCCGGAGGAGGGAGTCGAACCCCCACACCCTTGCGGGTAGCCGGGTTTAAGCCGGCCGCGTCTGCCGTTCCGCCACTCCGGCCCGGTTGGTGGAGGCGACGACGGGACTCGAACCCGTGTAAACGGTTTTGCAGACCGCTCCCTGGCCACTCGGGCACGTCGCCTTGCTCAGCTCGCGCTGGCTGCCCCGCGAGGATTCGAACCTCGGTTCACGGATCCAAAGTCCGCTGTCCTGCCAGCTAGACGACGGGGCAACGGCCTGAGGCTAGCAGAGGCATGGGGCAAGAAAATGGAGCGGAAGACGGGACTCGAACCCGCGACCCTCACCTTGGCAAGGTGATGCTCTACCAACTGAGCCACTTCCGCCCGGTCTCCTCGGCGCGCCGCGAGAGTTGGTGCCGAGGGTCAGACTCGAACTGACGACACCCGCCTCTTCAGGGCGGTGCTCTACCAACTGAGCTACCTCGGCCCGCCCCGCTCGTGGTCGCGTCTCGGTCCGCGACGATAGCACAGGCCTCGATCGAGCGACAACCGCACGGCCGGCTCAGGTGAGGGCGGCGGGATCCTGCCCGTACTGGCCGGCGAGGCCCTGCAGAACGGCGATCCGCTCGGCGATCGGCGGGTGCGTGTCCCACATGCTCGAGGCGCGCTTCTCGAAGCTCTTGATCGGGTTGACGATGTAGAGGTGCTGGGTCGCACGGTTGGCGACCTCGAGCACCTCGGGGTCGTCGGCGATCGTCCGCAGCGCACGGGCCAGGCCCATCGGGTTGCGGGTGAGCTCGACCGCTGAGACGTCGGCCAGCTCTTCCCGGCGGCGGCTCACGGCAAGCTGCACGAGCCGGCCGATGATCGGGGCGATGATCGCCAGGATCAGGGCGATGACGAACAGGATGGCGACCAGTCCCCCGCCGCCGCGGTCGTTGCTGCTGCGTCGCCCTCCGCCCCAGAAGGTGAAGCGCAGGAACCAGTCGGCGAGCAGCGCGATGCTGCCCACCAGCACCCCCACCAGCAGGCTGAAGCGGATGTCGTAGTTGCCGACGTGGCTCAGCTCGTGGGCCAGGACCCCCTGCAGCTCTTCGCGGTCCATCTTCTGCAGCAGCCCGCTGGTCACCGCGACCGATGCGTGCGTCGGGTCGCGGCCCGTGGCGAAGGCATTCGGGGCCGTGTCGTTGATGACGTAGACCTTCGGCATCGGCAGCCCGCTCGCCAGGGTCATCTCGGTGACCACGTTGAGCAGCTGCTGGTACTGCTCAGGCGGGTTCTCCTGCGGGATCTGCTGCGCGCCGCTCGAGGCCAGCACGAGCTGATCGCCGGCGTAGTAGCTGCCGATGCTCATGACGAAGGCGACCACCAGCGCGACCGCCACGCCACCCCAGCCGAAGCCGGTCGCGTAGCCGATGGCACCGCCCAGCGCCCCGAGCACCAGGACGACGACGATCACCAGGAGCCAGGAGCTGCGCCGGTTCCTGGCGATCTCCCGGAAGAAGGTGGTCGGTGCCGGGCTCGCGGTCATCGCCGCTGTCCCGGTGAAGGAGGAATCGGTCCTAGGCCTGCGCCTGCGGCGGTGCCGCGGTGGGTGGGGTCGCCGGTGGGACCGCCGGCGGCGTGGCCTGCGGCGGCTCGTTGCGCAGGTTCACCGTGGGGACCGCCGCGTCCGCCTCCTCGATCTGGAAGTAGTCGCGCGCCCGGAACCCGAACATCCCGGCGATGATGACGCTCGGGAAGGTCTGGATCGACGTGTTGAAGTCCCGCACCACGCTGTTGTAATGCTGGCGCGAGAAGCCGATCTGGTTCTCGGTGGTGGTGACCTCTTCCTGGAGCTTCAGCACGTTCTCGTTCGCCTTCAGGGTCGGGTAGTTCTCGACCAGGGCGAAGAGCTGCCGCAGGGCTCCCGTCAGGAAGTTCTCCGCCTGGGCCGATGCGGCCGCTCCGGCGGGGCCGGCCTGCGCGGCGCTGACCGCTGCGCCGCGCGCCTCGACGACCTTGGTCAGGGTCTCCTGCTCGAAGTCCATGTAGCCCTTGACCGCGTTCACGAGGTTGGGAATCAGGTCATGCCGGCGCTTGAGCTGGACGCTGATCTGGTTCCAGGCCTCGTCCACGACGTTTCGCCGCTGGACCAGGCCGTTGTAGATGAAGACGACGAAGGCAGCGACGACGACGATGATGATCAGGACGATCCAGAAGGGTCCCATCTTTGAATGACGCTCCAACTTGCGGGGGTGGTGTGCAGCCATCGTACGCCGGAATGGTGGGCGGTGAGGGGCTCGAACCCCCGACCTTCTCGGTGTAAGCGAGACGCTCTGACCGGCTGAGCTAACCGCCCGGGAAGAGCCTACACGCGAACGCCGCTCGCGGTGTGAGCGGCGTCATCGGTCTCGAACGGTGGTTGGTGCCCAGGCCGGGACTTGAACCCGGATGAGTTTCCTCATACGCCCCTCAAACGTACGCGTATACCAATTCCGCCACCTGGGCATCGGGCGTGGTACCGAGGGAGGGACTTGAACCCACACGACCGTAATGGTCACTAGGTCCTGAACCTAGCGCGTCTGCCTATTCCGCCACCTCGGCACGCGGTCTCGACAGGGTGCTCCCGGCGAGGCGGGCCCGATGATAGCACAGGCCCCCGGCAGCTCCGGAATGGCCCGATCGGCGGCCGAATGGCCGGCTAGAGCAGGTTCAGCAGGCTGAAGATGACGAACAGGACCGCCAGCAGGATCGTCAGCCGGAAGAGCGTGCGCTCGATTCCGCGACGGCTGCGATAGGCGGTCACCTCGCCACCGAAGGCGCCACCGAGGCCGGTCCCGCGCTGCTGGAGCAGGATCGCGGCGACGAGCGCGACGGCCAGGATCGCCTGCGCGACCACGAGGGGAGTCATGGCCGCGGAGTCTACCAGAGTCAGCCGCGAATGAGGCTTCGGCCGGTCATCGATGGAGGTGTCCCGATGCCCAGCAGGGTGCAGATGGTGGGCGCCACGTCGGCGAGGATCCCGTCGCGCAGCGTCGTGTGCGGCGCTCCCCCGGCCAGGAGCAGGGGCACGGGGGCGGTGGTGTGCTTCGTCTGCGGCGCGCCGTCGGCGTCGCGCATCTCCTCGATGTTGCCGTGATCGGCCGTGACGATCAGGGCGCCCCCTGCCGCCAGGGTCGCCTCGAGCAGGTGGCCAAGGCAGCCGTCGATCACCTCGGCGGCGCGCACGGCCGCCTCCCAGACCCCCGTGTGGGCGACCATGTCGGGGTTGGCGTAGTTGACCAGGATGAAGTCGTATCTGCCCGCGCCGATGCCCTCGACCACCTGGTCGGTGATCCCGGCGGCGCTCATCTCCGGCGCGAGGTCGTAGGTCGCCACGTCACGGCGCGACGGGACGAGGACTCGATCCTCGCCGGGGAGCGCCTCCTCCACGCCGCCGTTGAAGAAGTAGGTGACGTGGGCGTACTTCTCGGTCTCGGCCACGTGCAGCTGCCGCATCCCGAGGCGCGACAGGTAGGCCGCCAGCGAGTCGATCACGAGCGGCGGGAAGGCGACCGGCACCGGCAGCTCGTCGCTGCCCTGGTACTCGGTCAGGGTCGCCACCTCGAGTCCGGCGGGTCGCCGGCCGCGATCGAAGTCCTCGAACGCGTCGAGCGCCAGCGCGCGGGTCAGCTCACGGGCACGGTCGGCCCGGTAGTTGAGGTGCACCGCCGCGTCGCCGTCCCCCATTCCCGGGTAGCCGCCGATCACCGTCGGCCGGATGAACTCGTCGCCCTCGCCCCGGGCGTAGGCCTCGTCGACCGCCCCGGGCGCCGTGTCGGCGGCGAGGCCGCGGCCGTGGACGATCGCCTCCCAGGCCAGGGCGACCCGATCCCAGCGACCGTCGCGATCCATCGCGTAGAAGCGGCCGCTCACCGATGCGATCGTCGCTCGGCCGGCGATCTGCCGCTCCAGGTCGGCGACGAAGCCGGCGGCCGAGCGAGGAGGCGTGTCGCGGCCATCGGTGAAGGCATGCAGCAGGACGCGGCCGGCAGGGAGGCCGGCGCGCGCGGCGAGCCCGACCATCGCCAGGATCTGCCCGTCGACCGCGTGCACGCCACCTGGCCCGATCAGCGCCAGCAGGTGGAGCCGCGTCCCGTGCTCGACCGCATGGCGAGCGGCGCCGAGCAGCACCGGGTTGCTGAAGAAGCTTCCGTCGGCGATCGCGGCGTTGATGCGGGGCAGGTCCTGGAGCACCCGGAACCCTGCCCCCAGGTTCAGGTGGCCGACCTCCGAGTTGCCCATCTGGCCGGCCGGAAGGCCCACCGCCTCACCGCTGGCCTCCAGCCGGCACGCCGGCCACTCGGCCCGCATCCGATCCCAGTTCGGCATCTGCGCCGAGAGGAGTGCGTTTCGCCTGCGGTCGTCCGACAGGCCGAATCCGTCGAGGACGCAGAGCACCACCGGCCGCGTTCGCGGGCCTTCGTCGCTCACCCGCGCGCCGCGGCGGCCAGCCGCACGATCCCGGCGAAGGCTGCCGCGTTCAGTGAGGCGCCACCGACCAGCGCCCCGTCGACGTCACGCTCGGCGAAGAACTCGGCGGCGTTGTCCGGCGTGCAGCTGCCCCCGTACAGGATCGGCACCTCCTCGGCGCCCGACGGGTCCGACTCGGCCAGGATGGCGCGAATCTGCGCCGCGGCGGCCTGGGCATCCTCACCCGACGCCGCGTCGCCGGTCCCGATCGCCCAGACCGGCTCGTAGGCGATCACCAGGCCACTTCCGGCGATCCGGTCGAGCCGCGAGATGGCGGCGCGCAGCTGCCGCTCGATGATGGTCGCGGTGAGGCCGGCGCGCCGCTCCTGCGGCGAGCTCGCCGACGCAGGCGATCGGCACCAGGCCGTGCGCCACCGCGGAGGCCACCTTGGCGGCCACGCCGGCATCGGTCTCGTGGTCGTACTGGCGTCGCTCGGAGTGGCCGAGGATCACGTACTGCGCGAGCTCGGCGACCATCAGCGGCGAGATCTCGCCGGTGTAGGCGCCCGACTCCTCGGCCCGCATCGTCTGGGCGCCGATCCCGATCCGCCCCGGCTCGGTCGATCCCCCGCCGAGGGACTCCGCGACGGCTGCGAGCCAGACGGCCGGCGGGCAGATGACGGTTCGAACCGGCGCTGCCGCCGTGGCGTCCCGCACCGCAATTGCGAGCGCCACTGCCGCCGCCGAGGTGGGTGGGTTCATCTTCCAGTTGCCGGCCACGACGGGTGAGCGAGATGGGATCACGTCAGCTCCTTGCGGTCCGGATGCGGCGAGGCGCCGCGGACTCGGCGGCGATTTCGACGAGCCGCCGGAGCCGATGGTTCATCGCCGAGCGGCCGATCCCCAGTCCATCCGCCAGGGTATCGAGGTCGCCGTCCGGCTGGCGCCTCCGCTGCGCAGCCGCCTCGCGCAGCCCCTGGGCCAGCTGCTCGAGCTCGCCGGTCGCCTCGAGGCGGGCGATCGCCTGGAGCTGGCGGTCGGCGGCGCGCACGGTGCGCGACAGGTTCGCCTCCTCGGCGTTCAGGAGACGGTTGAGCCGATTTCGCACGTCGCGGGAGACGCGGCTCGACTCGAAGTCGAGGAGCGCGCGGTTGGCGCCGGTGAGGCGCAGGAGGCCGGCGATCTGCTCCTGCCCCTTGAGGTAGACGACCTGGCGGCCGCGCCGCTCCATCCGTGCGGCTCGGACCTCGCCCTCGCCGAGGAGGCGCTGCAGGCGGCGCGCACTCGAGGCGTCGCGCAGGACGAACTCGACGTGCGGGCCACCAGGCCCGCCGCTCACCGAGCCGCTGCCAAGCAGCAGGCCGCGCAGGAAGGCTCGGCGGTCGCATGGCCTGGCCGTGACGGCGCTCCAGTCCGAGGCGGGGACAGCGGCCAGCGCGACCCGCAGGTGGTGCCGCCCGGGCGCCTGCGGCAGATGAGCCGGCGGACGCGGCGCGGGGACGGCGACGCCAATCGAGGCGGCCAGCTGAACGGCGGTGCGGGCGGTGGCATGGTCGAGGGTGCGCAGGCCGCCGCCCGGATCGGCCCCCTGGAGCAGCCCGATCAGCTCGGCCCGCCGGCAGCAGGCTCGCGCCGGGATGATGCGTGCGAGCTCCCCGCGCAGCTCGCTGGCGACCAGCACGCGGCGGACCGGGTCAGCCGACCGAGGCGGTCGGTCGCGAGACCGTCCGCCGCTGTCGTGGACGCTCGGCACGATCCTGCTGCTGGATCCGCATGAGCGCCGCCGCCAGCTTGGCCGGATCGTGGCGGTGGGCATTGGTGATGTCCACCAGGTCCTCCTCGACGATCGTGATCGGCAGCTCCTCGAGGCGGCGCACGTCGACCTTCACCGGTTGCCCGAGCCAGCCCTCGGGTCGCTGAGCGTCCTGGTTGTCGTTCAGCAGGACGTAGTCGAAGAGCCCGTCGCCGACGTGATCGATGAGCGCCTCGAGGTGCTGCGCGGCGCTGTAGAAGCCGGTCTCGCCGGGCTGGGTGGCGACATTGCAGACGTAGACGCGGATGCCGGCCGCGGCGGCGATGGCGTCGCGGATGTCGCCGATGAGCAGGTTCGGCAGCACGCTCGAGAAGAGGCTGCCTGGCCCTACCACCACCAGGTCCGCCTCGAGGATCCGCTCGATCGCCTCCTGGTTCGCCCGCACGTCGGGCGGTTCGATCGAGACCCGGGCGATCGGCTCGTCGGCGCTGCTGATGGTGACCTGTCCGCTCATCCGACGTCCCGACTCGAGCGTCGCGGCCAGAGTGAGCGGCACGCTCGTGGCGGGCAGCACCTGGCCGCGCACGGCGAGCACCCGGTTCGACTCGCGCACCGCCTCGTCGAAGTCACCGGTCACCGCCGTCATGGCGGCGATGAAGAGGTTCCCGAAGGCGTGGTCGTCGAGCCCGGAGCCGGGCGGGAAGCGGTACTGCATGAGCTGCGTCATGAGCGGCTCGGCGTCGGCCAGGGCGGCGATGCAGTTGCGGATGTCGCCTGGCGGCGCGATGCCCAGCTGCTGGCGCAGCCGGCCGCTGCTGCCGCCGTCGTCGGTCATCGTGACGATGGCGGTGATGTTGGCGGAGTAGCCCTTGAGGCCACGGAGCAGGGTCGAGAGGCCCGTCCCCCCGCCGATCGCCACGATCCGGGGGCCACGCGCCAGGTAGCGCTTGGTGTAGAGCACCTCGAGCACCGAGTCGCCGCGCGTCACGAACGGCGAGACGATGCTGCGCATCAGGCCCCAGACCCCGAGCGCGGTGAGCGCCACGCCGCCGATCGCGACGAACACCGCGCGCATCGGCCGATCGAGGCCCGCCCCGGTCAGGACGAAGATGAACGAGTCGGATGGCAGGCGGCGGTACCAGTCGACCAGCAGGATCGCGGCGCCGAGGCCGAGCACGGTGATCCCCAGGAAGAGGAGCACCAGCCAGCGCTTCAGGTGCATCCCCGGGTAGAGCCAGCGCGGGATGCGTGGTCCCTTCATCGCTCGAGCTCACGATGGAAGACGGCGACCGATACCCCACCCAGGCCGCGCAGCCGCTCCGCCAGCTCCTCGGCAAGGACGATCGAGCGGTGGTAGCCGCCGGTGCAGCCCAGGGCGATGGTGAGGCGCGTCTTGCCCTCCGAACGATAGGCGGGCACCGTCAGCTTCAGCAGCTCCACCACCAGGTCGAGGAAGCGGCCCGCCTCTGGCTGGCCGAGGACGTAGTCGCGGACGGCGGTCTGCAGCCCCGAGAGCGGCTTCAGGTCGGGCACGTAGTAGGGGTTGGTGAGAAAGCGGACGTCGAAGACGAGGTCGGCCTCGATCGGGATCCCGAACTTGAAGCCGAAGGTGAGGATGTCGATCAGCAGCTCGTCGGCGGCGCTATCGCGCGGGACGTGGCGGAAGAGGCGCTCCTTGAGCTGCCCGATCGAGAGGCCGCTGGTGTCGATCACCTGGTCGGCCAGCTCGCGCGTACGGGCGAGCCGCTCCCGCTCGAGGAGGATCCCGGCCTGCACCCCGCTGCGCGTCTGGAGCGGGTGTCGGTGCCGCGTCTCGCTGAACCGGCTGACAAGGATCGAGTCGCTCGCCTCGAGGTACAGGACCTGGAGCGCGACGCCGCGGGCTCCCAGCGCCGCGCGGGCCTGCTCGATCGCGGGAGCCGGGTCCCCGGCCCGGATGTCGAGCACCAGCGCCACGTTCCGATAGCGCACCGGGTCGCTGTCTCGCAGCGCCAGGAAGCGATCGAGCAGGTCGGGCGGCAGGTTGTCGACGCAGTAGTAGCCGAGGTCCTCGAAGAGCTTGCTGGCCTGGCTCTTGCCGGCCCCCGAGAGGCCGCTGATGACGACCACGTGCCCGTCGCTGCGCGCGCGGGTCGCCCGGCGGGGAGCTTCAGCACGTGCCCGGGTCGCGCGGCGCGGCGCCTCGGCGCGGGTCCGCGTGACGGTCGCCGGGGCGGCGGGACCTGCTGCTCGTGCCATGCGCCCTCCTCCTCGCCGGGTCGGGGTCGAGTATAGCCTCAGGCGTGGCCCCGGCCGGACAGCCCGGCCAGCAGCCCTGCCACGGTGGCGGCGGCGCTCTCGCGGAGGGCATCGAGATCGTAGCCGCCCTCCAGCGTGACGGCGACGCCTCGCAGCCCCGCTGAGCGGGCCATGCTGCCGAGTTCACGCGCCACGCGCCGGTACCCCTCGACGGTCACCTCGAGCTCGGCAAGTGGGTCGTGCCGATGCGCGTCGTACCCCGCCGACAGGAGGATCGCCTCCGGAGCGAACGCTGCGATCGCGGGCAGGAGGCGCTCGGTCCACGCCGCCACGAAGTCGTCGTCGCCGCTCCCCGGCGCGAGCGGGACATTGTGCTTGGTCCCGACGGCGGCGCCCCGCCCACGATCCGCCGCGTCACCGCTCCCCGGGTAGAGCGGCATCTGGTGGGTCGAGGCGTAGCACAGGTCGGGATCGGCGTCGAAGATGGCCTGAGTCCCGTCGCCGTGGTGCACGTCCCAGTCGACGATCGCGATGCGGCGGGCGAGCCCCGCGGCGCGGAGCGCGAGCGCCGCCAGCGCGACGTTGTTGAGGAGGCAGAAGCCGGCAGGGCGCTCGGCCCGGGCATGGTGGCCCGGTGGACGCACGACGGCGAAGGCGACCGCCGCCTCGCCCCTCGCGACGGCGAGGGCGGCCTCGATCGTCGCGCCGGCCGCGAGGCTGGCGGCCAGCATCGAGTCGGGGCCGAGGTGGGTATCGGCGTCGATCCATCCCCCGCCCTGGCGGGCAGCGTCGTCGAGCAGGTCGAGGTAGGCGGCCGGGTGGAGGAGCGTCAGGGCGGCGCGGTTGGCGGGCACGACTGGCGGCCGCTCGAGGGTCGCGCCGCCGGATGCGGCGCCGTCGGCGACGCCCGCCGCCACGGCGTCGAGGCGCTCGGGCCGCTCGGGGTGGCCCGGGGGATGATGCCGTCCCATCGCCGGGTCGGTGAGCAGCAGGACGCGCGGGGGAGGAGCCATCGGTCCTAGCGCCCGATCAGGCGAATGACCAGGAGCGACCCTTCGTACAGGAGGAACATCACGCTCGAGAGGATGAGCGGCGAGATCGGGTCGCCGCCGGGCGTCACGACGATCGCGAAGGCGACGATCCCCACGATCGTCCACCGGCGCTGGGCGGCGAGCCGACGGTGGGTCAGGATCCCCACCCGCGCGAGGCCGATCAGCACGATCGGGAACTCGAGCACCAGCCCGAAGGCGAGCAGCATGGTGGTGACGAAGCCCACGTAGCGATCCACGGTGAGGAGCGGCTGGAGCCCGGCGCCCCCGAACGAGAGGAGGAAGCCAAAGGCGTACGGAATGATGATGTAGCCGACCATGATGCCGAGCGCGAAGAGGAGCAGCGCGGCGACCATCACCGGCCAGATGAAGCGACGCTCCCGCCGGGTCAGCCCCGGGGTCACGAAGCGCCACACCTGGAAGAGGATCACCGGCATGGCGAGGCCGATGCCCAGGAAGCCGGCGATCTTGACCTGGACCCCGAACGCGTCGGCCGGGCCGGTGAAATACAGGATCTGATACTTGTCGGGCAGCGGCGCGCGGAGCAGGTCGAGCACCGGTCGCGAGACGACGAAGGCGGCGATCGCCGCGACGAGGACCGCGATCACGATCACGATGAGCCGGCGGCGCAGCTCCTCGAGGTGCTCGATGAGGGTCATCGTGGCCCCGTCGTCGCTCATGGGCGCCTCACTTGCTCAGGCGGGCACAGGAAGGCCGCAGGCCGCACGATCCCCCTTCGGCGGCCGGAGGGAGGGCTACTTGGCCTCGGACGTGTCGTCGGCCGGCGGCGGAGCGGCGGCGGGCTTGGTCGGCTCGCCGCGGATCGAGCTCTCCAGGTCGTTCGACGCCTTCCGGAACTCCTTGACGCCACGCCCGATGGCGTTGCCGATATCGGGCAGCTTGCCGGGCCCGAAGACGATCAGGACGACCACGAGCAGGATGATCAGCTCAGGCCAACCGATGGGTCCCATCTGCTTCGCAATTCCTCGCTGGGGACGCTAGGCCGGCAGTGTAGCACCGGCCTCCTGCATGCGGCCGAGCCAGGCCTGGGCCGATGCGGCCGCGGCGGCCCGCCAGTCTTCGCCCCGCGAGGCCTCGGCGATGGCACGCGAGATGCTCACCAGGCCGGGCGCCGCGGTCCCATGGCAGTTCGCCACGGCCGTCGAGAGGTCTCCGCCCTGCGCCCCAACCGCAGGCACCAGGAAGCCGAGGCTCGGCGCGACGTGCCGAAGGCGCGCCAGCTCGGCCGGCGCCGTGGCTCCCACGACCAGGCCGACCCGTCCATCGGGCCAGGTCGAGGCGGCCCAGGTCGCCACGCGCTCGTGCAGCGGCGCCCCGCCGACGGGGAGGTCCTGGAGCCGGCCGGCGGAGGGGTTGCTGGTCCGCGCGACGAGAAACACGACGTGCCCCGGGTATGCGAGGAACGGCTCGACCGCGTCCTCCCCCAGGTACGGGGAGAGGGTCACCGCGTCCGCTCCAAGGCGACCGAAGAGGCCGGCCGCGTAGCGTTCGGCGGTGGTGCCGATGTCTCCCCGCTTCGCGTCGAGGAGCAGGAAGTGATCGCTCGGCACGTCAGCCACCAGCCGCTCGAGGGCGGCCCAGCCGGCCGACCCGAAGGCCTCGAAGAAGGCGACGTTGACCTTGATCCCGGCAGCGTGCTCGCCGGCCGCCTCGAGGAGGCCGCGCGCGTAGGTCTCGACGCCGTCGACGTCCCGCGACAGCTCGTCCGGCAGCGAGTCGGGGTGCGGGTCGATGCCGAGGCAGAGCGGGGCGCCGAGCCGGGCGATCCGGGCGCGGAGGCGGTCGAGCGGTGCCCGGACGCTCGGTCATCGGGTCGTGGTGGCCGTGACGACGGGATCGCCGACGGCGATCGGCAGGGCCGCGGCCATCCGGCGCGCGAGCAGCGGACTGGCGGCCGTGTCCGCGTAGTCGACGACCCGCAGCCGAAGGCGTGGCAGCCCCTGGAAGAGGTCTCGCTCCAGGGTCCCGACCAGGTCGATCGCCGTCCCCGGCTCGGGTACCGGGCGGTCGGCCGGCATCCCGAAGGCGATCGCGTCGAAGATCTCGGCCCCCCGCCGCATGCGAAGCGAGAGGTGGTCGCCGGTCGAGCCAACCCGGCGCGCCTCCGCGACGAGGAGGCCGGTGACGGCCAGCGAGCGGCTCGACGTGACCGGGGCCGAAGGGCGCGAGGCGGGCGATCTCCTCGGCGAGGGGCCAGCCAAGGTGCGCGGCCGGCAGGACCAGGTCGATCTCGAGCGCGGTCGCGCGGAGCGCGGCGCGCCCGGGGTCCGCCGGGAAGGGGCGAGGCAGCGCCGCGAAGGCCGCCGCAAAGGCGGGCCAGTCGGCGCGGCGCAGGCTGAAGCCACCGGCCGCGGGATGGCCGCCACGCTTCAGGAGCGAGGCAGCGCACGCCTCGAGCGCCAGCGCCACGTGGAAGTCGGCCGGGCCGCGCACCGAACCGCGCAGCTCATCGTCGACCGGGGCGGCGACCGCCACAGGCCGGCCGAGCGACTCGACGAGGCGCGTAGCCACCAGGCCGAGCACGCCCGGCGCCCAGCCCTCCCCGAGCAGGGCCAGCGGACCGTCGCCGTGCGCCTCCGCAGCCAACGCCCGCGCCTCGTCGACCGTCGCGCGGTGATCGCGCGCCGCTCGACGTGCACCCGCTCGAGTTCGTCGGCGATGCGCTCGGCAGCGGCCGGGTCCTCTTCCAGGAGGAGCGACATCGCGAGCTCCGCCTCCGCGATCCGCCCGGCTGAGTTGATCCGCGGCGCCACGCCGAAGGCGAGGTCGCGCGCGGTCGGCTCGGTCGGCGTTTCCGCGGAACGGGCGAGGAGCGCGCGGAGTCCCGGGCGCGAGGTCGAGGCAAGCTCCGCGAGCCCGAGCCGGACGATGGCGCGGCTCTCACCGGTCATCGGCGCCATGTCGGCGATCGTGCCGATGGCGGCCACCGCCGCCAGGTCGGCGGCCGAGCGGCCGCGCCGCGCCAGCAGCGCGGACGCCAGCTTGAAGGCGATCCCGGCGCCCGTCAGGTCGGGATCGGGATAGGCGCAGTCGGGCCGATGCGGGTCGACCACTGCGACCGCCCTCGGCAGCGGCCCGGACGGAAGATGGTGGTCGGTGACGATCACCTCGATGCCCAGGTCCCTCGCCACCTCGACCTCGGCCACGTTCACGACGCCGCAGTCGCAGGTGATCACGAGGCTCGCGCCGGCGGCACGCAGGCGCTCCAGCCCGGGACGCGAGAGGCCGTATCCCTCGGCCAGCCGGGACGGCACGTGGCGCAGCGGCTCGACGCCGAGCGCTCGAAGGGCGAGCACCCAGACCACCACGGCGGTCATCCCGTCGGCGTCGTAGTCGCCCCAGATCGCGATCCGCTCCCCCGCCTCGATGGCCCGCTCGATCCGGCCAAGCGCCACGTCGGCGTCGGCCATCAGCGAGGTGTCGTGCAGCGATGACTCACCGGCGTGGAGGAAGCGATCGAGCTGCGCGTCGTCCCGGAATCCACGCCGGCCCAGCAGGGTGGCCACCGGTCGCCCGAAGCCGGCAAGGGTCGGCGGCTGCGGAACGGGCTCGGGAAGCAGCCATTCGAGGCGCGGCAGGATCACCCGGCCATGGTAGCCGCGCCGACCTTACCGCCGGCGTATCGGCCCGTTATCGGGCGGAGAAGCTACCGACCAGCCGGGCGCGTGCCCTTCCTGGCGGCCGCGAGGGCGCGCCCCTTGCGCGCCGTGTCCCACTCGTACCACGCCGCCAGCAGCTGGCTGGCGTTGAAGATCGAGGAGTAGGTGCCACTGATCACGCCGATGAGCAGGGCCAGGGTGAAGGTCCGGATCGTGGCCGGGCCGAGCAGCAGCAGCGCGGTCAGCGTCACGACCACCGTCAGGCTGGTGTTGATCGAGCGGCCCAGGGTCTGCAGGATCGAGTGGTTGACGATCGCGCCGAACGGCTCCCCGGCGTGGCGGATCCGGTTCTCGCGGATCCGGTCGAAGACGACGATCGTGTCGTGCACGCTGAAGCCGATGATCGTGAGCAGGGCGGTCACGAAGAGGGCATCGAACTCCATCCCGAAGAAGAAGCCGAGCATCGCGAAGATGCCGACCACCACGATGACGTCGTGCAGGAGGGCGACGATCGCCGCGGTGCCGTAGCGGAACCCGAAGCGCACCCAGAGATAGAGGAGGATGAACAGCTCGCCGATGACGATGAGGATGATCGAGCTGCGGATCAGCTCCGACCCGACCGTCGCCCCGACCGTGGTGATCCTCCGAGGCTGACCCGCTCCGAAGCGGGCGATCAGCTGCTTCTCGAGATCGTCGAAGGGCGTCCCCGGCACGACCGGCGCGGGGGTTGCCGTCGGGGTCGGGCTCGGGGTCGGCGTCGGGCTCGGGGTCCCGACCGGGGTCGGCGTGGGGCTCGGCGTGGGGGTCGGGCTCGGCGAGGGTGACGGAGTCACCCCGGACGGCAGCGGCGTCGGCGTCGGGGCGGGGGTGCTCGGCAGAAGCAAGTCGATCGCACGGGTTCGGATCTCCAGGAAGCCTCCGCCCACCGCCGTGACCTTGGCCTCCGGGTGGCCGAGCTGCACGAGCGCGGCGTGCACCTCGGCTGCCGTCGGGGCCTTGGCGTAGCGCACCTGCCAGACGGTCCCGCCGGTGTAGTCGATCGAGGGCTTGAGGCCACCCACGATGATGAAGATCAGCCCCGGGATCGTGATCAGCAGGCTGAAGGCGAAGTACCAGTTGCGCTTGCCCACGATGTCGTACATCTCGTCAGCGCTCCACGTGGTAGAGCTCGAGGCGCCGGCCCCAGCCGGTCCGCACGACCATGCGCAGAATCGTTCGCGTCACCGTGACCGCGCTGAACATCGAGATCAGGACACCGATGATCAGGACGAGCGCGAAGCCGCGCACGACGGTCGTCCCCTGCCAGTAGAGCCACGAGGCGACGAGCAGCGAGCTGACGTTCGAGTCGAGGATGCACGACCAGGCGCGGTTGAAGCCGGCCTCGATCGCCGGGCCGAGCGTCTTGCCGAGCCGGATCTCCTCCTTCATGCGCTCGAAGATCAGGATGTTGGCGTCGACCGCCATGCCGATCGACAGGATGAAGGCCGCCACTCCGGCCAGCGTCAGCGTGACGCCGATGAGGCGGAAGACCGCGTAGGTGGTGAGCGAGTAGAAGATGAGCGCACCCGCCGCCAGCACGCCCGGAAGGCGGTAGTAGGCGATCATGAAGAGGAGCACCAGCAGCAGACCGAGCCCGCCCGCCACGAGTGCCTGCACCAGGAAGTCCTTGCCGAGGGTCGGCAGCACCTTCTCGACGCCCTGCTCGACCAGCGAGACGGGGAGGGCGCCGAAGCGGAGCGTGTTGTAGAGGTTGGTGCGCTCGGTCTCGGCCGCCGCGCCGGCAGTCCCTACGGTGACGATGGTTGTGCCGCCGCAGATCGGCTGCTGGATCTCCGGCACGGTGATCAGGCGCCCGTCCAGCGCGATCGGCCCAAACTGGCCGGTGCCGTTGTGAGCGGTCGTGAACGTGCACCAGATGTCCGACCCGGGGCTGTGCAGCGTGAAGTCGACGCCGATCTGCCCGTTGTTGGTGCCCGGCTGCACGCTCGACGGGGTCGATCTGCCCACCGTCGAACAGCACGGCCACGGTCCCGTTCGCGATGAGCGGGCGGATGTCCTGGTCGGTGGTGAGCGTCTGGCCCTTCGGGTCGATGAACTGGAGCAGCCCGGTCGATCCGACCAGGCTCCGCACCTGGTCCTCATTGGAGACGCCCGGCACCTCGACGACGATCCGCCGCTCGTTGCCGCTCACCTCGGTGCGCACCTGTGGCTCGGACACGCCCAGGCCGCCGACGCGGCGCTCGATGATGTTGCGCGCGGTCTCGACCTGGTCGTCGGTGATCGCCTGGCCGGCCTGCGCCTGGACCAGCAGCGTGACCCGGATCCCGCCCTGCAGGTCGAGGCCGAGGACCGTCTTGAGGTCCCGCCCGAGCACGTTCGAGGGCAGCCACGTCAGGCCGAACGTCTGTCGGGGGAGGTCGATGAAGATCGCCAGCAGCAGGGTGATCAGGATCACCCACGGGGCGGTGCGGCGCCAGGTCATGTGTCGGCCAGGTGAACCTCTCGCTCCGGTCGTCGCGGCTGCCGCAGACACCAAACGCGCCGCATCTTCGCGGCGGGCCGGGCCAGTATAGGCACGCTCAGATGCCCTCGCAAGGCGGTCAGGCGAGCATTCCTTCGCGGGCCAGATGACCCTTCAGCCGCTCCGCCAGCTCGCGCGGAATGCCGGGCGTATCGGCCAGCTCGTCGACCGATGCCTCGCGGATCCGTCGCACGCTGCCGAAGCGCTTGAGGAGCGCTTTCTTGCGGACCGGCCCGATCCCCTCCACCTCGTCGAAGACGCTCGCCAGCGCCCGGCGGCTGCGGACCGATCGGTGATACGTGATCGCGAAGCGGTGCGCCTCGTCGCGGACCCGCTGGACCAGGTAGAGCCCCTGGCTGTTGCGCGGCAGCACGATCGGATCGGGGCGACCGGGCAGGTAGAGCTCCTCGAAGCGCTTCGCCAGCCCGGCGATCGGCACGTCGCCAAGGTCCAGCTCCCGCAGCACACCGACCGCGGCGGAGAGCTGCCCCTTGCCGCCGTCCACGATGACGAGGTCGGGCAGCGCCCAGCCGGCATCCCTGGACGGCTGGTCGGGCGCCGCCGCAGCGGGCTCATCGGCCTCATCGGGGAGCGACTCGAAGGACTCGTCCGCGCCGACGGCCGCCAGCGACAGCGCGCCCGTTTCCGCCCGCAGCCGAGCCGCCCGCGAGAAGCGGCGCCGGATCACCTCGGCCATCATCCGGAAGTCGTCAGGCGTCTCGCCGGATCGGATTCGGAAGCGACGGTACTCGCGCGGTTCCGGCCTGCCGTTGACGAAGACGACCATGCTGCCGACCGCGCTCGTGCCCTGGATGTTGCTCATGTCGTAGCACTCGATCCGCTCCGGCGCGCGTCCCAGGCCGAGCGCGTTCGCCAGCTCCTCGAGCGCCTCGTCGCGCTTGCCGGCGTCGGCCAGCCATTCGGCGCGCTCGCGCGACAGGGCCTCGACCGCGTTCTGCGAGGCGAGCGCCACCATGCGCCGCTTGCCGCCGCGCTCAGGGACGGTGAGTGCCACCCGCGACCCGCGCCGGTCGGTCAGGAAGGTGGCGAGGTCGGCGGCATCCGACGGCGCAAAGGGAAGGACCACCTCCCGGGGTGGGCGCTCGGTGGCGGCGTAGTACTGCTGGAGGAACGAGCCGAGCACCTCGCCATCGGTTACGTCGCGTGCGCCCTCGACGATGAAATGCTCGCGCCCGATCATCTTGCCATTGCGGATCACGAAGAGCTGGAGGCACGCCTCCCCCTCCTGGCGCGCGATCCCGATCACGTCCTGCTCTGCCCGGCTATAGGCGGCGACCTTCTGCTGCTCGATCGTGCGCTCGACGGCGCGCAGCTTGTCACGCACCACCGCCGCCTGCTCGTAGCGGAGCGCCGACGAGTGCCCCTCCATCTCGTCGCGCAGCTCCGCAGCGATCCCCTCCTGCCGCCCCTCGAGGAAGTCGACGACGCGATCGATGGTGGCGCGGTACTCGCCCTTCTCGATCGCCTGGATGCAGGGCCCCTGGCAGCGCTTGATGTAGTACAGGAGGCAGGGCCGCTCGAGGACCCGCTTCCCGTCGGGGATCTCGAGGTTGCAGGTCCGGAACGGGAAGATCTTGCGCAGCAGCTTGAGCGTCTCGTCGACGCTGGAGGCCGACGCGTACGGCCCGAAGTAGCGGCTCCCGTCGCGGCTCAGCTTCCGGGTGCGGACGATGCGCGGGAAGTCCTCGCCGAGCGTGATCTTGACGAACGGGTAGCTCTTGTCGTCGCGGAGGCGGATGTTGAAGCGGGGCCGATGCTCCTTGATCAGGTTGCACTCGAGGAGGAACGCCTCGCTGACCGTGTCGGTGACGATGTAGTCGATATCGGCCACCTCGGCGGTCATCCGCACGATCCGCGAGTCGAGGCCCGCCTTCGAGCCGAAGTAGGAACGGACTCGATGGCGGAGGAGATCGGCCTTGCCAACGTAGAGCACGCGCCCGTCGGCGCCCTTCATCAGGTAGACGCCGGGGGCGAGCGGCAGCTGGCGCAGCACCGTCCGCAGGTGCGCCTCCCGCACCTCGTCGCGGCTCATGACGGGCTGGGGGCAGGCGTCGCGATCGGCGTTGCCAGCTGCGCCTGGAGGTAGGCCTGCAGCGGCGCGTAGTCGTTGCCGTCGCGGCGCCCGATCACTACCAGGATGTACTGGCCGATGCTGTTGGTGGTCGCCTCCAGGATGACCCCCTCGCTCAACTGGATGTGCCGATCGGCATTCAGGTGGCCCGAGAGCAGGTAGAGGTCGATCGCCGACAGGTCCGTCTTCATCTCGCCCTTCAAGGCGTCCATCATCGCCAGCCCGGGCCCGAGCGATCCGAGTCCCCCACTCCCCAGCTTGGCCCGCAGCGCGGCCAGCACCCGCTGCTGGCGGATCGAACGGGCGAAGTCGCTCGCCTCGGAGGGGACGCTGTTGTAGCGGCTCCGCGAGTAGCTGAGCGCCTGCTCGCCGTCGAGCGTGATCACTCCTGCCGGGAACGAACCGCCGTCCCAGATCTTCGCCTTGAAATTCGGCTCTGACCACGTGTAGCTGAAGGCGACAGGGTTGTCGACCGTGACGCCGCCCACCAGGTCGATCATCTTCTTGAAGCCGGTGAAGTCGATCGCCATCCAGTGCTCGATCTTCAGGCCGGTGATCTTCGAGAGCACGGTGGTCGCCTCGCGGCCGGCCTCCGCGACGCCGCCACGCACGTACCCGTCGGCGAACGCCTCGTTGATCTTGGCGTTCTTGGGGATCTCGGGCAGGCCCTGCACCCACAGGTCGCGCGGGATCGGGATGAGGGTCGTCGTGTTGGCATGCGGGTCGATCGACAGGATGATGATCGAGTCGGCGAGGTACATCCCGCCACCGTGCTCCGGGCCGCCGTAGCCGAACATCGCCACGTTCACGCGGTCGCTCCCCATCAGCGGGAAGAAGAGGCTGGATGAGACCGACGAGGCCGAGCTCACGTCGTCGTTGAACGCCGCGACGCGCTGCCAGAGGAGCCAGCCGCCGGTGCACCCGCTCAGCAGCACGATCAGCAGCAGGAAGACGAGGGTCCGCTTCAGGCTGCGCGGCCGGCGAGGACGGGTGGCGCTGCGCTCGGCCGATCGGCGCGCCTCGCCCAGCGGGTCGATGCCTTTCGCGCGCAGCCGCGCATCACGTTCGGCCGCCTCCCGGATCCGCCGCGCGCGGGGGGTCTCGGTGGCGTGGCTCTGCCGGCGATCGCGCCGGGTCATTCGCGGGTCATCGGTTCGGCGAAGGGTCTCCTGCGTGGGCGAGCGGCGACAGGATAGCCCGATAAGCGACCGATCATGGGCCGGTAAGGCACCCCGACGATCCTCGCCCCATGGCCATCGCCAACGACATCGCCCCGTCGGTTGTCCATCTCCTCGACGCGCTCGATCAAGAGCAGCGCGCTGCGGCGATGCTCGGCGATGGGCCGGCGCAGGTGATCGCGCCAGCGGGGAGCGGGAAGACGACCACGCTGATCGCGCGCCTCGGCGTCCTGCTCTGCCGGGGCGTGCCGGCCGAGCGGGTCGCGGTGGTGACCTTCAATCGCGAGGCGGCGGCGGAGCTGAGCAGCCGGATTGCGACGCGGCTCCGGCCGCACCTGCCCGGGGCAGAGGCGATCGAGGTGCGAACGCTGCACGCGCTCGCGCGGCAGGTGCTGCTCGACGCCGGAATACGCGTGCATTTGATCGCCGACCGGCTCCCGCTCCTTC
Organism: uncultured Chloroflexia bacterium; assembly: GCA_963770875.1. GTDB lineage: Bacteria > Chloroflexota > Limnocylindria > QHBO01 > QHBO01 > CF-167. Next base: position 608,122 of record CAVYRE010000001.1, read on the forward strand.
GCGCCGCGCGCCGGCGGGTCCTTGCTGGCCGAGCGCCGGACGACGCTCCGGTGCCGGAGGCAGCCACGCTCGATACGCTGCTCTCGGCCTGGAAGGTCGAGCGGCATGCCCCGCCGGATGAGGCAGCTCGCGCCCTGGCCGTCTTCGCGGACCTGCTGGCGGCAAGAGGCGCCATCGACTTCGACGATCTCGTCGTGCAGGCGGTCGACCTGCTGGAGCGGGATGCATCGCTTCGCCGTCGCTGGCAGGCGCGCTTCAGCCACCTCGCCGTCGACGAGTTCCAGGACGTCGACGCGGCACAGCTGCGCCTGGTGCGGATCCTGGCCGAGCCGGAGCAGAACCTGTTCGTCGTGGGTGACGACGATCAGACGATCTACGCCTGGAGGCTCGCCGATGTCCGCCGCATCCTCGGCTTCTCGGCCCTGTATCCCGGCGCCGCGCGGGTCCAGCTCGCCACCAACTACCGCTGCCCACCGGCCGTCGTCGCGGCCTCGCGCCTGCTGATCGGCGTCAACCAGGAACGATTCGAGAAGAAGATCGCCGCGGCTCCCGAGCGCGACGACGAGGCCGGCTCGATGGTCATGGTGGCCACCGATGGACACGACTGGCCCGACCGGCTTGCCGCGCTCATGGCGGCCGAGTCGGCGCAGGGCCGCTGCTGCGTCCTGGCCCGCACCCGTGCGGAGCTGACTCCCGTCGCCCTGGCGCTGCTGCGCGCGGGCGTCCCGCACGCGACCAGCCTGGCCACGCCGCTGGAATCCGAGCCGGTGCGAGCCCTGCTCGATGCCGCGCGCCGCGTGCCGCCCGCGGAGGCGCCGTTCCCCACCCTGGCGAGATTGCGTGGGATGCGGGGGTGGCGGCGTGGCGACGGCGACGACGCGCTGGGTGACGATGACCACGCCGCGATCGACGCACTGCTCGGCTGGGCGGCCGCATTCAGCCGCCTCGATCTCTTCCTCACGGCTTGCGAGCGGATGCTCACGCGGCTGACCGCCCTGCGGGACCCCGCCGCTCCGATCGAGCTCGTGACCGTCCACGGAGCCAAGGGGCGCGAGTGGCCCACCGTGATCGTCATCGGCTTCGAGGAGGAGCGCTTCCCGAACCGGAGGGCGCTGCTCGGGGCAGCCGACCCGCAGCGGGCGTTGGAGGAGGAGCGACGCCTCGGCTACGTGGCACTCACGCGAGCGACGAAGCGCCTGGTGCTGGCCTTTGACCCCGCGCGACCGTCACGCTTCCTCGAGGAGATGGACTACAGACCGACCTCGGGCGCAACGACCGAGAGATAGCGGACCATGCGCGCCACGTGCTCGTCGAGGTCGAGGCCGACCTCCTCGGCACCTGCCAGGAGCATCTCGCGAGGCACCGCGCGGGCAAAGGCCTTGTCCTTCATCCGCTTGCGGACGTTGGCCGGCTCGACGTCGGCCAGGAGTCGGGACGGGCGCATGAGGGCGACCGCTACCAGGAAGCCGGCCATCTCGTCACAGGCGTAGACGAGGTGGTCGAGCCGGCTCGACCGTGGGATGCCGAGGGCGTCGTTATGGGTCCTGACGGCGTGGACCACCTCGGCCGGATAACCGAGCGCCGCCATCGCGTCGGCCGCCACCGCGCCGTGGGTGGCAGCGTCGGGGAAGCGCTCGTAGTCGAGGTCGTGGAGCAGCCCCGCGATCCCCCAGCGCTCGACCGTCTCGGCGTCCATTCCGTCGTCGGCCGCGTAGCCACGAACACCGGCCTCGACCAGCAGGCCGTGCTTGCGCAGCGACGGGTTGGCGTTCCACTCGTGGAGCAGCGCCAACGCCTCGGTGCGGTTCGGCATCAGCTCGCCACTGCCGCCGGCTCGCGTCGTCGCGTCCGCCGGGCCGGCTCCGCCTCGCTCATCCCGAGCACCTGGCGCAGGTACTGGCCCGTGTACGAGGCGGGCGTGCGGGCGACCTCCTCCGGGGTCCCGGCGGCGACCAGGTCGCCGCCCGCGGCACCTCCCTCGGGGCCGAGGTCGATCACCCAGTCGGCGCTCTTGATGACGTCGAGGTTGTGCTCGATCACGACCACCGTGTTGCCCGCGTCGACGAGGCGGCCGAGCACCTCGAGGAGACGAGCCACGTCGTCGAAATGGAGCCCCGTCGTCGGCTCGTCGAGGATGTAGAGCGTCTGGCCGGTCGCGCGCCTCGAGAGCTCGGTGGCCAGCTTGACCCGCTGCGCCTCTCCGCCGGAGAGCGTGGTCGCCGGCTGTCCGAGGTGGATGTAGCCCATCCCGACGTCGTGGAGCGTCTGGAGCTTGTTGCGGATCGACGGCACGGCGCTGAAGAAGGCGAGCGCCTCGTCGACCGTCATCTCCAGGATCTCGGCCACGTTGCGGCCCTTGTAGTGGATCTCGAGCGTCTCGCGGTTGTAGCGCTTCCCCTTGCAGACCTCGCACTGGACGTAGACATCGGGCAGGAAGTGCATCTCGATCTGGACGATGCCGGCGCCCTCGCACGCCTCGCAGCGACCGCCCTTGACGTTGAAGCTGAAGCGGCCCGGGCTGTAGCCGCGCAGGCGCGACTCGGGGACGGCGGCGAGCAGCTCGCGCAGCGGTGCCCAGAGCCCGGTGTAGGTCGCCGGGTTCGATCGCGGGGTGCGCCCGATCGGGCTCTGGTCGATCTCGATCACCTTGTCGACCTGCTCGATCCCGTCGATCCCGTCGTGCGCTCCCGGGCGCTCGCGCGCGTTCCAGATATGGGCCGCCAGGGCGGGGTACAGGATCTGGGTCACCAGGCTCGACTTGCCCGATCCGCTCACTCCGGTGATCGCCACGAAGCGCCCGAGCGGGAGGGCGACGTCGATCCCCCGCAGGTTGTTCTCGCGCGCGCCGCGTACGGTCAGCCACGAGCCGCTGCCGCGCCGTCGCTTCGCCGGAACCGCGACCGATCGATCGCCACGCAGGTAGGCCGCGGTGATCGAGCGTGGGCTGTGCAGCAGCTCGTCCAGCGGCCCCGAGTGGATCAGCTCGCCGCCATGCTCGCCGGCCCCCGGCCCGATGTCGATCACCCAGTCGGCCGATCGGATCGTCTCCTCGTCGTGCTCCACCACGATGAGGGTGTTGCCCAGGTCGCGGAGGCGCACGAGCGTGGCGATCAGGCGGGCGTTGTCACGCTGGTGCAGGCCAATGGACGGCTCGTCGAGGATGTAGAGCACGCCCATCAGGCTCGAACCGATCTGGGTCGCCAGCCGGATCCGCTGGGCCTCACCCCCGGAGAGCGAGCCGCTGGCGCGGTCGAGAGTCAGGTAGTCGAGCCCCACGTCGACCAGGAAGCCGAGCCGGGCGCGGATCTCCTTGAGCACCTGGCGAGCGATCTGGTTCTCGCGCTCGGTGAGGAGCGATGAGAGGCCGGCGTACCAGGCCAGCGCATCGGTCACCGCCAGGCGCGTCGTCTCGATGATGTTGCGATCGCCGACCGTCACCGAGAGCGACTCCGGCTTGAGCCGCATTCCGGCGCAGGTGGGGCATGGGCGGGTCGTCATGTAGCGCTCGATCTCCGCCTTCATCATCTCGGAGCTCGTCTCGCGATAGCGGCGCTCGAGGTTCGGCAGCACCCCCTCGAAGGTGGTCGAGAAGGAGTGCTCGGTCCCCTGCCGTGACTTGTAGCGGACCGTCACTCGCTCCCCGCGGTTGCCGCGCAGCAGGATCTCGCGGGCCTCCGCCGAAAGCTCGCCGATCGGCATATCGGTGCGGAACCCGTAGCGCTCGGCCACCGCGTCGAGGATCGTCGCGAACCACGACGCCGTCGCGACCATTCGCCGCCAGGGCAGGACGGCGCCCTGCGAGAGCGAGAGCGACGGATTCGGGAGAACCAGGTCGGGATCGATCTCGAGGCGGCTGCCGAGGCCGGTGCACTCCGGGCACGCCCCGTGCGGGGAGTTGAAGCTGAAGTTGCGAGGCGCCGGCTCCTCGAAGCTGCCGCCGTGCTCGGGACAGGCGTAACGCTCGCTGTAGAGGCGGTCGCTCCCCTTTGGCCCGTCGTCGGGCAGGTGCACCAGCAGCGTCCCGTCGGACATGCGCAGGACGGTCTCGATCGAGTCGGCCATGCGCGAGGCGTCGGGCCGCTCGGTTCCGTCCTCGTCGGCATGGTGCACCGCCAGGCGATCGACCACCACCTCGATCGAGTGCTTGAACTTCTTGTCGAGCGCGATCTCCTCGTCGAGGTCGCGCAGCTCACCGTCGACGCGCACCCGCACGAAGCCGGCCTGCTTGGCGCCGGCGAGCAGCTTCTCGTGCTCGCCCTTGCGGTCCCGCACGAGCGGCGCGAGCAGCATCAGCCGGGTCCCCTCCGGCAGGTCGTACAGCTGGTCGACGATCTGCTCGACGGTCTGGCGCGCGATCTCCCGGCCGCAGACGGGGCAGTGCATCCGGCCGATCCGGGCGAAGAGGAGGCGGAGGTAGTCGTAGACCTCGGTCACCGTGCCGACCGTCGAGCGCGGGTTCCGACTCGCCCCCTTCTGGTCGATGCTGATCGCCGGTGAGAGGCCGTCGATCTGGTCGACGTCGGGCTTCTCCATCTGGCCGAGGAACTGCCGGGCGTACGCGCTCAGCGACTCGACGTAGCGGCGCTGCCCCTCCGCGTAGATCGTGTCGAAGGCGAGGCTGCTCTTCCCGCTCCCGGACAGCCCGGTGATCACGATCAGGCGGTCGCGCGGCATCTCCACGTCGAGGTTCTTGAGGTTGTGCTCGCGCGCGCCGCGCACGACGATCCGATCGGAGGGCATCGGGTCGATGATATCAGACCGATGCGAACGCCCGTTCTGTTTACCCGGCTACTTGAGCAGCCCGTCGTAGGTGCTCACCACGAAGGTGTTCCGGCAACGCGCCAGCCGATCCGGGATGCAGCGCTCCGACGCCGCGTCGGCGAAGTGGCCGGTGAAGATGAGCTCCTGGCCCTGGAGGTTCGCGCCCCCGGGGACGGCGCGCGGCGGGAACGGCTGACCGTTGGGCGCTGCCAGGCGCAGGCCGTCACGCAGGAGCTCGGCCTGGGTGACGCCCTCGGCCGGCTGCTGCGGCAGGAGGACGCGCAGCGGGCAGTCGCGCTGGAGCCAGGCGACGGTCGTATCGACTCCCCCGCTGTCGCCGACGCAGTCCCCATCGAGCGCTGCGTACCAGCCCGCGATCCGCAGCTCGGCGGTCCCGTAGTGCGCGGCAGCGTCCGGCGCGCCAAGGATCTCGCCGACGGGGTATTCCGTCAGGTCCGGGCGAACGCCGCCCAGCGAGCCGAGGACAAGCATCCCGAAGACGAGGAGGCCCAGCCCGGCCACCAGCGCCACCCCGATCCGCGTCTCGCGGTTCACGCGTCGACCTCCCGCCAGCGCGTCGCGAGGAGACCGATCCCTTGCCGCCAGAGCTCGACCCGCATCGGGTCGTTGAGCCAGGTGGACGCGCCGGACGGATGTGGCAGGGCGAGCACGGCCGCGCCAGGCGCTGCGTCCCACGTCAGGTCCCTGCCGACCAGGTCGTCGAGCCGCGCCGCTGGCCCGAACGCGAATCGATGCGCCAGGCCACCGACCAGCACGATCAGGCTGGGTGCGAGCAGGCGCACTTCCGCGGCCAGGTATGGCGTCCACCGCAGGACCTCGGTCCGTGACGGAGCTGAATCGACCGATGCGCCCGGCCGGCGCCCTGGATAGCACTTCCCCACCGAGGTGACGTACCAGAGCCCCCGGAATACGTCGACGCTGATCCCCGCCAGCTCGAGCCAGCCGACCAGCCTGCGTCCCGCGTCATGCGCGAAGGGCAGGCCCGTCTCGATCTCCCGCCACCCCGGCGCCTGGCCAATCAGCATCGCCCGTTCGGTGCCGTCTCCCGACAGGACGGCTGGTGTTCCGCCGTTGCAGCGCGGCATCTCGTCCTGCAGGGCGCGCAGCGCCGTTCCGATCGCCGCGCGGCGCGGCTCGGGGAGCGGCCAGCCACCGGCATGACGGACCCTCCGGGGCGCGGCTGTCGCGATCAGCGATCGGCTCCGCTGAGTTGGCCGGCCAGGCGCAGGTCGTCGGCGATGGCGAGGCGGATCGCGCGGCGCACGCCTTCGGCTGAGGCGCCCCCGGCCTCGAGCGTGGCGGTCAATGCATCGCGAGCCTGGTAGAGCCGATCGATCGGCTCGCCGACGGCTTCGGGGGGCGCAGCGCCGAGCGCCGTGGTGAGCTGGCGATCCTGCCGCGAGATCGGCTCGAGCAGGTCCTCCGGCGACGCGACAGCGGCGTCGAGCGCATCGGCGAGGCGTTCGCGGGCGAGCTCCAGCCAGCGCAGATAGCGGACGAATTCAGCGCTGCTCGGCGGGAGGTCGTCGAGGCTGAAGGAGGCGCGAGTCATCGGGGCAGCCGCCATCCGCTCGACCTCGTACCAGTTGTCGCCGACGAAGGTCGGGGCCTCTTCGCCGGCGGCCCGCAGCCAGTCGACGAAGCGGCCGACCCGGCGCGGCATCTCAGCGCTCGCCTCCTCGGCGCTCGCCGCGAAGGTGGCGCAGCCAGGCAGCTCAGCGGCGTAGGCGGCCACCGTCGCCCCGTCGTCGAGCCCCGTCTCGACGAAGATGGCGTGGGGCATGGTGCCGGCCACCGATCGAGCCTCAGGGCCGGCGGCGGCGCGGCGGACGGCGGCGCGACCCTGCCGCGATGATGTTCGGCCTCGCGGCGGTGCTGAAGACCTCGCGCGGGGCACGCCGCCCCGGCTCGCCGCCGAACTCCCCCGCCTCGGCGGCCGCGGCGTACACGTCAGCGGGGATGCTCCCCGGCGCCGCGGCCAGCTCCTCGCGGAGCCGGCGCAGCTGGAGGATCTCGTCCCGCAGCGCCGCTGCGCGCTCGAACTCGAGGTTGCGCGCCGCCTCCTTCATCTGGGACTCGAGGCGGCTCATCATCGCGGCCAGCTCGGCCGGCTCCCTTCCCTCCACGTCGATCGTGGTGCGCTCCTCGGCGACGCGGCGCAGCCCGCTGTTGATGTCGCGGATCTCCTTGATGATCGTCTCCGGGACGATCCCGTGCTCGAGGTTGTAGGCGGTCTGCTTCTCGCGCCGGCGATTCGTCTCCCCGATCGCGGCGCGCATCGAGTCTGTCTCGCGATCGGCATACATGATCACGCGGCCACCGATGTTGCGAGCGGCGCGACCGATCACCTGGATCAGTGACCCGCCCGAGCGCAGGAACCCCTCCTTGTCGGCGTCGAGGATCGCGACGAGGGTCACCTCGGGCAGGTCGAGACCCTCGCGCAGGAGGTTGATCCCGACCAGCACGTCGTACACGCCGAGGCGAAGGTCACGCAGGATCTCGACGCGCTCCAGGGTGTCGACCTCACTGTGCAGCCACTGGACCTTGACCCCCAGCTCGGCGAGGTAGTCGGCCAGGTCCTCGGCCATCTTCTTGGTGAGGGTGGTCACAATCGCCCGCTCCCCGCGCGCGACCGTGTCGCGAATCTCGGCCAGCAGGTCGTCGACCTGACCGGCGGTGGGGCGCACCGTGATCATCGGGTCGACCACCCCGGTCGGTCGAATGAACTGCTCCGCGACCCGCTGGGCACGCTCCGTTTCATACGGGCCCGGCGTCGCGCTCATGTAGACGACCTGGTTGAGGTGGTCCTCCCACTCCTCGAAGGTGAGCGGTCGGTTGTCGAGCGCCGATGGGAGGCGGAAGCCGAAGTCGACGAGGATCTCCTTGCGGGTCCGATCGTTCTTGTACATGCCGTGGACCTGGGGGACGGTGATGTGGCTCTCGTCGACGATCAGCAGGAAGTCGGTCGGGAAGTAGTCGATCAGGGTCCAGGGCCGGCTCCCCGCCTCGCGACCGGCGAGGTGGCGGCTGTAGTTCTCGATGCCGGAGCAGTAGCCGACTTCGCGCATCATCTCGAGGTCGAAGTCGGTCCGCTGGCGCAGCCGCGCCGCCTCGAGCTCGCGCCCCTGGCTCGAGAGCCAGGCGACCCGCTCCTCCATCTCGGCGTCGATCTTGTCGATCGCCAGGAGCAGCTTGTCGCGCGGCGTGACGTAGTGGCTGGCCGGGTAGAAGTTCACCTCGCGCCGCTCGGCGAGCACCTCGCCGGTCAGCGAGTCGACCTCGACGATCCGCTCCACCTCGTCGCCGAAGAGCTCCACCCGCACCACGTACTCCCCGTGCGGCGGCTGGACCTCGAGCACGTCGCCGCGCACGCGAAAGCGGGAGCGGGCGAGGGCGGCATCGTTGCGCTGGTACTGGAGGTCGACCAGGTGGCGCAGGATCCCGTCGCGGCGGTAATGCCCCCCGACCTTGAGGTTGATCACGGTCGCGCCGTAGTCGACCGGAGCGCCGAGCCCGTAGATGCACGAGACGGAGGCGACGATGATCACGTCGCGCCGCTCGAACAGCGCGCGCGTGGCGTTGTGCCGCAGCCGGTCGATCTCGTCGTTGCGCGACGAATCCTTCTCGATGTACGTATCGGATCGCGGCAGGTAGGCCTCCGGCTGGAAGTAGTCGTAGTAGCTGACGAAGTACTCGACCGCGTTGTCGGGGAAGAACTCGCGGAACTCCTGGTAGAGCTGGGCCGCGAGGGTCTTGTTGTGGGCCATCACCAGCGTCGGGCGCCCCACCGCCTCGATCACCTTGGCGGCGGTGAAGGTCTTGCCGGTGCCGGTGGCGCCGAGCAGGACCTGGTGCCGCAGCCCCGATTGCACCCCGTCGACCAGCGCGGCGATCGCCGCCGGCTGATCGCCGGTCGGCTCGAACGGGGCGTGGACCTTGAGATCGGGCATGCGGAGCAGGCCTCGTGATGACGACCGGGGGCGGGGGTGAATTCTAGCGAACCGCCAGCAGGGCCCGATACGCGGCCCTGACCTGCCGGCGGGTCTCCTCGATGGGCGCCGAGCCGTCGATCACCCGATCGGCGGCCGCGACCTTGACTTCCTGCGGGGTCTGGTTGGCGAGCCGCGCTCGCGCGTCCGCCTCGCTCATGCCCCGGGCGGCGAGGCGGGCCAGCGCATCGGCCTCCTCGCAGCGCACGACCCACGTCTCGTCGCAGCGATCGCGGAGCGGTGACTCGAGGAGCTTGATCGCCTCGATGCACGCCACTTCGGCTCCTCCGGCGATGAGCTCGGCGAGGCGGGCGCGCACCTCGTCGCGCACCGGCGGATGCAGGATCCGCTCGAGGTCGGCAAGCGCCGATGGCTCGGCGAAGACGATGTGCGCCAGCTCGGTCGGGTCGAGCGTGCCGAATCGATCCTCGATCCCGCGGCGAACAACGTCGTCGTTGTTACGGACCTGCCGCGCCACGGCATCGGCGTCGATGATCGCCACCCCGAGGTCGTGCAGCATCTCGGCGACGGCGCTCTTCCCGCAGCCGATGTTCCCGGTCAGGCCGATCACCTTCACGGCGCGCCTCCCGCTCCCGGCAGCTTCTGGCAGCGCGGGCAGAAGTGCGTGCTGCGCTGCCCGACCACGATCCGGGTGATCTCGCGTCCGCAGCGCAGGCAGGGCTGCCCGGTGCGCTGGTAGACGGCCAGCCGTTCCGCGTTGTCACCCGGCTCACCATCCGCCCCGACGTAGTCGGCGAGGCTGGTGCCGCGATTGGCGATCCCCTGCCGCAGGACGGCGCGGATCGCGCGGTGCAGCCGCCGCACCTCGACCGGGGTCAGCGTATCGGCGGCGCGGAGCGGGTGGAGGCGGGCGCGCCAGAGCGCCTCGTCGGCGTAGATGTTGCCGACCCCGGCGATGAACGACTGGTCCAGGAGGAGCGTCTTCAGGCGCGCGGAGCGACCCTGGAGCCGCGCCGCGAATCGTTGCGCGCTGAACGAGCGAGCGAGCGGCTCCGGCCCATGGCGCGCGAAGACGTCGCCGACCCGGTACGGCTCGCGTCGCTCGGCGACCGCGCGTTTCGACGCCCTTCCGCCTGGCCGGCGCGGCCCACCGCCCCGCTCCCAGAGCCCGATCCGGCCGAACTTGCGCACGTCCCGGTAGCGCAGCTCGCGCCCGTCGGCGAGGTGGAAGACGACCCGCGCGTACCGATCGTCCGGCGTCCCGGGGAGGGCGACGATGAGCGCCCCGGTCATGCGCAGCGCGACGGTCATGACGCGCCCGTCGGCGAGGTGCAGAAGGACGCTCTTCGCTCGGCGCCCGACACGGCGGATGGTGGCGCCGCGCAGCTCGCCGACGAAGCGGTCAGGCGGCTGCGGATGCCGGATGGTCCGATCCCAGCGCACTTCGGCATCGGTGATCGTGGCGCCGGCGATCCAGCGCTGCAGGTCGCGCGCCACGGTCTCGACCTCGGGCAGCTCCGGCATGCCTCAGCCGCCGACCTCCGCCAGCACCGGCTCGTCGGCCTCGGGCAGCTCGGCCACCGCCTCGCGCTGCCAGCCGCCATCGGGGAGCTGGACGAGATGGTCCATCCGCTCCCAGTCGGCGCCAACCTTGAGCTCGACGGTGAGCGGCACGTCGAGCGGGAGGGCACTCTCCATCACCTCGCGGGCGAGCGAGGCGAGGGCGGGCAGCTCGGCCTCATCGGTCTCGAAGACGAGCTCGTCGTGCACCTGGAGCAGCATCTTTGAGCTCAGGCCGCGCGCCCGGATCTCGGCAGCCAGCTTGACCATCGCGATCTTGATGGCGTCCGCCGCCGTCCCCTGGATCGGCATGTTGATCGCCATCCGCTCCCCCGCCTGGCGGAGCGAGGGGTTGCGTGCCGTCAGCTCCGGGATGTAGCGGCGGCGGCCGAGCAGGGTCGACACGTAGCCCTGGTCGCGAGCGAGGATCTTCATCTCGACGATGTAGCGGCGGATCCCCTCGTAGGCGGCGAAGTAGTCGGCGATGAACTGGTGCGCCTCTTCGCGCGGGATCCGCAGGCGATCGGCCAGCCCGAAGTCGCTCATCCCGTAGGCGACCCCGAAGTTGACCATCTTGGCCATGCTGCGCTGCTCGTAGCTGACCTCCTCCGGCGCCAGCTTCAGGACCCGCGCGGCGGTCGAGCGATGGATATCCTCGTGCGCCGCGAAGGCGGCCTTCAGGCCCGGGTCACCGGAGACGTGGGCAAGGATGCGCAGCTCGACCTGCGAGTAGTCGGCGGCGAGCAGCAGCTTCCCCGGGGGCGCCACGAAGGCGCGCCGGATGCGCCGCCCCAGGGCGGTGCGGACCGGGATGTTCTGGAGGTTGGGATCGGCGCTCGAGAGGCGACCGGTGGCGGCGATCGCCTGCGAGTAGGTGGTGTGCACCCTTCCGCCGGCATCCAGCAGGAGCGGCAGGGCGTCGACATAGGTCGACTTGAGCTTCGCCACCTGGCGGTGCTCGAGGATGAGGGCGACCGCTTCGTGCTTGTCCTTCAGCTCCTCCAGGACCGATGCGTCGGTCGAGTAGCCGGTCCGCGTTCGCTTCGTGCCGACGAGCCCCAGCTCGTGGAAGAGGATCTGCTCGAGCTGCTTGGGTGATCCGATGTTGAACGGGTGCCCGACCAGCTCGTAGATGCGCGACTCCAGCGACGCGAGCTGCTCGCCGAACTCGGTGGCCATGGCGGCGAGCACGGCGTCGTCGATCTGGACCCCCGCCAGCTCCATCCCGACCAGGACCGGCAGGAGCGGCATCTCGACCTCGAAGAACAGGTTGGTGAGCCCCGCCTCGGCCATCTCCGCCTCGAGGGCGGGCTTCACCAGCAGGGCGGTGAGCGCCTCGCCGGCCGCGCGCCGCGCGACGATCGCCTCCTCCGCGCCCGACTCACCGCTGATCGGTCGCGGCGGAAGCACCGCGGTGAAGCGGTTCGCGGCCAGGTCGTCGAGGGTCTGGGCGCGAAGCGCGGGATTGACCATGTAGGACGCCACGAGCGTGTCGAACGCCGGACCTCCCACCTCACCGCCGGACCTCGCCATGAGGGTGAGCAGCTGCTTCAGGTCATGCCCGATCAACGGCCGATCGGCCCGGGAGAGCCAGCGCGGCAGCCAGGCGTCGTCCCCGGCATCGCCCGAGCGGCAGATACCAGCAGGATCCGTCCTCGCCGGCAAAGGCGATGCCCAGCAGGGCGCGATCGAGCGGCCGCCCCGGCCCCGCCGCCCAGCCCAGCCCGACGGCCTCCCCGTGGGCCGCCAGCCACGCCTCCAGCTCGACCCGATCGGCCTCGCCGCGTGGGATCCGGGGATCGACGTGCTCGATCGCGCCTCCGGGATCGACGAGCGGGTCCGGCGCCACCCGCGGTGCCTGCGGCCCGGGCGCGTCGGCCTCCGAGGCCCCGGCCGCGCCACCGCCCAGCAGGTCGAGCGAGAGCTGCAGCCCGCCCTTTGTCTCGCGCTCCGGCGCGTCGTGCCCGCTCGGCGCGATGCTGGACGGTGGCAGCCGATCGATCAGCGAGCGGAACTCGAGCTCTCGGAAGCGCTGCGCAACGGCGCGTCGGTCGTACCGGCCGGTCCGCGCCGACTCGAGGTCGAGGGTCACCGGCAGGTCGGTCACGATGCGCCCCACCTGGCGGGACAGGAACGCCGACTCGCGGTGCTCGGCAAGCCGGTCGCGAAGCTTGCCCTTCACCTCGTCAAGGCGCGCGTAGATCTGGTCGAGCGAACCGAACTCCTGGAGGAGCGCGATGGCGGTCTTCTCCCCCACCCCCGGAACGCCCGGGATGTTGTCCGAGGTGTCGCCCTTGAGCGCCTTGTAGTCGAGCATCTGGTCCGGGCGCAGCCCGTAGCGCTCGGCGACCTTCGCCTCGTCGTAGATGACCGTGGCGGCGACCCCCATCCGGGTGGTGAGGAGCCGGATCCGGTCGTTGACCAGCTGCAGCCCGTCGAGGTCGCCCGAGACGATGTAGGTGTCGACTCCGGCCACTGCTGCCTGCTGCGCGAGGGCGCCGATCACGTCATCGGCCTCGTAGCCGGCGAGCTCGTGGATCGGCATCCCCATCATCGTCACCACCTCGCGCACGATCGGGAACTGCGAGCGCAGGTCGTCGGGCATCGAGGGGCGCCCCGCCTTGTAGTCGGGGTAGGCGTCGAAGCGAAACTGCGGCTTGCCGAGGTCGAAGCTCACGATCGCGTAGTCCGGCTTCAGGTCCTGCATCCCGCGCAGGACGATCTGGAGGAAGCCGAAGACCGCATTGACCAGGGAGCCGTCGGACGTCGTCAGCGGCGGAAGGGCGAAGTAGCCGCGGTAGACGAGGCTCGGCCCGTCGATGAGCATCAGGATCGGTCGACGTTCGGCCATTCTCGGAGTCTAGACCGATGGAGACGCCGCCTTCCCGGCCCGGGCGCCGCCTAGAATCCACGTCAATGCCGAGGGAGAGCGCGCCCGACCCCTACGCCGTGCTGGGCATCGCGCGGGATGCGAGTCCCCAGCAGGTCGCGCTCGCCCATCGACGACTGGCGAAGCGTTTCCACCCCGACCTGCACCCCGACGAGCAGGTCGTGGCGCGCATGCAGCTGGTCAACGAGGCGTGGGCCATCCTCTCCTCGACGGCCCGACGCGCGGAGTACGACGCCGCGCATCCGACCGCCGGCACGCCGAGCAGCGGCCACTGGGCCGCGTCCCGCCGGCCGATCCGGCCCGCGCAGCCGACCACCACCCGGACCTGGGCCACCTGGCGCGCCACCGCCGCCGAGACGCGCGCTGCGCCGCGGACGGTGCGTCAGCCGGGCGAGGTGCCGACCCCGCCGACGCGTCGGCCGCAGCCGCTGGAGAGCACGCCGCGTACGTTCCGCGATTCCGGCTGGGCGGCGCTCATCGTGGCGGTCGTCTTCCTGACGCTGCTCGCCACGGCGGTCGTGCTCGGGAAGCTCGCCTAGCCGGCCCTGGGGGCCAGCGAGTAGCGCAGGATCGCGGAGATCCCGAACAGCCCGAAGCCCGCGATGAGGAGCGCCAGCCAGGGCTGCTCCTTCGAACCCTGATCGGTGGCGTGATCCGGGTTGGGCGAGGGCGTGGGGGTCATCGAGGACCCGCTCCCCTCGCTGCGCGGCGGCCCGCTCCGGGTGCCGTAGTCGGTATCGGAGGTGACCGGCACCGGGACCGGGGAGTACGCGCCGCCGACTCCTGGCGCCTCGGCGCCCTTCGCCGATTGGCCCGCTGCCAGGTCGGCGGTCGCGCCGCCGATCCCGCCGACCAGGCCGGACGCGCCGACCGCCCCGACGAGCACCAGCCCGAACCCGGCCGCCATCGCCGGCGCGGTGAGGCGCCGCAGCCATTCGAAGGCCCCGGAGGGACGAGCGTCCGGGGCGGCGACCGGCGGGATGAGGCGAAGCGGGCGGGACGGAGCGACGTCGGGAAGGAGGGAGAGCGCATCGCGCAGGATCGTCAGCTCATCGACGATCGGGCCGCAGCGGTCACAGCTGCCGATATGACTGGCCAGCTCGCGGTCGAAGACGGCCTCGCGATCGGCGCTCGCATAGGCAGCGAGTCGCTCGTCAGCTGGATGCGTGCTGTGCTGCATGGTCATCGGTCCAGACGCGCCTCATTCAGGAACAGTTCCCGGTGCTCGGCCATCAGCTCGCGCAGCCGCAGGCGGCCACGATGGATGCGCGACTTCACCGTGCCGAGCGCCGACTCGGTGGCCGACCGCGACCTCGTCGTAATCCATCCCGTACACGTCGCACAGCACGACCGCGGCGCGCTGATCGTGGGGAAGGAGGCGAAGCGCGGCGTCGAGGTGGCGGTACAGCTCTGACCGGCCAGCCTCCGCCTCGGGATCAGGGGCGCCCCGGTCTGGCAGCTCCGCCTCACCCTCTTCCGCATCCGGAAGCGTCGTCGTCGGGCGGCGTTGCGCGCGTCGCAGGATGTCGTAGCTGGCATTGGCGGTGATCCGCAGCAGCCAGGAGCGGAAGAGGCCGCCTCGGTACTTGGCGATTGCGTCGTAGGCGTGGACGAAGGCGTCCTGGGCGGCGTCTGCCGCCAGGTCCGGATCCCCCAGCAGCCGCCACGCGAGCCCGTAGCAGGCCGATTGGTAGTGCTCCATCAGCTGGGTGAAGGCGCCGCGATCCCCGCGGCAGGCGCGAGCCACCACCGCCTCCTCGTCGGGGAGAGGAGCGGTGCGGGAGCCTGGACGCGCCGGGTCGGGGACGGGCATGCGCTTCCTATCATCACACCGCCGCTGACGGACCGAATGGCACCGGAGATCGGGACAAAGGCATCTCGACTCGACGCCCCACTCCCCGGAGAGTGATCGTGGAGGTCCCGCATGGAAGGCAGACCGATGAAGCCGCAGCCGCTCCCCGTCATCCGCTCGCCCCGCTGGATGATCGAGCTCGTCAACCCGGTCGTGCTGCGCGTCGGCCTCTTCCCGGCCCTGACGGTCCAGGGCCGGCGCAGCGGAACCCCGCACACCGTCCCGATCGGCGGGCCATTCGAGTTCGAAGGAGCGCGCTACCTGGTCTCGGGGCGGGGCAACACCGCCTGGGCGCGGAACCTGCGAGCCGCGGGACGCGGCGAGCTGCGGATGCATGGTCGCGTTCAGCCGTTCCGGGCGGACGAGGTGATCGGGTCGCAGCGCGAGCGCGTCGTCGGCGCCTATCGCAAGGCGCTCGGTCGCTCGGTGACGGGCTTCTTCGCACGGATCCCCGATGCCGCGTACCACCCCGTCTTCCGCATCGAGCCGCTCGAGGCCGACTCCAGCGCCGCGTGACGGCCGATCGGTTCACGCTTCTCAACAATCTGTTGTCCGCGCGTTGCTTGCAAACGTGCGCGGCGCGGGTACCGTTCCTCTTTGCGCCAGACTGACGCGGAAGATTTGTGACGCCTGGAGGAGTCCGAGTGGCGATCCTGCCGATCCGTGGGCGCAGCCATCGCGCCCAACCGCCTGCCCCACGCCGCGGCCGCGCACCAGCGCTCGCCGCGATCGGCCTGCTGACCATGACGCTGGCCGTGGCACCGAGCGCCATCGCCGCGACGCTGAGCCTGACCACCCCCTACCCCGCGATCTCGGTCGCACCCGGATCGAAGGTCACCTTCACGATCACCGTCTCCGGGAACGCGAACCAGCAGGTTGCCGTCTCGGTCAGCGGCGCACCGTCCGACTGGAAGGCCACGCTGCGTGGCGGCGGTTACGTCGTGAACGGCGATCCAGACCGATTCGACCGGCAAGGCGACCCTGAGCCTCGAGGTCGACGTGCCGGCCACGGCGACCGACGGCGTGACGCACCTGACCGTCGCCGGATTCACCGGTGCGGCCCGCGCGGAGCTGCCGTTGGCGATCACCGTGAACGGCGCCATGTCGGGTGACGTGACCCTGACCAGCGACGTTCCGTCGCTCCAGGGCTCGTCGAGCAGCAGCTTCACCTTCAACCTGACCCTGACGAACGACAGCGCCGAGGACCTCACCTTCGCCGTCATCGCCACCGGCCCGACCGGCTGGGACGTGAGCGCCACCCTGACCGGGCAGACGCAGGCCGCAAGCGCCGTGATCAAGGCCGGCAGCACATCGGCCGTCTCGGTCACCGCCAAGCCGCCGACCGACGTCACGCCGAATACCTACCCGATCGCCGTTTCTGCGACGGTCGGCGACCGGAAGATCGATGCCTCGCTCTCTGTCAAGGTGACCGGCACGAACGCCATGACGGTGACGACCCCGGGCGGGCTGCTCAGCAACTCCGGGTCGGCCGGCGGATCGATCACCCAGCAGCTGGTGATCAAGAACGACGGCACGCAGCCGCTGACGCAGGTGGTCGTCTCCGCCACGGCGCCGACCGACTGGAACGTGACCTACAGCCCGTCGAGCACGATTGACAGCATCGCCGCAGGCCAGAGCCAGACGATCACGGCCACGATCGTCCCGTCGAACGACGCGATCGCGGGCGACTACGTCGTCACATTTTCGGCAACCGCGACCGGCGCGAACGGCTCGGTCGACATCCGGATGACGGTCGAGACCTCGCCGCTCTTCGGATTCGTCGGCCTGGCGCTGATCGTGCTGGTCCTCTCCGGCCTCTGGTACGTCTTTCAGCGGTACGGGCGGCGGTGAGCGAGCCGCCGATCGTCGCCGCGGGGCTGACCAAGCGCTACGGCGACCTGGTCGCGGTCGACGGGCTGGACCTCGAGCTGCGGCGCGGGGAGATCTTCGGCCTGCTCGGCCAGAACGGGGCCGGCAAGACGACCACCATCCTGATGCTGCTGGGCCTCACCGAGCCAACCTCCGGCAGCGCGCGGGTGATGGGGCTCGACCCGGCGCGCGACGCGCTGCGGGTGAAGCGCCAGGTCGGCTACCTCCCAGACAGCGTCGGCTTCTACGGCGACCTGACGGGGCGCCAGAACCTGCGCTACACGGCGCGCCTCAACGGCCTGGGGCGAGACGAGGCGGAGGCGCGGATCACTGAGGCGCTCGACCAGGTGAGCCTCGGCGACCGAGCTGACGGCCGCGCCGACACCTACTCTCGCGGCATGCTCCAGCGGCTCGGGATCGCCGACGCGCTGATCAAGGACCCGGAGATCCTCATCCTCGACGAGCCGACCGCCGCCATCGACCCGATCGGCGTGGTCGAGATCCTCCAGCTCCTTCGCGGCCTGGTGCACGAGCGCGGCGTGACGGTGCTCCTTTCCAGCCACCTGCTGACCCAGGTCCAGTCGGTCTGCGACCGGGTCGGGATCTTCGCCGCCGGGCGCCTCATCGGGCTCGGCACCGTCCCGGAGCTTGCCGCGAAGTTCGGGAGCGACACCGACCAGGTGGAGGTCACCTTCGAGGGAGAGCAGGCGGCCAGCGCCGATCGGATCGGCCCGATCCTCTCGTCCATCCCCGGGGTCGAGGCGGTCGAGTCCGCGATCGCCGCCGACGCGCCGTGGACGCTCACCGTGCGACCGGCGGGCGCGGGGCGCAAGGTGCGCGAAGCCGTGCTCTCGGCCGCGGCGCGCGAGTCGCTTGGCCTCACCGCCATCCGTTCGACCGAGGCCTCGCTCGACGAGATCTACCGCGCCGCGCTCCACCAGTCCGGGCTGCACACCGCCACCGCCGTCGCGACGCCCGCGGGGGCGGTGGCGTGACCGCGGCCGAGGCGCCGGTGCCGGCGCAGCTCCCCGAGCGACGCGTGCCGCGCAACGGGTGGCTCGTGGTCGCCGGCAAGGAGTTCGCCGACCACGTCCTGAGCCTGCGCTTCTTCGTCCTGCTGCTGGTGCTCGGCCTCGCGGCCGGGATCCCGCTCTACCTGGCGACCGACCGGATCCATCAGCTCGCATCCCAGGTGAGCGGGGCGCAGGCCGTCTTCCTCGCCCTCTTCATCGTCGGTCCGCAGGACGTTTCGATCTTCGGCCTCGACGTCAATGTGCAGGGCTTCATCGGCCTCGCGGCTCCACTCCTGGGCATCGCCTTCGCGTTCGACGCGGTGAACGGTGAGCGCTCGCAGGGAACGCTGCCGCGGCTGGTCGCCCAACCGATCCATCGCGACGACGTGATCAACGGAAAGTTCGTCGCCTCGCTCGCCGCGATCACGCTTGTCCTGGCTTCGATCGTGGTGCTCATCTCCGCCTTCGGGCTGCTCCGCCTCGGCATCGTCCCGGCCGGATCGGAGCTGCTACGGATCATCGTCTGGTTCGTCGTGACGGTCGCCTACGTCGCGGTCTGGCTCGCCTTCGGGCTGCTCCTGTCGGTGATCGTCCAACGCGCCGCCACGGCCGCGCTGGTCGGCTTCGGCGCCTGGCTCGGAATCGCCATGTTCGGCCGGTTCCTGCTCAACCTGCTGCTCGACGCCATAGCGCCGGTGGCCAACGCCACCGCCGTCGACCAGGCGCTCGGCCTCTACCAGCTGCACGCCTTCGTGCTCCGCCTCCTGCCCACGACCCTCTACTCCGAGGCGTCCTCGGTGCTGCTCAACCCGTCGCTCACGGCGACCTCCACCCCCGCCACGCTCGGGCAGCTGACCCAGGCGCAGCAGCAGATCCCCACCCTCCTCTCCCTCGACCAGAGCCTGCTGCTGGTCTGGCCGCACGTCGTCGCGCTCGTGGCGCTCACGGTCATCTGCTTCGCGATCGCCTACATCCGCTTCATGCGGCAAGAGGTGCGCGCCTAGCCACGAGCTGCGCGAGGCGGGTACCATCACGCCCCGCGCCGGAGTGGCGGAATCGGCAGACGCGCCGGACTCAAAATCCGGTGGGCGCAAGCTCGTGTGGGTTCGACCCCCACCTCCGGCACCACGCCCGCATCGGCCCGGACGTAGAAAGACGGAGTGGAGGCAAGACCTCCACCCCGTCTCCCCAGGGAGTGCCGAGTCGCAGGCCTACCGCTTGTGGCGGGCCACGACCTTCACGTTGGTGTACGCGAGCGTCCCGAGGGATGCGAGCAGCACCAGGCTCAAGAGGATCGTCGGCAGCGGGCTCGACCCGTTGCCGTCCAGCGACGTGTTGGGGGTGCTGGCCGCGGGGGTTCCCGTTCCAGCCTCGACCGACTGCACGGGGGTTGACGTCGGCGTCGGGGTCGGCGTCGGCGTCGGCGTCGGAGTCGGCGTCGGGGTCGGCGTCGGCGTCGGCGTCGGCGTCGGCGTCGGCGTCGCCTGCTGACATGCGGGGACCGTCAGGTTGAAGGTCTTGGTCCAGCCACTGGATCCGGTCGGATCGTCCCCGGCCTTCACGATCACCTCAGCCGTGTGACCGACAAACGGGTCGCCGGCGTTCATTGCCGCAGGCGTGTACGTCGCGCCGAACGTGAACGTAGGCACCTTCACAACGCCGTCGATGCTGACCTTGACCGTGTTGGTGACGCCGGCGTTGTACTGCGTCAGCGAAATCGAGAGCGTCGGTTTGTCCCCCACGCAGGCCAGGCTGGCCGCGGGGACGTGCGCAGTGGCGACGGCCGCAAACGCAAAGAAGGTCACGGCAGCGGCCGCGACGGGTGCCAGGAGCTTTCTCACGATGCAGATCTCCCTGTGTAACGGATGAATGGAGGGATGATGCCTCGTCGATCGTAGGACCGTAAGGTACTAGTCGCGACCAGTACTCGGAATACCTGAACTGGGGGTAATGTTGGCATTTGGTGCGGTTAGGGTGGCGCGTCCTGGCACCACCTGGCCGGCTAGCATGAACGCCGGACGGCCGGTTGCGCGGCAGTCCGATGGCCGTCGGCGTTCTCACCGCCGGCGGCCGCCTGCATGCTAGGCTCTGGCCCGATGAGCGGCGACACCGTGGAGTGCTTCAACTGTGGCCACGCCAACCCGGCGTGGGCGCAGGTCTGCCGACAGTGCGGGTTCGCGCTGGGTGCAGGCGGGAGGCCGGCCAGCGGACCGCGCGGGATCATCCCGACCGATCAGGCGTCGCTCATCTCGATCGGCGCCACGCTGGGCGCCATCGTCCTCGCGATCGGCTTTGGCCTCTTCTTCGCCGGGCTGCTTCCCCCGGCCCCGAACGTGGCAGTGGAGACCGCCTCGCCGAGCCCCTCCCCGACGCCACTCCCGTCGATCTCGGTGGGGCCGAGCATCGCGCCCGGCGGCTCGTCGAGCGCGGGGCCGAGTGTCGCCGCCACGGGCGGCCTGGCGGGCACCATCACCTTCGGAACCGGTCTCGACTCGACCACCCGCGAGGTGACCAACCCGACCACGACCTTCGTCGCCGGGGCGGGCTTCGCGCACTCGATCAAGCTGACCCAGACGTTCGCCGTCAACACGGTGGCCGAGGAGATCACGCGGGTGGCGGACAGCAAGGTCGTCCAGTCGCGCTCGACCGGCGGGGTCCAGGTCACGCCAAGCTCCATGATCGCCGGCTTCCGCGTCCGTGACGCCGCGGGACTGATCAACGCATGGGGGAAGGGCGAGTTCGTGATGCGCGTCTATCGCGGGGTCGAGCTGCTGGCCGAGGGCCACTTCACCCTGAACTAGGCCGATCCCCATCCGCGCGGCGACCCGCGACCGTCACCACGTCATCCTGGTTCGCCGTCGCGGCCGGCGATCTCGGCCCACGCATCGGCGTAGAGGCGGGCGCGCACCGGCAGGTAGCCGGGATAGGCGATCCGCGCATCTCGCACGACGCTCGACTCGAGCGTCGCGACGCTGATCCGATCGGTCGTCTCGACGAGCACCGCCCCGTTCGGGTCGACCGCGATCGACGGGCCGCCGATCAGCACCCCCTCCTCGGAGTCGGGACGGTTGACCGACAGGACGTAGCAGCCGCTCGTGAGCGCGTTGGCACGGAAGACGATCTTCCAGCGCTGGTAGGTCCGCTCCTCGGTTGCACGCGGGATGAGGATCGCCTGGACCCCCTGCGCGCCGAGCAGGTGCGACCCCTCGGGGCGGTTCGTGTCGCTGCAGACCTGGACCCCGACCGGCAGGCCGAACGCGTCGATCCGCTCCGGCGCCTTCGTCCCGGGCTCGTAGTGGCTCGTCTCCCAGAAGCCGGGCTCCTCCGGCAGGTGCAGCTTCTCGTAGGTCGCCGCGAGGGCACCCGAGCGATCGAAGACGAGGATCCGGCTGGTACGCCGTCCGGTGGCCGAGTCCCGGTGGATGATGCCCCCGACCAGGCCGATCCCGGCGGCCCGCGCCGCGGCCGCCATCGCGCTCGCGCGCGGCCCGTTCATCGGCTCCGCGTCCTCGTCCCTTGGAACCTTCGTGGCGGGTCGCCACGGATTCAACGGGATCTCGGGCAGGACGGCGAGGTCGGCCCCGCGCTCGACGCACTCGTCGAGGGTGGCGCCGAGGCGGCCGATGCCATCGGGCTGCCAGAACACCTCGGAGACGAGGGCGACGGTGAGGCGCCCGTCGGCGCGGGGAGGGGGCTGATTGGTCATCGGCTGAGCCTAGCGCAACTCGTGCAGGAGCATGCCGATGAAGTACGAGGCGTTGCGGCTGACGTCCTTGTAGTCGCTCGGGCGAAGGCTGCCGGTCTGGTTGTAGCGCGCGAGGAAGCGCTCGGCCGCCTTGCGCCCATCACTCTGCGGGTACCCGCTCGAGGCCGGGGTGAAGAACGGGCCTTCGAAGCTGATCCCGACCGTGAATCTCCGCCCGGTGACCGTCTCCAGGGTTTGGCCCTCACAGCGACGCGCCAGCGCCAGCAGCTCGTCGTAGGTCACGGGACGCGTCGCTACTCCCCGAGGAACTCGCGGACAAGGTTCTGGAAGTGGTACACGCCGTTCTCCCGCCTGGCGGAGAAGCGGCCCGTGTCGTAGGAGCGGGAGCGGAGGCCGCGCTGCACCTGCTCGCAGAGGACGATGTCCTCCTGCTGGATCTCGTCGGAGAAGGCGATCGTCTGCTGCATCGACTCCCAGCCGGGCCCCGTCCCCGGTTCGGCGAAGTACCACTCGAAGATGGTCAGCGTTCGATCCGGACCGATCGGCACGATCACGTTCGAGGAGAGGTTGTCCTGGTAGATGTTGAACATCGTGTTCGGGAAGAGCCAGTAGTAGAGGGCGTCCTCCTCGCCGTCGGCGGTGCGCAGGTAGCGCCGATCGCGCCCCAGCTCCTCGCCCGGCTTCAGCTCGCGGATGGGGGCGTGCTGCTTCGAGTAGTAGCGGAACTCCTCGACCCGGTAGGCATCGTAGTCGAGCTCCCGGAAGAGCTGCGGGTGGGCGATCGGGAGGTGGTAGCCCTCCAGGTAGTTGTCGACGTACACCTTCCAGTTGCACTCGATCAGGTACTCGCGCCGCTCGACCAGCCGCATCCGATCGACGTCGTAGCCGGCCCGCGCCACCTCGTCGGGGATGGCGCCCATCACCTCGGCGAGGGGCAGCGCATCGTCGGACAGGCAGGCGAAGACGAACGGGCCCCATCGGTCGACGCGCACTGGGTGCAGGCCGAAGTCCTCCTTGCGGAACTCCTCGGTCTCGTCCATCTCCGGGCACGCGCGCAGCGCGCCGTCCAGGCCGTAGGTCCAGCCGTGGTACTGGCACTGGAGCGACTTGCGGTTGCCGCGGGTCAGGGCCACCTGCCCGGCGCGATGGCGGCACACGTTGTAGAACCCGCGCAGCTCTCCGTCGAGGCCGTGGGTGATCACGATCGGCTCGTCGAGGAGGGTGACGGGCACGAAGTCGCCCACCCGCGTGAGCTCGTCGGCGCGCGCCACGAGCTGCCAGCTGCGGCCGAAGACGAGCTCCTTCTCGCGCTCCAGCACGTTCGGATCGACGTAATAGCGGGCGGGAAGCGTCGCTGCCCGGGAGAGGGGGATCACCCGGGCAGTGTACCCGTGGCGACAGCATGCCCAGCAGTTGCTGTCCGCTCACCGCCGCGCTCGACTTCTGGGCACGCGCAGGCTAGGCTACCGCCGCAATTACGACGTGTGGTCGCACCTTCTTGGAGCCTGGGAGGAACGCCATGTCTCTCTTCACGCGAAGGGCCGCGATCGCGCCGGTCGCCGCTCTCCTTCTGCTGGCGGCGTGCCAGACCAATGCCAGTCCGTCGGCATCCGCGGCCGGGGCGTCACAGGGGCCAGCGACGGCTCCCTCGGTCGCGCCATCGGTGGCGGCGACGCCGGTCGCGCAGGTGCCATCGGACCAGCTCACCTTCGCGGGCAAGCTCGTGATCTGTTCGGATATCCCCTACCCGCCCCAGGAGTTCTTTGACGCCGATGGGAATCCGGTCGGATCCGACATCGAGCTCGGCGAGGCGATTGCCGGCAAGCTCGGCCTGACCCCGCAGATCGAGAACTCGGTCTTCGACACGATCATTGCCGCGGTCACGACCGGAAAGTGCGACATCATCATCAGCGCCCAGAACATCACCGCCGAGCGCGTGGCGCAGGTCGACATGATTCCGTACTTCAAGGCCGGCCAGTCCTTCGTGGTGGCCAAGGGCAACCCGAAGGCAATCAACACCACTGACGATCTGTGCGGGAAGTCGATCGCGGCTGAAAGCAGCACGACGGAGGTCGACTACCTCAACGGCACCGGCAGCTACGCCGGCAAGGGACTCTCTGCGGCATGCGTCACCAAGGGCCTGGCGAAGATCACAGTGAGCGAGTACCAGAAGGACAGCGACGCGCTTGCGGCGCTGAGCAGCGGGAACGTCGATGCGTACTTCGCCGACTCGCCGGTCGCCGGCTACTACACCGTGCAGCATCCCGACCAGTTCGTGCTTTCCGGCGTGCCGCCCCTCGACACGGCCCTGGAAGGGATCAGCGTCCCGAAGGACGAAGACCGCCCTCCGCGACGGCGTGGTGGCGGCCCTCAAGGCGCTGATGGCCGACGGAGGCTACACGCAGATCCTGACCAAGTACGCCATCGAGACGGGCGGCCTGACAGCGGCGGACGTCGTCCCGGTCACCAAGTAGCCGCCGCTCGGCTGTGGCCGTCCCGGGGACAGCAAAGCGGAGCCGAGTCCGACCGGCGCAGCTGGCCGGACTCGGCGTCCTTGCCGTCGCGCTGGCGGCGTGCCAGCAATCCCAGAGCAGCTACGTCTACCGCTGGGACTACTTCTTCAACTCGATCTTCCACCCGGACAGCCAGATCCTGTCCGGGCTCGGCCTCACGCTCGGCATCTCCAGTCACGGCACAGCTGATCGGCGTCGTCCTCGGCGTCTTCGGCGCCCTCGGACGCATGTCGCGCGTGGGACTCCTCCGCTGGCTCGCGAACTTCTACGTCTGGTTCTTCCGGGGGACGCCGCTCCTGGTGCAGATCACGTTCATCTACTACGGACTCGGGGTCGCGGGGATCTGGGCCTGGGACCGCCATCCGCTCTTCGGCGTGATCTCCGGCGGCATCCAGGCAGGAGTCGTCGCGCTCGGGCTCAACGAGGGCGCGTACATGACCGAGATCGTTCGCGCGGGGATCCTGGCGATCGACCCCGGACAGATGGAGGCGGCGAAGTCGCTCGGCATGCCCTCCGGGCTCGCGATGCGCCGCATCGTCCTGCCGCAGGCGGCCCGCGTGATCATTCCGCCGCTCGGCAACGAGTTCAACAACATGCTGAAGACGACCTCGCTGCTCGTCATCATCAGCGTCCCCGAGCTGTACGTGATCTTCTCCCGCAAGAACGGCACGCTGTTCGCCCCCTTTGAGCTCTTCCTGGCGGCGGCCGTGTGGTACCTGCTGCTGACCACGATCTGGAGCATCATCCAGGCCTGGATCGAGCGCCGCCTGGCGCGCGGCGCTCCCGGGGCAAGTGCGAGCGGCCCCAGCTTCCGTGAGCGGCTCTTCGGATCGCGGCTCACGCCCGGCCAGGACCCGTCCCAGACAAGCGCGGGCCGCTAGCCCGATGACGACGCAGGAAGTCCAGGCACCTCACGACATCCTCGCGGCGATCGGCGGGACACCGGGCTCGGCGAACGACGTCGTGGTCGAGGCGACCGAGGTGCACAAGTACTTCGGGCGGCTCCACGTCCTGAAGGGCATCTCGATGACCGTCAAACGGCGGGAGGTGGTCGTCGTCATCGGCGCATCCGGCTCGGGAAAGACCACGTTCATCCGCTGCCTCAACCACCTCGAGAAGATCCAGTCGGGACGGATCTTCGTCAACGGGCACCTCATCGGGTACCGGGAGGTCAATGGCAAGCCCGTCGAGGACCGGGAGCGGAACATCGCGCGCCAGCGCCGGGAGATCGGAATGGTCTTCCAGCGGTTCAACCTGTTCCCCCACCTCACCGCCGTCGGCAACATCATGGAGGCGCCGGTGCACGTTCGCGGCGTCCCGGAGGAAGAGGCGCGCGCGATGGCCACGGCCCTGCTGGAGCGCGTCGGCCTCGCCGACAAGGCGGAGGCGTACCCCTCCCAGCTCTCCGGCGGGCAGCAGCAGCGGGTTGCGATCGCCCGCGCCTTGGCGATGAAACCCGCCCTCCTGCTCTTCGACGAACCTACCAGCGCGCTCGACCCGGAGATGATCGGGGAGGTGCTCGAGGTGATGAAGGAGCTGGCGCGCGAGGGGATGACCATGATCGTCGTCAGCCACGAGATGGGCTTTGCGCGCGAGGTTGCCGACCGTGTCGTCTTCATGGACGACGGCCAGATCGTGGAGGAGGGCTCGCCAACGGCCCTCTTCTCGGCGCCGCAGCACCAGCGGACCCAGGCCTTCCTTTCGAAGATCCTCTAAGGCTGGCGGCGAACCCCGTAGACCTGGGCACGGGGCAGGCGCGCCGCCTCGTCCTGAGCGCGCACCCGACCCTTCGCCGGCTGGAATGCGACCGGCGTGTCGAGCGGCTTGCCACCCTCCCGGGCGATCAGCCAGCGCAGCCCGACCGCGGTCAGCTCCGCGCCGCCGGCCCGTCCCGGCTCGATGAACGGAGCGACCACCATGCGCCGCTGGTGGAGGCGCTCGACGGCGAGCTGCATCGCGACCGCGTCCACGCCGAGCTCCGCCGCCAGCGGGGCGAGGTCGAGCGCACGGTTGGGCGTGGTTCGCAGGTAGCGGAGGATCGCGGCGTCGAGCTTGGCGCCGGTCGGTGGCCCGGCAGGCCTGGGCGCAGCCCTGCGTGGGGCGGCCTTCGCCGGCTTCTTGACGGTCACGGCCGGCAGGATACCAGCCGACCTACGGCTCGACCGCGACGGCCAGCAGCGTCACGGCCAGTGGCAGGCCGGCAGCGCGCGCCAGCACCTCGCCCAGCCCGTCGTCCCACTCGGCGTGGAGCGGCAGTCGGACCTGGCGGGTGGCACCGGCCACCGGAATGTTGATGACCACCGGCAGGGAGCCGGGGCGTCCCCGGATGGCGGCGGTGAGCGACTCGATCGCCGGCAGCAGCTGCTCCAGGTCCACCTCGCTCGCGAAGCCGATCGAGATGGTGCCGTGGCCGCGCGGCGGGACCTCCCCTTCCGAGGCTGCGGCCCGGACCGGGACCGCGTCGGCCGGTGCGGGCGGCTCGTCGCCCGGCTCGACGGGGCGGATCGGGATGGCGGCGGACGTGGCGGTGACCGAGAGCGCCACCGACGCCTCCGCGGCAACGGCGCCGCGCGGCAGCACGATCGGCGGGGTCCAGGTCGGGTCCGCGACCGCAGGTGGCACCGTCGCGTGCCCGTTGCCGTTGCCATTCCCGTTCGCGGACCACGCCGCGGGACGCGCGCGGGCCCGTGACAGGCGATCGCGCTCCGCGGCGAAGGCGACGGGGCCCATCCGCAGCGCGTCCTCCCAGGCGTGCACCGTCTCGCACAGCAGCTGCGCCGCGTCGTCGCGGCGGTCGACGCGGCCGGTGATCAGGACCACGGCGTCATCGGCCCAGGCGTTGGCGGTCTCCGTGAAGACCTTGGGGAAGACGACCACCTCGACGCTCCCCTGGAGGTCCTCGACGGTCGCGACGAGCATGGTCGAGCCGGCGCGGGTGATGACGCGACGCGTCGACTGGATGATCCCGCCCAGCGTCACCTTGGCCTGGTCGCTCTCCTCGGCCAGGTCGCCCGGTGTAGGCGGTCACGTAGTCGGGCAGCTGGTCGGCGATGTCGCCCAGCGGATGCTCGGAGAGGTACAGCCCCAGGAGCTCCTTCTCCCAGCGCAGGCGCTCCTTGCGCGGGATCTCGTCCTCGTCCACCGCGGGCTCGGGTGACGGTGCGGCTCGCGGCCGCGGGCGCGGCGAAGAGGTCGAAGAGGGTCCCCTGCCCCGCCGCCACGTCGCGCTGGTGCCGCGCCGCCGGACTCCAGCGCCGCGTCCAGCCTGGCCAGCAGCGCCCCGGGCGTCCCGAGCGAGGCCATCGCGCCGGCCTTGACGAGCGACTCGAGCACACGCTTGTTCACGGTCCGCAGGTCGACGCGCCGACAGAGGTCGTCGAGCGAGGCGAAGGCGCCGGCCACGTCGGAGATCTCGCCGCGCCCCTCGCGCGCCGCCACGATCGACTCGATCGCCCCCTCGCCCACGTTCTTGACGGCGGCCAGGCCGAAGCGAATCGCCTCGGGGGTCGCCGGAGGCATCGGCCTCCACGGTGAAGAGCGTCTGCGACGCCTGCACGTCGGGCGGCCGGACCGCGATCCCCAGCCGCCGGCACTCGGCCACCACCGCGGCCACCTTCTCGGCGCGCTCGCGGAAGCCGTTGAGCACCGCGGTCATGAACTCGACCGGGTAGTTCGCCTTGAGGTAGGCCGTCTGGTAGGCGATCAGCCCGTAGCAGGTGGCGTGCGCCTTGTTGAACCCGTATCGGGCGAATGGCTCGAAGGCGGCGAAGACCTGGTCGACCACCGAGGGCGGGATCCCCTTCTTCTTGGCGCCGGCCTTGAACTTCGCCTCGTGCTCGTGGAGGACCGATTCCTTCTTCTTGCGGATCGCGTAGCAGAGGTTGTCCGCCTCCGGGCCGGTGTAGTCGGCCATGGCGATGGCGGCGGTCATGATGTCTTCCTGGTAGACGAAGATCCCGTACGTGTCGTGGAGCGCCGGCTCGAGCGACGGGTGCAGGTAGGTGACCGCCTCCTGCCCGTGCTTGCGGCGGATGTAGGCCGGGATGTTGGCCATCGGGCCTGGGCGGAAGAGCGCGACCATCGCCGCCAGGTCCTTCACCTCGGTCGGCTTGAGCTCCTTGACGTAGCGGCGCATCCCCGAGCCCTCGAGCTGGAAGATGCCGGTCGTCTCGCCGGTGGAGAGCAGGTCGAAGGTTCGCTTGTCATCGAGCGGCAGGGTGTCGACGTCGAGCTGGACGCCCCGGTGGACGCGGATCAGGTCGATCGCATCGGCCAGGATGGTCAGGTTGATGAGGCCCAGGAAGTCGAACTTCAGGAGGCCCAGCGCCTCGCAGGCGTGCATCTCGAACTGGGTCATGGTGGTGCGGCCGTCGGTGGCGCGCTGGAGCGGCATGATCTCGGTCAGCGGCTCGCGGCTGATGACGATGCCCGCGGCGTGGGTCGAGGCGTGCCGTGGCCACCCCCTCGAGCTGCTTGGCGACGCCGATCAGCTTCTCGACCCGCTCGTCGCCGGCGATCAGCTCGCGCAGCTGCGGCGAGGTGTCGACCGCGCGCTCGAGGCTGATGTTCAGCTCGTTGGGGACCGCCTTGGCGACCCGGTCCGCCTCCGCGTAGGTGAGCCCCATCGTGCGCCCCACGTCGCGGATGGCGGCCTTGGCGCCGAGCGTCCCGAAGGTGATGATCTGCGCCACCCGGTCGTCGCCGTACTTGTGGGTGACGTACTGGATCACCTCGTCGCGGCGCGAGTCGGCGAAGTCGATGTCGATGTCCGGCATCGTCACGCGGTCGGGGTTCAGGAAGCGCTCGAACGGGAGCCGATAGGCGATCGGGTCGACCGGGGTGATCCCCAGCGAGTAGGTGACGATGCTCCCCGGCGCGCTCCCCCGGCAGGTGGTCATGATCCCCTGCTCCCGCGCGAAGCGCGTGAAGTCAGCCACGATCAGGAAGTAGCCGGCGTAGCCCATCCGCTCGATGACGCCGAGCTCGTACTCGAGCCGATGGCGGACCGTCTCCGCCGGGTCGTTGCCGTATCGGACCGCCAGCCCGCGCTCGCACTCCTGGCGCAGCCAGCTGGTGGCCGTCTCGCCGTCCGGCACCGGGAAGTGCGGCAGGCGCAGCTGGTCGAACTCGAGGCGGAGGTCGACCATCTCGGCCACGCGCAGGGTGTTGTCCATCGCGTCGGGCAGCTCGCCGCGGAAGAGGCTGCGCATCTGCTCGGGCGACTTCAGGAAGAACTCGTTCGTCTCGAAGCGCAGGCGCCCGGGCGTGTCGAGGTTGCTCCCGGTCCCGATGCAGAGCAGCAGGTCGTGCGCCTCGTGCTGCTCGGGCACGGTGTAGTGGGTGTCGTTGGTGGCGAGCATCGGGATCCCCATCCCGCGCGCCAGCTCGACGAGCTGCGGATGGAGCCGCGACTGCTCGGGCACGCCGTGGTCCTGGACCTCGATGAAGAAGTTGTCCCTGCCGAGGATGGACCGATACTCGTCGGCGGCGGTCCGCGCCGCCTTCTCGTCGCCATCGGCCAGGCGCCTGAGCACCTCGCCGCCGAGGCAGGCGCTCGTCCCGATCAGGCCCTCGCTGTGCGCCGCCAGCAGCTCCTTGTCGATCCGCGGCTTGTAGTAGTAGCCGTCCAGGTGGGCCTTGGTGACGAGGGTCATGAGGTTGCGGTACCCGGTCAGGTCCTTGGCCAGCAGGATCATGTGGTACGGGTTGGCGTCGACCTTGGCCTCCTTGTCGAGGTGGCTGCGCGGCGCGACGTAGGTCTCGACGCCGATGATCGGCTTGATCCCCGCCCGGCCGCAGGCCTGGTAGAACTCGATCGCCCCATACATGGCCCCGTGGTCGGTGATGGCCAGCGACTTCATCCCCAGGTCCGCGGCGCGCTGGGTGAGCGGCCCGATCCGCGACAGCCCGTCGAGGAGGCTGAACTCGGAGTGCACGTGGAGGTGCGTGAAATCCAGGCCGGTCAGCGTCGTCACGAGACGTCAATGGTAGCCGGGGTCTGGTCTGTGCCGAAGGCCCATCGGAGTCCGGCCCACGCTTTACCTTCCGCATGGAACATAAACTCGGGTACGATCCGTGTATGGATCCACTCGTTGCCGAACTCGATCGACTGGTCATCGGGAGCGTGGCCCTGACTGAGCGGGCCATCGCTGCCGCGGGCGCGGATCTCACCTTCGTCCAGTGGCGAGT
The DNA here is from genome assembly GCA_963770875.1 of uncultured Chloroflexia bacterium. Taxonomy (GTDB): domain Bacteria; phylum Chloroflexota; class Limnocylindria; order QHBO01; family QHBO01; genus CF-167. The sequence continues at coordinate 638,446 of CAVYRE010000001.1, forward strand.
CCTGATGATCGTCGGGGAGCACGACGGCGGAGCCACGGTCGGCGACATCGCCGAACGCATCGGGGCTCGTTCATCGCCGGCGAGCCGCCTGGTCTCCCGGCTCAGGACTCGTGGAGTGGTCACGACGACCAGGGATCCTCACGATGCGAGGGTCACCAGAGTCCACCTGACAGCGAACGGGCTCGAGCTCCGCAGTCGCGTCCTGGGCGCCCGACGCAAGGGTCTTGCCGACATCGCCGCGACCTTGCAGATCTCGCCGCCCGCGCTTCGCGGCATCGAGCTCATCGCCCGCGCGCTCGAGACGTACGCGTGAATTTCTCCGCGGTTCGGGCGCTGCGAAGCCGAGTCCGCGATGCCGCCTACCTGCGGAAGTGGGTCGTCCTGGGGGCCGTGGTCGGCGTCATCAGCGGCGTCGGCGCGGCGCTCTTCTTCTGGGCCCTCCAGTTCGCGTCCAGTGTGTTCCTCGGGGCCATCGCCGGTTTTTCGCCTGCCTCGCCGCTCGGCGAGGGGGCGCGACCGATCACCGACGCGGCGCGGCCCTGGGCGATCCCTCTCGTCGTCGGACTCGGCGGGCTCATCTCCGGACTCATCGTGTTCCGGTTCGCGCCCGAGGCCGAAGGCCACGGCACGGACGCGGCGATCGCGGCCTTCCACCACGGCGCGCGCAGCATCCGAGCCCGGATCCCGCTCGTCAAGCTCGTCGCGTCGGCGATCACCATCGGCTCAGGCGGGTCCGGCGGGCGGGAGGGCCCGACGGCCCAGATCGGGGCCGGCTTCGGCTCGTTCCTCGCCCGCGTCCTCGATCTCGACGCCCGCGACGCCCGGATCGCGGTCAGCACGGGCATGGGGGCGGGGATCGGCGCGATCTTCCGGGCGCCACTCGGGCGGCGCGGTCCTGGCCGTCGAGATCCCGTATCGCGAGGACGTGGAGTCCGACGGGCTCGTCCCGGCCTTCGTCGGATCGATCGTGGCGTTCTCGATCTTCGGCGCGCTCGTCGGCTTCTCGCCGATCTTCGGACGGGTCGCCGGGGCCGGGTTCACCGATCCACGGCAGCTCGTCTACTACTCGCTCATCGGGATCGCGGCTGGTCTGGTCGGCCGCCTCTATGTCGGCAGCTTCTACGGGCTCACCCGGTGGTTTCAGGGCTGGTCGATCCCGCGGGCCCTCCGACCCGCCGTGGCGGGCCTCGGCGTCGGTGCGATCGCGCTTCTCCTGCCGGGCGTGCTCGGCACGGGCTACGGCTGGATCCAGGCGAGCCTCGACCGGACGACCCTCCTCGGCCTGCCGCTGTGGGTGGTCCTGGCCCTGCCATTCGCGAAGATCCTGGCGACCTCGCTGTCGATCGGCTCCGGTGGCTCCGGGGGCGTCTTCGGTCCCGGGATGGTCGTCGGGGGCCTGCTCGGAGCCGGGATCTGGCGTCTCCTCGAGTCTGTCGCCCCGGGGGTCCCGGCCGACCCCTCGCCGTTCGTCATCGTCGCGATGATGGCGCTCTTCGGGAGCGTCGCTCATGCCCCGCTCGCGGTGATGCTCATGGTCGCGGAGATGACCGACAGCCTGGCGATGCTCGGACCCGCGATGCTCGCGATCGGAATCGCCACGCTCGTCGTGGGCGACCGCTCGATGTACGCCTCCCAGCTTCGCAGCCGCGCCGACTCACCGGCCCATCGCTTCCGGTTCGCCCTGCCCCTCATGGCGTCGATCCCGGCCGGCGACGCGGTGCGCGCCGCCCGGGCTGTCCTTCGCACGACGGAGACGGTGGCAGTTGCCCGCGACCGCCTAGCGGCCGCCGATGTCCCGGGGGCGCCGGTCCTCGCCCCCGACGGCACGGTCCGTGGCAGCGTCGACCTTGTCGATCTCATGGCCGCCGACCCGGCGCTGACGGTCGGTGCCATCGTGGTGAACGGTCCCGTCATCAATGCCGACGATCCGCTCGACGACGCCCTCGCGGCCCTCGCGGACGCCCATCGAGCGTGGGCTCCAGTCGCGGCAGATGACCGACTCGCCGGGATCCTCTCGGCGCGTGACGTCGTGGCGGCCTATCGGCGGGCGCTCGCTGCGAACGTCCGGCAAGTCCGCGCGGTCGGGTCGAGTGGCGCCCTTGTCGAGGCTGAGGTCGGGCCATCCTCGTCCCTTGCCGGGCAGGCGGTTGCGGCAACGGCCTGGCCGCGCGACACCGTCGTCGTGTCAATCGAGCGCGGCGACCGCGTGATCGTGCCTCGGGGCGACGTCCGGCTCGAGGTGGGAGATCGGCTCACCGTCTTCACGGCACCGACCGCGAGATCAGACCTCGAGGCACTGTTGGCTGCCGAGATCAAGGCCGGGAGCGGAGGCATGAACGGTGCGTCATCGTTACGCCGAGGGCGCGTACCGTACGGGAAGGAGTAACACCCCCATGGCCGCGCCCCAACCCATCATCCGCACGCAAGGGCTGACCAAGACCTTCGGACCGGTCCGCGCCCTCGACGGGCTCGACCTCGAGGTGTCCCCCGGCGAGGTCCACGGCTTTCTCGGCCCTAACGGAGCGGGCAAGTCGACGACGATCCGCATCGTCCTCGGCCTCATCCGTGCGAGCGGCGGTCACGTCGAGCTCTACGGCGGTGACCCATGGCGCCAGTCCGCGAAGCTCCACGAACGGCTCGCCTATGTCGCCGGCGAGGTCTCGCTCTGGTCGGGACTCACCGGTGGGCAGTGTCTCGACGTCCTGGGTGCGACCCATGGCGGGCTGAACGAGGCCCGACGGGCCGCCCTCATCGAGCGCTTCGACCTCGACCCGACCAAGCGGATCCGCGACTACTCCAAGGGCAACCGGCAGAAGGTTGCCCTCGTCGCGGCCCTCGCCACCGACGCCGAGCTGCTCGTGCTCGACGAGCCGACGTCTGGGCTGGACCCGCTCATGGAGCAGGCCTTCCAGGAGGTCGTCCGCGAGCGGCGCAAGGATGGCTGCACGGTCCTGCTGTCGAGTCACATCCTCGGCGAGGTCGAGGCCCTTGCCGATCGGGTGACCATCATCCGTCGGGGCCGGGCCGTGACGACCGGAACCCTCGCCGAGCTGCGACTCCATACCCGCACCCACGTCCACGCGGTCACCGTCGACGCGCCTGCTGACCTCGCTGCCGCCCCGGGCGTCGCGGACTACGTCTCCGAGCGGCTCGACGGCAACGTCGACAGCCGGTTCACCATCGACGCCGAGCACCTGGACGCCGTCGTCGGCCGGCTGCACAGCGCACGGATCCACACCCTCACCGTTACCCCGCCAAGCCTTGACGCGCTCTTCCTGCAGGCGTATGCCGGGGACGCCGGGCCTCTCGACGCCACCGAGCTCGGAGAGCCCGTGGAGCCGCAACGATGAGCACGACAGGCCTGGGGACGATGCTCACAGTCCAATGGCGGACGCACCGCCGCGGCACGCTCATCTGGATGCTCGCGCTCATCGCCATGATGGTCGGCACGGCCGGGTCGATCGCGGGCCTGTACCCAACGCCCGAGAAGATCCACAGCTACGCCCAGGCCGCGACCACCGGGGAGGCTCTCGTCGCGATCAACGGCAGGGTCGAAGGGATCGACAGCCTCGGCGGGATCATCGCCGACGAGTTCGGCTTCTTCGCTGCCTTCCTCCTCCCACTGCTCGGGATCAGCCTCGTCGCCCTCGTCACGCGGGGTGAGGAGGAGGCCGGGCGGCTTGAGGCGGTCCTCGCGGGACGCGTCGCGCGCCACGTCCCGGTGCTGGCCGGGCTCACGATCGCGTCCACGGCCATCGTGGTCACCACCCTCGCGTTCGCGCTCGGGATGACGGCGTTCGGGGTGCCCGCCATTCGATCGGTCCTCTACGCGGCCTCGCTCGGCATGCTGGCGTTCGTTTTCGCCGGCATTGCTGCGCTCCTCGCCCAGGTGACCCTGCACTCCCGGGGGGTCTACACGTGGGGCCTGCTCGTCCTCGCCGCGGCCTACGTGCTGCGGGGTGTCGGCGACGTGACGAAGACATGGGTCACCTGGCTCTCGCCCCTCGGCTGGGCCGAGAGGGCCGCGCCCTTCGGTGAGATGCGGTGGTGGACCCTCGTGATCCCCCTCGCCGTGGGCGGGCTGCTCGCCGCGCTGGCCGTCCTCGTCGCCAGGCGCCGCGACCTCGGCAGCGCGCTCGTCGGCGGTGGCGCAGGCTCGGCGCGCGCGACCTCGTGGCTGCGCAGCCCGCTCGGGCTGGCCGCCGCCATCCACCGCCCGGCGATCCTCGCTTGGCTTGCCGGTGCGGTCATCCTCGCGGGCACGATGGGCTCGCTCGCCCGGCAGTTCATCGACGCCGTGCTCGGCAATGCGGCCATGGCCGAGGCCCTCGGGGTGTCAGGTGCGCAACCCGTGGACGGGATGGTCGCCCTGACCCAGCTCTACGCCGCCATCATCGCCACGGGCTTTGCGGTCCAGGCCGTCGGCAGCCTGCGCGGCGAGGAGACCGCCGGCCGCCTCGAGATGCGGCTGTCCGGGCACCCTGTCCCGCATGCGCTGGCTCGCTGCCCACGCGGTTCGTCATCGTCACCGGCCTCGTGGTCATCGTCGCCGTCTCGTCGTTGGTCCTGGCCGCAGGGATGGCCTGGTCGGTGGGCACGGGGGTGAACCTCGGCCGGGTGCTCTGGGCTGGCGCGGCCTACCTGCCGGCCGAGCTCCTCGTCGGCGGGCTGGCGCTCGCGCTCTTCGGCCTGCGGCCGAGGGCGTTCCCGGCGGCCTGGGCCGCCCTTGCGGGTGTGACCTTCATCGCCTTCCTCGGTCCGGGACTCAAGCTGCCCACCTGGCTGCTCGACCTCGCCCCGACGACTCATGTCGGCAACCCGCCGCTGGGCACGGTCGAGGCGGGGCCGCTCATCGGCCTCGGCGGGATCGCCGTGGTCCTCGGCGTGGCCGCCGCGGTCGGCTTCCGCCGTCGAGGGGTGCCGCAGAGCTGAGCCGACTATGCACGTGTCGTTGGAGTCTGCGGTGGTGCGAGTGCAACGTCGCTCCCTCAGCCGTACGACTCCCTGGATGCGCAAGGGGGCGCTCAGCGTCCTCCGCCGGCCGCATTTGCGGCGCTCGGGCCTGACTCGGCTCGTCTACGAGGGCGCACACCCCGGCCGACGAGGAACTCGACGAGACAGGACCTTCCACGCATGGTCAGGGAGCATCGGTCCTTCTCCCGGCAGGGCGACCTGTCTGCACTGGACCTTGACGCGTGTCAATCCTCGTCTTCGGCCTGAGCGCGATCGTCAGTCTGGCCGCGAGCGTCATGCTCGTCTCGCGCGTCGAGCGGGTCGGCACGCGTCTGGGACTGTCCGAAGCCCTGCTCGGGCTGGTGGCCGCCTTTGCCGCGGACGGACCGGAGATCACCGCGATCGCAAGCGGGCACGGGACGGTCGGGGTTGGCGTGACGCTCGGTTCGAATGTCTTCAACCTCGCCACCCTCCTCGGGGTCGCCGCACTCGTCGCCGGAGGCATCCGGTTCCATCGCCGGGTAATCGTGCTCGAAGGGGCCCTCGGCCTGTGGATCGCGCTCGTGGCGCTCGCGACGGTGGCGGGAGCCGTTGCGCCGACGGTCGGCCTGTTGCTCGTGGTCATCGTGTTCGCGCCGTACGTGGTGCTGAGCGCGACACGACCGACAACCCGGCTGTCGGCGTCCCTGCCTCGTCGGTGGTCGGCCTGGCTGGCCCGTGCCCTGGTCGAGGAGGAACTCGAGATCGGGCCGAACATCGATAAGCGGCGAGGGGACGTCCGGGATGCCGTCGTGTCGGTCATGTCGATTGGGATCGTCATTGCCGCGAGCGCGGTCATGGAGATGGCGGCAACAGATCTCGGGGCCAAGGGCGGCATCTCCGAGGTCGTCGTCGGCGGACTGGTGCTTGCCGCGGTGACGAGCCTGCCGAACGCCGTCGCGGGCGTCTACCTCGCCTATCGCGGGCGCGGGGCAGCCACTCTCAGCACCGCGTTCAACAGCAATGCGATCACGTTCTGGTCGGTCTGCTCGTGCCGGCCGCCCTCTTCGGAATCGGCGGCACATCTGGGGATCGGGACTTCGTCGTCTCGGGCTATGTGATGCTGACGGCCGCGACTATCGTGCTGGCAATCAGGGGGCGAGGGCTCGGGCGTCGTTCGGGCGCGCTCGTCGTGCTGGGCTATGTAGTGTTCGCCGCCGTGCTCGCGACGCAGTAGGGCTCCGCACTCGACGTGACTGGCCGTTCTCCGGCGCTTGGGCCACCCCGCGACTCGGTGTGGTGCCCGTCGCGGGCACGACCCGGAGGCCGTCAGTTCGCCCGGCGGTGTCAATCTCGCGCTCGGCGGTGGGCTCGCCGAGCCCGGCTTAATCCCTCAGCTGCTCGGCTCACCTTCGGGATGCGCCGGTCGAGGCCAGATGCGCGACCTGCGGTGCCCATCTCGGGCACCAACTCCCGGACGGCGCGCGCCCAACCGGCCTGGCACTACTACATCCTCTGCGGCGGTGGAGTTGGCGCAGCGAGCGAAAGTCATTGGAGGTAACGGTCAATCAAGACTGGTGTTTCGAGCGAGGCTTCTGACCGACGAGGCTGCCCTTGCGGCTGGCGGCGGGTCAGCCAGCCCAGCGCCATCCGAGTCCGCGGGGAGTTCGTCGAGGCTGTTGCCCGGTGCCCGGACCCCCAGGCGGGAGCAGCCCCGCGCCTGAGTTGCTAGGCCGGTCTGGCCGCTGCCCGGACCGCGACGTGCAGCCCGGTCCCCTCCCAGCGGCCGGCCTCCGGCCACCAGAACGTGAAGTCGACGGCCCCGCCGGGCGCCAGCCGGTCCGAGCCGGGGATGTCGGCCACCCACACACCGAGGCCCGTGTCCCGGGCGTCGAGATCGGTCCAGGTTGTCGGCTGTTGATCGAGTACCGTACCCGGGCCGGAGCCATGACCTCCAGGCGCAGGGTGCGACCCGCGGGCATCGACGGTCGCGGCGCCGTGAACCGCCACGTCGCCCGCGTCGCCGTCGGGGGCATGCCCCGGTAGCGCCGCCAGGCTGCCTCGGGGCGGTCGATCGAATGGCCCAGCGCGATCGACCGGACGAGCTTCACGTACTCCGCGTGCGCCCAGGCGAGCGGCATTGCCGAGCCGCTCGGCCGGCCAGGGGCGAGGTGGCGTTCGGGGATCGGCGCCACGTCCCAGACCTGCTCTGGCAGCATCCCGCCGTCCGAGGCCATGCGCCGCATCGCCTCCAGGTACGGCCGCGCGTCGCGCCCGGCGTCGAGCTCGTAGTGGCCGCGCTCGCCGACCAGGAGCGGCCAGCCCGCGGCCGATCCCGGTCCCGTCGAAGGCGCTCCCGTCCTCGTGCTCGCCGTAGCCGTCGCCGTTGTAGCGATGCCAGACCGGCCCGCTCGGCGTCTCGGTCCGCAGGAGAGCATCGGCGACCGCGAGGCTCGACACGATCCGCGGGTCGTCGGGGAGGCGGAGCCCGAACCGCACGAGCGCCAGGAAGTCCGTCCCGACCATCTCGTCGCCCGGCGACCATCGACGATCTCAGGCGGCCGGTTGCGGACCGGGACCGGCGTCGAGATTGGCGCCCCGGCGAGCACGTCCGGCGAGGCGATCCGGACGTAGTGGCCGTCGACGCCATGCTCGCTCGCCAGCCGGGTGCCGCGGGCGTAGGTCCAGTCCTCGATCGAGGCGTTCCAGTCGTCGGCGAGCTCGAGGCAGTAGGTGGCGGCCGGCTCCGGCAGGTGCTCGGCGGCGACGACCAGGGCCGCGACGACCGGCGCCAGGGTGGACGGCGTGAGCCCGGCGTTCTCCTCCCAGCGGTCCTGCTCGGTCGCCGGGCCGGTTCGGGCGATGAAGCCGGCGGCGCGAGCGATCATGCCGTCGAGTGCCGCCTCGGTGACGAGGTTCTGGAACGCCGCCGCGTGGGCGCCCGGTCCTGCCGTGCATGTGGGCGGCGCCGCCGTGCGGAGCGCTCCTGCCAGGAGCAGCGGGTAGGCGGCCTCGTCGAGCTGGATGCCCGGTCCAGTACGGGACCCCGTCCACCCACTGGTTCTGGGCCCAGTGGCCGTCCGGCTCCTGCGACGCGACGAGGTAGGCGAGGGTGCGCCGGGCCGTGGCCGCGGCGCCCAGGGCGACGAACGCCCCGGCCGATTCGACGAGATCGCGCGACCAGACCAGGTGGTAGCCGCCCAGGTCGTTGCGAGTGTTGCCCCACGGGATCGACAGGCTGGCCACGGTTGCGCCCGGCACGGTTCGGTCCTGGTGCGACCGCAGGACCGCCGCCGAGGTCAGGTACAGGTCGCGATCCTCCGGCGGCAGATCGGCCGGCGGATCGACGACCGTCCGGAGGAACCCGTGCCAGTTCGCCGACGTACTCGTCCCAGGCGTTCTCGAAGTGACCGGCCAGCGCGGCGCACGCTTCCAGCCCGGCCTCCTCGGGCCGCGTCCCGAACGCGAGGGCGAGCTGGGCCACGCCGTCGTCGAGCGCCAGCTCGGTCATGCCGGCCACGTTGCCGGCGTCGGTGCGTCGCGTACGTCCAGGTCATCCGGCCGTTCGCCGCGAAGTCCTGCCAGCCGTCCGACGTCGCCCACGTAGCCGACGCTCTGGCGTACCGGCGCCGGGTCCGAGGCCAGTGCCAGCGCCCACGGCCCGTTCTGGGCGAAGAGCATCGAGCGGCCCTTGTAGCGTGCCGATCCAGGCGCGGCCGTGGAGGCCGCTGAACCCGAGGTGCGGCGCGAGGAGCGGGTAGAGCCGCAGCGGGTGGGCCGTGCGCCCGGGGTCGCCGGCGTCGCGGAGATCGTCGAGGCGCGCCTCGATGCGGATGACGTCGGCGTGGTCGTCGGCGCAGATGCGCAGGGTGAGCTTGTAGCGCGGATGGCGGTGCATCGCGATGATCGCGGGCACGCCGTCGGCCTCGTGGCGGACCTCGTGCGCGGCATCGCGCTTGACCTCGCTCCAGAACCCGGCGTCGTCGGCCACGATGAACCCCAGGTCGCGGATCTGCGGCCGGTCCACGTGCGGCCAGTAGACCTCGTTGAGGATGCCGCGCCCGATCGTGAACCAGACCCGGCTCGAGTAGTGCGACGTCCCGACGGCGTCCTTGTCGCTGCTCGACCAGGTCGGCGGGATGCCCGGCGCGCCCGGCGCGGCCGGGCCGTCCAGGTCGCTCATCGGGCGCTCCGGAGCGCCCCGCCGCGCGGGCACGTCCGCCTCGGGACGTCCTGCGTCGCGACCGGGTCGTGCCAGCGATCGCCGCGCCAGGAGCACGCTCGCCGCCTCCGAGGACCCCAGGTCCCGGGCTCGTAGCTGCGTGGGCGGGGTCCGGTCGTCCAGCACGCCGTCGACGACTCGCCAGGCAGCCTCGACCGCAGTCCTCGCGGGCGAAGAGCGACTGGTCGCCGCGGATGGCGTCGCCGATCAGGCGCTGGTAGGGCGGCCGCTCGGTCCCGCTCTGGTGCGAGGCGAAGAGCTCGACCGCCTCGCCGACCATCGCCTCGCCCGGCTTCTTGGCCCGGGCGCCGAGCGAGATCGACATGTCGGGCGAGAGCCGGAAGCGGAAGTAGTCGGCGTCGGGCGGCTGCGGCCTCGCCGAAGACCGACTGCGGCGGGCGCTTCATCTCGACGAGGACCTCGGTCGCGGTCACGGGCAGGCACTTGCCGGTCCGGATGTAGAAGGGCACGCCGGCCCAGCGCCAGCGTGTCGACGTGGAGCCGCAGGGCCGCGAACGTCTCGACGGTGGAGTCCGGCGCCACGCCCTCGACGTCGCGGTAGCCCCGGTACTGGCCGCGCACGACGTCGTTCGGGCGCGAGCGGGCGGATCGAGTCGAGGACCTTGAACTGCTCGTTGCGGATCGCCTCCGGCGTGCGGCCGGACGGCGGCTCCATGGCGAGCAGGCTCACGACCTGGAGGAGGTGGTTCTGGACCACGTCGCGGATCGCCCCGGCCTGGTCGTAGAAGGCGCCGCGGTCGGCGACGTCGAAGGCCTCGGGCATGTTGATCTGGACGCTCGCGACGTGGTCGCGATTCCAGAGCGGCTCGAGGAACGAGTTGGCGAAGCGGAAGTAGAGCAGGTTCTGGACCGGCTCCTTGCCCAGGTAGTGGTCGATCCGGAAGACGTCGGGCTCGGCGAAGACCTCGTGGATCGTCTCGTTGAGCGCCACCGCGGAGGCGAGGTCGCGCCCGAACGGCTTCTCGACGATGATCCGCGCGCCCGTCGGCGCAGCCGGACGCCTCCAGGTTGTCGACCACCTCGCCGAACAGCGCCGGCGGGACGGCCAGGTAGTGGAGCGGATGCCGCGCCTCGCCCAGCTCGCGGCGCAGGGCGTGGAACGTCTCGATGTCGTCGTCCGAGCCCTTGACGTAGCGCAGGCGGTCGGTCAGGGCCGTGGTCGCGGCCGCATCGGTGAACCCGTGCGCCGCGCAGGCTCTGGCGGGCCCGCTCCCTGAGGCTTTCGAGGTCGCCCGAGCGGGCCACGCCGATGATCGGCAGGTCGAAGCCCTCGTCGCGGATGAGCCCGGCGAGCGCGGGGAAGATCTGCTTGAAGGCGAGGTCGCCGGTCGCGCCGAAGAAGACGAAGGCGTCGGAACGGTCGCCCGGCCGCGGTCGCGGGGCGAGCCTGGGCGACCGCCATGCCTCTAGCCCTTCGCTTCCTCGTGGCCGCCGAAGCCGAAGCGCATCGCCGAGAGCACCCGGTCGGCGAAGTCGGCCTCGCCGCGCGACGTGAAGCGTTCGTACAGCGCCGTGGTCAGGACCGGCGCCGGCGCGCCGACGTCGATGGCCGCGATGCTCGTCCAGCGCCCCTCGCCCGGAGTCCGAGACGCGGCCCTCGAAGTCGGAGAGGTCGCCGCTGCGCCAGGAACGCCTCGGCGGTCAGGTCGAGCAGCCAGGACGCGACGACGCTGCCCCGCCGCCAGACCTCGGTCACCGCCGGGAGGTCGAGCTCGTACTGGTAGCAGCTCCGGGTCGCGCAGGGGCGTGATCTCGGCGCTGACCTCGCGCTCGCGGCAGGCCCGCGTCGGCGTGCTTGAGGATGTTCAGGCCTTCGGCGTAGGCGGCCATCAGCCCGTACTCGATGCCGTTGTGGACCATCTTCACGAAGTGCCCGGCACCGCTCGGGCCGCAGTGCAGGTAGCCGTTCTCGGCCGCGATCGGCGTCGCCCGTCCGGCCCGGCGTCCGGGGCGCGGCGTCGACGCCCGGGCGCGAGGGCGCGGAAGATCGGATCGAGACGCTGCACGGCTTCGGCCGGGCCGCCGATCATCAGGCAGTAGCCGCGCTCCAGGCCGAAGACGCCGCCGCTGGTCCCGCAGTCGAGGTAGTCGATGCCCTCTTCGGCGAGCGCCTTGGAGCGGCGGATGTCGTCGACGTAGTAGGAGTTGCCGCCGTCCACGACCACGTCGCCCGGGCCAGCAGCGGCACGAGCTCGTCCAGCGTGGCGTCGACGGACGCGGCCGGCACCATCAGCCACACGACCCGCGGCGCGGCGAGCTGGCCGACGAGGTCCTTCGAGGGAGGTGGCGCCGGCCGAGATCGCCCCGTCGGCGACCAGCCCGTTGACCGTCTCGGCGTGACGCGCGTAGCCGACCACGGTGTGACCCGCTCGCAGCCAGCGGCGCGACATGTTGGCGCCCATCCGGCCCAGACCGACCAATCCGATCTGCATCGTCGTCCCCTTTTCTGGGGTTGTATTTGAGCGGGTCGTCACGCGCCGCTCTCCGAGGCCGGGCCTCCGGCCACCCTGGCGGCGCCGACGATCCCGGCCAGGTTGCCCATCGCGGCGGCCACCAGCGGAGCGCTCGTCGTCAGGAAGTCTTCCCCAACTTCGCGAACTTCTTGACCATACCGCCGCCGATGATGATGAGGTCCGGCCAGAGGTCGTCCTCGTATTGCGCTAGGGTAGCGCTCATCCAACTCGCGGCCCCACCGCTCCCAGCGCTTGCGCCGATGGCGCGCCGGTCGCGAGACGCGAGACTCTGCGTCGTGGCCATGCAGCTCCAGGTGGCCGAGCTGCAGGTTAGGTACCAGCCTTCCGTCCACGAAGAGCGTCGAGCCGATACCAGTCCCGAGGTCGAGCATCAGGACCACGCCGCGGTGGCCCTCGCCCGCGCCATGGGCGACCTCGGCGACACCCGCGGCGTCGGAGTCATTGATCACGACCATCGGTCGGCCCAGTCGCTGCTCGAGCATCTGCTGCACGGGGGCGTTGACCCACCCCGGATCGAGGTTGGTCGCGGCTCAACGCCCGGCCCCACCTGATCACCGATGGAAACCCGGCGCCGCCAGGCATCTCCGCCGTGCTTCCCCGTCGCCTCCAGCGGCGGACAACCGCCGCGACCACATCCTCGACCGCGTCCGGGGTGGCCGGACGCGGGCGTCGCCTGGCGGACCCGGTCCGTCACCAGCCGGCCGGTGCCGAGGTCCACGACCGCAGCCTTGATGCCGGCGTCCTCCAGGTGCCGATCCCGAGCGCACGCCCGGTCAGCTGGACCGATGGTGACGGGATGGCGGGATACTCGTCGTCGGAGGCGGTCCGCGGCTGGCTCACATCAGCAAGCATACCGGCAGGATCCGGAGACGGCGGATCGCGCTTCATTTGACTCGGAGCGAGATCACAACGGTACGGGTTCCGTCGGCAGCGAGTGCCGCAGCCCAACACGATCCCCCGACGTTGCTTCGCTCGAGGGGGCCCGCGCGCGCAACGCCCGGGATCAGCCGCGCCGCCCTCGGCCAGCGTGCTCTCCCCTGGTTTGGGAGGTCGGCCAGCGTGCCCTTCCGTTGCGCCCCCAGGGCCTTTTGATTGCGACGAGCACCTGAAGCTTCGACGTCATGACGGGGTGAGTCGTGCCCAAACTCGGAGCTACTGACAGGTGGAGGTGCGAAAAATCTGGCGAGCTGGGGGTCGTCACGGGAGGTCCATGGTAGCCGGGACGCCGGCCAGCGGCCCCGTCAGGCCGGGGGGATGTTGTGGTTGAGGCGGAAGATGTTGGTCGGGGTCGTACGTGCGCTTGAGGGCCGTCAGGCGATCCAGCTTGGACGCTTGCCGTAGACGGCCAGGGCGCTGGCGCGGGCATCATCGGTCGAACCCTCCTGGCCGAGGAAGTTGACGTACTGACCGCCGCCCGCATGCGGCGCCATGTCGGCCGCCAGGCCCTTCACGAACGCGGTCCGCGCAGCGTCGTCGGCCGGGTCTGGCCAATAGCCGTAGATGTTCAGCCAGTATCGTGCCGATCGGCCTGGGAACGGCGTGGCGTCCTCCGCGACCCGCCCGAACGCGCCGTCCATGTGATGGATGTCGAAGCCGGTCCCGAGCCATGTCTGCTCGAGCCCGCGACGGATGATGATCGCGATCGTCGCGTCGTCGAGCCGGTCGAACGAGGTGTTCTTCCAGTAGGCGCGCGAGCCCTTGGGGAAGAGCCCGTCGGCCGCTGACTGCCAGGCGGTCCAGCCGTCGTCGGCTCGATGATCTCGATGTCAGGTCTCGTCGCCGCGCGCAGGCTACCCACGGCCGCGCTCGCCGGCCTCGCGGTCGGGCGACGCCCAGGTGAAACCCGATCAGCATCACCGGGTCGACGCCGATGTCGAAGTCGGGTGGCGGCGCCATGAAGGTGATGATGACCGTCAGCGCGTCCGGAACGACGCCACGCGACCACGCCGCGAAGCCGCGAAGCGCCGCTTCCACTGTTCCGGGGCGCGAGATGAACGTGCCGGCCAGGATGTCCGGCCCGATCGGATGTGCCCGAAACGTGAACGATGTGACGACGCCGAAGTTCCCGCCGCCACCACGGACTCCCCAGAACAGGTCGGCGTTCTCACTCGGCTCGCATGGACGGTGGCTCCGGCCGCCAGTCACGACATCGACCGCGAGCAGGTTGTCGACCGTCAGGCCATAGGCATGGGTGAGCCACCCGACACCGCCTCCGAGGGTGAGACCCGGCGACGCCCGTCCCGGACACGACCCCCGACCGGCACCGCGAGGCCGAATGGTTCCGTGGCGCGATCGAGGATGGACCGAGCGTCGCCCGGCCGCGACACGAACCTCTCGCGCGCGTCGGCGTTCGACCGGCCGACGGTCGGTCAGGTCGCCCCAGGTCGAGCACCAGGCCTTCCATCCACGGTGCCGTTGCCCGCGACGTTGTGGCCGCCGCCCCCGGATCGCGAGGGGCAGGCCAAGGTCGCGCGCGGCAGCGATGGTGCGTGCGATGTCGCCCACCCCGGCGGCTCGGACGATCGCGGCCGGCCGGCGGTCGATCATCCCGTTCCAGACCGCGCGCCTCGTCATAGTCGCCCTCGTCGGCGGTCAGGACTCCTCCCCGGATCGCGGCTCGTAGCCGCGCGAGGGAGCCGGCATCGATCGTCATTTCAGTCTCCTCGTCTCCCAGAGTGTCGGGCCGGCCCGTCGATCAGTAGGGCGGCTCGATCTGGACGTAGTGGCGCTCGACGGCATTGTCCATGCCGGAGTAGGATGTTTGAAGAGACGGATTCCACTGAATCGGGGCAAAGATGACACGGACCCGCTGGCCACGTATCGCGCTGCTCGCGGCGCCGGAGACCTCCGGTTCGGTCCTGTACGGGCTCTACGACGTCCTCCAGTCGGTCGGAACGATGTGGCCGGAGATGACCGTCGGGCGGCCGGGCGACGCCCTGCTGGAGGTCTCGATCGTCGCGGCGACGGCCGAGCCGTTCCGCTGTTTCGCCGGCATACCCGTCGAGCCGCACGCCGCAGTGGCGGATGTCGTCGACGTCGACGCGCTCGTCGTGTGCGACATGTACACGCCGATCCACACGCCGCCGCGAGGCCGTTTCGGGGCCGAGATCGAGTGGCTGCGGCAGATGCGGTCGCGCGGTGCGCTGCTCACGAGCGTGTGCTCAGGCTCACTGCTGCTGGCGGAGGCAGGGCTGCTCGACGGACGCTCCTGCGCGGGGCATTGGGCCTATCGGGACCTGTTCCAGTCCGCCTACCCGAGGATCCGGTTCAGGCCCGGGGCCATCCTGGACCTGTCGAGCGAGAGCGACGGCCTCATCACGGCCGGCGGCGTCACCTCGTGGCAGGACCTCGCCCTCCATCTCATCGCGCGGTTCTGCGGCCGGGAACACGCGTCGCGGACCGCCAAGGTGTTCCTGCTCGGAGGGCACGACGACGGGCAGCTGCCGTTCTCGGCGATGACCGGGCACGTGCGGACTGAGGACGCGGTAATCAGCGACTGCCTGGCCTGGATCGCGGATCACTACGCGACGACGAACCCGGTGACCGCCATGAGTGGGCGGTCCGGCCTGACAAGGCGGACGTTCGCGCGCCGCTTCCATGCGGTGACGGACCGTCGGCCGATCGACCACGTCCATGCCCTGCGCATAGAGGGAGCAAGGCAGCTCCTCGAGATTGGGGGCGGTGCCGTCGACGATGTGGGCTACCGGGTGGGCTACGAAGACCCGACGTTCTTCCGTCGGCTCTTCAAGAGGACAACGGGCATGACGCCGGCGGCGTATCGGCGAAAGTACGCGGCGATCGTCGGGCCAGCATAGCCGCCGCTCCGAGGAAAGCTCGCGCGCGGAGGACAGCAGACGTCCGCCGACCAGGACGCGCGAGCCGCGGAAGAGTTCAAGTCCGCGTGTGCAAACTCGGAGCTATTGACGGGTGGAGCTGCGAAAAATCTGGCGAGCTGAGGGTTTTCACGGGAGGTCAATGGTACCGGCCGGGACGGACCGGCGCCGCTCCCTGACCGCCCTCTCAGACCCGTCTGCCCTGGCCCGCAGCTGGTCGAAACGTGCTCCTCACCGGCCCATGAGGGTGGACGTCCGTGAATTCGTCAACCTGGAGAGGGTTTGCTCTCTCTGTAGACCTTCGAGGCCAGGAAGAGAGTTACGAGCAGCACGACAACATCGATGTATTCGAGGGCGTGTATTACCGGCGGGATGGGCAGCGAGAAGAAGGACCCCGTTTGGTCCCCGATGATGGGGAAGAAGAGGAGGATCGAGCCGACGATTGCCGGAATCGACGCCAATCTGGCTCTCCTGAAGAGAAGCGCGATCGACGCCACGTCGAGCGCGAGAGCCGCAAATATGGTACCGATCGCTATGTAGCCAACGGTCTTCAAATCGGTTGCTGGGGGCTCTGGCTCTCAAAGCCAAGTGGAGTCAAGAGGATAATCAGCGCGACGTTCACGGCCAACGCAACCGCAAGCGCCAAGACGTTTCTGGAAAGCTTCATCCCTAGGACTCCCTGTGCGGGGTAGGTGGGGTAAGTCAGGCCCTGGGCCGTTCAAACTGGGACGCTATCCGCCAATTCAGATGCTGGACGAGCGACGCGAATTCGGGCCCCAATGGGCTACCGCCGCGCCGGATCAGGCATCCGTGCGCAGACTCGGAAGCTTAGCGACAGGTGGAGCTGCCAAAAATCTGGCGAGGTAAGGGGTCTCACGGGCGGTCAATGGTAGCCCGACGAACGGCGAGCGAGCCCGCCAACCGCGTCGTCGGCCAGAATGCGGCCCGTGCCACCTGCCGGCAAGCCGCACCGGTTGCGATGGTTCACAGGTCCTACGCATCCTATTCGGGCGGACGAGCCATACGTTCAGCGCGACACGGGTGAGCTGGGCATTCCTCGGGGCGCACAGCCGTCCAGATTGACCGGCGAGTGGGTATTGGATCGGCAAGCCGGCGTTCGCGGGGGACGCCACCCTCTCCGGCGTCTGCGGGCCAGTGCGGCGGGCGGCCGCGCTCGGCGCGCCGAAGAGGAGGTCGGTTCGATCACCTCTTTGTCAGCAGGACGAAGAGGGCGCCTGCGACCACGAGGACCGCGATTCCGGCGACAAAGACCCAGTTGCCCCACCAGATGTCCTTGTTGATCCGGCCGACCACGATGAGGATCGCGGAGACCACCGCCATCAGGGTCAAGAATGGATGGGCCTTCACACGAGGCGGCATCTGATCCTCCTTCGATCGCTGCGGCCCGAGCAGGGCCGGAACATGCTGGACCTGCCCACGAGCGTTACCCACGGAACGCATCCATGAACCGCACCCGTGTGCCGATGCGCATGGCTGCGTT
This sequence comes from uncultured Chloroflexia bacterium, assembly GCA_963770875.1. Taxonomy (GTDB): domain Bacteria; phylum Chloroflexota; class Limnocylindria; order QHBO01; family QHBO01; genus CF-167. The sequence continues at coordinate 655,429 of CAVYRE010000001.1, forward strand.
GGTGTACATGCGGCCGGCCAGCCAGGTCAGGCCGCCGATGGATGCGATGGTCAGCGCTGCGGCCAGGCCGACCTGCCAGACCGGCACGTCGGTGGCCGCCATCCGCACCGCCATGAGGATGGGGGCGAACGGCGGAAGCAACGAGCACACCGTCGCCAGGGGGCCGCTCGGATTCGGCAGCGCGGCGTACATGAGCAGGTACCCCGCGATCTGGAGGATCGAGATCGGGGCGATGGCGCTCTGGACCTCCTCCTGGCGCGAGACGAGCGAGGCGACCGCGGCGTAGGCAGTGGCGTAGAAGAGGAAGCCGAGCACGAACCAGAAGATATCGCCCAGGATCGAGGCCACGCCAAGGGCCGGGATCGCGGCGACATTGGTCACGTGGACCGCGACGAGCGCGGCCGCGCCCACGATCGTGAGCTGCAGGAGACCGACGAGGCCGATCCCGATGACCTTGCCCGCGAGCAGGCGGCTCGGCTGGATCGTGGCGAGCAGGATCTCCATGATCCGCGTCGCCTTCTCCTCGACCACGCCCTGGGCCACCATGTTCCCGTACTGGCCGAGCGCGATCCAGAGGACGATGCCGAGGGCCAGGCTGGCGAACAGGTTCTCGGTGTCCTTGGGAGTGCGTGGGCTGCAGGAGCTGGACCGGGACCAGGGCCATGGCCGAGGTGACGGCCGCCGGTGAGAGGCCGGCGTCGGAAAGGCGCGCGGCCTCCGCGGCCAGGGACAGGGCGGATTCGACGTTCGATGGCATCGCAGCCTTCGCCACGGCCGTCGGTGCGGTCGCCGACCCGGTCACGAGCACGTCGAGCGTGCCCGCCGTCACCTGCGCCTCCCCGGCGGTGACGTCGGCGATGTCGCTGACCGTCACCTTCGCGCCCAGGGCCGCGGCAGTTGCCGTGAACGAACGCTCGAGCGCCTGCGATCCGCCACTGAAACCGACCCGCACCGGGTTGGTCTTGCCGGCGAGCAGCGACGCCGCCACGATGCCGACCACGACGAGGACCGTCATCACGATCGTGCCGCCAACGAAGACCCGCGAGCGCAGACGCATGCGGACCTCGCGGCGGGCGACGAGGATGGTGGTCGGCAGGCGGCGCGTTCCGCCCAGCACCACGGACCGGGCGTTCATGCCGCTGCCTCCTCGATGACCGTCCGGAAGATCTCGCCGAGGCTGGGCTCGACGCGCTCGAACTCACGCACGGGTCCGGTGGCCAGCGCCGCCTGGAGCAGCGCCTGGTCGTCGACGCCCGGATCCAGCTCGAACAGCCGCCTCGAGCCGTCGGCCTGGAGCAGGCGGACGCCCGGCACGCCGGCTTCCCAGCCGTCCGGCGCCCCGGGGACGTCGATCCAGCGGCGCTCCTGGCCCCCGGCGCGGAGCTCGTCCACCGTGCCGCAGGCGACCATCCGGCCCTGGTCGACGATGCCCACGCGGTCGCACAGCCGCTCGACGAGCTCGAGCTCGTGGCTCGAGAAGATGACGGGGACTCCTGCGTCCGCCCGTTCGCGGAGCACGCCCGCCATCACGTCGACGGCGACCGGGTCGAGCCCGGCGAAGGGCTCGTCGAGCACGAGCGACGTCCGGTCCGAAGACGAGTGCCGCGGCCAGCTGGACCCGCTGCTGGTTGCCCAGGCTGAGGGCCTGCAGCTCGGCGTCGCGCCGGTCGGCGAGACCGAAGCGGTCCAGCCAGCCGAGCGCGGCCTCCCGGGCGCCCGCGCCCGTCATGCCGTGCAGCTCGCCGAGGTACGCGAGCTGCTCCGCCACGTGCATCTTGGGATACAGGCCGCGTTCCTCGGGCATGTAGCCGATGCGGCGCCGGGCCTCGAACGTCAGGGGGACGCCCAGCCAGCGCACCACGCCGGCGTCAGGCGCGAGCACGCCCAGCGCGATCCGCATCGTCGTGGTCTTGCCGGCGCCGTTGCGCCCGACGAACCCGAACACCTCGCCGGACGCGGACCTCGAGGGACAGTCCGTCCAGGGCGACCGCGTCGCCGTAGCGCTTGGAGATGCGTCGATCTCGAGGCTCGGTCAGCCACCAGGTCGCTCGCCGTTGCGTTCCGGACACGGCCCACCGACGTCGATGGCGTGATCGAGTGCGTCACGATTGACACTCTACTGCGAGAGTTCCCTGCAGCCCGGCGACCGGGACCCGTGGCTCGATGGTTCGATCCGGGTGCCAACCAATCCAACCGAGACTCGGTGGGTCGCCGGGGGCGAACAAAAGGCCCGAATGGCGCCACCCGCGCTGGGCTCGAGGCATCCTAAGGGTCGGAACGTTCGTCAGTGGCGAACGATACGCGCGAACCAAGGCCCTCGGTCGACCCCAGACGGAAGGATTTGGGCCGTTTGTTCGCCCACGGCGACAGCCCAGCCTCGGACCAGCGTTTCAGACCGCCCACCCAAAGGGTTAGACTGGTCTGCTGAGAGAGCCCGGAGGATCCGTGCGGTCGATCGAGCTTGGACTCGTGCTCCCGATGGAAGAAGCCTGGACGGACGGCTCGACCCCGCGCTGGGTCGAGATCCGCGAGCTCGCGCTCCGGGCCGAGGCGATGGGGTTCGACACCGTCTGGATCCCGGACGAGCTGCTGTGGCGCCAGGCCGACGGATCGATCCACGGCTGGTGGGAGAGCGTCGCGATGACCGGGGCCGTGGCCGCCGCGACCTCACGAGTGAAGGTCGGCACCTGGATCCTGTCCGCCCTGCACCGCAATCCCGCGATCACCGCCAAGGCGGTCGAGACGCTGGACGAGATCAGCGGCGGGCGGTTCGTCTTCGGGCTCGGTTCCGGGCACGCGGGCAAGCAGGCCCATGCCTTCGGGCTGCCCGAGGACCATGTGATCGGCCGCTTCGAGGAGGCAGTCGAGATCATCGTCCCCCTCCTGCGGACCGGCAGGGCTGACTTCCAGGGCACCTACCACGCCGCTCGCGACCTCGAGCAGCGACCGCTCGGTCCCCGCCCCGGCCGCATCCCGATCATGATCGGCGCCGGGGTCCGAAGATGCTCCGCCTGGCAGCGTTGCATGCCGACATCTGGAGCTGGTACGTCGAGGAGCGCAGCGAGCTCGCCGAGTTCGCGCCGCGGCTGGCCGCGCTGGAAGCGGCGTGCCTCGAGGTCGGCCGGGATCCGGCTTCGATCGGTCGATCCGCGGGCATCATCGTCGAGCCGACGGATATCACCGGAGCGGCCGAGGCATTGGCAGTCCCCCTCCGCGGCTCTGCCGAGGAGATCGCCGACGGACTCAGGGAGTTCCGCGCCGGGGGCTTCACGCAGGTCGAGGTCTTGCTCTGGCCACGCACGATGGCCGCGCTCGAGGCGATGGCTCCGGTGCTCGAGCTGCTGGACGCCGACTGAGCCATGCCTATCCGCACGGTCATCGAGCACGGGACGAAGGACAAGCGGTCGGTGGCCTTCAGTCTCGATTGGCCCGGGTGGAGCCGGGGGGCCAAGAGCGCCGAGCTCGCCCTGGAGACGCTCGAGGCCTACCGGGACCGATATCGGCCGATCGCGAACCTCGCCGGGATGTCGCGCGAGTTCGACGCTGCCGGGCCGCTCGAGATCGTGGAGGACCGGGTCGGTACCGGCTCCACCGACTTCTGGGGCATCTCGTTCTGCCCCCTCCTCGACCGAACACGGGCCGCTGAGCGAGGCCGAGTTCGACCGCGCGATCAAGCTGTTGCGGGCGTCTGGGCGTTCTTCGACGGCGTCGCGGCGCGGGTCTCACCGGAGATGCGCAAGGGCCCGCGTGGCGGAGGACGCGACCGCGACCGGATCATCAGCCACGTCATCCGTCAGGAGAGCGAGAACTTCGCGAGCGGGGTGGGGTTGAAGATCCCCGAGGAAGGGGCGATGACCCCGGATGGGCTGCGGGAGTATCGCGAGGCCTACGTCGAGGCGATGCGCGCATACAACGCCGGCGAGGGCAAGCGCATGCGGTCGTGGACGCTGCCGTTCCTCATCCGACACTCCGCCTTCCACAACCTCGACCATGCCTGGGAGATGGAGGACAAGGACCTCTCGGGCGAGACTTGACAGTGCTCCTATACAACCGTATGGTTGTATGAATGCAGGTCCACCTCGACATCGACTCGGTCTTCGGCGCGCTGGCCGATGCCACCCGCCGTGACATCGTGCGTCGCGCGATCGACGGCACCGAGGGCGTCGCCGAGCTGGCCGGCCACTACCCCATGAGCTTCGCCGCCGTGCAGAAGCACGTCGCCGTGCTCGAGCGGGCCGGCCTCGTCACCAAACGGCGCATCGGCCGCCGCAAGGTCGTCCGCACCCACGTCGAGGGGCTCCGGGTGGCACGCGCGCTGCTCGACCGCTACGAGGACCTGTGGCGCGGTCGGGTCGACCGCATGACCGACCTCATCACCGACCGAAAGGAGATCCTCGATTGACCGTCACCGCCGTTGAGAAGAACGCCGAAGCGCTCACCCTGGTCCTGACCACCGAGCTGGACGCCTCGCCCGAGCGGGTCTGGCAGCTGTGGGCCGATCCGCGTCAGCTGGAGCGCTGGTGGGGACCGCCAACCTACCCCGCCACCTTCACGGAGCACGACCTCGCACCCGGCGGCCGGGTGGCCTACTACATGACCGGCCCCGAGGGCGACCAGCCGCACGGCTACTGGGAGGTCGTCGAGGCCGATGCTCCCCGCTCGCTCGTCCTCCGCGACGGCCTCGCCAAGGAGGACGGATCGCCCGACCCCGAGTTTCCGATCACCGGCATGCGGGTCCGGATCGAGGAGATCGGCGGCGGCAAGACGCGCATGTCGATCGAGAGCCGCTTCCCCAGCCTCGCGGCGTTGGAGCAGATGCTGGCGATGGGCATGGAAGAGGGCCTCACCCAGGCCGTGGGGCAGATCGACGCGATCCTGGCAGCGACCCCCGTTGCGCAGGCCTGAGGGAGGAACCGATGAGCACCACGCAGACCACGCTGACGACCCGCACCCTGGAGGTGCCGGGCGCGGTCCTGACCTACGATGTCCGCAGGAATGAATCCAGCGCCGAGCCGATGCTGTTCATCATCGGGTCGCCGATGGGCGCCGGCGGATTCGTCACGCTGGCCGGGCACTTCGCCGACCGCACCGTCGTCACCTACGACCCGCGCGGTGTCGACCGCAGCCGCAAGGCCGACCCGACCACCGAGTCGACGCCGGAGCAGCACGCCGATGACGTGCATCGGATCATCGGGGCGCTCGGCGGCGGGCCGGTGGACCTCTTCGCCAGCAGCGGAGGCGCCGTCAACGCGCTGGCGCTGGTGGCCCGGCATCCCGAGGACGTGCGGACGCTCGTGGCGCACGAGCCGCCGGCCGCGTCGGCCCTTCCTGACCACGAAGAGGCGATGGCGGTCAACCGCGCCGTCCACGAGACCTACATGCGCCGCGGCTTCGGTGCGGGGATGGCGCACTTCATCGCCATCGTCGGCCACCGTGGGCCCTTCACCGCCGAGGACGTCGAGCAGCCGGGTCCGGACCCCGCCATGTTCGGGATGCCGACCGAAGACGACGGCTCCCGGACCGATGCGCTGCTCGCCCAGAACATGATCACCTGCACGCACTACGAGCATGACTTCGAGGCGCTCCGGCGCGCCTCGACCCGGATCGTGCTGGCAGCCGGCGCCGAGTCCACCGGCGAGATGGCCAACCGCGGCGCATTCGCGATCGCGGAGCAGCTCGGCACCACGCCGGTCATCTTCCCGAGCGGTCACGGGGGCTTCATGGACGGCGAATACGGTCAGCAGGGCGAGCCGGATGCCTTCGCCGCCAAGTTGCGCGAGGTGCTGAACTGAAGGTCGGGCCCGGCGCCCCCCCCGCGCCCGCACCGCACGCTCACCGAATCCCGGCGCGATCCTCGCGGCTGGCGAGGCGGATCCAATCGGCCTTCTCGCGATTGACGATGATCGTGCCCCCGGACCGGTATCTGCGCGCTCCGCCCGACCAGTACTCGATCCACGCCTCGGTGAGCGGCAGCATCGCGCCACGGTCGCGCAGGCCCGCGATCGGATCGGCCCCCGGATCGGCGTGCAGCTGACCCCAGATCACGTAGTTGCCCGCCTGGATGACCAGCGGGTGGGCTTGTGTTTCCAGGCGGCGCGACGAATCGCCGCGGGGTCCTGTGGCGTGCACGGCGACCAGCTCGCTGCGCTGGATGACGACCTCCTCGAACGAGCGCTCGATGCCGTCCACGAAGCTCTGGATCTCGACGTCGGCCAGGTGGAGCTCCGCGTGCGCGTTCAGCAGATCGGTCAGCCGATCGGCCCGAAGCCGGACCCAGCCGAAGACCTGGTTGTGATGAACGTAGGCGATGAAGCGGACGAGCGGCAGCTCCGAGGCCGAGTCGGGCTCGAAGACCTCCTCGGGCGTGGGCTGCAGGACGAGGTGGAGGGGACCCGATGGCGACTTCGGCAGGGTCACACGGCAAGACTGTCGACGAAACCGGGCTCTCGGTATCACCTGAAGGTACCGGCACCCCACGGTCCGCCACAGGGCGATGCTCTAGCCCAGGCTCCGCTCGACCTCAATCATCGGAGCCGGCGAGGAGGGAGTAGAAGCTGATCGCCGCGACGGACATCTGGATCAACAGGGCGAGTCCGTATGCCGTCAGCGAGACGAAGGCGATGGCGTTCAATCCGAAGAGGACCGTTGCCGCCGGCCCCGCGACGAACATGATCTGGGCGGGGCGCGACCGGAGCGCGCCGGACCGAACCATCTGCCGGCCGCGGATCACCACGACGAAGAGCAGGTAGCCAAAGACGATCGCGCTGGCCAGCACGAGGGTGTCCCGCTCGCTCCCAACGGCCGGGAAGAGCACCGCGGGCAGCAGCGCCTCGAAGGTCACGTTGAAGCTCGTCGACACGATCGCGCGGAGGCGAAGCCGGTGGCCGGCCGTCCAGCGCGAGGCATCCGGGGCGATCCCCGGGGCGATCGCCGCGAAGCCGGCCACCACCACGGCGACGGTGGCGATGCCGATCAGCAGGGCCTCACCGGGCATGGTCGATGGCGTCGTCGCCGCCGATCTGCTAGCTGTCCCCCATCTCCATCGGGCTCATCAGCTGGAAGTAGTTGTCGTCGGGATCGGAGAAGGTGGCGATCAGCGCCGTGGGGCCGCTCCCGTCACCGAAGCTGTATGGCTCGCGCACGACCGTCGCACCGGCGTCCTTCAAGCGGGTGAAGTCCCCCTGGACGTCGGCCGTCTCGATGTTCCACAGGATCCGCCCCGGCTGCGCGTTCTGCCCGTGGACCTCGTCGTGCGGCCCGACCGACACCCAGCCGGCGCCGACCTGCCACGAGGCAAAGCCGTCGCCCTCGAAGGCGGGCTTGCCGAGGAGGAGTGAGTAGTAATCGACGAGGCGCTGGGGATTCTCCGACCCGATCAGGATGCTGTTGAAGTTCACGGTCTCTCCTTGCTGACGGCGTCAGGTAGACGCCGATGATGACAGGCAGATCGCCGGCCAACCGCCCCTCGCTACGCGGCCTCCGCCACCGGCGCCGTGAACTGGCTCGAGTACAGCTCGTAGTAGAAGCCGCGCTGGGCCAGCAGCGACTCGTGGTTGCCCTGCTCGACGAGCTTGCCGTGGTCCATCACCAGGATCGTATCGGCATCGCGGATGGTCGAGAGGCGGTGCGCGATGACGAACGAGGTGCGGCCCTCCATCAGGCGCGCCATCGCCTTCTGGATGAGCACCTCGGTCCGGGTGTCGACCGAGCTGGTGGCCTCGTCCAGGATCAGGATCTGCGGATCGGCCAGGAAGGCGCGGGCGATGGTGAGCAGCTGCTTCTCGCCCTGCGAGAGGTTGGTCGCGTCGTCGTCGATGACCGTGTCGTAGCCGTCCGCCAGGGTCCGCACGAAGTGGTCCACGTGGGCCGCCTCGGCGGCGGCCACGATCTGCTCCTCGGTGGCGTCTTCGCGGCCGTAGGCGATGTTCTCGCGGATCGTGGCGTGGAAGAGCCAGGAGTCCTGGAGCACCATCCCGAAGGTCCGGCGCAGCTCGTCGCGGGTCACCTGGCGCGTGTCGATCCCGTCGACCGTGATCCGCCCCGCGTCGATCTCGTAGAAGCGCATCAGCAGGTTGACGAGGGTCGTCTTGCCCGCCCCGGTCGGCCCCACGATCGCCACGGTATGGCCCGGCTCGACGACCAGGTTCAGGTTGTCGAAGAGTGGCACGTCGGGCAGGTAGCGGAACGAGACGTCCTCGAACACGACCCGGCCGTCGGCGTGCTCGAGCCGCTGCGGCTGCGCCACGTCGGGGCTCTCCTCGGGTTCGTCGAGCAGCTCGAAGGCTCGTTCTGCAGACGCGACGGCCGACTGGAGGACGTTGAGGATGCTGGCCGTCTGGACGATCGGCATGGTGAACTGCCGCGAGTACTGGATGAAGGCCTGCACGTCGCCCAGGCTCATCTGCCCCGACGCCACCTGCAGGCCGCCGATCACCGCGATGCCGACGTAGTTGAGGTTGGCGATCACGTTCATGGCGGGCTGGATGATCCCCGAGATGAACTGCGCCCGGTAGCTCGCGTTGAAGAGCTTCTCGTTCTGCACTTCGAAGGTCTCGAGCGCCTCGCGCTCTCGCCCGAAGACGGTCACGATGGCGTGCCCGGTGTGCATCTCCTCGACCTGGCCGTTGAGCGTGCCGGTGATCGCCCACTGGGCGGCGAACTGCTTCTGCGAGCGCTTCGCGATCAGCACGGTGACGATCACCGAGGCGGGAACCGTGATCAGCGAGATGACGGCCAGGAGCGGGCTGATGAGCAGCATCATGAGCAGGACGCCGAGCACGGTCAGCACCGACGTGATGAGCTGCGTCAGGCTCTGCTGCAGGGTCTGGCCGATGTTGTCGATGTCGTTCGTGACGCGGCTCAGCGTGTCGCCGCGCGCGTGGCTGTCGAAGTACCTGAGCGGCAGCCGGCCGACCTTCGTGTCGATGTCGCTGCGGAGACGGTAGACGGTCCGCTGCGTGACGCCGGCCATGATGTAGGCCTGCGCCCAGGCGAAGAAGGAGCTGATCAGGAAGATGCCCGCCAGGACGAGCAGGATCTGGAGCCAGGGCGCCGAAGTCGATCCCGACCCCGGGGGTGCAGGTGCATGCCCGAGACGAGGTCTGCCTTCTGTCCAAGCCCCTGTGCGCGCAGGGACGCCACCACCTGCTCCTTGGTCAGGCCCGCGGGGAGCTGCTTGCTGATGAACCCGTCGAAGATGATGTTGGTGGCGTTGCCCAGGATGCGAGGGCCGAGGACCGCGGTGGCGACGCTCACCACGCCAAGGCCGATGACCATCCCGATTCGACCGGCTTCGGGACGCAGCCGGCCGATCAGGCGCACGAACGAGCCACGGAAGTCCTTGGGCTTCTCGACCGGCACGCCCATCATGCCGCCCTGCCAGCGGTTGCGGCCGGCCGCGCCCGGGCGGCCGGGGCCATCGGCCTGGTCGGGGGGTCTGCCGGCGCCGGGTCGCCCGCTCATGCGACCTTCGCCTCCGCCGCGGTGAGCTGGGAGTAGACGATCTCGCGGTACGTCTCGCAGCTCTCCATCAACTGTGCGTGGGTCCCGTTGCCCACGATCCGACCCTCGTCCATGACCAGGATCCGATCGGCATGCAGGATGGTGCCCACCCGCTGGGCGACGATCAGCACGGTGGCCGAGGCGAGCTCCTGTCCCAGGGCGGCGCGCAGCAGCGCATCGGTCCGGAAGTCGAGGGCCGAGAAGGTGTCGTCGAAGATGTAGATCGGAGCCCGCTTGACGAGCGCCCGCGCGATCGCCAGCCGCTGGCGCTGTCCGCCGGAGACATTCGTGCCGCCCTGCGCGATCGGGGCCTCGAGGCCGCCCTCCATCTCCCCCACGAAGTCACGCGCCTGGGCGATCTCCAGCGCATGCCAGAGCGCCTCGTCATCGGCCGTCGCGTCGCCGTAGCGCAGGTTGCTGGCGACCGTCCCGCTGAAGAGGAAGGCGCGCTGGGGGACGAAGCCGATGCGCTGCCAGAGGTCGGCGCGGGCCATCTGCCGCACGTCCACGCCATCGACCAGCACTGTCCCGGCGGTCGCGTCGTAGAACCGTCCGATCAGGTTGATCAGCGTCGACTTGCCGCTCCCGGTCGATCCCACGATGGCGGTCGTCTCGCCGGGCTGCGCGGTGAACGAGATCTCGAAGAGGACCGGATGCTCGGCGCCGGGGTAGCGGAACTCGACGTCGCGGAACTCGACGGTGCCCGCAACGGTCGGCGCGGCAACGGCTCCCGCCTCCGCGGCGTGGGACGGCAGGACCGCCGGCATGGCGACCGGCGCCTCCGGATCGCGGATGCTCGGCTCGGTCGTCAGCACCTCCTGGATGCGGTCGGCGGAGACCGCCGCCCGCGGCACCAGGATGAACATGAAGACCGCCATCAGGACGGCCATCAGGATCTGCATCAGGTACGCCAGGAACGCCGTCAGGTTGCCGATCGGCATCCCGCCGCTGTCGATCCGCATGCTGCCGAACCACATCACGGCCACGGTCGACAGGTTGAGGATCGCCATCATCGTCGGGATCGTCACCGCGAAGAGCCGATTGACGTGGATCGAGGTCTGGAAGAGATCCTCGTTGGCCACCCCGAAGCGCTCCTCCTCGTGGCGCGTTCGCACGAAGGCGCGGATCACGCGCACGCCGGCGAGCGCCTCGCGCATGACCTGGTTGATCCGGTCGAGGCGCGCCTGCATCTGGCGGAAGAGCGGGATGGCGCGCCGCATCACGAGGGCAATGACCAGGGCCATCATCGGGATGATGACCACGAGGAGGCCGGAGAGCGGCACGTCCTCGCGGACCGCCATGATGATGCCGCCGATGCCCGTGATCGGCGCCAGGATCATGATCGTCAGGGCCATGAAGACGACCATCTGGACCTGCTGCACGTCGTTCGTGTTGCGCGTGATGAGCGACGCGCTGCCGAAGTGGTTGATCTCCGGCTGCGAGAAGCTGGCGACCCGCTTGAAGATCGCCCCGCGCACATCGCGCCCGAAGGACATGGCCACCCGCGCGCCGAAGTAGACGGCGACGACGGCGCACACGCCGAGCAGGAAGGTCACCACCAGCATGAAGCCGCCGGTGCGCAGGATGTAGCCGTTGTCCCCGGGCACGACGCCGTTGTTGATGATGTCGGCGTTGAGGCTCGGCAGGTACAGGCTGGCGATGGCCTGTACGAGGAGCAGCACCATGACGAGGACCAGCTGCCGCCAGTAGGGGCGGAGGCCGGTCCGCAGGAGCGGGATCACCCGCGCAGCGTGCCCGCTCGCGCGAGGACCGTCAAGCGACGCTCAGCCGCGCGCCACGCGCCCGTCCGGCACGAGCGGGAGCGAGCGCAGTCGAACGCCCGATGCGGCGAAGATCGCGTTGGCGATCGCCGGCGCGACGGCCACGATCGGCGTCTCGCCGGCGCCCGCCGAGGGGAGATCGGGCCGGTCCAGCAGGACGACCTCGATCGGGGGCAGGTCGCTGAAGCGCGGCACCCGATACTGCGACTGCGCGGCGTTGAGGATCCGTCCATCGGCGAACTCGATCGCCTCGAAGAGCGCCCCGCCGAGTCCCATCGCCAGCGCCCCCTCGACCTGGTTGGCGAGGTTGTCGGGATCCAGGATCGCTCCGCACTCGAAGGCCGTGACGATCCGCAGGATCTCCAGCGGCTCGCCGGGCAGGGCACGCACCTCCGCGCAGGTCGCCACGCGCGAGTCCTTCTCGATGCTGCAGGCGATCCCCATCCCACGCCCCGGGGCCGCGGCGTCACCCGCGCGCGCCCACCCGGCGCGATCGGCGGCGGCGTGAAGCACCGCGGCAAGGCGTGCATCGGTCAGGTGGCTCAGCCGCCAGGCGACCGGGTCGACCCCAGCCCGATGCGCCAGCTCGTCGACGTGGGATTCGCGGGCGAACGTGTTCGCGGTCGCCGACAGGGCACGGTACGAGCCCTGGGCCAGCGGGGAGTCGGCCGGCTGGTAGGTGACCCGCCGGTTCCTGACCCGGTAGGGAGGCTCGATGGCGCGGGCGCCGGCAGTTCAGGTTGGTGAAGTCCCACGCGACGAGGGTGCCGTCCGGGCGCGCCCCGCTCCGGACGTCGATGACTGCGGCGGGTCGAAGGTAGCCCCAGGTGGTCTCCTCCTCGCGGGTCCAGCGCACCTTTACCGGCTGACCGGCCCCACGGGCGAGACGCGCCGCCTCGAGGGCACACTCACCACTGTGCTTGCCGCCGTACGCGCTGCCCGGTCGGCGGCACGATCACCCGCACCATCTCTTCGCCGATGCCGAGGGCCTCCGCCAGCTCTTCCCGGACCCCGAACGGGCGCTGCGTCCCGGTCCAGACCGTGAGCCGGCCCCCGGCCCAGTGCGCGAGCGCGGCGCGCGTCTCGAGCGGCTGGTGCGCGAGGTAGGCCGTGGTATAGGTGGCGTCGAGGCGGATCGGAGCCGAGGCCAGCGCGCGATCCACGTCGCCGGCTTCGTCGCGATAGCCGCCGCCCCATCCCTCGACGGTGACCGGATGCGCTCGAAGGTGGCTCTCCAGCTCCGTGTTCCCCGGCTGGTCCACCAGGTCCCATTCGGCGCGAATGCGGTCGAGGGCCCCCGCCGCGATCAGCGGGTCGGACGCGACCACGCCGATGAACTCCCCGTCGCGGATGACGGTCGCCCCCGCCACCGCATCTGCGCGCCGAGGTGTCGACCGAGCGGAGGGTGGCACCGAAGGCCGGTGGACGAAGGACCCGGCCGTGGAGCATGCCCGGCAGCGAGAGGTCGGTGGTGTAGCGACGACGACCGGTCACCACATCGCCAGCGTCGACGACCGGGGTTGGCGCGCCGGCCAACCGCCACCGGTCGGCCGGCGTGAGGGCCGGGTCGCCGGCCATCTTCTCGATCCGTCGCATCCCGGCGACGAGCTCCGCGTAGGCGGCGGACCGGGCGCCGTCCGCCGAGGTCACGCAGGCGTCGGCGACGGTCAAGTCCGCGAGGTCGATCTGCCACGCCTCGGCGGCCATGCGGAGAAGCGCCTCCCGGGCCGAGGCCGCCGCGGCCCGCACGTCGGGAATCACCTCCGGCGTGGTCATGCTCCCGAAGGTGCCCATGTCGTACGGGACGAAGTCGGTGTCGCCGAGCAGGGCGCGCATCGTGGAGGGAGGGGCGCGCAGCTCCTCGGCCGCGAGGCGGATCAGCTCCGCGCGGCTCCCCTGCCCCACCTCGACCTTGCCCGATGCGATCGTGTTGCGTCCATCGGCCCCCACGTGCAGCCAGGCGCCCCCGTCGTCGCCCGGCACGACCAGGAGCCCGTCGCCGAACCGATCGAAGAGCGCGTCGTCGTCCCTCGCCAGGTCCCATGGCGACCCGGCCGCCTGGCCCAGCTGCATCTCGGGCGTGTCGAGGTCCGGCGGCGCCGTGGCGACGGATCGCGGTTCGAGTCCCCCAGCGGCGGCGTGCCGAACCGCGGCCACGATCCGCGCATTCGTGCCGCAGCGGCAGATGTTGTCGTCGAGGGCGGATCGGATCTCGTCGTCGGTCGGGTTGCCATTTCGGTCCAGCAGAGCCGATACCGCCATCACCATGCCCAGGTGTGCAGTACCCGCACTGGAAGGCTCGCTCCGCCACGAATGCTCGCTGGACCGGGTGGAGCATCGCGCCGGTCGCCAGCCCCTCGACGGTCGTGACCGGCGCGGCCCGAGACGTCAGCCAGGGGGGTGACGCAGGCCCTGGTCGCAACGCCATCGACCAGGACGGTGCAGGCGCCGCAGGCGCCCTCCCCGCAGCCGTACTTCGCCCCCGTCAGCCCAAGCTCCTCGCGAAGGACGTGGAGGAGGCTTCGCGGCGGCTTGGCAGCGACCTCGCGCGCGTCCCCATTGACGACGATCGTGGTCACACGGCGATGGTAGTCATCTCGGCCATCCTTCCGCCACTTGACCACGCAGGCGGGCGTGCTGCGAAGCGGCCCGTGAATGCATCCCGAAGCACATACCCGATGGTCCTCTTGTGATGGGGGTAGGTGCGATCCATGCTCGGGCGGGTGCGCGGGTCACGCCGGGCCCCCAGTTCACGGCCGGTTGCGATAGCGGTGGGAGACCGCGGTGGCAAAGCACGACTCGAATCGCGATGTTGCACGCCGGCGCAGCGCCCGGCGATCCTCCGCCACCCCGGGATGGCTGCTGGATCCGCCAGATCGCCTTCTGGCAGAGGTTGAATCGGTGGCGCGCGTCGGGGCGTATTCGATTGATATCACGGCCGGGCGCTGGGTGAGCACCAAAGGCCTTGACGCGATCCTTGGGATCGACGCCAGCTTCGACCGATCGGTGCAAGGCTGGGCGTCGCTCGTCCACCCGGCAGAGCGCGAGGCGATGCTCGCCTACTTCGGCGACGACGTGGTTGGTCGCGGTCAGCCGTTCAACCGGCAGTACCGCATCGTTCGCGGAGGCACCGGCGAAGAGCGGTGGGTGCATGGCCGCGGCGAGCTGGAGTTCGACTCCCACGGTCGGCCAGTGCGCATGTTCGGCACGATCGCCGACATCACGGATGAGCGGTACGCCCACGATGCGCTGGTCGCCTCAGAACTTCGGTACGCCACGATCTTCGAGGGCACGGCCGAGGCAATCCTGATCGCGGAGGTGGCGACACGCCGATTTCGATGGGTGAACTCGGCAGCCTGCGCGCTGTTCGGCTACTCGCGTGACGAATTCCTCGATTTGAGGATCGACAACGTGCACCCACGCTCGGCCATGCCGGGCGTCCTCCATGGATTCAAGAGGAGCCCGGTCGGGCGGATGAGCATGCCCAGATCGGTCCTGTGCGTGCGAAAGGACGGCACACCGCTTCTGACCGATATTCGCGCGTCGCGCGCAGTAGTCGACGGTGTGCCTTGCAACGTCGCGTTTGTTTCGGACGCCAATGAGCGTCTCGCAGCCGAACGGGAACGGTCGCTGCTCGAGAAGAGCCTTCGAGCGAGCGAACGCAACCTCGCCGAGGCGCAGAAGATCGCGCACATCGGCAGCTGGGAGTGGGACCTCGTGAACGACACGGCTCTGCGATCGGACGAGCTGCACCGGATCTACGGGGTGGAGCCCGGCTCCCTTCCCGCCGTGACCGAAGCCTTCCACGCCTTCATCCATCCGGACGATCGGGAACGGGTGCACGCGTCCGAGCGGGCGGCGCTCACCTCGGGTGGCGAATACGCGCTCGACTACCGCGCGGTCCGGCCCGATGGCGAAGTCCGGGTCCTCCACGACGAGGCGCGCGTCATCCGTGATCCCGACGGAGCCCCGCTCCGGATGATCGGCACGGTCCAGGACATTACCGAGCGAGTCGCGGCGGACGAAGAGCGCGCGCGACTGACTGCGGCGGTCGAGCAGACCTCTGACTCGGTGATGATCGCGGACCTGGCGGGCACGATCCAGTACGTCAATCCCGCCTTTGAGCGGGTGTCGGGCTATGGTCGTGACGAGGTGATCGGCCAGAACCCGCGGATCTTGAAGAGCGGGCGCCAGTCGACCGCGTTCTACAAGGCGATGTGGCGTCGCCTGCTCCGCGGCGACGTGTGGGACGGAACGCTCGTCAATCGACGCAGGGACGGCTCCATGTACCAGGAGGAGGCGACGATCTCGCCCCTCCGTGGACAGGACGGCGAGGTCGCCGGGTATGTCGCGGTCAAGCGGGATGTTACGGCGCTCCGAGAAGCAGAGTCGCGCCTGGCCCGCGAGTTCCGCGAGCGTGCTGAGCTGAATGCGGCCTTGACCCGCCTCAAGCCAGGGTCAACTCTGGAGGAGACGGGCGCCGCGATCTGCGACGAGCTCCTCGGCCTTGAGGGCGTCGACGTGGCCACCATCTTCAACTTCCCAGGGCCGCATCGGGCGATCACGGTGGCAGTGGCCGGGCCGGAGGGTCTACCGCTTGCGCCCGGCCGGCCCCTTCCCGCGCCACGGGCCAGGTACCTGTACGAGCGTGCGGTCCAGGGTCCATGGGCTGAGGAATGGCAGCCACGTCCCGCCGACGGCAACTACGCCCAGAGCATCGCGGACGTGGGGATCAAGGCCGTCGCGTACGCTCCAATCCACAATGGCACGCAACTCATCGGCCTGCTGGCCACCGCCACGCGCGATGCCGCGTACGTCCGGCACCTGGTGGATCACCTGCCTGCCGTCGGGGAATTCGCCGCCGCCGCCGGCGCTCTGCTCCACAGCCAGCTCGAACGGCTGAACAATGCGGAGCAGGTGCGAGCGCGCGTCCATCGGGCGTTGACGACGGGCAATCTCACGCCGGTGTTCCAAC
The DNA here is from genome assembly GCA_963770875.1 of uncultured Chloroflexia bacterium. Taxonomy (GTDB): domain Bacteria; phylum Chloroflexota; class Limnocylindria; order QHBO01; family QHBO01; genus CF-167. Next base: position 671,686 of record CAVYRE010000001.1, read on the forward strand.
CGATCAGGGCCCTCGCGTCGGGCGATGTGGTCGGCTACGAGGCCCTCACGCGCTTCGCCGACGGCACGCCCCCCGACGAGATGATCGCGGCGGCCCACTCCGTCGGAATGGGCCTTGAGCTCGAGGTCGGCTGCATCAGCGCCGCGTTAGCCGCGTCCGATTCCCTCCCGCCGAACGTTTGGCTCAGCCTCAACGCCTCACCGGACGTCATCCTCCACTCCGCCCACCTCACCCACCTGCTCGCCGGACGCGAGCGCAGGCTCGTCCTCGAGGTCACGGAGCACGCCGAGATCAGGGACTACCCCGCGTTCGGCCGGGCGCTCGCGGCGTTCGGGCCGCGGGTGCGACTCGCAGTCGACGATGCCGGGGCGGGGTTCGCAAGCCTTCGCCACGTGGTCGAGCTCCGGCCACAGTTCCTGAAGGTGGACATCAGCCTCGTCCGCCACGCGGATGCCGACATGACCCGCCAGGCCATGATCGCAGGCCTTCGCCACTTCGCCGAGCGGGCCGGGTGCGAGGTCATCGCCGAGGGGATCGAGGAGCAGGCCGAGCTCGACATCCTACGAGAACTGGGCGTCACCCTTGGCCAGGGCTATCTGCTCGGCCGGCCCGAGCCTCTTCCTGCGGCGCCACAGCGTGCCCAACGGGCAGCGCGACCGCATCGGCCCAGCGCCGCAACGAAGTCCCGGCGCCCTGCTCGATCGGGCACGACGAGCCGCAGCTAGCGCGATCACCTGGGACCGTGCTGGCGGGGGATTCCCCGCTGGGGCGTTGAGCAGGCTGAGCGCGGTCCCTCCCTATGACATGCGAAACTCATCCCATCACCGGACAGCCGCAAGGCGCTCACGGAAAGAGAGGAACCAGATGCAGTCAGGCATCGGCTCACTGTTTCAAGCAGGCCTCCAGACAGGCCCGTCGCTGGCCGTCGAGCTGATCTCGGCGCACGCCAGGATCGGTGGTACGGTCAACCTCGGCGCCTACACGCGGCTCCCCGACTTGCTCAACTTCCACGACGAGATCCTGTCCTTGAAGGACGCGAAGGTCCTGAATCGGACCGGGATCGCGACCGCGGACGGCGCCGCCGAGCTGGACATTCGGCTCGACACGCTGACGATGGTGGTCGACCACTCCGACTACGTGCCGCCGCCCGACAGCGAGGTGGTGGAGAAGCGGGCGCATCGCATGCTGGTCGTCACCGAGGCGCACGTCATCACCGGAACCTTCTACATCTACCCGGGCGCCGAGGCGACCGCCTACCTGCGCGCGAAGGAGCCGCACTGGGTCCCGATGAGCGACGTGCGGATCCGCTCCTCCGTCGACCGCCGCATCAAGCTCTCCGCGGGGTTCGCGGTGCTCAGCCGCAGGGCCATCGTCGCCACCGCGGTTGCCTGATCCGCGCGGCGGCCGGCTCCCCGCCGTCGGACCGATGGCTCTCCGTATCTCATTGCGGCGGTTTCCGGCCACCTGCTAGGCTTGCGCCTCCGACCCCCGGATCGCTCCTCACCGTGCCATCAGAGGAACCAGCACCGATGCGCCTCCCAGCTGTGCCTGCCGGCCTGATCCGCCTTCCGTTCGCTGCACACGGCCCTGTCCAACGACCTCGCCGCCTCCGGGCCGGCCTGGCCGGAGGCGCCCTGCTCACCCTGGCCCTGGGCGTCGCGTCGGCGACGGTCGCAACGACACCATCGCCCTTCACCATCGCCAGCGGCACTGATCCGGTCACGTATTCGATTCCATCCCTCTCCCTCTCCGGCACCACCGCGATCATCGCCTCGCCGAACGGCGCCTGGCACGCCGCCATCGGCAGCAGCCGGTGGATCAACCCGACCGGAAACTGGGCCTACTCGGGCTCACTCAACCGCACGACGTCATACGCGACCACCTTCACCCTGCCCGCCTTCTCCTCGGCGTCGATCACGGTGCAGGTGCTCGCCGACAACGCGGCGACCCTCTACCTGAACGGGACACAGATCGGTCAGCAGCCCCAGTCGGACTACCACCCGAACTACCAGTCGGTCTCCAGCTACACCTGGTCGACGGCCTCGACGCCCAACGGCTTCAACGTCGGCGCCAACACGCTGCGGATCGACAACCGGGACTTCGGCAGCGCGAGCGGGATCGACTTCCTGGCGACGGTCACCTACGCCCCGCCGATCCCCGTGACGGTCAGCTTCACCGGCAACGACAGGACATACGACGGCACGACCAGCGCGACGATCGCCGCCACCCCTCCCTGCACCCTCGCCGGCGTGGTGAGCGGTGACAGCGTGACGTGCGTGGCGACCGGCGCCACCGCGACCTTCGACACGAAGCACGCGGGCACCAACAAGAGCCTGACCGGCTCCGGGTTCACGCTCGGCGGCGCCCAGGCCTGGAGATACGTGATCACGGCCGCCTCGGGGACCGCCTCGATCAGCCAGGCCCCGTTGACCGTCACCGCCGCCAGCAACGCGAAGGAGGCGGATGGCGGGACCAGCGCCCTGGCCGTCCCGACCGTGACTTCGGGCATGGTCTTCGCCGGCGACGATACGACGGGCAGCTTCACCGAGACCTACGGGGATGCTGCGGCCGGCTATCCCAAGACCCTGACACCTGCCGGCGTCGTCAATGATGGCAACGGCGGCGCCAACTACCTCTACACCTACGTCGCCGACACGACCGGCAGGATTCGGCCGGCGCCCGTCGCCAGCCTGACCTTCACCGCCCAGCCGATCGACACCAAGACCGGCACCCCGATCTACGACACCTGCGTGGCCGGTGGCAACCCGTGCGCCGCCTCCTCGGCTCCCGTCCAGGTCACGGCCCGGGACCAGTACGGGAACCTGGCCGGTCCGGGGGCCCCCGGAGCCGATGGCGCGACCGCGGCGATCCTCGTCGTGATCCAGAAGGACAACTCGGCAGGCGCGACGCTCGGCCCGGTTGGGGGAACGGCGACGTCGAGCGGCGTCGCATCATTCGGCAGCACGCTCACCATCCCTGGTTCGTTCACCGGGACCACCAGCCTCTTTGCCGTTGCGTCCGGCTTCCCGTCCGCGTCGACGACGAGCGCCAGCTTCCAGATCGTGAACGACCTGGAGCCATGCGCCGGGACCGCCTGCAACAACCTGGCCGCGACCGGGACGCAGTCGACCTACGGCAGCATCGTGCCCGGCGGCACGAGCCTGGACGGCGTGACGCTGACGACGCAGTTCCTGTCGACCAGCGTGGCGAAGTGCGTCGGCCAGGGCGCGCAGGTCGGCGCGACCACCGACATCAGCGTGCAGGGCTTCGGCGTCTCCAGCTCCCGACCCAAATTCACGGTGGCCTTCATCATCCCGAAGGCGACGCTCCAGGCGCTGCACATCACCAGCCGCAACGCGTCCAGCTTCAACCTCTGCCTGGGCACGACCTGGCAGGGGGGAGGCGAAGGACCCGGAAGTCCGGACGCCACGTCGACGGTCCCCGTCTGGCGGCAGAAGCAGATCACCAAGCACGTCCCGCTCCTGGCGCAGGCAGACACGGCGCCGAGCCCGGACGTCTACTGGGGCTGGCTGCCCGATTGCAGCCGATGGCTCTCCTCGACCAATCCATGCATCACCGAGAAGACGAAGTCGGCACACGAGCTGAAGGAGGCGCTCCGCCTGTCGAACGCGGAGTTCGCAGCGCTCGGCTTCCATGACGGCGACCTGGCGATCGTGTGGACCACGCAGACACCGTGGGACGGCAAGGGTTCGATCTTCTAGGACGGGAGCGGCGGCGGCTCGACGATCTTGAGCATGTCGAAGAGTCGCCGGCGCTCGTCTGCCAGGGATTCCGTCGTCCGTCCGAGCACGTTGCGCAGGCTGATCAGACCGTCGAGGCCCAGGGCCGTCTCATAGTGATCATGGCGCCGACGCGCCTCCCCCAGCGCTTCGGCCAGCGACTCCTCGGCGGCTTCGAAGCGTCCCATCTCGAGGAACGCCAGGCCGCGAAGTCGCAGCAGGGTCGGTATCACGAGCGAGCCACCGTCGGTGGCTGACGCGCGCGCGGACGCTGCCTCGATGGTCTGCAGCGCCTGCGCGCTCTCGCCGGCCAGGACGTGCATCTCCGCGATCTTCACGTCCGTCGTCAGGACCTCGCCGTGACTTCCGCCGCGCACGAGGTCGGCCCGGGCTGACGCCAGCATCTGGCGTGCCGCCTCGAAGTCGCCGCGGCGTGCGAGCAGCTTACCGAGCTCGGCCTTCGCCGACGCAGCATCCAGGTCGGCACCGGCTGCGCGCCAGACCCGCAGCACCTCGCGGAGCAGCGGCTCGGCCTCCTGGTAGCGACCCTGGTCGCACAGGATCTCGCTGATGTTGAACTTCGCGATGCTGACCTTCGCTCGATCACCGATGGCGTCGAAGAGCGCGAGCGAGCGCTCGTAGAGCTCCCGCGACTCGTCCCAGCGTGATCGGGCATGCGCGATCAGGCCGAGGTTGTTCAGCGTGGACGCCTGGTTCCTGATGTCGCCCAGCTCCTCGAAGATCTGGAGCGCAAGCGGGGAATGGGTGGCCTTCTCGATCTCTCCGTTCTCCAGGAGCGCAAGATCAAGGGTCTGGTACGCCTGGGCCAGAACGTCCCTGGCCTCGGCTCGGCGAGCATCCCGCGCGGCGCGCCTGCACCATTCGATGCTCTCCACTCGTCGGTTCTGGAGGTAGCGCACGCCGCCGTAGGTGACCGACAGCCGTGCCCTGGCGGCGGCCGCACCACGCCCTCGGCGTCCCCTGATCGCGGCGAGGGCGCGTGACGTCCGCAGGAGCCCTTGCGAGAAGTGGCCCTGCCGCGCGGACAGCATGGCCTGCTTCACGGCGAGCAGCGCGGCGCGTTCGGGCTCGTGCCTGAGCAGGCGGCGGGCCGCCCTGAGCGCGCGGTCCGCGGCGCCAAACTCGCCAAGGCGGTACTCCGCGTCGCTCGACAGCTCATGGAGCCGTGCAAGTTCCGCGGGGCCAACGTCCCGCAGCCGCCGGCCTGCGACGAGCGCCTTCTCGAAGAATCGCGTCGCATCCAGGTTCGCGTAGATCTCCAGCGCCCGGTCGCCGGCCATGCGGCAGTAGGTCCACGCCTTGTCCCAGCGCTGCGCCTCGTGGTAGTGGAGGGCCAGGGTCCCCACCTCGTCGTCGATCGACACTCCGGCGTGTGCCTCGATCGTCTCGCCGACCCGGGCGTGCAGGGCTCGCCGGCGCCGATACGGAAGCCCCTCGTAGGCGGCGTCGCGGATCAGCGCGCTCCGAAACCGGAGGCTTCCCGACTCCTCCTGTTTGAGAAGGCCGGACAACCTTGCCCAGACATCGGCATCCAGGTCCACGTCGTCGCGCACCACGTCGGCAAGCAGCGCCGGCTGGAAGCTCGAGCCGAGGACCGATGCGTAGCGGAGGATGGTGCGGTCGGTCGGAGCGAGCAGGTCGATCTCACCGGCGATCAGCGACTCCACCGAGTCGGGCAGCGACTCCACCGTGCCGGTCGCGCGCACAGCATCGAGCAGCTCGAACAGGAAGAGGACGTTGCCACCTGATCGGCGCGCGATCTCGTCGACATCGTGCGGCTGGAGCGGCACCTCTTCGGTGGCGAGGTCGACGATCTCCGCCATGCGCGCCATGGGCAGGGGTTGCAGGGTGAGGGCCAGGCGCCGAGCCTCGTCGTCCCCTGCCTCGAAGATGGCCCTCCCGGCGCCCTGGTGGGCGGCGAGCAGGACGCGGCCGTCGTCGGTGGCGTTGTCCACGAGCCTGCCGAGCAGGTCACGCGACGCCTCGTCGAGATGGTGCGCGTCCTCGATCACCACCATGACCGGCGCGCCGCCAAGGCAGGCGCGGACAAGCTGCGAGACCACCTCCGCGAGGCGCTCGGGGAGGAACCGCTGGTCGAGGGCGCGGGTCTCCGACGTCGCGGGAATGTCGAGGCCGAGCGGAATGCCGAGCAGCGGGATCCAGGGCCCGAGGCTCGGATCGATCCGCTCCACCGCATCGCGCAGCGCGACCCCGACCACGTCCGTGTCGGCCGCAGCGTCAATCTCGAGCAGGCCACGCAGGATGGCCCGCATCGGGAAATACGGTGTCGAGGCCTCGTATTCCTCACAGCGTGCCTGCAGGATGCGGAAATCGGGCGAACGGGCAATCACCTCCTGGACGATGCGGGTCTTGCCGAGGCCGATCTCGCCCGCAATCTCAATGAGCTGACCTCCTCCGGCCCGTGCCCGCTCGACCGCCTCCAGGATCACGCCGAGCTCCGCGTCCCGGCCGACGAGCGCCATCCCTCCCTGCCGCGACTCCCTGGTCCCGATCGCCTTCCCGACGATGGATGCCCGTACCGGCTCGGACTTTCCCTTCGCCGCGAACGGCTCGATCGGTGAGGTGGCAAAGAGCGTCCGGGAGCGGTTCAGCACGATCTCGGTCGAGAGGATCTGGCCGGCTTCTGCCTTGCTCATGACCCGCGCGGCGGTGTTGATGGCGTCGCCGAACACGCGATAGGCGCGTCGGTACGGAGGCCCGAAGTCGCCGGTGAAGACCTTTCCGGTGTTGACGCCGACCCGCATGGGGACGAGACCGGGCCGATCCATCACCTCGCGAAGGGTTCGGAGCATCCGGTCCTCGTCATGCCCGGTGCTGGACGGCGCGCCGGCCGTGAGCAGCGCCTTGACGCTCGAGGTGCCCACATCGGTCTCGTAGAACGGCACCTCGTAGCGCAGCGCGGCCTCCTGGATGGCGCGGATGCGCTCGTCGAGCCCCCTCCCCAGCCCCTCCGGCCCCAGCTCCTCCAGCAACCTGTCGGTGTCCATCAGGTCGATGAACGCGGCCGTGATCGTCCGATGCTCCGGCTCGCTCTTCTTCAGGAGCACGTGTGTGCGCGCGGCCACGGGGATGCAGGAGGCGATGTCGAGGCCGCTGACGTCGCCGACATCCTTTGCCCGCTCGTGCGGGACGTCCGGCGGTGCGGCGAGGAGGATCGCTGCGCCCTTGGATGGGCCGACGCAGGAAGGATCGAGTCGCGCGGCAAGGGCGGGGCTGATCCCGATCTCGCCGGCGTCGGCGATCGCCTCCATCTGCAGCGTCTCGCTCATGGTGGGACCGGCGATGAGCAGCTCGCGATGCACGCTGCCCGTCATGAAGAAGTGGAACCTGCCGGTGCCGATCCCCACCGACATGCGCAGCGTCAGCGATCCGCCCGAGACGTGAAGCCGTCCGACGCGATCGATCGTTCGCTGCATCTCCCAGGCGGCGCGGCAGGCACGCGATTCATGGCCGGGGCCATCGAAGAGCAGGAGCAGCGCGTCGCCGCCCCATTTGAGGAGGCCCGCCCCCCAGTTGTAGGCCTCGTCGAGAAGCGCCTTGAAGATGTCGTCGAGCGTGTCGCGCATCAGCTCGGCGCCGATCTTGCCTCGTCGCGCCAGACGCTCGGTCAGCGCCGTGAAGCCCGAGATGTCGACGAAGACGAGCGTCGCCTCGAGCTCCCGGTGGAGCGCGTCGGGAGTGGTGCGCATCCAGTTGATGACGAGCCTCGGGACGTACGGCTTGAGCAGCTCCGAGTCGTCGCCGTTCGCCGGGGGGGCTCCCCGGACGACCCTCTGCTCCATCAGCCCGCTCTCCACCCCGCAGGGTGCTTGTGCCCACGACATCGGCGCACCAGATGGCGTCGAGGCGCGGGAGCCACCGAGTGACTATAGGGCCTTGCCCTGCCCGCCTCGCACCCGTCGGCCGTGTACCATCCGCGCCGATGCCCCACGACTACACCGCGATCACCGCCGAGGCCGTGCGCGCGACCGTCGCCGAGGCACTGGCCGACGCCGATGCGCTCATCGCACAGGCGGTGGCCAGCGTCGATGCGCCGTCGTTCGACGCGACCATGCGACCGATCGAGCTTGCCGGCGCTGCCGCCACGTCGGGCTACGGCCGATCGGCCTTCATGAACTACGTCCACCCGCAGGCCGACGTCCGTGACGCCGGCCAGGCGGCCGAGGAGCAGATCGCCAAGTGGAACGTGGGGCTCCCCTTCCGCGAGGACCTCTACCGAGCCGTGAAGGCCTTCTCCGAGACCCCCGAGGCGGGCCGGCTCGAGGGGCAGGAGCAGCGCCTCCTCGAATTCTGGATGCGGGACTTCCGTCGCGCCGGTCAGGGCCTCGAGCCGGAGCAGAAGGCGGAGCTCGAGTCGCTGCGCCACCGCCTGGTGGAGCTGGAGGTCGCGTTCGCCCGCAACATCAACGAGGACCAGGAGGGAATCGAAGTCACGCGCGAGGGACTGGCCGGCCTCCCCGAGGAGTACATCGAGCGGCTCGAGCCTGGCGCCGGGCCGGGCACCTACAAGGTCGGCATCAAGGGGCCGGAGCTGGTCCCCTTCCTGGCGCAGGCGCACGACCGATCGCTCCGCGAGAAGCTCTTCCGTCGCAGTTGGACCTCGGCCGTGGCCGCCAACCGGCCGATCCTCGAAGAGGCGCTCGACGTGCGTCGCCATGTCGCGCAGCTCTTCGGGATGCCAACCTGGGCGCACTACGCGCTCGAGGTCAAGATGGCCCGCACGCCGGAGCGGGTCGAGGAGTTCTACGCGGAGATCGTGCCGCCGCTGCGCGCCGCTGCCGAGCGCGAAGTGGCGAAGCTCACCGAGCGGGCGCAGCGCGACGGTCTCATCGGTCCATTGCAAGCGTGGGACTGGACCTACTACGACAACCAGCAGTCGCGCGAGGAGCACGGCGTGGACCAGAACGAGGTGAGCCAGTACCTCCCCCTGGAGCCCGTGATCGACGGCATGTTCGCGCTCACCGCCGAGATGTTCGGCCTCGAGTACCGCAAGGTCCCCGACGCGAAGGCGTGGCACCCCGACGTGACCCTGTACGAGATCCACGACCGGGCGAGTGGTGGGCTGATTGCCCACTTCTACGCGGACATGCATCCACGCTCGGACAAGTACTACCACGCCGCCGCCTTCCCGCTGGTGCTCGGCCATCGGCGGGCGGACGGGAGCTACGCGACCCCGGTGAGCGCCATCGTGGCCAACCTGACGCCGCCCGGAGCGGGGCGACCCAGCCTCCTGCGGCACGGCCCGCGGGGCGAGATCGAGACCCTGTTCCATGAGTTCGGGCACATCCTCCACGAGAGCCTGACCCGATCCGAGTTCGCCCGCTTCAGCGGCGCCGAAACCGAACGCGACTTCGTGGAGGCGCCGTCCCAGATCATGGAGCACTGGGTCTGGCAGCCCGAGGTGCTGAACCGATTCGCCCGGCACCACGCCACCGGGGAGCCCCTGCCCGCGGAGCTGCTGGAGCGGATGATGGGCGCTCGCTACCTCAACGTCGGGATGCGGGGGGCCTGGCAGGTCTCCTTCGGGGCGGAGGACATGACGATGCATGCCAGCCGCGGCCCGGTGGACATCGATGCGGCCATGCGCGACGCGTTCGCCGTCACCTCGCTCCCCTATCCGGAAGGCACCTTCAGCGTCGCCTCGTTCGGGCACCTGATGGGCGGCTACGACGCGGGCTACTACGGCTACCTCTGGGCGGAGGTGATCGGCGACGACCTGTGGGGACGCTTCGAGGCGGAGGGGATCACCTCGCCGGGCGTCGGCATGGCATATCGACGCGCGATCCTGGAGCCGAACGGGACGCGCTCCGGCGACGAGATGGTGGCCGACTTCCTGGGTCGGCCCGCATCGGTGCAGAACTACCTGCGGATGCGCGACCTCGCCTGACGCTCAGGCGGTGAGCTCCTCGCCCACCGCGACAAGCTTCGGCACGCTCGCGGCGCGTGCGGCGCGTGGCACCTTCGACCCGGAGGTGACGCGCTGCAGGATGCCTGCCGGGCGCAGCGGCCGCGCGAAGAAGTAGCCCTGCGCGAGGTCGCAGCCCATGCGCTGGAGGCGGTCGGCCTGCACTCCGCTCTCCACGCCCTCCGCCACGATCTGGAGCCCGAGCGACTGTCCCAGGCGGACCATGGCCTGCGCGAAGGCCCAGTCGTCGTCGTCGGCGACGTCGACGAAGTCCCGCGCGATCTTGATCATGTCGACCGGGAATCGGCGGAGGTAGCTCAGCGATGAGTAGCCCGTGCCGAAATCGTCGATGGCGACGCGCACACCCATCCGCTTCAGGGCGGCGAGCTTGTCGGCGGTGCCGTCGAGGTCCTGCATCATCAGTGTCTCGGTCACCTCGAGGACGAGGCGTTCGGGGGCCAGCCCGCTCGCATGAAGTGCCGCCGCCACATCGGCCAGGAAGGTCGGCTGCTGGACCTGGCGCGCGGAGAGGTTGACGCTGACCCACGGAGCGGCTCCCTTCGGCGGGTTCCAGCGCTGCGCCTCGCGGCAGGCCTCGGTCAGCACCCACCGGCCGATCGGCAGGATCACGTCGCTCTCCTCGGCGACGGCGATGAAGTCGGCAGGGCTCACCACGCCGCGCGTCGGGTGGCGCCAGCGAATGAGCGCCTCGGCACCGACCATGTCGCCACGCGATAGGGTCACGATCGGCTGGAACGAGAGGAGGAACTCGTCTCGCCCGATGGCGCGGTGCAGCTCGGTGCCGAGGTTGTGGCGCTGGACCATCACGGTGTGCATCGACGGCTCGAAGATTGCGGCCTGGCCCTTGCCTCGCGACTTGGCGGTGTACATCGCCATGTCGGCGTTGCGCAGCAGCTCCTGTGGCGCCTCGGCGCCTCCTCGTCCGGTCGCGATGCCGACGCTCGCGCCGACGCGCAGCTCCCTGCCGTTGATCGAGAAGGGGGCCCGGATGGTGCTGATGATCCGCTCGGCGATGCGCTGCGCTCGCGACAGCTGCGGATCGTCCAGCAGCAGGATCCCGAACTCGTCACCGCCGAGGCGCGCGGCCAGGTCGTCGGCGCGCACGCAGCCGCGCAGCCGCTCCGCGATCTTCACCAGCAGCGCGTCGCCGGTGGCGTGGCCGAAGCTGTCGTTCACGAGCTTGAAGTCGTCGACGTCGACGAAGAGGACCACCGGCATCTGGCCGGTGGTGTCGCGCAGGTGGCGCTCGACGTGATCGGTGAACAGGGCTCGGTTGGCGAGGCCGGTGAGGGGGTCGTGGAAGGCCTGGTGGCGGAGCTCCTCCTTGAGCGAGGAGAGCTGGGCCAGCGACCGCTCCAGCTGGCCGTTCTCGAGCGCCATCGCGGCGTGGTTGGCGACCGTCTCGAAGAGCTGCAGGTCGTCGGTGGTGAAGGTCGAGACGTCGCCGAGCCGGTTGGCGACGAGCATGAGGCCGATCGGCCCGGCGTCGTTGCGCAGCGGCGCGAGCATCGCGTCGAAGAGGTACGGGGGCGCGGTGGCGTCGATCTCGTGGAGGCTGCCGACGATGCAGGCCTTGCCGCCCTCGGCCGCGAGCCGATCCCGCATCCATCGGGTTTCGGGCAGGTCCTGCGGCAGCATCACGCCGACCTCGCTGCCCGGCCCGACCGCAGTGCCGAGCACGTCGCCGCCCGGCTCGGTCGCGTACAGGCGGATCTCCGCGCGCTCGGAGCGGAACATGAGGCGGGTGTGCTCGAGCAGCGAGACGAGGGCGGAGCCGATTTCCGGCGAACGCTGGATGATGCGGCTCGACTCGTACAGGAGCTCCAGCGTCTCGTGCTGCTGCCGTTCCGCAAGGTACGAGCGATACCCGAGGAAGAGGGTCGCGATCGGGATGGCGAGCAGCCAGATCGCGCGCACATCGGCCAAGAGGAGCGTCACGGCCAGGAGCGCCACGGTCGCGTTCGTGACCGCCACGACGGTGCTCATTGCCGCCATCTCCTGCATCTTCAGGTAGCGTGGACGCCCCTCGGAGAGCGAGATCACGGTCGTGACGCCGATCATCCCCACGACGTTCGAGGCGAGCACTGCGGCGATCGCCGCCGCCCACTCTCGCGGACCGATGCCGGCGCCGCTCGCGAGCGGATGGAAGACCGTGACCGCCACCCCGGTCCCCAGGGCGAAGATGGCGAGGTTGAACGCGAGCTTGACCGCCTGCTGTCGCCGATGGATCAGGAGCGCCGCGCCCCCGGCCAGCGCGTGGGCCAGGACCAGGTCGCTCGGCGCCACGAAGAAGAGCCCGATCACCAGCGGGACCTCGCTCAGCGAGAACGAGTGCGCGCCGCGCCGGAAGTGGAGGTGAACGACCTTGATCTCGATCAGGTAGAAACTTGCCGCGGCGACCCAGAACGGCAGGACGAACGGAGCGTGGGGCGTGGGGAGCCCACGGACGACCGCAAGGTAGAGCCATGCGGCCAGGACCCACAGGATGCCCACGAAGAGCCAGACACGGACCGACGCCGTGATGATGCCGCGGCGCCGAAGGGCGACCGGGAGGGTGGTCACGGAAGCGGAGGCTCCTCACTGACGGGCGCGTCGGGGACCGGCGCGTCGATGACCGGCACGTCGCCCACGAACGGTGCCTCGCTGACCGGCGCCTCAGTCACGGGTGCCGCATCCACCGGCACGGTCACAGGCACGTCGATTGGCGGCACGTCGCTCAGCAGCACCTCGGGCAACGGCACCTCGCCGACGGATGGGGAGGGTACGGGCACCTCGCTCACGGGCACCACGCTCACGGGCATCCCGTCGGCGGGCCACTCATTCGCGGCCGCGTCGCAGGCGGACCACTCGTTCGCCGACCACTCGTTCGCCGGACCACTCGTTGGCGGACCATTCGTTCGCCGACCACTCGTTCCCTGACCACTCGTTCCCTGACCACTCGTTGGCGGACCATTCGTTCGCCGACCACTCGTTGCCGGACCAGCTGTTGCCCGACCACTCATTGGCCGACCACTCGTTGCCGGACCAGCTGTTGCCCGACCACTGCGACTGGTTCCAGACTCCGCCCGTCCACGACGTCCCGGCTCGGGCGGCATTCGCCATCGCGACCGAGTCGAACGTCCGCCCGAAGATGTCGCGCTCTCCCTGGAGGGCGACGCCATCGAGGACCAGGTGCTGACCACCGCGCGCCTGCTCGAGCGAGCCTCTGCCCGTCGAGCGCGCCCAGGTCTGCCTGGATGGCGCGGTCTGTGTGCGAAGCGCCGTGCGCAGGCTGATCATCCCGGCACCCTGGCCGCGAGGATCGGCAGCGGGCAGCTCCTGCGCGGTCGAGGTGAGCAGCGCCTTCAGCTCGTCCGGTGTGATGCGGGGTCGTTGCTGGATCACGAGGGCTGCCGCGCCCGAGACGAGAGCCGCGGCCTGGGAGGTGCCGCTGCCGCGGAAGTAGTGATCGTTGATGCGCCCGGAGGGATAGGTTGCGTCAATGTATGAGCCAGGGACGCGGAGGCCTTGCAGGGACTTGCCGGGCGCCGCGAGGTCCGGGTTGCGGGTGCCGTCGCCGCGCGCCGAGAAGGCGAGCAGCGTGTCGTCCTGCACCGAGACGGTGCCGTTCGGGTCCTCGGCACCCACCGCCATCACGTAAGGGTCCATGGCCGGGTCCATCAGGCGCCCGGAGCTGCCGCTGTCGTTGCCGGCCGATACCACCACGAAGATGCCGGCGCGCCACGCGACTTCGGCAGCGTAGGCCAGCGGGTCGAGCACGTATGACTGCGCGCTGTAGGTGCCGAAGGACAGGTTGAGGACGCGGACGTTGAGGCCGTTGCTGTGGCCGTACTCGACCACCCAGTCGATGGCGGCGATCACCTGGGAGACATCGGTCTGGCCATGGGCGTCGGCGACCTTGATGCTCACGATCCGGGCGCCGGGGGCGACGCCGTCATAGTCCTGGCCCTCGCCACCACCATTGCTGGCGGCGATCAGGCCGGCCATGAACGTGCCGTGTCCAAAGGTATCCAGGTATCGCAGGTTGGGCGCCTGGGACTCGAAGGAGAGGTCCGGCCCGCGAACCACCTTGCCCGTGTTCGTCGAGTCCGTCGACCGGGCTCACGCCCGAGTCGATGAGCGCGACGTCGACGCCACGGCCTGTGAAGCCAGCCTGCCAGTACCTGGTGGCGCCGATGACCTTGTCGGTCTGCTGCATGGAGCCGACGTCCGCGCCGGGATCGTAACTCTCTCCCTGAAGCTTGAGCGGGACGTTCGGAGTGACCGCTTCGATGGCTTGGGTCTCGTCGAGCCACTCGACCGCCTTGGCGGGGACCTGTGCCTCGAAGCCATCGATGATCGCCAGGCGCAGGCCAACGACGCCACCGGCGGACTCGACCAGTCGCTCGGGAAGCGTCCCCCACGCCGGGCGCCTTGCGCACGATCACGGAGATGAGCTGGCCCGCGGCGCGGCCGATCTGCTCGGTGGGCAGGACCAGGGCGAGGATCAGGAACGCCGTCATGAGGCGGCTGAGGCGTCCCGCGGCGAGTGCGCCCGGGCGGGCAAACGGCGGCGTCATGACCACTCCACGGCGCCGGGAGCGGGTGCCTTGATCCTAGACCGTTCGTGCATTCCCCGACCCTCCTAGGGATCGTGCACGCCGATCTGGTAACCGGGCGGTCTCTGAGAGATCCCTGGCTTTGCGTCCCCACCTTGCGATGGGTTTGCCCTTTTCAGGCCGAGCGTCTGTTCAGCTGCCCTCGCTGTTGTGCTTCGGAGCGTAGGTAAGAGGTCACGGGCTTGCGATGACCCAGAGGTACTGGTGCTCCCCGCCCGTCCGGGTCAGTGCCGCGGCGCACCACCCATCCCGGGGCGAACCCGCGAGCCAAGTCGTCACTCCCGTGACCACGAGGGCGGCCGTGGTGCTCGCAACCCCGGTAGCATCCCGCCGTGGACCGGCCCCCGCCCGATACCGATGCGGCCCGGCGTGCGGTGCTGCTCGCCACGCTCGCCGTCGTGGCCGCCACCTTCTGCTGGGGGCTCAACGCGGTCATCGCCAAGGGCGCCTTTGAGGCCGGCATCGCGCCCGCCCGCCTGGCCGAGGCGCGGACCGTGGTGGCCGGCATTCCGCTGATCGTCTACCTGGCGTTCCAGCGCCGGGACCTCCTCATTCCGGCGCGCGCCACCGTCGTACCGATCCTTCTCTTTGGCCTCGCCCTGGTGGCCGTCAACTGGGCGTCGTACACGGCCATCGACCGCGTCCCGGTGGGGGTCGCCCTCTCGCTGCAGTACACCGCTCCGGTGCTGGTCCTCGTCGGCGTCGCCCTCGTCGCGCGTCGGTCACCTGGTGGCATCGTCTGGGTGGCCGCGCTGCTCACCCTGCTCGGAGCCGTGCTCGTCAGCGGCGCCTACAACGGGCTGCGCGATCTCGACGGGCTCGGGGTCGCGGCCGGCATCGGCTCAGCCATCTCGTTCGGGCTCTATCTGCTCAGCGCCGAAGCCGCGCGACGTCGGGGTGGCCACGCCGCCACCGTGCTGGCCGGGGGCTTCCTGGTGGCCTCCATCGCATGGGGATTCGTGCTCCCGTGGTGGGGCTGGCCGGTCGATCGGCTGGCGGAGCCGGAGATCGCGCTCCGCGTCCTCGGCGTGGGCCTGGTGGGGACGCTCCTCCCCTTCCTGCTGGTGGTCAACGCGCTGCGTCACCTCCCTGCCGCCGTGGCCGGGATCGCGGCCACGACCGAGCCGGTCTTCGCGGCCGGATTGGCGTGGCTCCTCCTCAACCAGTCCCTGGGAGTAGCCCAGCTGGCCGGTGGCGGGCTGGTGGTGGGCGGCGTCATCCTCGCCCAGTTCGCGCGGCGCTAGGACTTCGCCAGCTCCCTCACCAGGCGCTCCGCGAGGTCGATCGAGTAGTTCTGCCCGCGGTCGTGGGGATAGACCTGGAACATCGACGCCACCCACAGGCCGGGCAGCGGCGTCTCGAACGGCGGGATGTGGGAGCGGTAGTCCACCGTGACGATCGGCTGGGCGAAGGGAGCCGCGAAGGACCAGGCATCGGTCACCCAATCCGGGCTGAAGGCGGGGTTGATCCGCGCCAGTGCGGGCGCGAACTCCGCCAGCACCTCCGGGGCCGTCATCCGGAGCAGCGGATCGTCCATCGGCCTGTAGTTGCCGAGGTAGATGAGGTGCCGCCCGCCATAGTCAGAGGCAGCCATGTAGTTGGTGTGCTCGACCAGGGCCATGAACGGGAACCCCGGGTCGTTGACGTTCATCCAGTAGCTCTTCGTCAGGGGACGGTCGAGCGCGAGCACGAGGCAGTGCGCTCCGTAGGCGGTCCCCCACTCGTGCCTGCGCCGATACACCTCCGACAGCTCGGGCGTGAGGCGACAGGTCAGCCGCACGGCCAGGGTCGAGACGACCCGGTCGACGCGCAGGGTCTCCCCAGCGGTTGCCACCTCCATGCCGGCGCTGGAGCTCCGGACCTGCGTCACCTCGGTCCCGAAGCGCAGGTCCCCGCCTCGCTCGGCGATGCGCTCCGCGAGGCGGTCGTAGAGCCGCTGGAACCCGCCGCGCAGGTAGCCGAGCGACGCGGTTCGGTCGTGGACGCGGGCCCAGAACCAGGGCATCGCGATCTGGTCGGCCAGGTCCCCGAACTTGCCGTGCAGGAGCGGCCTCCAGACCACCTCGTACGCGTGGCGCCCCATCCGTCCCTCGATCCAGGCCGCGGCAGTCTGCCCCTCGAGCCGCTCCGGCGAGGAGAGCAAGCGGAGATATGCCAGCCACGCACCCATCCGCAGGCGGCTCCGCACCGGCAGCGGGCGGAAGCGCAGCAGCGAGGTCGGTGAGTCGAGCTGATAGGCCCGGCCGCCACGGAGCGTCACGGTCAGCGGCCGCCGCCAGACCAGGTCGCCCTCCAGCCCCAGCTCGCGAATGAGCCCGATCGCGTGGCGGTCCGAGGCGAACAGATGGTGGTAGAAGCGGTCGAGATACATCCCCGGCTCGACCTCGAAGCCCGATGCCAATCCTCCCGGCAGCCGCTCCCGCTCCAGGACGACGACCTCGTCCCCACGCTCTGCCAGCCGCAGCGCCACGGTCAGGCCCAGGGCCCCGGCGCCCAGGACCGCCGTGCGGGTCACCCGGTCACGCCTCCAGGAAGCCGGTGACCAGGTCGAGGAAGGCGGCGGGCGCCTCCATCGGCGGCAGGTGGGCGACGCCATGCATGACGGCCAGCCGCGCGCCGGGGATCGTCGCCTCCATCAGCTTGCCGACGTCCATCATGTCCGGCTGGTCGAGGTCGCCCACGATCACCAGCGTCGGCACCGAGACCTCCGCCAGGTGGTCCCGCGCGGGTGGCTGCCGCGGCTCGGCGTCGGTGGCGCCGTCGACCGCCTGGAGCCCCAGTGCGGGGCGGTACATGTCGAAGGTCGCCTGCCGCACCTCGGCCGGCGCCTCTCCGCCACGCAGCGGGCCGTCGACCCAGGTGCGCACGTTCATCCAGGCCACCTCGTCGAGGTCGCCCCGCTGCCAGGCGGCCTCCTCGGCCTCCCAATCGGCCTTCAGCGCCGGCCGCCAGTCCCAGCCGGCCAGCCCCGGTGCCACCAGCACGAGCCGATCCACCAGCCCCGGTTCGGCCAACGCCAGGTCGAGCGACGCGCCGCCGCCCATCGAGACGCCGATCACGTGGGCCGGCGCCGCGTCCAGCGAGCGGAGCAGCTCGGCCAGGTCAGACCAGTTCGCGTACGGCTCGAGCGCCGCCGGGGTCTCGCCGAAGCCGCGGAGGTCCGGGCGGATGGCCCGATACGAAGCGCTCAGCGCCTCCCACACGGGGTCCCAGATGTGCCGGTTGACGATCCCCGCATGCACGAGGAGCAGCGGATGACCGGTGCCGGATTCGTCATGTGCGAGCAGTTGCATGCCCAGCAGGATAGCCGCCGTGGGGCCGGATCAGAACCCCAGGTCGTCTCCCGCGTGCCGGGCCAATGCTCCGGGCGCACGCTGCCGGCAGCGGCTCGCCGGCCGAATCAGTCGCTCGCAGGACCTCCGCGCAGGCGGTCAAGGACCGTGGCGTGGATGACTCCGTTGGTCGCCAGCCCTTCGCCGGCAGTCATGCTCCGGCGGCCCTCGAAGTCGGTCACCGCTCCCCCCGCCTCCTCGACCACGACCCACGGCGCGGCGAGATCCCAGGGTCCCAGGTCCTGCTCCATCATCGCCTCGGCGGCGCCGCCGGCCACGAGCGCATAGCCCCAGAAGTCGCCGAAGCCGCGCTCGCGCCAGACCTCGCGAATGAGCCGGTCGTATCCGCCCGCCACCCGCGAGTCGTGCATGTCGTTCACCGACCGGAAGAGGATCTGCGCGTCCGCCAACCGGTCGATGGCCGACACCCTCATGCGCTTCGGCGTCGCGTTCGATCCCTGGCCGACGGACCAGGCTCCCATCCCTCGCGCCGCGTACCAGCGCTGGCCGAGCGCCGGCGCGCTCATCACGCCCGCCTGGAGCTCCCCGTCTCGCTCGACGGCGAGGAGGAACCCGAAGAGCGGGATGGCCCGCATGAAGTTGTGCGTCCCGTCGATCGGATCGATGTACCAGCGCACCTCGGCCGCCTCGTTCTCGAGGCCGAACTCCTCGCCGTGGGCGCCGTGACCCGGGAACCGATCCGCGATTCGCCCGCGGACCAGCTCCTCGATCGCCCGATCCGAGGCCGTGACGAAGCTTCCGTCCGGCTTCGCGGTGACCTCGACCGTGCCACCGAATGCGCTCATCGCCATGGGATCGGCCGCGTCCGCACAGGAGAGCGCGAAGTCGAGCCACTCCCGCAACTCAGCCTCGCTCCCCCGCCGCAGCGAGGCGCTCCACGCGGGGCCGTACATCGGCGGTGACATGTTCATCGGCCGTACTGTAAGCGCCCGCGTGCCCACCGCGCGTGTCCCGGACCGGTGCCCGGCTAGCATTGCCACGATGCACTCGGCTACGACTCCTCGCACCCTCCCCGGCGAGGTCCTCATGACCCTGGTGGCGATCCTGTGGGGCTCCGCCTTCCCGGTGACCAGGGTGCTGCTGGAGGAGATGCCGCCGCTCGGCGCCGCCGCCTGGCGGACCCTGCTGGCCGCGGCGGGCGTGGCGCTCTTCGCTGCCGTGCGCGGCGAATTCGGGTCGCTCCTGCCGGCGCGGGAGATCCGGTGGCGGCTCCTCGTCATGGCCCTGCTGGGCGGCCCGCTGTTCCTGATCGGTCTCAACGTGTCGGTGCTGGTGACCGGCGCCTCCATCGCCTCGTTCGTAACCGGCATCTACCCCCTGCTGGCCGTGGCGGTCGCTGGCCTCCTGCTGGGCGAGTCGCTCAGCCGACGCACCATTGGAGCGCTGCTGGTGGCGGTGCTGGGTTTGGTGCTGCTGGCGCGCCCCGGCGGCGCGCACGTCCATCTGCTCGGCGTCTTCGTGGCCCTGGCCGCGGCGCTCTCGTTCGCCCTCTACCTGGCCCTCGCGCGCCTGTGGGGATCGGCGCGGCTGCCGTTCCTGATGATTGCCTTCTGGCTGCTGGTCGCCTCGACCCTCGTCACGGGCACGCTCCAGCTGTTCGTCGATCCGGCGGGACTGCGCCTCGGGCTGTCGGGCACCGGCTGGGCGGCGCTGATCTGGCTGGCGCTGCCGGCCTCGGCCCTGCCGCACGTGCTCGTGACCTCGACCCTGCGCCGCCTGCCGGCCAGCCGTGCGGCGCCGTTCCTGCTGCTGATGCCGATCTCCGGGCTCGTTGATCTCGGCCGTCCTGCTCGGCGAGCGCCTTGATCTGCTGCAACTGGTGGGTGCGGCGCTGATCCTGGTGGGGATTGCCGTGGCCACGGTTCGCGGTCGGCGCGCCGTCATCCTGCCGGCACCCGCCGACTGACGGCTGGCTCAGGGAGTCGTTGCGGGCGGGCAGTAGCCTGGCGTGCCACCGGGCAGGCAGGCGGGGAACTCCCTGAAGTCCGCCAGCGCGCCGTCGACGTACGACGGCTCGGCCCAATAGGCGTTCACTTCGGCGTCGCCCTGCATCCCGATCGTGCAGGTGAGCGGCCCCATCTCCGCCGCCGTGTAGGTCCGCCCGATCGTCAGCGGACGGCTCAGCTCGCAGCCGCCCCCTGTGCTGCGCGAGAACGCGGTCCACGGCTCATCGGCGTTGTTGAAGGTGAGGTGCACCATCGCCAGCTTGTGGAAGCACCCGTACCGCAGCCAGGGGGCCGGGTAGTTCGGGAACGAGTTCGGGAACGGCGCGTTGCCCGCCGGCCACGAGGTCTGGTCCTGGGTCGAGGTGTCGTCGCGGTAGGTCATCCCGATGTCCATGTGCCCGTACAGGTGGACGGTGAGCTTCACGTCTCCCGGGTTGCAGGAGCCCGACTCCGGAAACGACGCCGCACTCGATTGGCCCGGCGGGGCGGAGACGCCGCTCGATGGCGTGGGCCTGGGTGACCCGCCGCCGCCGAAGCTGTTCCAGCGGGTCACCGTCCCGATCACGACGATGATGATGATCACCCCGCCGATGGTGATCCAGGTCGACGGGCTGAACGGGTTGCCGCCGCGCGGGTCGTCCGGACCAGGAGCCGGCGCCGGGGTTCCGCTCACGAGGGCACCGCCGAGGGGTCGTCCCTCCGCAGCAGGATCCCCAGGTACGCCTTCCAGGGCCCGACGTCCCCGTCGTGCGAGCCGGCCAGGCCCGCGTAGATCTGGGCGATATGGTTGAGGTCGTGGACGGCCCAGGTGGCGAGCAGCTCACGCAGCGTCACCTCCCCGAGCGAGGGATGCAGGCCGCGCCGATCCAGGTCGGTGTCGCCGACCAGCTCTCCCAACGCGGCCAGGCTTGCCGCGCGGAGCGTGGCGAAGCGCTCGACCAGCTCGTCGAGGGGGACGCCCGCGTCGCGCTCGAGCATGGCGAATCGGTCGAAGCGGTCGAACTCGCGCGACGTCCCTTCCTCGAGGATCCGCCGCGTCCGCGCGATCCACTCGGTCTGCTCGCCGGTGATCAGGTGCCCGACCACGTCGCGCGGCCGCCAGCCATCGGCCGTGTCGGGGGTATCGGTCCAGTCCTCCGGCAGGCCGGTGAGCAGCGCGCGGAGCACGTCTGGGGTGCGTGCCAGCAGGTTCGTGGTGTCAGCCAGGAAATCAGTCATGCGCGCCGGAGTATAGGAGGCCTTCTCTCGCGAAGCGCCCCCGGCCGCATGCTAGGGTTCTCGCGGCGGCCGAGCCTCGCCGGGTGGCCGGGGCGGCGCCGCTTGATGGGAGGGCGCCCGATGCATCAACTCAGCACCGCACCGGCCGTGAAGCTTACGGGGGTTCTGCTCACGCTGGGGATCGGGCTGATCGCCTGCAACCCCGCCTCCAACCAGCCAGCCGCGTCACAGGGCGGCCCTGGCTCGTCGTCGGCGGCGTCCTCCGCAGCGGCGTCAGCGGGCGGGCCGCTGCCGTCGGGCGGCGTGGAGGTCCAGGGCAGCCTAGTCAGCTCGGGAGCCTACGAGGCGACCTGGAAGTGGGTTCCTGGCAATGCCGCCGACGTCGGCAGTCAGGGAGTCACGCTGAACTCCGACAAGGGAACCTTCGGCAACGTCGCGGTTCTGATCGACGGGTCCATCGAGTTCACCAGCGGCGCACCCGAGCTGAGCGCGGGGTCGCCGTTCACCGGCACTCGCGCGCAGGTGCACAAGAAGACGGTCCAGGGCGTCGACCTGCCGTGCTCCTTTACGTTGGACAATGACGTGACCGGGGGCGAGGGCACCGTCGTGCATCTCAAGGGCACGCTGACCATCATCGGCACGATCTGGGAGTGCTGAGGAGTCCCGCCGAACACTCTGCCGATGTCGCTTCCAGGTGAGCCGGTGGCCCGCCGGCTCCTCAGCCCACTGTTCCTGCTGACCGAACTGTGCAGGGCCATCGCGATCGTGGCGCTCGCCGACCTCGCGGTCAGATCGGCCATTCTCCTGGATCCGTTCGGGTACGACTCGTTCTGGTACCACCTCCCCTTTGCCGCCGCGCGGGCAGGAGTGCCGATCTCGTATGACATGAGCGACACGGTGCGGGCTCAGTTCAACGCCTTCCCTCCGCTGCCCGAACTGCTCCAGGGTCTGCTCTGGAAGGTGAGCGGTTCAGTGAATGCCACCGGGACCGTGAACTTCATCGCCTTTGGCGCGTTCCTGATCTACGCCCACAGGGTCTTCCGCGCGCCGTTCTGGCTGGTCGGGCTCATCTCGCTGACCGCACCGATGGTGCTCATCCACACGACGGTCGACTATGTGGACCTGTTCAGCAACGCGTTCGTGGCGATCGGCGTGAGCTCATGCCTGTTTGCCTACCTCTTCCCGCAGAACCGCTCACGGCTCCTGGTGATCGGCGCTCTGGCGGCATTGACCATCGCTGCCTGGTCGAAGTACACGATGGTTCCGCTCGTCGTCGTGCTCTTCATCGTGCTGACCGTGATGGTCATGCGCTCCCCAGCCACGTACCGACTCAGCCGGCACCAGGCCGCGGTGGTCATCCTCGTCTTCGCGGCCGTATCGGCCGCGCCGTATGCGAAGAACCTGGTCGTCTACGGCAACCCGATGTGGCCAATTCGAGTCCCGATCGTGGGTACGAGCTTCCCCTACCTTGCCGACCCTGCCGGCAGCGGCACTGAGTTGGACCGGCCACCTCAGCTCCGAGGAGCGCCACAGGCCCTGGTCTTCGTGGAATCGCTCTTTGAGACGCAGAACCCCCTGCGTTACGACGATCGCCCGCGCTGGGCGCTCGATCAATTCAGACCCATGACGGCCTCGCATCGGATGGGCGGCTTCTGGGGACTGGGCGTTGCGGTCTACCTTGCCGTCACCGTCGGCCTGCTGGTCTCGTATCGCCGCAGGGCGGGATTCATCGCCAGCCTCGCCTTCCTTGGTTTGCTGGGCTTCGTGGCGATCCTTCCACAGTCGAATGAGCTGCGTTATTTCCAATTCATCCCCCTCTCCTGGGCAGCCGCAATCGGGATGCTGTACCCGCAGTTCCGGGCGGCGCACCCGCAGGCCACGAGCGGGCTCCTGTCGCTGGTCCTCATTCTGTTCGGCTACATCGTCTCGGAGAACCTGGTCTACTTCTACGTCACCGCGCAGGACAACCGGGCAGCCGCCATCCTCTGGGGCGCCGACAAGTGGTGGCCGCTGCTCGAGCCGGGGAAGAAGTACTGCATCGTGCGGCATGGCGCCGGCGGTCGCGTTTCTCATGACCGGACCCACCCTCACGGAGCACTCGATCGTGGACCGGAGCGTCGCGTCCCTCTGTCCGGCTGGTACGATCGTCGTGATGCGGCCACATCGCTGGCCCCCGGAAATCGGCTCGTGACTGCCGAACCCCCTCGTCTGCCTCAGAATCTGCCGATGCGGCACCCTGGTGAGCGCGCAGCGCGCCGGCTCTTCCCCGATGCTGTTTGCCGGTGGGGTATCGTGCGAACCATGGCTGGGGTCGGCAAATCGTATGGCTGACGAGATGTGGCACATCCCGGAGCGTGTCGAGCTCACGATCCTGATTCCCTGTCTGAACGAGGCTGAGACGCTGGCCGCGTGTGTCCGGATGGGTTTCGCGTTCCTTCGCTCGACTGGCACATCAGGCGAGGTCCTTGTCGCCGACAATGGCAGTACCGACGGCTCTCGAGAGATCGCGGTCGCCGAAGGAGCAAACCTCGTGCTCGTGCCGACCCGCGGCTATGGCGCGGCGCTGCTCGACGGCATCGAGGCTGCGGGAGGTCGGTATGTGATCATGGGCGACGCCGACCAGTCCTACGATCTCTCCAATTTGATGCCGTTTCTAGTGGAGCTCCGAAACGGCGCCGATCTCGTCATGGGCAACCGATTCAAGGGCGGGATCGCCCCCGGCGCCATGCCGTTTTCGCACCGGTACCTCGGCAATCCCGTCTTGAGCAAGCTCGGCCGGATGTTCTTTTCGATCAACATCGGGGACTTCCATTCGGGATTGCGTGGTTTTCGACGCGACAAGATCCGCGAGCTCGGATTGCTGACGACCGGCATGGAGTTCGCCAGCGAGATGGTCGTCAAGTCGGCCCTGGCCGGATACCGGATTACCGAGGTTCCAACCACCTTGGCAAGGGACGGTCGCTCGAGGCCGCCCCACCTTCGCACGTGGCACGACGGGTGGCGGCACCTCCGGTTCCTGTTCATGTACAGCCCCCGATGGCTGTTCCTATATCCGGGCCTGTTCTTGACCTTGCTCGGGGTTGTCGCGATCATCGTGCTGCTCCCCGGACAGTTCCGAATCGGATCGGTGCGTCTCGATGTTCACACCTTCGTGGCGGCATGTATGGCGGTGCTTATCGGCATCCAGAGCGCCAGCTTCGCAGTCGTCGCTCGTCGCTATGCCGCACTCCGCGGGCTGCTTCCGGCGTCCGCGCGCCATTCTCGGTTGCTCGGATCGCTGACCCCGGACCGAATCCTCGGGGCCGGCGCTCTTCTCTTCGTGTTCAGCTTTCTGGGCCTGCTGTGGTGCGTCCTGCAGTGGGCTTCCGCTGACTTCGGTCCGCTCTCGGATGCGCGGATCCTCCGCGTGCTCCTGCTCTCCTTCACGGGCCTTGCGGGAGGCGTTCAATTCGTGCTGATCGCGTTCCTGTCCGGCCTCATCGAGATTTCCTATCGCGACGACAGTCGCTAGACGTTACCGAGGCACTCGCCCGACCGCGAAGACGGACTGTCCGAATGGCGGCGTGAATCTGCGCTCCACGCTGCGCGCCGCGCGCGTAATGGATCGATCCCACAGCCGCACCGCCGCGCTGTCGCGCGGTGTCATGCGTAGCATTCGCACTGCCAGGAACCAGGCGATCAGCCCCGGGGCGTTGACGTAATGGATCTTCTCGACCTCAAGACCAGCCGCCTCGTAGGCGGCTCGTAGGGTGCGCTTCGTGTAGCGACGATAGTGCCCGACAGTGCGGTCGAAGCGTCCCATCGCAAACATGAATGCCGGGACGAACATCACGACCACGCCCCCCGGGACCAAAAGCCTGTGGCCCGCGCGCAGCGCACGCAGGTCATCCTCAATATGTTCAAGAACGTTGAACGCGACGAGGCTTGAGTAGCCAGCCTCTGGGGGGTCGAGAATGTCGAGGTGGCTCACCCGGATGCGCGGCTCATGCTCGAACCGGCGCTCCAGGGACGCCAAGCGTGCAGGTTCGAGTTCGGTCAGCGTCAAATGGGGCACACCCAAGTCCAACCACGCCTGTGCATAGTCACCCAGACCGCTGCCCAACTCAAGCGGCTTGTCACCTAGGTACGGCAATGCCAGGCGAGTGAGCCACGCGTGGTAATTCTTGACCGACGCGAGGGACTCGAGGGTCTCGGACTGCAACGCCGCATCCCCCAGTCCGCCCACAGCGACCTCTTGGCGGGGCCGACCTGGGACGGTCACTCTGTCGGTGCCGGGCTGGAGCCAGTCCGGCCCAGCTCGAGGGCTGCCGCAGATAACTGACCCAGGCCGCCACCAAGGCGCATGAGCGCGAGGGACCCGCCCACCCCGGCCGGCACGAGAGCAATGACATGCGCAAGGACCGCGAGCGCTAAGGCGATATCACGCGGTATCCCCAGTGATGCTGCCACTGCAACCGCGGCAAGCTCGAAAGTGCCCACGTAGCCTGGGACCGATGGGATGGCGGTTGCAAGCACCGTGACCGCCATAACCAGCATCGCCGCGGCTGGCGAGAGCGATGCTCCCAGTGCCCGGCCGACAAGCCAGAACATGGCGGCATTGCACAGCCATGCAGCCAAACTCAGTTCGAGGCCTAGGCCGATTGCTCTGCGGCGATGCCCGCCTCCGGACCAATGCACGAACGGCTCGATGGCCTTGCTCAGCGCCGACGTCGGCGCCCGGAGTACCCCGGTTGATCCGAGGCGACCCAGCAGCCAAACGAGTGGCTGCAGTCCAGTGATCGCCAGCGCTGTGACCAGAATGACGCCGATGACCGCCACGAGGCCGGTCCCTTGCACGATCCACGGTGCGGCCCCGAGCAGCCAGGCTGCGACGAACGCGATCGCGGCGAGCATTGCCGTATCGAGAATCCGTTCCAGGGCGACTGAACCCAGCGTTGCGCCTATCGGCAAGCTTTCTCGCCGCGAGATGAGATAGGAGCGGACGACTTCGCCAAGCCGTGCCGGCAAGACGAGGTTTCCGAGGTACCCGACCAAGACCGGTGAGATGAGCCGCCGGATCCCAACACGGGAGCCGTCGGCGCGGTCGGCAAGAAGGACGAAGCACGTCACAACCCGGAGGCCGAGTGCTAGCGACATCACTCCGAGAGCCAGGGCGATAAGGCCGGTCGAAGCACCCGCCAAGATTCGGCCGACCGCCGCAAGGTCCACCGATCGCGCGACGAGGAACAGGGCCACGAGGCTGACGATCAGCCCAAGAATGGCGACCGCTGTCCTCCGAATACGCGCGTCGGCCGCAAGGGTCATTTCAGCATCGGGCGTAGGATGCACCGAATGAGTCGGATTCGCCCTGCCGGCACGGCAGCAAGACGATCTCTGACCCCTGGCGTGGTGCTCACCCAGTTATGCGTGGCCTTGGCGGTCGTGGCCCTTGCCGACCTGGCGGTCAGATCGGCCATCCTGCTCGACCCGTACGGCTACGACTCGTTCTTCTACCACCTGCCGTTCGCGGCGGCCCGCGCAGGCGTCCCTCTCCCCTACGACATGAACGACACAATGCGGGCGCGGTTCGACGCCTTCCCGCCGCTGCCGGAGCTGGTGCAGGGTCTGCTATGGCGCATCACCGGCTCGGTGAACGCCACCGGGGTCGTCAACTTCATCGCCTTCGCCGCGTTCCTGGTGTACGCGCAGAAGGTCTTCAGGGGACCGATCTGGCTGGTGGCGCTCATCTCGCTGACCGCCCCGCTGGTGCTGATCCATACCACCGTCGATTACGTCGACCTGTTCGGCAACGCGTGGCTCGCGATCGGCGTGAGCTCGATCCTCTTTGCCTACCTCTTCCCGCAGCGGCGGTCGCGCGCGTTAGTGATCGGTGCACTGGCGGGTCTCACCCTGGCCGCCTGGTCCAAGTACACGCTGGTACCGGTCGTGATCGTCGTCTTCATCGGGCTGGCCGTGATGGTCATCCGCTCCTCGGCCTCGTTCCGCTTCAGCCGTCGGCAGGCCGCGGCCGTCCTCTTCGTCTTCGCCATGCTGGCCTCGGCACCGTACGTGAAGAACCTGGCCGTCTACGGGAATCCGATCTGGCCGTTCCGGGTTCCGTTCGTCGGGTCGCTCTTCCCCTACACCTTTGATGCCACCGTCGCGCAGGAGGACCATCCCATCGACCGGCCGCCACAACTCAAGGACGCGCCGCAGTTCGAGGTCTTCGTCGAGTCGCTGTTCGAGACGCGGAATCCGCTGCGCTACGCGGATCGCCCGCGCTGGATCCTCGACCAGTTCCAGTGGAGCCCCGCCGACGCCCACCGCATGGGCGGCTTCTGGGGCATCGGCACGGCCATCTTCCTGGTCCTCTCGGCCGGCATGATGATTGCCTATCGGCGCCGCGCGGGGATCATCGCCAGCCTCGCCGGGCTCGCGCTGCTCTGCTTCGTCGGGGTGCTGCCCCAGTCGAACGAGCTCCGCTACTTCATGTTCATCCCGCTGACCTGGGCGGCCACAGTCGGCATGCTCTTCAAGCCGATACAGACCAGGTTTCCGCGCCTCGCGACGGGGATCCTAGCGCTGGTGCTCGTGCTCTTCGGCTACATCGTCACGGAGAACTGGCTCTACTACCAGCCCGTGCCAATCGGCATCCCGGCGGTCGCCAAGATCTGGGGCGCCGACAAGTTCTGGCCGCTGCTTGACCCGGACAAGACCTACTGTGCGGTGTACATGTATCCGCTGGGATTCCTGCTGACGGGGCCAACGCTCTCCGAGTTCTCGATCGTGGATCGCAGCAAGGTCTCGCTCTGCCCGCCGGGCACGATCATCATCACCAGGGAGGGCATCCAGGGACCGGCCGGGTGAGACTCTCGGTCCCGAGGCGAGCATGAGTGACCTCCCCCGTGATGACCGCCTAACGGTCGGGCCGTCACAGGAGCCAGGCCATGCGCCGGATTCCGGCCCGATCGGTCATCTGAACCGGGCCGTCGCCGTCTTGTCGGTGCTAGCCGTCCATGGGGACCAAGTCGTGGCCAGAGTGACGGTCCGGCCGTCACACCTGTGGTGGCGTAGTGGGTCCTTATCGGGGCTGGGACCCGATTCGGGGTTGACAGATGAGGCTGAATCGGTCCTCATGAGGGCCGATGTGCCACCGCCCGCTACCGAATCAGTGGGCTGAGCCCGATAAAGTGCCACCGCGCGATCCTGCGCAAGACGCGCCCTAGCTCTCCAGGAGGCGGCGAAGCTCCTCGTTGACCAGGCGCGCGTCGGCACGGCCGGCGGTGCGCTTCATGACCTGTCCCACCAGGAACCCGAAGAGGGCGGTCTTTCCGGCCCGATACTCCGCGACCTGCGTGGGAATGCGGCCAGCACCGCCCCGATCTCGGCGCCGATGCTCGCCGCATCCCCCACCCGCTGGAGGGCCAGCCGATCCACGACCGCCTGGGTGACTCGCCGCTCTCGAACACCTCGGCCAGCACCGTCTTGGCGTTGGCGGCCGAGACCTGGCCGCCATCGACGCCGCTGATCAGCTCCGCCAGGCCGTCCGGCTTCAGCGCGACCGCGGAGGCATGCAGCCCCTCCGCGGCGTGCTGGTTGAGGAGCCGCGAGAACTCGCCGGTCACCCAGTTCGCGGCCGCCTTGGGCGCGACCCCCGCGACAACGACCGCGTCGAAGTAGTCGGCCAGCGCCAGGTCGGCGGTCAGCACCCCGGCGTCGTACCCCGATAGGCCCAGCTCCCCCACGTAGCGCGCGCGCCGTGCCGCCGGCAGCTCCGGCAGCGAAGCGCGCAGGCGCGCGACCCACTCCTCGGAGGGGCGCAGCGGGGGCAGATCGGGCTCCGGGAAGTAGCGATAGTCGTTCGCCTCCTCCTTCGAGCGCTGCGGGATGGTCCGCCCCTCGGTCTCATGCCAGCCGCGCGTCTCCTGGGTCAGCCGCTCGCCGCGCTCCAGGGCATCGGCCTGGCGCGCCACCTCGAACTCCATGGCGCGCTCGAGCGACCGGAATGAGTTCAGGTTCTTGACCTCGACCTTGGTGCCGAAGGCATCGGTCCCGATCGGTCTCAGGCTGACGTTGCCCTCGATCCGCATCGATCCGGTCTCCATGTCGCCGTCCGAGGCGCCGATGTACCGCAGGATGTCGCGCAGGGTCTCGCCATAGGCTCGCGCCTGGGCGGGGCTGCGGAGGTCGGGCTCGGTCACGATCTCCATCAGCGGCACCCCGGCCCGATTGAAGTCGAGCAGGCAGTAGCCGCGGCCGCCGTGCTGGAGGCGGGCGGTGTCCTCCTCGAGGTGCGCCCGGGTGATGCCGATGGTGACCGTCGTCGCCTCTGCGACCACCGGCACGTCGAGGTGGCCGTTGGCGCACAGGGGCAGGGCGTACTGGCTGATCTGGTAGCCCTTCGGCAGGTCGGGGTAGAAGTAGTTCTTGCGCTCGAAGCGGACCGCGGTGGTCTGGATCTCGCAGTCGAGCGCGATGCCGGTCAGCATCACCAGCTCGACCGCGCGGCGGTTGATGACCGGCAGCGTGCCCGGCAGCGCCATGCAGACCGGGCAGGTGCGCGTGTTCGGCTCGTCCGTTCTCCCCGGACGGCGGCGGCGGTGGGGCAGCCGCAGAACATCTTGGACTCGGTGCGGAGCTGGGCGTGCACCTCGATCCCGATGACCGTCTCGTACAGCGTGGCCGTGCCCGTCATGCGGCCGATTGTAGGGCGGAGGGGTCGACCGGGCGGAGGACTCGCCGGTTCGGAGGGTCGTCGTGCGTTCGTGCTGCACGAGCGCCTGAGCAGCCGTGACGACGTGACGCCCGCACGATCCTGGACGAGTCCGGGGCAGCCAGGAGTACTTCCCGATCAGTTCGCGTGGGCGGGCGGGCCGCTATCCTGCCGAGCATGAAGATCGGTGAATGGGATTCGCTCGGCCGGGCGCGGGCCATCCTCCAACGCCACCTGGGGGAGCTCGGGGCCGCCGAGTATGCCGCGCACGTCGCACTCAACACGGACAACGGGCGACTTCGCGTCCTGGTGGCGACCGACATCGGCCTGCTCGACTACAACTACCTTCCCGCCGGATCCGACCCGGAGGGACCTTGGGCCCTGCGCGGCCAGCTGTACCGGTGGATGAGCGTGAAGGGCCTCAGGCTCCAGACCGATGCCCAGCTCGAAGGGGCTGAGGACGCCGCTGACGCACGCTGGATCTGGCGCCTCACTGCCGAGGAGCCGAAGATCGAGCTGGTGGCCGAGTCGATCGCGGAGGGCGAGCGCTCCCCGGACGCCCTGCTGCCCCTGGCGCGAGCGTGCATTCAGCACGCCGGGTGACCGGCCGAGCCTAGCTCCGGGCGGTCAGGTACAGGGTCCCGAATGGAATGTGCAGCATCCCGTCCGGCCCGGTCGGCGTGGCCGCCAGCAGCTCCGCCTCGAACGCTGCGAAGCGCTCCGGGCTGAGGCGATGAATCGCGCCGGAACGTGATCCGGTGCGCATCCAGCGATCGAAGATCGTTGGGCCGGCGAGCCGGATCGTCGTGTCCGGGTCGGCCTCGATGTCGAGCTGACCCCACCCCGCGGCGCGCGCCCACGCCATCAGCCTGGCGCGGGTCGGGACGATCGTCTTGCGCGCCATCCCGTAGCGCCGATAGATCGGGTTGTAGATCTTGAACGATAACGCCGCGCGCGGCCCCGGCACCGAGAGCGAGAGGCGCCCACCGGGCACGATGATCCGTCGCCACTCGGCAAGTGTGGCAACCGGGTCGACCGCCAGGTGCAGCGCGTGGACCGAGATCACGACGTGGAACGAGGCGCTGGGGAACGGCAAGTCCGTGAAATCAGCTTCGACGAAGCGCGCGCCGCGCACCTCCTCACGCGCGATCGCGAGCATGCCGGGTGCGGCATCGACCCCGACCACCTCGCAACCGGAGGTGAGCGACGCTGCCGCCCCCACGCCGGTGCCGGTCCCCGCGTCCAGGATCCGCTCCCCCACCTGAAGCCGCGCCCGCTGCACGACGCGGGCGGCCATCGTCCGCAGCGAAGGGGCCATGGTGATCGCGTAGTCCTCGGCGGTGTCCGAGAATCCCTCCACGACCCTGCGCCAATCGGGGGCGGTGGGGACGACGCCAGCGGCGGAGTCGGTCTCTGGTCCGGGCCGGGCTCCGGTCAGCGTGGGCGTCTCCTCGTGCTACCCGTGGCGGGCGACAAAGCGCCCGACCCGATCCATCGCCTCGACGATCTCTTCGTAGGCGGTCGCGTAGCAGGCCCGCACGTGCCCCGCCCCGGACGGCCCGAAGGCGGTCCCGGGCACGACCGCCACCCGCTCCTCGGCGAGCAGGGCCTGCGCGAAGGTCTCGTCGTCCATCCCCGTGCCGGTGATGTTCGGGAAGCAGTAGAAGGCGCCGCGCGGCTCGAAGCAGTGCAGCCCGATCTCGTTGAAGCGCCGGGTCATGAGCTGTCGGCGGCGGTCGTACTCGTCGTGCATCTGGACCACGAACGGCTCGCCGATGCGCAGCGCCTCGAGCGCGGCGAACTGGGCCATGGTGGGGGCGCACATGATCCCGTACTGGTGCACCTTGGCGATGCCGACCATCAGCGGCGCCGGAGCCGCGACCCAGCCGATGCGCCAGCCGGTCATGGCATACGACTTGCTGAAGCCGCCGATCAGCACGGTCCGATCCCGCATCCCGGAGAGCGCGGAGAACGGCACGTGCTGGTGACCGCCGTACACCAGCCGCTCGTAGATCTCGTCGCTGACGACCATCAGGTCGTGGCGTTCGATCACCGCGGCGATCTTCTCCAGCTCGTCACGGTCGAGCACCGCCCCGGTCGGGTTGTTCGGGTAGCCGAGGAAGAGCGCCTTGGTTCGCGGCGTGATGGCCGCCTCCACCTGGGCAGCGGTGATCTGGAAGTCGGTCGCCTCGCCGGTGGCGAGGGGGACCGGCACACCGCCGGCAAGGGTGATGCACGGCGCATAGGCCACGAACGAAGGCTCGTGGTAGATCACCTCGTCGCCGGGGTTGCAGACGGCCCGCAGCGTGGCGTCGACTGCCTCGGACGCCCCAACCGTGATGATCAGCTCGCTGAGCGGCTCGTAGTGGATGCCATGGCGACGCGCCAGGTCGGCGGCGATCGCCTCGCGCAGCTCGACCATCCCGCCGTTCGCGGTGTAGTGCGTCTCCCCGGCCTCGAGGCTGGCGATCGCGGCGCGCGTGATCGGCTCGGGAGTGGTGAAGTCGGGCTCGCCGATGGTGAGGCTGATGACGTCCTTCATCTCGGCCAGCATGTCGAAGAAGCGGCGGATGCCCGATGGCTGGAGGGAGCGGATCGTCTCCGACAGGAATTCGGCGGGTGGGCGGGCGACCCGTGGCCCCGCCGGCTCGATGGTCATCGAGGCGGAGTGTAGTCCTCGCTGCCTCGCTAGGCTTGCGCCGTGCACCCCGTCGACGGTCAAGCTGGTCCTTGCACTCCTGCTGCTTCGTCGCGTTGCTCACCGTCACTGCCCGACGGATCGGGGTCCCCTACCCGATCCTGATGACGCTCGGCGGGCTGCTGCTCGGGCTGGTGCTCGGATTCCTGCCGGGGCAGCCGCGCGTCGAGCTTGCCCCGGACATCGTCTTCCTCCTGTTCCTGCCGCCGCTCGTCTTTGCGTCGGCCTATTTCACCTCGCCCCGCGACCTGGCAGCCAACGCGCGCCCGATCGGGCTGCTGGCCGTGGGGCTCGTGCTGGTGACGACCGTCATCGTGGCGGTGGCAGTGCACACCCTCGCTTCCGGCGTGCCGTGGGCGGTCGCCTTCGCGCTGGGGGCCATCGTCTCCCCGACGGATGCGCTGGCTGCCACCGCCATCGCGCAACGGCTGGGCCTGCCCCGCCGGGTCGTGATCATCCTGGAGAGCGAGTCGCTGATGAACGACGCGACCTCGCTGGTTGCGTACCGCCTGGCAGTCATCGCCGCCGTGAGTGGCGCCTTCTCGCTGGGCAACGCGGCGCTCAGCTTCCTGGTGGTCAGCGCCGGCGGCGTGGCGATCGGCCTCGTTGCCGGCTGGGCGATCGTGTTCGTGCTGGGACGGCTGGAGGATCCGCCCGTCGAGGTCCTCCTCTCGCTGCTCGCGCCGTTCGGAGCCTGGCTGCCGGCCGAGGCGCTCGGTGTATCGGGCGTGCTCTCGGTGGTGACGGCGGGGATCCTGGTCGGCCGACGCGCACCGCGCATCTTCGGCTCCGACGCGCGGGTGCTCGCCTCGGGCGTGTGGCAGATGGTCATCTTCACGCTGAACGGGCTGGTCTTCATCCTGATCGGCCTCCAGCTGCCGAATATCCTCGACAACCTGGCCGCGACGCGTACCTTCGGGGAGCTCGCCTCATGGGCGGTGATCGTCAGCGTGACCGTCATCCTGGTCCGGCTCGCGTGGATCTTCCCCGGGACCTATCTGCCGCGATGGCTCTTCCCTTCCATCCGTGCTCGCGAGCGCCGGCCACAGGTGCGCAACGTGGTGATCGTGGGCTGGGCCGGGATGCGCGGAGTCGTCTCGCTGGCGGCCGCCCTGGCGCTGCCACTGGCCGTGGAGGGGGGCGCTCCCTTCCCCGAGCGGGACCTCGTCATCTTTCTCACCTTCTCGGTGATCCTGGCGACGCTCGTGGGGCAGGGACTGACCCTGCCATGGCTGATCCGGTGGCTCGGCGTCGGCGACGACGGCAGCGCCGCTCACGAGGAGCTCCACGCGCGCGAGGCGGCGGTCGAGGCGGCGCTGGCGCGCCTCGATGAGCTCGACGCGGAGGTGCCCGGGCACCGGGAGCTGCTCGACCACCTGCGAGAGGGCTTCGTCCACGCGACGGAGCACCTGGAGCATGACCACGAGTCGGGCGAGGTGCCGCTCGACCAGGAGGCGATCGAGCACGCGGCGATCCGGCGGGCCGTCATCGACGCCCAGCGGCTGGCCGTGATCGACCTGCGCGACCGCGGCGTGATCAGCGACGAGGCGCTGCGGGGCGTGGAGCGCGGCCTCGACCTGGAGGAGCTGCGCGCCGAGGGCTAGTGGTGCGGGCGCTCGCAGAAGGGGTCCTTCGGCTCTGCCCTTGAACGGGGACCCGGCGGACGATACGGCGGCAAACAAGTCAGCGAACCGCGATCCAAAGGAGCTCGACATGGCCATAGAGCAGAGCAACGAGGTCGACATCATGCAGGCGGCGCGGGCGAACAACGCCTTCCGCCAGGTCCTCCTCACCGGCGAGAAGGAACAGGTCGTGGTGATGACCATCCCGGTCGGTGGCGATATCGGCTCGGAGGTCCACCCGGCCACGGACCAGGTGCTCGTCTTCGTCGACGGGCAGGGCCGCGCCGAGCTGGACGGAGTGACCTCGTCCGTCGGGCCGAATGACCTCGTCTTCGTGCGCGCGGGCACGCGCCACAACTTCACCAACACCGGCGAGATCCCGATGCGTCTGATCACCATCTACGCCCCACCCGAGCACGCGCCGGGTACTGTCCACCAGACCAAGGCCGATGCCGAGGCCGACGAGCACTGAGCTCAGCTCTCCCGGTAGGTGAGCTCCCCTGCTTCGATCCGGATCGGCAGCCGATTCTGCGGCGGTGGCAGCGGGCAGGTGGCGTACGGGGAGAAGACGCAGGGCGGGTTGTAGGCCAGGTTGAAGTCGACCACGACCATGCCGTCGGGCAGCGGCGTCTCGGTGTAGAGGTATCGGCCGCCCCCGTAGGTCTCCGCGCCATTGGTGGCGTCGCCAAAGACGAGCCACAGGCTGCCGTCCTCGCCGGGCAGGGCCGCGAGGCGCCAGTTGGCACCGTCTCGATCGAAGACGACCGTGCCCGGCGTCGTGTCACGGCTTAGCGCGCCGGTGATGTCGACGATCTCCAGCGTGTCGCCGGCAGGCGCCGGCTCGAGGCGCGCCTCGACCCGCCAGGCGGGATCGATCGGGAAGTGCTCGATGCCCGTGAACCCCTTCAGCGCCGGGGCAGCCGAGTCCTTGACGCGCACCGCCAGACGATCACCGCGCCGGATCAGGTGGAAGCGGAGCGACCCGATTTCGAGGACGGTCGGCCGGCTCTCATGGTCGTCCTCGAGGACCATCTCTCCCACCGGCTGCCCGGCGTGGAGCACCTCGACCCCTTCGTGCGGCACGAGGCGCACGACCCCGTCCTCGACCCAGAGCGACCCGACCCGTGGCGGGATCTCGTGCCCGTGCAGCACGACCTGGTTGGCGGGGTGCGCGCCGACGTGGTTCTCGCCTGCCACGAGCCAGTGCAGCCCGACCAGCGAGAGCCAGCCATCGGGGCTGCGCAGGCGTGCGTCGCGGTCCGCGCGCCAGGCCGCGACGGCCGCAACGTGCTCCTCCGGCGTCATGCGACTAGTCGTGCGCCGTCGGGGGTCGCAGGTCGGCGAAGCCGGCGGCGCGCTCGTACGCATCGGCGACGCGCAGGACGGTCGGCTCGTCGAAGGCACGCCCGATCACCTGGAACCCGACCGGCAGCCCTTCGGAGAGCCCGCACGGGACCGAGATCCCCGGCAGCCCGGCGATGTTGACCGGTAGCGTGCAGGCGTCGTTGAGGTACATCAGGAGGGGATCCTCGGTCTTGGCGCCGATCGCGAACGCCACCGTGGGCGAGGTGGGGGCCAATAGCGCGTCCACCTCCGCGAGGACGGCGTCGAATTCGGCCTTGATGAGGGTGCGGACCTGCTGGGCCTTGAGGTAGTAGGCGTCGTAGTAGCCGGCCGAGAGGGCATAGGTGCCCAGGATGATGCGCCGCTTGACCTCTGGCCCGAACCCCGCTCCCCGCGTGGCGAGGTAGTTCTGCATCAGGTCGTCGACGCCGGCGGAACTGCCGTAGCGCACCCCGTCGTAGCGGGCAAGGTTCGCGCTCGCCTCGGCCGGGGTGATGATGTAGTAGGTGGCGAGGCCGTGGTCGGTGGAGGGCAGCGAGACCTCGACGATCTCCGCGCCGAGGCGCTCC
The DNA here is from genome assembly GCA_963770875.1 of uncultured Chloroflexia bacterium. Taxonomy (GTDB): domain Bacteria; phylum Chloroflexota; class Limnocylindria; order QHBO01; family QHBO01; genus CF-167. The sequence continues at coordinate 707,434 of CAVYRE010000001.1, forward strand.
AGGAGGCCGATCGCGTCGCGCACCGCCTCCTCGACCCCCGGCTCCATCCCCGCCACGAAGTACTCGCGCGGCACGCCAAGGCGGAGCCCGCGCACGTCACCGGTGAGGGCGGCCGCGTAGTCGGGCACCGGGACGTCGACGCTGGTCGAGTCGCGCGGGTCGTGGCCGGCGAGCGCCTGGAGGACCGCCGCGGCATCGGCGACGGATCGCACGAGCGGGCCGCATTGGTCGAGGGAGCTGGCAAAGGCGACCATCCCGTATCGGCTCACCCGCCCGTAGGTCGGCTTGAGGCCCACGATCCCGGAGAGCGACGCGGGCTGGCGGATCGAGCCGCCGGTATCGGTGCCGGTGGCGAAGTAGGCCTGCCCCGATGCCACCGCCGCGGCCGATCCACCGCTGCTCCCGCCCGGCACCAGGCTCTCGTCCCATGGGTTGCGGACGGGGCCGTAGGCGCTGTTCTCGTTGCTCGAGCCCATCGCGAACTCGTCGAGGTTGGTCTTGCCGAGCAGGACCGCCCCGGCCTCCGCGAGGCGCTCCTCGGCCGACGAGGCGTAGGCGCCGCGGTAGCCCTCGAGGATCCGCGAGCCGGCGGTCGTGGGCAGGCCCCCGTCCGGCGTTCCGTCGTCGTCGAGGGCGCGCGTCACGAAGATGTCCTTGAGGGCGTACGGGACCCCGAGCAGGGGCTTGTCGGCGCCCTCACCGGTCGCCAAGGCCCGGTCGGCGGCGTCGGCGGCGGCCAGGGCGCGCTCCTCGCCAACGGCCAGGAACGTGTTGAGCCGCGCTCCGTCGCGCCGGATGCGCGCCAGGCAGGCCTGTGTCAGATCGCGCGACGAGACCTCGCGGCGGCGCAGCAGCGCGCCCGCGTCCGCGATCGACAGGTCGGCGAGCGGCAGCGGGTCCGGCATCGCCTTAGCGCCCCTCCTCCAGGACGACCGGCACGCGGAGGAGGCCACCTTCGCGCAGTGGCGCTTCCGCGAGGGCCGCCTCGCGGGTCATGGAGGCGGTCACCACGTCGTCGCGCATGACGTTCTCGAGCGCGATCACCTGGGCGGTCGGACCGACCGTGCTGGTGTCGACCTCCGAGAGCTTGCCAACCGCCTCGAGAATCCGGCTCAGCTGCGGGACGAGCCGTTCGATCTCCTCATCGGTCAGGCCCAGGCGGGCCAGGCGCGCGACGTGCTCGACGTCGGATCGGCTGATCATGCCCCGATCATAGCCGCGCGCGCCCGGCCGGCAGGACGCCACAATGGCGCCCATGCCCGACGAGCCGAAGGCGATAGCGATCCCGATCCCAGGTGGACGGATCGAGGCGATCCTGCTCCCCGGCGGGTCCGGCGTGCCGCTGCTCGTCATGGGCGGGGTGGAGACCGGATTGCGGCCGATGGCCGGCTCGGAGCACGCTCACCTGCGCCGGTGGGAGCGGCGCACCGCCCAGCGGCCGGTGGTGATCATGGGTCGGCCGCTGCCGGACGACCCCTCCAAGGCGCCGGAGATGATGCATCCGCGTGCGGCGGCCGGTTCGATCGCGCGGGGGGTGCGAGCGCTGCGCGGCATCGCCCCGCCGATGGCGGTCGAGGCCGAATCGGGCGGCGGCCGGATCTCGCTCTGGCTGACGATCGACCACCCCGACCTGGTGGCGCGCCTCGTGCTCTCTTCGGTGGCGAGCGAGACGACGGCCGACTCGGTGATGACCTGGCGCATGGCCGAATGGCTGGCAATGGCCGAGCAGGGGCAATGGGCCGATTTCTTCGCCCACCTGGCACTCCAGCTCAAGCCGGCGGGAAGCGTGCATGCCGAGGCCTTCCCGGTGCAGCCGCGGTTCCAGCCACACCCCTCCACGCCGGAGCGGTTCATCGGTGAGCTGCGAGCGACCCTCGACCCCACCTCGTTCGTGACCGATCGGCTCGGGGAGATCAACGTCCCGACGCTCGTGCTGGCGGGCGGCCAGGACCAGGTCGTGCCGGTGGCGTCCACTCGGATGGTCGCCGAGCGGATTCCCGGCGCGCGGCTCGAGGTCGATCCGGAGTGCGGGCACACGGTCCGCACCTCGTTCCGTGGCTACGACGAGATCGTGGAGGCGTTCCTGCAGGAAGGGGACGGGAGCGACTAGCCGGCCAGGAGCCGGCGGAACGCCTCCTCGTCCAGCACCGGCACGCCCAGCTGCTCCGCCTTCGCGAGCTTGCTGCCCGCTTTCTCACCGGCGACCAGGTAGTCGGTCTTGGCGCTCACCGATCCCGCCGCGTGGCCTCCGGCGGCGCGGATCGCATCCTCCGCCTCCTCCCGGCTCAGGCCTGGCAGCGTGCCCGTCACCACCAGCGTCTTGCCGGCGAGCGGGCCCTCCGTCGAGGCGGTCGCCACGCCCGGGCGCCGGAGCCTCCGCCTCGACGCCGGCGTCGAGCAGGTGATGAAGCATGTCGCGCGTCTGCTCGTCGCGGAAGTAGGCCGACGATGCGCCTCCGCCACCACCGCACCGATCCCGAAGACCGCGGTCAGCTCCTCGGCGCTGGAGCCACGCAGCCGGTCGGCGACGCGCCGCGTCCACGCCGCCTCGTCCTCATCTTCGTCGCGTGGGAATCTCACGGGCCAACCAGGCGGCGAGGTCGATCGCCGTCTGCTCCCCAACGTGGCGGATGCCGAGCGAGTTGAGGATGCGGGCAAGCGGCCGTCGCCGCGCCGCCTGGATCGCCGCGAACAGGTTCTCGGCGGACTTGCGGGCGTATCGGTCCAGGCCCTGGAGCGTGTCGACGTCGAGCCGGAACAGGTCCGCGGGCTCGGTCAGCAGGCCGCGCTCCGCGAGCTGGTTGACGACCGCGTAGCCGGCCCCCTCGACGTCCATCCCCCCGCGCCCGGTGAAATGCAGGAGCGCCCCGATCCGCTGCGCCGGGCACCAGGGGTTCGGGCAGCGCCAGGCAACCTCGCCCTCGTCGCGGACCGCCGCCGTGTTGCAGACGGGGCAATGCGACGGCATCTCCCAGATCGTTTCCGTCCCGTCGCGGGCATCGACGACCGCGGAGACCACCTCGGGAATCACGTCGCCGGCCCGCTGGAGGACGATCGTGTCGCCGACGCGCAGGTCCTTGCGACGGATCTCGTCGATGTTGTGGAGCGTGGCACTGCGCACGGTCGTGCCGCCGACGAAGACCGGGGTGAGCCGCGCCACGGGCGTGAGCGTCCCGATCCGCCCGACCTGCACGTCGATCCCCTCGAGCTTGGTGGTCACCTGCTGGGCGGGGAACTTGTAGGCGGTCGCCCATCGCGGGGCGCGGGCCACGAAGCCGAGCTGCTGCTGCCGCTCGACGCTGTCGACCTTGATGACGATCCCATCGGTCTCGTAGTCGAGCTCCTTGCGAGCGTCAGCCCACTCCTCCACGTAGGCGATGACGTCCTCGATCCCCTCCACTCGCCGCGAGTTCGGATTGATCGGGAAGCCCAGGCTCCGCAGCAGCTCCATGCTCTCGCTGTGGCTCGTCAGCCCCGGGACACCCACCACCTGGTAGCACCAGACCGATAGCCTTCGCCCCCCGGTGACTGCGGGGTCCTTCTGGCGCACCGTCCCGGCCGCCGTGTTGCGGGCGTTGGCGTAGAGCGGCTTGCCTTCACGCTCGAGCTGCTCATTGAGCGCCGCGAAGGCGCCGCGCGGCATGTAGACCTCGCCGCGCACCTCGAGCCGATCCCCCGGCGGGTCGGCGCGGAGGCGGAGCGGGATGGCACGGACGGTGCGCAGGTTCGGGGTGACGTCCTCGCCGGTCGAGCCGTCGCCGCGGGTCGCGCCCCGGACGAACGAGCGCCCCTCGTAGAGCAGGCTGATCGCCAGGCCGTCGATCTTCAGCTCGCAGACGTACCCGACGCCGGGATCCGACGCTCCCAGCCCGAGACCCTTCCGCACCCGAGCATCGAACTCGCGCAGCTCGTCGTGGCCGAAGGCGTTACCGAGCGAGAGCATCGGTGTTTCGTGGCGGACCTCGGCGAAGAGCGACGTCGGAACGGCGCCCACCCGCTGCGTCGGCGAGTCGGGCGTGGCGAGATCCGGGTGGGCCGCCTCCAGCTCGGTGAGCTCGCGCAGCAGCCGGTCGTACTCCGCGTCCTCGATGGTCGGAGCGTCGAGGGCGTGGTAGCGGTAGTTCGCCTCGTCGATCGCTGCGCGCAGCTCACTCGACGCGAGCGGTGGGGTCAGTCGGCATCGGCCTCGTCGCCGGCATCGGCTCCGTCGGAGCCGTCGAACCAGGCGCGGACGTCGAGGGTGTGCTCCCGGTAGTGATCGGCGCCGTCGAAGGCGATGATCTCCTCGAGCGTGTCGCCGTCCGCATCGCGCTCGCCCAGGGAGTCGGGGTCGACGCCCGCCAGGCGGGTCGCGAACTGCTCGAAGGCGCCCTCCTCACGCTGGGCGACGGTCGCATAGTCGGTCTCGGTGGCGACCCGCGCCACGACGTCGTTGCGGTCATCCACCGAGAGCTCATCCTTGCCGAACTCCGCCAGCTCGCCGAGCTCGGCGCGGTGGAGCGATTCGGCCGCGTGGCCGGCCCAGTAGCCGACGTGGGCGAGCAGCTCGCGGGCCGACCATGCCCCCACCAGCCCCGGGGCGGTGCGCAGGGCGGGGTCGATGTCGCCGATGGCCGCCAGGAACTCGTTGCGAGCCACCTCGAGGTCGTCCATCAGGGCCTGGACGTGCGGGTCTGGGTCAGCCATGGACCGATTCTAGTGGCGGGGCGGCGGGACAGCCGCCCTGTCGCTCTCTCCATGCAGTCGTGCAGTCGTGCAGCACGCACGCACGACAAGGCTCGACACCACATTGCCGGGTTCGGCCGCTGCCTCAGCGCAGCACGAGGCCGGCGTATGCCGCGATCAGCTCCTTGACTCCCTGCCCCACGAAGGCGACCGTCACCCACTCGTCGCCCTTCTCGAGGCGGCTCGAGACCACGATCCCCTCCCCGAAGCGCCGATGGAGCACCTTGTCGCCGGCGTGCCAGGCAGCCTCGCCAGCCGGCGCGGTCGCCACCGCCGGCGCCACGAACGCTCCACTCCCCACGTCGAGCTTGCCGCCCTGCTCGTAATGCGCGGACGCCACCCGCTCCTTCGCGGCATCCAGCTCCCGCCCGATCGGCGCCGACCCGGCCATATCCGGCAGGTTCACCGGCCGCAGCTGGTCGGAGACCCGCCCGCGCGGCGAGCGGTAGCCACCGGGCAGCCACTCGTCGTCGTCGGTTCCGCGCCGCTGCCAGCCGCCCTGCGCGCCCCAGGCGCGCCGGTACGGCGTCGACGCCTCGCGATCGGCCTCGAGCAGCTCCTCGGGAAGCTCTGCCAGGAAGCGCGACGGCTCGCTGGCCGCGCCGACCCCCCAGGTGGAGCGATGGTTGGCGTGCACGAGGTAGAGGCGGTCCTTGGCGCGCGTCATCCCGACGTACGCCAGGCGTCGCTCCTCCTCGAGCTCGCGGTCGTCCTCCAGTGCACGGCGATGTGGCAGCAGCCCCTCCTCGAGCCCCACGATGAAGACGACCGGGAACTCGAGCCCCTTGGCTGCGTGCAGGGTGATCAGCGTGACCCGGTCCGGCCGATCCTCGAGCTCGTCCTGGTCGCTGACCAGGGCGACCTCCTCCAGGAAGCGCTCGAGCCCCTCGGGGATCGCCAGCTCGTCGAACTCGGCGGCGTGATTGCGCAGCTCGAGCAGGTTCGTCCATCGCTCCTCGCCCTCATCGGTCCCGTCCTTGAGCTGTGACCGCAGGCCGGTCAGCTCGTAGACCATGTCGAAGAGAGCGGACGGCGGGTCCTCGGCGGCGACCTTCGCGAACCCCCGCACCAGCGATGCGAAGCCGCCCAGGGCGGTGCGGGCGCGCGGCGAGAGGTTGGGGTTTTCGCCGGCCTGCTCGACCGCGCTCCACAGCGTGCCTCCCCGTGCCTCGGCCCAGGCGCGCAGCTCCTCCATCGTCTTCTCGCCGATGCCCGCGCGCCGGCACGTTGACGACCCGCTCCAGCGCGACCCGGTCGGAGGTGTTGCGCGACAGGCGGACGTAGCCGAGCGCGTCCTTCACCTCGCGCCGCTCGTAGAAGCGGGTGCCGCCGACCAGCTGGTACGGAATCCCGAAGCGGACGAAGGCCTCCTCCAGCACCCGGCTCTGGGCGTTGATGCGGTAGGTGATCGCGATCTCGCCGTAGCGGAGCGCCCCGTCCTCGTCGTCGGCGCGCTGGGTCAGGATCGTGGCGAGCGAGCCGCGACCGCCCTTGCCCGTCAGCCGCTCGATCTGCCGCGCGACGAACTCGGCCTCCTCGTACTCGTTGTAGGCGTCGAAGAGGGTGATCGCCGTGCCGCTGCCGCGATCGGTCCACAGCTTCTTCTCCTTGCGCCCCTCGTTGCGGCTGACGACCGCATGCGCCGCATCCAGGATGGTCTGGGTCGAGCGGTAGTTCTGCTCCAGCTTCACGACCCTGGTGGTCGGGTGGTCACGCTCGAAGTCGAGGATGTTGCGCAGGTCCGCTCCGCGCCAGGAGTAGATGCTCTGGTCGTCGTCGCCGACCACCGCGAGGTTGCCGTGCTTCGCCGCCAGCAGGCTGCAGAGCAGGTACTGCGCCCGGTTCGTGTCCTGGTACTCGTCGACCAGGATCTGCTGCCAGCGCCCCTGGTAGCGGGCCAGGATCTCCGGGTGCTGCTCGAAGAGGAAGACGGCGCGCATCAGCAGGTCGTCGAAGTCGACCGCGTCGTCCTCGGCGAGCTGCGCCTGGTACGCCTCATAGACCCGCGCCGCGGTCTCGTCGTAGTAGTTCGCGGCCTGCCGGGTGGCGGTGACCGGGTCCGCCAGCTCGTCCTTGCGCTGCCCGATCCAGGCGAGGAGGCCGGCCGGCGCGAACCGCTTCTCGTCGAGGTCGAGGCGGCGCAGGATCCCCTTCACCATCGCGACCTGGTCGGCCCGGTCGTAGATGGTGAAGCTCCGGCTGAGGCCGATGGCGCCGCCGTCGCGGCGCAGGATCCGGGCGCAGATCGCATGGAAGGTGCCGATCGTCGCCTCGCGCGCCGCCTCCTCCCCGATCAGCCCCGCGATCCGCTCGCGCATCTCGTTGGCCGCCTTGTTGGTGAAGGTGACGGCCACGATCTGCCACGGCTTGGTCCCCGTCGCGACCAGGTACGCAACCCGGTGGGCGAGGACCCGGGTCTTGCCGCTTCCGGCCCCGGCCAGGATCAGGAGCGGCCCGGTCACGTGCGAGACCGCCTCGCGCTGGGGCTCGTTGAGACGCGCCAGGATCTCGTCCGGCGTCAGCCGGGCCGGAGGATTCGGCGCGGCCTGGGGCGTGTTTTGGGTAACGGTGTTGGGCGCGGTTCGCCGCGGGGTCCTGGCAGGCATCGGTGCCCTGATTCTAGGGTCGATGCCTCCCGACGGCTCAGGACTCGGTGACGTCCTGACGACGCCGCGAATCGACGAAACGCCCCCTACCGCTGGACCAGATCGGTTACGGCAGGAACTCGGAGAGCGGCGCGGCAGAGCACGCGTTGGCCAGACAGGGCAGGCCGAGCACGTTTTCGATCGTCCGGAGCACGCCATAGTGGTTGTGGGTCGTGGACGACACGACGCCCGAGAGGCCCTGCCGCGCGACGAGCATGAAGACGTTGCCGCCGCCGTTCGTGCTGGAGGACCCTTCGTCGAAGGTGACGATCAGGAGCGTGTGGGCCCAATCCGGGCTGTTGAAGACCTGGGGCAGGAACGCGGCGAGGAACGCGTCGCCGGTCCCCAGCGAGCAGTCATGCATGTCGTTGCACAGGTTGGGCGCCACGAAGGCCACGCTGAAGGCGGTCGGATTGAAGGCGGCCAGTGGCTGAATCTTGGCGCACTCGGCTGCGCTGTTCTGGACCGCCGTGAAGCTGATCGCCGGCTCGTGCTTGCGAACGTACGTGCCCGCGACGCCGGGACCATCGACGCCTCCGCTCGCGGAGCCTCCCGCGAAGCAGCCTCCCGGCACGTTCTGAGCGTACACGCGCCATTGCTTGCCCGCCGCCGTCACCTGGCTGGCGAGCGTCGGAGCGGTGAGGTTATGGATCCCATCGTCCTTGACGCCCTGGGTCGACCCGGACCAGAGGGCGAGGTAGTTCGGCTCGCTCGGGTGGCTGACCCCATACATGTGAGTAGCCCGCCCGAACTGGTTGGAGAGGCCGTACAGGTACGGCATCGACGCCGCGGTGATCGCGGACGCCTCCTCGTTCTCCATCCAGACCACGACGACGCGGGTGATGCTCGTCGACGGCGGACCTGCGGTCGGCGCCGACGTTGGCCCGGGCGTTGGGGGCGGGATCGGTGCCGAGGTCGGCTTGGCCGTCGGCTTGGCCGTCGGCTTGGCCGTCGGCCTGGCAGTCGCGCCTGCCGTGGGCCTGGCAGTCGCGCCTGGCGTGGGCCTCGGAGTGGAACCTCCCGTTGTCAGTCCTGTGGCCCTGGGGGTCGGAGTCGGACCGGCCACCCCCGCGGGCACCGGTGTGGAGGCGGCGCCAGCCGGCTGGCGCTCGCCGGCCACGCTCGAGCTCGGCGTCGCTCGTGGGACCAGCGTGCTCCCGTCAGCAGACGCCGGGGGCGCAGCCAGCCCAACTGCCGGGGCGCGCTGCGGAGCCTGGTGCGGGGTAACGGCAGGTGCCACGACACGTGCCAGCGCCATCGCCGGCAGGAGGGCGACCATGATGAAGAGGTTCACCGAGCCAACCCAGGACCGCTTCGCCACCGCTGCGGCTCCGCGTCGAATGGGTGGCTGGGGATCAAACGTGCGGACGGACGGCGAAAGGGACTTGTAGCGCATGGGGAGGAACCTCGGATAGCGTGGGCGCATCCGTTGTTCCCCGAGCCTGAGGCATGGGGCCCCGTTGAACCCCTAGCCCCTTGGTCCGGCATGGACCGGCGAATACGTCCTATCGGTCGAAGCGCCAAAAGGACCTTCGCGAGAGCGATCGTGGGCTGTCGACGACCTCTAGGGCAGGAACTCCGAGAGCGGCGACGCAGCGCACGCATTGGCGAGGCACGGGAGCCCCAGGAGGTCCTCGATCGTCCGTAGCACGTCGTAGTGGGTGTGCATCGTGTGCGAGGTCATGCCCGAAAGCCCCTGGCGAGCCACCACGGTGAAGATGTTGCCGCCCCCGTTGACGTCCGACGACCCTTCGTCGAACGAGATGACGAGCAGGGTGTGCGGCCATTGCGGGCTGGTGAGGACGCTCGGTACGAACGCCCGGAGGAAGGCGTCACCCTTGGCGAGCGAGCAATCGTGGGCGTCGTTGCACATGTTGGGGGCAACGAAGGCGACGTTGAAGGCGGCGGGGTTGAATTCCGCGAGGGGCTGAATCTTCGCGCACTCCGACGGCGAGCCCGATACCGATCGGAAGGTGATCGCCGGCTCGTGCTTTCGCGCATACGTTCCGGCGACGCCCGGACCATCCGTGCCGCCCTTGTGGGTAGCTCCCGCGAAGCAACCGCCCGGCACATCCTGGGCGTACACGCGCCACTGCTTGCCTGCTGCGGTGACCTGGCTGGCGAGGCTCTCCGCGTCGACGTCGTGCACCTTGTCATCGGTCACGCCCTGGGTCGACCCCGACCAGAGGGCGAGGTAGTTCGGCTGGCTCGGATGGGTGATCGCGTACATCTCGCTCGCGCGTCCGTAACGCTGGGCGAGGCCGTAGAGGTAGGGCATCGATGATGCAGTGACGGCGGATGCCTCCTCGTTTTCCATCCAGATGACGACGACGCGGGTGATGGAGCCCGCCGCCGAGGACGAGGGTGCCGAGGGAGCCGATGACCCGCCCGACGCCTGTGGGGTGGCAGGGGTGCAGGCGACGAGCACGATCGCGAGGCACCCCAGGATGGCCATCCGCTTCGGCGCGATGGCGCGAGACATGTGGGGCCGCACAGCATCGGACCCGGCCGTCCGCGAGGGACGGCCGGGTCCACTGGGTGGCGAGAACGTGGTCAAGTCAGCGTCCCGGGGATTCCCGGGCCTAGTAGTCGCCCATCCCGCCGCCCATGCCGCCCCCGGGCATCTGGGCCTTCTCCTTCTCGGGCAGGTCGGTCACGATCGTCTCGGTGGTGAGCAGCAGCGCTGCCACCGAGGCGGCGTTCTCGAGCGCCGAGCGAGTGACCTTGGCCGGATCGATGATGCCGGCCACGAACATGTCGGTGTACTCGGCCTTCTGGGCATCCCAGCCATGGCCGGGCTTCAGCTTGCGAACGGCTTCCACGACGACCGATCCCTCCCAGCCACCGTTCGCGGCGATCTGGCGGAGGGGCTCCTCCAGCGCGCGGCGCAGGATGTTGACCCCGGTCGCCTCGTCGCCGAGCGCCTCGACCTTGTCGAGCGCCGGCACGGCGTGGAGCAGGACCGAGCCGCCACCGGCGACCATCCCCTCCTCGACGCCGGCACGGGCCGCCGAGAGGGCGTCCTCGATGCGGTGCTTCTTCTCCTTGAGCTCGACCTCGGTGGCCGCGCCGACCTTCAGGATCGCCACGCCGCCGGAGAGCTTGGCCAGGCGCTCCTGGAGCTTCTCCCGGTCGAAGTCGCTCGTGGTGTCGTCGATCTGGAGCTTGATCTGGGACTTGCGCGCCTCGATCGCCTTGGGATCACCCTTCCCCTCGACGATGGTGGTGTTGTCCTTGGTGGACGTCACGCGCCGCGCCTGGCCGAGGTCCTCGAGCTGCACGCTGTCGAGCTTGCGGCCCACCTCCTCGGAGATGACCCGCGCGCCGGTCAGGGTGGCGATGTCCTCGAGCATCGCCTTGCGGCGATCCCCGAAGCCAGGGGCCTTGATGGCCAGCACGCTGATCGTGCCCTTGAGCTTGTTGACGACCAGGGTGGCGAGCGCCTCCCCGTCGACGTCCTCGGCGACGATCAGGAGCGGCTTGCCGACCTGGACGACCTTCTCGAGGGTCGGCAGGATGTCGGCCACCGCGCTGATCTTCTTGTCGGTGACGAGGATGAAGGGGGCCTCCAGCGTCGCCTCCATGCGGCCTGCGTCGTTGCTGGTGACCATGTAGGCGCTGACGTAGCCCCGATCGAGCTGCATCCCCTCGACGTACTCCTTGTCGAGCTTGAGCCCCTGGCTCTCCTCGACGGTGACCACGCCGTCCTTGCCGACCCGCTCCATGACCTCGGCGATCATCTGGCCGATCTCGGTGTCACGCGCGCTGATCGCGGCGATGTGGGCGATGTCGTCCTTCGAGTCGACCGGCTTGGAGAGCCGCTTGATCTCGTCCACGACCGCCGCCACGCCACGCTCGATGCCGCGCTTGAGCGCCATCGGGTTCGCACCGGCGGTCACGTTGCGCAGGCCCTCGGTGATGATCGCCTGGGCGAGCACGATGCTGGTGGTGGTGCCGTCACCGGCGACGTCGTTGGTCTTGGCCGCGACCTCCTCGAGCAGCTGGGCCCCCATGTTCTCGTAGGGGTCCTCCAGCTCGATGTCGCGGGCGATCGTCACGCCGTCGTTGGTGATCGTCGGTGATCCGTACTTCTTGTCGAGGAGCGCATAGCGGCCACGCGGGCCGAGGGTGACCTTGACGGCATCGGCCATCTTGTCGACCCCGCGCTTGAGCGCGCGTCGTGCCTCCTCGTCGAACAGGAGCTGCTTTGCCACGGTGTTGTTCGTCCTCCTGAATGTGCCGCCGGTCGAGCCGGTCGGTTTCCGTTACTCGATGACTGCCAGGACGTCCTTCTGGGAGAGGATCAACAGCTCCTCGTCATCCAGCTTGAACTCGGTCCCGGCGTACTTCTGGAACAGGATCTTCTGACCGACCTTGACCTCGATCGGCTCGCGGGTACCGTCGTCGAGGGTGCGTCCCGGTCCGACTGCCAGGATCTTCCCCTCCTGCGGCCGCTCCTTGACCGTATCGGGCAGGACGATGCCGCTCTTCGTCATCTCCTCGCGGGCGCTTGGCTTGACGACCAGCCGGTCGCCGAGGGGTACGAGCTTGGTCTTCGTTGCGACCTTGGTGGCCATGTGTGCGTGATGCCTCCGTTACCGATGTTGTGCGGGCGCAAGGTTGCTCGCAGCGGGAGAGCCGGCAGGGCCGATGCGACCGGGATGCTGGCACTCTACCGCAGAGAGTGCTAACGCACTGTAGCGTCCGCGCGACGGGCCCTGTCAAGAAAGCGCGGCAGCGCCGACGAGGCGTCGATACGCCCCGGCGCTGGCAGCCGCGATCGCCTCCGGTGTCGTGCCGCGCAGGCGGGCCAGCTCGGCAGCCACGCGGAGCACGGTGGTCGGCTCGTTGCGGGCGTCGGCGCCGCCCGGGAGCCAGCCACGGGGAGTCGGTCTCGACCAGGTAGCTCCCCTCCGGCAGCGCCGCGGCGGCCGCGCGGGGGCCGTGCGCGGAGGAGAAGGCGACCGGCAGCGCGAAGCTGATGAGGTACCCGCCCGCGGCCAGGTCGTGCGCCAGCCGCGCGTCGCCCGAGAAGCAGTGCAGCACGCCTCGCACGAGGTGGCCGCCCGGCCCGGACCAGGCGAGCAGGGCGGCGCGCACCTCGTCGTGCGCATCCCGGTCATGGACCAGCACCGGCTTGCCCGACGCTGCGGCGATCTCGAGCTGGAGCTCCAGCGCGGCCCGTTGCGCCAGGCGCGGCGAGAGGTTGCGGTGAAAGTCGAGCCCGATCTCCCCGACCGCCACCACGCTCGGGTGCGTCGGCGAGGGATGCCAGCTCCTCCCACTCCTCGGGCGTGGGAGCCGACGCGAAGTGCGGGTGCACGCCCACCGCGGCGTCGATCAGGCCCGGGTGCGCCTCCGCCAGGGCCACCGCGGCGCGCGATGAGCCAAGGTCGTAGCCGGGCACCAGGATGCGCTCGATCCCCGCCCCCGTCGCCCGCCCGATGACCGCCTCGCGATCGGCGTCGAAGGCGGGGTCCTGGAGGTGGCAGTGCGAGTCGACCAGGCCGGCCAGGTGGGCCGGCGCGCGGTGGCGGCTCAGGGCGCGGCCCCGGCCTCGGCCGCCTCGTCGGCCGGCAGCTCGACCCGGGGGAAGAGCGGCTGCGCCTGGCCTGTGGTCCAGCCGCCGGGCACCGCTCCCCACGCGAGAAGCTGCTCGAGCCCGGGCCCGCCATTGCCCCGCGCGTCGTACGGCGCTGGGACCCCGAGCTGGGCGTGGAGGGTCGCCGCCGACGACGGCGTGAAGGGTGCGATCAGGTGGCCGAGGATCCGGCACGCCTCGCCCATGGCGGCCAGGATCGCGCCGACGCGAGCGGCGTCCCCCTCCCGGTTGCGCGCCCACGGCGCCTGCGACTCAGCGTAGCCGTTGGCGGCGCGGGTCAGCTCCATCACGGCCCCCAGCGCCTCGTCCAGGTGGTGGCGGCCCATCGCGGCGTGGTACGTCGCCACCGCCGCCTCGGCGGCGCCGCGGAGCTCGAGATCGGCCTCGGCGACGGCACCGCTCACCGGCGGCAGCGCTCCATCGAGGTAGCGGGCGCTCATGCTGACCGTGCGGTTCAGCAGGTTGCCGAGGTCGTTCGCCAGGTCGGCGTTGTAGCGGCGCACGAGTCCTTCGAACGTGATGTCGCCGTCACGGTCGAAGGGGATCTCGCGCAGGACGAGGTAGCGGATCCCATCGACCCCGAAGAGGCGCACCGCCTCGTCCGGATCGAGCACGTTGCCACGCGTCTTCGACATCTTCTCGCCGCGCAGCAGCATGAAGCCGTGGGCGAAGACCTGGCGCGGCAACGGCAGGCCGGCGCTCATCAGCATCGCCGGCCAGTAGAGACAGTGGAAGCGGGTGATGTTCTTGCCGATGACGTGGAGGTCGGCCGGCCAGTAGCGGGCGAACGAGTCCGGGTCGTCGGGGAAGCCGGCCCCGGTGACGTAGTTGGTGAGCGCGTCGAACCAGACGTAGATCCGATGGGTGTCGTCGCCCGGGAAGGGGATCCCCCAGCTCGAGCCGGCGCGGCTGACCGAGAAATCGGTCAGGCCGTCGCGGAGCCAGCCGAGCACCTCGTTCCGGAAGTGCTCGGGCTCGCAGAAGGAGGGGTTCTCCGCGTACAGCTTCTCGAGGGCGCCCTGGTAGCGCGACAGGCGGAAGAAGTAGTTCTCCTCCTCCAGCCACTGGAGCTCGAGGGTCGGGTGATCGGGGCAGCGGCCGTCGACGATCTGCGCCTCGGTCTTGAACTCGTTATCGCCGGTGCAGTACCAGCCCGCGTAGGTGCCCTTGTAGATGTCCCCCGCGGCCTGGGCGCGGCGCACCATCTCCGTCGAGGCGGCGAGGTGGTCGGGGTCGGTGGTGCGGATGAAGCGGTCGTAGCTGATCTCGAACCGGTCGAAGGCGGTTCGCCACGCCGCAGCCCAGGCGTCGACCAGCGGGCGCGGCTCCTCTCCCAGGTCGCGTGCCAGACGCTCGACCTGGGCGGAGTGCTCGTCCATGCCCGTCAGGAAGCGCACATCGGCGCCCAGCAGGCGGTGGTAGCGCACGATCGCGTCCGAGCCGATCGCCTCGAAGAGCGAGTGAAGCGGCGGCGCGGGGCTCGGATAGAAGATCGCGGTGGTCAGGTAGTAGCGGTCCGCCATGGTCGGCCGATTGTAGCGTCGGCCCTCGCGCCTCCCGGTGCGCTACCCTGCTCCGCGATGAGCGGCCACCACAGCGACCAGCGCGAGATCAGCCCAGATGCCGAGCAGTACAACGCCAGGCTCGTGAAGCGCGTCGACGAGTCGGATGACCTGGCCTACTTCTGGGTCCGCTTCGACGGCGAGCCGACCCCGTTCCAGCCGGGCCAGTACATGACCACCGGCGTCTACGCCGAAGGCAAGCTCGAGCAGCGACCCTATTCGGTGGCCTCCGCGCCGCGGGTGGCCGGGACCGACGGCTACGAGTTCTACGTGCGGCTGGTGCCGATCCTGCGCTTCACCTCGCTCCTCTGGCGACTGCCGATCGGGCACCGGATGCGGATGATCGGTCCCAAGGGAAAGTTCATGCTCGAGCCCGATGACGAGCGGACGCACCTCTTCGTGTCGACCGGGACGGGCATCGCCCCGTTCATCTCCATGGTGCGCGAGACGATGGCCGCCGGGGCGCCGCGCCGGACGGTGATGCTCCACGGCTGCTCGTACGTCGACGAGCTGGGCTATCGCGAGATGCTCGAGGAGCTCGAGCGCGAGGGCCGCTACCCGCTCCAGTACGTCCCCACCATCTCCCGCCCGGACGACCCGCGCAACGCCGGCTGGGAGGGGCGCACCGGTCGCGCCGAAACGGTCATCGCGTCGGTCTGCCACGACCTCGCCCTCCGGCCGGATCGCACGGTCGTCTACATCTGTGGCAATCCGGAGATGATCCTCAACGTGGAGCGGATCCTGATGGACCGCGGCTTCCCGGAGTTCCACGTCAAGAAGGAGCTCTACTGGCCCAAGGGCAAGCCGGGGGTCGCCGCCGAGGGCTGACGGTCACGCACGCAGTGGTGACCTTTGGCCCCTCAAATGGTGCGGATTGGTGCGTGAGTCCACGTGCGTCGGCACCCACCATCTGAGGTGGAACCCGTACCGAGCGACGGTGGATGCATCCTGTCGTAGCGAAATCGATCCTCTCTCCGAACGTCACGCGCCTCGTGGTCGAGGCGCCGCGCATCGCGCAGATCCGCCAGCCGGGGCAGTTCGTCATCGTCCGGCTGGGACCCGGCGCGGAGCGGATCCCGCTCACCATCGCCGCATCCGATCCCGACGGCGGGCACGATCAGCCTCATCATCCAGTCGATCGGCAAGAGCACCTCCGACCTGGTCGAGCTCGAGCCGGGAGGCTTCATCACCGACGTGGCGGGACCCCTGGGGCGGCCCACCGAGCTGCTCGTGGCGGGGCACGCGGTGTGCGTCGGCGGGTGGCGTCGGCACGGCGGTGATCCTCCCCATCGCCCTGGAGCTGGCCCGACGCGGCGTGCAGGTCACCAGCGTGATCGGCGGGCGCTCGCGCGAGTGGGTGATCCTGGAGCCGGAGCTGCGCGAGGCGGGCGAGGTGGTGGTCTGCACCGATGATGGCAGCTACGGACGCCATGGCTTCGTGACGCAGGCGCTCGAGGACCTGCTGAAGGCCGGCGGGATCGACGCGGTCTACGCGGTCGGCCCGGTGCCGATGATGCGGGCAGTGAGCGAGATGACGCTCCCCTACGCCGTGCCGACCACCGTCTCCCTGAACGCGATCATGGTCGACGGCACCGGGATGTGCGGCGGCTGCCGCGTCGCGGTCGACGGCGAGACGCGCTACGCGTGCGTGGAGGGCCCCGAGTTCGACGGCCACAAGGTCGACTTCGCGATGCTGGCGGATCGGCTCCAGACCTACCGCCCCTTCGAGCAGCAGGCGATGGAGCGTCGCGAGGCGTGCCATATCGGGCTGGCCAGACCCGCGCCGGCTGGGACCAGCGCATGACCGAGCAGACGGAGCTCACCCCCAAGCAGCGGATGGCGATCGACCGGGCGGCGATGCCCGAGCAGGACGCCGACCTGCGCGCGACGAACTTCCGCGAGGTGAACCTGGGCCTTGCCCAGCAGATCGCCATGCTCGAGGCGGAGCGCTGCCTGCAGTGCCCCAAGCCGTATTGCATCGATGGCTGCCCGGTGCGCGTCAACATCCCGCGCTTCCTGCGACTGCTGCGGGAGGGCGACCTGCCGGGGGCGGCCAACTCGCTGCTCGACGACAACGCCCTGCCGTGCGTGACCGGCCGCGTCTGCCCGCAGGAGACGCAGTGCGAGGGAGTCTGCCTGCGAGGCAAGAAGGGCAACCCGGTGGCGATCGGGTACCTCGAGCGGTTCGTGGCGGACTGGGCGCAGGCCAACCCCGGAGGGCTCACCCACGCGACGCCGGTGCCGAGCGGACGGACGGTGGCGATCATCGGCTCCGGTCCGGCCGGCCTCACGGCCGCCGGCGAGCTCGCCAAGCTCGGTCATGACGTCACGATCTTCGAGGCCTTCCACGCGGCCGGAGGGGTGCTCGTCTACGGCATCCCGGAGTTCCGGCTGCCGAAGGACATCGTCCAGGCCGAGGTGGACCGGCTGAAGGCGGCGGGCGTGAAGATCGAGCCGAACGTGATCATCGGCAAGACCTACACCCTCCCCGAGCTGAGCGCGACCTTCGACGCGGTCTTCATCGCGGTCGGCGCCGGGCTGCCGGTCTTCATGGAGATCCCCGGGGAGAACCTCAAGGGCGTCTACTCGGCGAATGAATACCTGACCCGCGTCAACCTGATGGGCGCCTGGAACCCGGACTCGGACACGCCGATCCTCCATGGCCAGCGGGTCGTGGTGGTGGGCGGCGGCAACGTGGCGATGGACTCGGTGCGCACCGCGCGGCGCCTCGGCGCCAGCGAGGCGGTGATCGCCTACCGACGCGGCCACGAGGAACTCCCGGCCCGCGCCGAGGAGGTCCACCACGCCGAGGCCGAGGGAGTGCGCTTCGAGCTCCAGGTCGCCCCGCTCGAGGTGCTCGGCGACGAGAAGGGCTGGGTCACCGGCCTGCGCTGCCAGCGCATGGCCCTCGGCGAGGCCGACGAGTCGGGTCGGCGCCGTCCGGAGCCGATCCCCGGCTCCGAGTTCGTGATCGATGCCGACATGGTGGTGGTGGCGATCGGCACGCGCAGCAACCCGCTCCTCACCTCGACCGCCCCCGACCTCAAGGTCAACCAGTGGGGCTACATCCAGACCGATCCGTACGGCATGACCAGCATGCC
This sequence comes from uncultured Chloroflexia bacterium, assembly GCA_963770875.1. Taxonomy (GTDB): domain Bacteria; phylum Chloroflexota; class Limnocylindria; order QHBO01; family QHBO01; genus CF-167. The sequence goes on from CAVYRE010000001.1 coordinate 725,069, forward strand.
GGGGGTCTTCGCCGGCGGCGACATCGTGCGCGGCGCGGCGACCGTCATCCTGGCGATGGGCGACGGAAAGCGCGCGGCGGCCGCGATGGCCTCCTACCTGTCCGGCGTCTACCCGCCGCCGCCCCCGGAGCCGGCGGAGCCGCCCGAGAAGCCGGCTCGAGCCAGGGTGCCCGCCGAGGCCTGACGCCGCGCCCCTTGACCGCGCGCCGGGCGATCCCCGACAGTTGCGCGCGTGTCCGCACCGACCGAGCCGCGCAGCCTGAACGTGGCTGGGCTGCGCCTGCCGCCGCGCGAGACGGCGGTGGTGCTGGTGACTACCTTTGTCCTGCTGATCGACTACTACCACCCGCTCGCCCTGCTCAACTGGCCGATCGGTGCGGCCGCCTCGACGGGGCTCGAGCGGCTCGGCCTCTTCCTGGTCATCCCCCTGGTGACGCTGCTGCTCCTCGGGGAGCGGCCGTCGGAGTTCGGCCTGCGCATCGGGGAGTGGCGGATCGGGCTGGCGGTGGCGGCCGGCCTGGCGCTGCTGGTGACCCCGGTCATCCTCGTCGTCTCGGGGCTGCCCGACTTCCAGCTCTACTACGCCACGCAGGAGGCGAGTCCCCTGGCCATCCTGGGGCGTGCCGTCGACGTCGGCGCTGCCGAATTCCTGTTCCGCGGCTTCCTGATGTGGACCCTCATCCGCATCGCGGGGCCGATAGGCGTGGTGCTGGCCACCTTCCCGTTCGTCTTCACGCACCTCGGGAAGCCCGAGCTGGAGACCCTCTCCACCTTCTTCGGGGGCCTCGGCTTCGGATGGCTCGCCTGGCGGACCCGATCGGTCCTGTACGGCGCCCTGCTGCACGCGTGGCTGGTCAACCTGGTGGTGCTCGCCGCGCGCGGCTGAGGCCCGGGCGGCGCTCTAGCTGCGGCCCTCGTGGAGCATCGCGACCGTCTTGGCGATTCGCCGCTCGCGGGTCTCCGGCGCCTTCGCCGCCGAGATCGGCTCCACCAGCCGGCGCTTGTTGCTGTAGGAGAGTGCGTCGAAGGTGCGTTGCGCGGCCGCATCGGCATGGAGCGCCGCCGCCAGGTCCGGCGGCAGCGTCACCTCGCGTGGCACCATGTCCAGCTCCAGGTCGATCTCGACCTCGTCGCCGGGAACCACTCCGGCGCCCGCCCGGAACTCGGGTGGGACGCCGAGCATGAACTCGCCGCCGAGGACGGCCACGCTGGTCCGGTAGGTGAACCCGTTGATCGTGGCCCGCACGGCCGGCTTGCGGCTCGGCCCGAGGGCGGCGACCACCTCCGGCGGAACGTGGATGCCGGCGGCGGTCTTGCCGCTCTGCTCGATGACGGCGCGGAACTTCATGCGACTCCTTATCACTCGTCGCGATCCGAACGCGGTACTACGGCTTCTTCTTCGTGCTCGTCCTGCTCCGCGCAAAGAGAAGCAAGCCGATGAGAATCATGACGAATCCGACTGCCGCGATGACCTTGCTGAATCCCCACGGGTCGTGCGATAGCAGGCCGCTCACAAGAAGGTATCCGCCAATCAGGACCAGGGCCATCCCCACGAGACCAAGGCCACCCGCAGCGGTCTGATTCACCGTGCCTCCCTCCCTCAGGTCGTCCAGCGCAAGCGACAGGCTCTTGCACACCCTACGCTCGCCCCGCAAGTCGCTGTGGCTGTTCACGCCGCAAGTCACCCGTCCCCCGTTGCCGCCATGCGCCGAATCGGCGGCAGCGCCTACCACTAGACTCCCAACCCATGCGACTTCCGCGGTCTCTGGACGTGCTGCACGAGCGGAGCTTCGCCCGCTACCTGGCGGCGGTCACTGTCTCCACCCTCGGCTCGGGAATGGCGATGGTGGCGCTCGCCTTCGCCGTGCTCGGGTTCGGTGGCGCGACCGACCTCGGGATCGTGCTGCTCGCCAGGGAGATCCCGATCGTCATCCTCCTGCTGCTGGGCGGCGTCTTCGCCGATCGGCTCCCACGCCGGACCATCCTCGTCGGGAGCGACCTGGTCAAGGGAACGGTGCAGGTCGCGACGGCAATCCTCCTCTTCACCGGCAACGCCAACGTCTGGGACGTCGCCATCCTGCAGACGGTGTTCGGCGTCGCCGCTGCCTTCTCGCGGCCGGCCACCATCGGCCTGGTCCGGCAGGCTGTGAGCGACGGGCGGCTCCAGGAGGCGAACGCGCTGCTCGGGCTGTCGAGCAGCGTACTGTCGATCGCGGGGCCGGCGATCGGGGCGCTGATCGTGGCGGCCGGAAGTCCCGCCTGGGCGATCGCGATCGACTCGCTCACCTTCTTCGCCTCCGCGGGCTTGACCGCCTCGATGCATCTCGCGCCGACCCTGCGCATCGCATCGGCGTCGATCCTGGGGGATCTTCGCGATGGCTGGCGGGAGTTCATCCAGCGGTCCTGGGCGGTGGCCATGGTGGCTTCATTCGGCCTCTTCCAGCTGAGCTACTTTCCCGCGCTGCTCGTGCTCGGCCCCCTCGTGGCCAAGGCGCACCTGGGTGGCGCCGGCGCATGGGGCACGATCCTGGCCGTCGAGTCGGCTGGCGCCGTCTTCGGCGGCATGTTCGCGCTTCGGATTCGGGTGAAGCGGCCGCTCGTTGCCTCCCAGCTGTTCGTCATACCGGCGGGGCTGCTGCTCGCGTCGCTCGCCGTCCCGCTCCCATTGATCGGGATCGTGATCGTGAGCTTCGTCAATGGGGTGGGCTTCGCGGTCGGGAACACGCTGTGGACGACCGCGCTCCAACGCAACGTGCCGGTGCACGCGCTGTCGCGGATCAGCTCGTTCGACTGGCTCGGCTCGGTCGCGCTCAACCCGATCGGCTACGCCCTGATCGGCCCGATCGCCGGGCTGATCGGACCATCGGAGGCACTTGCCGTCGCCGCCGTGGCGAACATCGTCGTCTGCGTCGGCATCACCCTGGTCCCGTCCGTGCGGCAGATCGGCATGGGCGCGCAGACGGCGGCGGCCGCCACGGCAGAGTAGTCACCCGCGGCGATCGCCCGGCCGCCGCCTCGACCGAATCGCCCTCAGGTCCTCGGCGGGTTGGATCGATCAGCCCGATCGCGCGGCACTGCCTCGAGGATGAGCATGAGCCAATACATCGGGAAGGCGTAGTAGCTCGCGGCGACGCTCGCCCAGCCGATCCGACCACGCAGCGTCAGAACCGCTGCCAGAGGCGCCGCCACGATAATGCCCAGCGTCGGCCCAAGGAAGCGAGAGAGGCCGACATTGAGCGAGTTGTGGATCTCGACCGAGGCGCGGGACCCGACGTGCGTCACCCACTCGACCAGGAACCCGTTCCCGATCAGCAGGGCGAGATGGATGAGGACGATCCCCGCCAGCCAGATGCGGGCCACGGGCTGCCGCCACAGCAGCCACGCGACGATCGGGAGCATGAGCGGCCGTGGGGCGACGGCCGCGATCATCAGCACGGCGACCATCGCCACCCGGTTGCCCCGGAGCGCGTGGTAGGCCGCAATGGCCACGAAGATCATCACGTTGCCAACCGTCAGGTCGAACCAGAACGGCCACGAGACGCCGACGACCGCGATGAGCACGGGACGCCGAAGGAGTGCCAGCGCCGCCACGTGCAGCAGGCACCACGCGCCGAAGCCGAGCGAGAGGAGCGGGCCGAGGATCCAGGCCGCGTAGGGCGACCACAGGTACTGCGGGACGGTGAAGGGATCAGCCAACTGGGATGCCCGCAACAGGACGTTGTAGTCGTAGGCGCGATCGGGGGCGAAGGGAGGACCGACCTGGCTCGCGACCAGCAACGCGTTGGCGGTCGCCACGAGCGCGAAGAGAGCGAGCCAGTACCAGCGCACGCCCGCCAGCGTGTTGAGGAGGCGGCGGACCGAAGGGGGCCCGCCTGGCGATGCGCCCATCAGGCAGCCTCCGACCAAGCCCGAGCACCAGGCTGCTCCCGTTGCGACCGGGACCTGCGACGAGGTCGCCGCCTCACGCGCCCGAGGCTACGCGACGGAGGCGGTCCACGCGGGGGAGTCTACGGCTTCGGCCCTTTCATCCTCCGCTGGATATCGGACATCATCCAGAGGAGACCGACCGCCGCGAACAGAAACACGAGCGTGTCGAGCATTACAAGTTCAGGCTATCGCTTGCCGAGGCGGGCCGTCAGGAAAGGAGGGGGGCCTGCACACGTCTAGCTGCACGTGGCGGGATCAGGATCGAGCGGCCAACCTCAACGGACGCCGCGGTTACGAGATAGATCGCCGAACGGTCTGTGAGATCGACCCACAGTTCAGTGCCTGGCTGCCGCAGGCCCGTGTCAACCGCAGTCTCTGGCAGCGTCGCGTGCGGATCGAAGGCTGACGCGATGGCAGGATCGTCGAAGACATTGTCAGGATCTCGAACGTAGTTCGGGCCGTTGCTCTCATCGGTGTAGCGGGCGCCGATCGGGATCCCCGTGGTGATGACGCGGGCCGCCTCGAAGCCGCAGTGGGCAGGCCCAGGTCTGTCGGCGAGCACGTCGATCCTCACGACGCAGCCGTCCGCGGTCGACCACTGGCGGTAGTCGGCGTATCGCCGCCAGTCCGGCTCGCTTCCGACATCGGTGGCGGCTCCGCAGGTGACTGGAAGAATGGCGGATGTCGTCCGGGCCGGGGCCGAGGACGCCGACGGCGAGTCTGCCGTACATCCGCTCATCGTTAGCACTAGCGCCACTCCGGCCACTGCAATGGCGAGCCGCTGGGTCGCCCCTCGTGGGTCCACGCGCCTAGCCTACTCCGGCAACATTCCGCCTTGACCATCGCACGCGGGTGAGGCAGCCCGTCCTCACCGGTGGCGGCCACCGCCTGCGCCTCCTTGGCATACTCCTTCTTGCCGCGCCCGGAGAGCATCTCCAGTCCGCCGATGAGGACCTCCGTCTTCCAGTGGCGGACGCGCCAGTGTTAAGTTAGACGTTGGCGGGTCCTTCGTGTCTACGGGTTGGCGGCCGGCGACGCCCGTGTCACGTCCCGCTGCCGGGGACGTACAGCTCGGCGGAGGCTGAGCCCGGGGGGTCGAATACCGTGTCACTGCCACCGGCCACGAGTACGGTGCCATCGGCGAGCAACGCGGCCGCATGGTCGTAGCGAGCTTGGAGCATCCCCGCCGTCGCAGTCCATTGCCGGGTGCTGGGGTCGTACAGCTCGGCGGAGACCAGGGCGTCGCCGAAGGCCCCGCCTGCCACCAGCACCTTCCCACCGGGCAGGAGCCAGGCCGTGTGGTAACTGCGGGCTTGGATCATGTTCCCAGTCGCGGTCCAGGAGCCGCTCGCCGGGTCGTACAGGTCGCCGAAGGTGCCGCCCGCGACGAGCACGGTGCCGTCGAGCAGGAGCGTGGCCGTGTCACCGTAGTGGGCCTCGTGCATATTCTCGGCAGCCATCCAGGACCCGCTGCTTGGGTCGAAGATCTCGGCTGCGGCCGTCCCTTCGAAATTGTCGCTTTTGCCGGAGCCGCCCGCCACCAGCACCCTGCCGTCGGGGAGCCGCGTGGCAGTATGGCCGGCGCGGGCTTGGGTCATCGTCCCGGCGGCAGACCATCTACCTGTCGCGGGATCGTAGAGTTCAGCGGAGGCAAGCGTGGCCCCCGCGACGCTGTTATTCCCGCCTGCCACGAGGACCATGCCATTGCCCAACAGGGTGGCAGTGTGCTGCGATCGAGGCGCGGCCATGCTGGCGGTTGCTGTCCAAGATCGGCTCGTGGGGTCGTACAGTTCTGCAGAGGCCAACCAGCCGCTGGCATTGGTGCCGCCGGCAAGCAGCACCATGCCATTGGGCAGCAGCGTCGCGGTGTGACCATAGTGGGCCTGGATCATGTTCCCGGTGGCGGCCCAGGTTCCAGTGTTGGGGTCGTAGAGCTCGGCGGAGGGGAGACCGGCGCTGCTCCCACCCGCGACCAGCACCGTTCCATCGAGTAGGACCGTGGCCGTGTGTGTTTTGCGGGCCTCGATCATGTCCCCGGTGGCGGTCCACACCGGCGCTGCCGGGGACACGGAAGACGATGCTTGAGACGTCACACTCGATCCAGACGACTGGGACGCTCCACTGGTGGCTGTCGTCGATGGCGATGCTCCGGTGCATCCGCTGACCGCCAGCAGCAGGACCGTGCCAGCCAGTGCACTAGCGAGCCGCTTGGTCGTCCCTCCCCGGTCAACCACGCGTCCAGCCTACTCCTAGCCCATCGGTCTGCCTAGCACGGGCCGGGGTCGCCTTCCACGCTAGCGATCGACCGTCTACGACTGGCGAACGCGGCAGTATCGGGCGAATCCACTCCTGGCCGTCCGACGAGTCGGGAGGGTCAGAGTTCGACCCCCCCCCGCGTCGTGGCTACATCGCGACCAGCGCCTCCGGGGCCTCGTCGATCGACGCGATGGTCGCGGTCGGCAGCCCGTCCTCGCCGGTGGCGGCGACCGCCTGCGCCTCCTTGGCGTACTCCTTCTTGCCGCGCCCGGAGAGCATCTCGAGGCCGCCGATGACGACCTCAGTCTTCCAGTGGCGGACGCCCGCGTCGTCGTCCCACTGGCGGGTCTGCAGCCGGCCCTCGACGTCGACCAGCTGGCCCTTGGAGAGGAACTGGCCGCAGATCTCCGCCAGCCGGTCCCAGGCGACCAGGTTGTGGTACTCGGTCCGCTCTGGCGCCCCGTTGCCGCGGAACTCGTTGGTGGCCACCACGAAGTTGGCGACCGCCTTCCCGCTCGGCAGCGTGCGCAGCTCCGGGTCGCGGGTCAGCCGGCCCACCAGAAATACCTTGTTCATTCCGATCCATTCCTCCTGCCCGATGCTCGGGCTGACCGACGCGCCGGGCGAGGCGGCCACCGGATAGGTGGAGGGTAGGCAGGGACCGCTTACGGGCCGATTAGCCGCACGCTTATCGGTTGTGCGACTGCACCGCCCGATAGGCATCCCGGCGCGGCACGCCGGCCGCGCGCAGCAGCTCGACGATCGTGCGTGGCGCCAGTCCGGCACGCGTCGCAGCCGTCACGAGCGCATCGGCATCGAACGGGAGTGCGGACCGCGTGCTGGAGGGGATCTCGCTGATCACCAGCGTCAGCTCCCCACGTGGCTCGCGCAGCAGCGCCGCCACATCGGCCGGCGAGCCGATCAGCACCTCCTCGTGCAGCTTGGTCAGCTCCCGGCAGAGGGCGACCCGAGCCTCCGGCACCGACTGCGCCAGGCTCGCCAGCAGCGTCGCGATGCGGTGCGGCGCCTCGAAGAGCACCAGCGGCAGGCCGGCTGCCGCGGCTGCGCTCAGCAGCCGCTCCAGGGCCACGGCCCGGGCGCTCGCGGGGCGTGACGGGAGGAAGCCGCCGAACAGGAAGCCGGTCGCCTCGACCCCCGCGACGGCGATCGCCGCCGTGACGGCCGAAGGGCCGGGGAAGACCTCCACCGGCGACCCCCGCCGCCGTGCGCGCGACCACCAGCCGGGCGCCGGGGTCGCTCACCGCCGGCATGCCGGCGTCGGTGGTCAGGGCCAGGGTGGCGCCGGCGGCCAGCCGCGCCAGCAGCTCCCCCAGGCGGCCCTCGGGAGCGTGTTCGTTGAAGGCCACCGTCGGGCGCCGGACGCCCAGGTGCGCGAGCAGCCGCGCGGCGAGGCGCGTGTCCTCGGCGACCACCAGGTCGGCGCCACGCAGCGCCTCGGCGGCGCGCGGCGTCAGGTCGCCCAGGTTCCCGATCGGCGTGCCGACCACCAGCAGCCGGCCGCGGCCGGCCACCTAGGCCCGGCTCCCCCGCCGCGAGCCGGGGCGTCGGCGCGGGTAGAGGTGGTCGATCCCCGGCGTGCGCAGGCTGAGCTTGGCAACCGGCGGCTGCTGCCGCTTGAACTCGTTCATCGCCACCCTGCGCGCGACCCAGGCCACGAGCGTGGCATCGAGGCCGGCCGCCACGCACCGCTCCTCGCTCCAGCGCCGGTCGACGAGCGCGAAGAGGACGCGATCCAGGTCGTCGTAGGTGGCGCCCAGCTCGCCCTCATCGGTCTGTCCCGGCCACAGGTCGGCCGAGGGCGGCTTGGCGAGGATCTCGCCCGGCACCCCGAGCGCCTCGGCCACGGCGCGCAGCTGGCTCTTGTACAGGTCCCCGATCGGGGCGATGGCGGCCGCCATGTCCCCGTGGAGCGTGCCGTAGCCGAGCAGCGCCTCGGTCTTGTTGCCGGTCCCCGCCACCAGGGCGTCGAACGCGGCGGATCGGTCGTAGAGCACGATCATCCGCTGCCGAGCCATCACGTTGCCGCGGCGCACCTGCAGCGCGGCTTCGTCGGGGCCGCTCACGAGGGCCAGCATCGGGTCGACCATCGGCGTGATCTCGATCCGCTCGGTCTGGCAGCCGAGGGCGTTCACCACGCGGAGCGCATCGACCTCCGCGTCAGGCGACGAGCTGCGGTACGGCATGCGGACCGCCAGCAGCTTGTCGGCGCCGATCGCCTGGCGGCCAGGAAGGCGACGGTCGCGGAGTCGACGCCGCCCGAGAGGCCGACCACCAGCCGCTCGAAGCCGGTCTGCTCCAGCTGGGCCCGGATGAAGCCGGTGATGACCCCGATCGCCTGCGCGGGTCGATCTCCGGCAGCGGCGCCGTCACTCCCCCTCCTCGTCCGGTGACGGGCAGCCCGGCTCGCTCGGCGATGATCCGGTCGAGCTCGCGCCGCACCAGCTCGAGCGCGCTCGTCGGCGAGGAGCGGCAGGCCGTAGCGCTGCATGCGCAGGTCATCGGTCTCGAGGGCGCCGACCACCAGCGCCTCCTCGTAGAGCGGCCCCTCGACGATCGTCGAGCCATCGGCCGCCAGCAGCCGCGAGCCGCCCCAGAAGGTGAGCCCCTCCTCGTTGCCGACCCGGTTGCAGAAGGCGACCGCGACCGTCCCGAGCAGCGCGTAGGTGTCCTGCATCTTGTGCCAGCCGGCGATCGCCGCCAGCCCCGCAGCGCTGCCCGGCGCCCGCGCCGGACCGGCCGCCAGGTTGAGCAGCAGGGCGGCTCCGTCGAGGGCCTGGAGCATCGGCAGGCTGGCGTGCCAGAAGTCCTCGCAGATCGACAGGCCGATGCGTCCCAGCGGCTCCCCCACCTCGGTGGTCCGGATCCGGTCGCCGGGGCGCGTGAAGCGTCCCTCGTCGAACATGCCGTAGGTCGGCAGGTAGACCTTGCGGTGCAGCCCCAGCAGCTCGCCATCGCGGAGCAGCGCGGCGCTGTTGGCGAACCGATGCTCGTCGGTCTCCTCCACGAAGCCAAGCGCGATCACGATGCCGGGCGCCTCCCGGCTCAGCGCGGCCAGACGCGGGTCATCGCGGCGCATGGCGACCTCCGGCACGAGGTCCGAGAGCAGGTAGCCGGTCAGCGCCAGCTCGGGGAAGGCGACCAGCTCGGCGCCCTCGGCGGCGGCTCGCTTCAGCCAGCCGCGGGCGAGCTCGACGTTGGCATCGACCTCACCGAGTCGCGGGGCGAGCTGGGCAAGGGCGATCCGATATTCCACGCGGGAAGCCTAGCGTGACCGTGGCCCGATGATGCGCCCGGCCGGGCGCCGAGGATCAGGCGTGGGGCGGGCCGGGCTCGTAGAAGTGGGGGCCCTGCACGGGAGCGCCCGCCGCTGCCGCGTCGGCGACGGCGATCGCTGCATCCTGGGCCGCCTGGACCTTGGCCGGCACGTCGGCGACCGCGATCGGGTAGTGGCAGGCGACCTTGTGGCCGGGCGCCAGCTCGACCAGCGGCGGGACCTCGCGCGCGCACTTCTCCGTCGCCTGGAAGCAGCGGGTCCGGAAGACGCAGCCGCTCGGCGGATCGATGGGGCTGGGCAGGTCGCCCTGCAGCACGATCCGCATCCGCTGCTGCTGCCGCTTCGGGTCCGGGATCGGGACGGCTGAGAGGAGGGAGTGCGTGTAGGGATGGAGCGGGGCCGAGTACATCACCTCGCGCGACGCGGTCTCGACGATGTGACCGAGGTACATCACCGCGACGCGGTGCGAGATCTGGCGGACCACGGCGAGGTCGTGCGCGACGAAGAGGTAGGCGATCTTGAACTCGCGCTGCAGGTCCCGGAGGAGGTTGAGGATCTGCGCCTGGATCGAGACGTCGAGCGCCGAGACCGGCTCGTCGCAGACGATCAGCTTCGGCTGGAGCGCAATCGCCCGGGCGATCCCGATCCGCTGCCGCTGGCCGCCCGAGAACTCGTTCGGGTAGCGGTTGTAGTGCTCCGGGTTGAGCCCGACTCGCTCCATCAGCTCGAGGACGGCGGTCCGCACGCCACCCTTCGGCTCCACCTTCTGCACCTTGAACGGCGCGCTGATGATCCCGCCGACGGTGTGGCGCGGATTCAGCGCGTTGTACGGGTCCTGGAAGATCATCTGCGCCTTGCGGCGCAACGGCTCGAGGTCGCGCGACGAGAGCGTGGTGAGCTCCTGTCCGTCCAGCTCGACCCGGCCGCTGGTGGGGCGCACCAGCATCAGGATCGAGCGGGCGGCCGTGGTCTTGCCCGAGCCAGACTCGCCGACGAGCCCCAGGGTCTCGCCAGGAGCCAGGCGCAGGTCGATCCCATCCACCGCCTTCACCTGGCCGACGACGTGCGGGATGATGCCGCGCGAGCGGACCGGGAAGTAGGTGTGGAGGTCGTCGACGCGGAGGACGTCGCCCGGCTCGCCCGTCACTGCCCGCTCCCCGCCAGGACACGCAGCACGTCCTGCGCGATCTGCCGGCGCTCCTCGACGCGGAGGTGGCAGCGGACCAGGTGATCGGTCCCGGACTCGAGCAGCTCGGGGCGGGTGGTCAGGCACAGGCCCCCGGCGACCCGCTCGGAGTAGTTGCAGCGCGGCTGGAAGACGCAGCCCTTCGGCAGGCGGATCGGCGACGGCGGATTGCCGCGGATCGGGTCGAGCCGCTCCGGGAGGACCTTGTCCATGCGCGGCACCGACGAGAGGAGGCCGAGCGTATACGGCATCTCGGGCTGATCGTAGAGCTCCCGGGTCGGGGCCCGCTCCACGATGCGGCCGCCGTACATGACCGCCACGTCGTCGGCGACGTCGGCGACGATGCCCAGGTCGTGGGTGATGAGGATCACGGTCGTGCCGAACTCCTGCTGCAGGCTCGCGATCAGCTCGAGGATCTGGGCCTGCACGGTCACGTCGAGGGCCGTCGTCGGCTCGTCCGCGATGAGCAGCGCCGGGGAGTTGATGAGCGCCATCGCGATCATGACGCGCTGCCGCATGCCGCCTGACAGCTGGTGGGGGTAGGCGTCGACGCGTCGCTCGACCGCCGGGATCCCGACCCGGCGCAGCATGTCGATCGTCTCCTTGCGCGCCTGGTCCTTCCCGACATTCCGGTGGGCCCGGATCGCCTCCACGATCTGGTCGCCGATGCGATAGAAGGGATGGAGGCTCGACATCGGATCCTGGAAGATCATGGCGATCTCGGAGCCCATCAGCTCCTGGACCTCGTTCTGCGGCAGGGCGAGCAGCTCCTGCCCGTCGAGCCAGATCTCGCCGGTGATCTTGGCCGACTTCCGGTTGATCAGCCCCATGATCGCCTGAGCGGTGACCGACTTGCCGGATCCGGACTCGCCGACGATCGCAAGCGTCTTTCCCTTCTCCAGTGAGAGCGAGACGCCGTCGACGGCCTGCACCTGGCCGTCCTCGGTCGGGAAGGTGACCGCGAGGTTGGTTACGTCAAGGAAAGGCCGGCCGAGGGAGCTGCGGGCCGGTATCACGTGATGCGCACCCGGGGGTCGACCACGGCGTAGAGCATATCGACGACCAGGTTCGCGACGATGATGATCGTCGAGGTGAAGAGCGTGATGCCGGTGATCAGCGGCAGGTCGGACTGGATCACCGAGCCGACCGCCAGCGATCCCAGCCCGGGGAGGCTGAAGAGGTTCTCCGAGATGATCGCGCCGCCGAGCAGGTAGGCGAGGTCGAGGCCCGCGGCCGTGACGATCGGCGTCAGCCCGGCCCGGAGGGCGTGCTTGACGACGACGACGCGCTCGGGCAGGCCCTTGGCGCGGGCGGTGCGCACGAAGTCATCGCCGAACACCTCCAGCACCTGGTTGCGCGTGAGGCGCACGTAGAACGCGGCGTTGAGGGTCGCCAGCACGATCCACGGCAGCAGCATCGTCTGGAAGAACTGGCCAGGGTTCTCGAACGGCGACACGTACGACGGGAATGGCAGCAGCTGCCACTTGATGATGACGAAGAAGATGAGGACGAGCCCGATGAAGAACGACGGGAGCGAGTAGCCGATCATCGAGATGGTCATGATCACCCGGTCCGGCCAGCGCCCTCGACGGAGCGCGGCCACGATGCCGAGCGAGATCCCCGCGACGATCCACATCAGGAATGCCCCGATCGCAAGCCAGAAGGTCACCGGGGCCGCTCGAGCGATGAGCGACGTGACCTCCTCGTGCCGGTTGAACGAGTAGCCGAGGCACGGGGCGTGGCAGTCGATCGGCTCGGGCGAGTCGGGGGAGAAGGTGCGCCCCAGGAAGATCCCGACGGCGAACTTCTCGTACTGGACGAGGACCGGTTCGTCGAGGCCGAGGCGATGACGATTGGCCTCGATGAGCGCCGGCGTGCAGGCCTTCCCGCAGGTGAGCCGCGCCGGGTCGCCGGGGAGGAGGTTGAAGAGGAAGAAGACCGCGATGGTCAGCAGGAAGAGCAGCACGAACATACCGATGACCCGGCGGATCAAGTATGCAACCACGCAGCCTGCCCTCCGCTACCAACCGTGTGCGTGAACGTTGCGTCCCCGGGGGAGCGGCCTCGCCGCTCCCCCGGGGACCGTTGACGTTGGTTCGACTACCGAGATCGGTCCCTGGTTACGGCAGGGTGTACATCGCGCCGTACGGCCAGGAGCCGTAGGCCGACCAGCGGTAGGCCGGGGCGACCTTCTTGCCGGCGATCGTCTGACTCAGACCGAAGAAGGTGGGAATCGCGTACACCTGCTCGGTCGCGGTCTTGTTGAGCGCCTGCCAGAGGGTCTCCTGCTTGGTCGCGGTCGAGCTCCGTCTGCGCTGCCTCAACCTTTGCGTTGAAGTCAGCGTCGTCCACGTGCGACAGGTCCCATCCACCCTTCTCGGTGAAGAGCGGCGGGACGACGGTCGACGCGTTCGGCCAGTCAGCGCCCCACCCACCGGTTCCGAACTCGTGCCCGCTTGTGAAGACGGTGCTGTAGTACGAGCCGGGCGGGATCGGGTTCGGCGTGACCGTGAAGCCAGCCTTGCCCAGCGAGGAGATGACGATGGCCGCGGTCTTGTTGTTGGTCGGGGTGTCGGGGAAGTCGAAGGTGAGCGCCGGGGCGGCCTCGCCCGAGTCGGCAATCAGCTTCGCTGCCAGCGTGGGATCACCACCGTCCGGGACAGCCTGGCCGAAGAAGTCGGTCCAGAAGCCGGTTGGTGCGTAGTCCGCGCCGATGTTCGGCTTGATGAAGCCGTCGGCGAAGTCACCGGCGAACGCGCCGCCGACGTTGAGGCGGATGGCTGCCCGATCGAGGGCGACCGCCATCGCCTGGCGGATCTTGACGTTCGTGACCTTCGTCACGTTGATCCAGTAGTAGCGAGAGTACGGGTCGAAGCCGCTGATCGCACGCCCGGCGAACTGGTCGTTCGCGGTGTGCTGATCCTTGAAGACGACGGCGAGGTTCTCAGGCTGGACCGCGCCGTACTGGATGGCGAAGTTGTCGTTGCCCGAGCTCTGGATGATCCGCTGGTCGATGACCGCCGGATCGATGCCGAAGTCGACCTCCCACTTGTCGGGGTAGGCCGGGCGATACGGGTCGCTCGCCGGGTCCCACTTCGGGTTGCGGACGAGGACCATCTTGCCACCGTTGCCGGTCGCGTAGCTCTGGACCATGTAGGGGCCAGACGCGACGATGAGGTGGCCGGGCTGACCGTAGGTCTCGCCCGTGTCAGCCGCCTTGGGCACCGGCGAGAAGCCGAGCGTGACGGTGTAGTTGAAGTCGGCGACCGGCTTGTTCAGGTGGAAGGTGATCGTCTTGCCGTCGGCCGAGCAGTCGATGGCCTTGTCGAACAGGGCCTGCTGGTCAGCGGTCGCCTTGTAGGGGCCCGGGTAGAGCGAGTTGCCCTTGGCATCGGAGCCGATGTCGAGGTACGCGATCGCGTACGTCGGACCCTGGTTGATGACGTCGGTCGCGAACGTGCGCGAGACGCCGTACTTGATGTCCGCGCAGGTGATCGCCGTGCCGTCCTGGAAGGTCACGCCATCGCGCAGGGTGAAGGCCCAGGTCTTGCCACCGTCGCGTGGCGGTGCCGAGGTCGGTCGCCAGGTCCGGGGTCAGCGAGGTGCCCTTCGCTGCGTCGGGCGAGAACACGTATGCCTCGAGCGAGCGCATGACGGTGCCCGAGAAGAAGGCGAGGTCCTCGCCGGTGTAGACGCGCTGCGGGTCGACCTGGTCGAACTGGTCCGCCTGCGTGAGGACATAGATCGTGCCGCCCTTGTGCCCGGCGGCAGCCGACGGAGCTGCGCTGGCACCGGTCGACGCCCCGGCGCTCGGGCTCGTCGATGTGCCGCCGCAGGCCGCCAGCAGCAGCACGACGGCAGCGCCGACGGCCAATGCCCTTGGGGCCCACGCATTAGATCTGACCATGTTCCATCCTCCAACGAGTTTGTCCCGGGAACGTCTCCCGGCGCGATTTGGTGCCGATCATACACGCACGTCTGGTCGAAGCACGCACTGTCGGCGGGGCTTTCTGACCGGCGCCACGGTGGCTCCGGAACTCAACGAATGGCCTTCGGGTCGAGCGCATCCCGGAGCGCGTCGCCCAGAAGGTTGAACGAGACCACGAGGATCACCAGGATCGTTCCCGGGATGAACAGGTAGGTCGGGACGACATTGAAGTAGCTCACCGAGTTGGCGAGCATGGCGCCGAACGTCTCATCGGGCGGGAGCACGCCCACGCCCAGGTACGAGAGCGCCGCCTCGAGCCCGATGTAGGCCGGCAGCGTCAGCGTCGCATAGACGAGGATCGGAGCCCACAGGTTCGGCAGGATCTCGGTGAACAGGATCCTCCGCTTGTTGGCCCCCATCGCGACGGCCGCCTCGACGAACTCACGCTCGCGCAGGCTGAGCACCTGGCCGCGCACGATGCGCGCGAGGTACGGCCAGCCGAAGACGCTCAGCACGAGGATCAGGTAGGTCATGCGGGAGGCGTTGCCCGCGGGGACGCCCATGTCGGTGAGGCGCTGGGTGAGGACCGCCGAGAGGGCGAGGACGATGAGGATGAACGGGAAGGCGAGGACCAGGTCCATCAACCGCCCGATGAGGTTGTCGGTCCAGCCACCGCTGTAGCCGGCGATGATCCCGACGACGGTGCCGATCGCCACCGTGATCAGCGTCGCGCTGGTGGCGATGACGAGGGAGATCCGGAGGCCGAACAGGAGCTGGGTGGCGATGTCGCGCCCGGTCCCCCACTCAACGCCGAGCGGATGCGCCCAGCTGATCCCGCCCCAGTCCCCAAAGGGGCGACCGCCGATGTCGCTGATGACGCTGCCGTCGAACTTGTACGGGATCCGCGCCGAGCATGGAGGCGACGAAGGGGCCGAGGAGGCCAAGCGTGTAGTAGAGGATCAGGACGACCAGGCAGATCATCGCGACGCGGTCGCGGCGGAGGCGCGCCCAGATGATCTGACGGAGGCTGCGGCCACCCGTGAGGGCCCCGGGCGAGAAGCCGGCGGCGGTGTCCTGGACTACGGCGACCATGTGCTCGAGATCACCCCTGTCATGCGGTTATTGAGGCGAATTCGGTTCCGCTGATGCGTCGTGCCAATCTTCGTACGCGCCGCAGCCTCGGGTCAAGCACGCACTCGATCGCGCGCACTATGCCATACCAGTACTACCCCGCAGCGGGCCGTTAGGTTCAGTTCGCGGTTCGGGTCACCGCATCCGCCCGGTGATCGGCGGATCGTCGGGGCTCCGCGCACCTGCCTGCGTCATGTCCGTCGCCATCGGCCAACCGGGCAGCGGAGCGTCCGCCTGCAGGGTCCATGAGGCGTAGGTGGCCGGCGATCCGTCGTCGACGGGCGGGACGGCCCGTCTCGCCAAGGCCGTGTCGAAGACCGGCGAGCCGGTTCCATGGATCGGCCCTGTCTGCGAGGTGGTGGCCACGGCGAACATCAGGACGCCGACGGCGGCGGCGGATGCCATGCCCCCCCATCGCAGCACGCGGACGGTCCACGGCTGCCCGGGCCGGTCGACGGTCCGGCGACGCACGTGGTCCCAGCTGGCCTCGGAGGGAGCGCTCCCGTCCACCCGCGCTCGCAGCGCACGACGCAGCTGCCTGACCAGCTCCCGGTCGAGGCCCACCTCCTCGCGGCAGTCCGCACAGGACTCGAGGTGGGCGAGATGCGGCCCGGAGCGGGGTCCGAGCTCCTCGCTGAAGGCGAAGTGCTCAAGCAGCTCGCGACAGACCTGGCTACAGGTCACTGGCCGACACCTTTCCGCTGGCGGGCGCGCGCCGCTCCTCGGGGAGCCTCGATCGCAGCGCCTTCAGCGCGTAATGGACGCGCGACTTCATGGTGCCCACGCTGCAGGCCGCGATCTCGGCCGCCTCGGCCAGGGAGTAGCCGTGCAGGTAGTACAGGATGACGGCGGTCTGCTGCTTGGGAGGCAGCGTGTCGATGGCGCGCTGGAGCACGTCGACGATCTCGCGGGACTCGACCACCTGCTCCGGTCGCGAGGTGAGGTCCGCCACCAGGTTGGTGATCAGCGCGGTGATCGGCTCCATGATCATCCGGCGCCGGGCGATCCGGCTGTAGCACAGGTTGGTCGCGACACGATGCAGCCACGGCAGCGGAGACCGATCGGTCTGGAGCCGATGCCTGGCGCGGTAGGCGCGCACGAAGCAGTCCTGGAGGATCTCTTCGGCCAGGAACGGGTCACGCGTGATCGCCAGCGCGGTGATGTAGACCGGCCGCTCGTAGGTCGTGAAGAACTCCTCGAACGCGCCGGGCTCCCCCGACCTCATGCGCGCGACGAGTCCGTCCGGCTGCTTCGTGACCACTTGCACCCCGCGTTCCATGCGTCGCCTGGTGCCGAATCCTACGCCTCTCGTGCCGTCAGAGGTCAAGCACCCACCCGCTGAAGGGCCGATCCATCGTTCGCGGGGCGTCGAAGTCGTGCCGCAGGTCGGGGCGGCGCGCCGCCGCCGCCTCGTCGAGGCGGCCGACCGGCGTCGTCTGCGGGGCCTGGCGCAGGGCGTCGGGCTCGTCGATCGCCTGCTGCGCGATCCCGTGCATGATCTCGACGAAGGCATCGAGCGTCTCGACCGTCTCGGTCTCGGTCGGCTCGATCATCAGCGCCTCCTCCACGATCAGCGGGAAGTAGATCGTGGGTGGGTGCATGCGGTGGTCGAGGATCGCCTTGGCGATGTCGAGCGTGCTGATCCCGTGCTCGCGCTTCTGGCGCCTCCCCGAGAAGACGACCTCGTGCTTGCAGATCCGGTCGTAGGGCAGGTCGTAGGCATCGGCCAGGCGGACCCGAAGGTAGTTGGCGGCGAGCACCGCGTCGTCGCTCACCTGGCGCAGGCCCGACGCGCCGTTGCTGCGGATGTAGGTGTACGCGCGCACGAACATGCCGAAGTTGCCGGTGTGGGCGCGCACCTTGCCGATGCTGGTCGGCCGTGCCCCCGGCTCCTCGAGCGCGAAGCGCGCCTCCGGCGTGCTGCGTCCGGCCCAGGCGTTCTGCCGCACCTGCCCCGCGTCGCCGGCCACCAGGAGCGGCTGCGGCCAGGGCAGGAAGGGGGCCAGCCGCTCGCTCACGCCGACCGGGCCGGCCCCGGGCCCGCCGCCGCCGTGCGGCGTCGAGAAGGTCTTGTGCAGATTGAAGTGCATCACGTCGAAGCCGGCCTCGCCGGGGCGGAAGCGCCCCATGATCGCGTTGAGGTTGGCGCCGTCCATGTAGGCGATGGCTCCGGCGGCATGCACGGCCGCGATCACCTGGTCGATCTGGTCCTCGAAGATCCCCAGGGTCGACGGGTTGGTGATCATGAGCGCGGCCGTATCCGGGCCGAGGGCGGTGCGCAGCGCGTCGAGGTCGATCCCGCCGCGCGCGTTGGAGGGGATCGTCACCGCCGTGTAGCCGACCATCGTCGCCGTCGCGGGATTCGTCCCGTGCGAGCTGTCGGGGACGAGCACCCGGGTGCGCTGCTCACCCTCGCCGTGCGATCGATGGTAGGCACGCGTCATCAGCATCCCGGTGAGCTCGCCGTGCGCACCCGCCGCGGGCTGGAGGCTGATCGCCGCCAAGCCGCTGATCTCCTTGAGCAGCTCGGCCAGCAGCCACTCCAGCTCGAGGCTGCCCTGCGCGAGCGGGTCGGGGTCGAGCGGATGCGAGTCGGCGAGGCCCGGCAGGCGCGCAGCCCATTCGTTGACCTTGGGGTTGTACTTCATGGTGCAGGAGCCGAGCGGGTAGAAGCCGAGCTCGATGGCGTGGTTCAGGTGGCTGAGCCGGTTGAAGTGGCGCAGCAGGTCGAGCTCTGCGACCTCCGGCAGCCGCGGCGCACTCCTGCGCGCGGTTGCCTCGGGGAGGGCGGGCTGCGTCGCCGCCGCGGCCTGTGCTGCGGTCGAGGGGGATGGGAAGCGGACGGCGCGCCGGCCGGGCCGCGACGAGTCGAAGATGAGCGGCTCCACCACGGTCAGCTGCTCCCCGCTCTCCGGGGAGTGGAACGCGGCTCCCCGCCCCGATGCGTCGCCGGCGGCAAGCCGCTCCTGGACGCTCATCGGGTCGCCGCCAGGGCCGCGACCAGCTCGTCGATCTCGCCGTCGGTGGTCAGCTCGGTCGCGGCCAGCAGGAGCGTGTCGCGGAGGGCAGGGTACTCGCGCTCGAGCACGAACCCCGCCACGATCCCCTGCTCGGCGAGCGCCGCATGGCGGCGGGCCGCGTCGGGCACCCGGATCGCCACCTCGGCGAAGTAGGGGGCGCTGAAGCGACGCTGGCCGAGCCCGGCCGCCTCGATCGCGGCCGCCGCGTGCCGCGCCTGCGTGACCGACAGGTCGGCCACCTCGCGCAGCCCCTCCGGCCCGACCGCCGACAGGTATGCCGTGGCGGCGAGGGCGCAGAGCGCCTGGTTGGTGCAGATGTTGCTCGCCGCCTTCTCGCGGCGGATGTGCTGCTCGCGGGCCTGGAGGGTGAGCACGTAGCCCTTGCGCCCCCGCGCGTCCCGGGTGGCGCCGACGAGGCGCCCGGGCATCTGGCGCACGGAGGCCATGCGCGCCGCCATGATCCCCACGTACGGGCCGCCGTACGAGGGCGGGATACCGAGCGGCTGCCCCTCGGCGGCGACGATGTCGACCCCCTGCGACCCGGGCGACGCCAGGAGCGCCAGCGAGGTCGGCTCGACCACCGCCACCAGCTGCGCGCCGACCGCGTGGGCCGTCGCCACCAGCTCCGGCATCGGCTCGACGCAGCCGAACATGTTCGGCTGCTGCACGATCAGGCAGGCGCATGCGTCGTCGATCGCGCGCCCGGCGGCCTCCGGGTTCGTGAGGCCGGTGCCCCCTTCCGCCAGGTCGGCTGCGACCTCCACCAGCTCGACGCCCGGGCCGGCGAGGTACGTCGCCAGGACGCGCCGGACCTGGGGGTTCACGGCGGTCGAGACGGCGACCCGATGGCGACCGGTGAGCCGGCAGGCCATCAGCGCCGCCTCGGCGGTGGCCGTGGCGCCGTCGTAGTGCGATGCGGTCGCGACCTCCATGCCGGTGAGCTCACAGATCAGGGACTGGAACTCGTAGATGCTCTGCAGCGTGCCCTGGCTCACCTCCGGCTGGTACGGCGTGTACGAGGTGCTGAACTCGGCCCGCCCGATCACCTCGCTCACCACCGACGGGACCAGGTGCCGGTAGACCCCAGCCCCCAGGAAGCTGATGCGCGGAATCCGGTTGCGACCCGCCAGGCGCGACAGCTCGGCCCGCACCTCCTGCTCGGTGAGCGGCTCCGGCAGGTCGAAGCGGGTGGCCCGCACCGCGGCCGGGATATCGGCGAAGAGGTCATCGACCGACGCGACGCCGATCGTCGCGAGCATCCGCTCGCGGTCGGCAGCGGTGTGCGGCGAGTAGGACATCAGCCGGCGGTGAGCTCCGCGTACGAGCCGGCGTCGAGCAGCTTCTCGAGCTCCGACGGGTCGGCGAGGGCGACCTTCGCGATCCAGCCGGCGCCGAACGGGTCGCCGTTGAGGAGCTCGGGGCTGGCGCCCAGCTCCCCGTTCACCTCGGTCACCTCCCCGGAGATCGGCGCGAACAGGTCGCTCACCGCCTTGACGCTCTCGACCACGCCGAACGCGGCGAACTGGGTCAGCCGCGCCCCGACCGCGGGGAGCTCGACGTAGACGATGTCGCCCAGCTCGTCGGCCGCGAAGCGAGGTGATGCCGATCACGGCGGTCGATCCCTCGACCCGGACCCACTCGTGCTCGCGGGAGTAGCGCCGGTCATCCGGAAACATGGTCGAGATCGGCTCCTCGTTCGGACGGGTGGCGGACGCGCCTCAGGCGGCGTCCGGCTTTGGGCGTCGGTAGAAGGGCAACTTTACCTGCTCGGCGGGGTGCGGGCGGTCGCGGACCACCACCTCGACCTCGCCGCCGATGGCGGCGTCGGCGGCGGGCAGGTAGGCCATCGCGATGCGCTCGCCGAGGGTCGGCGACAGCGTGCCACTGGTGACCACGCCGACCTCCGTGCCGGCGACGCGCACCGGGTAGCCATGCCGTGCGATCGCCTCGTCGCGCACCACCAGCCCCACCAGCCGGCGCCGTGGACCGATCTGCTGCACGGCGGCGAGGGCGCCGCGCCCCACGAACTCCCCCTTCTCCATCTTGACGACCCGACCCAGGTTGGCCTCGTACGGGTTCACCGTCCGGTCGAGCTCGTTGCCATAGAGCGGCATCCCCGCCTCGAGGCGCAGCGTGTCGCGGCTCCCCAGGCCGCAGGGTCGCAGCCCGAGGTCGCTCCCCGCCTCCATCAGCGCCTCCCAGAGGCGCGGCGCACGACGGGCGCTGCAGAAGAGCTCGAAGCCGTCCTCGCCCGTGTAGCCGGTGCGCGCCACCAGGCAGTCGATCCCCGCCACCCGGCCCGGCCGGGAGCGGTAGTTGCCGAGCGATGCGAGGTCGAGGTCGGTGAGGCGGCCGAGCAGCTCCGGGCTGCGCGGGCCCTGCGGGGCGATCAGCGCCGTCTCGGCGGAGCGGTCGTCGATCGTCACGTCGAAGTCGCCGTGCCCGCACAGCGACGCAAGCTGGGCCGCCACCGCGTCGTGGTTGGCCGCGTTGCAGACCACCAGGTAGCCATCGTCGACGCGGTACACGATCAGGTCGTCGATGATCCCGCCATCGGCGGCGCAGAGCATCGAGTACTGCGCCTGTCCCGGCTCGAGGAGGCCGGGATCGCTGACCACCGCGTAGCGGGCGAAGGCGAGCGCCTCGGGCCCGGAGAGGTGCAGTTCGCCCATGTGCGAGAGGTCGAACAGGCCGACCGCGCCGCGGACGGTGCGGTGCTCCTCGATGATCGAGGTGTATTGCACCGGCATCTCGAAGCCGGCGTACGGGACCATCCGCGCGCCCAGCGCCAGGTGGACCGCGTGCAGCGGGGTGCGCCGCAGCTCGGTGGGAGCCTCGGTCACGGACGTGCGACCGGGACGACCAGCTCGTCGCCGGCCCGCGCGGCCAGCAGCGCGGCGGCGCGGTGCACGACCTCGCGCTCGGTGGCGTGGGTCATCAGCTCGAGCGCCTCCGCGACCTGCACCCAGCGGACCTCGTCGAACTCGTGGTCGTGATCCTCGAGGCGCCCCCCGATCGGCCGCATCAGAAAGAAGTGAACCGTCTTGTGGAAGCGCGTCCGGCCATGGACGAAGAAGTAGCTGATCGACGTGATCGGGGCCTCGATCTCGACCTGGAGGCCCGACTCCTCGCGCGTCTCGCGCAGGGCGGTCTCCTCCAGTGTCTCGCCCGCGTCGGGGGTGCCCTTCGGCAGGGCCCAGAGCGGGGGCACGCGGCGATGCACGAGGACGATCTCCTGCGGGCCGTTCTCAGCCCGATGGACGACGCCTCCGGCCGAGGTGGCCCGGGCGCTGCGCAGCGCGGACACCCGCGCCGCTATCCGCGACGGGCGCGCGGTAGCCCGAGCGGCAGGATGGCGCGGCGCGGGCTGACGCGGCCAACGCTGCCTACCGAGGGGAAGCGGAACCGGCTCGTCGGCGATCGAAGGGCGGCGATCGTCGGCGCGCGATGGCGAGTCGAGATCGACGGATGGTAGATGAGGCGAATGCCCCTGAGCCCGAGCCGGTGGCGACGACCGGCTGCGCGCCGCGCTCCGAAGTCGATGGCGGGATGCGAGACGAAGCGGGCCGTCAGACTCACGCGCATGGTCGGCATTGTACGCGGCCGGTCCGCCGGCGCAACCTTTTGGCGCACCCGGCCTAGCGCTCGGCGAGGAGCTCTCGGTAGAGGTCGACCACGCTTTCGATGCGGGCGGCGACGCTGAACCGCTCGGCGCCGTCGCGCGCCGCGGCGGCCAGCCGGGCGCGCCGCTCCGGGTCGCGGATCAGCTCCCGCACCGCGGTCGCGAGCGAGCTCCTCCGCTCCGCCGCCGGCTCGGCGGGCACGATCAGGCCGTCGACCTCGGGGCGAACGGAATCGGCGACGCCGGGGCCATCGAGCGCCACGACCGGCAGCCCGGCGGCGAGCGCCTCTGCCAGGACGAGGCCCTGGGTCTCGGTGCGGGAGGCGCCGGCGAGCAGGCTGGCGCCCTTGATCAGCGCCAGCGCCTCGAGCCGCGGCCGCATGCCGGTCAGGTGCACGCGGCCGGCCAGGTCGGACCGTGCGACGCGTGCCCGGAGCGACGCCTCGGAGGGCCCGCCGCCGACCAGCAGCAGCCTGGCCGAGGGCTCGACGGCGGCCACCTCGGCGAACGCTTCCACCAGAAGATCGACGCTCTTCTCCGGGGCGAGCCGTCCAAGCCCGCCGACCACGACCGCGTCGGCCGGCCAGCCGGCGAGGGGACGCGGGTCGATCGGGTCGAGCGCCCGGATGGCCGCCACCTCGATGCCGGTCGGGATCGCGCGCACCAGCGGTCGGCGTCGGGGGGCGAGGCGGTCACGAATCTCGTGCGCCAGCTCGCTGCCCGGCGCCACGACCGCGGCGCAGCCGAGCCAGTAGCGGAGCAGGTACTCGGCCACCAGCGCCCCGCCGGGGACCGCCGCGGGTCCCAGGTAGTGGCGGTAGTCGCCGAAGCGCGTGTGATGGGTGAAGACCAGCGGCGCGCCCGCCTGCCGCGCGAGGCGGCGCGCCATCAGCCCCGACACGAACGGCGACTGGGCGTGCACCACCTCGGGGCGGAACGCCGCGGCCAGCCGCAGCGCCCCGGACGGGACCGGCCACGGAACCCGGTAGCCGGCAGGGGCCGGGCCCGGGACCTGGAACGACGGAAGCCACGCGACACGCGGCTCAGGCCCCTGGGCGCCGGCGGTTCCGGGCACGGCGCCCGGAGCGGGCTCCGGCACGAGCAGCAGCACGTCGTGACCGGCGGCCCGCAGCCCGCGGGCCAGCGCCTCGGTCGCAACGGTGACGCCGGACAGGTAGGGCAGGTACGACTCACCGAGGATCGCGACCCGCAGCGGCCGGCCGGTCATGGAAGCTCTCCGACCGTCCGGGCACTCGCGGTGCCGCCGCGCTCCGGGTCGCGGACGCCGGGAACGAAGAGGAGGATCGCCCATGAAGAAGGCGCCGACCAGCCCGCCGGCAACCAGCGTCGGGCCCGGCCCCAGCACCGCCGCGACCGGACCCGTCAGCGCGAACGAGACCGGCACCAGGCCGGTCGAGACGAGCCAGTCCAGGCTCGACACGCGGCCGAGCAGCTCGCGCGGCACGAGCGTCTGGAGGAGCGTGATCCAGATGATCTGGCCGACCTCGAAGAGCGCCGCCGTCCCGAAGCCGATGATGAGCGCCTGCCAGAGCGAGGTCATCAGCCCGTATCCGGCGAAGAGCGCCACGCCACCCGCCCACGCGGCAAACATGATCGTCACCCGTTTCCGCGGAAGCCCGAGCTGCCCGACGGCCAGGGCGGCCAGGATCGAGCCGATGCCGCCCAGCGCAAAGATGGCCCCGAGCGCATCGGGGCCCAGGCCGAGCGAGTTCTTCACGACGAACGGGAGCAGCACCTGGACCGGGCCGATGAAGACGAGCAGGCTGAACATCGCCGACACGAGGGTGGCCCAGCACCACGGGTTGCGCCGCACGAAGGCGAGCCCCTCCCGGATCTCCGCGATCGTCTGCCGCATTCCGTGCGCGACCACCGCTCGCGTGGGACGCGCCGCGATGAAGGCGATCGCCGTCGCCGACACCAGGAAGCTCGACCCGTCGACCACGAACGCGACCCCCGGGCCGAGCCCGGCCACCACGAACCCGCCGATCGCCGGCCCGAGCAGCCGGATCATGAGCGGCCTGACGAGCCCCTGGAACGCGTTGGCCTGCGGCAGCCGCTCCTCCCGCACCAGGTCGGGCACGATCGCGGTGGAGGCCGGGTTGAAGAAGGCGTCGCCGAGGCCGACGAAGGCGATCAGCGCGACGACGTGCCACAGCTGGATCACGCCCGCCACCGACAGGATGCCGAGCAGCCCGATCGCCGCGGCGCGTACGAGGTCGGCGCCGATCATCATCCAGCGGCGATCGTATCGGTCGCTGAAGACGCCGCCGAGCAGCACGAACAGGATCAGCGGCAGGGTCCAGGCCAGCCCCACGATGGAGAGCGCCGTGGGCACGTTGCTGATCTGGTAGACCTGCCACGCCAGCGCGACGCTGAAGAATCCGTCGCCGAGCTGCGACACGACCGACCCCGCGGTGAGCAGCGCGAAGTCGCGCTCCTGGAGCGGCTCGAGCATCCGAGCGCGGAGGAGCCGGGCGCGGAGAAAGGTCGGGAGCAGCGGCATCGGTCAGCCCGAGCGAATAAGCGGTGGTGGGCGATACTGGACTCGAACCAGTGACCTCACGGATGTGAACCGTGCACTCTAACCAGCTGAGCTAATCGCCCCCGGGGGCCTCGCAGTATACCGATGGCCCCGGGCCCCCTCAATCGTCGAGGCGCCGCAGTCGGGCATCGAGCTCGGTTGGCGAGATGCCCGCTACCTGGCAGCGCTTCCATCGCGACCGGGCGCCGGCGACCAGGGTCACGCTCGTGGGCGGCACCTCCAGCGCCTTCGCCACCAGCCGCAGCACCGCGCGATTCGCGTCGCCGCCGGCCGGGGGACGCGTGACGCGGACCTCGAGTCGCCCATCGACGTACGGTCCGACGCGATCCGCATCGGCCCGGGGGGTGACCCGCAGCGCGAGCTCGGCGCCGGTCAACCGGGTCAGAGACGTCCGACGAAGCGGAGCAGGAGGCCCAGGACGAGGGTCGCGATGAGCGGCGCCCAGTCGATCCCTCCGCTTGGCGGGATCACGCGCCGGATCGGGGCGAGCACCGGCTCGGTCGCCTGGTAGATGAAGGCGACCAGCCCGCCGCCACCGGTCGGGGCTGTCCAGCTGACCACCACGCGGGCCAGCACCAGCAGCATGAGGACCACGATCAGCAGCTCCAGGAAGTTGACGACGACGGCTGGCATCTCGGGTTCTGAGGATAGCGCGCTTCAGGTGCGACGCGGCCCGAAGATGGCCGTGCCGACCCGGACGAGGGTCGCCCCCTCCGCGACCGCGGCATCCGCATCGGCGGTCATCCCCATCGAGAGCTCGGGGTAGGGACGGTCCGCGGCCTCCTCGAGCGCGTCGCGCAGGCGGCGCAGGCGCGCGAAGAGCGCCCTCGCCTCCGCGGACGCAGCGCCGGCCGGCGCGACCGTCATGAGGCCGACCACCCTCACCGCGGCGAGGCCGCCCAGCGCCGGGATCAGCTCGGCCGGGCGATGCAGCTGGTCCTCGAACCAGGCCGCCGCGAAGCCGGCCTTGGTGGCCTCGCCACTGACGTTGACCTCCAGCAGCAGCGCGGGGGCGAGCGACTCCTCGGCCGCGACGCGCTCGAGCCGGAGCAGCAGGTCGAGTGAGTCGATCGAGTGGATCATGGCGAAGGCACGCGCGGCCGCGCGTGCCTTGTTCGCCTGCAGGCGGCCGACCAGGTGCCATTCGGCGTCGGGCGCGGCCGCCACCTTGGGGATGGCCTCCTGGACGCGGTTCTCCCCGAAGCGGCGCAGCCCCGCCTGTCGCGCAGCGAGCACGACCTCGATCGGGAATCCCTTCGTGACGGCCACCACCCGGAACGCATCGGGGTCGCGGCCGGCAGCCTCGGCCGCAGCGCGCAGGCGCGCCACCAGCGCCGCGTGGCGCGCACCGATCAGCTCCGCGTCGAGCGGCGGCTCGTCAATGGGAAGCATCAGGACCGGCTGGCGTGGAGATGTGAGCGCCCCGGCCGCTCGGCCGGGGCGCATCGGTCCACCCGAGGGCTATTCGCTCTTGCGACGCAGGAAGGAGGGGATGTCGAGGTCCGTCTCGCCGTACGACGGACGGTCGAGCCCGCCGCCACGCACCGGGATCGCCTGCCGCTCCTGGCTCCTGGCCGCCGGCTTCTCGGTCGCCGCGAACGGCGACTCCTCGGGCATCTGGTCCTCGAGCGCCTGCTGCTGGACCCGCTCCCGCTCGATCTCGGCCAGGATCTCGCGGCTCCGCTCGTCGAGCGAGGCCTCGATCCCGGTCGCCACCTCGGCCGAGCCTCCCGCGGTCACGGCCCGCGCCGGGTTGCGTGGCTTGCGGGTGGCGTCGAAGCCGGTGGCGATCACGGTCACCTTGACCTCGTCACGCATCCGGTCGTCGATCACCGTGCCGAAGATGATGTTGGCCTCGGGGTCGGCCGCCTCCTTGATCACCTCGGCCGCCTCATTGACCTCGAACAGGCCGAGGTCGCTGCCGCCGGTCACGTTGAAGAGGATGCCGCGGGCGCCCGTGATGTTGACCTCGAGGAGCGGGCTCATGACGGCCGCGCGAGCGGCCTCGACCGCCCGGTTGTCGCCGGTCCCGATCCCGATCCCCATCATGCTCGAGCCGGCGTCGCGCATGATCGTCTTGACGTCGGCGAAGTCGAGGTTGATGAGGCCGGGCACGGTGATCAGGTCGCTGATCCCCTGCACGCCCTGGCGCAGGACGTCATCCACGACCCGGAAGGCGTCGAGGATGCTCGTCTTCTTGTCGACCACCTCGCGGAGCCGATCGTTCGGGATCGTGATCAGGGTGTCGCACTTGTCCTTGAGGAGCTCGCTGAACTGCTCCGCCACCAGCTTGCGGCGCACTCCCTCGAAGCTGAAGGGCTTGGTGATGACGCCGACCGTCAGCGCGCCGAGGTCCTTGGCGATCTCGGCGATGACGTGCGCCGCCCCGGATCCCGTGCCACCGCCCATGCCGGCGGTGATGAAGATCATGTCCGCGTCCTTGAGCGCCTCGTAGATCTTCTCGGAGTCCTCCTCGGCGGCGCGCTGCCCGACCGATGGATCGGCCCCCGCGCCGAGGCCGCGGGTCAGCTTGTCGCCGATGCGGATCTTGTGCGGCGCGTCGCTCTGCAGGAGCGCCTGGGCGTCGGTGTTCACCGCGATGAACTCGACGCCCATCATCTCGGCGCGGATCATCCGGTTCACGGCATTCGAGCCGCCGCCACCGACACCGATGACCTTGATCAGGGCGAAGTGCTCGGCGTCGGAACGGAGCGGCATGGGGGGTTCTCCTGCACAGGGTGCTGGTTTCTGGCTGGGCGAACCCGGAGCTCGCGCGGGTTTGACCGATTCTAGCGACCCCACCGAAGCGGCGTGGGCCGATTTATCCACATCGGAGCGCGAAGTTGTCCACACCCCGAAATCGTGGTGGAGCATCTCCGGATTGCTCCACATCCAGGCCGCCGCCGCGGCCCCGATCAGCCCGGGAAGAGGCCGCGGATCCAGTCCATGATGCGACCCATCCCTCCGCCGAGCGACGAGCCGGAGGTGAAGGCGATCGGCTCCATGCCGATGTGGTGGGCGCCCCACAGCAGGAGGCCGATCGAGGTGCTGAAGGCGGGGTTGGAGAGCTGGTCCATCAGCCCGCCGACCCCCTGGGGAGAGGCGACCCGGACCGGCATCTGGAGCACCTCGCGCGCCAGCTCGGCGACGCCGGCGAGGCGTGCCCCGCCACCGGTCAGCACGACGCCGGCCGGCAGCAGCCCGGCATGCCCGGAGCGCTTCACCTCCTCGCCGATCAGCGAGTAGATCTCCCCCATCCGCGCCTCGATGATCTCGCACAGCTTCTTGCGCTGGATCGTCTGGCCGCCCCCCTCGCCAAGGATCGCCACGTTCAGCAGCTCCTCGGGAGCCACCTCGGTCATGTTGGCGGTGCCGTGCTTGATCTTGATCTCCTCGGCGAGGTCCAGGCTGGTGCGCAGCCCGATCGCCACGTCGTTCGTGACGTTGATCGCGCCGACCGGCAGGACCGCCGAGTGATAGACCGCCCCATCGGTGAAGATGGCCAGGTCGGTGGTGCCGCCGCCGATGTCGGCGATCATCACCCCGAGCTCCTTCTCGGTGTCGGTCAGGGTCGCCTCGCCCGAGGCGAGGGAGCTGATCACCAGCTCGTCGATCTGGACGTTCGCATTGGTGATGCACTTGGAGAGGTTCTGGATCGAGGTGGCGGCGCCGGCGACGATGTGCGTCTCGACCTCGAGCCGCACCGCGCTCATGCCGAGCGGGTCCTTGATCCCCTCCTGGCCGTCGACGATGTAGCCGCGCGGGATGACGTGCAGGATCTCGCGGTTGGAGGGGACCTGGATCGCCTTGGCCGCCTCGGTGGCGCGCGCCACGTCCTCGCGGCTCACCTCGCGCTTGTGGCCGGAGACGGCGACGACGCCGCGGCTGTTCTGGCTGCTGATGTGGCTGCCGCCGACCGAGACGAACGCGGAGCTGATCTTGTAGCCGGAGAGGCGCTCGGCCTTCTCGAGGCTGGCGGCGATCGAGTTCACGGTCTGGTCGATGTTGGCGACCATCCCCTTCTTCATCCCGACCGAGGGCGCAATGCCGTAGCCGATGATGTTGACGTCGCCGTCGCGGCTCACCTCGCCGATGAGGGTCGTCACCTTGGTCGTGCCGGCATCGATGCCGACCAGCACGGTCTCCCTGTCCAAGCTACCTCCCGTAGATCCCGCCGCGCTCCCGCGGCACGGGTGTGCCCGAGCCTACAGGAAGTGGCGGCGAATGAGTGCCACGTTTTGGAAGATGCGAAGCCCGAAGGCGAAGAGCGCGACCAGGTACAGGTCGATCCCCAGCCGATCGCCGAGGAAGGTCAGCGCCACCGCCACCAGCGCGTTGGTGACGAACCCGGAGAGGAAGACCCGGTTGTCGTAGTGCGCATCGAGCTCCGCACGGATCGCGCCGAGCACCGAGTCGAGTCCGGCCAGGATCCCGACCGCGCTGTAGCGCGCCAGGTCGGGGCTGACGTTCACGTTCAGCGCCAGGCCGAGCGCGATGCCGAGGGCGAGGCCTACCAGCGCGAGCCACATCGGAGATGCATCCTGTGAGCGCCGCGCCGGCCGGTCTCGGCCGGGCCGCGGCTGCTACGGCCGCCAATATACCCTCCCCGGGATTCGGGCATCCACCCACCCGACGCCCTTCTCGGGCTGGAATGAGAAGAGGGTCCGCACGGCTGCCACCTGGGCCGCGACCTGCTCGTCGAGCGTCCCCGGCTCACCCGAATCGAGCGCGGTGTAGAAGCCGAAGTCGGCCTGCCAGGCGGGGCTGGTCGAGACGAGCAGGAAGCCATCGTCGTCGGTGAGGCGCAGGGCGAGGTGGCTCGAGGTCGAGCCGAGCGCGGCCGGCGGAACGCTGGACAGGCGCAGCGCGGCCGCCAGGGTCGGCGCGTCGATGCGGTCGCCGACGATGAGGTTGCGAGCCGCCGTCCGCCCATCGTCCACGAGCGGGAGCGCGGCGAGTTCGGCCGGCAGCGCGACGCCGAGCGCCACCTGGCCGATGAGCGTGCCGTCCGCGACCCCCAGGAGGCGGACGAACGGGGTCTGCCAGACGAAGGTCGGAGCCTTCTCGACGACCTGGATCCGAACGGAGTTGGGGAGGACCGTCTCGACGCGCGCGCTTGCCACGGCCGGGAGCAGCTCGAGCCGTCCGGCCAGGCCCGACGCGTCGACCGTCAGGAGCGGCTGCCCCTTGAGCTCCGAGACGGCGCGCTGGAGCGCCCGCTCGCCGGTGTACCGCCCCCCGGCAAGGGCCACCTGCTCGACCCGCAGCCATGGACCGTTGATGAGCGCCAGCAGCCCACCGGCGAGGATCGCGGTGAGCAGCACGGCGACGGTTCGCCCCGCCGCGGGCAGGGCGCGGCGGACCCGCCTGCGGAGCGACGGCGTCGGGCGTCGTGCATGCGTTCCGCCCCTGCGGCGCGGCACGCCTCCGCGCCTGGTCATGGTCCCGGTCCCGCGCCGGCGTCGCCCGGGGTCCGCCCTTCGCGATCGGCCTCCAGTCCCAGCTCGATCAGCCTGGCGATCAGGTCGGGGAAGGCGAGCCCGGCCAGCTCGGCCTGCTTGGGATACATGCTCGTCGCGGTAAAACCGGGGAGGGTGTTCATCTCGGAGAGGTAGACCGCCCCCGGTGGCGCCAGGAAGTCGACGCGCGCGAGGCCGGCGCAGTCGACGGCCCGGTACGCGGCAAGCGCCAGCTCCTTGACCTGGATCGCCAGCGCCGGCGCCACCGCCGCGCGGGGCAGCACGTCGGCGAGGCCGGGCACGTACTTCGCCTC
This sequence comes from uncultured Chloroflexia bacterium, assembly GCA_963770875.1. GTDB lineage: Bacteria > Chloroflexota > Limnocylindria > QHBO01 > QHBO01 > CF-167. Next base: position 755,770 of record CAVYRE010000001.1, read on the forward strand.
GTAGTCGTACCACTCGTGGTGGCTGATCACCTCGCCCGGCTCGAAGACGATCGGGGCGTCGTTGCCGAGCACCCCGCACTCGAGCTCGCGCGCGTTCGGGACGTAGGCCTCCACGATGACCTTGCTGTCGTAGCGGAACGCCTCGTCGAGAGCGGCGGGCAGCTCCTCGGGGCCGTGGACCAGCGACATCCCGACACTGCTGCCGAGGCGCGCCGGCTTGACGAGGGATCGGTCGCCGATCCGCTGCGCCACCTCGCCGAGCACGGCCTCCGGCGCCTCCCGCCAGGTTCCCCTGCGGAACCAGGCGTAGTCGACCACCGGTAGCCCGTGGCCCCGCATCAGGTCCTTGAAGACGACCTTGTCCATCGCCACCGCGCTGGCCATCACCCCGGCGCCGGTGTAGGGCACGCGTGCCATCTCGAGGAATCCCTGGAGCGTGCCGTCCTCGCCGAACGGGCCGTGGAGGACGAGGAACGCGACGTCGATCGCTTCCGCCAGGGAGCGGAGCACGGCGCGCGGGGCGAGCTCGCCACGCTCCTCGCCGACGGGGATCGGCAGGTCCCTGTGCTCGCGCAGGCGGCTCGTCTGCTCGGCCGGCGTGGCGGCGCCGAGCAGCTCGGCGAGGGGCCGCGCATCGAGGCGCGGCGCCGGTCCGGCCGGGAGGTGCCAGCGCCCCTCGCGATCGATGTAGACGAGGTAGGGCTCGAAGCGCTCCCGGTCGATGGCGCGCAGCACCGCGTCCGCGGAGCTGATGCTCACCTCGTGCTCGGCCGATCGACCGCCGGCGAAGATGCCGACGCGCAGTCGCGTCACGGCGCGTCTCCGACGTCGGGCCAGTCGCCGACGAACTCGATCTCGTACGCCAGCTCGACGCCGAAGCGGTCGCGCACCTCCGCCCGCACGCGATCGCCAAGCGCCCGGACGTCGGCGGCCCGCGCGCCGCGGTCGGTGACGATGAAGTTGGCGTGCCGCTCGCTCACCGCGGCGCCGCCGACCCGCGCCCCCTTCAGGCCGGCCGCATCGATGAGACGCCCCGCATGGTCGCCGGGCGGGTTGCGGAAGACGCTCCCCGCGTTCTGCTCGGCGAGCGGCTGCGTCGCGACCCGCTGCGCCTGGTTGGCGGCGACCCGGGCGGCGATCCCGGCCGGCTCGTCGGGGCGCAGGGTGAGCCCCGCCGACAGGATCACCTCGGCGCTGTGCTTGAAGCGCGACTCGCGGTAGGCGAAGGCGCAGTCGGCGCCCGGCAGGATCGACATCGTGCCGTCGCGCGGATCCCAGGCCTCCACGCTGGCGACGATGTCGTGCATCTCGCTTCCGTGCGCGCCGGCGTTGGCCCAGATCGCCCCGCCCAGCGTCCCGGGAATGCTCGTCCCGAACTCCAGGCCAGCGAGCCCGGCGGCGGTCGCGCGGCGCACCAGGAGCGCCATTGGGGCACCGGCATCGGCCTCCAGTCGCTGCCCGTCGATGTTCACCCTGCGAGCACGATTGCGGACGACCAGCCCGCGGATGCCGGCGTCGGCGACGACCAGGTCGCTGCCGTTGCCGAGGATGAACAACGCGCAGCCTGCGTCACGGGCGAGCCGCAATGCCTCGAGCAGCTCCGCTCGGTCCTGGACGGATGCCAGCCGATCCGCGACGCCCCCGACCCGCAGGGTCGTGAGCGGGGCCATCGGCGCGTCGCTGACGAGCGCGATCCCCCGCTCCGTGGCGAGGGCATCGAGCAGCCGCAGGTTGGTCGGCTTGACGGGGGCCATGGCCTTCAACCAGCCGCCCCGGCGAGCGACGGGAGTGGTCGCCCCTCCGCCATCGCCAGCAGCTCCGCGGCGAGCACGGCAGCGGCGTCAGGCCGGGCCAGGCGCAGCGCGGCCGCGGCGATGCCGCCGCGATGAGCGTCGTCCCGCAGCTCCCCCGCCTCGGCGACGAGCCGATCCCCGTCGAGCTCTGCGTCTCTCACGAGGCGCGCGGCTCCCTGGTCGGCGAGCCACGCCGCATTCGCCGCCTGGTGACCCGCCGCGTGCGGGTATGGGACCAGGATCGCGGCGACCCCCACGGCAGCCACCTCGGCGCAGGTCGAGGAACCGGCGCGCCCCAGGACGAGGTCGCTCGCCACGAGGGCGTCCCCCATCCGATCGGTCAGGAAGGCGATCGGTTGATACCGATCCCGCAGCTCGACTGGGAGCCGGTCCCGCATCGCGGTCGCGGCTGCCATGCCGTCGGCGCCGGCCAGGTGGAGCACGCGCCAGTCGGCGAGCAGCCGCTCAAGTGCCGCGCCGAGCGCGGCCGAGATGCGCGCGACCGCCTGTGAGCCACCGAAGACGAGGAGGAGGCGCTCGTCGGCCCCCACCCCGAACGACGCGCGCGCCGCGGCGCGGTCGATCCCGGCGAAGGATCGGATCGGCGTGCCCGACACGAAGCTGCGACCGGGAAAGGCGGCGAGGGTCGGCGGGAAGGAGACGGCGACCCGGGTCGCCAGCCGGGCAACCGTGGCGGTGGCCCGCCCGGGGATCACGTTTCCCTCCCAGAGCAGGCTCGGGATGCCCGCGCGCGCGGGCGGCGGCCACGAGCGGGAGGGCCAGGTAGCCGCCGGTCGTGAAGAGCGCGGCCGGGCGCAGCCGGCCGAGGAGGCTCCAGGCCTGCGGGGCGGAGGCGGCCAGCCGGAGCGGGTCGAGGACGAGGTGCACGTCGCGGCCGGTGCTTCGCAGCGATCGGACCACCAGCTGGTGGTACGCGAGGTCGCCACCGGCCACGAGGCTGCGCTCCAGGCCGCGCGCCCCGCCGATGTAGCTGACCTCAAGCTCGGGCTGCGCGTCGCGCAGTGCCCTTGCGACGGCCAGCGCGGGGTAGATGTGCCCGCCTGTTCCGCCGCCCGACACCGAACACCGCATCAAGCAATGATCCTGTCTGCGTGGTCTCGCGGGAGATCGACAGCAGGATGCCGACCGCCACGAGGTTGATGATGAGGGCCGATCCGCCGTAGCTGATGAACGGGAGCGGGATGCCGGTGACCGGCAGCAGGGCGGTGACGACCATCATGTTGATGCAGGCCTGGACCACCAGCCAGGTGGTGATCCCGGCGGCCAGCAGGCCGGAGAAGGTATCGGGCGCCTTGATCGCGATCCGATAGCCCTGGTAGGCGACCATGACGAAGAGGAGGAGGACCGTGACCGTGCCGATCAGCCCCCACTCCTCCCCGATGATGGCGAAGATGAAGTCGGTCGATGGGGCCGGCAGGTAGAGGTACTTCGCCCGGCTCGCTCCCAGCCCGGCGCCGGTGATCCCGCCCACCCCCAGCGCGAGCAGCGCCTGCACCGCGTTGTAGCCGGTGTGCAGCGGGTCGCGGAACGGGTCGAGGAAGCCCTGCACGCGCTGGAGCTGGTAGGCGAACACCTGCGTCACCATCACGTAGGCGGCGGCGCCGACCGAGGCGCCGATCGCACCGAGGTAGAAGAGGTTCGCGCCCGCCATGAAGAAGATCGCCAGGGCGGCGGCCATGTACACGCCGGCCGTCCCCAGGTCCGGCTCGATCGCGATCAGGAGGAACCCCGGCGCGACCAGCACGAGGAACGGGACGAGGCCGTTCCAGAGCCCGCGGACGTCCCTGCCGCGGCGATCGAGCCAGTGCGCCAGGTACAGGCAGATCGCCAGCTTGGCGATCTCCGCCGGCTGGAATCCCCCGATCCCCGGCAGGAAGAGCCAGCGGCGTGAGCCGAAGGCGGTCGTGCCGATGCCGGGGATCAGGACCACGACCAGCAGCGCCATCGTCACCACGAAGGCCGGGATGGCGACGTAGCGGAGGAGGCGGAAGTCGGTCCGGCTCGCGGCGACCATGGCCACCAGGCCGAGCACCGCCCAGATCCCCTGCTGGAGCCCCTGGCTGCTCGGATCGGCGGTGGTGATGTAGGAGTGGACGCTCGAGGCGGAGTAGACCATCACCACGCCGATGGCGACCAGCGCGACGACGCCGACCAGCAGCGGATAGGCCACCTCGTGGCGATCGCGCCGAACGCCCGCTCGCCCGGTGCGACGGGCGGCGGTGGCTGCCATGGCGGTCATGGCCGGAGCTCCGGCGCGCCGGCGTCAAGGCCCTCGACCGCTGTGCGGAAGGCGTCGCCTCGCGCGGCGTAGTCCTCGAACATGTCGAACGACGCGGCGGCCGGAGCGAGGAGCGCCACGTCCCCCGGCCGCGCCCAGACGGCGGCCACCGCCACCGCCTCGGGCATCGAGGTGGCCCGGACGCACCGGCACGCGCCGGTCGATCAGCCGCTCCAGGCGCTCCGCGGTCTCGCCGATCAGCACCGCCGCGCGGCAGCGTCCCGCGACCGCGTCCGCCAGCGAACCATAGTCGAGGCCCTTGTCCTTGCCGCCGGCGATCAGCACCACCGGCGCCGGGGCGAAGGCGTCGAGCGCGGCGATCGCGGCCAGCGGGATCGTCGCCTGGGAGTCGTTGATCCACGCCACGCCGTTGCGGGTGCGGAGCCGCTCGAGGCGGTGCGGCACGCCACCAAAGGCGCGGATCCCCTCCGCGATCGGCTCGTTCGGGATCCCCGCCAGCGAGGCGGCGAGCGCCGCCGCCAGCGCGTCGGCCAGCGAGTGGCGCCCCGGGATCGGCATCTCGGCGGCGGCCACCACGCGCTCGCCACGGACCGTCAGCCAGCCATCGTCGAGGCGCGCCACGATCCAGGGCTCCGCCGCGGTCAGCGCGTACCACGCGATCGAGGCAGCCGGCAGGCGCATGGCAAGGTCGCGGCAGCCGGGGTCGTCGGCGTTGAGCACCACGTGCCCGTGCATCACGCTCAGTTCGGCAAGGCGTGCCTTCACCGCGCGGTAGGCCTCGACGGTTCCGTGCCGGTCGAGGTGATCGGCGCCGATGTTGGTGTAGACCGCGATCTCGGCCCCGCGGGAGATCGTGGGCAGCTGCAGCTCGGAAAGCTCCAGCACCGCCCAATCGTCGGGACCCAGGCTGCCGGCCTCCTCGATCAGCGGCCGCCCGATGTTGCCGCCGACCAGGTGCCGCCTGCCGGCCGCCTCGAAGATCGCCCCGATGAGGGCGGTCGTGGTGGTCTTGCCCTTGGTGCCGGTGACGGCCAGCACGTGCGCCCGGGTCAGGCGCAGGAACAGCTCCACCTCGCTGACCAGCTCCACGCCCCGCGCCAGCGCCTCCCGCAGCGCACTGCGCAGCCATGCGTCGGTGGTCTTCATGGTGGGCGAGATGCTCGGGCTGGTGACGAGCAGGTCGGCGGCGGCCACGAGCGCGCGCGCCTCGTCGGGAGAGACGCCGAGCGCCAGCCGGACGGGCCGTGTCCCGAGCGCCTGCACCGCGTCGGCCAGCTCCTCGGCGGGCCGGCGGTCGTAGGCGGAGACGATCGCACCGGAATCGGCCAGGACGCGGGCCACGGCGGTGCCGGAGCGGGCCAGGCCGAGCACCAGGGCGTGCCGTCCGCGGAGGTCCTCGAGCGTGGCGATCGGGGCGGTCACGGTGGTCATCGGTCTAGTTCAGCCCGTGCACGCTGGCGAGGTAGAGGCTGAATCCGAGCAGCCCGGCGAGGGCGCCGACGATCCAGAAGCGGACCGTGATCTTCTCCTCCGCCCAGCCGATCAGCTCGAAGTGGTGCTGGAGCGGCGCCATCCGGAAGATGCGCCGGCCCCGCAGCTTGAACGAGCCGACCTGGAGCACCACGCTCATGATCACTGCGAAGAAGACGGCCCCGATCACCGCCAGCAGCGGCAGCTGGCGCGTCATCGTCGCCACGACGGCCAGGGTGGCGCCCAACGAGAGGGCCCCCGAGTCGCCCATGAAGAGCTGCGCCGGATGGACGTTGAACCAGAGGAAGCCCATCAGCGCCCCGATGATCAGCGCGCAGAAGATGGCCAGGTTCGGCTGCGAGGCCCTGCCGTCGGGGTCGGCGACGAGCGCGATCAGCAGGTAGGCGACGAAGCAGAAGATGAGGACCCCGCCCGCCAGCCCGTCGAGCCCGTCGGTCAGGTTGACGGCGTTGCTCACCCCCACGATCACGAAGGCGACGAAGAGGACGAAGAGGAGGCCGCCGATGACCAGCTCGCCGGCGAACGGAATGTTGACCGAGGTGATCTCGAAGTGGCGCTGGATGTACCAGGCCGCGAGCACCGCCACCACCGTCTGCCAGACCAGCTTGAAGCGGCCGCGCACCCCGAACCCCGTCCTCGCGTTCACGAAGTCGTCGATCGCGCCCAGGATCGCCACGCCCACGAGGGCCAGCATCGGGGTCAGGGTCGAGGTGTCCTCGATCCGCATCACCATCGCCAGGAACATCACCACCACGACGAGCAGCATCCCGCCCATCGTTGGCGTGCCGGCCTTGATGGCGTGCCCCTCCGGACCCTCGGATCGGATCCGCTTGCCGAACCCGAGCCGCTGGAGCAGGCCGATGTAGACCGGCCCCAGCAGCACCACGCCGGCGAAGGCGGCGAGCAGGGCGACGGCGATCGGCAGCATGCTCAGCTCACCCGCTCGCAGTCGCGTGCGATGGCAGTCACGAGGCGATCGAGCTCGATCCCGCGCGAGCCCTTGACGAGCACCAGGTCACCGACCCCCGGCGCCAGGTCCCGCTCGACGGCGGCGCGCGCCTCGTCGGCATCCCGCACCATGCGTGACCCGCGCCAGGCCGGCGGCGATCGCCGCCTCGCCGATCCACCGGCCGCGCTCTCCCACCGCGACGAGCGCCTCCGCGACGCCGGCGGCCAGGGTGCCGATCTGGCGGTGGAGGCGCTCCTCGTCAGGCCCCAGCTCGAGCATGTCGCCGAGCACCGCGTACCGGTGCCGGCCCGCAGGGAGCGGGCTCTCGGCCAGGAAGTCGAGCGCAGCCGCCACGGAGACGGGCGACGCGTTGTAGGTGTCGTCGATGATCGTCGCCCCGTCGGCGGCCTCCACCAGCTCCATGCGGTGCGGGGCGTGGCTGCCCTGCGGCCAGGGCCGCCGCGACCTCGTCGAGCGGCACGCCCAGGTGCTCGGCCACGGTCGCCGCCGCCAGGGCGTGCGGGACGAGGTGACGGCCGGGGGTGGCGGAGTGGAGCCGCCGCTCGCCCCACGGGGCCCGCAGGGTGAACGAGGTGCCGGCCACGCCATGCGACTCGACCTCGGTGGCGCGCACGTCGGCGTCCGCGCCGAGCCCGAAGGTGCGGACCGTGGCGGCCGTCACGTCGCGCATCGCCGCCACGCGCGCATCATCGGCGTTCAGGACCGCCAGCCCGTCCGAGGGGAGCGCGGCCGGCAGCTCCGCCTTGGCGCGCGCGATCGCCTCGATGCTCCCCGCCCGCTCCAGGTGGGTCGGATGGACGGAGAGGACGACCCCGACCTCCGGCCGGGCGATCTCGGCGAGGCGCGCGATCTCCCCCTCGGTGTACATGCTCATCTCGAGCACCGCCACCTCGTGCCGCGGCTCCAGGTTCAGCAGCGTCATCGGCAGGCCGGTCTCGCTGTTCAGGTTGCCCTCGCTGCGCAGGACGCGGAGGGATCGGCCCAGGACGTCCGCGACGATCTCCTTGGCGATCGTCTTGCCGGTCGACCCGGTGATGCCCACCACCCGCACGCTCGACCGTTCCCGCCACCAGGCGGCGACATCCTGGAGCGCGATCAGCGCGTCCGGCACCTGCACGACCGCCACCCCGTCCCCGGGAGGGTCGATTGGTCCGTCGACCAGCACCACAGTGGCGCCGCGACGCACGGCCTCGGAGACGAAGCGGTGCCCGTCCACCCGCTCGCCCCGCAGTGCGACGAAGCAGCAGCCGGGGACGACGTTCCGGGAGTCAACCGCGGCGGAGGCGAAGGAGCTGATCCGCGTCGTCCCGATGAGGCGGCCGCCGGTGGCGGCCAGGAGGTCTACGAGCCGGATCGACGGTGGCACGCTGCTCCCCGGAGAGGCTTCGGGCGAGTCTAGCAGCCTCACTTGGCGGCCACCGTCGAGACGATCCGGTCCGGCGGGACGCCGAGATAGTCGAGCATCTGGGGCATGAACTTGCTGAAGACGCTGACCGGCGTCTGGGCCATCTTGTAGAGGCCCCAGGTGAATGGCCGATGGATGAGGATCAGGGTCACGTACTGGGGGTGGCTGGCCGGCAGGATCGAGATGAACGACGAGTCGATCCAGCCGTGCTGGTAGACCATCTGGGTCACCGTCTTGTAGATCGGCTGCCCGGCCGCATCGGTTCCGGCGCGGACTCGCTCGGTCTTGGGCCCGGCCACCTCCGCGGTGCCGGTCTTGCCGGCGATCGAGTAGCCGGGGATGGAGGCCTTGACCGCGATCCCGTGGTCGACCGAGTCGAGGAGCAGGTGGACCACGGTGTTGGCCGTCTCCTGCCGCATGATCCGCTCCCCGGGGTGGATCTCGGTGGGGTGGTAGACGCCATCGGCGCCGGTCCAGCCCGCGATCACGTGCGGCGTGACCATGGTTCCGCCGTTCGCGATGGCCGCGTAGCCGGCGACCAGCTGGACCGCGGTCACGCTCAGCCCCTGCCCGAAGGCGTTCTGGGCCGCGGTCAGGTCGCCGCTTGCGTTCGGGCCGTCCGGGTTCCAGACGACCCCGGGCTCCTCGCCGGCGATGTCGACGCCGGTCGGCGTCCCGAAGCCGAAGCGGCGGAACGCCTGGTAGAGCCGCTGCCGCCCCAGGAGCAGGCCGATCTTCGCCGCCCCGACGTTGTTCGAGAGCTCGAGCACCTGCCCGGCGGTGATCTCGCCGTGCCCGTTCGGCACGTTGTAGCGATCGGCGTTCTGGATCCTGACCCCGCCGAGCCGCAGGTTGTTGTCGTCGAGCACGGTCGTGTCGAGCGTGATCGCCCCTGCGTCGAGGGCGGCCGCAATGGTGAACGCCTTCATCACCGAGCCCGGCTCGTACTGGCGGCTGACGGCCGGGTCCTTGAACAGGGTCGATTCGGTGGCGGCGTAGCTGTTGCCGTCGAACGACGGGAACGAGGACATCGCCACGATCGCGCCGGTGTGGACGTCCATCACCAGGCCGGTGACCCCCTCTGCCTTGTTCTCGACATAGGTGCCCCACATCGCGGCCTCGAGCATGTGCTGGAGCCCCGCGTCCAGGGTCAGGCGCAGGTCGGCCCCGTTGACCGGCGCCTGGAGCTCCGTGATCGAGTCGCCGATCACCCGGCCGATGGCGTCCTGCTGCGCGCTGACCGAGCCCGGCAGGCCGGCAAGCAGCGGGTTCTCGGCCCCCTCGATCCCGTACTGCCCCTTCCCGTCGACGTTGACGAAGCCGAGCAGCTGAGCGGCGAGGGTCGTGTCGGGGGCGACGCCGGCGATCGGGTAGACGCGCTGGGTCTCGGGGATCATGCCGACGCCGGGGATGTGGAGCTGGGCCACCCACGCCGCCGTCGTGGCGTCGACCCGGCGCTTGATCCAGATCCATGGCTGCGCGCTGGTGAGGCGAGCCTGGAGGTCGCTGATCGGCATCCCGAGCACGGTGGCCAGCAGCACCGCCGCACGCGCCGGATCGCCCTTCTTCTGCACGGTGGGCGGGGTGGCGTAGATCGACTGGACCTTGATCGAGGTCGCCAGCAGCACCCCGTTGACGTCGCGGATCTCGCCGCGCTCGGCGGGGATCGCCGCGGTCTGGGCAAACTGGCTGAGCGCCAATCCGGTCAGCCGGTCGCGCTGGACGACCTGCCACCAGACCAGCCGCCCGCCGACCATCGTCGCGAGCAAGGCCGCGATGATCAACAGGAACAGGGCGCGGGCACGGCTGTCAGTCCTGGCGAGCACGGCTACTCCGTCGACCGGGGCGAGCGCCCCGGCCGAGCTACTTCAAGATGCGTGGGTCAATGGTTCGGATGGCGAACTGGACGAGGTGGGGATCGACGAGGACGAGGTTCAGCTCCCCCTTCGCCTTTGCCTCGATGGTGCTCGGCGAACGCGCCTCGCCGATCTGGAAGGTGAGGCTCTGCTGCTCGGCCTTGAGAAGCTCGACCTGCGCCTGCAGCTTGTCGATCTGGTATCCGATCGCCGAGACATGGGTCGACTGGCTCAGGTAGAAGAGGCCGACCCCAACGGCGGCGGCGATCGCGATGAGCACCGCCGAGAGGCTGTTCAGCGCCTCGCGGCGGCTGGGGAGCCGTCGCGGACGGGAGCTCACCCGGGGCGCGAGGCGCGGGCGAGGGCGGCGTCGCAGGACGCCGATACCGGTCGCCGGGCGTGCCCCGATGATGGCCATCTACGCGGCGCTTGCCGGAGCGGCGAGGCCAAGGCCCCACGAGGGCGTCTCGAACTCCTGGCCATCGTCGGGATCGACGGTCACGACCTCGATCGCGACGCGGAGGTCGTCGTCGCGCTGGTGGATGCGGCGCTCGCGAACGTCGCGCTGGCGCGGGCTGTACATCCTGCGGCGGCTCGACTGGTGACGGGGGCGTCCTCGGCTCATCGGTACCCTCCTCAAGGTCCGCTACGCGCTCGCCGGGGCGAGCTTGATGGCAGTCCGCAGACGAGCGCTGCGGGCACGTCGGTTCCGAGCCACCTCGGCGGCGCTCGGGGTGATCCCCCGCCTGGGAAGCGGGCGCAGCTGGGCGCGGTGGCCGCAGGTGCAGACCGGCGGCAGCGGCTCCTCGATGCAGTCGCGGCTCTCGCGAGCCATGAAGCGCTTGACGATCCGATCCTCGCCGGAGTGGTAGGTGATCACCGCCAGGTGACCCCCCGGGCGAAGCGCGGCGAGGGCGCCGGCGAGCGCCGGCCCCAGCACCTCGAGCTCGCGGTTGACGGCGATGCGCAGGGCCTGGAAGGTGCGGGTTGCGGCGTGGATGCGACCGGCGTCGGCGCGGCCGGCGGGGGCCGCCTCCGAGACGACGTGGGCGAGGTCGACGGCGGTCACGAGGCGCCCTTCCGCACGCGCCGCCAGGATCGCCGCCGCGATGCGGCGTGCACGGCGTTCTTCACCAAACGTCGCGAGGATTCCGGTGAGCTCTCGGACCGACGATCGGTCGATGAGGTCGAGGGCCGATAGACCACGATCTTCATCGAATCTCATGTCCGGCGGCGCATCGGCCGCAAAGCTGAAGCCACGTCGGGGATCGGCCAGCTGGTAGCTGGAGAGGCCGAGGTCGAAGAGGACGGCGTCGAGCGGAATGAGTCCGGCCGCGCTGGCCTCGTCGTAGAGCGATTCGAAGTTCGCCTGGCGAAGGACGACCCGATCGCCGAAGCGGGCGAGGGTCCGTTTCGCCTCCAGGATGGCCGCCCGATCGGCGTCGAGGCCGAGCAGACGGCCATCCGGAGACGTGGCCTCCAAGAGCCGCTCGGCGTGCCCACCGCCGCCGACCGTGCAATCCGCGACGGAGCTGCCGGACCCGAGCGCCAGCGAGGCAAGTACCTCGTCGACGAGGACCGGCAGGTGCCCTTCTCCCATTCGCGGCTGCACCTTTCGTGTCGGACGACGGGCCGATCGGCCCGGAGACGCATGAATGGAGGGAGCGCGGCGCGCGTCATCTCGTCGCCTCCCTAGATCCCAAGGTCGGCCAGGTGTTCGGCGAGCGCCTCCGGCTCGTTCTCGATCTTGGAGCGGTACGGCAGCCAGGCCGCCGGCGACCAGATCTCGAGCCGATTCAGCGCCCCGACCACGATCACCTCCCCCTCCGAGAGGCCCGCGTACTCGCGCAGGTAGCTCGGGACGAGGATCCGGCCCTGCTTGTCGAGCTCCACGTCCACCGCTCCGGAGGACATGAAGCGCCCGAACTCGCGCGCGTTGGCGTTGGTGAGGGGCAGGGATCGCAGCTTCGCCGCGAGCTCTTCCCATTCGTCGCGGGGGAAGAGGCCGAGGCATTTGTCGAGCCAGCGGGCGAGCGTCGCTCCCTGCGCGAGGCGCGTCCGGAAGCGCACGGGGACGGCGACGCGACTGCGGTCGTCGAGCGTGTGCCGGAATTCGCCGGTCAGGAAGGAGGACGGTTGCATGCGCGAGGTCTACCATTACGCCCCATTTGGCCCCACTTTGGGCCACAGGGCGCCATCATACAGGGCAGGGACCGTCCGTCAAGGGATTTCTGCGCTGGATCGACCGGACGATGGTCCTGGGACTGGCAGCCGGCGACCGCCGCGACGGGCTTCGCCCGAGGCGGTCAGCGGGGTCAGGTCTGGCTGTCGGGCAGGATGGTGTAGCGGAGCGTGCCGTCGGTGCCCTTGTAGACCTCGCGGATCAGGAACGGTCCTGACTGGCCGTGGATGTACGAGAGCCCGGCGAAGAAGCCGGCCGAGGTGCGCCAGTGCAGGAGGCCGTTCGGGGCCTGCACCCGGTCGACGGGGGCCTTCGAGAAGCGCGCGTAGTGGGCGACCGACGATCCGGTCACGTCGCCGTCGTCATCGACCTCGAAGAGCGTGTTCTCTCCCTGCAGCACGGTCACCTCGTAGCCGACGAAGACGTCGCCCGGCAGCGGGGTTGCGTCGGGCTTCGGCGTCTGGGGGAAGGGCGTCTGGCTCACCGGCGCCTGGCTGGCGGACGCCGATGCGCTGGGCAGGGCGGTGACAAGGCCGTCGCGCTCGGCTGGCTGGAGGGGCTCGGGGACGGCGTCGGCCCAACCGCGGCGGGTCCGCGCAGCAGCAGGAAGGCTCCGGTGGCGCCGGCAACCGCCAGGAGCAGCACCAGGCCGATCAGGAGCGGCAGGCGCCTCCGGCCGCCACTCCCGCTCGCGGACGAGGTCGGCGTCCTGGGGGGAGGCGGCGGCGTCCGTTGCGGAGCGGGTGGGGCCGGAGGGCGAACCGGCTGCACTGGGCGGCGGAGCGCATCGAGCTCGTCGGTTGGGATCACCAGCACCCCGCGGAGGTAGCGAGGGCAGTTGCCGTAGCCGCGGGTCAGGCAGACCCGCTCCTGCTGCTCGGCGGAGAGGTCCGCCGCCTCGCCGAAGGCATAGCAACGGTGCTCGCGCGTGAACGCGTCGTGATATTCGGTCTGGGAGCTGGCCAGCCCAAGGAAGGGGCAGATGTTCGGGGGCCGCTTGGCAAGCTCCTCGAAGAGGGCGCGCCGGCCCCGCTCGCGCTGCTGCTCCTGCCGGGTTTCACGGTTGCGACGGCCGAACAATCCCTGGCGACCTCTCCTTGTTGCCGCGCACAGGCGGCCCAGCCCCGCGGCGAGTGTAGCGCGACGATCGTCGCGGACATATCAACCGCCCGGGGTGGTACCAACGCACCATTGAGGCAACGGACCGATCGTCCGTACGCTGGCGACGGCCGGTCACCACGCACCCCGGCCGACGAGGGGAAGGACGCATGGCGGTCGAGCCGCTCGAAACGAGCCCACGGATGCCGATCCCGCGACAGGGGCGGATCCGGCGCTGCCGCGTGCGCCATGTCTCCATCCTGCCGGCCGGCGTCGGGCCACGCGTCCAGGTCGACTGCCTGCTCGGCGGGAACGAGCATCCCCTGCCGCTCGGCACCCTGGACGAGGCGCGCGAGATCTGCAACGCGTGCACCGCGACGACCATCTGGCGCATCGACGAGGACTGACCCGATCCCCGGGCCCGGTCGCCCACCCACTCGGATGGCTGGCGCGACATCCTCGCGGGCGCGCGCCCGCGCCCGACATCGTCTCGATGAGGGTGATCGCTTGCCCGACGTTCCATGGAGAAGTCCCTGGAGAGCGGCCTGTAAGCCGAGTTCTGTGCCGGCACCCTGCGGCGCCGCGACGGCCATCCATCTGAGCGACCTACCCGAGGGCTGAGCGAGCCGCCTCTTGCGGCGCGAACGCCGCCTTGCGCCCTCCTATTCGGTCTTGCTCCGGCTCGAGCTTGCCGCGTTTCACTCCCGCTTGCGCGGGCATCGTCACTGTGGCGCTGGTCCTCGCCTCACGGCGGACGGGCGTTACCCGCGAACCTGCTCTATGGAGCTCGGACTTTCCTCGGACGCCGCCTTTCGACGATCGCGCCCGCGGCCGTCCGGCCGCCTCCAGGGATCGACAGTGTACCCCGACCCCGGCCGATCCCCCTCAGCGCAGCTCGTCGATCGCCACGTTGCTGAGCCGGTCGGCGTCCTTGTTGAGCTCCCGCGGGACGTGGCCGACGGTATAGCCCTGCAGCCGGGCGAGGAGCGCCATCACGCTGGCGTGGATCGGCTTGAGGTCCGGATGCTTGACCCGGTAGCGACCCGTGATCTGGCGCGCCACCAGCTCCGAGTCGAGGCGCAGGTCCACGTGCGTGGCGCCGAGCCGCAGCGCCTCGTTCAGCGCATCCTCGACCGCCGTCCACTCCGCGTAGTTGTTGGTCCGCACGCCGAGGAACCGCGCCAGCTCGGCCACCACCGCGCCCGTCTGCGCGTCCTGCAGGAATGCGCCCAGGCCGGCCGGGCCCGGGTTGCCGCGGGCGGCACCATCGGTGTGGATCAGCAGGCGACGACCGGGATCGACGCCACTCACGCCCCACCCGACTCGATCGCGCGGGTCACCTCCATGATGGCGCGGGTGATGTTGATCCCGCGGGGACACGCCTCGACGCAGTTGAAGATGGTCCGGCAGCGCCAGACGCCGTCGGCGTCGGCCATGATCTGGAGCCGCTCCTCGTGCGCCTGGTCGCGGCTGTCGAAGATGAAGCGATGGGCGTTCACGATCGCCGCGGGCCCGACGTAGTCGGGGTTCGACCAGAAGCTCGGGCAGGCGGTCGTGCAGGCGCCGCACAGGATGCACTTGCTGGTGTCGTCGAAGCGGTCCCGCTCCTCGGGCGACTGGCGCCGCTCCTTCCCGTCCTCGGGCACCTCGTCGTTGACGAGGAACGGCATCACCGAGCGGTACTTCTCCCAGAAGCCGTCGAGGTCGATCAGCAGGTCCTTGATCACCGCGGAGCCGCGGACCGGCTCGACGCTGACCTTCGCCCCGGTCTCCTTGACCAGCACCTCGCAGGCGAGCCGGTTGCGGCCGTTGATCAGCATCGCGTCGGAGCCGCACACGCCGTGGGCGCAGGAGCGCCGGAAGGTGAGCGTCCCGTCCTGGAACCACTTCACCCGGTGGAGCAGGTCGAGGACCCGGTCCGAGGGCTCCGCCTCGACCGTGTACTCCTCCCAGTGCGAGGCGGTATCCCGCTCGGGGTCGAAGCGCAGGACGCGCAGCTGCACCTCCATCGGTCAGTAGACCCGCGGCTTCGGTTCGAAGCGGGTGATCGTCGCCGGCTTGTAGGCGAGGTGCGGCGGCGCCCCGTCCGACCAGCGGAAGGCGAAGGTGTGCTTCAGCCAGTTCACGTCGTCGCGATCGGGGAAGTCCTCGCGCGCCTGCGCGCCACGGCTCTCGGTGCGGGCCTGGGCCGACGCCACCGTCGCTTCGGCGCAGTCGAGCAGGAAGCCGATCTCCAGCGCCTCGCCGAGGTCCGTGTTGTATCGGCTCCCCTTGTCGTCGACGACGAGCCGTCGCGCCCGCTCGCGGAGGTCGACGACCTCGCCCCACGCCTGGGCCAGCAGCGGCGCCGAGCGATAGACGCCGCAGCGCGCGAACATCGTCTCCTGGAGCTCGGCCCGC
Source organism: uncultured Chloroflexia bacterium (assembly GCA_963770875.1). Lineage (GTDB taxonomy): Bacteria > Chloroflexota > Limnocylindria > QHBO01 > QHBO01 > CF-167. Next base: position 771,225 of record CAVYRE010000001.1, read on the forward strand.
AGCACCGCCGCGCGCTCGCCCTCGGTTCGCGCCAGCAGCTCCATGACCCCGTCATAAGCCGCGGCCTCAGCCCCCGGATCGGGCTCCGGGGCGTCGGCTTCGCGGACCGCCTGCGCCATGGCGATCCCCGACCGGCGGCCGAAGACCAGGATGTCGAGGAGCGAGTTGGTGCCGAGCCGGTTGGCCCCGTGGACGCTGACGCAGGCGCACTCCCCCGCCGCGAAGAAGCCGGGCACGATGCGCCCCTTCTCGTCGCCGAGGACGCGCCCGTCGATATCGGTCGGAATGCCGCCCATCGCGTAGTGGGCGGTCGGCTGGATCGGGACCAGGTCGGTGAGCGGCTCGATCCCGAAGTAGGTGCGGATGAAGCCGCTCATGTCGGGGAGCTTGACGTTCAGCACCTCCGCGCCCAGGTGCCGAACGTCGAGGTGGACGTAATCCTTGCCGTCGATCCCCCGCCCCGCGGCGATCTCCTGGTAGATGCTGCGGCTGACCACGTCGCGGCTGGCGAGGTCCTTCATGGTCGGCGCGTAGCGCTCCATGAACCGCTCGCCCTGGCCGTTGACCAGGAAGCCGCCCTCGCCGCGCATCGCCTCGGAGAGGAGGAAGCCGAGCTTGTACATCCCGGTCGGATGGAACTGGAAGAACTCCATGTCCTCGAGCGGCAGGCCGCGCCGGTAGGCGATCGCCACCCCGTCCCCGGTCAGGGTGTGCGCGTTGCTGGTGACCTTGAACATCTTCCCGAAGCCGCCGGTCGCGAAGAGGACCGCCTTGGCCCGGAACGAATGGAGCTCGCCGCTCGAGAGCTGGAGCGCGATCACCCCGGTCACCGGCCCGCTCGCTCCGGCCGGCATCGCCAGGTCGATCACCTGGTACTCGTCGTAGAAGGCGACGTCGTGCTTGATGCACTGCTGGAAGAGGGTCTGCAGGATGGCGTGCCCGGTCCGGTCGGCCGCGTAGCAGGCGCGCCGCACGGGGCCCTCGCCGTAGTTGCGGGTGTGGCCGCCGAAGCGCCGCTGGTCGATCAGCCCCTCCGGCGTCCGGTTGAACGGCAGCCCCAGGTGCTCCAGGTTGATGACGGTCGAGACCGCGTCGCGGCACATCACCTCGGCGGCGTCCTGGTCGACCAGGTAGTCGCCGCCCTTCACCGTGTCGAACCAGTGCCACTCCCAGTGGTCCTCCTCGGTGTTGCCGAGGGCCGCGCAGACGCCGCCCTGGGCGGCACCGGTGTGCGAGCGCGAGGGGTAGAGCTTGCTGATGACGCCGATGCGGGCCTCCGGCCCGAGGTCGCGCTTCAGCTCCAGCGCGGCGTACAGGCCCGCGCCGCCGGCGCCGACCACCACCGCATCCAGGTCGTGCGTCCGCGGCCGTGGGCGCGCGCGGGCGGCCGGGTGGCTGAGGCTCACGAGAAGGGACCGATCGCCGGCGCGCCATCGGGGTTGAAGGTGATGATCACGAAGATCCCGAGGAGCAGCCAGACGAAGGCGATCGCCAGCAGCATGCCGATCAGCAGGCTCCGCAGCCCGCCCCGCTCGATGTAGTCGCCGACGATGATCCGCGCGCCGTTGACGCCGTGGACCAGCGCCAGCACGAGGAGCAGCAGGTCGTAGATGCGCCAGAAGGGGGTCCCCCATCGGCTCGTGACGAAGGCGAAGTTGATCTCCTCCCCGGTCAGCTGCACCAGCACGTGCATGATGATCATGTGGCCCATCGCCAGGATGACCAGCAACAGGCCGCTGATCCGGGTGAAGTACCACATCCAGCGCTCGAAGCCCGGCTCCGCGGGTCGCGGTCGCGCGGCACGCGACGGGTTGCGTCGCAGCGGGTCGCCGCTGACCGGCCAGATCTTGCGTCCGATCGCCATCAGCGGCCGTTCCACGGGGCGTACGGGGTGATCATGATGATCCCCAGCGGGATCATCGCCACGAACGTCCCGATGATCACCGAGTAGGTCAGCGGCCGGTACCAGCGCGTCGTCGACGGCCAGAAGTCCATGGTGATCACGCGCAGCCCGTTGAGCGAGTGGTAGACGAGCGCTGCCATCAGGACGATCTCGCCGAGGCGCACCGGCAGGTTGTGGAAGTAGGTCTGGGTCGTGTTGTAGACGGCGGGCCCAAACGTGAGCGTCACGTTCTCGACGATGTGCATGAAGAGGTAGACGAGCACGCCGAGCCCCGACGCACGGTGCCCGAACCAGGCCAGCTGGGACCAGCTGATCCGATAGCGGAACATGGGTCGGCCGAGACTCCTCAGGCGCCGCGCACGCGGGCCGCCACGGCGCCGGCGAACTCGCGCGTGCCGGCGCTCCCGCCCAGGTCGTGGGTCGTCGTCCGGCCCTCGGCGATCACGGCGCGGACCGCCGACTCGACCCGGTCCGCCGCGCTCGTCTCGCCCAGGTGGCGGAGCATGAGCGCGCCGGAGAGGATGAGCGCCGTCGGGTTGGCCCGATCCAGCCCGGCGTATTTCGGCGCGGAACCGTGCACCGCCTCGAAGACCGCCGCCTGCTCGCCGATGTTCGAGCCGGGGGCGACGCCCAGGCCGCCGACCAGCCCCGCGCACAGGTCGCTGACGATGTCGCCGTAGAGGTTTGGGAGGACCAGCACGTCGTAGAGCTCCGGCTTCTGAACCAGCTGCATGCACATGTTGTCGACGATCCGGTCCTCGAACTCGATGCGCCCGGCGTAGTCGGCGGCGACCTGCGTGCAGCTCTCGAGGAAGAGGCCGTCGGAGAGCTTCATGATGTTCGCCTTGTGCACGGCGGTCACGCGCTTCCGCCCGTTGCGCAGCGCGTATTCGAAGGCGTAGCGCGCGATCCGCTGCGATGCGAAGCGGGTGATGATCTTGATGCTCTCCGCCGCGTCGGGGCCGACCCGGTGCTCGACGCCGGCGTACAGGTCCTCGGTGTTCTCGCGGACGATGATCAGGTCGACGTCGGTGTAGCGGCTCTCGACCCCGACCATGCTGTGCGCCGGCCGGACGTTGGCGTACAGCTCCAGCGCGATGCGGAGCCCGACGTTGACGCTCCGGAAGCCGCCGCCGACGGGGGTCGTGATCGGCCCCTTGATGGCGACCCGATTGCGCCGGATGCTCTCGATCACGCGGTCCGGGAGCGGCGTCCCCTCCGCGGCGATGGTCGCCTCGCCGGCCTGCTGGACCTCCCAGGCGAACGAGATCCCGGTCGCCTCCAGCACGCCGACGGTCGCCTCGCTGAGCTCGGGGCCGATCCCGTCGCCGGGGATCAGGGTGACGGTGTAGGTCACTGCGGCTTGGTGCTCCGATGCGCGCCGGTCACAGCGCCGGCGGTAGCGGCGGCAAGTGTAGGCTGATAGACCACCGCCCGTTCAGCTCGCCGTTCAGCCGGCAGGAGAGCCGTTGAAGCTCCAGGAGTACCGGTCCAAGGAGATCCTGGCACGCCACGGCGTGCCGGTCTCGGCCGGCGAGGTGGTCACCTCGGCCGAGGCGGCGCGCGCCGCCGCGGCACGCATCGGCGGCACGGTCGTGATCAAGGCGCAGGTGCTCGTCGGCGGGCGTGGCAAGGCCGGCGGCGTCAAGCTCGCTGCGAACCCCGACGAGGCGGCCGCACGGGCGGGCGAGATCATCGGCCTGGACATCAAGGGCGTGACGGTGCGGACGCTGCTGGTGGCGCCTGCCGCGACGATCGCGAAGGAGTACTACCTCGGCCTGATCCTCGACCGGGCGGGGCAGGCCGTCACCATCATCGCCAGCGCCGAGGGCGGGGTCGAGATCGAGGAGACGGCGCGCACCAACCCGGCCGCCATCCTGCGCCTGCCGCTCCACCCCCTGATCGGGCTCCAGGAGCACCAGGTCCGCCGGGTCGGCTTCTTCCTGGGGATGCCGGCCGAGCTGCGCAAGGACTTCGCCACGACGCTGCGCGGCCTCCACGCCGCCTTCATGGAGTCAGACGCCGACCTCGCCGAGATCAACCCGCTGGTGGTGACCGAGGAGGGCCGCCTGCTGGCGCTCGACGCCAAGATCGTGCTCGACGACTCGGCCCTCTTCCGGCACCCCGACCTCGAGGCGCTGCGAGACCTCGGCGAGGAGGAGCCCTCGGAGACGGCGGCGCGCGACGCGGGGATCAACTTCATCAAGCTCGACGGCAGCATCGGCTGCATGGTCAACGGCGCGGGGCTGGCGATGACCACGATGGACCTCGTCAAGCTGGCCGGCGGGGAGCCCGCGAACTTCCTCGACATCGGCGGCGGGGCGAAGGCGGACCGCGTGGCGGCGGCCTTCCGGATCATCCTCGACGACCCGAACGTGAAGGCGATCCTGATCAACATCTTCGGCGGCATCACCCGCGGCGACGAGGTGGCGCACGGCATCGTCGAGGCGCGCGCGTCGCTCGGCCGCCAGGTGCCGATGGTGGTCCGCATCGTCGGGACGAACGCGGCCGAGGCGCACGAGATCCTGCGCGCCGCGAGCCTGATCACCGCCGACAGCCTCGACGACGCGGCACGCAAGGCGGTCGCTGCGGCGGGGGCGTCAGCATGAGCATCCTGGTCGGCAGCCAGACGCGACTCGTGGTCCAGGGGATCACCGGGCGCGAGGGCGAGTTCCACTCCCGCGCCATGCTCGAGTACGGGACCAACATCGTGGCCGGGATGACGCCCGGCAAGGGCGGGCAGACGGCGGTCGACGGGCGCGTCCCCGTCTTCGACACGGTCGCCGACGCGGTGGCCCAGACCGGTGCCAACGCGGCCTGCATCTTCGTCCCGGCGCCGTTCGCGCCCGACTCGATCCTCGAGGCGGCCGATGCCGGCGTCCCGCTCGGTGATCTGCATCACCGAGGGGATCCCGGCGCTCGACATGCTGCGCGTCCACGACGTGCTGCGGGCCAAGGGCGTGCGCCTGATCGGGCCGAATTGCCCGGGGCTGACGACGGTCGGCGAGGCGAAGGTCGGGATCATCCCCGGCGACATCCACCGGCCCGGCCCGGTCGGGCTGGTGAGCCGCTCCGGGACGCTCACGTACGAGGTGGTGCAGGCGATGACCGATGCCGGCGTGGGGCAGACGACCTGCGTCGGGATCGGCGGCGACCCGATCGTCGGGACCAACTTCCTCGACGTGCTGGCGATGTTCAACGCGGATCCGGCGACCGAGGCGATCGTGCTGATCGGCGAGATCGGCGGCGACGAGGAGGAGCGGGCCGCCGCCTACTGCGCGCGCGAGGTGCGCAAGCCGGTGGCGGCCTTCATCGCCGGGCGCACCGCTCCCCCCGGCCGCCGGATGGGGCACGCCGGGGCGATCATCTCCGGCGGCGCCGGGACCGCGGAGTCGAAACGGCAGGCGCTCACCGAGGCCGGGATCATGGTCGCCGACTCGCCGTCGCAGATCCCCGCGCTCCTGCGCGGGGCGGGGGTTCGCTAGCCGCCCGAGGCGGCCTCCCACTCCTCGCGCAGGATCGCCATCAGCGCGGAATCCTCGAGCCCGTGCGGCCCACGCCATGACTTGCGCATCAGGCCCTCGCGCCGGAAGCCCAGCTTCTCGTACGAACGGATGGCCCGCGCGTTCGAGGCGTAGACCGTCAACCAGACTCGGTTGAGGCCGACCGCGTCGAATGCGAACGTCAGCAGGACCCGCTGGGCATCGGTCCCAAAGCCCGCGCCGAGGTGGTCGCGATCCATGAAGATCGCCAGCTCCGCGCTGCCGTGCCAGTAATCGATCTCCTTCAGCCAGGTGGTGCCCACGAAGCGATCAGCGCCCAGCTCGCAGACCGCATAGAAGAAGCCCTCACCCTTCTTGGCCTTCTCGTTCACGTGGTCGAGCCAGCCCTTCGCCTGCTCCAGGCTCATCGGGGCCTTGTAGCCGGCAAGGCCACCAACCTCGGTGTCGTTGATGCCCGCCACGTACGCCGGCAGGTCGCGTTCCTCCAGCGGGCGCAGCCAGATCCGCTCGCCGCGCAGCAGGGGGCGATCGGGGACCGAAGGTGGTGGCAGCTGCTCGCTCATTCGTCTCCCTCTGATTGCTCGGCCAGGAGCTCCCACAGTACCCCGTTCAGGGTGCGGGGATGGATGAAGGCGACCTCGCCGTGGGCGCCGGCGCGCGGCTCGCGGTCGATCAGCTCCGCCTCGGCCACGGCAAGGTGGTCGAGGTCGCGCTGCAGGTGCCCGCTGCGCAGGCAGACGTGGTGCAGCCCCTCCCCGTGCGACGCCAGGAAGCGCGCGACGCCGCTCTCGGCGTCGATCGGCTCGATCAGCTCCAGCCTCGCCGCCGGGTCGGGTCCAGTCGGCAGGAAGCAGAGGCGGACGCGCTGCGAGGCAAAGTGGCGGGGCTCCTCCTCGGGCTCCCAGCCGAAGAGGGCCCGATAGCGCGGCAGCGCCTCGTCGATCGAGCGCACCACCACCGCGACGTGGTCGATCGGGCCGATGGTCATGGCCGATGCTCCCCCCAGGTCCGCCGCAGCGCGCCGCTGATCTCGCCCAGGGTGACCCTCGCCTCGACGCAGGCGCGGATCCGGGGCAGGACGTTCTCGGTTCCGGCGGCGGCGGTCTCGAGGGCGGCGATCGACGCAGCGGCGCCGGCCGCGTCGCGGGCGTCGCGCACGGCGCGCGTCCTGGCGCGCTGCTGCTCCTCGGCCGCCGGGTCGATCGCCTGCGCCTGCGGGCGCTGCTCGGCCCCCTCCTCGACGAACGCGTTGACCCCGACCACGATCCGCTCACCCGCCTCGATGGCGCGCTGGGCGACGTACGCGGCGTCGGCGATCGCGTTCTGCTGGTAGCCATCGGTGAGGGCCGCCAGCGTCCCGCCGCGGCGGTCGATCTCGGCCAGCTCGACCTGCACCCGCTCCTCGATCTGGTCGGTCAGCCGCTCGACGTAATACGACCCCCCGAGCGGGTCGACCGGCGAGCTCACGCCCGACTCCGAAGCCAACACTTGTTGAGTTCGCAGCGCCAGGCGGGCCGTCGCCGGGGTCGGCAGCCCGAGCGCCTCGTCGGACGCGTTGGTGTGCAGGCTCTGCGCCCCGCCGAGCACCGCCGCGAGCCCCTGGATGGTGGTGCGCACGACGTTCGTCTCCGGCTGCTGGGCGGTCAGGGTGCTGCCGCCGGTCTGGACGTGGAAGCGCATCGCCATGCTCCGCGGGTCCCGTGCGCCGAAGCGGTCGCGCGCGACCCGTGCCCACGCCCGTCGGGCGGCGCGGAACTTGGCCACCTCCTCGAAGAGGTCGTTGTGGGCGGCGAAGAAGAAGGAGAGGCGCGGCGCGAACTCGTCGAATGCCATCCCGGCCGCCACCGCCGCGTCGCTGTAGGCGATCGCGTCGGCGATCGTGAAGGCGACCTCCTGCACCGCCGTGGCCCCCGCCTCGCGCATGTGGTAGCCGCTGATGCTGATCGTGTTCCAGGCCGGCATCTCGGCCCGACAGTAGGCAAAGGTGTCGGTCACGAGCCGCATCGACGGCGCCGGCGGGAAGATGTAGGTGCCCCGGGCGATGTACTCCTTGAGGATGTCGTTCTGGATCGTCCCGCGCAGCTCCGCCGGCGCGATCCCCTGCCGTCGCGCCACCGTCTCGTACAGCGTCAGCAGGATCGCCGCGGTGGCATTGATCGTCATGCTGGTGCTCACCGCATCGAGCCGGATCCCGTCGAAGAGGGCCTCCATGTCCTCGATCGTGTCGATCGGCACCCCGACTCGCCCGACCTCGCCGAAGGCCATCGGGTCGTCGCTGTCGTAGCCCATCTGGGTCGGCAGGTCGAACGCCACGGAGAGGCCGGTCTGGCCGCTGGCCAGCAGATATCGGAAGCGGCGGTTCGTCTCTTCCGCCGAGCCGAAGCCGGCGTACTGGCGCATCGTCCACGGCCGACCGAGGTAGCCGTCGGGATGGACGCCGCGGGTGAAGGGAAACGAGCCGGGCTCGCCGAGCGCCTCGGCCGGGTCCCAGCCGGCCAGGTCGGCGGCGCGATAGACCGGTCGGATCTCGATCCCCGAGGTGGACCGATGCGGAGGCCGGGCGGCGCGCTCGGGGTCGCTCATCGCGCCGATTGTACCGGGCGCGGCGGCCGCCCCGGCGCTACTCGATCCTCATCAGCGGGGCCCCGGCGATGACCGTGTCACCCGCCGCGACCCTGATCGAGGAGACCCGCCCGGCCCGTGGCGCGCGGACCTCGTTCTGCATCTTCATCGCCTCGAGGGTGAGCAGGATCGCCCCCTCCCCGACCTCGGCGCCGTCCTCCACGGCGACCTCCACCACCTTGCCGGGCAGGGTGGCGCGGATCTCGATCGGGCCGCCGGCGTGGTGGGCGGCCGACTCGGCATCGGCCAGCACCCGCTCGCGCCAGCTGCGAACGGTGACCGGGATGCGGCGCCCGCGCAGGGTGACGACCCAGTCGCTCCCCGACCCCTCGACGAGGCACAGCTCCGAGCGCGAGCCATCGCCCAGCCGCGCGATCCCGGCACCCTGCTCGACCCACGAAAGGGTCCACGCCTCTGCCGCCTCGGCCGGGGAGCCATCGACGGTCAGCTCGAGGTCGCTCATCGGCTGCGCCGGTGGCTGACCGCCTCGGCGCGACCCCGGGCGGCCCAGGCGCTCGCCGGCTGCGCCCGATCAGGCCGCGCTCCAGCAGCTCGAACGGCGTCCGCGGCCAGGCGCCCCTCGAGGGCGGCCCGCGCCGCCAGCCCGCGCGCCTCGTCGTCGAGCTCCGGCCCGCCGGCCCACCGCTCCGCGACGAGGTCCGTGTCATAGGAGCCCGCAGCGAAGCCCGGCTCGTCGACCAGCCAGCGCAGGAAGGAGAGGTCGGTCTGGACCCCGCCGACGATCGTCTCGTCGAGCGCCCGGCGCAGCCTGGCGAGGGCGGCGGGGCGCTCGTCGGCGTGGACCAGCAGCTTGGCCAGCAGCGGGTCGTACGCCACGGGCAGGGCCGTCCCGGCCTCGACCCCGGCGTCGACCCGGACCCCGGGGCCGCCCGGCATCCGCCAGGCGGTGACGGTGCCGGCCTCCGGCGCGAAATCGCGGTGGGGATCCTCGGCGTAGATGCGGACCTCGATCGCGTGGCCGCGCAGGCCGGCGCCCAGGACTGTCTCCGGCAGCCGCTCCCCCGCCGCGACCCGGATCTGCCACGCCACCAGGTCGACGCCGGTCACCAGCTCGGTGACCCCATGCTCGACCTGGAGGCGGGTGTTCATCTCGAGGAAGTAGTGGCTCCCGCCGGCGTCGAGGAGGAACTCGACCGTTGCCGCGTTGTGGAAGGCGACCGTGCCGGCCACCCGGCGCGCATCCTCCGCCAGCCGCTCCCGGATATCGGGGGTGACGGCCGGCGACGGCGACTCCTCGACCAGCTTCTGGTGGCGGCGCTGGACGCTGCACTCCCGCTCACCCAGGACCGCCAGGTTGCCGTGCCGGTCGCCGAGGAGCTGCACCTCGACGTGGCGCGCGGGCGCGATCAGCCGCTCGAAGTAGAGGGTCCCGTCGCCGAAGGCGGCGAGCGCCTCGCGGCGGGCTGCCTCCAGGACGCCTGCCAGCTGCTCCGGCCGATCGACGGCTCGCATCCCGCGACCGCCGCCGCCGGCCGCTGCCTTGACCATCCCCGGGAAGCCGACGGCGGCCACCTCCGCCGTGACGCCGTCGTCCACGCCGGCGGTCAGCGGGACGAGCAGCCCGGGGACGATCGGCACCCCGGCGGCCGCGACGGCGCGTCGCGCGGCCAGCTTGTCACCGAGCGAGGCGAGCGTCTCCGGCGGCGGCCCGACGAAGACGAGCCCGGCCTCCTCGACGGCGCGGGCGAAGGCGGCCCGTTCCGACAGGAAGCCATAGCCCGGGTGGATCGCCTCGGCCCCTGAGCGTCGTGCCGCCGCGATCACGGCGTCGATGTCGAGGTACGACTCCGCCGCCGGTGCCGGACCGATCCGCTCCGCCCGGTCGGCGAGCCGCGCGTGGAGCGCATCGGCGTCCGCGTCGCTGTAGACGGCCACCGTCTCGATCCCCAGCTCGCGGCAGGCGCGGATGATTCGGAGGGCGATCTCGCCGCGGTTGGCGATGAGGAGCCGGCGAAACGGCGGGGCGGGATCGGTCACGTCTTTGCGCAAAGACGCGCACCGTCAGAGCGGGATGTTGCCATGCTTCCGGGCCGGCACCGCCTGACGCTTTCCCTCCAGCATGGCCAGCGCGTCGACGACGCGCGCCCTCGTCTCCGACGGCAGGATCACTTCGTCGACGTAGCCGCGCGCCGCGGCGATATACGGATTGGCAAAGCGCGCCTCGTACTCCGCCACCAGGCTGACTCGTTCGGCGTCCTGGTCATCGGCCTTCGAGATCTCGTCGCGGAAGATGATGTTCACCGCGCCCTCGGCGCCCATCACCGCGATCTCCGCCGTCGGCCACGCGAAGTTCAGGTCGCCGCGCACGTGCTTGCTGCTCATGACGTCGTAGGCGCCGCCGTATGCCTTGCGGGTGATGACCGTCACCTTCGGCACGGTCGCCTCGCAGTAGGCGTAGAGCAGCTTCGCGCCGTGGCGGATGATGCCCCGATGCTCCTGGTCGACGCCGGGCAGGAATCCTGGAACGTCGACCAGCGTCAGCAGCGGAATGTTGAAGCAGTCGCAGAACCGAACGAAGCGCGCCGCCTTGTCCGACGCGTCGATGTCGAGGACGCCGGCCAGCACCTCGGGCTGCTGCGCAACGATCCCGAGACTGCGCCCCTCGATGCGGGCAAAGCCGCAGATGACGTTCCTCGCGAAGAGCGACTGCACCTCGGTGAACGACTCGGCGTCGACGATCCCCGCGATGGCGCGATGCATGTCGTAGGAGCGCTGCGCCGAATCGGGTACCAGCTCGTCCAGCTGCGCGTCGCTCACGTCGGGCGCCTGCCATTCAGCGGCGGTCGGCGGCGGGTCGAGGTTGTTCTGCGGCATGTAGCCAAGGATCCGGCGCGTCAGCGCCAACGCCTGCGGCTCCCCCGCCGCCAGGAAGTGCGCGACGCCACTCGTCTCGTTGTGGACGCGCGCGCCGCCGAGCCCCTCGAAATCGATCTCCTCGTGCGTCACCGTCTTCACCACGTTGGGGCCGGTGACGAACATGTAGCTGCTGCCGTCGACCATGACCGTGAAGTCGGTGATCGCCGGCGAGTAGACGGCGCCGCCGGCGCACGGCCCCATCACCACCGAGATCTGTGGCACGACGCCGGAGGCGAGGGTGTTGCGCAGGAAGATCTCGGCGTAGCCGCCGAGTGACGCGACCCCTTCCTGGATCCGCGCGCCGCCGGAGTCGGAGAGGCCGATGATCGGCGCGCCCGTGTCCATGGCCAGGTCCATCACCTTGCAGATCTTCTCGGCCTGTGCCTCGGAGAGCGATCCCCCGAACACGGTGAAGTCCTGCGCGTAGACGAAGACGAGGCGGCCGTCGATCCGGCCGTGCCCGCTCACCACGCCGTCGCCGAGGTAGTGCTCCTGGTCGAGGCCGAAGTCGGTGGCCCGATGCGTGACCAGCGCGTCGAGCTCGACGAACGAGCCTTCGTCGAGCAGCAGCTCGAGTCGTTCGCGCGCGGTGAGCTTGTTGCGCGCGTGCTGCTGCGCGATGCGCTCTTCGCCACCGCCCAGCTTCGCCTCTTCGCGAAGCCGCCGGAGGTGCTCGAGCTTGTCGGCCGTCGACATTGGGCACCTCCGAGCTGGTGGTGGGCCCAGCAGGGATCGAACCTGCGACCCGCCGGTTATGAGCCGGATGCTCTGACCACTGAGCTATGGGCCCGATGGATGGTGGACAACTTCGAGTATAGAGCGTCGTCTTTGCACAAAGACATCGACATCAGGGCAGTCTGTGGATAACTCGGATGGTCGCTGGCGAGCACCGGCGGGTATGATCGGTCGGTCGCGCACGCGACGTTCCACCTCCCGCCCGAACGCTGCTAGGTGCTGACGTGACCAAGGTTATTTCGATCGCGAACCAGAAAGGCGGCGTCGGGAAGACCACCGCCTCGATCAACCTCGGCGGTGCGCTGGCCGAGCTGGGCTACCGGGTCCTCTGCGTCGACATGGACCCGCAGGCGAACCTGACGGTCGGGCTCGGGATCAGCCTCTCCGATGTTCATTACTCGATGGCCGACGTCCTCGCCGAAGATCGCCACCCGCTCGATGCGATCGTGCGCCAGACGGAGATGCCCGGCCTGTCGGTCGCTCCGTCGACGCTCGAGCTCGCCTCGACCGAGGTGGAGCTGTTCACGGCCATCGGGCGCGAGATGGTGCTGCGCGACGCGCTCGCTGGCTGGGCCGAGAAGCAGTACGACGTCATCATCATCGACTCGCCACCGACCCTCGGCCTGCTGACGATCAACGCGCTCGTGGCCAGCTCGCGAGTGATCATCCCGGTGCAGACCCAGTACTACGCCATCAAGGGGCTCACCGCGCTGATCAAGGTGATCAACACCATCAAGCTCAAGCTGAACCACGACCTCGAGATCCTGGGGCTGCTGGCCACCTTCTTCGACGGCCGCACCGTGCTCGCTCGCGAGATGCTCCAGAACCTGCGCGAGCTCGGCGACCATCGGGTCTTCAACACCATGATCAAGAACACCGTGAAGCTCGGCGAGGCGCCGCTGACCGGCAAGCCGATCACCGAGTACGCGACCAACTCGGCCGCTGCCCGCGCATTCCGAGACCTGGCCCGCGAGGTGATCGAACTTGGCTAACAAGCGACCGGCATTCAGCGACAACATCCACCGCCTCTTCGACGAAGCCCAGGCGACCGACCTGGCGCCGGGAATCGTGTCCCTCATCGAGTCGCGCGCGACCACGGCCCAGATCCGCGAGGTGCCCGTGGCCAAGATCCTTCCCAACCCGGCGCAGCCACGACTCTCGTACGAGGAGGACTCGCTCACCGAGCTGGCCGATTCGATCCGCGAGCACGGCGTGCTCCAGCCGATCCTGGTCCGCCCGGTCGGCGGCCAGTACGAGCTGATCGCCGGCGAGCGCCGCTGGCGCGCGTCGCGCATGGCGCAGCGCGAGGCGATCCCCGCCATCGTGGTGGAGTTCGACGACGAGACGGCGCTCGAGGTCTCGATCATCGAGAACCTCCAGCGCGAGGACGTCTCCCCCCTCGAGGAGGCGGCCATGTTCCGCAAGATGACCGACCTCGGCTATTCGGTGCGGCAGCTCGCCCAGAAGATCGGCAAGGACAAGGGGTACGTGGAGAACCGGATGCGGCTGGCCGACGCGCCGCAGGAGATCCGCGACCTCGTGTCCGTGCGCAAAGACACGATCAGCCACGCGTACGAGCTGATGAAGATCCGCGACGAGCGGACCAGGAAGCGCCTCGCCAAGAAGGTCGCCGCCGGGGAGCTGACGCTGGCCAAGCTGCGTGCCATCACGGGCGGTGGCCCGCCGGATCCGAAGGAGAAGCCCGCGCCGAAACGGCGAGCGCGGACGGTGGCGGGCGTCGTCGCCGCGGCGAAGTCGACGGACGACGCCCTCGTCAACAACCGCGCCCGGTTGGCGGGAGCGGTCGACGAGCTGGTCGACCTGCTGCACGACCGCGACCTGATCGACCAGATCCCGGACACGAACCGGGACAACCTGGCCCGCTATCTCACCGTCACCAAGCTCAAGCTCGAGAACGCGATCGCCATCATCCGGGCCACGCGCGAGGCGTAGCCCGGCTCAGGGGGTGTAGCTCATCACCTCGCGCTGGCCGACCAGGAAGTCGACCAGCTTGCGGCGCGCCGCGGCATCGGTCAGGCGCAGGCCGGCGATCGCGCGCGGCAGCTCGAAGATCGGAGCGGCGAGCGCCCCCGCGGTGTCGATGCCGACCACGTGATCGGGTCCCCCGCCGACCAGGAAGGCCCGCTGGAACCCCTTCGCGTCGAGGTTGGCCACCGCGCAGAAGGCGCCGATCGCGGTGCCGACACCCTTGCGCTTGGCGAAGTCGATGAACAGGTCGGCCGCCCAGGTGTCGATCTGCTGGTCGCCCTGCGCCTCCACCATGTGCCGATAGCTGCGCTCCTCGCTCGCGGTCATCGGGCTCCTCGATGCGTCATTGGCCGCGATTCTACCTGCACCGATCCGCCGCCGACGCGCGGATCGCATCGGCTATCCTGCGGCCGTGATCGACCCCATCGCTCGGCTGCGAACCGAGGACACGATCGTCTACGAGCTGCTGCAGGGCAGGCAGGGGGACGAGCAGGCGACGGTCGTCGGGACCGCGACGTTCCACGACGGCGAGTCGAGCATCGAGGCCCCCGAGGCCGTCTCGGTCGCCGTTCGCGAGCTGCTCACCCGACCGTTCGTCGACCGTGTCCGCGCCGACGAGCGCCCGCGCGGCTACCGCCGCAGCCGGAGCGGCCAGGTCGACCTGCTGGTGCCGGGCATGGCCGAGCACTTCGTGGCCCGCATGCGCGGCCTCTGGCTCCCCTACCCCGACGGGACGCTGATCACGGCCCGACCCACCACTGCGCGACCGCCGGCCCGCGGACCCCGACCCGCTGTGCCGGAGGTCTCGGAGGAGGAGGCACCGGTCACGGATCCGGCGGTGCGCCGCGCCAGCCTGGCCGAGAGCGGCGAGATGCTGGGTGCCGGCCCGCTCGTGCGCGCCAACGACCCGGAGACGGGCCTGCGGCCGGCCGACCAGCGCGCCGTGGCGCGAACCGACTGCGGCTGGCTCACCTAAGGCATAGAATTGCCTAGATTCACGCGGAAGACCACGAGGGCGCTGGACGGCCTCGGCCCGCTATCATCGCGCCCATGATCCGCCTCGCCCTCCCCGCCCTGATCGCAGTGGTGGGTGTCATCTACATGATCGCCACCCACGGCGAACCGGCCGGGTCGTCGCTGCTCCTCATCTTCGCCGGGGCGATGGGCGTCTTCCTGTGGGTCCTCGTCCCGACCGCCGGCAACGAGGGGCCAACTGCACCGGTCGATCCGAACTTCGAGTTGAAGGACCGCTAGGCGGTCAGCGGATCCCGGTGTCGTAGGAGACGGTCACCTCGGTCATCGGGCCGGTGCCGACACTGACGTCCATCGGGGCGGGCGTCCCCATCAGGCCCTGGACCGGCTGCGCGACCAGCTGGTAGGCGCCCGACGCCAGATGCACTGAGAAGCTGCCGTCCTGGGCCGAGGTGACCCTCGCCACCTCCGCACCTGAAGCATCGTTGAAGACCAGGACCGCGCCGGCCACCGGTCGGTCGGCACAGCCCGGGTTCGGTGGGTTGGTGACCACCGGGCAGCTGGGTCCGGCGGTGACCGTGCCCCGCACCCCAGTCGTACCGATCGCGCCGGTCGCGCCGGGTAGCGCGTCGCCGCCCTCGCTGGCGAGATGGACGCTGCCGTCGTGCGCGACGCCGTAGACCCACAGGTGCTCGTTGATGCAGCCGGCCGGGCAGTCTCCCCAGCCGATCCGGATCTGCACCTCCCAGCCGTCCCCCGCCGGCGACACCTTGTACCAGGCAGCCTGGCCGATCAGGTTCGGATCGAACGGGCCGATCCCCTGGAACCGATCCTGCTGGGCAAGGGCCAGCCGGGCAGCGTCGGCGGCATTCAGCGGCGTCGGTGAGGCCCCCGGTCCGGATCGCACAGGCGGCCAGGGCGATGGCGAGAGCAACCGTGAGGGCGGCAAGGGTCGCTGCGCGGAGGGAACCTCTCATGACGGCGGGACGCCGTGGCACCGCGGTTGGTTCCCGCTCGGACCGGTTGGCGGGCCGTTTCGGTCCGATCGGCCCTTTCACCGGGGTGGTGCGTCGGCGCACTGTCGGGCCGGAGGGTTGAACGTGGATGCGATGCGAGCGCGCCCGTCGCTCGGGCAGCGAGGCCGGGCTGCGCCGCACATCGACGAGCTCTCCGTGAGGAGGTCGGTCATGGTCGGGAGACATCTTTCCGCATTCGCGGTTGCCATTGTCCTCGTCTTCGGGGCGGCCGTTCCCGCGACTGCGACGTCCCCGCGCCTGGCCACAGTTCGGGGGCTCGTGGACGCACTCGGGGTTCTACGACGGCGACACGGTGCTCTCCACCGAGAACGTGGCGCGCCTCCACGTGGCCTGGAGCGTCAAGCTGCCGGACGGCGTGTTCGGGTCCGTCGCCGCGGTCGGTGAGCGCGTGTTCGCCGCCACCTGGAGCGGCGAGGTGTTCGCCCTCCGCGCCAGCGATGGGCACCGACTCTGGCATCGGAGCCTCGGCATGCCGGCGGCCAAGTCGACTCCCGCGGTGTGGCACAACCTGCGTGATCCTGACCGGAGGCAGCTACCTGGGGAGTGAGGTTGTGGCCTACGACGTCGCCACCGGCGCGCTTCGCTGGAAGGCGACCTTCGCCGGTGACCTGAGCATGTCCGGACCCACCGTGGCCGGAGACACCATCTTCACGGCCTCGACGCAGGTGGCGTCGAGCAGGGAGTGGTGTACGCGCTCTCGGCCGCCACGGGTCATGTCCGGTGGACGCGGAACCTCGCGTCGGAGATCGACGGCCCAGTCGCCGTATCGGCCGGGCAGGCGTACGTCTACGCCGCCGGGCTCGACGGCATGGTCTACGGCCTGAGCTCGACGAGCGGCAAGGTGGTCTGGCAGGTCCAGGCGGGCGGTGGCATCTTCAGCGGTGGACCGGCCGTCAAGTACGGCATCGTCTACGTGGCGCAGGGGAGGAGCGGGGCTGAGGGCGGCGGCTTCCAGACCGTCGCCATGCAGGCGACCGACGGCCTCATCCTGTGGCGGTCGGACTCCGGTGACGACGTCCACGTGACGCCGTCGGTCGGGGGCGACGCCACCTATCTCGGCGCGATCGACGGAACCCTGACCTCACTCGACGCCCATACGGGCGCCCTGCGCTGGATCGCCGATCTCGGCGCCGAGACCTGGTCCTCCGCCGCGCTGGCGAACGGCGTCGTGTTCATCGACACCGAGAGCCGGTTCTATGCGCTGCGGGCATCAACCGGCGCGGTCCTGTATCGCCTACTCGATGCCGACCAGCTACGCGGGCATGTCGTCACCGTCGGTGGCATACGGACGCGTCTACATCGGGAATCCGGATGGCGGGGTGATCGCCTTCGCGCTGAAGTGAGCGCGCCGACCCCTGAGGGTCCAGAGGGCTCCAATCCTTGCCTTCGAGGCAGGCGCTAAGGCTTGACGTACATCTCGCCGTACGGCCATGAACCGTATGACGGCCAGCGGTAGGCTGGCCCAACCTGCGTCCCGGCCAGGGTCTGGCTCATCTCGAAGAAGGTCGGGAGGACGTAGACGTTCTGCATAGCCTCCTCGTTGAGGTCCGGCCCGATCCAGCAACGCCCTGGTCGGCGCAATCGGTCGGCCGCCAGTGGCCGACGTCTCCTTGACTGCAGACTGATCAGGCGTTTAGTCTACTGAACGTGAGTTCAACGACCACCCACGGCGACCTTACCGCCCGCGCAACCATCCGGAACGCCGCGTTGCGGCTCTTCGGCGACCGTGGCGCGGACGCGGTGACCGTGCGCGAGATCGCCACCCAGGCCGGCGTCTCCCCGGCGCTCGTCCTCCACCACTTCGGGAGCAAGGACGGCCTGCGGGCCGAGGTCGACGCGTTCGCCGCGCAGGCGTTCGACGCGATCTTCGAGGCCATCCCGACCGATGAGCTCGTTGAGCTGCTCACCGGCGGGGCGACGAGGGGCTCGCTCGCCGAGGCATTCGCCCGGGGCTTTCCGCCCGGCTCGCCGCTGCCGGCCTACCTGCGCCGCCTGCTCCTGACGAACGACCCCGCGGGAGCCGCGCTGTTCGGACGGTGGTATGTCGCGACCCGGCGCCTCCTCGACGGGATGGTCGAGATGGGCGTCGCTCGGCCGAGCGAGGACCCCGACATCCGGGCGGCGTTCTTCCTGGTCAACGACCTCGCGCTCATCCTCCTGAGAAACCAGATCGCCGTGGCGATCGGTGCCGACCCGCTGACCCCCGAGGGGATGGATCGGTGGGCCCGGGAGGCCAGCATCGTCTACGCCGAAGGCGCGTTCAGCGCCCCGCGGAAGGAGTAACGCACCCATGCCCGCGGCCCAACCCGTCATCCGCACCCAGGGGCTGACCAAGACCTTCGGACCGGTCCGCGCCCTCGACGGGCTCGACCTCGAGGTGGCCCCCGGAGAGGTCCACGGCTTCCTCGGCCCCAACGGAGCGGGCAAGTCGACGACGATCCGCGATCGTCCTCGGCCTCATCCGCGCCAGCGGCGGTCACGTCGAGCTCTTCGGCGGTGACCCGTGGCGCCAGGCTGCGACGCTCCACGAACGGCTCGCCTATGTCGCCGGCGACGTCGCGCTCTGGCCGGGACTAACCGGTGGGCAGTGTCTCGACGTCCTCGGCGCGACACAGGGCGGGCTCGACGAGGCTCGACGGGCCGCCCTCATCGAGCGGTTCGACCTCGACCCGACCAAGCGGATCCGCGACTACTCCAAGGGCAACCGGCAGAAGGTCGCCCTCATCGCCGCCCTCGCCGCCGACGCCGAGCTGCTCGTGCTCGACGAGCCAACCTCCGGGCTCGACCCGCTCATGGAACAGGCCTTCCAGGAGGTCGTCCGCGAGCGGCGCAAGGATGGCTGCACGGTCCTGCTGTCGAGTCACATCCTCGGCGAGGTCGAGGCCCTTGCCGATCGGGTGACGATCATCCGCCGGGGCCGGACCGTGACGACCGGAACCCTCGCCGAGCTGCGACGGCATACCCGCACCCACGTCCACGCGGTCACGGTCGACGCGCCTGCGGACCTCGCTGCCGCGGCGGGCGTCGCGGACTACGTCTCCGAGCGGCTCGACGGCCACGTCGACAGCCGGTTCACCATCGACGCCGAGCACCTCGACGCCGTCGTCGGCCTGCTGCACACCGCGCGGATCCACACCCTCACCGTTACCCCGCCGAGCCTGGACGCGCTCTTCCTGCGCTCCTATGACGGGGACGCCGGGCCTCTCGACGCCACCGAGCTCGGAGAGCCCGTGGAGCGCGCACCGATGAGCGCGACCGGCCTGGGGACGATGCTCGGAGTCCAATGGCGGACGCACCGCCGCGGCACGCTCATCTGGATGCTCGCGCTCATCGCCATGATGGTCGGCACGGCCGGGTCGATCGCCGGCCTCTACCCCACCCCCGAGAAGATCCACAGCTACGCCCAGGCCGCGACCGCCGGGGAGGCCCTCGTCGCGATCAACGGCAGGGTCGAGGGGATCGACAGTCTCGGCGGCATCATCGCCGACGAGTTCGGCTTCTTCGCTGCCTTCCTCCTCCCCCTGCTCGGGATCAGCCTCGTCGCACTCGTGACCCGGGGTGAGGAGGAGGCCGGGCGGCTCGAGGCGGTCCTCGCGGGCCGCGTCGCGCGCCACGTCCCGGTGCTGGCCGGGCTCACGATCGCGTCCGCCGCCATCGTGGTCACCACCATCGCGTTCGCGCTCGGGCTCATCGCCTTCGGGGTACCCGCGACCCGGTCGGTCCTCTACGCGGCCTCCCTCGGCACGCTGGCCTTCGTCTTCGCCGGGCTCGCGGCACTCCTCGCCCAGGTCACCCTGCACTCCCGGGGCGTCTACACGTGGGGCCTGCTCGTCCTCGGCGTGGCTTACGTGCTGCGGGGTGTCGGCGACGTGACGAAGACGTGGGTCACCTGGCTCTCGCCCCTCGGCTGGGCCGAGAAGGCCGCGCCCTTCGGTGACGATGCGGTGGTGGACCCTCGCTGATCCCCCTCGCCGTCGGCGGGCTGCTCGCCGCGCTGGCCGTCCTCGTCGCCGGGCGCCGCGACCTCGGCAGCGCGCTCGTCGGCGGTGGCGCAGGCTCGGCGCGCGCGACCTCGTGGCTGCGCAGCCCGCTCGGGCTGGCGACCGCCATCCACCGCCCGGCGATCCTCGCCTGGCTTGCCGGTGCGGTCATCCTCGCGGGCACGATGGGCTCGCTCGCCCGGCAGTTCATCGACGCCGTGCTCGGCAACGCGGCCATGGCCGAGGCCTTCGGGGTGTCGGGTGCGCAACCCGTGGACGGGATGGTCGCCCTCACCCAGCTCTACGCCGCCATCATCGCCACGGGCTTTGCGGTCCAGGCCGTCGGCAGCCTGCGCGGCGAGGAGACCGCCGGACGTCTCGAGATGCGGCTGTCCGGCACCCTGTCCCGCATGCGCTGGCTCGCCGCCCACGGGCTCGTCATCGTCACCGGCCTCGTGGTCATCGTCGTCGTCTCATCGATCGTGCTGGCCGCGGGGATGGCCTGGTCGATGGGCACGGCGGTGAACCTCGGTCGCGTCCTCTGGGCTGGCGCGGCCTACCTGCCGGCCGAGCTCCTCGTCGGCGGGCTGGCGCTCGCGCTCTTCGGCCTGTCGGCCCAGGGCGTTCCCGGCGGCCTGGGCCGTCCTGGCGGGCGTCACCTTCATCGCCTTCCTCGGTCCGGGACTCAAGCTGCCCACGTGGCTGCTCGACCTCTCCCCGACGACCCATGTCGGCAACCCGCCGCTGGGCACCGGTCGAGGCGCTGCCGCTCGTCGTCCTCGGCGCCATCGCCGCGGTCCTCGGGGTCGCCGCGGCGGTCGGCTTCCGCCGTCGAGGGGTGCCGCAGAGCTGAGCCGGCGGGGGCGCCTACCGGGTCCTGGGAGTCGAGTGGAGGTCAGATCCACTGGTCGCCGCTGGCCGTGAGCTCCGACCAGGTGCCCATTCAGGGCGATCACCGGCTGGCCAACGTCCCACAGATGCGGACGCAGTAAGTAAGTGGCTCCGGCGGTAGGACTCGAACCTACGACCAAGCGGTTAACAGCCGCCCGCTCTACCACTGAGCTACGCCGGAACGCGCGGCGGCGATGATACGCGCCGTCGTCGCAGGGGGTCAAAGCGACGAAGCTCCTAGCGCGGCACCAGCCTGAACGTCGCCAATGCGGACTCCGGTGACGTCACGGTCCCGACGATCCGCGCTCCGTGGCGATCGTATTTCGCGTGGATGGCCGCGGTTACGCCAGCGTCCACCGCCGGGCCGGGCTCCTCGAACGTCACGTCGCGCTCCACGCCGCCGGCCCGGATCCGGCCCTCGCCAGCGGCGAGCGCGCGCTGGAACCACGGGTTCGAGCGGCCGTACATGGAGCGCAGGTAGAGGTCATCGCCGACGCGGGCGACCCACAGCGGGACCCAAGACCGCAGGCTGCCGTCGGGCCGCCGCGACGCCAGTTCGAGCTCCTCGGCCTGCCCGATGCGCGCCAGCTCATCGGCAGTCCAGTCCGCCATTACTCGAGGTAGTCCTTGAGCTTCCGGCTCCGGCTCGGATGACGCAGCTTGCGGAGCGCCTTGGCCTCGATCTGCCGGATCCGCTCGCGGGTCACGTTGAAGTCGCGGCCCACCTCCTCGAGGGTCCGTGACCGGCCGTCCTCCAGGCCGAACCGCAATTGCAGCACCCGGCGCTCACGCGGGGTGAGCGAGTCGAGCACGCCCTCCACCTGCTCCTTCAGGAGCTGATGCGAAGCCGCATCGGCCGGGGCGACGGAGGCGAGGTCCGGGATGAAGTCGCCCAGGTGCGAATCCTCCTCCTCGCCGATCGGCGTCTCGAGGCTGACCGGCTCCTGGCTGACCTTCATGATCTCGCGCACCTTCTCCGGCGAGACGGTCTGCGGCCCGGCCGCCTCCCGCTCATCGGTCTCGGCGTCGGTCGGCTCGCGCTGGAGCTTGTCACGCAGCTCGCGGATGATCTCGTCGCGGCTCATGCGCCGGGCGATCTCCTCCACGTTCGGCTCGCGCCCGAGCTCCTGGAGCAGGGTGCGGCTGACCCGGATCAGGCGGTTGATGGTCTCCACCATGTGGACCGGGATGCGGATCGTGCGCGCCTGGTCGGCGATGGCCCGCGTGATCGCCTGCCGGATCCACCAGGTGGCGTAGGTGCTGAACTTGAAGCCCTTCTCGTAGTCGAACTTCTCGACCGCCCGGATGAGCCCGATGTTCCCCTCCTGGATCAGGTCCAGGAAGCTCATGCCGCGCCCGATGTACTTCTTGGCGATGCTGACCACCAGGCGCAGGTTCGCCTCGGTCAGGCGCTTGCGGGCGTCGACGCTCTGCTCCACCAGGCGCCCCGAGCGCTTCTCGAGCGGCACCTCCGGCGGGATGGTGGGGTCGTAGCCGAGCTCGTGCAGGTAGGCGGCGTCGTTGCCGTCCTCGATGTAGGCCCGCACGATCCCCTGCGCCGTCTCGCGCGCCCAGCGCTCGAGCTCGACCAGCTCGGCGGCGCCGGCGTGCTCGACGCCCCGCTGCCGGTAGGTGTGGCCGAACAGGATCGCCTGCTTGAGCGCGTCGCCGGCGTCCTCGGCGATCGACTTCATGATCGACTCGGCGTGCATGATCCGCTCGCGCGCCTCGTCGTCGAGGTCGGGCGCCTTGCGCGCCTTGGAGAACTTGACGCTCGGCGGGGTGATCGTCTCCTTGCGGGCGACCCACCAGTCGATCGCGTCGCGCGTCACGCGCGCGGACTCCTTGGGCAGGTCGAAGGCACGCATGGCGGCCATGCCCCGCGCCTTCGGCTCCGAGTTGCTGCTGACCCAGGTGTACAGGTTGACCAGCGCGCGCGCCGGGTCCTCGACCGCCAGCTCGCCCAGCTCGATCGCCTTGGCCAGCACGACCTCTTCCTCGGCGGTCAGGAGGGCGACCTTGCCGATCTCCTTGAGGTACATGCGGACCGGGTCGTCGATCCCGATCAGGTCGGCGGCCAGCGCGTCGAGGTCCTCGTCCAGTCCCTCGCGCTTGATGACCGCGGCGGTCTCCTCCGCGTCGAGCCCGGCCTCGGCGATGAGGGTCGGGTTGTTGTCGGCGTCGAGCACCTCGACCCCGCTCTCCTCGGCCGCGGCGTAGAGCTCCTCGATCTGGCCGGGGTTCATCTCCGGCTGCGGCATCGCGGCCAGGATCTGGTCGTGGGTGATGAAGCCGTCCTCGCGGCCCTTGGCCAGGAGCTCTTCGAGCGCCGGGCTGATGGTCGGAGCGCTCCCCGCCTTGGGAGCCCGGGGCCTTCTCCTTCGGAGGCGCGGCGGCACGGCGCGGCGCCTTCGGCTCCGGAGGCGCCTGCACGATCGCGACGGCCACGACCTTGCTCGGCGCTTGCCACTCGCCTTGCGGCGGGTGTCTTCGTCGGCGGGGTCTTCGTCGGCGGGGTCTTCGCCGGCGCGGTCTTCGGCGGCGGCCTTCGTCACGGGCGCGGTCGCAGCGGCCTTGGGCACGGTACCTTCGCGGCGCCTTGCCGTTCCCGCTTGGCCGCTTCGGGGGGACGGCCGCCTTCGGGCGACGGCTCCTCGTGGGCTCGACGGCCTTCGTGGCCACGGCCGTCTTGCGGGCGCGGCCTTTGTCGCGCGCGGCCGCGACGCGACCGGCGCGGTCGCGATCGGCTCCTTGGTGATGGTCTTTGCCACGGTCAGTTCCTCCTCGCGCCGACCGCGGGGGCCGGCTCTTCCATTGCCTTGTCGATCTCGTTGCGTTGCACGCCAAGCTCCCTGAGCCGTTCGTTGAGTGTCTGGACGAGCTGGTGGTCCTCGTCGCGCTGCGCCTCGGCGAGGAGCAGCTGCCCGTCGTGGATGGCTTCGCCGATACGTGCCTCCGGAGTCGCAGGAGACAGATACGGAGCTGGGCACGCGCCTCGGACGGGTCGAGCGGCCCGGCGTCGCCGTTCGCCAGTGGCGAGCAGGTCGCGCGCGAGGCCGGCGGTGGCGGGATCGAGGCCGCCGACGAACGCCTCGAGGTCGGCCGCGGTGGCGCCGCCCTCCGCGACGCGCTCCCTCCAGGCAGCGACGAGCGCGCCCGCGGTGGCGTCACGGAACGGCAGCGGCTCGTCGACCGGCAGCTCGGCGGTCAGGGCGGGATAGCGCAGCACCAGGCTCAGCGCCTCGCGCTCGAGCGGCCCGATCTCCAGCAGGCTCCCCGTCGCCGTCCCCGGGCCGACCGGCACGGCGGCGAGCCGGGGCGCCGACGCACCGGCTCCCGGGCCAGCGCCTCGAGCAGGACCTTCTCCTCGACGTTGACGAGTCGGGCCAGCCGCTGGAGGTAGAGGCTGCGCTCCACCGGGTCGCCAACGCGCTTCAGCAGCGCCAGCGCCCGCCCGGTCAGCTCTGCTTCCCCGTGATGCTGTCGAGATCGACCTCGGTGGCGGTGCGCTCCATGAAGTACTCGATCACCGGCTTCGCCTCCGCGACGGCCCTGCGCCACGCATCGGGGTCGTTGCGGATCAGCTCGTCCGGATCCTTGCCGGCGGGAATGCGCACGACGCGCACCCTGCTCACCGACTGGTCGGGGCCGAGCTCCTCGAGCAGGCCGCGCTGCGTGGCCGCCTCACCGGCCAGGTCGACGTCGTAGGCGAGCGCGATCCCATCGGCATAGCGCGTGGCAAGCTCGATCTGCCCGCGCGTCAGCGCCGTGCCGAGGCTGGCGACCACGTTGGTGAAACCGGCCTGGTGGGCCGCCATCACATCGGTGTAGCCCTCGACGATCACGGTCAGCTTCTCCTTGCGGATCGCCGACTTGGCCAGGTCGAGGCCGTAGAGCGTATGACTCTTGTCGAAGAGCGGGCCGGCCGGCGAGTTCAGGTACTTGGGACCCTCCGCACCCGGCATGATCCGCCCGCCCAGGCCGACCGCCCGCGCCGATGCGTCGCGGATGGGGATGATGATCCGCCCGCGGAACTTGTCGACCACGCCACCCCGGTTCGAGGGCGAGGCGAGGCCGGCAGAGGTCAGCTCCTCGTTCGTGAAGCCGCGACCGGTGAGCCGCTTCGTCAGCGCGTCCCAGGAGCTGGGCGCATAGCCGATCCCGAAGCGCTCGAGCGTCTCGGAGGTGAGGCCGCGCTCGGCCAGGTAGGCGCGCGCCTTCTCCGCCTGGGGCGTCTGGAGCAGCACCTCGCGGTACCAGGCGATGGCCGCCTCGAGGGCGTCGCGCAGCCGCTTGCGGTGCCGATCCTCCCTGGCCGTCTGCGCGGAGAGCTCCACGCCGGCCTTCTCGGCCAGGCGCGCCAGCGCCTCGCGGAAGTCGATCCCATCGCGGCGCATCAGGAAAGTGAAGATGTCGCCTCCCTCGCCACAGCCAAAACAGCGCCACGACTCGCGGTCGGGGCTGACGATGAACGAGGGGGTCTTCTCGGAGTGGAACGGGCAGAGGCCCTTGTAGGCGGAGCCGGCCCGCTTGAGGGCGACCGTCTCCCCCACCACGTCGAGGACGGGGAGCTTGGATTTGATCTCGGCGGCGATGCCAGAAGAGGTCATGCGGCGAAGGCACCTGGCGCCGGGCGGCGCCTTGTCAAGGGGTTGTCAAGGGGGATAAGGCAATTCTAGCACCGAAGTCAAGGGCCGGTGCCGGAAGTCAGGGGTGCCTGCGCTGAAGGTCATGCAATGCGCCAATTGCCCGCTGGCCATACACTATCAGCCTCAACGTGCCCGGACGGTCACCATCGAAGTATGACGTCGATCCCCAGCGCTGCGGCCGAGCAGGTGCCCAACTCCAAGCTCGCCGGGGCGCTTCGCGAACTGCATGGCAAGCGACTGCATGGCTTCGCCCTGCTGGTTTCGCTGGGCGAGACGGGGCTCTCCGAACGGGTCGCGAGCGAAGCGCTCCAAGCCGGAGCGGCCCAGGCCAGCGAGCTGCGGCATCCCGAACGGGCGGCTGCCTGGCTCCGCGCGCGCGTGCTGCGCGGCCTGCACCAGGGCGTGGGCCGCGGCCCATCCTCCGCCACGGCCGAGCGACGCCAGGCGCTGGCGACGCTGGGCGTCGACGCCACCATGTACGACGGCCTGGCCATGCTCGGCCTCGAAGCCCGCGCGGCGCTGGTCGCCTCCGCCGTGGAGCGCTTCGAGCCGATCGACATCGAAACGATCCTGGGCGCGAGCTCGCCCGGCGCGCGAAAAGTGATCACTCGTTCGCGCGATCAGTATCTCCAGGTGGTCCAGGGGCAGCCGGCGGAGAGCGCCGGATTCGCACCGCAGCTCCCCGATGACGCGATCGCGACGAGGGTACGCGACGTGACGGATCGGGCCATGACGCCGGGCTGGAAGCCCCCGGGCTGACGATGGATCCGCA
Source organism: uncultured Chloroflexia bacterium (assembly GCA_963770875.1). Classification (GTDB taxonomy): domain Bacteria; phylum Chloroflexota; class Limnocylindria; order QHBO01; family QHBO01; genus CF-167. Next base: position 797,155 of record CAVYRE010000001.1, read on the forward strand.
CCAGCGATTCCACGAGTGGCTCGCAGCGGGGGCGGAGGGCGAACCACCGCGCGACCTGGCCATCCACGCATCGGTCTGCGCGGGATGCCAGGAGTCGATCGCGGCCCTCGATCGACTGGCGATGGTCGATTCCGGCCGTGCCGCGATGCCCGGTGGGGCGGCGGCGCTGCGATCGACCAGGGCCGCACGAGTTCCGCCATCGAAGGCCCCGCCGGTCGCGCCGGCCGTGGTCGCGACCGTGGTCGCGCCCGTCCTCGCAGCAGTCCCGCCCGTGCAGGCCGCGGTGCCCGCCCAGCGGGGTCCACTCCTCTTCAAGCGGGTCCCGCCCAAGGTCAGGACGCCACTGGCAGCTTCCATCGGATCTCCGCCCGGCAATTCGCCACCTCCCCCCGGGGCGGCCGCGGGCGATCAGGACGCGCCTCGGCGAACCGGCCAGGTGGCCGCATTGGTGCTCGCCGCGGTCCTCGGCGCGGTGTTCCTGGGGTTCGGGATCACCCAGCTCCTTGCTCTGCACCCGGGCATTGGATCCGGGCCAACGCCGACTCCGGGGCAGAGCGAGCTCCAGACGACGCAGCCTTCCGCGTCCCCCACGGCGACACCGGTTCCAACGCCGGTGCCCACCGCGACGCCAACACCCATCCCGACGCCGCAGCCGACGGATCCGCCGCCACCGGGTGCGCCAAGCTCTCCGCGGAACCTCACGGCGGTGGTGAGCGTCGGCCACATCGCGCTGTCCTGGTCGGCGCCCACCTCCAGCGGCGGCAGCAACGTCTTCCGCTACGACCTCTACCGGGATGGATCTGGCTCCCCGTTCTGGACGGGGAATGCCTTCAGCCACACCGACATCGTGGGCAACGGCGCGACGCACGTCTACCGAGTCACGGCCGTCAACGCGGCGGGCTCGAGTGCGTATTCAAGCCCGGCTGGCGGCACGACGCCGGACGTGCCCGGGGTGCCCGGGAATCCGCAGGCCGTCGGCGGTGTTGGGCAGATCACGCTGACCTGGTTGGCGCCGGCAAGCAACGGCAAGCCCATCATTCGATACGACATCTACCGCAACGGCTCGCTTGCGTTCTCAGTTACCACGCTCTCAAAGACCGATACCGGCCTGGCGGCCGGCACGCTCTACACCTACGTGATCAAGGCGGTCAATGCGATTGGCTCGAGCGTTGGGGGATCGGCGTTTGCCACTACGGCCGCCATCCCGGGCGCGCCGACGACCGTAACCGCGACTGGCGGCGCCGGTAAGGTCGACGTGTTCTGGACCGCCCCTGCGTCGGACGGCGGGAGTCCGGTCACCTCCTACGAGGTCTATCGGGACGCCAGTGTGTCGCCCTTGTGCACCGGCCTCGGGCAGCCCTGCACCGACAGTGGCCGGGGACCAGCCGAGAGTCACACCTACACCGTCAAGGCGCGCAACCTCGTCGGACTCGGGCCGGGAACCGCTGCGGTGGGGACGTCGTGGAACGTGCCGGGCGCGCCGGCGACCGTGACCGCGACTGGCGGCGCCGGTAAGGTCGACGTGTTCTGGACCGCCCCTGCGTCGGACGGCGGGAGTCCGGTCACCTCCTACGAGGTCTATCGGGACGCCAGTGTGTCGCCCTTGTGCACCGGCCTCGGGCAGCCCTGCACCGACAATAGCTTGCTGCCCGGCCAAAGCCACACCTACACCGTCAAGGCGCGCAACCTCGTCGGACTCGGGCCGGGAACCGCTGCGGTGGGGACGTCGTGGAACGTGCCGGGCGCGCCGGCGACCGTGACCGCGACCGGCGGCGCCGGTAAGGTCGACGTGTTCTGGACCGCCCCTGCGTCGGACGGCGGGAGTCCGGTCACCTCCTACGAGGTCTATCGGGACGCCAGTGTGTCGCCCTTGTGCACCGGCCTCGGGCAGCCCTGCACCGACAATAGCTTGCTGCCCGGCCAAAGCCACACCTACACCGTCAAGGCGCGGAACATCGTGGGGCTCGGGCCGGGAACCGCAAAGGTAGGAACGTCGTGGAACGTGCCGGGCGCGCCACAATCAGTGACGGCTAGCGGCGGCAATGGCACCGTCGCCGTCACCTGGACCGCCCCTGCGTCGGACGGCGGGAGTCCGGTCACCTCCTACGAGGTCTATCGGGACGCCAGTGTGTCGCCCTTGTGCACCGGCCTGGGGCAGCCGTGCATCGACAGCGGCCGGACACCCGGCGAGAGCCATAACTACACCGTCAAGGCGCGGAACATCGTCGGGCTCGGCGCAGGAACCACCGACGTTGGAACTGCGTGGGACGTGCCAAGCGTGGTGTCCAACCTGACAGCCTCGTCGGGGGGGCTCCTCCAGATCACCGTCGACTGGAACGCGGCCAGCTGCAACTTTGCTTGCACGCTGACTTACGACGTCTACCGGGACGGTGGATTCGTCACAAACACAAGCTCAACATCCTTCGTCGACTCTCCCCTTGGACCTCTGGAGAGCCATGACTACTACATCATCGCCCGCAACCAAGTCGGTCCGGGGGCTGCATCGGGTACGGTCACAGGAACGACGGGGCCTTAGCGGTCGCGGACTTCTTTGGAGGCGAGGGCCGCCTGAGCGGCAGCCAATCGGGCCACCGGCACCCGGAAGGGTGAACAGCTGACGTAGTCGAGCCCGATCTCGTGGCAGAAGGCGATGCTCTTGGGATCGCCACCGTGCTCGCCGCAGATGCCGACCTTGAGCCCTGGCCGCGTGGCGCGGCCCTTCTCGGTGGCCATCCGCACGAGCTGGCCCACGCCCTCGACGTCGAGCACCTGGAACGGGTTCTCGGGGAGGATGTGGCGCTCGACGTACTGGAGCAGGAACTTGCCCTCCGCGTCGTCGCGGGAGTAGCCGAAGGTCATCTGGGTCAGGTCGTTGGTGCCGAAGCTGAAGAACTCGGCGTGCTCGGCGATCTTGTCGGCGGTGAGGGCGCCGCGCGGCACCTCGATCATCGTCCCGAACTTGTAGTGGACCTGCTGGCCGCTGCGTCTCGATGATGCTGGCCACCTCGGCCTCGAGGATGCGCCGCGTCTCCTCCAGCTCGTTCACGTGGCCGACGAGCGGGATCATGATCTCGGGCAGCGGCGTCTTCCCCTCCCCCGCCACGCGCGCCGCGGCGGCCAGGATGGCGCGGGTCTGCATCCGGACGACGTCGGGGATCATCAGGCCCAGGCGCACGCCGCGCATGCCGAGCATGGGGTTCTGCTCGCGCATCGCCTCGACCGAATGGAGCAGCTCCTCCGCCTCCCCCAGCTCGGCCTCGACGCCAGGCCCGCCGAGGTTGTTCTCCTTGAGCGTGCGCAGGCGCGTCGTCTTCTCGATCAGCTCGTCGGCCGACGGCAGGAACTCGTGGAGCGGCGGGTCGATGAGGCGGATCACGACCGGCAGGCCGTCCATCGCGCGGAAGAGGCCGGCGAAGTCATCGGTCTGGAGGTGCTGGAGCTCGGCGAGCGCGGCGTCGAAGGTCGCCACGATCTCGGTGTCATCGGCCGAGAGCGCCTGGCCGGCGGCGGCTCGCCGCTTGGCATCGGTCGCATGGGTGGCGGCCAGGATCATGCGGCGCACCGTCGGCAGCCGATCCTCCTCGAAGAACATGTGCTCGGTCCGGCACAGGCCGATCCCCTGCGCGCCGAAGGCGCGGGCGCGCTCCGCGTCACGCGGGTAGTCGGCGTTGGCCCAGACCTGGAGGCGCCGGACGTCATCGGCCCAGCCCAGGAGCGTGGCGAGGTCGTGCTCGTCCTCGAAGCGCGCCTCGATGGTCGGCAGCTCGCCGGCGTAGATCTCGCCGGTGGTGCCGTCGATGCTGATCATCTCGCCCTCGTGGACGAGGGTCCCGCCCGCCTGCATCGTCCGATCCGCGTAGTCGATGTTCAGTGACTCGGCCCCGGCCACGCAGGGCAGGCCCATGGAGCGGGCCACCACCGCCGCGTGGCTGGTGGCGCCGCCGCGTGCCGTCAGGACGCCGCGCGCCGCGAGCATGCCGTGCACGTCGTCGGGGCTCGTCTCGATCCGCACCAGGATCACCGGATGCCCGGCCGCCTTCGCCTCCTCGGCCCGATCCGGGTCGAAGATCGCCTGGCCGGTGGCGGCGCCCGGGGAGGCGTTGAGGCCCTTGGCGAGGAAGCGGTCCTGGGCCTTGGCCTTGGCCGCCTCGTCGAAGCGCGGCAGGAGGAGCTGCACGATCTGCGCCGGCTCGACCCGGCCGAGCGCCTCTTCCTTGCGTCAGGATCCCCTCCCCCACCATGTCGACCGCGATCTTCACCGCGGCCGGCGCGGTGCGCTTGGCGGATCGGGTCTGGAGCATGTAGAGCTTGCCGCGCTCGATCGTGAACTCGAGGTCCTGGACGTCGCGGTAGTGGCGCTCCAGGCGCTCGGCGATCGCCTCGAACTCGGCGTAGACCTGCGGGAGCTCGTCGCGCATGTGGCTGATCTTGGCCGGGGTGCGCACGCCGGCCACCACGTCCTCGCCCTGGGCGTTGGTCAGGTACTCGCCGTAGAGCAGCTTCTCGCCGGTGTTCGGGTCGCGGGTGAAGGCGACGCCGGTCCCCGAGTCCGATCCCATGTTGCCGAAGACCATGGTCACGATGTTCACCGCGGTCCCCAGGTCGTGCGGGATCTTGTTGAACTCGCGGTAGTCGTGGGCGCGCTTCCCGAACCAGGAGTCGAAGACCGCCTCGATGGCGAGCTTGAGCTGCTCGTAGGGGTCCGTGGGGAAGTCCTTGCCCGTGGCGGTGCGCACGATGGCCCGATACTCGTCGGCAGCTTCTTTCAGGTCGTCCGCGGTGAGCTCGGTGTCGAGCTTCACGCCGCGCTTCTCCTTGAGGGCGTCGAACGGCTCGTCAAATTGCGTGGCCGGAATGTCGAGCACGATGCGGCCGAACATCGCCACGAAGCGGCGCCAGGCGTCGTATCCGAAGCGCTCGTTGCCGGTGAGCGCGATCAGCCCCGCGACGGTGTCCGGGTTGAGGCCCAGGTTGAGGACCGTGTCCATCATGCCGGGCATGCTGAAGGCGGCGCCGGAGCGGACGCTGACCAGGAGCGGGTTGGCCGGGTCGCCGAATTTCTTGCCCGTCTCAGCTTCCAGCGCGGTCATGTGGGCGAGGACGTCGTCCCAGAGCCCCGGCGGCAGCTGCTTGCCGGCCGCGTAGTAGGCGTTGCAGGCCTCGGTCGTGATCGTGAAGCCGGGCGGGACGGGCAATCCGGCGTTCGTCATCTCGGCCAGTCCGGCGCCCTTGCCGCCGAGCAGCGCGCGCATGCCGGCGTTCCCCTCGGGGAAGGTGTAGATCAACTTCGCGGCGGTCGTGGCCATGCGGCGATCGGGCTCCTTGCAAGGCTCGGGAGTTCGATTGTACCGATCTTCCGATGCTGGGGCGCCAGCCTCGGCCCGAGGTCGTTACGGTTTCCGCGCGGCCTCGAACTTCAGCTCAACTCCGGAGCCAGACAGGACGAGTCGGGAGCCGCCGCGCTGGAAGCGTGACACCCGGTCCAGGCCAGCGAAGTACGCGGACTCAGCCTTCGTCAGCCGGGAGTCGAGGCAGGCGGCCAGGGTGTGAAAGACGTCGTGAGGATCGATCGCGCTACCGCTGACGTCGAGGTACCCGCCGTACTGGTTGCAGGGGCCGCGCCCGCTCAGACGACCGCCCGCGATGGTGAGCGTGGTCGGATGGTCGCCCCCGACCAGGATCGGCGATCCATCAAGCGTCCCTGCGGTAAGCCGCCAATCGCCATCCAGCGCCACGCGTTGGAGAACCTGGGGCGCCACCAACCAGATGATCAGGACAGCGAGCGCGATCCCTGCGACCGCAGGCGCGAGGCCGCTCCATCGCCGACGGTTCAACCTCAACCTTGCCGGAGTCGCGACCGCTACTGAGTGGGGGACGGATTGACGTAGAGCACGCCGCACGGGAAGGCCACGTTGTCCCCGTGCCAATTCCCCGCTGACTCGATCGCGTTGCCCTCTCGGGCGACGAGTCGGCCCGACGGGTCGATGAGGACCACGACGCCATCCTGCCCGCGGCGAGCGGAATAGCCGTTGGGCCAGACAACCCCATGCGTGCCGTCCTTCTCCTTGTACGCGAGTCCGTACGCCGGGTCGGCGACAAGGACGCCAGCGACCCGAGCTGCATCACAGACGCTGCGCTCCGGCTGCGTCTGAAGCGTCACAGGCCCGACAGGGGCGGCGGTGCATCCGACGACGAGTACCGCGACGCCGAGCGCCAGCAGGGCAGACACGTTTCGACGCATCCTCGGCATCCTCACGTCGGCCATCCTAGGCCCAGCCGGGCTAGCAAGGCTGCGAACCGAGTCTCCGAACGGTCGTCTAACCTTCGACGATCACCTGCAGGGAGCGCTGACCATGAAGCTGACCGCATCGGAGTTCCTGTCCCTCGATGGCGTCTACCAGGGGCCGGGAGGGCCCGATGAGGACCGCCGCGGCGGGTTCGAGCGCGGCGGTTGGTCCGCTCCGTTCGGCGACGAGGAAACCGATCGCCACATCACCTCGGTCTACGAGCAGATGGACGCGATGCTGCTCGGCCGCAAGACCTGGGAGATCTGGGCGGCGTACTGGCCGCATCACGACGGCGGCGACCCGGTCTCCCACGGGATCAATGTGCTGCCCAAGTACGTCCCGTCGACCACGCTCACGAACCCGACGTGGCAGAACACCCACGTCCTCGACGGCGACGTCGAGGCGGCCGTGCGCGAGCTCAAGGCCAAGCCCGGCCGCGATCTCCTGCTCCAGGGCAGCGGCGCCCTCCTGCGGTGGCTGCTGGAGCGCGACCTCGTCGACGAGCTGAAGCTCGTTACCTACCCCGTGGTTGTGGGCGACGGGCTTCGCCTCTTCCCGGAGCGCGGCCAGACGCATCGCCTGGAATTGGTCGAATCGCGGTCGACGCCGTCAGGCGTGACGATCCAGACCTTCCGACCAGCCGGCCGCGCAACCTTCGGGACCGTCGGGGAGTGAGAGGCCTAGGTGGGGGTGAGGAACTGCCAGTTGGTTGGGACATACGCCGGCTGGCGGCCGATCACGATCGCGATTTCCAACAGACTGGTCAATGGGATCTGCGCCGGGTCTCCCTGATACAACGTGCCGTTGAGATAGATGTGGATAAGGGCCGCGGGCTTGCAGTATTGCCCGACGCAATTCGCATCTAGCTTGACGCCCCATTCCGTGAAGAACTGGCCGAGCAGATAGGCGGGGTGGTTCGCTGCGCGCGATTCTGAGTGGAGGATGCCCGACGGGTCGTGGGTGTGCAGGGGTGAAAGACAGGCGGCGGGGCAGATCGTGACCTGATAGTCGTCCGCCGTACCATCCGGCGTCCGGTTGTCGGTCACGCCCGAGGAGCCGATGTCGATCCCGATCCCTGCCGGAATCCTGATCGTCGCCCCGTCGACGAACAGGTCCAGGTGCGCATGGTTGTGGGTGGTCAGGTACTCGGCCGATTCGGGCACCAGGCCGGCCTGCTGGGCGAGTGCCATGGGGTTGGCGGGCTCCGGCCAGGAGGGCTGCGCCAGCGGGTTCGACGAAGGGTAGGCGACCGACGCAGCCGGGCCGTTGCAGGCGGCCACGATCACGAGGGCGATTACCAGTATCCCTGCAGCCAGCCGGCGTACCCTGCGGTCGTCATCAGTATTGCCGCGGGTCATGGTCTCGGCCCCATCGTTCGGTTTTGGGGAGTGTACTCGCGGCGGGCCGCTGCTCGAATCCCTCGCGCCCCGACCCCTACCAGACCTCGCCCGGCCTCCAGTCGACGGCGATCGGTCCCGAGAGATCCAGGTCCGGCGGGGTGGTGGAGGTTCGGCGCACCATGATGTCGCCGTCCTCATCGGTCGAGCGAAGCAGGCTCCCGTCGCGCTCGCGGATCCAGGTGGGACCCTGCCAGGTGACCCAGCCGAGGCGGGCGTAGAAGGCGTGGCTGCCGGTACCGAGGGCACCCAGTTCGTAGCCCTCGTCGATCATGCGGTCGATCACCTCCATCACCTGCGTGCCGTGGCCCTGGCGCTGGAGCTCGGGCAGGACCGCGACGGCCTCCACGTAGCCCGATCGCAGGACGGCATCGCCCGGGTAGAGGAGCCGATCGACGATCGCCGCGTGGGCGACGATCCGTCCCTCGTCATCCGAGCGCGATGACATGGACGCCCGGGCCGATCGACTCCCAGTAGTCGCCCCACGGCTCGTCGAAGGCCGCGACGCACAGGTCGGTCAGTTCGGACCAATCGGCCGGGGTGAGCTCGGCCGAGGGCAGCACCCGGATCGAGGTCACCGCCGCGGCTGGACCCGGCGCCGGCCGGGCTGCCGGTAGCGGACCTCGAGGAGCGGCCACAGGTCGGTCAGCGCGATCCGGTAGTCGCCACCGGTCAGGGTTGCGCGGAGGCGGCCGGTGCGGATCAGCCGCCGCACGTGCTCGGGATGGAACCCCAGGATGATCGCCGCGTTCTTCGTGTCGATCGCGAGCGTCTCGGGATCCACCTCGTCGTTCGGGTCGAGGCCCGCCAGCGCCACGGCCATCGCCTTGGTGCGGTCGGCGGTGAGCGCCACCGCCTCGGGCTCGGGGCGACGCATCGCTCCGGCCAGCGCCGCGGCAAGGTGCTCGCGCAGGTCACCGACCTTCATGGTGGTCATGCGACCGTCAGCCAGCCGCGCCGGAAGGCGACGGCAAAGAGAGCGGGCAGCCGCGTGACCAGGCGGCCCAACCAGCCGGCCCTGGCCCGATACAGGGTTCGCGCCTTGACGACCACGCGCGTGCAGTCGTCGCCGCTGCAGCTCGTGCGCCAGGGCCCGGAACTCGTGGAAGGCATCCGCCTCGTGCCCCGCCAGCCAGAGCGCGTCCGCCAGCGTCTCGCGCCCCGCGCGATCGGCCGGTCGCAGGTCGCTCGCGCGCTTCGCTGCCGGCAGGGCGCCCGCCGCGTCCCCAAGGTGAACGAGGCCGCGTGCCAGGGCAAGCTGCGCGTCGAAGTTCTGCGGGTCGAGCCGGACGGCGCGCCGGGCGGCATCCACGCCCTTCGCCGCATCCGCCCCCTCGATCCGCTCCGCCGCCTCGGCCACGGTCCAGGCCACCTGGCGCGGGTCGCGGCGCGCCAGGCCCGCGTATTCGGCCGCCGCGTCGCGGTGCTCGCCGCGCCGCGACTGGATCTCGGCCAGCAGCTCGCGGTAGCGCACCTCCTCCGGGTCGAGGCGAACGGCGTCCATGGCGTCGGCCTCGGCCTCCTCGAGGCGGTCGAGGCTCATGAGGGCCCGGGCGCGGGCCTCGTGCGCGGCGTCGTCGCCGGGGCGCTCGCCAGGCGCTCGGTGGCTGCCGCGACCGCCTGCGCTGGATCGGCCAGCTCAGGCCGCTCCACCCGACACCAGCTCGCTGATGCGGCCCGGGATGGCGGCCAGCGCGACTCGCTCCTGGGTCATGCTGTCGCGCTCCCGGATGGTGGCCGCGCCATCGGTCAGGGTCTCGACGTCGACCGTGACGCAGAACGGGGTCCCGATCTCGTCCTGGCGGCGGTAGAGCTTGCCGATGCTGGCCGTGTCGTCGTACGTGGCGGCGACGCGGCGCCTCAGGTCGCTGGTCAGGCGCTGCCCCAGCTCGACCAGCTCGGGGCGGTTGCGGAGGAGCGGCATGACCGCCACCTTGACCGGGGCGAGTGAGGGGCGCAGGTGCAGCACGACCCGCTTCTCCCCCTCGACCTGCTGCTCCTCGTACGCGTCGAGGAGGGCCGTCAGCACGGCCCGATCCACGCCCATGGCCGGCTCGATGACGTACGGCGTGACGTGCTCGCCGCTCGCCTCGTCGAAGATGCTGAGCCCCTTGCCGGAGCCGGCGGCGTGGGCCGTGAGGTCGTAGTCGTAGCGATCGGCGATCCCCTCCAGCTCGGACCAGCCCATCGGGAAGGCGTACTCGATATCGGTCGTCTGGTGGCTGTAGTGGCGACAGCTCATCGGGGTCGTGCTGGCGCAGGCGCAGCCGGTCGGCGCCGATCCCCATCACATCGGTCCACCAGCGCAGCCGTTCGGCGACCCAGTAGGCGAACCACTCGTCCTCGGCCGAGGGGTGGACGAAGAACTCCATCTCCATCTGCTCGAACTCGCGGTCGCGGAAGATGAAGTTGCCCGGCGTGATCTCGTTGCGGAAGCTCTTGCCGATCTGGGCGATCCCGAAGGGGAGCTTCTTGCGCGCCGTGGTCGCCACGTTCGCGAAGTTGACGAAGATCCCCTGCGCCGTCTCGGGACGCAGGTAGGCGACCGATGCCGACTCCTCGACCGGCCCGACGTGGGTCTGGAACATGAGGTTGAACTGGCGCGCCTCGGTGAGCGTGCCGCGGTTCCCGCAGTTGGGGCAGGCGATCTCCGAGGGCGGGCCCTTGAGGTCGTCAGCGCGGAAGCGCAGCTTGCAGTTGCGGCAGTCGACCATCGGGTCGCTGAAGCCGGCGACGTGCCCCGAGACCTCCCACACCCGTGGGTTCATGATGATCGCGGCGTCGAGCCCGACGATGTCGTCGCGGAGCTGGACCATCTCGCGCCACCAGGCCGCCTTGACGTTGTTCTTGAGCTCGACCCCGAGCGGCCCGTAGTCCCAGAAGCCGCCCATCCCGCCGTAGATCTCGCTGGACGGAAACACGAATCCGCGGCGCTTGGCGAGGCTGACGATCAGCTCCATGTTCGAGGCGGGCATGGCGGCGAGTCTAGCGCAGGCGATCGGCCAGAACGGTAAGCCGCCGGGAGCCGGGGCTACTTCTCACCCTTGGAGAACTCCGGCACAGGAGACGCGGTGAATGGCGCCCACATCGGTCTATTTCTCGACGGGTGCGCGTTACCGCTCCCGGGAGCCCAGATGCTGCGGCAGTTCCCCGTGGGTGAGAGGTACGCCGTCAGGAGCGTTGGGCGGCGGGTCTCGACTTCCCGCTACCCTGTCGCGGACATGACCGATCCCGGCGCTCCCGCGCTCACCGCGACCGACGCCGCTGCCGCAGCCGATCTGCGGGAGCGGTTCGGATTCCTGCGCGAGGTGATCGCCGAGATGGAGCGCTCGGTCCCGTATGCGGCCGCGCTGGTGCGCTCGAGCACCGGCCTGCGGCTCGAGCTGCGGGACCGGGGACAGACCGCGAACCGCCTCGACCCGCTGTCGGGGGTGGTGCTCACCGCCTCGAACGGCCATGCCCTCGAGGAGGCGGCGACCGACCACCTGGAGCCCGATGCGGTGCGCGCCGCGGCGCGCGAGCTGGTGGCTCGCGTCCTCGCCGAGCCGGGCAACGGGACCGGCCCCGGCCTGGAGGTTGCCGTTGCCGCCGCGAGCGACGCCGACTTCGCGACGCCGATGCAGATCGACCCTGCCAGCGTCTCGCTGGCGGACAAGATCGCCCGCACCGAGGCGGTCCGGCGCCGCCTGCGCGACTCCGATCCTCGCGCCGTGCAGGCCTCCGCCGGCTACGGCGAGACGCTCCAGCAGCAGGTCTTCGTCAACCGGGCCGCAATGGTGACGCAGCAGGTGCGCCGCACCACGCTTTCCCTGCTCCTCTTCGTCTCTGACGGGCAGCAGCAGCGCTACGACTACCTGGCGCACGGCGGCACCGGCGGCCTGGAGATCGTGGAGATGTCCGACGACGAGCTGGCGGAGACGACCGAGGTCGCCGTTGGGCTGCTCACCGCCCGCCCGGTGGCAGTCGGCACGTACGACATCGTCAGCGATCCGTCGGTGACCGGCATGATCGCCCACGAGGCGTTCGGGCACGGCGTCGAGACCGACATGTTCCTCAAGGAGCGGGCGCGCGCCGCCGACTACGTCGGCCGGCGCGTCGGGTCCGAGATCGTGAACATCGTCGATGACCCCACCGCGCCGGGCGGCTACGGCAGCTACTTCATCGACGACGAGGGCCAGCCGGCGACCCCGACCGTGATCATCCGCGACGGCGTCTTCCAGCGCGGCCTCAGCGACCTCTACTCGGCGACCCGCCTGGGGATCCCGCGCTCCGCCAACGGGCGCCGGGAGAGCATTCATCGCAAGGCTTACGCCCGCATGTCGAACACCTTCTTCGCGCGCGGCGGGCACACCCGCGACGAGCTGCTCGCCAGCCTCGACGACGGCCTGCTGGTCTGCCGCGGGCTGAACGGGATGGAGGACCCCAAGGGCTGGGGCATTCAGATCTGGACCAACTTTGCCCGCGAGTACAAGGGCGGCAAGCCGACCGGCGTGCTCTACGCGCCGGTGGCGATGACCGGCTACGTGCCGGACCTGCTCGCCGACGTGTCGATGGTCGCGAATGACTTCGAGATCACCCCCGGCACCTGCGGCAAGGGCTGGAAGGAGTACGTTCCCAACGGCGCGGGCGGCCCCCACATCCGAACCCGGGCACGGTTGGCCTAGGCCGATGGACCAGCGGATCATCGACGCGCTGCGCGCGCACCCGGGGATCGACGACTGGACGCTGCGCCTGGAGCGGTCCCGCGGCGTGCAGATCTACCTCGTCGGCGGGGACGTGGAGAGCATCCGCGAGGACCAGCGCGAGGGGTACGAGGTCGAGCTCTTCAACGACCACCCCGCCCCGGGGGATGGCTCCGAGGTCGCGCGCGGCAGCGCCACCGTCCCGCTCGCACGGGTGGACATGGGGCGCCTGCCCGCGATCCTCGACGACGCCGTCACCATGGCCCGCCTCATCCACAACCCGCCCTGGTCGCTGGCCGGCCCGGCGGAGATGCCGGACGTGGAGCTCGCCGACCCGGGGCTGGTCGACGGGGCAAGCGCCATGGCCGCCGGCCTGCGCGCGGCGGACGAGATCCGCGAGCTGGTCGAGCGAGAGCGCGCGTCCGGCGTGCGGCTCAGCGGCGCCGAGCTGTTCCTGACCTACTACGAGTCAGAGCTGGTGAACTCGCGCGGCGCGTCCGCCACCGCCACCTCGACGCGCGTGCTGATGGAGCTCACCCTCCTCGCCCGCGGCGGCGAGGACGAGACCGAGTACTTCCGCCAGGCGGACGCACGCCGCGTGGCCGACCTCGGGATCGCCGAGACGGTCCGCACCGGCGCGCAGCTGGCCCGCGACAAGCTGGACGCGGTGGCGCCCCGCACCCGGCAGGGTCCGGTGGTGATCGCCGGCGACGCGCTCAGCTCGATGATGGGCGGCGCCGTCACCGGTACCGCCGGGGCGTACCTCTTCCAGACCTCCGCGCGCGCGGCCCACGAGCATCTGTCGCGGTTCGAGGTGGGCGGCTCGATCTACGGCGACGTCGAGCCGCGGGGCGATCGCATCACCCTGCACGCGAATGCGCGACGCCCCTACAACGCGAGCAGCTACCGCTGGGACTCCGATGGCCTGCCCGCCCAGGACCTCCTCGTGGTCGAGGACGGGGTGTTGCGGGCGCGCCATGCGACCCTGCGCTACGCGCAGTACCTCGGCATCCCGGCGACCGGGCGCCCGGGCGTGGCGGAGATCTCGCCGGGTTCCGCCTCGCGCGCCTCCCTGGTCGACGGCGACGCCACGGTGCTCGAGGTGCTCGACTTCTCCTCGCCCAACGTCGAGTCGCTGACGGGCGACTTCGGGATGGAGATCCGGATCGGCTACGAGCATGGCCCGCAGGGGCGACGGCCGATCGCCGGCGGCTCGGTCACCGGCAACCTGTTCGAGGCGATGGCGGACGCCCGCTTCTCCTCCGAGACGGCCGAGTTCGCGGAGTTCGCGGGCCCGGCCGCGATCCGCTTCGAATCGCTCCAGGTGGCCGGAGCCGACTAGGCCGGCGCTCCGGGAACCGGCTCGCTCGCCGGCTCCGCCACGGGCTCTGTCACTGGCTCAGCGACCGCGGCGATGTGGAGCGCCACTTCGTCGAGGAAGTCGCGGCTGCGCAGCTCGCGCTCCAGGACCGCCGAGACGGTGGCGTGCAGCAGGCGCTCGGCCTCGCGCTGGGTGGCGGGGAGCAGCCGCAGCCGCAGGACGTCGGTGAGCGTCGAGCGCTGGAGGTGGCGCAGCACCTTGAGCGCGGCCGACGAGATCGGCCGCGCGCCGAGCGCCCCGTGCGAGCACTCCGGGCCGAGCACGCCGCCGGCCGCCGGGGAGTAGGCGTTCCCCTCCGGCTCGATCGCGATCCCGCAGTCGAGGCACTGCGTCAGCTCGGGCCGAAACCCCATCGCGTCGAGGAGGTGCAGCTCGAACCAGCGCGCCACCACCTCGCGCGAGACCTCGGCCGGGGCGGCATCGAGCGCGGCCAGCCCCTGGGCGAGCAGCTCGAAGGCGTCGTGCGACTCGGCCGAGCCCTCGCAGAAGCGATCCGCCAGCTCGACCAGGTACCAGGCCGCGGCCGTCGAGTGCAGGTCGTCGCGCAGGCCCAGGTGCGGGTCCTCGAGCGCGGCCTGGGTCACCACGTCGAAGGTGCGTCCCACGGCGAGCACCAGGTGCACGTCGCTGAACGGCTCGAGCCCGCCGCCGAGGCGGGAACGCGTGCGGCGGATCCCCTTGGCGATCACGCGCAGCTTGCCGAGGCGCGGGGTGAGCACCGTCAGCACCCGATCCGCCTCGCCGAGGTCCATGCTGCGCAGCACGATCGCCTCGGTCTTGTACAGGCGCGCGCGGCTCACGGGCGACGTGACCTCGGGTACCCTTCCGGCGTGGACATCAGGACCGAGTTTAACGACCTGCTGGCGGAGGTCGAGGCCGAGATGCGGTCCGTCATCGGCGAGCGGGACGGCAACGCGCGCCCCCTGTACGACATGCTCTCGTACCACCTCGGGCTCGACGAGACCGATGGTCCGCGTGGGAAGCGGCTGCGCCCGCTGCTCGGCCTGCTCGCCTTCAAGGCGCTCGGCGGCGACTACCACAAGACGCTCCCGGCCGCGGCCGCGGTCGAGCTGGGCCACAACTTCAGCCTGGTGCACGACGACATCGAGGACGCCGACCGCGAGCGGCGGCATCGGCCCACCCTCTGGGCGCTGTGGGGCGTGCCGCTGGCGATCAACGCCGGCGACGCGCTCTTCGCCCTCTCGCGCCTCGCGCTCTATCGGCTCATGGAGGACGAGGAGTACGAGCCGCAGAAGCTGCTCGACGTGATGCGCGTCTACGACGAGACCTGCCTGGCGCTGTGCGAGGGGCAGTACCTCGACATCAGCTTCGAGCGGCGCACCGACGTGACCGTCGACGAGTACCTGGAGATGATCGGCAAGAAGACCGCAGCGCTGATCCGGGCCTCGGTCGAGACCGGGGCGATGATGGCCAGCGACGACCCGGCCGTGGTCGAGACGTTTGCGCGCTTCGGGTACGACCTGGGGATCGCCTTCCAGATCGCCGACGACGTGAAGGGAACCTTCTGGGACTCCGCCGACTCGGGGAAGTCGGCCGCCGGCGACATCCACAAGCGCAAGAAGACGTTCCCCCTGGTCTGGGCGCTCCAGCACGCGGACCCGGTGGACGTCGAGCGCCTGATCGCGATCTACCAGCGCGGCATCCACGCCCCCGACGGCTCCGCGCCCTCGGATGGCGACGGCTCGATCTCGTCCGAGGAGGTGGGCGAGGTGCTGGAGATCCTCGAGCGCTCCGGCGCTCGCCGCTTCACCGAGGGCGAGGCGCTCCGCTACCGCGACCAGGCGTTGGGCGAGGCGCTCTCGCTGCCGGTCCCCGCGGAGCGCCTGGCGGAGCTGCGCGCGCTGGTCGAGAGCATGATCAGCGCCTAGCCGGCGCCGTTCGATCCCTCGTCCTCGGTCGGCTCCGGCTCGCGGGGACGCGTGGCGATCACCTTGGCGATCCGCCGCGGCTCCGCCACCTCCACCCGCAGCGTGACGTCGCGGAACGGCACGACGGCGCCGCGGAGCGGGATGCGCCCCACGCGGTGGACGATGTAGCCGCCGACCGTGTCGTACTCGGTCTCGTCCTCCTCCTCGGCGTCGGACAGCTCGAAGAGGTCGCGCAGGTCGTCCATGCTGACCCGCCCGTCGAGCCGGAAGGCGAGCATCCCGTCCTCCTCGATCGGCTCGACCAGCGACTCCTCCGTGTCGTACTCGTCCTGGATCTCGCCCACGATCTCCTCGACCACGTCCTCCATCGTGATCAGGCCGGCGGTGCCGCCGTACTCGTCCACCACGATCGCGATGTGCCGCTTGTTGGCCCGCATCTCGTTGAGCAGCTCGTCGACCGGCTTCGTCTCGGGCACGTAGGTGGCGGGGCGGACGATGGCGCGGATGTCGATCTGCGCAGGCGGGCGACGCTCCGGCCATCAGGTAGGGAAGCAGGTCCTTGGCGTAGAGGATGCCGACGATGTTGTCGAGGTTCTCCTCGTAGACCGGGACGCGCGAGTGCCCGGCCTGCACGACCATGCCGAGCACCTCGTCGATCGGGTCGCTCACCTCGACCGCCTGGATCCCGATGCGCGGCACCATCACCTGGTGCACCTTGGTCTCGGCCAGCTCGATGACCCCGTGGATCATCTCCTTCTCGTCCTCTTCGATGCCTCCCTGCTCGCTCCCCGTCTCGACGAGCATCTTCAGCTCCTCGGTCGACAGGTAGCCGGCCTGGGGCCGATCCTTGCCCCCCAGGGCGCGCACCAGGACGTTCGAGACGGTCGATACGAACCACACAATCGGGCGCAGCGCACGATCGAACCAGCCGATCGGGCGCGCCACGAAGAGGGCGAAGCGGTCCGCGAAGGTGAGCGCCAGCGTCTTCGGCACCAGCTCGCCGATGATGATCGCCGCCAGTGCGATGAGCAGCGTCACGATCACGAAGCTGATCTGGTCGGCGGCATCCTGGATGAAGGCCAGCGGGATCAGCTTGACCACCCTGGCGAGGCCGCCGGAGAGCGACACGGCGCCAAAGGCGGAGGCGAGGAAGCCGAGGAAGGTGAGCGCGATCTGGATCGTGGCCAGGAAGCGGCTCGGGTCCTCGGTCAGGTGCTGGGCCACTCGTGCCGAGCGGTTCCCCTCGCCGATCAGCTGGTTGAGCCGATGGCGCTTGACGGTGATCAGGGCGATCTCGCTGGCCGCGAAGAAGCCCCCGACCGAGATGAGCGCCAGTACGATGGCCACGTCCAGGATCGGGTTGCCGGTGCCGCCAGCGCCGCCGCCTTCAGGCATGCTCGCTGCCTGGTGCTTCGTCCGGCTTGGGGCGGTGCCGTCGCGAGCCGATGTTGCGCGCCGGCATGCCGACCA
The DNA here is from genome assembly GCA_963770875.1 of uncultured Chloroflexia bacterium. Lineage (GTDB taxonomy): Bacteria > Chloroflexota > Limnocylindria > QHBO01 > QHBO01 > CF-167. Next base: position 814,261 of record CAVYRE010000001.1, read on the forward strand.
CCGTCTCGCCGGCCGGGACGTCGCGCGTCACCACCGCGCCGGCTCCGGTGCGCGCGCCGGGGCCGATGCTGATCGGCGCGCGCAGCATCGTGTCGACGCCGATGAAGGCCCCGGCGCCAATGGTGGTGCGGTGCTTGACGACCCCGTCGAAGTTGGCCGTGACCGCCCCCGCCCCGATGTTGACCCCCTCGCCCAGCTCGGCGTCGCCGAGGTAGCTGAAGTGATGGACCTGCGTCCCGGCGCCGACGCGCGCCTGCTTGAGCTCGGCGAAGTTGCCGATCCGGCAGCGCGGGCCCGATCTCGCAGCCGGGGCGGACGTGGCTGTACGGCCCGATCTGCACATCCTCGGCGACGGTCGACGACTCGACCACGCTCGACCAGACCTGCGTGCCGGCGCCGATCCGCGAGTCATGCACCTGCGCCTGCGGGCCGATCACCGCTCCCTCCCCGATCAGCGTCGCGCCGGCCAGGATGGTCCACGGCTCGATGCGCGCGTCCTCGCCGATCTCGACCCCCGCGTCGATGAAGGTGCTCGACGGATCGACGATGGTGACCCCGGCGCGCATGTGCCGCTCCGCGATCTCGATGCGGGCCAGCCGCTCGGCCTCCGCCAGCCCGACCCGGTCGTTGATTCCCATCGTCAGCTCGGCTCGCGGCGCCGCAACGACGGCCACGCGCCGCCCGTCGGCCACCGCCATCGCGACCAGGTCGGTGAGGTAGTGCTCCCCCGACGGCGAGGCGGGCACGGCCGCGACGTTGGCGCGCAGCCAGCCGGCGTCGAAGCAGTAGGTCCCCGCGTTCACTTCGTCGACGGCGCGGGTGGCCGCATCGGCCGCCGACTCCTCCACGATCGCCCGGATCGCGCCGTCGGCGCCCCGCACCACGCGGCCGTAGCCGGCCGGGTCGGCGACCCGCGCGGAGAGGAGCGCGATGCAGGCACCTCCGTCGGCCTGCGCCCGTTGCAGCGCGACGAAGAGCTCGGCGGGCACGAGCGGCGCGTCGCCCATCGCCACCACCACCTGCCCGACCTCGCCGGAGAGCTTCGACAGCCCCGTCCGCACGGCGTCGGCGGTGCCCAGCTGCGGCTGCTGTCGCACGCTCCGTGCACGATCGCCGAGATGCGCCTCGACCTGGTCCGCGTCGTGACCGGTGACCACCACCTGCTGCTCGATGCCGGCCGCGGTCAGCGCGGCCAGGACGTGGTCGAGCATCGCGCGGCCCGCCACCGGGTGCAGCACCTTTGGCAGGCGGGATCGCATGCGAGTTCCCTGGCCGGCGGCCAGCACGACCGCCGCGGTGACGGTCACGATCCCGCCGGCTCCTGCGCGGCCAGCGCGATCATCTCGATCTCGACCAGGGCGCCCTTCGGCAGCGCACGCACCGCGACCGTGGTAGCGCGCCGGGTACGGCGGCGACAGGTGGCGCGCGTACGCCTCGTTGACGGCGGCGAAGTCGGCCATGTCGACCAGGAGGATGGTCGTCTTCACCACCCGATCGAAGCCAGTCCCGGCCGCCTCGAGCAGCGGCGGCGAGGTTGCGCAGGGCCTGATCGGCCTGGGCGGCGATCCCGTCGAGGAGGTTGCCGGTCGAGGGCTCGGCGCCGACCTGTCCCGCCGTGAAGACGAACCCACCGGCGCGGATCGCCTGGCTGTAGGGGCCGATGGCGGCGGGTGCCGCATCGCTCTGCACCGCGGCGCGCTCGGTCATGCCACCTCCATCCATCAGTCCACCGATCATCCCATGCCGTGTGCCGGTGCGCCAGCGTCGTTCAGCGCGTCGTCGATCTCCCCGATGACGGCCGGCCGCGTGCGCAGGCGCGTCACGGTGACGCGCAGGCCGGTCGCGCGGAGCTCGGCGGCCGTGGCCGCGGCGCGCTCCGGGTCGTCGACCAGGCTGAAGAGGGTCGGGCCCGACCCGGTGAGGCGCGGCTCGGCGCCGCCCTTCGCCATGCGAGCCATCAGCGCGCCGAGCTCGGGACGGAGGCGGAGCGCCGGCGCCAGCAGGTCGTTGCCGCCCGGCCGGTCGGAGGCCAGGTCGGCCGGTCGCAGCTCGGCAAAGACGGCGGGGGTGGAGAGCGGGAAGCCCGCCTGCACCAGGAGCACGGGCGTGGCGGGCGGAGGCGGCGCGGGGACGACCACCTCGCCGACTCCTGACACGAGCGCCGCGGCGCACCGCGCCGCGAAGAACGGGACGTCGGCGCCGAGCAGCGCGAGGCCCTCGAGCTCGTCCGGGGTGGCCGTCTCGGAGGCGCCCGAGGCGCGCCGGCCGAGGCGCCATGCGGCGGCGGCGTCCGACGATCCACCGCCGAGCCCCGCGGCGGCCGGGATCCGCTTCTCGAGCGTCAGGCAGATGAGCTGCGGCTCGGCTCCGAGCCCCGCCAGCAGGCCGCGCCAGGCCAGGTTGCGCCCATCGAGCGGGACCTCCTCGCCCGGCTGCGCCTCGACGCGCAGCCCGCTGGCGCCGGGGAGCAGCAGGAGCCGGTCGGCCAGCTCGAGCAGGGCCATCTCGGTCTCGAGCAGGTGGAAGCCATCGGGTCGCTCCCCCACCACCCGCAGCGACAGGTTGAGCTTGGCGGGCGCCTCGAGCGAGATCACCCGAGGAGTCCGCCGAGGTGCTGGAGCAGGCAGGCCCACTCGTCGAGGGTCAGCGTCTGCGCCCGCCGCTCCGAGTCGATCCGGCAGCCCGTGAAGGCGGCCTCCAGCGCCGGTCTCGGCACGGGCAGCTCGCGGCCGAGGGCGTTGTGGAGCTGCTTGCGCCGCTGGCGGAAGCCGGCCTGCACGATCCGATAGAACGGCTCGCGCCCCGGCCCCACCGGGACCACCGGTGCCGCGCGACGTCGCAGGCGGAGGATCGCCGAGTCGACCTCCGGCGCCGGCTCGAACGAGGCGGCCGGGACGCGGCCCACGACCTCGGCGCTGGCGACGTTCTGGACGAAGACGGAGAGGTAGCTCATCTGGCCGGGCGGGGCCGCGACCCGCTCCGCCACCTCGGCCTGCACCAGCAGGACGGTCAGCAGCGGCGGCCGCTCCCCCTCCAGGAAGGCGTGCAGCAGCGGGCTCGTGATGTGGTACGGGATGTTGGCGACCAGCTTGAACGACTCCCCGGGGAAGCAGTCGCGCGGATGGAGCGAGAGCGCATCGGCCTCGATCAGCTCGAAGCCCGGCACCTCGCCGAGCTCGCGCCGCAGGTAGGCCGCCAGGCGCGGATCGAGCTCGACCGCCAGCACCGAACACCCGGCGGCCAGCAGGCGGCGGGTCAGCACCCCGAGCCCCGGGCCGACCTCCACCACCCGGTCGCCCGGCTCGAGCTCGGCGGCGTCCACGATCGCGTCGAGGGCGGCCGAATCGGTCAGGAAGTTCTGGCTCAGCGCCTTCTTCGGTCGCAGGCGCTCGGTCGCCAGCAGGCGCCGCAGCTGGCCCGGGGTGTGCGGGACGAGGCGCTCCGGGGCGAGCGGCTCGGTCACGCGTCGAGCCAGGGCAGGGCGAGGTTCGGGGTCGCCTCGAGGGCAGCCGTGGCCCGCTCCCCCGCGGCGAAGCGGTAGCCGGCCGCGGCCCCGATCATCGCCCCGTTGTCGGTGCACCAGGCCGGCGGCGGGACGAGCAGCGGCAGCCCCGTCGCCGCCAGGCGATCGCGCAGGACGGCGCGCAGGCTCCGGTTGGCGGCGACCCCACCGCCGAGCGCCACCGCGGCGACGTCGTGCTCCTCCGCGGCAGCCACCGTGCGCGTGACGAGGGCGTCGACGACCGCCTCCTCGAAGGCGGCCGCCAGGCCGTCGACGGGGATCGGCTGGCCGCGCTCGCGGTAGCCGGCCACCTCGCGCAGGACGGCGGTCTTGAGCCCGGAGAAGCTGAAGTCGTAGCGACCGGCGGGGCGGGCGCGGGGGAAGCGCGTCGCCGCGCGCGCTCCCTCTGCCGCGGCGCTGATCGCGGGGCCGCCCGGATACGGCAGGCCGAGCAGCCGGCCCACCTTGTCGAAGGCCTCGCCGGCGGCGTCGTCGACCGTCTGCCCCAGGAGCCGATAGCGACCGTGATCGGCCATCAGGACCAGCTGCGTGTGCCCGCCGCTCACGACCAGGCAGAGGAGCGGGAAGGGTGGCTCCGCGGGGAGCGGCTCGTCGGCCGGCGCCTCGGTCAGCCAGTTGGCGTAGATGTGGCCCTCGATGTGGTTCACCGCCACGAGCGGCAGGTCGTGCGCGACCGCCAGCGACTTCGCCACGTTGACCCCCACCAGCAGGGAGCCGATCAGGCCGGGCCCGCAGGTGACCGCCACCGCGTCGAGGTCGTCCCAGCCGACCCGCGCCTCCTCCATCGCGCCGCGGATGGTGGGCACGATCCAGCGCAGCTGCTGCCGCGCCGCGACCTCCGGCACGATCCCGCCGGTCGCGGCGTGCAGCGCGATCTGGGTCGCGACCTGGTTCGCCGCGATCCGCCGCCCACCGCGCACCACCGCGACGCCGGTCTCGTCGCAGCTGGTCTCGATGGACAGCACCGTCGGGCCGCTCACCAACGCTCGTCCCCTCCGGCGCGGAGGCGCTCGGCGTCGAGGATGGCGCGCATGGTCGGACTCGCCAGGGACGCCGTGGTCATCACCAGCGCGTCTTCGCCGTCGTCGCTGTAGTAGGCGATCCGACGCCCTGCGACCCGGAAGCCGAAGCTCCGATAGAGGGCCTGCGCCGGCTCGTTGCTGACCCGCACCTCGAGCGTCATGCGCACCGTCCCGAGCTCGATCGCCATCTCCGCCAGGCGCAGCAGCAGGCGACGCCCGACCCCGCGACGGCGGTGATCGGGATGCACCCCGAAGGTGGTCACGTGGGCCTCGTCGACCATCAGCCAGATGCCGGCAAAGCCGACCACCCGGCCGTCGCTGCGCGCCACCACGTAGTGCGCCAGCCGGTTGGCGGTCAGCTCCTGCTCGAACGCGAAGGCGGGCCACGGGGAGCTGAAGCTGAGCCGCTCGATCTCGATCACGGCCGCCACGTCGCCCATCCGCATCCGCTCGATGACGAGCGGGGTGCCGATCGCCATCAGCGGACCTCTCCTGCCGCCGGGACGGTGCCGCGCGGGGCGCGCAGGTACCACGGCTCGAGCCGCTCGAGGTCGTCCCCAGCGGGCGCCTCTGTCAGCCGTCGCGAGGCGCGGAGCGCGACCGACTCCGCGCCACGGCGCGGGGAGATGGCGCCGGGGAGGGCAAACGCGCTCCCAACCTCGGAGGCGGCCACGACCGGCGACGCGCCGACGAGGCGCTCCAGCTCGGCCGCGCCGACGACCCGTGGCAAGCGCCTCGCCGCGCAGCAGCACGAACGCGTCCTGCGCCCCGGCGCGCGCGATGGCGGCGCGCGCCTCCGGCTCGGCGGCGAGCCAGGCCTCGAGGCTGGGAACGCCGACGAGCGGCACGTCGAGGGCGAGCGCCAGGCCCTTGGCCAGGCTCATCGAGACGCGCAGGCCGGTGAACGAGCCCGGGCCGATGCCGACCGCGAGGGCGCTGGTCCCGGCCAGCTCCCGGCCTGCGCGGGCCAGCAGCACGAGCAGGTGCGGCAGCAGCTCGCTCGCCTGGCGCCCCTCGCCCTCCCAGGCGTCGCTGGCGAGCACGCTCCCGTCGCGCTCCGCGAGGGCGAGCGACGGATCGCTCGAGGCGCTCTCCAGGGCGATGATCATCGGTTCGCGAGGGCGCGCATCGCGACCCGCTGATGGGCTGCGCCGATCGAGCGCCAGCCGATCGTCCGCGTGTCGCTGCCATCCGCCGCCGGATCGATGGTGAGCTCCAGGCGATCGACGGGGAGGCGGTCGCCGAGGCGATCGGCCCACTCCACGATCGCGACCCCGCCCGCCTGGCGGTCGTCGAAGAGGCCGGCCGCCACCGCCTCCTCGGGGTCGTCGAGCCGGTACGCGTCGATGTGGAAGAGGCGCAGCCGGCCGAGGTGCTCGTTCATCAGCACGAAGGTGGGGCTGTTCACCACGCTCGTCACGCCAAGCCCCTCCGCCACCCCCTTGGCCAGCTCCGTCTTGCCGGCCCCGAGCGGCCCGATCAGCGCCAGCAGCAATCCGGCGTGGGCCGCCTCGCCGATCGCGCGGCCGATCCGCCGCGTCTCCTCGGCGCTGTGTGTGGCGAGCGATCCGGCCGCCGCCGTGGCCGTCGCAGCGGGCTGCTCCATGGCCGAAGGATACGGGAGCGGCGCCTCACCGACCCTCGGGCTGCACCGTGGCCTCGAGGTTGGCGAGCGGCACCGGGGCGAGGCGTCCGTCCTCGAACCGGACCAGGGCCATCCGGGTCGGGATTCCCGACTGGGCGGCGTGCAGCTCGTCGATGAGCGCCACCAGGACGCCGCCTCGACCCTGGAACGGGCGCCGATGCGCGATCACCCGCTCCCCGACCCGGGCCAGCGGGCGGCGCTTCGGCAGCGGCGACGCGTCATAGACGTACAGGAGTGCATCGGCGCCGAAGAGGCTGGCCACCCGGCCGGAATGCAGCTTGAACCATGCGAAGAGCTGCGGATCGATGCCGACCTTGCCATACCCCTCGACCAGGAGGATGCCGAACGAGCCGGTCATCCCGCCGGCCTCCCGCCGTCGCCGCTGGATCGTGGCGAAGTCGCGCAGCTCCTTGTCGAGCACGCCGCCGAGGACGATCCCCGCCACGCCCATGGCGCGGGCACGGGTCAGTGTCTCGGCCGAGGCGCGCGACCCGCCGACCAGGATCTTGCCGGTGGCTCCGCTGTCGATGGCCCCCGCGCGCAGCTCCTCCTCCGGGCTCCGCACCCCGACCACCAGCTCGCCGTGCACCGCGTCGCCGCTGCCGCCCACGCCGCGCAACCGCGCCGCGGGGACCTCGACCACGAGCGACCCCTCCTCGATGGCGCGAACGCGGCCGCGGACGTGCCCGATCACCGGCTCCTCGCGCCCGAGCGGGGCGAGCAGCAGCGTGCCGTCGCGGGGCGAGGCGGCCAGCACCAGGCCGGCGATCGGCGCCAGGACCGCCTCTCCTCCCTCGACCAGGGCGAGGGGCTGATCCGCGTCGACCCGGTCGCCGGGGTGGACGGCGAGCAGCTCCTCGATCTCGGCCGGGCCCCGGTGGAGCGGGCGGGTGATGGGGACGCGCACCGGCGCGAGCGTCCCGCGACGCATCCCGATCACCTCGTCGGGCCGGATCTCGGCACCAACCCGCACGCTGACCGAGGTCCCGCGTGGCAGGTGCATCCGATGCAGCGACGCGTCGATCACGGGACCACCGGCGGCTGGGGGCGCGGCTCGCGCAGGAATGCGTCGCGCCACGAGGTGAGCACCGCGCGTCGATCGTCGTTGCGACGAGGAAGGAGGAGCGGGGCATCACGAGCGTCGAGGACGAGGCCGACGGCGCCGCCGCTGACCGTGGCGCGCAGCTTTCGCGCTCGGCGCGGCGAACCGAGGCTCACCGTCGGGTCGAGCTCGATCTCGAGCTCGGCGACCTGGCCGCGAGGAAGCGGCACCACCTCGACCTGCCCGGGGCGCACCTCGATCGGCCCGAGCGGGGCCCAGCCGACGCGGCTGACGGTGACGCGCATGGCGGCGTGCCCGGTCCGCCCGCCCTGGCAGACGACCGCCGCCCCGAGCGGGACCAGCAGGTCGTCGCGCAGCGTCCCGAGGCCCTCGACGATCTCGTCATCGCGCAGCGCGCCGAGCGGACCCAGGGCGCCCGCCGGGTCGATCGCGACCTGGACGATCCCGACCGGGCGGATCCCATCCAGCAGCAGCTGCATCGACTGGGCGGGCAGGGGCGCCGCGGCGATCGTGCGCCCCGATCCGATCAGCAGGTCGATCCCGCCCGGCGACGGGCCGTTGGCGGCGAGGTCGGCGAGCAGGGCGCGGGCCGCTCCCTGCACCACCGCCAGCTCCTCGTCGGTCTGGGGGAGCGAGCCGGGCCGCGCCCGGAGGTTCTGAAGGGCGTCGGCGACGGCCAGCTCGTCGATCGCCGCGGCCAGGCTGTGCGCGATCCGGGCGGGGCCGCCGGGCATCGTGAGCGACGGCGAGGCGAGCCCTCCCGAGGCGACCACCCGGCTGTCGGCGATGCCGTTCTCGTCGGCGCTGGCCCACGTCGCGTAGCGGGCGCCGAGGTCGACCCCCACCACCCGCAGCCGCGCGGCACGGGCGAGCTCGGCGATGGCACGGCTGAACCCGATGGGTGCCAGCTGCCGCGCTGCGCCGCGCTCGACCAGCCGCTCGATCAGCGCGTCCAGGAAGCGGCGCAGCGGGAGCGGGTTCTCGTGGTCGGCGGATGGCCGTGGGTTGGCCACCGGCCGCACGATCCCAGGCTCGAAGAGGGCCGTCACCTGCTCGGTGAGGCCGGCCGACCCGGCCCACACGACCGGGGAGCGGCCGCCACCGCGGGCCGCCGCCACCAGCCCCGCCATCTCGAGCGCGCCGTCGCCACCCTCCGCGTCGAAGCCGCCCGCGAGGAGCCAGGCATCGACCTCGGCGGACTGGAGCGCGTTCAGCCGCTCCGCGACCGTGCGCCCGTCATCGGCGGTGACCGCCTCGACCACGACCCACCCGGCCGCCTCGGCCGCCCGTTGCGCTGCCCGACCGGAGAGCTCCGACGAGACGGCGGCCATCGCGATCCGCCCCGGCCGCGCCGGCGTGTGGACGGCGATCCGCGGCGCATCGGCCAGCAGCAGGGCGATCCGTCCCGAGACGCGCGGGTCGACGCGGCCGCCGAGCCGCGCCGCCAGCGTCGCGATCAGCTCCCCCTCGTCCCAGGCGCTGGGCTGCGCGGCGTGCGCCGCGATCCTCCATCGGCCGACCGTCCGTCCCACGACCGCGGCCTTGGTCCAGGCCGAGCCGATGTCGATCAGCAGCGACAGCTCCGAGGTTGCCCGGACCGCACCCGCCTCGCGGGTCTCGACCGTCATCGGAGCACCGTAAGCCAATTCGCGAGCAGGAATCCGACCCGATCGACGACGAGTGAGAGGCGGCTCACGACGAGGAACCCGAGCCAGCCCCCGATCCCGCCGATCAGGAGCCAGCGCCCGAGCGATGCCGCCTGCGCGGTGAGCGCCGCGCGCGGAGCTCCGTGCAGGAAGCTGAGCAGCACGAGCGCGGTGATCACCAGCGCGAGCAGTCCGCTGGCGAGGTCCGGCGAGCCCGACCCGCTGGCCGGCAGCGCGGCCGCCATCTGCGGCAGGATCGTCCCGATCACCGCCCCGCCCAGTGCGAAGGCAGAGATCCCGCCGACCAGCACCGCGGTGGCGGGCGCGACGACCCGGCGTGGCAGCCATGACGCCCCGATCAGCAGGCCGACCAGCACCAGGGCGGGCAGGAGCAGGAGGTGGTCGCGAGGGCTGGCCACGAGCGGCGAGACGAGGCGCGGGACCAGCACGTCGTGGATCGCCAGCAGGACCAGGTAGCCGGTCGCCAGCCCGGCGAGCAGGTACTGGAGCAGGACGAAGATCCGCCGCGCGCCGACGAGGTACGACCAGACTCCGATCGTGACGAGGGCGGCGACCCAGGTCGCCAGCGCTCCACCGAGGTCTCCGGCCATGAACCCGTTCATGACGCCCGCCGTCCCAGCGTGGGTGGTGTCCGGCCGTTGCGTCGCATGGCGGCATCGCCGAGCGCCGCCAGCGCCACCAGCATCCCGATCAGCATCGGCAGCGGGGCGGGGGTCGAGGCTGGCCCGGCGACCGCATCCCCGCCGATCGCCTGCGCGTAGCCGACCCCCTCGCGCAGCGTCCCCAGCAGCGCGACCAGCTGGCCGGAGGCGAGGTAGGGCTCGAGCTCGGGATCGAGGAAGGTGGGCGCGATGGCCGCCAGCTTCAGCTTCGGCAGGCGCGAGCCGACCTGCTCGACCCAGCTCCGTGCCGACAGGTCGCTCCCCGAGATGACGACCACCATGTCGAAGGCGCCGATGCCTCCGCCAAGCGTGCGGACCTCGTCGGCGAGCGCTCCCGTCGCGGTGGCGGGGACGATCGAGGCGATGCCCCGCACGAGCCCCGCCTCGGAGCCGGAGACGAAGCCGAGGTCGAGGGGAGGGGTGCCGCCGAGGCGGGCGATCCGGTCGCCCTCCGCTGCCGCGATGGCGCGCCCTTCCGGGGTGAAGCTGACGATCGCCGTCCGGTCGCCGTGAGCCGCCAGGTCCGACAGGACCGCGCGGGTCGCCGCCCGGATCTCCGGATAGGTACCGAGATCGGCGTCGCAGGCGACCAGCACCAGCCCGTTGATGGGGAGGTCGCCGATGACGGCGAGGAACTGGTCGATGTGGGACTTGTCCGAGCTCGCCAGGCGCAGGGTCGTGTCACCTGCGCGCTGGGGGACCAGCCACGCCCCTGCCAGGAGGAGCAGGAGCAGCACCGGGGCGGAGCGCCGCAGGACGGCGCGCAGCGTCGCTCGCCGCGAGCGGCGCGCGGCGGGGGCTGGACTATTCGTCGTCACGGTCGAGCGTCAACAGGGAGCGGGCCGCGCTGACGGCGATCATCACCCCGACCCCGATCAGGAGCCCGCGGAAGACGCCGCCGAGCGGCACGGCGCGCACCCAGCTGGCGGTCGCCGTGAGCCAGTCGCCCGCCTGCCCGCCGATCGGGAGCAGCAGCACGATCACCACCGCGGCGGCGCCGGCCATCACCGCCGTTTCGCGGAAGCGGAGGGCGAAGCCGCGCCGGACGGCGCGCAGCAGGAAGAGGAAGAGCAGCGCGAAGAGCGAGGCGGCGATCGGGGCCAGCAGGGCAGCCACCAGCCAGAGCACCACGGGGTCCGAGCTGCCGCTCGAGCCGGGTCGCAGGCCGGCCAGCAGGATCGCCGCCATCCCGGCCAGCAGCACGATCGACGCGATCGGATCGTCGCCGCCCGACGCGAGCGCACGCGCGTGGTGGGCGACCAGCGTGGCGCCGCCGCCGACCGCGGCGGCCGCGACCAGCAGGACGAGCAGCTCGTTCAGGGCCCCGGCGGCATCCCCGAGCGACGGGTTGACGACGAGCAGGTCGAGCAGGACCAGCAGCCCGCTGACCAGCGCCACCGCGGCGACGAGGGAGCGTCGCATGCCGCTCAGCGACCCGCCAGGAAGGTGGCGATCTGCGGCCCGCCGGCCCAGGCGACCAGCGTTCCGATGAGCAGGACGCCGATCACCGTCCAGATCAGCCGATTCGCCGCCAGCACCGCGGCACGGGCGCTGCCATTCGCCGAGACCTCGCCGCCCGCCTGGAGCAGCTCCGGCCCGATCAGGCTGCCGTCCCCATCCAGGAGCGGCCCCGCCGCCTGGCCGGCGCTCGCCGTGCCGGCGACGCTCCACTCGGCATCGCCAAGCACGCCGTCGAGCAGGAGGAGGCCCTCCTCCGCCAGGCCGCCGGCGACCACCGCCACGCCGTGCGCCCGTGCCCCGGCGAGCGCGGCCGCGGCCGCCAGCGCCCGCCCCTCGCCCAGGTACTCGACGGTCGAGCCCGAGGCTCGCTCCGGCGTGGCGGTCCGGCGATGGGCGCCGGCGAGCGTCGCCTCGGCGAAGAGGGCGGCCACCGGGTCGTTGGTGGTGACCGAGAGCGGGACCCCGGCCCGTGCCGCCGCTTCGGCGACATGACCGAGGAGCGGCAGCGAGCCGAGCGTCTGGAAGCGGTCGGTCGCGGACGCGGCGCGGACCACCCCGGCCCCGGCGAGCGAGACGGTCGCGTCGGCACCCGACTCGGCGGCGAGGGCCATCGCCCGCCCGACCTGGGCCAGCCGGCCGAGGTCGGTGGCGGACCAGCGCGCCGAGGGGCGGGCGAGGAGCGAGAGGAGGACCAGCAGGACGAGGAGGATCGCGACGGTCGGCGCGGCGCCGAGGCGCATGGAGGACGACCCGACGGCGTTGGCCAGGGCGGAGATCAGGTTCGCCATCAGCTCGCCTAGGTTCGGCATGCTACGCGCGATCCTCCGGAGGCTCGCCGGCCAGCCTGGCGGTGAGCCGGTCGTACGCGGCCGGGTCGTCGACGGCCTGGCTCAGGATCCCGTGGCGCCGCGGACCGAGCAGCTGGGCGAGCAGCGGGCCGAGGAAGATGGCCGCCTGGCGAACCAGCGGCAGGAGCGGTCGGTGAGCGTCGAGCAGGATCGCCGCCGGAGCGCCGATCCCGCGGCGCTCGAGCTCGTCGGCCACCTGGTCGACGGGCTCGGACCGCGCTCCCTGCGAGACACCTGATTCGGTCGTGGTACCCATGGCCGCTCGCTCGACGGCCTACCCCGCGTCCGGGACGGCCTCCGGCAGATGCACGCGCGGGAGGCGGTCTCGAAGGGCGGTCGTCACTTCGTAGTTGATGGTGCGTCGCTGGGCGGCGACCTCATCGGCGTCGATGCGGGCACCCATCTGCTCGCCGATCAGGACGAACTCGTCGGCGTAGGTTACATCATGGCCATCGCCCAGATCGACGGTGAGGCCGTCCATGCTCACCGCCCCGACGATCGGACGCCGCTCGCCGCGCACCAGCACCCACCCATTGTTGGCGTGCGCCCGCGGCCAGCCGTCGCCATAGCCGATCCCCAGGGTCGCGATCCGCGTCGCGCGCTCGGCCCGGAAGCGCAACCCGTACCCGATCGGCTCCCCGGCGGCGAGGTCGAAGATGCGGAGCGGGAGCGCGTGGAGCGAGAGGATCGGGCGCAGCCCAAGGTCGCGGTCGCCGGCCCAGGCGGGGACCATCCCGTACAGGGCCAGGCCGGGGCGCACCGCGTCGCCGAAGCTCCCCGAGCCGGCGATCAGCCCCCCGGTGGCGTCCACGTGCACGAGCCCCGGATCGACGCCGGCCGAGCGCATCGCGTCGAGCGCCTGCGCCATGCGCAGCAGCTGGACGTCGGAGTAGGCCTCGTCCTCGCCGGGGACCGCGAGGTGGCTGAAGGTGCCGCCGAGCGCCAGGTGCGGGCTGCGCACGATCCGCAGCGCCAGCTCGACCGCGCCCTGCGACTCGATCCCCTGCCGGCCAAGCCCGGAGTCGACCTTGAGCTGGACCGATGCGCGCCGCCCCGCGGCCGCGGCGGCTGCCTCGAGCAGCGCGACGCCCGCCTCGTCGTAGACGATCGGCTCCAGGTCGGCCGCGAGCGCGGGGCCAACCTCGGGAGGGCCGAGCCCCCAGAGGAGCAGGATCGGCGCCTCGATCCCGGCCGCGCGCAGGGCGAGCCCCTCGCCGAGGGTCGCGACCGCCAGCCGCTCGACCCCGTGGCGCAGCAGCGTGCGGGAGACCTCGATCGCCCCGTGGCCGTAGGCGTTGGCCTTCACGACCGCGATCACGGAGCGGGCGCCGGCGAGGCGCCGGATCACGGCCAGGTTGCCGGCCAGCGCGTCGTGGTCGATCTCGATCCAGGCCCGATGCGGGCTGTGGCCTGCCGCCTCCGTCACGCCGGGCGGCCGCCCCGGAGCTGCTCGATGGCGTTCGGCAGCAGGTTGGCGATGTCGCGGGCGACCACCCCGGCCCGCCCGATCCGGTCCTCGGCCAGCAGCCCGGCGGCGCCATGGACCGCGACGCCGCAGCCGGCCGCGTCGAACGTCGACAGGCCCGCCGCCAGGAACGCCCCGATCGCGCCGGCGAGCACGTCGCCGCTCCCCGCCGTGGCGAGGGCCGGCGTCGCGATGTCGGAGCGGAGGAGGTCCCCGTTGGGCGCGGCGACGACCGTGTGCGCCCCCTTCAGGACCACCACCTGGCCCCATCGCGCCGCGGCGGCCTGCGCCGCCTCGGCTCGCTTCGCATCGTCATCGGGGAGCTTCTCCCCCTCCGGCAGGCGGATCAGGCGCGCGAACTCGCCGGGGTGCGGGGTGAGCACCAGCGACGCCTTGATCGACTGCCACCAGCGCTGCCCCTCGGCCAGGGCGATCAGCGCGTCGGCGTCCACCACGGCGGGGTGCCGCAGCTCGCCGATGAAGCTCCGCGCGCGACGCAGCGTGGCCGGCTGGCGGCCGAGCCCCGGCCCGATCACGAGCGCCTCGTAGGACGGGGCCTCGGTCGCAAGGCGGCGCCAGCCGGCGGGCGCGGTCAGGCCGGGAGCCTCCTCGACCAGGAGCATCGCCGTCAGCTCCGGCACGAGGCCGAGCAGGCGCAGCCCGACCGCCTCGGGGGTGGCGAGGCACGCCAGCCCGACGCCGGCCCGGATCGCGCCGAGCCCGGTGAGGAGCGTCGCCCCCGCGTACTCGAGCGACCCGGCCACGATCAGCAGGCGGCCGAAGGTGCCCTTGTGCGCGCGAGCCGGGCGCGGGGGGAGGCGCTTGGCGACCCAGCCCTGGGTGAGTCCGGCGCTGGCCATCGGCCTAGCCGTCCACGCCGTGGTGGGCCACCGCCACGGCGACCGCCATGTGCCGTTCGTGCGAGATGCTGACGGTCACGTCCTCGAGCCCCAGCGCCAGGGCGCGGGCGGCGGCTCGCGCGTGCAGCCGGACCTGCGGCGCCCCGGCCCAGTTCGGCAGGATCTCGATCTCGCGCCAGCCGACCCCGCGCACGCCGAGGCCGAGCACCTTGCTGATCGCCTCCTTGGCCGCCCAGCGCCCCGCGATCCGCTCCGCCTTCTGCCCGCAGTAGCGCGCCTCCCCGTCGGTCAGCACGCGCTGCCGGAAGCGGTCCGGGAAGCGACCCAGGGTCGCGACGATGCGGTCGATGTCGATCAGGTCGACGCCGATCTCGTGGCGGCTCATGGCTGGAGGGTGGCGGCTATTCGACGGTGACCGATTTCGCCAGGTTGCGGGGCTGGTCGACGTCGGTGCCGCGGGCGACGGCCACCTCGTAGGCGAGGAGCTGGAGCGGGATGATCGCGATCGGCGGCGCGATCTCCTCGGGCGTCTCGGGGATGTAGAGGACGTCCTGCGCGTAGCGCTCGATCCCCTCGTCCCCCACCGTGGCGACGGCCACCACCGGCGCCTCGCGAGCGTGTGCCTCCGCGACGTTGCTGACCACCTTCTCGTAGGTGGCGCTGCGGTTGGCGATCGCCACCAGCGGCGTCTCGGGGTCGAGCAGCGCGATCGGGCCATGCTTCAGCTCGCCGGCGGCGTAGCCCTCGGCGTGCACGTACGAGAGCTCCTTGAGCTTGAGCGCCCCCTCCATCGCGACCGGGAAGCCAAGCGCGCGACCAACGAACATCACGTCGCGGACCTCGCCCCAGCGCCGGGCCAGCTTCTTGATCTGCGGGGCGAGCTTGAGCACCTCGGCGGCCTGGCCCGGCAGGTCGCGCAGGGCGAGGCCGAACGAGCGGCGCCGGCGATCGCTCATCGTTCCCCGCAGCTTCGCCAGGTGAAGGGCGATCATCTGGAGCACCACCACCTGGGTCACGAAGGCCTTGGTGGAGGCGACCGCCACCTCCGGCCCGGCCTGCAGGTAGCAGACCGCATCGGCCTCACGGGTGAGGGCGCTGCCGACCACGTTCGTCACCACCACGATCACGGCGCCCTTCTCGGCGGCCAGCTTCTGCGGCGCGAGGGTGTCGGCCGTCTCGCCCGACTGGCTGACGCTGATGACGAGCGTCCTGCCGTCGATCGGCGGCGGCGAGTAGCGCATCTCCGAGCCGATCTGCGCCACCGCCGGCAGCTCGGCCCACTTCTGGATCAGGTGCGCCCCGACCTGCGCGGCGTAGAGCGCCGTGCCGCAGCCGACCACGTAGACCCGCTCGACCGCGAGCAGCTTCTCCTCGATCGCCGCGAGCTCGGGCAGGTGCACGCTGCCGCCCTCGTCGACGCGGCCGCGCAATGCCTCCCCGATGGCGTGCGGCTGCTCGTAGATCTCCTTCAGGGTGAAGTGCGCGAAGCCGCCCTTCTCGGCGGCCTCGATGCTCCAGCGGATGCGCGTCACCGGGCGCTGCACGCCGATGCCGTCCATCCCGGTGATCGTCACGCCATCGGCCGTCACGTCGGCGATGTCGCCCTCCTGCAGGATCACCACGTTCTTGGTGTGCTCGAGGATCGCCGGCACGTCGCTCGCCAGGAACGCCTCGCCGTCGCCGAGGCCCACGATCAGCGGCACGTTCATGCGCGCCCCGACGATGCGCTCCGGGTGGTCGAGGTGCATCACCACGATGGCGTACGCGCCGTGCACCTCGTTGAGCGCGTCTCGCACGGCCGCCACGAGGTCACCGCTGTAGCGCTCCTCGATCAGGTGGGCGAGCACCTCGGTATCGGTGTCGGAGGTGAAGCGGTGCCCGTTGGCGAGCAGCCGCTCCTTGATCTCGCCGAAGTTCTCGATGATCCCGTTGTGGATCAGGGCGAGGCGCCCGGTGCAGTCACGGTGCGGATGGGCGTTGACGTCGTTCGGGCGGCCGTGCGTGGCCCAGCGGGTGTGCGCGATGCCCGGGTGCCCAGCGGGGGCACCCCCGTTCAGGTGCTCGGTCAGGTTGGAGAGCTTGCCGGCCTTCTTCTCGACGAAGACTTCGCCGGCCTCGGTGAGCACGGCGATGCCGGCCGAGTCGTAGCCGCGGTACTCCAGCCGGCGCAGCCCCTCGAGGAGGATGGGGGCTGCGTCACGAGGCCCGACGTACCCGACGATGCCGCACATGCTTGCTGCAGCTCCTAGTTCAGTCGGGCACTGGCGAGCTCGGAGAGCTCGCGTGCGATCTGGTTGATCTCGTCAGCGTCCTCGCCCTCGACCATGATCCGGATCTTCGGCTCTGTCCCGGAGGGTCGCACCAGGATCCGGCCACGCGCACCGAGTCGGGCGTCGGCCTCCGTCACGGCCGCGGCGAACTCCGGATCGATCTCCCACTGCTCCCGGTGACGGACGGCTGAGTTTATCACCACCTGCGGAAGCCTCGGAATCTGGGCGGCGAGCTCCCCGAGCGTGGCGCCGGCGGCGCGCAGCGTGAGCGCCAGCTGGATCCCGGTCAGGATCCCGTCCCCGGCGGCGGCGATGTCGCGGAAGATGACGTGTCCCGACTGCTCGCCGCCGAGCGTGGCATCGGCGCGCTCCATCGCCTCGAGGACGTGCCGATCTCCGACCGGCGTCCGCAGGAGCCGCCCGCCGGCAGCGGTGACCGCGCGCTCGAGGCCGCCGTTGCTCATGAGCGTCGTGACCAGGATCCGGTTGCGCAGGGTGCCCGCCGCGAGGCGGGCGAGGGCGCAGATCCCCATCACCCCGTCGCCGTCCACGATCGCGCCATGCTCGTCCACGGCGATCAGCCGATCGGCGTCGCCGTCGAACGCCATTCCCAGCTCGAGTCCGCCGGCGGCGACCGCGGCGGCCAGCGCCTCGGGGTGGTTCGAGCCGCAGTCGAGGTTGATATTGACGCCGTCGGGATCGGCGGAGAGGACCGTCACGGTGGCTCCGAGCTCGCGCAGCAGGTCGGGGGCGATGACCGACGCCGAGCCATTGGCGCAGTCGAGGCCGATGCGCATTCCGCGCAGGGCATCTCCGGCCTGCGCCAGCAACCAGGAGCGGTACTCGGCCACCGGTTCGCTGGACCGGGTGATGCGACCGATCCCGGCGTTGGTCCGGCCGGGGAGCGACTCGGCCTGGAAGACGAGCCGCTCCAGCTCCTCCTCGACCTCGTCGTCGATCTTCCGTCCGCCGGAGAGCACCTTCAGCCCGTTGTCATCGGCGGGGTTGTGCGAGGCGGAGACCATGATCCCGGCCGCGAAGTCACCGCTCGCTGCGGCATGGGCGAGACACGGGGTGGTCACCACGCCGAGCTGGACCGTGTCGGCGCCGACCGAGGCGAGGCCGGCGGAGACGGCCGCCACCAGCATCCCGCCGGAGCGGCGCGTGTCCTGCCCGATCACCACGCGACCCCCGGACGCCCCGAGCAGGTGCCCCACCGCACGGCCCAGGTCGTAGGCGAGGATCGGCGTCAGGTCGACATTCGCGACGCCCCGGATGCCGTCCGTCCCGAAGAGGCGCCCCATCAGGGCGCCGGGGTCGCCGGCGGGACGATGGTCACCGTCACCGAGATCGGCGAGATGGTGACCCGGGTGACGCCCGTGGGGAGCGTCACGGTTGGCTGCACCAGGTGATCGCCCGGGCCGAGGCCGGTCACGTCGAGGACCGCCGTCAGCGTCGCGAGATCGAGGGCGTTGAGCGCGGAGACGGTGCCACGGACGGTGAGCGCCACCTGCCCGATCCGGGGCAGGCAGGCGCTTCCCGCCGGCTCGCCGGCGCAGACCAGCCCCAGGATCAGCGTGCGGGTGGCGACCGTCTCGCGGATCTCGACCACGATCGACGGCTGGGCGTCCGCCGGGTCGGCGAGGCGCGCCCCGTCGGGGATCACGAGCGTGCCGGCGGCGTGCAGCGTGGTCTGGCTGCCCGACAGGCTGATCGGCTGGGTGAGCACCTCGGCGATGGCGGCGAGCACCTCCGGCGACCCGCGCAAGGTGACGACCGATGGATCGGAGCTGACGGTCCCGACCTCGAAGCCCGGAGCGGGGGCGCCGGTCAGCAGCGGGCGGATCGGCACCGTGCGGCTCGTCTCGACGGTGCTCACGTCGATCTGGACGCGCACCGTCGAGGGGTTCAGCTCGATCGACTCGATGCGCCTGCCGTCGACGTCGACGGGAACGAGGTCGACCTGCCCGCAGCAGTCGATCCCCGACTCGTCGATGCGCACCGTGGCGAGGGCACGGTCGACCCGATGCAGCAGCGACTCCGGCCCGCTGGCGGTGACCGACGTGACGCTCAGCTGCGGCGTGCTGATCTCGAGGCCGGGCGGCACCACGCCGCTGTCGACGGCGACCGGGACCTGCGCCTGGTCGAGCCGGTCGAGCGCGACCGAAACGCTGCTCGGCGTGTACGAGAGCACGGTCAGCCCATCGGTCACTGGACGAACGGAAATCTCGAGCGGCTGCTCCTGCGGAGCATCGGCCAGCTTGTAGCGGGCCAGGTCGATGGTGACCGCGAACGAGGCCGGGGTCACCCGCCCCGGCGCGTTGGCGGCGAGCCGGTAGTGGATGTCGACGGTCCCGAGCTGCTGGTTGAGGAGGTAGGTCCCCCCGGGCTGGCCGAGCGCCCTGATCTGGACCCCTGGAATGGTCTCCTCGCTGAACGAGCCGGAGAAGACGAGGCCGGTGTAGAGGACGGTGGCGAGGGCCAGGGCCCCCAGCTTGAGGGCCCAGTTGCGGACGAGCCAGGCCATCTAGGACGGTTTCCCGGTGGTCACGGCCGTGGGCTCGGCCGACTCCCCGCCAACGGTCACGACGCGCGCCTCGGGGTCGATCGGTGGCTCGGGCTCGGCGGGGTCGACGCCCCAGCGTCCCTCCATCGAGCGGCGCAGCAGGGGCGCCTGACGACGCGGGGCCTGGGGCCGAATCAGGTTGAGGATGCGGCGCCGGAGCTGTTCCTCGGTCAGGTTACGCTCGATCCGGCCGCGCATCACGAGCGAGATCGAGCCGGTCTCCTCGCTGACGACGATCACGATCGCGTCGGACTGCTCGCTGATCCCGATCGCGGCGCGGTGGCGCGTCCCGTACCGCTCCGAGTCGAGCACGTTCTGCGAAAGCGGCAGGAGCACCCCCGCGGCGAGGATCCGCTCGCCGGAGATGATCACCGCCCCGTCGTGCAGCGCCGTGCCGTGGTAGAAGAGGGTCGCCAGCAGCTCCGCCCGCAGGTCCGCATGGAGGAGCACGCCCGAGTCGGCGGCGAGATCGGCGAGGCCGGTCTCGCGCTCGAGCACGATGAGCGCCCCGTGGCGCGAGCCGGCGAGTAGCCGGGCGGCGCGGCTGATCTCGCGCGCGACGCGTTCGGCGGCGGCCACGTCGTTGCTCACGAAGAAGCGGTTGACCGATCCGAAGCGGCCGATCTGTTCGAGCGCCCGGCGCAGCTCCGGCTGGAAGACGACGACGATGGCGAAGAGGCCCACCACGGCGCCGGTCTGGAGCAGCGTCGAGAGGAGCCGGAGATGTGCCACCTGGGCGGCGAGATAGACCAGGTAGAGGATCGAGAGGCCGATCACGATGCGCACCGCGCGGGTGCCGCGGATCAGGATGAAGAGCCAGTAGATGACGATCGCCACGAGCAGGATGTCGAGGACGGACGTCCAGTTACCGCTCAGGTAGAAGGCGAGAAAGTCACCGATGGCTTTGAACACGGGTGCCGATGATACCAAAGGGCCCCCGGGACCCCGCCCGGGGCCGATCGGCGCCGAGGCCTAGCGCTTGGTGTACTGCGGAGCCTTGCGGGCGCGCTTGAGGCCGTACTTCTTGCGCTCCTTGGCCCGCGGGTCGCGGGTCAGCAGCCCGGCCGAGCGGAGGGCGCTGCGAGCGTCGGGATGGGCGCTCAGGAGGGCGCGGGCGATGCCGTGCCGGATCGCTCCGGCCTGGCCCGAGAAGCCGCCGCCGGCCACCAGCACGCTCGCGGAGTAGCGTCCCTCGGTCTCCGTCACGCGGAACGGAAGGCGCAGCGTCGCCAGGCCGGGCGTCCCGCCGAAGTAGTCGGCGGCGTCCTTGCCGTTGACCACGATGCTCCCGTCGCCGGGGAGCAGGCGCACGCGCGCGACCGCCTCCTTGCGTCGCCCGGTTCCGTAGACGTAGCTGGTGCTCACCGCATGCGTTCCTCTTACAGCTCGGCAGCGGAGGGCTGCTGTGCCTGGTGCGGGTGCTCGGCCCCGCGATAGACCCGAAGCTTCTTGAACATCGCCCGGCCGAGGCGGTTCTGGGGCAGCATGCCCTTCACGGCGCGCTCGATGACGATCTCCGGCTTGCGCGCCATGAGCGCCTGGAGGCTCTCCTCCTTCAGCCCGCCGGGGTAGCCCGAGTGGCGGTAGTAGGCCTTCTGGGTCAGCTTGTTGCCGGTCACCTTGACCTTCGCCGCGTTGATCACCACCACGTGGTCGCCGGTGTCCAGGTGCGGAGAGTAGACCGGCTTGTGCTTCCCCTCGAGCAGCGTGGCGATGCGCGTGGCGAGGCGACCCAGCGTCTGGTCGGCGGCGTCCACCACCCACCAGCTGCGCTCGATGTCGCCTGCCCTGACTGCGTACGTCTTCACGTTGCCTTGGTCCTCACTTGCCTCGTGGCCGACCTCTTCGGATAGATGACCCGCTCGAGGGTCAGCCCGCGCGCCGGCGCTGCGCGCCCATGCAGCGCGCGATCGCCCGCGTCGAGCAGCCCGGCGACCGATCCGGGTGCCAGCCTTCCGCGCCCCGCCTCCAGGAGGAGGGCCACGATGCTCCGCACCATGCGCCGCAGGAATGCGTTGGCCGTGACGCGAACCTGCACCTGCGTGCCGCTGCGCACGACCGCCACCTCCTGCAGGTGCCGGACGGTTCGGCCCCGCGGGTCGCTGCCGAGGGCCGCGTAGTCGCGCTCCCCGAGCAGCTCCGCCGCCACGGCCCGCATGGCCGCGACGTCGAGCCGATCGCCGATCTCGAGCGTCCGATGCCGGTCCGCCGGTCGCCTGTCCCCCGCCATCCGGATCCGGTAGCGGTAGACGCGCGATTCGGCGTCGCGCCGCGGGTCGAATCCCGCGGACGCCGACCTGAGCGAGCGCACTGCCAGGTCGGGCGGGAGGGCGGCATTCAGCCGTCGCCGCAGCTCCGGCCAGCCGACCCCCTCTCCGCGACGGCGGCGAGCGAGGCAGAAGGCCGCGACCTGGCCGGTGGCATGCACCCCGGCATCGGTTCGCCCGGCGAATCGGACCCGAGTCCGCTCGCCGGTCAGTCTGTTAAGCGCTTCCTCCAGCTCCCCCTGCACCGTCCGAGCGTTCGGTTGGTACTGGGAGCCGGCGAAGTCGGTCCCGTCGTACTCGATCACGGCCCGGGCGCATCGGCGCCCGGCGGTCGCGATCGGTCCGTCTTCCATTGTCCGCCCTTCTCGCGGCGGGCCGTTCTAGACCAGCTCGATCTGGACGATCGCCGCCGCATCCCCCAGGCGTGCCCCGATCTTCACGATGCGGGTGTAGCCCGAGGCACGGTCGGCGTATTTGGTGGCGAGCTCGGTCATCAGCTTGTCGACGATGAGCGGCTCGTCCGGCATCTGGGCGACCAGCTGCCGCCGCGCGGAGAGGTCCCCGCGCTTGGCCAGCGTGATCATGTGATCGACCCGCCCGCGGACCTCCTTGGCCTTGGCCTCGGTGGTCCTCACCTTCTCGAAGCGCAGGACCGAGACCGCCAGGTTGTCCAGCATGTGCAGCCGATGGTCGCTCGCGCGACCCAGCCTGCGTCCGGACAACCGATGCGGCACGTCTCAGCCCTCCCGGTCGAGCTCGGCGGCCACGGCCTCGTCGAGCTCCGCGGCGGCGGGGAGGTCCGACTCGTCGACCGAGGCGCCCTCGCTCTCCGGGACGATGAAGCCGCGCAGCGCGAGCCGCTCCTTCATCTCGTCGAGGCTCTTCTTGCCGAAGTTGCGCATGCGGAGCAGCTCGTCGTCGCCGAGCGCCAGCAGCTGGCCGATCTTGGTGATGTTGTTGCGCTTCAGGCTGTTGTAGGCCCGCATCGGGAGGTCGAGCTCCTCGATCGGGGCGTCGAGCAGGTTCGCGCTGACCAGGGCGGGGACCTCGTCGGCCCCGGGAAGCGGCCGCCGGCCGATCTCGGCGAAGCGGCTGAACTCGCGGACCAGGATCTCCGCGGCGGCGGAGAGCGCCGCCTTGGGGGTCGTGGTCCCATCGGTCTCGATCTCGAGCGTCAGGCGGTCGAAGTTGGTCATCTGCCCGACGCGCGTGTCGCTGACGATGAAGTTGACGCGTCGCACCGGCGTGAAGATGGCGTCGACCGGGATGATCCCGATCGGCAGGTCCTCGGCGTGCTCGGCGGGTCGGTATCCGACGCCGGTCTCCACGGTGAGGTCCATCTCGATCGAGCCGGCGTCGGAGTCGAGCGTGAGGAGCAGCAGCTCCGGGTTCACGATCTCCACGTCGGCCGACTCGGCGATGTCGGCGGCAGTGACGGGGCCGGCGCCGCGCTTCATCAGCTTGAGGGTGACGGCGTGTCTCGCGAACGAGCGCAGCCGGAGCTTCTTGATGTTGAGGACGATCTGGGTGACGTCCTCCTTCACGTTGTCGATGGTGCTGAACTCGTGGAAGACGCCGGCCACCTGGACCGAGGTGACGGCCGCGCCCTCGAGCGAGTTGAGCAGGACGCGCCGCAGCGCGTTGCCGAGGGTCACCCCGTAGCCATCGGCGAGCGGGTTGACCTCGAAGGTGGACAGGTCGCCGCGCGTCTCGACCTCCTCGATCCGGGTGGTCGGCGTGGCCTCAAGTTCGATCATGAAAGCGTCTGGCTCCTGCATTAGCGCGAGTAGTACTCGACGACGAGCTGCTCGTTGAATTCGAGTGGCATCTGTTCCCGGGCCGGCTCGGAGAGCACCGATCCGGCGAGCTTGGAGGCGTCGACGCTCACCCACTCGGGAATCGATGCCGACTTCATCGTCTCGGCTGCGGTCTTGAAGATCTCGCGACCACGCCGGCTCTCCCGGACCTCGATCCGGTCGCCGGTCTTGGTCCCGAAGCTGGGGATATCGGTCGGACGGCCATTCACGGCGAAGTGCCGGTGGTTGACGAGCTGGCGTGCCTCGGCCCGCGATCGAGCGAAGCCCATTCGGAAGACGACGTTGTCGAGGCGCATCTCGAGCATCCGCAGCAGGTTCTCGCCGGTCATCCCCTTGTGCTGCTCGGCCTTCTCGAAGTAGTTGCGGAACTGCTTCTCGAGGACCGAGTAGCTGCGGCGCACCTTCTGCTTCTCACGCATCTGGATCCCGAACTCGCTCACCTTGCGGCGGCGCTGGGTGTTCATCCCCGGCGGCGAGCTGCGACGCTCGAAGGCGCACTTCTTGCTGAAGCAGCGGCTCCCCTTCAGGAAGAGCTTCAGCCCCTCGCGACGGCAGATGCGGCAGACCGGATCGGTGTAGCGGGCCATGGCTCAGACCCTCCGCCGCTTGGGTGGCCGGCAGCCGTTATGCGGGATCGGCGTGACGTCGGTGATGGCGGTCACCTCCAGCCCGGCGGTCTGGAGGGAGCGGATCGCCTGCTCGCGGCCGGCGCCGGGGCCCTTGACGAAGACCTCGATCTGGCGCATGCCGTGCTCCATCGCTCGCTTGGCCGCACCGTCGGCCGTCTGGGCGGCGGCGTACGGCGTGCTCTTGCGCGATCCCTTGAAGCCGACCAGCCCGGCGCTCCCCCAGCTGATCACGTTCCCGGTCGCATCGGTGATCGTCACGATCGTGTTGTTGAACGTGGACTGGATATGGGCATGCCCGGTCGGGACGTTCTTCTTCTCGCGCTTCTTGGTGCGTGCCGCGCGCTTTCGCTCAGCCATGAGTCTCCTGGTCTACTTCTTGCGCCGAACGCCGACCGTCTTGCGCGGGCCCCGCCGCTGACGTGCGTTCGTCTTCGTGCGCTGACCGCGCACCGGGAGGTTGCGCCGATGGCGAATGCCCCGGTAGGAGCCGATCTCCATCAGGCGCTTGATGTTCATGCTCACCTCGCGGCGCAGGTCGCCCTCCACCTTGAAGCGCTTGTCGATCACCTCGCGGAGGCGGTTGACCTCCTCCTCGGTGAGGTCGCGGACGCGCGTCGCCTGCGGCACGTTTGCGGCCGTCAGGATCTTCTGCGACGAGCTCGGCCCGATTCCGTGGATGTAGGTGAGCGAGATCACCACCCGCTTCTCGCGGGGAATGTCGACGCCGGCGATGCGTGCCACGATGCGCTGCGCTACCCCTGCCGCTGCTTGTGCTTGGGGATGACGCAGATGACCATCACCACGCCGGAGCGCTTGATGACCTTGCACCGCTCGCAGCGCGGCTTGACTGAGGCAGAAACCTTCATCTCATCCTGTAGGTGATGCGACCCCGGGTGAGGTCGTACGGACTCAGCTCGACGCGGACCGTGTCGCCGGGCAGGATGCGAATGAAGTTCTGGCGCAGCTTGCCGGAGATGTGGGCGAGAACCTCGTGACCATTCTCCAGTCGCACCTTGAACATCGCGTTCGGCAGGGGGAGGACGACCTCTCCCTCGACCTCGATCGCATCCTTCTTCGCCAAGCGCTACGCACCCTCGATCTGCTGGTTGGCTGCTACTCGGTTGGGAACACACGGAAAGGCCGCCGCACGCGGCGACCACGGAAAGGGAAGTATACATGAGGCCGATGCCGTCGCACAACGGCCAGCCCGGCCCGATGCTCACGCACGAGTGAGCACCTCCGGACCCGATGAGGTGACCGCGATCGTGTCCTCGAAATGGGCGGAGAGGCCGCCGTCGAGGGTCACCACGGTCCACCCATCGTCGAGCACGCCCACGTCGTCACCGCCCAGGTTGAACATCGGCTCGATGGCGAAGCACATCCCCGCCTCGATCCGCATCCCGGTCCCCGCCCGCCCGTAGTTCGGGACCTGGGGGTCCTCGTGCATGGCGGTGCCGATGCCGTGGCCGACGAACGGCCGCACGATGCCGTAGCCATGCTCGCGTGCCACCGCCTCGATCGCGGCGCCGACGTCGCCGAGCCGATTCCCGGGCGATGCCGCCGCGATCCCGGCCTCCATCGCCCGTCGCGTGGCGGCGATCAGGGTGGTGACGGACTCGGGCACCGGCCCGACGGCGAAGGTGCGGGCCGTGTCCGCGTGCCAGCCCTGCCAGATGCAGCCGATGTCGAGCCCAATCACGTCACCCTCCCGAATGCGTCGCCGCGCCGAGGGGATGCCATGCACCACCTCGTCGTTGATCGACGCGCAGATCGATCCGGGAAACGGGACCTGGCCGCGCGCGCCGCCGTAGCCCAGGAACGACGGGACGGCCCCCGCCTCCCGGATCATCCGCTCGGCGATCGTGTCGAGCTCCAGGGTCGTGATGCCGGGCCTCAGCTCTGCCTCGAGCTGCCGCAGCACGCCGGCCAGGATCGTCCCGGCATGCCGCATGCGAGCGATCTCCTCGGGACGCTTGATGGTCACCATTCAGCTGGTCGCCAAGCCGGCCAGGATCTCGGCCGTCACCGCCGCGATCGGTTGCGTCCCGTCGACGCGGTGCACGATGCCCGCACGGTCGTAGTGCGCGAGCACCGCGAGCATCGGCCGCATCTGCTTCTCCAGGCGGGCGCGCACCACCTCCGGGCGGTCGTCGTCACGCTGCTGGAGCTCGGCTCCCTCCCGGTCGCAGTGCCCCGCCACGCGCGGCGGATCGCCCGTCACGTGGTACGGCGTGCCGCACTCCGGGCAGACGCGGCGCCCCGCGACGCGGGCCACGAGCGTCTCGACCGGCACCTCGATCGAGATGACGCGCTCGATCCGCTCCCCGCGCGCGGCGAGGGTGGCGTCGAGCGCCTCTGCCTGGGCCACGGTCCGCGGGAAGCCGTCCAGGATCGCGCCGCGTCGCGCAGGCGGCTTCCCGAGCTCCTGCATGAACATGTCGATCGTGATCTCGTCGGGAACGAGGTCGCCGCGCTCCATGTAGCGGCGGGCCGCTTCGCCGAGCGGGGTGCCATCCCGCAGGGCCTGGCGGAAGAGGTTGCCCGATGCGAGATGCACCAGCCCGAGCCGCTGGTTGAGGACCTCGGCCTGCGTGCCCTTGCCGGCGCCGACCGGGCCGACCAGCAGGAGGATCCTGCGGGTGGACGACGCCCCCGGGCCGCCGCCCGAATCGGTCACCGGATGAATCCCTCGTAGTGGCGCATGAGCATCTGGGCCTCGAGCTGCTTCATCGTCTCGACCACCACGCTGACCACGATCAGGACGCTCGTGCCACCGAGCTGGAGCCCCTGCGTGCCGGGGATCGCGGCGGTGACCACGAGCGGCAGGACGGCCAGGGACGCCAGGAAGAGGGCTCCGCCCAGGGTGATCCGGTTGGTGACCCGCGACAGGAAGTCCTCGGTCGGCTTGCCCGGACGGATCCCCGGGATGAAGCCGCCGTTCTTGCGCAGGTAGTCGGCGGTCTGGTCCGGCCGGAACTGGAAGGCGGTGTAGAAGTAGGTGAAGAAGACGACCAGCACGAAGTAGAGGACGCCGTACACGAGCGGGTTCTGCGAGCTCAGGTTGTTGACGACGAAGGTTGCCACGCTCTTCACCCAGGTGATCGTTGAGGCGGTGAAGTACTGGGCGATCTGCGCGGGGAAGAGGAGGATGCTGATCGCGAAGATGATCGGGATCACGCCGGCCATCGTCACCTTGAGCGGCAGGTACTGGGTCTGCCCCTGGTACATGCGCCGGCCGCGGACGCGGCTCGCGTACTGCACCGGGATGCGGCGCTGCCCCTCGTTGATGAAGACGACCCCGGCGATCACCACGATCGCGATCAGGATGAACGGGATGATCCGGAGCAGCCCGTCGGGTCCCGAGACGATCGGCGCGGCACGATGCGGCAGCCGGCCAACGATGCCCGCGAAGATGATGAAGCTGATCCCGTTCCCCAGGCCGCGCTCACTGATCAGCTCACCGAGCCACATCAGCAGGATGGTGCCGGCGGTGAACGAGAGGAGCAGCGCGAGGGTCTGGAACGAGAAGAGCGGCGAGGCCGGGATGACGCCGTTGGAGGAGAGCAGGACCGAGAAGCCATATCCCTGGGCGAAGGCCAGCGGCACGGTCAGCAGGCGGGTGTACTGGTTGAGCCGATTGCGCCCGTATTCGCCCTCCCGCGCCAGCTCGCCCAGGCTCGGGATCACGCCCTGCATCAGCTGCATGATGATGCTGGCGTTGATGTAGGGGTTCACCCCCATCCCGATGATCGAGGCGGTCGCCAGGCCACCGCCCGAGAAGAGGTCGAGCAGCCCGAGCAGCTGGTTGGTGTTGAACAGGTTCGCCAGCTGCGCCTGGTTCACGTTCGGGACCGGCACGTTGGTGAGGGCCCGGAAGATCAGCAGGATCCCCAGCGTGAAGAGGATCTTGCGCCGGATGTCCGGCGCCCGGAAGGCCTGGACCAGGGACTCGATCACGTCAGGACTCGGCCTCGGTCTCGGCCTCGGTCTCCGGCTCGGGCTCTGCCTCGGGCTCCGCGGAGGCCTCCTCTGCCGATCGATCGTCGGCGGCGGCCTTCGCCACTGCCTTCGCCCTGCGACCCTGCGCCTTGCGATCCTTGGCGGTGACGGGCGCCTCAGCCGGCTCGAACTCGATCGGCGCGCCGTCCGGCCAGCTGATCAGCTGCGCGGTGCTCCCGGCGGCGGCAAGCTTGGCGAGCGCCGAGCGCGTGAAGGCGTGGGCGTGGATGGTGACCCCGCGCGGAGCGTCGCCGCCGCCGAGGATCTTGACCGGCATGGGGCGGGTCTTCTGGTCGCGGAGCAGCTCGTCGTGACGGAGCACGTCCGGCGTGATGAGCGTCCCGGCCGCGGCGTCGGCCAGGCGACCGAGGTTCATCGGCGCGTATTCGACTCGGAATCGGTTCTTGAAGCCGTGCAGCTTGGGCGTGCGCACGTGGAGCGGCGTCTGGCCGCCCTCGAACCACGCCGGAATGCCGCCGCCGGCGCGCGCCTTCTGGCCCTTCGTGCCTCGCCCGGCCGTCTTGCCACGCCCCGAGCCGTGGCCGCGCCCGAGGCGCCGCGGCGCCTGGTGCGAGCCGGGGTTGGGTTGCGGGTGGTGGAGCTTCATCTAGGCCTCCCCCTCGCCGGGTGACGTGGCGGACGGCTCCTCGACGGTCACCAGGAAGGCGACGCGTCGCAGCATCCCGCGGTTCTCGACGGTGTCGGCGACCTGGACCGTCTCCTGGAGCCGATGCAGCCCGAGGGCCCGGATCGTGCCTCGCGCGCCGGCCCGGTGGCCGATCGTGGAGCGAACCCAGGTGACGCTGAGCATCGGGCCGCTGGCGGCTGCCTTGCGCCTAGCGGCCACGGCCGCCTCCCGACGGGAAGGCAGGCGCCGGCCGCTCCACGTACTCGTGCGGGCGGCGACTGGCCTCCGCCCCGCGCTTGCCAAGGAGACGCTCCGCGGTGGTGCCGCGGCTCAGCGCAATCTGGTCGGCAGAGCGGAGTGAGCGGAGCGCTTCGATCGTGGCACGCACCACGTTCACCGGGTTGGTGCTGCCCATCGACTTCGAGAGGAGGTCGCGGATCCCCGCGGCCTCGACCACGGACCTGACCGAGCCGCCGGCGATGACGCCGGTCCCCGGCGAGGCTGGCCGCAGCAGGACGGTGCTGGCGCCGAAGTCGACGCTCACGCGATGCGGGATCGAGGTGCCCACCAGCGGCACCTTGATGAGGTGCTTCTTGGCGTCCTCGACTCCCTTGCGGATGGCCTCGGGGACCTCGCCCGCCTTGCCGAGCCCGGCCCCGACGATCCCGTTGCCGTCGCCCACGACGACGACCGCGCTGAAGCTGAAGCGGCGGCCGCCCTTGACGACTTTCGCGACGCGGTTGATCTGGACGACCTTCTCCTCCAGGTTGAGCTTGGTCGGATCGATGCGAGCCATGGTTCCTCCGCTACAGGTCGAGGCCGCCCTCGCGGGCGCCCTCGGCGAGCGAGCGAACCCGCCCGTGATACCGATATCCACCGCGGTCGAGGACCACGGCGCTGACGCCCGCGGCCTTCGCCCGCTGGGCAAGCGCACGACCCACCGACCTTGCCGCGTCGACCTTGCCGGGGCCGGTGGCCAGGCCAGCCTCGCGGCTCGAGGCGGCGGCCAGGGTGCGACCGCTGCTGTCGTCGATGACCTGCGCGTAGATGAACTTCGTGCTGCGGAAGACGGAGAGGCGCGGGCGCTCGGCGTTGCCGACGATCCGCAGCCGAATGCGGGAGTGCCGTTTGCGACGAAGCGCGTCGCGCGAATCGTTCTTGATCATCTACTTCCCCGTCCCGACCTTGCCGGCCTTGCCGGCCTTGCGCAGGACCACCTCGCCCGCGTACCGGATCCCCTTGCCCTTGTACGGCTCGGGCTTGCGGCGCGATCGGATGAAGGCCGCCGTCTGGCCGACCAGCTCCTTGTCAGCGCCGACCACCGCGAGGCGGGTCGGCGTCTCGACCTGGAAGCTGATGCCGGCTGGGGGGTCGATCTCGACCGGATGCGAGTAGCCGAGCGCCAGGACCAGCTTGGGTCCCTGGAGCTGTGCCCGATAGCCGACGCCGCTGATCTCGAGCCCCTTGGTGAAGCCGGTCGTGACGCCGACCACCATGTTGTTGACGAGGGTCCGCGTCAGCCCGTGCAGAGCGCGATGGCGCGGCTCGTCGCTCGGGCGCACGACGCGCAGCTGCCCCTCGCCCCGCTCGATCAGCATGTCGGGGTGGATCTCACGCTGCAGCGTGCCCAGGGGGCCGCGCACGCTCAGGCTCGCGCCATCCTGGGTCACCTCCACGCCCGTTGGGAGCGGGATCGGCATTCGACCGATACGCGACATTGCCTTCGCTCCTACCAGACGTAACAGAGGACTTCGCCACCGAGATTCAGCTTCCGGGCGCTCTGCCCGGTCATGATCCCGTGGGAGGTTGAGAGGATGGCGGTGCCGAGCCCGCCGAGGACGCGCGGAATCTCGGTCTTGCGGGCGTAGACCCGCAGCCCCGGCTTGCTGATCCGCTTGAGGCCGCTCACCACCGGCGTCTTCCCCTCGACGTACTTGAGGTGGATCGTGAGCAGCTCCTGCACGCCGTCCTGGCTGGTGGCGTACGACTCGATGAACCCCTCCTCGACGAGGATGCGCGCGATGTCGCGCTTGATCCTCGAGGAGGGCAGGGTCAGCTCGCGGTGACGCGCCATGCTCGCATTGCGGATGCGAGTCAGCATGTCGGCGATCGGGTCAGTCACGTTCATGGTTGGTCCTACCAGCTCGACTTGGTCACGCCCGGCAGCTGGCCCTCGAGGGCACGCTCCCGGAAGCAGATGCGGCAGAGCGCGAAGCGCCGCATGTAGCCGCGCGGTCGCCCGCACACGGCACAGCGGTTGTGCTGCTGGACTTCGAAGCGCGGCTTGCGCAGCGACTTCGCGATCATCGACTTCTTGGCCACTCGGATTCCTCTGCTAACTGGCCTGGAACGGCATGCCGAGGAGCTGGAGGAGCTTCAGCCCCTCCTCGTCGGTCTTCGCCGTGGTGACGATGCTGATCTCCATCCCCCGCAGCCGATCGATCTTGTCGTAGTCGATCTCGGGGTAGACGAGCTGCTCGCGCAGCCCAAGGCTGAAGTTGCCGCGCCCGTCGAACGAGTTGCGGCTGATCCCCCGGAAGTCCCGGATGCGTGGCAGCGCCAGGCGCATCGTCCGCTCCAGGAAGTCGTACATGCGCTGGCCGCGGAGCGTCACCTTGGCGCCGATGGGCATCCCGGTGCGCAGCCGGAACTGCGCGATCGAGCGCTTCGCCTTGGTGACGATCGGCTTCTGGCCGGTGATCCGGGTCAGGTCGCCGACGGCGGCGTCGAGCGCCTTGGCGTTCTGGATCGCCTCGCCCAGCCCGATGTTCACGACCACCTTTTCGAGGCGCGGCGTCTGCATCGGGTTCGCGTAGCCGAACTCGCGGCGCAGGGCCGGCACCACCTCGTCGTGGTAGCGACGGCGCAGCCCGCCGCCCACGGGAGCGGCCACCTCTGAGGTCGCTGCGGACGCCGGCGCCGCTGCGGCAGCCTGGCGACGAGGGGCTCGCGGCGCTGCTGGCTTTGCCACCGGCTTCGCGGCCGGCTTCGCGGCGGGCTTGCGCTTCGGCTTCTCGACGGTCACTTGACCACCTCCATCTGCTCGCCGCAGTGCCGGCAGACACGCACGCGCTGCGAGGTCCCCTCGAGCATCTGGTTCGAGACGCGCGTCGGCCGGTCGCAGCGCGGGCAGACGACCTGCACGTTGCTCAGATGCAGGGGCACGGGCAGGTCCAGGATCCCCGCCGTCTGCACCCGCGACTTCGGGCGCTGGTGGCGCTTCGCCATGTTGATGCCGGGCACGACGACCCCCAGGCCGCGCTTGGTGCGCTCGATCCGCTCCACCACGCCGCGCTTGCCGCGGTCCTTGCCCGCCAGCACGACGACCGTGTCGCCCTTTCGCACGGACGTCATCAGAGCACCTCCGGCGCGAGCGAGACGATCTTCATGTAGTTGCGTTCGCGCAGCTCGCGGGCGACGGGGCCGAAGATGCGGGTCCCTCGCGGGCTGCCCTGCGGGGTGATCAGGACCGCGGCATTCTCGTCGAAGCGGATGTGGCTACCGTCCGGGCGCCCAAATTCCTTGGTCGTCCGCACGATCACGGCGCGCACCACCTCGCCCTTCTTCACGCCCGTGTTTGGCAGCGCCTGCTTGACGCTGGCCACGATCACGTCGCCGACCTCGGCGGTGTCGCTGCTCGAGCGCCCGATGACGGTGATGCACATCAGCTCGCGCGCGCCCGAGTTGTCGGCGACCCGCAGCCGGGTGTACTGGCGAATCATGCGGTCTCCGTCACCTCTTCGCCGGCATGCTCGCCGAGCTCCTCGCCGGAGCCGCGCGCGACCACCTCGACGACCATCCAGCGCTTCTCGCGCGAGAGCGGACGGCTCTCCTCGATCCGCACCGTGTCGCCGACGTGCGCTCCGTTCTCCTCGTCGTGGGCCTTGAACTTGCTCGAGAGGCGCACGACGCGCTTGTAGATCGGGTGCCGGCGCAGGCGCTCGACGCTGACCACCACGGTCTTGTCCATCTTGTCGGAGATGACGCGCCCGACCTTCGTTCGCCGCTTGCCTGCCATCAGCTCGCCTTCTCGACGGCGGCCGCGGCGTCTTCCGCCGCGTGCTGGCGCTCGGTCATCACGGTGAGGATCCGGGCGATCCGCCGACGCGTGGCGGGCAGCCGGCTGTAGTTCTTCTCCTGGCGCGTCGCCAGGTCGAAGCGGATCTTCCAGAGCTCCTGCTTGGCATCCAGCAGGGCGCTCGCCAGGTCGAGGTCGGACATCGCCCGGATCTCGTTGATATCCACGATCACACGCCCTCCTTGGCGACGAACCTGGTCTGGATCGGCAGCTTGTGGCTGGCGAGGCGCATCGCCTCACGGGCGACCGTCTCGGGCACCCCGGACATCTCGAACATGACGCGCCCGGGCTTCACCACCGCGACCCAGTGGTCGGGGGCACCCTTGCCGGATCC
This sequence comes from uncultured Chloroflexia bacterium, assembly GCA_963770875.1. Taxonomy (GTDB): domain Bacteria; phylum Chloroflexota; class Limnocylindria; order QHBO01; family QHBO01; genus CF-167. The sequence continues at coordinate 847,065 of CAVYRE010000001.1, forward strand.
CATGCGGACCTCGGCCGGCTTCTTGGTGACCGGCTTGTCGGGGAAGACGCGGATCCAGATCCGGCCACCGCGCTTGATGTGGTGGGTCATGGCACGGCGGGCCGCCTCGATCTGGCGGCTGGTCAGCCAGCAGACCTCCTCGGCCATCAGCCCGTACTCGCCAAAGCTGACGGTGGTGCCGCCCTTGGCCATGCCGGAGCGGCGGCCGCGCTGGACCTTGCGGTGCGTGACGCGCTTGGGGAGCAGCATGGCTCAGGCCTCCTCGTTCGCGATTGCGGTCGGCGCGTCGGCCGCGGCCGCTGCCGTCGACGCGGCTGCGGTGGAGGCCGACGTACGGGTCCGTCCCCGCGTCGGTCGCTGCCGAGGCTCCCGCGGCTCGGTGCGGGCCGAGCCCGGCCGCTCACCGAGCTGATCGCCGCGGTAGACCCACACCTTGACGCCGATGCGTCCGTAGGTCGTGCGGGCGTGCACGACGCCGTAGCTGAGGTCGGCGCGCAGGGTCCCGAGCGGGATCCGCCCCTCCTTGTCCCACTCGGTGCGGCTCATCTCGGCCCCGCCGAGGCGCCCGGAGACCTGGATCTTGACGCCCTTGGCACCGGCCTTGATGGTGCGCTGCACGGTCTGCTTGACCGCCTTGCGGAAGGCGATCCGGCGCTCGAGCTGCCCCGCCACGTTCTGGGCCACCAGCACCGCGTCAAGCTCGGGCTGGAGGATCTCCTTGATCTCGAGCTTGACCTTCTTGTCGGTCAGCTTCCCGATCGAGTTGCGGAGCAGCTCCACGTTCTGGCCGCCCTTGCCGATGACGATCCCCGGCTTGGCCGAGTGGACCGTCACGGTGACGTGGTTGATGCCGCGCTCGATCTCGACCTGGCTGACGCTGGCGTTGGCCAGCTGCTTGGAGACCAGGGCGCGGATCTTCATGTCCTCCTGGAGGAGGATGGCGTAGTCCTTATCGGCGTACCACTTCGCCAGCCATGGCTTGTTGATCCCGATGCGGAAGCCGTACGGGTGAACCTTGTGACCCATCAGGACTCCTCTCGATCGGCCACGGCGACCGTGATGTGACTGGTCCGCTTCAGGATGCTGAAGGTGCGGCCCTGGGCTCGAGGCCGGAAGCGCTTCAGGGTCGGCCCCTCGTCGGCAGTGGCGCTCAGCACGCGAAGCTCATCGGCGGACAGGTTGAAGTTGTTCTCGGCGTTGGCGGTCGCGCTCTTCAGCACCTTCGCCACGTCGCGGGCGGCAGCGTTCGGCAGGAAGCGGAGGACGGCCGCGGCCTCCTCGACCGGCATGCCGGTGATGAGGGCGGTGACCAGCCGCACCTTGCGCGGGCTGATGCGGATGTACTTGGCGGTGGCGGTGACGCGCATCGGTCTCGATTCCTACTTCAGCGCGGTGCTGCGGTCCGTGGCCTTGCCGTGGCCGCGGTAGTGACGGGTGGGCGCGAACTCGCCGAGCCGATGCCCGACCATGTTCTCGGTGACGAAGACCGGCACGTGGCGGCGGCCGTCGTGCACGGCGATGGTGTGCCCGATCATCGACGGGAAGATGACGCTGGGGCGCGACCAGGTCTTCAGCACCTTGCGCTCGTTGCGCTTGTTCATCTCCTCGATACGGCCGAGCAGGCGCGCATCGACGAACGGTCCCTTCTTGACGGATCGACTCATCGCGCTCTCCTAACCCCGCCCATACCGGCGGCGGACGATCATCTTCCCGGTCGTCTTGTTCTTGCGGGTGCGCAGCCCCATGGCGGGCTTGCCCCACGGCGTCTTGGGCGGCATCCCGGTCGGGGACTTGCCCTCTCCACCGCCGTGCGGATGGTCGCGCGGGTTCATCGCCACGCCGCGAACCTCCGGGCGCCGTCCCATGTGCCGGCTCCGCCCGGCCTTGCCGATGTCCTGGTTCTCGTGGTCGAGGTTGCTGACCTGCCCGACGGTGGCCATGCAGTTGGCGCGGACGCGGCGCACCTCACCGGAGGGGAGCCGGATGGTGGCCATCTCGCCCTCCTTGGCGAGCAGCTGCGCGCTGCTGCCGGCGCTGCGCACGATCTGTCCCCCGCGCCCGGCGACCATCTCGATGTTGTGGATCTGCGTGCCGAGCGGCATCCGCGCCAGCGGCAGCGCGTTGCCGAGCCGCGCCTCGGCATCGGCGCCCGAGACGACGACGTCCCCGACCCCGAGGCCGTGCGGCAGCAGCATGTAGCGCTTGTCGCCATCGGCATAGTGGAGCAGGGCGATCCGCGCCGACCGGTTCGGGTCGTACTCGACCGTGGCGATCGTGGCGGGCACGCCGAACTTGTCGCGTCGCCAGTCGATCACGCGATAGAGCCGCTTCTGCCCGCCGCCCTGGTGGCGAACGGTCAGCTTGCCCTGGCTGTTGCGTCCCGCCTTGCGCACGAGGCGCTCGGTGAGCGGCTTGTGCGGCACGGCGGTGGTGACCTCTTCGAAGGTCGAGCGGGTCATCTGCCGCAGCCCGGGACTCGTGGGTCGGTACTTGCGAAGTGGCATCGCTACACGGCCTCGAAGAGCTCGATCTTGTCGCCGGCGGCGATCGTGACGACCGCCTTCCGCCAGCCGGGGACGGTCCCCCGGGTCCTTCGCCCACGGCTCTTCTGCTTGGGCTTGACCCACATCACGCGCACGCCGGTCACGACCACCTTGAACTCGGCCTCGACGGCGGCCTTGATCTGGAACTTGTTCGCATCGCGGCCGACCGCGAAGGTGTAGTTGTTCCGCTCGGTCTGGGCGACGCTCTTCTCGCTGATGACCGGACGAAGCAGGACGTCATGGACGATCGCGCCGCTCACGCGTACACCTCCTGCGCCCGGGCCAGGGCGTCGCGGGTGAAGATGATCGTGTCGGCCGCGAGCAGGTCGACCACGTTGAGGCTGTCGGCGAGCAGGACGCGCACCTCGGGGAGGTTGCGGCACGAGCGCTCGACCACGTGGTCGCGCGACGAGAGGATGACGAGCACCTTGCCCTCCGTCTTCCAGGCGGCGAGCCGCTCGGCGAAGGCCTTCGTCCCGATCTCCTCCATCCCGAATCCCTCGACGACGCGGAGCGCCCCCTCCTCGGCCTTGCCGGTCAGGACGCCCTGGAGCGCCGCGCGCCGCATCTTGGCGGGCATGCGCAGCTCGTAGCCACGCGGGTGCGGCCCGAAGACGACGCCGCCACCCTTCCACTGCGGCGCGCTGCGGGTCCCCTGCCGCGCTCGACCGGTCCCCTTCTGGCGCCATGGCTTCTTGCCGCCGCCCCGCACCCCGCCGCGGGTCAGCGTGTCGGAGGTCCCGAGCCGGGCGCCGGCAAGCTGGCGCACCACCGCCTGGTGGATGAGCGCCTCGTTCACCGGAGCGGCGAACAGCGACGGGGCGAGGTCGACCTTGCCGGCCTCCTTGCCGCTCACCGTGAGGATCGCTGCGTGCTCCATCGTCACTTCGCCTTCTGGACGAGCAGGACGGCGTTGCGGGCGCCGGGGACGGCGCCCTTGACCAGGATGAGGTTCCGCTCCGCGTCGACCTTCACGACCGTCATCTTCTTGACGGTCACCCGGTCGTCGCCCATGTGGCCGCTCATCCGGGTCCCGCGGAAGACACGACCCGGGGTGGTCCCGGCCCCGACCGAGCCGGGCTGGCGGATGTTCGTCGAGCCGTGCGTCTTGGGGCCGCGCTTGAAGTGGTGGCGGGCGATCGTGCCGGTGAAGCCGTGGCCCTTGCTCATCCCGGTCACGTCGACCAGGTCGCCGGCGGCGAAGAGGGTCACGTCGAGCTGCTGCCCGGCTTCGTACCCGTCGGTCGAGTCGACTCGGAACTCGCGCACGCGGCGCGGCCGCTGCAGCTCCTTGGCGAGCTCCTTGAACTGGCCCGCGACCGGCTTGCTGACACGCCTGGCCGTCCCGGCGCCGACCTGCAGCGCGGCATAACCGTCCCGCTCCGGCGTGCGGAGCCGCGTGACGCTGTTGGGCTGGGCCTCGATGACGCTCACCGGGACGACGCTGCCGTCGTCACCGAAGATCCGCATCATCCCGAGCTTGCGCCCGATCAATCCTGCCGGCACTGCTTCTCTCGTTCCCCACTCACATCTTGATTTCGATGTCGACGCCCGCAGCCAGGCTCAGGCGCATCAGCGCATCCACCGTCTTGGTCGACGGATCGATGATGTCGATCAGCCGCTTGTGCGTCCGGATCTCGAACTGCTCCCGACCATCCTTGTGGACGAACGGCCCACGGATGACGGTGTACTTCTCGATCCGGGTCGGCAGCGGAACCGGCCCCGCGATGGCGGCACCGGTCCGCTGCGCCGTCTCCACGATCTGCTCGGCCGACTGGTCGAGCAGCTTGTGGTCGTACGCCTTGAGCCGAATGCGGATGCGCTGTTTGGCCATCGTCAGGTCAGGCAGTCAGCGCTGTGATGACGCCCGCGCCGACGGTGTGCCCGCCCTCGCGGATGGCGAAGCGCTGACCCTGCTCGATGGCGATCGGGGTGATCAGCTCCACGTCGATGTTCACGTTGTCGCCCGGCATGATCATCTCCACGCCCGGAGGCATCGAGATGGCGCCGGTCACGTCGGTCGTCCGCAGGTAGAACTGCGGGCGGTAGCCGGCGTAGAAGGGGGTGTGGCGGCCGCCCTCCTCCTTGGTCAGGACCAGCACCTCGGCCTTGAACTTGGTGCCCGGCTTCACGCTGTTGGGCTTGGCCATCACCTGGCCGCGCTCGAGCTCGTCGCGCTCGATGCCGCGCAGCAGCAGCCCGACGTTGTCGCCGGCCTGCCCGTCCTCGAGCGTCTTCTTGAACATCTCGACGCCCGTCACCACCAGCTGGCGGCTCTTGGCGTGGATCCCGACCAGCTCGACCGTGTCACCGGTGTGGACGACGCCCCGCTCGATGCGGCCGGTCGCCACCGTGCCGCGACCCTTGATCCCGAAGACGTCCTCGATCGGCATCAGGAAGGGCTTGTCGACCTCGCGCACCGGGGTCGGGATGTAGGAGTCGACGGCGTCCATCAGCTCCTTGATGCATGCGTACTCCGGGGCGCTCTGATCGGTGGAGGTGGACTCGAGCGCCTTGAGCGCCGAGCCGCGGATGACCGGGATGTCGTCGCCGGGGAAGTCGTACTTGCTGAGCAGCTCGCGGACCTCCATCTCGACGAGGTCGATCAGCATCTCGTCATCGACCGCATCGACCTTGTTCAGGAAGACGACCATCGACGGCACCTCGACCTGCTTCGCGAGCAGGATGTGCTCGCGGGTCTGGGGCATCGGGCCGTCGGCCGCCGAGACGACCAGGATGGCGCCGTCCATCTGGGCCGCGCCGGTGATCATGTTCTTGATGTAGTCGGCGTGGCCGGGGCAGTCGACGTGCGCATAGTGGCGCGCCGCCGTCTGGTACTCGACATGTGCGATCGCGATCGTGATGCCACGCTGCCGCTCTTCCGGCGCGTTGTCGATCGAGTCGAAGGCGCGGAAGTCGGCACCGCCCTGTAGCGAGAGGTACTTGGTGATCGCCGCGGTGAGGGTCGTCTTGCCGTGGTCCACGTGACCGATGGTGCCGACGTTGACGTGCGGCTTGGTGCGGTCGAACTTCTGCTTTGCCATGGTGTGTCCTTCGTCGCTCCTTTAGCTCTTGGACTTCGCGATCAGCTCGTTGGCCAGGTTGGTCGGGACTTCGGAGTAGCGGGAGAACTCCATCGAGTAGGTGGCACGCCCCTGGGTCATGCTCCGCAGCTCGGTGGCGTAGCCGAACATCTCGGCCAGCGGCACGTGGGCGCGGATGACGCGCGAGCTGCCCCGCTCGTCGATCCCGTCCATGTGGCCGCGCTTGCTGTTCAGGTTGCCGATGACGTCGCCCATGAAGTCTTCGGGCGCGACCACCTCGACCTTCATGATCGGCTCGAGGATGGCCGCATCGGCCCTGCTGACGCCGTCCTTGACGGCCATCGAGCCGGCGATCTTGAAGGCCATCTCCGAGGAGTCGACCTCGTGGAAGGAGCCGTCGATGAGGGTCGTCTTCAGGTCGATCATCGGGAAGCCGGCCAGCATCCCGCCGGCCAACGCGTCGCGGATCCCCTGCTCGGTCGGCTTCCAGAACTCCTTCGGCACCGATCCGCCGACGATCTTCGACTCGAACTGGACCCCGGCGCCGCGCTCCAGCGGCTCGAGCGTGATCACCGCGTGGCCGTACTGGCCCTTGCCGCCGGTCTGGCGCACGAAGCGGCCCTCGCCCTTCGCGGGCTTGCGGATCGTCTCGCGATAGCTGACCTGCGGCCGGCCGACGTTGGCCTGGACCTTGAACTCGCGCAGCATCCGGTCGACGATCACCTCGAGGTGCAGCTCGCCCATCCCGGCGATGCGCGTCTGGCCCGACTCCTCGTCGCTGCTGACGCGGAAGGTGGGGTCCTCCTCGCCGAGTCGCTGGAGGGCGAGCGCCATCTTGTCCTGGTCGGCCTTCGTCTTCGGCTCGACGGCGAGCTCGATCACCGGCTCGGGGAAGGTGATCGCCTCGAGGATGATCGGCTTCGCCTCGTCGCATAGCGTGTCGCCGGTGAAGGTGGTCTTCAGCCCGACCGCCGCGGCGATGTCGCCGGCGCTCACCGCCTCGATCTCCTCGCGGTGGTTGGCGTGCAGCTCGATGAGGCGCCCGATCCGCTCCTTCTGCCCCTTGGTGGCGTTGTACACGTAGGAGCCGGTCTTCAGCGATCCCGAATAGACGCGGAAGAAGGCGAGCTTGCCAACGAATGGATCGGCGGCGATCTTGAAGGCGAGCGCGGCGAACGGCTCGGCGGGATCGGCGTGACGCGTCACCTGCTGCCCGTTGCGGGGATCGGTCCCGACCACCGCGGGCACGTCGAGCGGCGACGGGAGGTACTCGATCACGGCGTCGAGCATCGGCTGGACGCCCTTGTTCTTGAGGGCCGAGCCGCACAGGACGGGAATGATCTTCGCGGCCAGCGTGCCAGCGCGAAGCGCGCGGCGAAGGGTCGCGGCGTCGACCGTCTCGCCCTCGAGGAAGCGGTGCGCGATCTCGTCGTCGAGGTCCGCCAGCGCCTCCACCAGCTTGTCGCGCCAGGTTGCCGCCTGCTCGGCCAGGTCGGCGGGGACCTCGCCGACCACGACCTGGTCGCCGAGGTCGTTGCCGTAGGTGATCGCCTGCATCTCGAGCAGGTCGATCACGCCGCGGAAGCTCCCCTCGATGCCGATCGGCAGCTGCACCGGCACGGCGGTCGCGCCGAGGCGCTCACGAATCATGTCGATGACGCGCCAGAAGTCGGCGCCGGTCCGGTCGAGCTTGTTGACGAAGCAGAAGCGCGGCACGCGGTACCGATCTGCCTGCCGCCAGACCGTCTCCGACTGCGGCTCCACCCCGGCGACGCCGTCAAAGACGACGACCGCGCCGTCGAGCACGCGCAGGCTCCGCTCGACCTCGACGGTGAAATCCACGTGGCCGGGCGTGTCAATCAAGTTGATGCGATGGTCCCGCCAGAAGCAGGTCGTGGCGGCGGCGGTGATGGTGATCCCCCGCTCCTGCTCCTGCTCCATCCAGTCCATCGTGGCGGCGCCCTCGTGCACCTCGCCGATCTTGTAGATCTTCTTGGTGTAGAAGAGGATCCGCTCCGACACCGTCGTCTTGCCGGCGTCGATGTGCGCGATGATCCCGATGTTGCGAGTGGTATCGAGCGAGATTGCGGCGGTCATCATCGGCCTACCACTTGAAATGGCTGAAGGCCTTGTTGGCCTCCGCCATCCGGTGGGTGTCCTCGCGACGCTTGACCGCGGCGCCGATCCCATTCGAGGCGTCGATGAACTCGGCCGCGAGCTTCTCGCCCATGCTGCGCCCGTTCCGCTTGCGCGCGGAGTCGATCAGCCAGCGCATGCCGAGGCTGATGCGGCGGTCGGCGCGGACCTCGACCGGGATCTGGTAGGTGGAACCACCGACGCGCTTGGGCTTGACCTCGATGAGCGGCATCGCGTTGCGCAGCGCCAGCTCCATCACCTCGACCCCAGAGCGTCCGGCCTGCTTCTCGCAGCGCGACAGGGCGTTCTCCAGGATGCGCGCGGCGAGCTGGCGCTTGCCACCCTTCATCAGCTTGTTGGTGAACTGGTCGAGCGTCAGCGCCGTGCCGACGAGCATCTCGTCGTACTTGGTCTTGCGCGCGATCGTCGGTCGGCGGGGCATCGCTGACTAGGCCTTGCCCGGCGCCTTGGCGCCGTACTTCGAGCGGCTCTGCTTCCGGTCGCGGACTCCGGCCGCGTCGAGCGTCCCGCGCACGATGTGGTACTTCACCGCCGGCAGGTCCTTGACGCGACCGCCGCGGACGAGCACCACCGAGTGCTCCTGGAGGTTGTGGCCGACGCCCGGGATGTAGGCGGTCACCTCCATGCCATTCGTCAGGCGCACGCGAGCGACCTTGCGGAGCGCGGAGTTCGGCTTCTTCGGGGTGCGAGTCATCACCTGCAGGCAGACGCCGCGGCGCTGGGGAGCGCCGCGCCCCTCGGAGGTGGACTGCTTGAGCGTGTTGAAGGTTCGGCGCAGCGCCGGGGCCTTCACCTTCTGCCCCGCCGGCTTGCGGCCCTTGCGGACCAGCTGGCTGATCGTCGGCAACTGAGAACCTCACACTCCGATGGCTGATCGCACGTCGCCAGCGAGCGACGACGACCCAACTGGGGGCCTGCACTCGGTGGGCTGACGGTGCCCCACGGGGCACACACGAAGGCGCCCCGCGAGCGGGACACCGGAGCCGAAGTATAGGGGTGGCGCCGCACGAGTGTCAATCGCGCGGCGCGCTCACGACGCCCGCTGGCGGCGCGCTCCCTAGCCTTCGTCCAGCGTGGCCGCCAGCGCCTCGTCGGCGGCGGCGTCGGCCGCCTCCAGGTCGATCCCCTCGCCGGCCTCGGCCGCCCCGTCTGCGCCCTCCTCGCCGGTGAGGAAGGTCATCGCCGCCTCGCGCTCACGGAGCGCCTCGGCCTCCTCCGGCGAGAGCTCGCGCGCCTTCGCCGCGGCGGCCGCTCGCGACTCGGCACCGGTGCCGGCCGGGATCAGCTTGCCGATGATGACGTTCTCCTTCAGGCCGAGGAGGTGGTCCTTGGAGCCGTTGATGGCCGCCTCGGTGAGCACCCGCGTCGTCTCCTGGAAGGAGGCCGCCGCCAGGAACGAGCTGGTGTTGAGCGATGCCTTGGTGACGCCGAGCAGGACCGTCTGCGCGGTGGCCGGCTCCCCGCCCTCGGCCAGGATCCGGTTGTTGACCTCCTCGAACTCGAAGCGGTCGATCAGCTCGCTCGGGAGGAGCTCCGTGTCACCGGCGGAGTCGACGGTCACCTTGCGCAGCATCTGCCGGACGATGATCTCGACGTGCTTGTCGGCGATCGTGACGCCCTGGCTGCGGTACACGGTCTGGACCTCCGCCACCAGGAAGCGCTGAACCGTGTCCACGCCCTTGATCTGCAACAGGTCCTTGGGGTTCAGCGAGCCCTCGGTCAGCGGATGGCCGGCGAGCACCTCGTCCCCGGTCTCGACCCGCAGGCGGGCCGAGTGCGGGACCTGGTACTCGCGCGTGTCGACGTCCACCGAGTGCAGGGTGAGGACGCTCCCCTTCTTGCTGACGCGCCCGGCGGCGGGTGACTTCACCTCGACCAGGTCCGACCCCTCGCCGATGCGGGCGAGCAGCTGGCCCTCGGTCACCTCGTCGCCGTTCGCCACCAGCAGCTCGTGCTGCGGGGTGAGCTTGATCGGCGTGTCGTAGGTGTCGCGGTGCGTGACCCGTACCACGATCGGCTGGTCAACGCCGGCGCGCACGACCTCGATCGTCCCGTCGATCTCGGTCATGATCGCCTGCCCCTTGGGGATCCGCGCCTCGAAGAGCTCCTCGACGCGCGGCAGGCCCTGGGTGATGTCCTCGCCGGCGACGCCGCCGGTGTGGAAGGTCCGCATGGTGAGCTGGGTGCCCGGCTCGCCGATCGACTGGGCGGCGATGATCCCGACCGCCTGGCCGAGGTCGACCAGCCGGCCGGTCGCCAGGTTGCGCCCGTAGCACATCCGACAGACGCCGTGGCGCGCGGCGCAGGTGAGCGGCGAGCGAACGCTGACCCGCTCGATGCCGAGCGCGTCGATGCGCTCGATGGCGGCCTCGTCGATCTCGTCGTTGCGGACCACGATCAGCTCGCCGGTCTTCTCGTCGACGAGGTCGAGCGCAGCCATTCGGCCGACCAGGCGGTCCACGAAGGGCTCCGGGATCAGGGCCGACTCCTCGCGGGTGATCCAGGTGCCGAGGTCGGTGCCGCAGTCGTCCTCACGGGTGATGACGTCCTGCGCCACGTCGACCAGGCGTCGGGTCAGGTACCCGGAGTCGGCCGTGCGCAGCGCGGTGTCGGCGAGCCCCTTGCGGGCCCCATGGCTGGAGATGAAGTACTCCAGCACGCTCATCCCCTCGCGCAGGTTGCTGCGGATGGGCAGGTCGATGATGCGTCCCGACGGGTCGGCCATCAGGCCGCGCATGCCGGCCAGCTGGTGCACCTGCGTCACGTTGCCGCGGGCGCCCGAGTGGGTGATCATCCACACCGATCCGCGCTTGTCGAGGCCGTTGAGCATCTTCTCGGTGACCTCGTCGGTCGTGCCGCGCCAGACGTCGACCGTCTGGTTGTAGCGCTCGTCCTCGGTGATGAAGCCGCGCCGGAACTCGCGATCGATCTCGCCCACCTTCGCGTCGGCGGCGGCGAGCAGCTTGACCTTCTCGACCGGGACGCGGATGTCCTCGATCCCGATCGTGATGCCGGCCACTGTGGCGTAGTGGAAGCCGAGGGCCTTGATCCCGTCGACCAGCTGCGTGGTCGCGGTCGGGCCGAGCTCCCGGTAACACTGGGCGATGAGCGCCTTGAGCCCCTTGCGATCCATCACCCGGTTGACGTAGCCGAGCTCCTTCGGGATGACGGTGTTGAAGATGACGCGCCCGGCGGTCGTCTCGACCAGCTCCGTGCGCAGCGCGCCGGCGCCGTCTGCGGCGGCGGCGTCCCACACCTCGAGCTCGACCTTGATCGGCGCCTGGACGTGGACGTGTCCGAGCTGGGTCACCATGATCGCCTCGTTGGCGCTGGCGAACGCCTTCCCGGCCCCCTTCTCGGTCGGCTCCTCGACGGTCAGGTAGTAGCAGCCCAGGACCATGTCGTGCGTCGGCGAGACGACCGGCGAGCCGTCGGCGGCCGATAGCAGGTTCTGCGTCGACAGCATCAGCTCCTTCGCCTCGCGCTGGGCGGCGGTCGAGAGCGGCACGTGGACCGCCATCTGGTCGCCGTCGAAGTCGGCGTTGAAGGCGAAGCAGACGAGCGGGTGGATCTGGATCGCGGACCCCTCCACCAGGACCGGCATGAAGGCCTGGATCCCGAGCCGATGGAGCGTCGGTGCGCGGTTGAGCAGCACGGGGTGATCGGCGATCACCTCTTCGAGGACGTCCCACACCTCGGGGCGAACGCGCTCCACGATCCGCTTGGCACTCTTGATGTTGTGCGCGAAGCCCTTCTCGACGAGCTGCCGCATGACGAACGGCTTGAAGAGCTCGAGCGCCATCTTCTTCGGCAGGCCGCACTGGTGCAGCTTCAGCTCGGGACCGACCACGATCACGGACCGGCCCGAGTAGTCGACCCGCTTGCCGAGGAGGTTCTGGCGGAATCGGCCCTGCTTGCCCTTGAGCATGTCCGACAGGCTCTTGAGCCGATGGTTGCCGGTCCCGGCGATGGCGCGCCCGCGCCGGCCGTTGTCGATCAGCGCGTCGCACGCCTCCTGGAGCATCCGCTTCTCGTTGCGGATGATGATCTCGGGGGCCTCGAGGTCCAGGAGCCGGCTCAGCCGGTTGTTGCGGTTGATGACGCGGCGGTACAGGTCGTTCAGGTCGCTGGTGGCGAAGCGACCGCCGTCGAGCTGCACCATCGGGCGCAGGTCGGGCGGGATCACCGGCAGGGTGGAGAGGATCATCCACTCCGGACGCGCGCCGCTCTTCCGGAACGCCTCGATCAGGCGCAGCCGCTTGATCGCCTTCTTGCGACGCTGACCCGAGGTCTGCCGCATCTCGACGTGCAGCTTCTGGGCCAGGTCGTCCATGTCGAGCTGCTCGATGATCTTCTTGATCGCCTCTGCGCCCATGCCGGCCTCGAACAGGCGGCCGTACTGCTCGGTCAGGGAGCGGTACTCCGATTCGGTGAGGGTCTGCATGACCTTGATCTCGGCGATCTGGGCGCGCGCGGCACGCGCGGCCAGCTTCGCGTCATCGGTCTCGCGCGCGACCTGCGCCTTCTCGCTGGCAAGCGCGTCGTCGATCCCGCTGCCGAGGTCGCCGACGGCCATCTGGAGCCGCTCCGCGGCGTGTGCCCTGGCCTCCTTGACCTGGACCTCGAGCGCCTCGAGCTCGGCCTTGACGGCCTTGCGCAACGCCACCAGGGTCCCCTTCGTCGGCTCCCCGGCCCGCGCCAGCACCTCGCCGGTCGGGGCGAAGACGAGGTCCTCGGCGACCGACTTGCCGCTCTCCTTGAGGGTTGCCTCGAACTGCTGCGCCGCGGCGGCCAGCTCCTCCGAGCGGGTCGCGATCAGCTCGTCGGCGCGCGCCACCTCGGCGTCGTGCTCGGCGGTGACCTGCGCTCGCTTCTCGGCAATCGCGGCCTCGAGCTCGGTCTTCTTGGCCTCGACCACCTCTCCGGCGCGGGCGATCCGGTCAGCCATCTCCTCGTCGACGCGGGCGAGCGCCTTCTCGCGCTCGTGCTCGTCGACGCGCGACACGACGTAGAGCGCGAAGTAGAGGATCCGCTCCAGGTTGCGCGGGCTGACGTCGAGCAGGATGCCGAGCCGCGAGGGCGTGCCCTTGAAGTACCAGATGTGGCTGACCGGCGAGGCAAGCTTGATGTGCCCCATCCGCTCGCGGCGAACCTTGCTGCGCGTGACCTCGACGCCGCACTTGTCGCAGATGATCCCCTTGTACCGGATCCGCTTGTACTTCCCGCAGTAGCACTCCCAGTCCTTGGTGGGACCGAAGATGCGCTCGTCGAAGAGGCCGTCCTTCTCCGGCTTGAGGGTGCGGTAGTTGATCGTCTCCGGCTTCGTGACCTCCCCCGAGGACCAGCCCTTGATCTGATCGGGCGAGGCGAGGCTGATGCGGATCGCGTCGAAGTTGTTGACTTCCAGCATGAGTGGCTACGGCTCCTGCGGCTGACGCCGCGACTCGTGGTTCTCGCCAGGGCTGACCAGGCCCCGGCACGACATGGACCGATGGGTGGAGCGCGACGCCCGCCGGGCGTCGCTCCCCGCGCTATTCCTCAAATCCCTGGAGGTTGATGCCACCCAGGTCCGGCAGCGGATAGCTGCCGGTGTCCTCGATGAAGCGGATCTCTTCCTCGTTCTCGTTCAGGATCTCGACCGACAGGCCGAGCGCCTGGAGCTCCTTGATCAGCACCTTGAATGACTCGGGCACGCCCGGCGGCTGGATCTCCTCTCCCTTGACGATCGCCTCGTAGGTCTGCACGCGACCCATCACGTCATCGCTCTTGACGGTGAGCAGCTCCTGGAGGATGTTCGCGGCGCCGTAGGCCTCGAGCGCCCAGACCTCCATCTCGCCGAAGCGCTGGCCGCCGAACTGCGCCTTGCCGCCCAGCGGCTGCTGGGTGATGAGCGAGTAGGGGCCGGTGCTGCGCGCGTGGATCTTGTCCTCCACCAGGTGGTGCAGCTTGAGCATGTAGATGTAGCCGACCGTGACGCGGTGATCGAACGCCTCGCCGGTTCGCCCGTCGCGGAGCACCGTCTTGCCGTCCTCGCTCACGACCGATCCCTTGACCGCCGCCGCCTTCTTCAGCGAGGCGGTGATCTGGGCCTCGGTCGCCCCGTCGAAGACCGGGGTGGCCGCCTTCAGGCCCAGGACGTGCATCGCCCAGCCGAGATGCGTCTCGAGGATCTGGCCGATGTTCATCCGGCTCGGCACGCCGAGCGGGTTGAGGACGATGTCGACCGGGGTGCCATCGGGCATCAGCGGCATGTCCTCGACCGGCAGGATCTTGGCGATGACGCCCTTGTTGCCGTGGCGCCCGGCCATCTTGTCGCCGACCGCGATCTTCCGCTTCTGGGCCACGCTGACGCGGACCAGGCGGTTGACGCCGGGCAGCAGCTCATCGCCGTTCTCCCGGCTGAACTGCCGCACGTTGACCACGATGCCGCGCTCGCCGTGGGGCAGGCGCAGGGAGCTGTCCTTCACCTCGCGCGCCTTCTCTCCGAAGATGGCCCGCAGCAGGCGCTCCTCGGCGGTCAGCTCGGTCTCGCCCTTCGGCGTGATCTTGCCGACGAGGATGTCGCCCGGGGTGACCTCGGCGCCCTCGTAGATGATCCCGTCCTCGTCGAGGTTGCGGAGGCTCTCCTCTCCGACGTTCGGGATGTCGCGGGTGATCTCCTCGGGACCCAGCTTCGTGTCGCGGGCCTCGATCTCGTGCTTCTCGATGTGGATGCTGGTGAACAGGTCCTCGCGCACGAGGCGCTCGCTGATCACGATCGCGTCCTCGTAGTTGCCGCCCTCCCAGGGGAGGAACGCGACGAGGATGTTCTGGCCCAGGGCCATCTCGCCCTGGTCCGTGCTCGACGAGTCGGCCAGGACCTGGCCGGCCGCCACCCGGTCGCCGACGTCGACGATCGGGCGCTGGTTGATGCACGTCCCCTGGTTGCTGCGCAGGAACTTCTTCAGGTGGTAGGTGTCGCGCAGGTCGCCCTCGTCGCGCTCGACCTGGATGTCGGTCGAGGTGACGCTCACCACGGTGCCGGCCGCCCCGGCGACCACCACCTGCTGAGAGTCGAAGGCGGCGCGGTACTCGACGCCGGTGCCGACGACCGGGGCCTCTGGCTGGAGGAGCGGCACCGACTGCCGCATCATGTTCGAGCCCATCAGCGCCCGGTTGGCGTCGTCATGCTCCAGGAACGGGATCATGGCGGTGGCCACGCTCACGATCTGCTTGGGGCTGACGTCCATGTAGTCGACGTCCTCGTTGGGCTGGACGTGGAACTCGTCGCGGTAGCGGACCATGACCCGCTCCTCGACAAAGTGGTTGCCGGCATCGAGCGGCGCGTTGGCCTGCGCGATGTAGAACTTCTCCTCTTCGTCGGCGGCGAGGTACTTGATCTCGCTCGTGACGACCGGCAGGATCCGGACCGACGCGAGCTTCTGCTCCTTGATGGCGGCCCACAGCTTCTCGTCGATCTTCGCGCCGGCCTTCGCCAGCTTCTTGCCGTGCTCGCCCGCCTGCAGGTCCTCGGCCAGCGTCTGGCCCAGCGCGTCGCCCTGCTTGTCGCGGTACGAGATGGTCTTGCGAACCTGGCGGTAGGGCGTCTCGATGAAGCCGTGCTCGTTGATCTTGCCGTAGGTCGCCAGCGAGCCGATGAGGCCGATGTTCGGCCCCTCGGGCGTCTCGATCGGGCACATGCGGCCGTAGTGCGAGGGATGGACGTCGCGCACGTCGAACCCGGCGCGCTCACGCGAGAGGCCGCCCGGACCCAGCGCGGAGAGGCGCCGCTTGTTGGTCAGCTCGGCGAGCGGGTTCGTCTGGTCCATGAACTGGGAGAGCTGGCTCCCCCCGAAGAACTCCTTCATGGCCGCCACCACGGGGCGGATGTTGATGAGCGAGTTCGGGGTCGCCTGCTCCGCGTCCGTGATCGTCATCCGCTCCTTGACGACGCGCTCCATGCGGAGGAGGCCGATCCGGAACTGGTTCTGGATCAGCTCGCCGTTGGCGCGGATGCGCCGGTTGCCGAGGTGGTCGATGTCGTCGCCGGTGCCCCGGCCGTTGTTCAGCTCGATCAGCTTGCCGATGATCGCGACGATGTCGTTCTGGCTGATGATCCGGGAGTCGCGGGGGTTCTCCCCGCCCTCGGCGGGCAGGTCGATCTTCAGCTTCGCAGCCACCTCGCCGAGCGCCTTGTTGAGCTTGTAGCGCCCAACGCGCCCGAGGTCGTAGCGGCGGAAGTTGAAGAAGAGGCTCTGCACCAGCGCGCGGGCGTTGTCGACGGTCGGCGGATCGCCGGGGCGCAGCTTCTTATAGACCTCGATCAGGGCCTCGTCCTGCGTGGCCGCGGGGTCCTTGTCAAGGGTCAGCGAGACGTACGGGTGCTCCGGGTGGTCATCGGCCGGCGCGAAGAGTCGCAGCATCTGTGCGTTGTCCTCGACGCCGACGGCGCGCAGCAGCGTCGTCACGGGGATCTTCCGCTTGCGGTCGACCTTGACGCTGAGCAGGTCCTTGTTGCTCGTCTCGAACTCGAGCCAGGCGCCACGATTCGGGATCACCTTGGCGGCGAACAGGATGCGGCCGGTCGCGGGATCCTCCGACCCGGTGTAGTAGACGCCCGG
>CAVYRE010000002.1:0-187625 GCA_963770875.1 uncultured Chloroflexia bacterium
GCGTGACCCGTCGCACGCGCGGGCACCCCCGACCCGCGTAGACTTGCCGTCCCATGAATCGCGAGGGCGCCGCCGACCCAATCGGCTTCGGATCCGGGATCTCAACCGACCACAAGGACGGGATCCGCTGGGTCGACTATTCGAACATCAGCTGGAACCCGGTCTTCTGCAAGCGCTGCGACATCTGCGTCGAGATCTGCCCCAAGGACACGCTGGTGCTCCGCAACGACGCGATCATCGAGGAGCAGAACTGCATCCTGTGCGGCCTCTGCGAGCGGTACTGCCCGGACATCGCGATCGAGATGCTGCCCGAGGCGGTCGCGGCACACGCCGCCAGCGGCGGCTCGGCAGCTGAGCCCTCGTAAGGCCGATGCGCAAGCTGACCCAGGGAAACGAGGCGGTCTTCCGCGGAGCGGTCGCGGCGGGAGCCAACTATTTCGCTGGCTACCCGATCTCGCCCTCCACGGAGATCCTCAATGTCGCCTCTGGCTGGGCCGCCGAGCACCCCGAGTTCCGCTTCCTGCAGGCCGAAGACGAGATCGCCAGCGCGAACGCCATCATCGGCGCCAGCCTCGCCGGCGCCAAGTCATTCACCGCGACGAGCGGACCGGGCTTCAGCCTGATGCAGGAGGCGGTCGGCTACGCCCAAAAGGTTGGCGTGCCGTGCGTCTTCGTGAACGTTCAGCGGGTCGGGCCGGCGACCGGCATGCCGACCATGCCCGGCCAGGGCGACGTCATGCAGGTCCGCTACGGCAGCACCGGGGACTACTCGCCGATCGCCTTCTACCCGAACGGGGCCGAGGAGGCGTTCCGCGTGACGATCGAGGCCTTCAATGCCGCCGAGGAGTCGCTCTCGCCGGTCGTCGTCCTCTCCGACACGTTCGTCGGGCATCTCAACGAGGTGGTCGACCTGGACGAGCTGGCAGCGGGGATCGAGGTCGTGCCGCGCAGCCTGGTCCCGCTCGGGAAGCACGAGGTCGGGAAGCCGCGCTTCTTCGCCGGCGTCCTGATGTACGAGCACGGCCCGAACGCCGGCGAGCCCGCCACGGCGGACGCCGATGAGTACCTGCGCCAGTACTACGACGCGAAGCATCGGCATGCCGAGGTGGCGCGAGCACTACGCGCTCTACGAGCACGGCTGGAACCGGGACGCGAAGGTGCTGATCATCTGCTACGGCATCGTCAGCCGCGTGGCGTCGCCGCTCTCCGCCGACTACGCGCTGTTCCGCCCGATCCGGATCCACCCGCTGCTGGCCGAGGAGCTGCATGCCATCGCGGATCGCTACGAGCAGATCGTGTGCATCGAGGCCAACGACGGCCAGTACGCCGACATGGTCGAGCTGGCGCTGCGTCGCGAGGTGAAGCGCGTCCCGCTGCTCGGTGGAAGGATCAGCCTCGAGGCGGTGCGCGATGGCCTCGACCGCGTGCTCGGTGGCGGTCCGTCCGAACCGCCGATTCCGCCCGCTCCCATGGAACCGGTCGAGCGCTCGCCGCTGGGGATCGGCTGATGCCGGAGCTCGCCTTCGCGGAGCTGGGATTCAAGGAGCGGCTGAAGGTCGATCTCTTCCCGACGATCTGGTGCCCGGGCTGCGGGATCGGCACGATCATGATCCAGCTGGCCATGGTGCTCGACGAGATGGGAATGGACGAGACGAACACCATCATCGTCACCGGGATCGGCTGCACCGGGCGCATGGGCAGCTACCTCAAGCACGAGAGCGTGTACACGCTCCACGGCCGGACCCTTCCGGTCGCCGAGGCGATCAAGCAGGTCCGCCCCGAGATGCACGTCGTGGTCGTCTCCGGCGACGGGGACACGGCGAGCATCGGCGGCAACCACCTGATCCACGCCATCCGACGCAACGCGCCGCTGACCGTGCTCTGCAACAACAACGAGATCTACGGCCTGACCGGCGGTCAGACCGGGCCGACCACGCCGACCGGGACCAAGACGCTCTCGTCGCCGGCCGGCAACCCGAATACGCCGATCAACCTCCAGGGACTGGTGCGCAGCTCGCCGCACGCCCTCTACGCCAAGACCACCGTCTATCACCAGATCCACATGCGCAACGTGATCCGCGAGGCGATCGAGCACCCCGGCTTCAGCTTCGTCGACATCACCAGCCAGTGCATCGAGAACAACGGGCGGCGCATCGGCTTCGCCAGCGCCAACGACATGCTCAACTTCTACCGGAAGACCTACAAGCGCGCGGCCAAGGACGCCGTTCGCCTCAATCCTTTCGAGATCGGCATTCTCTATCCGGCGACCGATGGCACCGCGAGCGCGAATGGCAACGGGTCGGGCACGACCAGCACGCCGCCACGACCGGAGGCACTTCCAACCCAGCCGTCGGGACCCATGGCCTCTGCCACGGAGTCGCCGGGCGCGGCGGGCGCGACCGGACCCGGACCGATCGCCACGGGCGACGAGAAGGCACGACGGCGAGCCGAGTCGCAGGAGCGGGCGGCCCTCATGGCCCAGCTGGCCCCGGAGGTCAAGCTGCGAGTGGCGCAGAACGAACTCACGCTGGTCGAGGCGTTGAGCGCCGCGGGGATCGGCCTCCCGGAGTGGCTTCGCACGGGAGCCAGCGCGCCGGCCGGGGCTCCGGTGGCGCCCGGTGAGGTCGAGATCAGCGCCACTGGCCAGGACCCGCACACGCAGGACCAGCCGACCCAGCTCGACGCCCAGGAGGCAGAGGCCGCCGCGGAGGAACGCCCGACTGATCCGAAGGAGGCGAAGCGCGCCGAGGCGCAGCGCAAGCTGGCCCGGATGCAGCTCCTGCCGTCGGAGGTGAAGCTGCGCGTGGCCAAGGGGGAGCTGAGCCTGGCCGACGCCCTCCGGGAGGCGGGGATCGACCCCGATGACGCCGGGTGACGACGCGGATCGCGCTCGACGGCGTCGGCGGACAGGGGGTCCGGGTCATCGCGGGCGTGCTCGGCGCGCTCCTGGCCCGCATGGGCAAGCACGTGACCGTCCTCTTCGACTACGACTCGAGCGTGCGCGGCAGCATGTCCGACGCCTTCGTCATCTTCGACGACCACCCGATCGCCAACCCGGTGGTCGAGGAGGCCGACATCATGCTGAAGCTCGCCGACAAGGGGCACCTGCGCATCCACGGCCGCAAGGTGGTCACCGACCTGGGCCTCGGCGGCGCCGGCGACGAGCAGATCCCGTTTGCGTCGCTCGGCTCGGAGCATTTCGGCAGGGAGCTCTTCGGCAACATGATCGCGCTGGGACGGATCCTCCGCCTGGCGGAGATCGACTTCGACGAGGCGGCGATCCGCGACTCGCTGCCGCGCCGCTACCAGGACGAGAACGTGGCGGCGATCAGCTATGGATACGCGCTCACCGCCGAGGAGATCGCGCGGCTCGCCGCCAAGGCCCCGCCGAGCCGCTTCGAGATGAACGACGCGGCCACCGCTCCGCTGCATCGACAGACCGGCATCGGGCCGAGCGGCGCCCCCGGCCTGGGCGACGTCGCCGAGTCCGGCTAGGCGAGCGCCAGGGCCGGTTCGAGGGCGGCGAGGGAGGCGTCCAGGGCTGCCTCCTCGGCAGCGGTCAGGCTGCGCATCGGAGCGCGCAGGTCGGGGCCGATCGGGACGCCGCGCCGCCGCAGCACGTGCTTGACCGACGCGATGAAGGGCTGCGCCTCCATCGCCGCGCGGAGGGAACGCAGCTGTTCCTCGGCGGCCGCGTCGGGGGCGTCGAGCGCTGCGCGCACCACCTCGGGAAAGGCCGCCGCGAGGCCGGAGACGGCGCCGAGCGCGCCGCGCGCCATGGCCCGCGGGATGAGCGGTTCCGAGCCAATGAAGACCGGGAGCCCGAGCCCCAGGTACGGCTCCACCTTGTCGAAGGGCGACTCGCTCACCTTCAGGCCGGCGAGGTTCGGCGCGCGGGCGCGGACCCGCTCCACGACGTCGATCGGCACCGGGTACCCGCTGCGGGCGGCGAAGGCGTAGATGTAGAAGGGGAGCGGCGCGCACGCGGCCGCCGCCGCGACGAAGTGCTCGGTCAGGTCGATCGCCTCGAGCGGGAAGTAGGGTGGCGGGATCACCGCCACCGCGTCGGCGCCGATCTCCGCCGCGTGGGCAGCGAGCCGGCTCGTCTCGGCCGTCGTCTGCGCTCCGCAGTGGACGATCAGCCGCCCCCGCAGGGCGGCCCGGAAGACCACCGCCGCTCGCTCCCGCTCCTCGATCGAGAGGAGGATCCCCTCGCCGGTGGTGCCGCAGGCGAAGACGCCGTCGGCGCCCTGCTCGACCAGGAAGCGGACCATCGGCCAGATCGCCGCCTCGTCCAGCGCGGCGCCGCCCTCGGTCAGCGGCGTGGCGGCGGCGACGATCAGCGGCGGGCGCTCGGGCATGGCGGCAAGGGTAGCGGCTTTGCCCTTGTGGCCGCGCGAACGGGGGGATAGGCTGCCCGCCAACGATGACGCCCCTCGTTCGCCCACCCCTCGACCTGGCCACGATCCGGCGCGCCCCAAAGGCCGTGCTGCATGAGCACCTCGACGGCGGCCTCCGTCCGACGACGCTGGTCGAGCTGGCGGCGGAGGGCGGCTACGCGGGGCTGCCAACGACCGATCCGGCCACCCTGTCGCACTGGTTCAAGCCGGCGCCCGGCGATCCTGAGCGGAGCCTGGAGCGGGTACTCGAGGGGTTCGTCCACACGATCGGCGTGATGCAGACCCGCGACGCGATCGAGCGCGTCGCCGCCGAGTCGGCCGCGGACCTGGCCTCCGACGGGATCGTGTACGCGGAGGTCCGCTTTGCGCCGGAGCAGCACCTCCAGCGGGGCCTGACCCTCGACGAGGTGGTCGAGGCCGCCCTCGCCGGGGCGCGGCGCGGCGCGGCCGGGAGCGGGATCACGGTGGGGCTGCTCCTCACCGCCATGCGGCAGGCGGCGCGCTCGACCGAGATCGCGGAGCTCGCCGTGCGCCACCGCGACGAGGGGGTGGTCGGGTTCGACATCGCCGGCCCCGAGGCAGGCTACCCGCCGACGCGACACCTCGACGCGTTCCGCGTCATCGCCCGGGAGAACTTCCACTGCACGATTCACGCCGGCGAGGGGTTCGGCCTGCCGTCGATCCACGAGGCGCTCCAGGAGTGCGGCGCCGAGCGCCTCGGGCACGGGGTGCGGATCGTGGACGACATCACGACTCGCGAGGATGGACGCGTCGTGCTCGGACGGCTGGCGGCCTACGTCCGGGACCGGCGCGTGCCGCTCGAGATGTGCCCCACCTCCAACGTCGATATCGGCATCGTGCCCGACCTCGCGTCGCATCCGATCGAGCTGCTCCGCCGCCTTCGATTCCGGGTGACGCTCAACGCGGACAACCGTCTCATCAGCGCGATCACCCTGTCGGAGGAGTTCGCCAACATGGTGGCCGCCTTCGGCTGGACGCTCGACGACATGGAGTGGCTCACTCTGAATGCGATGAAGAGCGCCTTCATCCCGTTCGACGCGCGGCTGCGCATCATCAACGAGCAGGTGAAGCCCGGCTACGCGCACCTGCGCGCCGAGGGCTCCGCCGCCGAGCTGCTGGGCAGCTGACGGGAGTGCGACAGGTCACGCACGCGCGTGCGCGGGCCATCGGTGTACCATCGGGCGACCATGACCTACGTGATTGCTGAGCCCTGCATCGGCGTCAAGGATTCCGCCTGCGTCGACGTCTGTCCGGTCGACTGCATCCACACCACCGACGAGGCGCCGCTCTACTACATCGACCCCGACGAGTGCATCGACTGCGGTGCCTGCGAGCCCGAGTGCCCCGTGACGGCGATCTTCGCCGAGGACGCGCTCCCCGAGAAGTGGAACAACTTCATCCAGATCAACGCCGACTTCTTCAAGCACTGATCGCGGGCCGTGGCACGCCTGATCGCCCTCTTCAGCCCGCCCGATGATCCCGCCGCCTTCGACGCCCACTACCGGGACGTCCACGCCCCCATCGTCCGCCGCTACCCGAACCTGCGCTCCCTGCACCTGACGCGCCCCGATGGCGTCGGCGGCCGGCCTGCGCCGTTTCACCTGCTGGCCGAGATGAGCTTCGACTCGCGTGCGGACCTCGACGCGGCGCTCGCCTCCGATGCCGGTCGCGAGAGCGGCCGCGACCTGCGCAGCTTCGCGGGGGCCGGGGTCTCCCTCTTCATCGCGGACGACGTCGGTGGCCACCGATGCCTGAGCCGAGCGCTCCGATCGCCCGTCGATCCGGGCTCGCTCGGCTTCGAGCGCGTCCGCTACGCCAAGGACGTCGCGACCGGCGTGGCGACCGTCACGATCGACCGGCCAGAGGTGCTCAACGCCTTCGACTTCCTGACGCTGCGCGAGCTGGGGCGTGCCTTCGAGGACGCGTCGTGGGACGACGCGGTGGCGGTCGTGGTCGTGACGGGGGCCGGGGAGCGGGCCTTCTGCACGCGGCGCCGACCTGGACGAGCAGGCGGCGATGGGGTCGACCAGCGGCCAGTACTGGCGCTGGATGGGCGCCTTCATCGAGATGCACGATCGGCTGCGGAACATCGGCAAGCCGACGATCGCCCGCATCAACGGGGCCTGCGTGGGCGGCGGCAACGAGCTGCAGATGGCGTGCGACCTGTCGGTCATGGCCGACGACGCCTACATCCGCCACGTCGGGCCGGAGCACGGCTCGGTGCCTGCCGGCGGCGCGACCCAGTGGCTGCCGATCCTGGTCGGCGACCGGCGGGCGCGCGAGATCCTGCTGCTGTGCGAGCCGATCAGCCCCGCGCAGGCGCTCGATTGGGGCCTGGTCAACCGCGTCGTCCCGCGCGGCGACCTGGATGCCACCGTCGCGGGGCTCGCCGCGAGCCTGCGCGCCAAGCTTCCGGAGGCGCTGCGCTACACGAAGACGCAGCTCAACTGGTGGCGGGACCTGGCCTGGTCGCAGACGGTGACCCACGCGCGCGACTGGCTGGCGATCCACTCGACCTCCGACGAGACCCAGGAGGCGGTGGCCGCCTTCCACGAGAAGCGCGCGCCGAGGTTCGACGCGCTGCGCCGGGCCCAGGCGGGCGATGGACGCGTCTGCCCCTCGTGCGGTGAGACCGGGCTCCCGGCCTCCGCGAAGTACTGCAGCGGCTGCGCCGCCCAGCTGCCCGACGTGTTCGAGGCGATCCCGTGAGCGACGAGGGCTACGTCCTGGTCGAGCGCGACGAGGAGCGCCGCGTCGCGCTCGCTCCGCTTCAACCGCCCCAAGCAGCTCAACGCGCTCAACGGCGAGGTGATGGATCAGCTGTGCGCCGCGCTCGAGGCGCTCGACCGCGACGACGCGATCCGGGTCATGGTGGTGACCGGCAACGAGCGGGCCTTCGCCGCCGGCGCCGATATCGGGGAGATGGCGAGCGCCTCGCCCATCGACATGCTGCGCGGCAACCGGATCGCGCAGTGGGACCGCGTGCGGCGCATCTCCAAGCCGGTGATTGCGGCGGTCGCCGGCTGGTGCCTGGGAGGTGGCTGCGAGCTGGCGATGGCGCTCGACCTGATCGTCGCCGCGGAGAGCGCGCGCTTCGGGCAGCCGGAGATCAACCTTGGCGTGATCCCGGGCGCCGGCGGGACCCAGCGGTTGACGCGGGCGATCGGCAAGAGCGCGGCCATGGAGATGGTCCTGACCGGTGAGCCGATCGACGCGCGCGAAGCGCACCGACTCGGCCTGGTGGCGCGCGTGGTGCCGAATGAGCTGCTGGTGGAGGACGCGCTGGCCTTGGCGGCCAAGATCGCCACGAAGTCGCCGATCGCCCTGCGCGTGGCCAAGGAGGCGGTCAACGCCGCCTACGAGATGAGCCTGACCGATGCGCTCGCCCATGAGCGGCGTCTCTTCTACCTGCTCTTCGCCTCCGACGACCAGAAGGAGGGGATGGCCGCCTTCCTCGAGAAGCGCGAACCGGACTTCAAGGGGCGCTAGGCCGGGATCGGGGCGCTGCACCCACCACTCGGCGAATGAGCTGGCCGGCCGTCCTGCGCGAAGTGGATCACCCAGATGTTGGAGAAGACCGCGTCGGGCTCGTCTCCCTTCGGCCGCGGGTAGGTGGTGAGGCCCTGGACCACACCGACCTCCCCGTCGACGACGACACGCTCCAGATCGAATCGCCAGTCGTTCTGGGAATCGCCATTCGATATCCACCACGCGACGATCGCGTCTCGTCCACGCTTCGGCTCGCGGAACGGTAGCTGGTGTAGCTCGCGTCCTCGGTGAAGAGGGGTCCGATATGAGCGGCGTCGTCGGACTTCCAGGCGGCCCGATAGCGCTCCAGCCAATGCTCGAAATCGGATCTGGTCATGGTGTGGTCGCCTCCTTCATCTCCGGGCAGGGTACCAGCCGGCGCTCGGTCCGGCGTACGGCGCAGGTGGTCTTCGTGGAACTGGAACAGGAACATCGCCATGACGGGCGAGGACGACTTCTCCAGCCATTCCGTCATGGTGCCGATCTTGACGGCGGGCCTTCCGTCGTCGTCACCCGGCCGCCTCCGACTGACGGGCGGCGGTGCCACCGCCGGTAGAATGGGCCACGTGGGCGAGCCGACGTACCAGGCGATTCGGGTCGATCTGGCCGATGCGGTCGCGACCATCACCCTCAACCGCCCGGAGTCGCTCAACTCCCTGAACGCGCAGATGCGCGGCGAGCTGCTCGCCGCGCTCAAGGCGGCCGCGCGGGACGAAGCGGTCCGGGCGGTGGTCATCACCGGCGCGGGGCGCGGCTTCTGCAGCGGCGCCGACCTGCGCGGGGGGAGCGGCGAGCGGGACTTCCGCCGCGTCCTGACCGATGAGTACAACCCGCTCATCACCGCCATCCGGGATCTGCCCAAGCCGGTGATCGCCGCAGTGAACGGCGTGGCCGCCGGCGCCGGCGTCTCGCTGGCGCTCGCCTGCGACCTGGTCTATGCCGCCGACGACGCCCGCTTCATCCAGGCCTTCGTGCGGATTGGGCTCGGTGCCGGATTCCGGCTCGACGCGGACCCTCGTGCGAGCTCTGGGACGCCATCGCGCCGCGCGCCTGATCTTCAGCGGCGAGCCGCTCTCGGCCGCCGAAGCGCACGCGGCGGGGCTCGTCGCGGAGCTTGCACCGCCGGACCAGCTCGCCGCCACCGCGCACGCCGCCGCGGCGAAGCTGGCGGCGGCACCGACGCGGGCGATCGGGCTCGCCAAGCGCGCCATCAACCACGCCGAGGACGCGCTCGCCGCGGAGAGCCTCGCCATGGAGGCCGCGCTCCAGGAGCTTGCCGGCCGCACCGAGGACCACGCGGAAGGAGTTGCGGCCTTCGGCGAGAAGCGGGAGCCGCGCTTCGTTGGACGCTGACGTGGCGGTCCTCGGCTCCTTCGAGCGGATCGGGATCCTGGGTGCCGGAACGATGGGGGCGGGGATCGCCCAGGTGGTCGCCGAGGCGGGGATCCGGGCGATCCTCCACGACCCCATCCCCGGGGCGTACGAGGGTGCGCGCGAGCGGATCGCCGGCTTCCTGCATCGCAAGGTCGAGAAGGGGACGCTCGAGGAGGCCAATGCCACCGATGTCCTCGCTCGCATTGCCGGGGCCGACTCGCTCGAGGAGCTCGCCGGAGTCGACCTGCTGATCGAGGCGATCCCCGAGGACCTGGAGCTGAAGCGCGAGCTCTTCGGGCGGCTCGACGAGCTGGCCCCCGCGACGACCATCCTGGCCACCAACACGAGCAGCCTCTCGATCGCGCGCATCGCGGCGGCCACCCACCACCCCGAGCGAGTGGTCGGCATGCACTTCTTCAACCCCGTCCCGCTGATGGCGCTCGTCGAGGTCGTGGCCGGCCCCCGCACCGCCCCCGCCGTGGCCGACGCGACCATCTTCGCCGCGCGACGGCTGGGCAAGACTCCCGTCCTCGCCGCCGACACGCCCGGCTTCATCGTCAACCGGGTGGCGCGCCCCTTCTACCTCGAGGCGATGCGGATCCTGGGCGACGGCGCGGCGAGCATTGAGGAGGTCGACGCGGCGACGCGCGCAGTCGGCTTCCGGATGGGTCCATTCGAGCTGGTCGACACGATCGGCGCCGATGTCAACCTCGCCGTGAGCCAGGCCATCCACGAGGCCTTCTTCTTCGATCCGCGCTATCGCCCGCATCCGGTGCAGCGGATGCTCGTCGACGCGGGCCGCCTGGGCCGCAAGAGCGGCGGTGGCTTCTACGATTACGCCGCCGACGGCACCCGCGGTGCACCGTGGAGCCCCCTCGCGCGGCGGCCGGCAGGCCCGGCGCCGGATCGCCTGACCGAGGAGCTGATCGCGGGCCGGATCCTCGCCACCGTCGTCAACGAGGCGGCCTCGGCAATCGGCGAGGGGGTGGCCGCGCCCGAGGCGGTCGACACCGCCATGCGCCTCGGCGCGAACTACCCGTCCGGGCCGCTGGAGTGGGGCGAGCGGATTGGGCTCGTGCGCGTGGTTCGGACCCTCGAGGGGCTGCACGCGGCGGTGCCCGACGGCCGGTATCGGGTCACGCCGCTCCTCCGCTCACTGGCCGAGCGGAACGCGTCGTTCTTCTCCGCCCAGGGGTGAGCGAGCCGCTGCGGCACCGGTATCGGGCCGTCATCTTCGACATGGACGGCCTGCTGCTCGACACCGAGGTGCTCTGGCAGCGCGCCGAGGAGGATCTCTTCGCCGCGCACGGCGCCGTCTTCAGCCACGAGGACAAGATGCGGGTGATCGGCACCTCGTTCGAGCACACCGCCGAGTTCTTCGCCGAGCGGCTCGGGGGACCGCCGGAGCGCGGCGCTGAGCTCGTCGAGGAGATGATCGAGATGATGCACGCCGCGCTGCTGCGCGACGTCGGCGGGCCGCCCAGGGGCGATGGAGCTCGTGGCCCGGCTGCGCGGGCGCGTGCCGCTCGGCCTCGCCTCGAACTCACCGCGCCGCCTCGTCGACGCGGCGCTCCGCACCACCGGCATGCTCGATCGCTTCGAGGCGATCGTGACCGCCGACGACGTGGCCCATGCCAAGCCGGCTCCCGACCTCTATCTCCTCGCCTGCGAGCGGCTCGGCGTCGCGCCCGCCGATGCCCTCGCCCTGGAGGACTCGGCCTCGGGGGTGGCGGCTGCCAAGGCGGCGGGGCTCACCTGCATCGCCGTGCCGCAGTACGCCGAGACCGATGTCTCCGCCGCGGATCGCGTCATCGACTCGCTCGAGGAGCTGCTGCCCGAGGCCTAGTCGCGCGCTCGAACGCTTGCCAGGGCGGAGGCCGGCGCCCATCCTCCCATCGACCAGGACTGTCATCCACAGGAGGGGAACCGATGATCCAGCAGCTCCGCTCCAGCCTCGTGCAGCCGATCGTGCTCGTCGCCCTGCTCGCCGCCGCGGGCGTGGGATTCGGCGTCTCGTCGATCGTGCACGGCGTCAGCTATCACACGGGGACCGCCTACTCCGCCGAGGCTCAGATCGGGGCGACGGTCAATGGGACAGGCTATGCCGTTCCCCTGAGTCTCCCATGGCTCGCCGTGGATGGGGCGTGGCACGATGGAGGCGATCGGCCTGCCTGCCTCCCACCGACCTTCGTCGACGTCGCGCAGCTTCGCCGCCACCGTCCACGTCACCGTCGAGGGCACGAGCTGGGACCAGGTGATCTGGGTGGATTGCGCCCACTCGTCGGCTCCGTAGGTCATCGGCGCCACCCCGCTAGACTCTGCCGCATGTGTCGAAGCATCCACACCCTCCGCACCCTCGACCACGCGGCGCCCGATGACGAGGTGCGCGCGGCAGCCCTCCAGTACGTCCGCAAGGTGAGCGGCTACCGGCGCCCGTCACCGGCCAACGAAGACGCCTTCAACGCCGCCGTCGAGGAGATCGCGATCGCCTCGAGCCGGCTGCTGGCGGCGGTCACCGCCACGCACCCGGCGCGCCGCGCCAGCTAGGACGCTCCGCCCGGTCAACCGAATTCGCTAGTGCCGGAACCGGTAGCCGAGGAGGCCCGGCACGCTCGCGACGAGGCGCGTCATGAGTCCCGGTCGGCGGCCGGCATCGAGGGCGTCGTCCTGCCGGATCAGCGCCCTGCGGATCGCACGCGCGCCGAGGTAGCGGAACGGCTCGGGAGGCAGGAAGCGCTGCCGGTGGCCGAAGAGCGGGAGGTCGCCGACCGGGTCGCCGCTGCCGGAGATCCGCGCGGCGAGGATCCGTCCCGCCAGCCTCGCAGGCCCGACGCCGTTTCCCGCGAAGCCGTGCGCATAGAGGACCCGGCCGCCGTGCGCCGAGCCGAGCTCGGGGAAGCGGTCCGCGGTGATGTCGATCGGGCCGCCCCAGGCGTCGTCGAGCCGCACGTCGGCGAGCATCGGGAAGAGGTGGCGGAAGTTGGCGACGACATGGCCGATTGCCTCACGGCTGTGCGTGAAGACGGAACCGATGCGGCCGTCGAAGCCGGCCGCCCCCACCCCGGCCCCGAAGGCGATCCGGCCATCGCGCGTGGTGCGGAAGTAGCTGATCGTGAAGCGAGAGTCGGCGATCGCCTCGCCTCCGGTCCAGCCGAGGGCGGCCAGGCGGTCGGGGATCGGCTCGGTCAGGACGATGTAGCTGCCCCACGCCAGCATCCGCGTCCGGAAGCCGGGCCAGCCGGCCGCCCAGGCGTTCGCGGCCAAGACCACCCGCTCCGCGCTGACGCTGCCGCGCGCGGTGCGGAGCCGCATGCGGCTCCCGCGCTCGAGCTGCGCAACCGCCGTTCCCTCGTGGATCTCCACGCCCCGCTCGAGCAGGACGCGGCGCAGGCCGCGCGCCAGGAGCGCCGGCTGCACGGTCGCGGCGCTCGGCATCATCAGCCCCTCGGCGAAGGCGGGCGAGGCGCAGATGGCCTGCACGCGGACCTGGTCGACGTGCGCCAGCTGTCCGATCCCGCCGAGCCGATCCACCTCCGCGACGGTGCCCTGCCAATCGTTGGGGAGCCCGGGGAAGGCGTTGACGCGGAGGTAGCCGCGCGGGGTGAACCAGGCGTCCACGTCGTGCCGCTCGCACCACGCGCCAATCCCGCTCACCACCTCGTCCGAGGCCCGCGCGATCTCGAGGCCGTGGCGCTGGCCGTAGCGCTCGACGAGGTAGGGGAGGTTCTCCCACCAGCCGTGGAGGAAGCCGCCGTTGCGCCCCGACGGGCCGCCGCCACAGATATCGGCCTCAAGCAGGACGATCCGCATCCCCGGCGCCGCCTCGGTCAGGAAGTAGGCGGTCCACATGCCCGTGTACCCGCCGCCGACGATCGCCACGTCGGCCTCGACGTCTCCGAACAGCGAGGGAGCGAGGAGCGCCGGCTGCTCGGCGGCGAGCGCCTCGCGCAGCCACCACGAGCGGCGAAGGCCGGGGGTCGGGATCGGCTGGGGCGCCTGGATGGTCACGTTGCCCGATCGTACCCCGGTGCTAGCATCCTTCGCGATGCGCGAGACCGATCCGGCCCACACCCCCGTCGTCGTGGACGGGCTGCGCACGCCGTTCGGCCGCTACGCGGGGTGCGCTCGCTGCGGTCCGCCCCGATGACCTGGCGGCGCACGTCATCCGTGCTCTCCTCGCCCGCACCGGTGTCGACCCGGGCGCGGTCGACGACGTGATCCTGGGCGCCGCCAACCAGGCGGGCGAGGACAACCGCAACGTCGGCCGCATGGCCGCGCTGCTGGCCGGGATGCCGGTCAGCGTCGCGGGCCAGACCGTCAATCGGCTCTGCGGCTCGAGCATGCAGGCCGTGATCTCCGCGGCGCACGCCGTGATCGCGGGTGACGGCGACCTGTTCGTGGCGGGCGGCGTCGAGTCGATGACCCGCGCGCCCTTCGTCGTGGCCAAGGCGTCGGCCGCCTTCCCGCGCGGCGAGCAGACCCTGTACGACACGACCCTCGGCTGGCGCTTCACGAACCCGCGCCTCGCCGATGCCTACTACCCCTACTCGATGGGCGAGACGGCCGAGAACGTCGTCGAGCAGTGCGGCGTGACGCGCGAGGACCAGGACCGATTCGCCCTCGCCTCGCACCAGCGCTGGGCAGCCGCCCAGGCGGGCGGCCGCTTCGCCGACGAGGTGATCCCGATCGACGTGCCGGCCCCCAAGGGCACCACCACCGCCTTCGAACGCGATGAGCATCCACGCCCGGACACGACCCTCGAGCAGCTTGCCGCCCTGAAGCCCGCCTTCAAGCGCGATGCCTCCGGCTCGGTGACGGCGGGAAACAGCA
Source organism: uncultured Chloroflexia bacterium (assembly GCA_963770875.1). Lineage (GTDB taxonomy): Bacteria > Chloroflexota > Limnocylindria > QHBO01 > QHBO01 > CF-167. The sequence goes on from CAVYRE010000002.1 coordinate 14,154, forward strand.
GCGGCATCAACGACGGCGCCGGCGCTCTGCTCGTCACCTCCGCGGCTCGTGCCCGCGAGCTGGGTCTGCGTCCGATCGCCCGGATGCTCTCCTCGGCGGTCGCCGGCGTCGACCCCGCCACCATGGGCCTCGGGCCGATCCCCGCCTCGCGCAAGGCGCTGGAGCGCGCCGGCCTGGCGGTCGGCGACATGGACCTGGTGGAGCTGAATGAAGCGTTCGCCGCGCAGGCGCTGCCGGTCATGCGCGAGCTGGGCCTGGACCCGGAGAAGACCAACGTCAACGGCGGCGCGATCGCAATCGGTCACCCGCTCGGCGCCTCGGGAGCGCGCCTGGTGGCGACCCTCCTCCACGAGATGCGGCGCCGCGGCGCGCGGCACGGCCTGGCCACGATGTGCATCGGCGTCGGCCAGGGGATCGCCTCGGTCTGGGAGGCCGTGGAATAGGCCCCCGACCCCGCCGGGTCAGCCGGCGATCAGCGCGTCGAGGATCTGCGGCAGCTGGGTGACGGCCAGGCTGAGGTGCCCCTCCTCGGGGAGCAGGTGGGGACGCGCGCTCGGGATGTGCGCGGCGAGCCACTGCCCGTGACCGAACGGCACCATCTTGTCGTGGCCGCCCTGCCAGATGTGGACCGGCACGCGCAGGGACGCCAGGTCGAAGCCCCACGACTTGACGAACGCGTAGTCGTCGTCGACCCAGCCCCAGTAGCTCTCGCGCAGCCCTTCCCGCGTCGCGGCGGCGACGTACTCCGCGAATTCCCCGGTCAGCGCGCCCTGGTCCACGTGATCGACCAGGCCGCCGTACATGTCGGCGACCTCCGCCCCAGTGACCGCTCGCCACTTCGGCCAGTCCCGCTCCGCCGAGCGGACGCTGTTCTCCGGGTCGGCGAGGGTGGCATGGAACTCCTCGATGTTCTCGGGCCCCATCCCCTCGAACCAGTCGATCCCCTCGGCCGGCCAGGGCGCCACGCCGCCAATGGTCGCCACGCCACGGATCCGATCGGGCAGCAGCGCGCCGGTGGCGAGGGCATGCGGTCCGCCGCCCGACCAGCCGTAGGTGTAGGCCTCGTCGGCGCCGAGGTGATCGAGGATCGCCCGCACGTCCTCGGCGATGTCCGCCACGGAACGCCCGGGCTGCCGCGTGGACGACCCGTAGCCGGCGCGGTTGTAGCCGACGAAGCGCATCCCGCGCTCCGCGAGCAGCGGCGATGAGCGGCGGGAAGTCGATGCCGGAGAAGGGCGAACCATGGTGGAAGACGAGGGGCATCCCCTCGCCGGCGAGGTACAGGTCCAGGCGCCGACCATCGGGCAGGGCCAGGGCAATCGGTTCGGACATCAGGCAAGCCTCAACTGCGGGAGGACCTTGTCGCCGAAGGCGGCGATGAACTCGGCCTGGTTGCGGCCGACGTTGTGGAGATGGACCTCGTCGAAGCCCATGTCGATGAACTTCTGGATGTGGGCCGCATGCTCGTCGAGGTCGGCCGAGATCAGCACGCGGTTGGTGAAGTGCTCCGGGCGCACGAGCTTCGCGATGTTGGCGAAGTCCTCCGGGTTGCGGATGTCCTGCTTGGGGAACGCCATCCCGCCGTTCGGCCACTCCCGGACCGCGCTCGCCTCGGCCTCGGCGTGCGTCTCGGCCCACGAGACGTGGATCTGGAGCAGCTTGGGCATGATCGATGGGTCCTTCCCCTCGTCGACGGCGCCTTCCGCGAATTTCTCCCAGAGGGTCGCGATCTTCTCGTCGGCCGCGCCAACCGTGATCATCCCGTCGGCGTGCCGCCCGGTCCTCTTCGCGTTGTAGGGGCCCGCAGTGGCGACGTAGATCGGGACCGGCTTCTCGGGTCGGGTGTACAGCTTGGCCGATTCGAGGGTGAAGTACTCACCGTCGTGCTTGACCACCTCGCCGCTGAAGAGCTTGGTGATCAGCTCGATCGCCTCGAACAGCATGGCGCTGCGCACGCCCACTTCGGGCCACTCACCGCCGATCACGTGCTCGTTGAGCGCCTCGCCCGCCCCGAGCCCGAGCCAGAAGCGACCGGGGTACATCGCCCCGAGCGTCGCGGCCGCGTGGGCGATCACGGCGGGGTGGTACCGGAACCCCGGGACAGGCGACGCCGACGCCAAACGGAAGGGTGGTCCGCTGCTCCGAGCGCGCCCATGAAGCTCCACGCGAAGGCGGCGTTGCCCTGCTGTGGCGTCCAGGGGTGGAAGTGCTCGCTGACCATGAAGCCGGCCGAGAATCCGGCCGCCTCGGCCTGCTCGCACCAGCCCAGCAGCTCGGTCGGGTGAAACTGCTCGAGCATCGCCGCGTACCCGATCTTCGTCACGGCGACAGCCTACCCGAGTCGACGCCGCCGGAGATGCGAAGAGGCCGCCCCGCGCGATGCGGGACGGCCTCTCGGAGGAGGGGGTCAGCTGGCCGGCGTCGTGCTGGTCGAAGCCGGGGCCTTGAACGGGTGGCCCCAGCCACCGTGTGGGAAGGTCCCACCGGCGGCGAGCCAGGTGTCGAGGTTGGTCAGGATCGAGTCTTCACGCGCCTGTGCCAGCTTGCCGGCGGTGACGAGCGCATCAAGGTCGGTCTTGGCCGCGTCGTGGATCGCCTTGCTGACCACGGCGTAGTCCTTGCCCTGGTTGCCGGCGATCGTCTTCAGCGAGTCGCCATTGCGCACGTCCTTGATCAGGGTCGCCTTGTCCAGGCCGAGGGCGGTGGCAGCGGCGCCCACCACGTCGACCTTGAAGTCGACCTTGGCCGCGTGCCGTGCCAGCGGGTGGAACGCGGCGCCCAGGAGGCGGCAGCCCTTCCCATCGGCCTTGTCGATCGCGGCCTTCATCCGGTCCCCGACGTCCTTCGGCAGGTCGCCGGCGGCTACGGCCGCGTCGATGGTGGCCTTGCTGGCATCCTTGGCGGCCGGGACCAGCTTGTCGACCGAGACGCCGAGCTGCGCCGCGAAGGTCTTCTGCCACAGGTCGCAGTACTTCGCCACGTCAGCGGTCGTCGGGGTGGTCGTGGTGGTCGTGTTCGCCGCGGACGTCCTTGGCGCAGACGAGCCCGAGGGGGCCGCCAGGACAGAGCTGATCAGGGTTCCACCCACGAGCGCCGCGGCGACGAGCGCGCCGGCGAAGCCCAGGGTCTTGAGGTTCTTCATGGATGATGGTCCTCGTGTGATCGTCGCTTGGTGCGATCGCGTTGTGGCAGAGCATCGGCCCGGGCGATCAAGAAGGCGTCAAGATCGGCCCGAATTCTCTTGACATCCTCTGAATCGGTCGGCGACTACGATCTGCCCATGGATCGTGCGCGCATCCTGATCGTCGAGGACGAGCCGCAGCTGCGCGGGCTGCTGCGACTCTACCTCGAACGCGCGGGCTACATGGTGACCGATGTCAACGATGGTGCCGCCGCCCTCTCCGCCTTCGCCGCTGATGGCGCCGACCTGGTGATCCTCGACCTGATGCTCCCCGGTATGCAGGGGGAGGCGGTGCTCGAGGCGCTGCGCGAGTCCGCCGACGTGCCGATCCTGATCACGAGCGCCAAGCGATCCGACGCGGAGCGGATCGCCGGGCTGCGGCTCGGCGCCGATGACTACCTGGCCAAGCCCTTCAACCCGCACGAGCTGACCGCGCGCGTGGCAGCCATCCTGCGACGGACGCGCCCCGCGGCGGAGGCGGTCGACGAGGCGATCATCTCGCTCGAGTCGGGGCGGCTGGTGCTCGACCCGACCTCCCGCCGCTTCACGCTGGCCGACGGGCAGAGCGGCCGCCTGACGCCGGGCGAGTCGGCGCTCCTCGTGGCGCTCGCCCGCCGCCCCGGAGCCGTCGTCGCGCGCGAGCAGCTGCTCGAGGCGGTGGCACGCCGGCCGGACGAGGTCTACGAGCGCGTCGTCGACGTCCACGTCGCCAACCTGCGCCGGAAGCTCGGCGACGATGCGGGCGATCCGTGGCTGATCGAGACCATCCCGAGCACGGGCTACCGGCTGGTGGCGGCGCGAGATTCCGCATGAACGAGATTCGCGGCCAGCCGCTCAGCCTCCGGCTCGCACTCGTCCTGTCGGCCGCCGTGCTCGCCGTGCTGCTCGTCACCGGCCTGGCCGTCAACCGGGTGGTGAGCAACTCGCTGGAGCAGGAGCTGAGCGCGGCGCAGCGCGACCGGATCACCGTGGTGGCGGGCGCCATCGCGGACGTCGACCTGAGCAAGCCGCGCGTGCGGCTCAGCGTGCAGGTCGTCCTCCGCCGGGTCGCGACGACGACGGGCGGCCGCGTCCAGCTGATCGGTGCCGATGGCGCCACCGTGATCGACGTCGGCACAACCCCCGCCGGCCTCGCCACCCAGACGGTCGAGGAGCCGGTCCCGGGATCGCAGGCGAAGCTGCTCATCACGGTGCCGCAGGCTGACCGTGCCTTCCTGCGCATCTTCAACCTGACGCTGGTGGTCGCGGGCGTGCTTGCCATCGCGGCCGTGGTCATCACCTCGATCCTGCTCGCCGCCCGTTTCACGCGTCCGCTCCGGGGCGTGGCGGCGGCCGCCCAGCGCCTGGGGCACGGCGACCTGAGCGCGCGGGCGCACGGCGGCCCCGACCGTGAGTCGAGCGAGCTGGCGAGTGCCTTCAACGCCATGGCGGAGCGGGTTCAGCGCTCGGAGATGCTGCGGCGCCGAGCCGCCAGCGACATGGCGCACGACCTGGCGACCCCCGCCACCGTCCTGGAGTCGCAGCTCCAGGCGATGGTCGACGGGGTGGTGCCGGCCGACCGAGAGCAGCTGGACCGGGCGCGGGCCGCGGCCGGGGCGCTCTCGGGCGTCATCGTGCAGCTCGGCGAGCTGGTCGACGCCGAGTCTGGCGTCCTCCAGCGGCGCCCGCAGGTGCGAGCCGCTGGCCGATCTGCTCGCCGAGGTGCGGAGCGCCATGGAGCCCCTCTTCCGGCAGCGTGGCGTGGGCCTCGCCGTCGACGAGGCTCCGGCCTCGCTCAGGGTGGAGGTCGATCCGACGCAGGTCGGGCGGGCGCTGCGCAACGTCATCGGCAACGCCGCCCAGCACTCGGCCGAGGGCGCAAGCGTGCAGGTCACGGTCGAGGCGCAGCGCAGCGAGGTGGTCGTGCGCGTGACCGACAGCGGCCCGGGCATCGCGCCGGAGGACCTGCCGCACGTCTTCGAGCGCTTCTACCGCGCCGACCAGGCGCGTGGGGCTGGAGAGCCGCTGACCGGAAGCGGGATCGGACTGACCATCGCGCGGGAGCTGCTCGCCGCCAACCAGGGGCGGATCTCGGTCGAGCGGTCGGACACGAGCGGCACGACCTTTGCGATCGTCCTGCCGCGCGCGGGCTAGGGGGCGGTCAGCTCCCAGCTGCGCTTCCGGGGCAGGGCCAGCCAGTCGTCGCGCAGGATCGACATGATGTGGACGTCGTGGTGGGCGCCACGATGGAACCGGGCATGGCGCAGGGTCGCATCGGTCGTGAAGCCGGCCTTTTCGTACGAGCGAATGGCACGCAGGTTGAAGTCGAAGACCTCGAGCTCGATCCGCTCGAGGCGAAGCTCGCCGAAGCCGAAGTCGACGAGCGCGTTGAGGGCGTCGGTGCCGTAGCCCTGGCCGAGGTAGCGCCGGTCGCCCAGGAAGATGCCGACCACCCCGCTGCCATTCACCTTGTCGACGTCGCGCAGGAAGACGGTGCCGATGGTCAGGTCGCCGTCGAGCAGGCAGATCGCGTAGGGGTAGCCGGTCTCGCCCGCGAACTTGAGGATCTCGGCCGCGAAGCGCTCGGCGCTGGCCTTGCTCTGTGGCGACTTGACCCCCAGGAAGTGGCCGACCTCCGCGTCGCCGGCGGTGGCCGAGTTGGTGACGATGTCCTCCGGCTCGACGGGGCGCAGCCAGACGCGCTCGCCGCGGAGCATGGGACGGGGCGGAGGAGCCTGGGTCTCGACCATCGGCCGCATCATACCGACGCCGGCCGGGGAGTGATCGGGGTGCTGGTCAGCCCTCGAAGGGGAGGCCGCGCTCGACCGACGCCCACCCGGCGGCCAGCAGCCGGATCGCCACCTCGGGGTCGCGAACCGGCGGATGATCCGGCGCGATCAGCGTTCCGGCGAGGCCCGGGAGGAGCGGGGAGAGGCCGAACGTCGCGGCGATCAGGGCGTCGCCCTCGTACCGGCCCGACTCGATCCGGAAGAGGGTCTCCTGGTACATCGTGTCGTAGTGGACCCAGTACGGGTCGGTGCTGGTGACCCGGGTGAGCCGCGTCCCGGCGCGGAGCTGGCGGCCGGGAGGGGTATCGGGCAGCAGCGGCGAGCCGGCGTACCAGACGCGGACCGCGCGCAGGTCGCTCTGGAGTGACTCGTTCCACGATTCCCACCACGAGGAGCGGCGCGGCTGGGTTGCGTCGAGCGCGAGGTCGGAGAGCACCACCAGGGACCGCGAGTCGTGCGGAACGTCGGCGCAGCGGGCGTCGCAGTGTGGGAGGAGCACCTGCGGCAGGGCCCCGATCGAGAGGCGCGCGCTCAGCCAGTCGTTGGAGGCGGCGACCTCTGGCTTCCGCGCCTCGGGGTTGATGAGGGCGACCGCCTGCTCCCGGTTGCGCATCTTGTCGATGGCAATCGAGAAGGCCTGGTAGTCCTCGCCGTCGCTCTCGGCGGCGCGCGATTCCGGGGCAGCGCGGGTCACCTCCCCATTGACCTACAGGCGCCAGGTCTTGGCCACCACCCCTAACCGCACCAAACCGCACCGCACCGTCGAAGTGGTGCGTCCGGTCCACGGCCTGAGGGGCCCTTGGGCCAGTACGAAGGTCCCATGCGGGTCCCACGCGGCAGTCCGCAAGGGCCCCCGCGCGAAGGCCCATCGGCGCGGTTGCACGGGCGGTCCGCCGCGGCTACCGTGGCCGCCACCATGGAGCCCCAGCCCGACCCCACCCGAGCGGCCTGGTACGAGCGCTTCCCAGAGGGCTGGTGGGGTTACCACTGGAGCCTCCCGCGACCGATGAGCGCGGTCGAGATCGTCCAGAGCGGCAGCCTCGACGCCCGCCTCATGGCCACCCTCTGGGCGGTGACCAGCAGGCGTCGCAGCGTGATGCTCGCCTCCGAGGCGCCGATGGCGGGCAAGACCACGACCCTCTCCGCCCTCGTCGACTTCCTGCCGCCGGGGACGGTGGGCGTGTTCCTGCGCGGCTGGCGTGGCGACTTCGAGTGGACCGCCGAGATCGCCCCCGAGCGCGGTTACCTGCTCGTCAATGAGATGAGCGACCACCTCCCGATCTACGTCTGGGGGCGCAACGCGCGCGGCGCCCTGTCGCTCATCCGGCGCGGCTACGGGATGGGCGCGACGATGCACGCCGACTCCCTCCCCGAGGCGATCGAGCTGCTGACAGGGCAGCTCGGCGCAACCGACGAGGACCTGGCCGGGCTCACCGTCTACCTCCAGTACTCGGCGTACCGCACCCCGGCCGGCATGTACCGTCGCGTCGAGGAGGCGTGGCATCTGCGCGCCGGAGCCGATGGGCGCCTCGCGCCCGTCCGTCTCGCAGCCCTCGACGGCGGTCGCTCGCCGAGCCTCACCGGTGCGCAGCGCGATCCCGAGCCGCCAATCCTGCCCGGGGATGGCGGTCGCTCCCGCCGCGCGCTGCTCCACGATCCCGAGGCGTACGCTGTGCTGGCCGCCAGCCTTGGGCTCGGTGCCGAGATGCTGGAATCCGAGCTGTCGGAGCGAGCCGAATACCTGGCGATCCTCGCCGACCGCGGCATCTGCGACCCCGCCTCGGTGGCGGCCGCCGTGGCGAGCTATCCGTCCGTGCCCGAAGGAGCCTTCGCATGACCGAACGCCCGACCATCGCCACCCTCGGCGAGCTGCGCGCCGGCGGCTATCGGCCGCGGAGCGTCAAGGAGGAGATGCGGGCGAACCTGGTCGGCCGGCTGCGGCGCGGCGAGCCGCTCCTGCCGGGAATCATCGGCTACGACCAGACGGTCATCCCCCAGGTCGAGAACGCGATCCTGGCGGGGCAGGACATCATCCTCCTCGGTGAGCGCGGGCAGGCGAAGAGCCGCATCGCGCGGTCGCTGGTCGGGCTGCTCGACGAATGGGTCCCGGCGATCGCCGGGGCCGAGCTCCACGACGACCCGATGCGCCCGGTGAGCCCCTTCGCGCGCGCCCTCGTGGCGGAGCAGCGCGAGGCCACGCCGATCGCCTGGGTGGCGCGGGAGGATCGCTACGGGGAGAAGCTCGCGACCCCGGACATCACGATCGCCGACCTGGTCGGCGAGGTCGACCCGGTCAAGGTGGCCGAGGGACGCTACCTCTCCGACGAGCTGACGATCCACTACGGCCTCCTGCCGCGGACGCATCGGGGCATCTTCGCGCTCAACGAGCTGCCGGACCTCGCCGAGCGGATCCAGGTCGGCCTCCTCAACCTGATGGAGGAGCGCGACGTCCAGATCCGCGGCTACAAGGTCAGGCTCAACCTCGACCTGTTCGTCGTCGCATCGGCCAACCCCGAGGACTACACGAGTCGCGGCCGGATCATCACGCCGCTCAAGGACCGGTTCGGGGCCCAGATCCGGACCCACTACCCGGAGGACCCCGACACCGAGATCGCGATCATGGACGCGGAGTGGCTGGCCTTCGACGACGAGACGGCGACGGCGGTCCCGGTCCAGGTGCCCGGCTTCATGAAGGAGGTCGTGGCCGAGCTGTCGCAGCTCGCCCGCCGCTCGTCAGAGGTGTCGCAGCGATCCGGCGTGTCGGTGCGGGTCACGATCGCCAACCACGAGACGCTGGTGGCGGCGGCGCTCAAGCGCGCCGTGCGGCTCGGTGAGCCGGTGGCCGCTCCCCGGGTCAGCGACCTGGGCGCCGTGGTCGCCTCGACCGCGGGCAAGATCGAGCTCGAGACCCTCGGCGACGAGACGCGCGAGGAGAAGGTGATCGAGAAGCTCGTCCAGCGGGCGGTGGTCAACGTCTTCAACCGCCACTTCTCGCTCGCCGAGCTGGTCGGCCTGGTGGAGCGCTTCGAGGCCGGCACCGAGGTCGAGGTGGGCGAGCTGGTCCCCTCGGAATCGCTCCAGCAGCTCGCGACCGAGCTCCCGGAGCTGTCGCGCGCCGTCGCCGGGCTCGACGTCGGGGAGTCGCCGGCGGGCGTGGCCAGCGGGGTGGAGTTCGTGCTCGAGGGATTGCACCTCAACCGCCGCCTGAACAAGGAGCGCCGTGGCGGCGCCATTCGCTACGCGCGCTAGCGCCGATGAGCCTCTATCGCTACGCCCGCTGGGACGGCAGCCAGAGCCTGCCGCCGTTCGACGCGGACGATGTCCTCGACGCCCTCTCGGACGACATCCTGGCCGAGGGCGACATCCGGCGTGCCCTCCAGCGCCTCATGCAGCGCGGGATGCGCGGCACGCGCGGGGGCGACGTGCCGGGGCTGCGGCGAATCGTCGAGCAGCTTCGCGCGCGTCGCGCCGAGGAGCTGGAGCGCGCCCACCTCGACGGCATGCTCGACGACGTGGCGGCACGACTCGACGCGATCGTCGAGCAGGAGCGGGCCGGGATCGCGCGGCGCCTGGCCGAGGTGGAGCAGCAGATCCGCGACGCGCCGCCGGGCCCGGGCCAGGACCAGGCGCGGATGGGGGAGCGGATCCTGCGCCGGACGGCGCAGCAGCGTCGGGAGCGGCTCGACCAGCTGCCGCCCGACATGGCCGGCCGGCTCGCTGGCCTGCGCGACTACGAGTTCATGGACGCCGATGCGCGGGACGCCTTCAACGCGCTCACCGACGAGCTCCGCAAGCAGCTCCTCGAGAACTACTTCCAGGGGCTGAAGGAGGGAGTCGCCGGCATCACCCCGGAGGACCTCGACGGGGTGCGCGCCATGGTGCGCGACCTCAACCGCCTCCTGGAGAAGCACGCATCCGGGGCCGACACCCGCTCCGACTTCGCCGGCTTCATGGCACGCCACGGGCAGTCACTTCCCGCCGGGCATCGAGACGATCGACCAGCTGATCGACCACCTGCACCAGCGGGCATCCCAGATGGCGTCGCTGATGGCATCGGCCAGCCCGGAGATGCGCGCCGAGCTGCAGCAGATGATGGACGAGCTGCTGCGCGACGACCGCCTGCGCTGGGACATGGCACGTCTGGCCGGGATGCTCCAGGCGCTGCGGCCGGATCAGCCGTTCGGCGAGCCATACCCCTTCAGCGGGGATGAGCCGCTGGGGCTCCCCGAGGCGATGGCCGCCATCGATCGGCAACAGCGCTTCGACGCCATGGAGCAGGAGCTGCTCGCCGCCCGCGACCCCGACGCGCTCGAGCAGATCGACGCCGAGGCGCTGCGGGGCCTGGGCGGCGACGAGGCGACCGGAGACCTCGAGCAGCTGCGCGCGCTGACGCGCGCCCTGGAGGAGGCCGGCTACCTCGAGCGCGGGGATGGCGGCCTGGAGCTCACCCCACGTGCCGCGCGCAAGCTCGGGATGCGGGCCCTGACCGACATCTTCAGCCGGCTCCGGCGCGAGTCACTCGGCGGCCACGCACTCCCATCCGCGGGGAGCGGCGGGGAGCAGGTCGACGAGACGAAGCAGTTCGAGCACGGGGACGCGTTCGCGGTCGACCTCAACCGCACCCTCTTCAACGCCATGGCGCGAAACGGGCCCGGCACCCCGGTGAGCATCGCGCCGGAGGACTTCGAGGTGCATCGGTCGGAGGAGACGACGGTCAGCTCCACGGTGCTGCTGCTCGACATGAGCCGATCGATGCTGCTGCGCGGGTGCTCGACCGCCGCGAAGCGGGTGGCGATGGCGCTCCACACCCTGATCCACACCAAGTACCCCCGCGACCGGCTCTACGTCGTCGGCTTCGCGTACTACGCCCGCCAGATCAAGCCCGAGGCGATCGCCACCCTCTCGCCCTACGAGTTCGAGTACGGGACCAACCTGCAGCACGCCCTGATCATCGCGCGCCAGCTGCTCGGAAGGCGCAGCGGCGGCAACAAGGAGATCGTGGTGATCACGGACGGAGAACCAACCGCCCACATCGCCAACGGCCAGGTCGAGTTCGCCTACCCGCCGACGATGCGCACCATGCAATCGACGCTGCGGGAGGTGGGTCGCGCCACGCGCGAGGGGATCGTCATCAATACCTTCATGCTCGAGCGCTCCCGCTACCTCTCCGAGTTCGTCGACCTGATGAGCCGCATCAACCGCGGCCGCGCCTTCTACGTCGAGCCGGAGCACCTGGGCGAGTACGTCCTGGTCGACTACGTCAACAAGAAGCGGAAGCGGGTCGCGTAGCGCCGTGGGGCGGCCCGTGAGGGTGGGGGTCCAGCTCCCCGAGGTCGAATGGGTGGCGCGCTGGCCGCAACTGCGCGAGATGGCCCGCGTGGCCGAGGCGATCGGGCTCGACTCGATCTGGGTCGGCGACCACCTCCTCTATCGGGGCGACGGCCGCCCCGCCCGCGGGCCCTGGGAGGCGTGGACCACCCTGGCGGCGCTCGCGGCCGCCACGGAACGGGTCCAGATCGGCCCGCTGGTGGCAGCGACCAGCTTCCACAACCCCGCGCTGCTGGCCAAGCAGGCGGCCACCGTCGACGAGATCAGCGGCGGGCGGCTGATCCTGGGGCTGGGGGCCGGCTGGAACGAGGCGGAATACCGGGCGTACGGCTTCCCGTTCGACCATCGGGTCAGCCGCTTCGAGGAGGCGTTCACCATCGTCCGCAGGCTGCTGGCCGACGGCCGCTGCGACTTTCACGGCACGTACTACGACCTCGACGACTGCGAGCTCCTGCCGCGTGGACCGCGCCACGCCCACGGCGAGGGGCCACCGCTGATGGTCGGCTCGATCGGGGAGCGGATGCTCTCGATCGCCCTTCCCCACGTGCAGGCCTGGAACGCGTGGTTCACCTGGTTCGACAACTCGGTCGAGGGCTATCGGCCGATGCGCGAGACGGTGGACGCCGCGTGCCGGGCAGCCGGGCGAGATCCAGCCGAGGTGGAGCGCACCGTCGCCCTCTTCATCGCCTTCCCCGGGGCCCTGGGGCGCTCGCTGGGGGATTCGGCACGGCCGGAAATGGCGCCGATCCCGAGCGATCCCGCTACGGTCGCGGCCACGCTCCGCGCCTTCGCCGCCGAGGGGGTCGGCCACGTCCAGCTCGTGCTCGACCCGATCACCGCCGAGACGATCGCCGCCCTCGCCCCGACCCTCGCCCTGCTCGACGCCTGACGGCTGCTATCCTCGCCGCATGGAGGGTTCGCCTGCACCGATCCCGCTCGGCATGGGCGGGCGGCTCGAGGCCCAGCCGCTGACCAACGCCGCGGGCAACCACGCGCTGCTGGTTCGCGAGGGCGAGCAGCAACGGGCGCTGCTCACCGCGGAGAGCGGGGCGGGGGAGCGGCAGCGATTGGTGGTCGTCCCGCTCGACGACCAGGTCGAGCTGCGAGTCGACGGCGACGCGATGGCGGTCTGGCTCTCGCAGGGATCGATCGGTCGGGCGCAGGCGGCGGTGCCGGCCTGGGCCAGCGCCCTCGGGTACCTGCTCGTGATCGCCGTGGTCGGCTTCGCGGTGCTCGGCAGCGTCACCTTCTTCAGCTGGCTCTTCGGGGTGCTGGGATGGCTCTGATGCCGCCCACCTCCGGCCTGATCGCGATGCGCATCGGCCAGGAGTTCGGCCCGCCGGAGGAGTTCGCCAGCTCGATGGAGCGTGCCCTGGCGCGCGGCGGTGAGCGCGGCGCAACGATCGTGGCGGTGCTCGACCGCGGCGACCTGGCAACCCACATTCCCCGCGTCGACGGACCCTCGTGGAACACGGTCCCGCTGGTCCACCTGCACCGCGGAGAGCAGCCGAGCGCCGAGGACTGGGCGCTCGCCAATGCCATCGTCGAGCGCCTCGAGCGCTATCGCTGATCCGGTGACCGAGGCGCGGGGCAGCTCGCTGCGGGCGATGATGGGCCGCTTCGCCACCGGCGTGACGGTGGTCGCGGCGCGCCACGGACCGCTCCTGGCGGGGATGACCGCCAACGCAATCGCCTCGATCAGCCTCGATCCGCCGCTCCTGATGGCGAGCATCAACCGGCAGAGCGAAACGCACGTGGCGGTGGTGGGAAGCCAATCCTTCGCCGTGAGCGTCCTGTCGGCGGGGCAGCGAGCGATCGCGGACTGCTTCGCCCTCCCCACGACCGCCGCCAAGCTCCAGCGGTTCTGCGACGCGCCATGGCACGAGGCGGAGACCGGCTCCCCGATCGTCGACGGGGCGATCGCCTACTTCGACTGTCGCCTGAGCGAGTCGCACGAGGTGGGCACGCACACCGTCTTCATCGGCGAGATCGTGGCCGCGGGGTACGAGGAGACGGGCGAGCCGCTCCTCTGGTTCGGATCACGGTACCGGCGCATCGAGCCGGAGCGCCCAGCCTCCTAGGCGCCGATCGCGGCCAGCGACTCTCCGATCACGCCGATGGCGGTCTCGACCTCGTCGTCGGTGGTCACCAGCGGCGGGATGACGCGCACCACCTGCCCGTAGGTCCCGCAGGTCAGCAGCAGCAGCCTGCGATCGAACGCCTCGTGCAGGAGCCCCTTGGCCAGGTCCGGGCGCGGCGCCAGCTCCGCTCCCTGGGCGAACTCGATCCCGATCATCAGCCCGCGCCCGCGCACCTCCGCCACGCAGGTGTGCCCCTGCGTCAGCCTCGCGGATCCCGGTCAGCAGCCGCTCGCCCTGGCGCGTCGCGTTGGCCAGCAGCCCCTCGGACTCGATCACGTCGAGGGTGGCGACCGCCGCCGCGCAGGCGACCGCGTTGCCCCCGTAGGTCCCGCCATGGGCGCCGGGTCCGAGCCGATCGAGCAGCTCGCGGCGGGCCATGATCCCCGACAGCGGCATCCCCGAGGCGATCCCCTTGGCCATCACCACGATGTCGGGGCGGGCGTCGTACCAGTCGGTGGCCCACATCCGGCCGGTGCGCCCCATGCCCGACTGCACCTCGTCGGCGATGAGCAGGATGCCGTGGCGGTCGGCGACCTCGCGCAGGGCGGGGAGGAAGCCGTCGGGCGGGACCACGTAGCCGCCCTCGCCGAGGATCGGCTCCACCAGGAAGGCGGCAACGTCGTCGGGATAGATGACGGTGGCGAAGAGCTCCTCGATCCCCGCCAGGCTGTGGGCGAGGGCGGCGTCATCGTCGCGCCCGGTTGGGTTGCGCAGCGCGTACGGGTACGGGGCGAAGTGCACTCCCCCGAGGAGCGGCTCGAAGTGGCCGCGGTACTTGACTCCGGAGCTGGTGAGCGCCATCGCTCCGTGGGTGCGGCCGTGGAAGCCGCCTCGGAAGGCGACGATCGCGCGGGCGCCGCGTGGCGTACTTGGCGAGCTTGACCGACGCCTCGATCGCCTCGGCCCCGGAGTTCGAGAGGAAGAGCCCGGCAGACTCGCCGTCGCGCAGGCCGGGGAAGGTGCGCGGCAGCCGCTCGTGCAGCACCAGGCCAGGCTTGTGATAGAGGATGTTCTGCTGGGCGTGGATGATCTTCGACGCCTGCTCGGCGATCGCGGCGGCGACGCGCGGGTGAGCGTGCCCCGTGTTCGTCACGCCGATGCCGGAGGTGTAGTCGAGGTAGCGCTGCCCGTCGACCGTCTCGACCCAGGAGCCGATCCCGCGCTCGACCACCAGGTCGGTGTAGCGCGCCCAGACCGGCGGAACGCCGGCGCGGCGGTCGTGCCAGACGCCCGGCTCCTCGCTCATCGGTCCGGGACCTAGCGGCCGACCATGGTGACCGGCCCCGCCTCGGCGGTTGCGGCCGGCACGCCGCTGGGACCAGTACTGGATGGCGATGAAGACGAACGCGATCAGGAAGACGAGGGTGCCCAGGACGTTCACCTCGGGCGGGATGCCGAGCCGGCTGACGCCGAAGACCCACAGCGGGAAGGTGAGCGTGTGGCCGGCGTTGAACGAGGTGATCACGTAGTCGTCGATCGACAGCGCGAAGGCGAGCAGCGCGGCGGCCAGGATGCCGGGGAAGATGATCGGCAGGGTGATCTTGCGGAACGTGGTCCGCTCGTTGGCGTAGAGGTCCATGCCGGCCTCCTCCAGCGACTTGTTGAGGCCGGTCAGGCGCGCGCGGACCGTGACCACCACGAAGCTGATGTTGAACATGATGTGGGCGATCAGGATCGTCAGGAGACCGCGCCCGGTCCCGACCGCGATCCACAGGGTGAGCATCGAGGCACCCAGGATCACCTCGGGGGCCGTCATCGGGACGAAGATGAGCAGGTTCATCGCGCCGCCGCCCGCGGAACTCGTAGCGGGTGAGCGCCAGGGCGATCATGCGTCCCGAGGATGGTCGCCACGATGGTCGAGACGACGGCGATGGTGAGGCTGGTCACCATCGGGTCGGTGATATCGGGCCGGCTCCAGAGGGTGAGGTAGTTGTCGAAGGTGAAGCCCTGCCAGGTGATGTTCTGGCGGCCGCAGCGGGTTGTTGAAGCTGAAGCGATCATCACCGCGATCGGCGCGAAGAGGAAGACGACGACGAGCGCCGTGAAGCCCGGGGCAGCAGGGGAAGCGCGCCAGCGCGGGCCATCAGGAGGTCAACCGCTCGGTGCCGACGGCGCGGCCGTAGATGCCGACCAGGAGCATGACCGCCGCGACCAGCACGAAGGCGAGCGCCGCGGCCGCGGGGTAGTCGTTCCGGATCAGGTATTTGAACTGGATGACGTTGCCGATCATGATCACGTCCGGGTTGCCGGCGCCGATGATCTGCGGCGTTGATGAAGTCGCCGACGGCCGGGATGAAGGTGAGCAGCGAGCCCGGCCACGACGCCCGGCAGCGAGAGCGGGAAGGTGACGCGCCAGAAGGCCTGCCGGCGGCTGGCGAAGAGGTCGGTGGCGGCCTCGATCAGGCGCGCGGTCGATCTTCTCGATCGCGACGTAGAGCGGCAGGATCATGAACGGCAGGAAGTTGTAGGTCAGGCCGAAGATCACCGATGCCGGCGTGGCCAGGAAGTGGAACGCAGGATCGAGCAGGCCGAAGTCCTTGAGGGTGCCGAAGACCAGGCCGTTGTCGGACAGGATCATCTTCCAGTTCAGGGTCCGGATGACGAAGCTGACGAAGAACGGCAGCACCACGATCAGCAGCAGCGCGTTCTTCAGCCGTCCGCCATGGAAGGCGATGGTGTAGGCCATCGGGTAGCCGATCAGGCAGCGTGATCAAGGTGGTGGCGCAGGCGTAGCCGACCGAGCGCACGAACAGCTCCCAGTATGGCCGATCACGTCGGGGTAGATGCCGAAGTTCCAGGTCAGGTGGATAGCCGGTGCTCGACCGTGCCCTCGTGGAGAGCGACTGCACCAGCATGATCGCCATCGGCACGGCGAAGAAGAGGAGCAGCCACGCGCGCTCCCGGCAGCAGGAGCAGGTACGGCGTCAGGCGGCGCATGGCGGCATCTGCGGCGCTATCGGCTGCGGTCGCGTCAGCCGGCCATGAAGCAGCGGTGGAACCGCCAGGAAGAGGTCGTTCCACTGCGCCTCCTCGGCCTCGCTCGAGCTGCTTGTAGGGAAGGTGCCGGCCAGCTGGTCCGCGGTCGGGACCACGATCGGCGCCAGCGTGTCGTATAGGTCGGCGGTCGCGGTGTCGGGGCCCGATCCGCTGCGGCGCGGCGTCGGCGTCGGCCTTGATCCTGCTCCGCGACGCCCTTCACCGGCGTGAAGTAGCCGATGTACTCGGACAGCATCGTCGCCGCGGATCGGGTCGTACCAGTAGTTCATCAGCTTGTGCGCGTTGTCGATCTGCGCCGCCTTCTTGGGGATCGCCAGGTTGTCGTTCCAGCGCAGCGCCCCGCCGGCGGGGATGACGAACTTGACGTTCGGGTTGTCGTAGAGCTGCATCTGGCTGATGTCGCCTGACCAGGCGACCGAGAGCGACCAGGTCGCCGGCGGCCAGCGAGTCGTAGTACTCGTTGCCGTAGAAGCCGCGGAACTGTTGCGGTCGTTGGCAGCGGTGAGCAGCTTCTGCTGGGCCTGCGTCGACGTCTGCCACGGTCGCGTGGTCGGGTTGACGCCGAGCGACAGCGAGCGACAGGCTCATCATGTCGCGCATGTCGCTGAAGCCGCCGACCCGACCGGCAAAGGCCGGATCGAGCAGGTCGTCGAAGCTTGGTGATCTCGCGGCCGGTCAGGTTCGGGTCGTAGCCGATGCCCGTGATCCCGCCCTGCCACCACACGCTGTACTTGTTGTCGGGGTCGAACCAGAGGCCCTTCGCATAGTCGGCGCAGTTGGCGGTCCAGTGCGGCAGCTTGCTGTGGTCGATCTCTTCGAGGTAGCCCGAGGCGGCCATCCGCTTCGACCATCCAGCCGGTGGGGTGATCACGTCCCAGCCGGTCGCGTTGCCGGCAGCCAGGTCAGGCTGGATCGTTGCCGAGGAACTCGTCGTTGTCGTTGATCGACTCCTTGTAGTCGACCTTGATCCCGGTCTTCTTGGTGAAGGCGATGATCGTCGGGTAGTTGCGCCTGTCGTCGTCGATGTCGATGTAGGCGGCCAGTTCGCCCACTCCAGCGCTGGTCGCCTGGGACGATCCCGCCGAGCCGCAGGCGGCGAGGATCGCGGGGAGCGTCAGGGCGGCGCCGAGGGCGAGGCCGCCGCGGCCGGCCGGCGCATGAAGGCCCGACGCGTGATCCGGTCACGCCGCAGCAGGCTTCTCGATGGCAATCTCGATCTGACTTCGACTCTCCAGGTCACTCATCGGGGTCTCCTTCTTCGCTGCTGTGAGGATCGCCGGTGACGTGCTCCACCGGTCCGCTGATGACGAAGGTGTGCTGCGGCTTCCAGCTGAGCGTCGACACGCTGGCCATCGGCGAGCAGCTCCGAGGCGCCCGCCGTGTCGAGGTTCTGGGCGTAGACGGTGAGCCGATGGCCCTCGGTCTGGACCAGGTACTGGGTGCTGACGCCGATGTAGCTCGCGTCGAGGACGGTGCCGCTCAACGACGTTGAGCCCATCGCTCGCCGCGTCCTGCGCGGATGCATCGACGCGGAGCTTCTCGGGCCGGACGCCGATGCGCACCGGGCCGCTGCTGGCGACCTCGTCGCCGGGCGCGCGGAGGAGCACCCCGTCCGGCATGCGTCACGGTGACGAGCGCGCCCTCGCGCCCGACCACCTCGCCCTCGAGCAGGTTCGAGACGCCCAGGAAGCCGGCCACGAAGGCGGTCTGCGGTCGCTCGTAGAGCTCCTCGGGGTTGCCGAGCTGCTCGATCCGGCCGGCGCGCATGACCGCGATCCGGTCGGACATGGTCATCGCCTCTTCCTGGTCGTGGGTGACGTAGATGAAGGTGATGCCGACCTCGGTCTGGATCCGCTTCAGCTCGAGCTGCATCTGCTTGCGCAGCTTCAGGTCGAGTGCGCCGAGCGGCTCGTCGAGGAGGAGGACGCGCGGGTGGTTGATCAGCGCCCTGGCCAGCGCCACGCGCTGCTGCTGCCCGCCGGAGAGCTGCGACGGCTTCCGCTTCTCGTAGCCGGGCAGCTCGACCAGCTCGAGCATCGTCTTGACCTGCGTCCCGATCTCCCCATCCGGCACCTTGCGCCGTCGCAGGCCGAAGGCCACGTTCTCGAAGACGGTGAGGTGCGGGAAGAGGGCGTAGTTCTGGAAGACGGTGTTGACGTCGCGCTTGAAGGGCGGCAGGCCGGTGACGTCGGTGTCGCCCAGGTAGATCGTCCCGGTGGACGCCTCCTCGAATCCGCCGATCATCCGCAGGGTGGTGGTCTTGCCGCAGCCGGACGGGCCGAGCATCGAGAAGAACTCGCCACGCTCGATCTCGAGCGACAGGTCGTCGACCGCCACGACCTCGTGAAAGCGCTTGGTGATGTGGTCGAGACGAACGTCGGCGGTTGACGGCACCCGGGGATCCCTCGTGTAATCGGGAACCTGGACGGGAAGGGCGGCCGTGCGGGCCACGGCGGAGTATAGGACCGCGCCGGGAGCCGGTGTCAACGAGCCGGGCTGCTAGACTCGCCCGACCGATGGACTTCGCTCTCTCCGCGCAGCATGCCGAGATTCGGCGCTCCGTCCGAGACTTCGCCGAGCGGGAGATCGGTCCGGTCGCCGACGAGATGGAGCGCCGCGGCGAGTTTCCGGCCGAGATCATCCGCAAGGCCGCCGGGCTGGGGTTCCTCGGCGTCCCGTACCCCGAGGAGGTGGGCGGGACCGGGCTCGACACGCTCGCCTACGCGATCACGGTCGAGGAGCTCTCACGGGTGAGCGGCAGCGTCGGGATCATCGTCAGCGCCCACACCAGCCTCGGCTGCGCGCCGCTCTTCATCGCGGGGACGCCCGAGCAGAAGGAGCGCTACCTGCGCCCGCTGGCGAGCGGGGCGAAGCTCGGCGCCTACGGCCTCACCGAGCCGGGCGCCGGGTCCGACTCGCGCGGCACGCGGACGCGGGCACGGCGCGATGGTGAGGAGTGGGTCCTGAACGGCACGAAGCGGTTCATCACCAACGCGGGGGTCGCCGACACCTACATCGTGACCGCGGTCACCGAGCGCAACGCCGAGTCGGGGAAGATCAGTGCCTTCATCGTGGAGGCGGGCACGCCTGGCTTCTCCATCGGGCGCATGGAGGAGAAGATGGGGCTCCACGCCAGCAACACCGGCGAGCTCCTCTTCGACGAGTGCCGCATCCCCGTCGACAACCTGCTCGGCGAGGAGGGAGAGGGAGATCGGCTCTTCCTGAAGACCCTTGACGGTGGCCGGATCGGGATCGGGGCGATGGCGCTGGGGCTGGCGCAGGCCGCCTACGAGGCGGCCTCGGCCTACGCCACCCAGCGCGAGCAGTTCGGCCGCCAGATCGCCTCGTTCCAGGGGGTCGCCTTCAAGATCGCCGACATGGCGACCCAGATCGACGCCGCGCGGCTGATGGTCTACCGCGCGGCATGGCTCAAGGACCGCGGCGAGCCGTACACCACCGAGGCGGCGATGGCGAAGCTGTTCGCCAGCGAGACGGCACGGCAGGTGACGAACGACGCGATCCAGGTCCATGGCGGCTACGGGTACGTGGCCGAGTACCGCGTCGAGCGTTACCTGCGCGACGCGAAGCTGACCGAGATCGGGGAGGGGACGAGCGAGATCCAGCGCATGGTGATCGCTCGCAACCTGCTCGGCGTGCGCGCGATGTGAGCGGTCCGCTCTTCGGGACCGATACCCCCGCCGCGGCCTGGCGCCCCTCGGCCGCCCATCTGGAGCGCAGCCGCCTGCGTCGCTTCCTCGCCGATGTCGGCTGCGCCGATCTCGAGGCGCTCCAGGCACGGGCGGTGGCCGACCCGGGGTGGTTCTGGGAGGCGGCGGCGCGCGATGTCGGCGTGCGCTTCGACCCGCCGCCGAGCAGCAGCCTGGACACGTCGCGCGGGATCGAGTTTGCGCGCTGGTTCGGTGGCGCCGGCTTCAACTACGTCCGGATGGCGGTCGACGAGCCGGCCGCCTCGCATCCCGACGAGATGGCGCTGGCCTGGGAGGGCGAGGACGGGGAGGTGCGCCACTTCACCCGCGCGCAGCTGCGCTGGGCGGTCGACCGGGCCGCGCGCGCCATCGCGGGCCTGGGGGTAGGGGCGGGGGACCGGGTCGGCATCTTCCTGCCGATGATCCCCGAGGCGGTGATCTCGGTGCTCGCGCTCGGCAAGCTCGGGGCGGTCTACACGCCGATCTTTTCCGGCTACGGCGCGGAGGCGGTCGCCAGCCGTCTCGCCGACTGCGAGGCGAGGCTCCTCATCACCGCCGACGGGTTCACCCGCCGCGGCAAGCCGGTGCCGATGAAGGCGACCGCCGACGAGGCGCTCGCCGCGGCGCCATCGGTCGAGCGCTGCCTGGTCGTGCGTCGCACCGGGGCCGACGTGGCTTGGGACGCCCAGCGGGACGTCTGGTGGGACGCGGCCGTGACATCGGCCTCCGACGAGCCGCTCGCCTCCGCAGCGACCGATGCCAACGACCCGTTCATGATCATCTACACCTCGGGCACCACCGGCCGGCCGAAGGGCGCCGTGCACGTGCACGCCGGGTTCCCCCTCAAGGCGGCCGTCGACCTCGCGCACAGCTTCGACCTCCAGCGCGGGGACACGCTCTTCTGGTTCACCGACATGGGCTGGATGATGGGTCCCTGGGCGGTCGCCGGGGCGCCGATGCTGGGCGCCACCCTCTTCATCTTCGAGGGCACTCCCGACTACCCCGGCCCCGACCGGCTGTGGGCGCTGGTCGAGCGGCACCGGGTCACCCACCTGGGGATCAGCCCCACCGCCGTGCGCGCCCTGATGACGCACGGCAGCGAGCCGCCTCGCGCCCACGACCTCTCCTCGCTCGTCGTGCTCGGCTCGACCGGCGAGCCGTGGAACCCCGACCCATGGTGGTGGCTCTTCCGGGAGGTCGGCGGCTCGCGCCTGCCGATCATCAACTACTCGGGCGGGACCGAGATCAGCGGCGGGATCCTCGGCTGCACCACCCTCGCCCCGATCGCCCCGTGCTCATTCTCCGGCCCCTGCCCCGGGATGGCGGCGGATGTCGTGGACGCGACCGGGCAACCGGTGCGCGGCGAGGTGGGGGAGCTGGTCATCCGGCAGCCGTGGCCCGGCATGACGCACGGCTTCTGGCGCGACCGCGACCGCTACCTGGAGACGTACTGGAGCCGCCTCCCCGGGGTCTGGGTGCACGGCGACTGGGCCCGCATCGACGACGACGGCTTCTGGTACATCTCGGGGCGCTCCGACGACACGATCAAGGTGGCGGGGAAGCGCGTCGGGCCGGCGGAGGTCGAGTCGGCGGCGGTGGCGCATCCGGCGGTCGTGGAGGCGCTGGCGGTCGGCGTGCCGGACGAGGTGAAGGGCGAGGCGATCGTGGTCTTCGCCGTGGTGCGCGACCCGGCGGCGGACGGCGAGCGGCTCGCGGCGGAGATCAGCGATGCGGTGGTCGAGCGGCTCGGCAAGTCGTTCCGGCCGGCGGCGGTGCACCTGGTGCCGAGCCTGCCGAAGACGCGCAACGGCAAGATCCTGCGGCGGCTGGCCCGCGCTGCGTTCCTGGGACTCGATCCGGGCGACATCAGCTCCCTGGAGGATGCGGGGACCCTGGAGCCGATCCGTACGCTCCGGGTGGCGCCGACGTCCTAATCGAAGCCCATGCAGACGTGAAACGCGCCGTCGGCGTACACGCCGCCTCCATAGCGCGCGGGGATCACTTCTGCTTCATGAGCGATGACTGAGCCGTCCCGGTCGACGAGCTCTGCCCGTCCGCCGAGCCGCCACGCGGCCCAACCGCTGGGCCACACGACCTCGACCGTCTCGCCGGTCGTGATCGAGATGACGATCAGGTCATCGTCCTCGGTCGCGACGCGTACCGGGCCAAGGAGTGCGGTGGGGCAGCCGAGGTTCGGCACCAGGTGCGCGGGAGCGGTGGCGAGGTGAAGGCGCGTCGCGCCGGTCGGGAGTGACGGACCGGGCCACAGCGGGGTGAGCCTGAAGACGGCCGCGGCAAGGACCAGCACGGCCAGGACCGCGATGACCATGAGCCTGCGGTTCACCAGAACAGCGTTGGGGGCCAGCGGCGGAACGTCAAGTGCCGGGGAGTGGACCGGCGGCCTCAGTACACTCCACCCATGCCCACCCTCCGCCCGCTCCGCGGGCTCGGCTACGCGCTCGATCGCTTCGCGGTGCCGGCGCCGGCCGGGATGCGGATCGCGGACGTGACGCCGGTCGTCTGCCCGCCGTACGACGTCATCTCGCCCGACGCAGCAGGCCGCGCTGCTGGCGCGCGATCCCGCACAACGCGGTCCGCCTCGAGCTCTCCGCCGAGCCCGATCCGCACGCGGCCGCGGCCGCCTCGCTGGCCGCCTGGCAGGCCGATGGCACGCTGGAGCGGCGCTCCGAGACATCGGTCTACTACTACCGTCACGCGCGACCGTCGTCAGCCCGAGGAGCCGACCGTGCAGGGTGTCCTGGCGAGGCTCCAGCTCGAGCCGTTCGGGGCCGGGGTGCGTGCCCACGAGCACACGATGGCCGGGCCCAAGGCCGACCGGCTGGCGCTCCTGCGCGCGACCCGCACCCAGCTCTCGCCGATCCTGGCGATCTACTTCGACCGCTCGGCGCGCTACGACCATGTGATGGGCCTCCCATGGACCGATGAGTGGCGCGCGCGCGACGGCGACGGCCTCGTCCACTCGCTGGCCGCGGCGGAGCCTGACGAGCGGCTGCTCAGCCACCTGTCGCGCCAGACGCTCTACATCGCCGATGGGCACCATCGCTACGAGACGGCGCTCGCCTACCAGGCCGAGGTCCGATCCGATCCGCGCTGGGCCGATGCGCCCGCCGGCTCGCTGGCCGCCGACTTCGTGATGGTGGTGCTCGTCAACGCGGCGCGCGAGGAGCTGGAGATCCTCGCCACGCATCGGCTCATCCTCGACGCGGACGAGGAGGCGCTCCGGTCGCTGGCCAGCGATCCCGGCCCGATGTGGGAGGTGGTCGCGGTGGCCCCGGGCGAGCTTGGTTCGCGCCTGGCGGCGCTGGGCGATGGCGAGCGGCCCGCCTTCGGGCTGCTCCTCCCCGGCGGACGACGCATACCTGATCGTGGGCGAGCCAGAGGCGATCGCCGAGCGGATGGCCCGAGAGCGGACCAGCACCGCGGTGCGCGGCCTCGACCTGGCCATCCTGCACGCCGCGATCCTGGGCGATCGGCTCGGAATCTCGGCCGCCGATCTCGCCATGGGGGACAGGCTCGCCTACACTAGGAGCGAGGCTGACGCGATTCGCGCCGTGGCGAGCGGCGAGGCGAAGGCCGCGATCCTGGTCCGTCCCACCCGACTCGAGCAGCTGGCCGCGGTGGCCGGCGCCGGCGATGTGATGCCCCAGAAATCGACGTACTTCTATCCCAAGCTCCTGACCGGCTTGGTCTTCTACCCGTTGGAGGGCGATTAGCGGCGTGGTGCAGGCGATCAAGCGCGACGAGGTCTACATCGATCCGGAGGGGATCTACGTCGAGACCCAGCAGCCCGAGCGGCGCAGCCGCAAGCCTCCGCTCCTCCTCGTCCACGGCGCGCTGACCGGGTCCTGGCTCTGGTCCGCCTTCGGCGCCTACTTCGCCGAACGCGGCTGGGAGGCGCACGCCATGAACCTGCGTGGCCACTACACCTCCGACCTGGCCGAGCTGGGCGAGACGCGGATGCGCGACTACGCGCGGACATCGGGGTGGCGGTCCGGCAGCTGGGTCGCCCGCCGGTGGTGATCGGCTGGGGGATCGGCGCACTTGGCCGCGATGCTCTACGCGGAGCGCAACCGGGTGCTGGGGCTCGTCCTGCTCGCCCCGTCGCCGCCCGCCGCCGCGCTGCCGCGTCGCCCCGTCGAGCACGAGCTGAAGCTGGTCCCCGACGAGTACGACGCGACCTGGTGGGGCTGGATCCAGCCCTGGGACAAGCTCCGCGAGGCGATGCCCGACATGAACGACGACGAGCTCGAGAAGATGCAGGAGATGCTCGCCGGCGCGCGCGAGTCGGGGAGCGCTCGTCGCGAGCGGATGCTCGGCGTCCCGGTCGAGACCGAGCGGATCACCGTGCCGACGCTCGTGATCGGGGCGGGGATGGACGACGTGATCCATCCCTCCGAGGCGCGCCGCACGGCCGACCTGCTCGGCGCGACCTACGAATACTTCCCCGGCGCCTCGCACTTCGGGCTGGTGATGGGCTCCGAGACCTGGCCGCAGGTCGCCGGTTCGGTCCTCGGCTGGCTCGAGGAGCGGCGGCACGTGATGGTCACCGCCCTGGCGGGCGCCGCCGCGCGCTAGCCCGGCGTTTGAGGCGCCGCGAGGGCGCTTGCTATACTCGCCCGCGTCCCGCCCAGGCCGTGCCGCATTCGTCTAGAGGCCCAGGACACCGCCCTCTCAAGGCGGAGATCACCGGTTCGAATCCGGTATGCGGTACCAATCAGCCCCGATTGCGCCCGATTTGTGCTCCGAATCGGGCCCTCTTGTCGCGCGTCCCGAAGCGGGGGTCACCCGCCCAATCCAATCCCTACCTGACAGGTTCTCTCAGCACTGCGCCGCAGGTGACGGGGCGTCCTCGCGTTCGATGGCCACCTGGATGCGGCCACGCAGGCGTCGTGCCGGTCAGGCGGCAGCAGGAGCCGTGAGCTCGACACAGCAGGAGATCTGGGCCGGTCGGCATGAACGTTTCGTCGCTCCCGATGGCCATACTTCACGAGCGGAAGGCCAATTCGGGCCGACCCGAGGGAAGGTAGGGCAACCGTGGACGAGGCCCTCGTCGTACGAGCACAAGCCGGCGATGCACATGCCTTCGCCGTGCTCGCGTCATCGGCGATCGACCGCCTGTACGCAGTCGCGTACCGCATCCTCCGTGAGACGGAGCTTGCCCGGGACGCGACCCAGGATGCCCTGCTCGAGGCGTGGCGTGACCTGCCGTCGCTCAGAGACCCAGCGTCGCTGGGAGGCATGGACGTACCGGCTGGTGGTCCATGCCTGCTACGACCAACGACGCTCTGAGCGGCGGCTGTCAGCTGCGATCCAGTTCCTTAGCATCAACCGCTCCTCGGTCCCGGACATGGCACTCTCGGTTGCCGATCGGGACGAGCTGGAGCGCGGATTTCGACGCCTGCCGGCCGAGCAGCGCGCCGTGGTCGTGCTCCATCACTACCTGGGCCTGCCACTGACCGAGGTGGCGGATGTCCTGGGCATCCCGGCCGGGACCGCGCGATCCCGGCTCCACCACGCGACGCGTCGGCTGCGCGCCGCGCTCTCGGCGGACGCCACCCTGCCCGCCACGCGGGAGGAACGGACGGTATGAGCGTTCGCAAGTCCTTTGACCATCGTCTGAACAATTGGCTCGACGAGGGGCCGCAGGTCGCACCGCATGACCTGCTCCACGCTGTGCTGGAGGAGCTTCCCTCCCATCGGCAGGAGCGTCAGTGGCTCTTCAGAGGGAGGTGGAGGATTCCCATGTCCACATTCGCTCGACTTGGCTTGGCGGCCGTCGCGGTGGCCGTCGTGGCGGTCGCCATCATCGCCACGCGACAAGCGCCGTCGGTCGGGACCGGCCCAACAGCGACGCCCGCATCATCCTCGGTGTTTACGTCCAAGCTCTACGCATACTCCATCTCGGTTCCGCCGGGCTGGACGGCGACAAATGCCGGGACGCGCTGGAGCGGCATCGGCGCTCCGGACGTCACCGACCTTACGGTCGACCTTATCGACATCCCTTCTCAAGGCACGGCGGCGATGCTCGCGTCGGCGGCTCCGACGAGCAAGGACCTGGCCACATACACCGCTGACGGCATCGCGACCAATTTCACGGTCCACCGCGACACGTGCCCGGGTGCAGAGCACCCGGAGTCGGTGGAATCCATCA
This sequence comes from uncultured Chloroflexia bacterium, assembly GCA_963770875.1. Classification (GTDB taxonomy): domain Bacteria; phylum Chloroflexota; class Limnocylindria; order QHBO01; family QHBO01; genus CF-167. Next base: position 40,448 of record CAVYRE010000002.1, read on the forward strand.
CGGTCGGCGGCGAGCCGGCGAAGTTGGTGTCGATGAACTGCGGGATTCTCATCAACGTGGCATTCACGGTTCACGCCGGTCAGGGCTATCGCTTCGTCTTCCGCGACACTGCCGTTCATGCGGCAACAGACCCGGCTGACAAGGCGACGTTCATTTCGATGCTCGCGAGCGTTGAGTTCAAGTGACTCGGCCGAGCAGTATCAGCTGACGAGAGTGGAAGAAATGGGGCGACCGAATACGAGGTCCTGATCTTCGAGTTTGCACCGGCGCGTTCATCGGCACGCAGCATCTGCTCAGGCCCGCCATCTACGAGCAAGGAACTCCGCGGTGCCCTCAGCAGCCCGGCGGGCAGTACACCTGAAACCCCAGGAATGACCTCTAGATGTGCGTCCGGACAACTCGATAGCTGTTGACGAAGAGGGCGGCTGCCGGACAGGCTTGCCGCCCTCTTCGGCGGTTGAGGAAGCGGTTCGTCCAGAGGAGGCTGCGGGTCTAGGTGCGCCGATCAAGCTTGGCGGCATGACTTCTACCAGCGGGTGGCCCCCGCTGGGTGGACCCGCAAGGCCTGTATCCCCGCCCGGGGCTTGCAGACGGCCGCCGGCTGCTTCAGCACGTGGTCCGGCTCAACCCGGACCCCCAATCTGACCCCTATTCGCAGCCGTCTCCTGTGTTCTGTAGCGGTCTTCGGCGGCATCGCTGCGCTCACAGCACCCCGCAGCGGTGCCTAGATGCGAATCCGGTATGCGATACCAATCAGACTCTCCAAGGCCCGATCCATGCGAAGGATCGGGCTTTTCACTATCTCCAGTGGGCCAGGTGCCATTGAACGAACGGCGCACTTTCGGTGTAACAATGGTGAGAACCCATCCGGAGGCTCCTCGCCTGGTGCGCTCATTGCTGGCGGGGTGGCGGGTGAGCCTGCGTCGGACCCGCACCGACTGGCCGATCGTTGCGGCCGCGGGGCTGATCACGCTCCTGGCCGCCATCCTGCTCTCTGCCGGACCGATCTACTCGTCGGCCGCCTCGTCGGCCGGCCTGCACCGTGCCCTCGCCGACGCTCCCGCCGCGGACGTGAGCATCCAGGTCTCGCTCTACAGCGAGTCGGGCGTCGCGGCCGACGTGGGCGGCCGCGTGCAGGGCGAGCTGCAGCGCGTCATCGCGCCCGTCGGCGGCAGCATCGTGCGCGACTGGCGGGGTGTCTCGCTCCTCGAGCTGCCACGCCTGTCCGGCGGCGAGGCCGGCGACCAGGCAATCGTCGGCGTTCCGGGACGGGCTGCCCGACCACGCGACGCTGGTCGACGGCGACTGGCCGGCGGAGGGTGGCGCTCCGTCCGACCCGATTCCGGTGGTGGTCGTCGACGCGTCGCGAAGGAGCTGAGCCTCGGGCGTCGGGCGACGTGCTGACCCTCGTCGCGCATCCCCTCGACCAGAGCCTGCCGGTCACGGTACGGGTGGTCGGCATCTTCGCCGTCGACGCGTCCGCCGACCCGTACTGGAACGGAGAGGCGCAGCTCATCGCGGGAATCTCCGACAACGGGCATTTCCGGTCGTTTGGGCCCTTCTTCACCACCGCAAACGATCTCCTGCTGCACGCCGGCGTCGCATCGGTCCACATGCAGTGGCAGGCCTTCCCGGACTTCGAGCAGCTGACCGTGGACGACGCCGCGCAGCTCAGAACACGAGTGGAGGCGCTCCCCGAGCGCGTGAAGATCACGACCGATGGGGCCACCTACGTGGCGAGCGGGCTGCCTTCGATCCTCGGCGCTGCCGAACGCTCGCTGCTCGTGAGCCGCACCGGCGTCCTGCTGCTCATCGCGCAGCTGGCGATCATGGCCGCCTACGCGATCATCCTGATCGCCTCTCTGCTCGTGGACCACCGGCGGATCGACACGGCCCTGCTGCGCTCCAGGGGCGCGGGCCCCTCGCAGGTGGCCCTCCTCGCCCTGGCCGAGGGGCTCCTGCTCGCCGTCCCCGCCGTGCTCGTCGCTCCGTGGCTGGCGGTCGCGTCACTGAGCCTGCTCAACGTCGTCGGCCCGTTCGCCGAGGCAAGCCTCCAGCTCGTGCCGCGGGTCAGCCTCGACGGCTACGTCGCCGCCGGAGTGGCCGGGATCGGCTGCGTGGCGCTGCTCGTGCTGCCCGCGTTCCTGGCGTCGCGCGGATTCGCCGCCGAGCAGGGCGGGCTCTCCCGGCAGGAGACGCGCACCTTCGGCCAGCGGATGGGGATCGACATCGCGCTCCTGGCGGTCACCGGTATCGCGCTCTGGCAGCTGCGCCTCTACGGTGCGCCATTGACCAGCACGGTCCAGGGTCGCCTGGGGCTCGACCCGCTGCTCGTCGCCGCGCCCGCCATCGGCCTGCTGGCCGGCGGCGTCCTGGCGCTGCGGATCCTGCCCCTCCTGGCGCTGGGGGTCGAGCGCCTCGTCTCCCGCGGACGGGACCTCGTCGCCTCCCTGGGCTCCCGGCAGCTGGCGCGGCGGCCCCTGCGCTATACCCGCTCTGCCCTGCTCCTCATGCTCGCCATGTCGATGGGCGTCTTCGCGCTGTCGTACGCCGCGACCTGGTCGTCGTCGCAGCGCGACCAGGCGGAGTACCAATCGGGAGCCGAGGTCCGGGTAGTGCCCGGCAGCGCGTCAGGCGGGCTGCCCGCGTGGGCCCTGCCAGGCGCCTACGCCGGACTGACGGGCGTCGGCCGGGTCACGCCACTGGAGCGCCTGACCGACGGGGTGCTCCTCGCCGCGTCCGGCTCGGCCGATCTCCTGGCGCTCGACGCCGACACCGCCGCGGGCATCGTGCTCGCTCCGCTCGGACGAGTCGGCCGCCCCGCTCGATGCGCTGATGAGCGCGCTGCGGGACGGCCGCCCGAAGCCGACCCTCGCCACGCTGCCCGACGGTACCGCCTACCTGCGCATCGTGCCGCGCCTCGAGATCGGCTCGATCGGCACGCTCGTCTTCGACCCCGACACCGGCGAAGACCACCTCCAGCCCTTCGACCCTGGCGCCCACCCCGACATCCGCGTGAGCGCCAGCGCCATCCTCGTCGACGCGCACGGGCTCCTCTACCGCATTGACTCCGATCTTGTGCCAGTAGCAGGGCCACCGACGTCCCTCCTCCTGCCGCTCGTGGGCACCGGCCAGGGCGACGCCGGGGTGACGTCGGTGGGGGCACAGCTGGACGGGCCCGTCAGGCTCGCTGGGCTGGGCGTCGACCTGTGGCTCCCCGTGGACTCGGTGACGTCCGACAGCGTCGTGGGGGTGGCCGAGGCGTCGGCCGCGGCCGATCCCGCCGGCCCCTGGACCGAGGTGCCGCTCGGCTCGGCCGGCGCATGGAGGGCAAGGATGGGCCAGGGGTTCCAGCAGCTCGGGGACGTCCCCGCCGGCCAGACGCAGGGCACCGCGGTGCAGCTCGGCATCGACGGGCCAAACGGCGTCATCTTCGGCAACGGAACGATCGCCCCGGCCGCCCGCATCGGCTTCGTGCCCGCCTCCGTCGCCGCGTCCGACGACGGCGGTGCCGGTCATCGCCAATCGCGCCTTCCTGGCCGCCACCGCGTCGACACCCGGCGAGACGATCTCGGCGACGGTCGAGGGCGCCGTCCGGCGCCTCACCATCAGCGGCGTGGTCGACAGCTTCCCGACCACCGATCCGGAACGCCCTCTGCTCATCTTCGACGAGCCAACCCTCGGCCTCCTGCGCCTGCAGGGGACGAGCACGACGCGGAGCGCCGACGAGTGGTGGATGGCCACCACCGGCGGCGACGTGGGGGCGCTGGCCGCGGCATTGCGCAGCAGTCCGTTCAACAGCGTCGACGTGGCGACCGTCGTCGATCGCACCCGCAGCCTCAGCACCGACCCGGTGGCGCTCGGCATCATCGGTGCCCTGACGCTCGGCTTCGTGGCGACCGGGCTCTTTGCCGTGGTCGGCCTGACGGTCAGCGCCGCCGTCTCGGCGCGCCAGCGCCGCACCGAGTTCGCGCTCCTGCGCGCCATCGGCCTCTCCGGGCGGCAGCTGTCGGGCTCCCTGTGGCTCGAGAACGGCAGCCTCGTGCTCGTCAGCCTGCTGGCGGGCACGAGCCTCGGCCTCCTCATCGGCTGGTTGGTGCTGCCCTTCGTCACCGTGACCCAGCGGGCGACGGCCCCGATCCCGCCGGTTCTGGTGCACGTGCCCTGGGACCGAATCCTCCTCCTGGACGTCGCGACCGCGCTGGCGCTCGGCGTCGCGGTGGTCGTCATCGGCGCCGTCCTGCGCAGGCTCGGCGTGGGCGGCACCCTGCGCATGGGTGAGGACTGAACCGTGCGTGCGCTGTGGGCCGCCGGGCTGCTCCTGCGTCGGTTCCGCATCGAGCGGGGGATCGTCCTCCTGATCTTCGTGCTCGTCGCCGCGACCAGCTTCGTGTTCGCAGCGGCACCGCGCCTCTTCAACCGGGTCACCGACGCAGCGCTGCGCGATACGGCGCAACGTGCCCTTCCCTCGCTGCGAAACCTGGCGCTGGGCCTCGACTCCAGCCTCGACCCGGGCCCTGACGGCGGCGTCTCCGGCCCGCGCGCGTACGGCGAGCAGCTCTCCGAGGACTTCCCACCCTCCGTGACTGCCCTGATCTCCGACCGGCAGCTGCGCGTTACCACCGTCCGCCTGTACGTCCCCGATCCGCCGAGCTACGAAACCCACATCTCGCTGCGCTACCAGGACGGCCTGACCGATGCCACCCGGCTCGTCTCCGGGCGCTGGCCGGTCGACCGTGGCGTGCCGCTCAAGCAGATCGGCGTGGGGGTGGGATCGGTCGGGGCGGAGGCCGAGCCGGTCATCCTCGAGGCTGCCCTCTCGACCGCGTCGGCCCAGGAGATCGGCGTGCAGCTGGGCGATCGCCTCGCGGTGACCCTCGACGGCAGCGATCTCCTCGTGCGGGGCACCCCCGACCGGATCGGGCCGACCGAGATCGAGGTGGTGGGGCTCTACGAGCCGCTCGACCCGAACGCGGACTACTGGAACGGCGACCCCGACCTGCTGCTGGTGTCCCAGCACGGAGAGCCCGACAACCCGATCGCCTACGCCACCGCCTACGTCCCGGCCGAGGCGTACCCCAGCCTGTGGGCCAGCAGCCTGCCGTTCCGCTACGAGTGGCGCTTCCGGATCGACCCGCAGCGTCTCGACGCGGGGTCGGTGGACCAGCTGCAGGTCGACCTGCACCGCCTCGGCCTGATCACCGGCTCGACGGATCCCTCGTCGCCCGGCGTCGTCAGGGTCTTCACCGGCCTGCCCGAGATCCTCGACCAGTTCGCCGCGGAACGTGCCCTCTCCGAGTCCGTGCTCTCGATTGCCGGCATCGGCCCCTTCGGCCTTGCCAGCGGCGCGATTGCGATGGTCGCCATCCTGCTCGTCACGCGCCGGCGCGCCACGCTGGCGCTGGCCCGGGGGCGGGGAGCATCGGGCTCCCTGCTGCTGGGGACCCAGCTGTGGGAGGCGATCCTCCTCGCCGGAAGTGCCTCGCTGCTTGGGCTGCTGATCGCGGTGAGCGTCGTCCCAGCGCGCGCCCAGCGCGCTCTCCCCGGCCCTCGCCGTCGTTGTCGCGGGCGCGGCCGTCCTGCTGCTGGTGGGGGCCAGCTGGCCGACGGCCAGGCGCCCGCTCGGACAGCTGGAGCGGGACGACGCGCCGGTGCTCCGGGTGGCACCGCGCCGCCTCGTCATCGAGGCGACGATCGTGTTCATCGCGGTCGCGGCGACCCTGCTCCTCCGCCAGCGCGGCCTGACCATCGGTCCCGCGGGGAGCGTCGCCAGCTTCGATCCACTGCTCGCCGCGGTGCCGGTGCTGAGCGCTCTGGCCGCGGGGATCGTCGCCGTGCGCCTCTACCCGCTGCCGGTCCGCGCGCTCGGCTGGGTCGCCGCGCAGCGTCGGGACTTCGTCCCGGTGCTCGGCCTCCGCACGATTGAACGGCATGGCGCCGCCGCGAACCTGCCGCTCCTCGTCCTCATGCTGACCGCGGCATTCGGGGCCTTCGCATCGGTGATCACCTCGACCGTCGATCGCGGCCAGGTGGTCGCCTCGTACGGCAACGTGGGTGCCGACTACCGGATCGAGAGGATCGGGCTCGGCTCGCTGGCCCCGGCGCTCGATCCTGCCTCCATCCCCGGCGTCCAGGCGGTGGCTCCCGGCATCCTCGACCCATCCGCCCCGTTCGCCGGGACGCCGACGCAGCGGGACACGATCTACCTCGATGCGGTCGACCCGCTGGCCTACGCCCAGGTGGTTGCGGGATCTCCCGCCGATCCGCGCTGGCCGGCCGCGTTCCTGGCGGAGCCGGCGGGGGCCGGCCTCGGGACGGAGCAGAACCCGATCCCCGCCATCCTCTCGGCGACGCTGCCGGCCGGCACGCCCCACCTCGCGCCGGGCGACACGTTCCGGATCACCGTGGTCGGCCAGGCGATGATCTTCCGCGTCGTCCAGCAGCGCGCCAGCTTCCCGGGCATCGGCGGGCGAGCCTCGTTCGCGGTCGTGCCCTTCAACTGGGTCCAGGCGGCGTCCAGCCATCACTTTCAGTCGCCGACGGTCCTGTGGCTGCGGGCCTCCGGAGGCGTCGCGGGACCGCTGGCCGCCTACGTCGGAACGGTGCAGAAATCGGCCCGCATCGTGTCCCGTTACGAGGCCTACGCCGCGCTCCACGATGCGCCGCTGGGAACGCTCGTCGCCAATGGCTACCGGCTTGCGCTCGTGGTCGCCGCGATCTACATGGCGCTCACCATGATCGGCGCCCTGATCCTGTCCGCCGCGCGCCGAAGCCGGGACCTCGCCTACCTGCGAACCCTGGGCGTCACCGGCGGCCAGGCGCTGGCGCTGACGATCGTGGAACATGGGCCACCGGTCCTGCTGGCGCTGCTCCCCGGGGTGGCGCTCGGGATCGGCGTGGCCATCCTCTGCGCGCCGGGGCTCGGCCTCGACACCTTCGTGGGGATCCCTGGCGACGTTCCGCTGTTCGTCGACTGGCCCCAGCTGACGCTCATGGTCGCCGCCCTGATCGGGGTGGTGGCGGCAGCGGTCATCGTCGGGACCTGGCTCTCGCGTCGCGCCCGGCTGGTGGACGCGCTGCGCATCGGCGAGGATTGACCGAGATGGAGGGCGCATGACCGAGGAGATCACCGAGCTCGTCGACCTGCCGGAGGGCTCCTTCTCGATGGAGTCCGCCCGCTCCGCCCTGCAGTCGCGCCGGCCGCATGGTGACGGCGCGCTGATCGTGTGCGACAACCTGGTGAAGATCTACAAGGTCGCCGACCTCGAGGTGGTGGCCCTCCAGGGGCTGGACCTGCTCGTCGAGCCGGGCGAGTTCATCGCGCTGGTGGGCGCCTCCGGCAGCGGCAAGAGCACCCTGATGAACATCCTCGGCGGCCTCGACGTCCCCTCGGCCGGACGGGCCGTGGTGGCCGGCCACCTCCTCGGCGAGATGGGCCGCCGGGAGCGCACCGAGTACCGGCGCCGGGTGATCGGCTTCGTCTGGCAGCAGACTTCGCGCAACCTGCTCCCGTATCTCACCGCGCGCCAGAACGTGGAGCTGCCGATGCTCCTCAATGGGGTGCCTCGCCGCGAGCGCGAAGAGCGCGCCGCCGATCTGCTGGCACGGGTGGGGCTGGCGGAGCGTGGCGACCATCGGCCGGAACGCCTCTCCGGTGGCGAGCAGCAGCGCGTCGCGATTGCGGTGGCGCTTGCCAACCAGCCGGCGGTGCTCTTCGCGGACGAGCCGACCGGCGAGCTCGACACGGTCACCGCCCACCAGGTCTTCGACCTGCTGCGGACCGTGAACCACGAGCTGGGTGTGACGATCGTAGTGGTGACCCACGACCCGCTGGTGAGCGAGCAGGTGAGCCGCACGATCGCCATCCGCGACGGCCGGACGAGCAGCGAGACGCTCCGCCGGCGCGCCGTCACCGAGCAGGGCGACCACCACGTCATCAGCGAGGAGTACGCCGTCCTCGATCGCGTCGGGCGCCTCCAGCTCCCTCGCGCCCACGTCGAGGCCCTGGGCCTCGAGCGGCGCGTACGGCTGGCGCTCGAGCCCGACCACATCAGCGTCTGGCCTGACCGCGACCGCTCCGCGGACGGCAGCGATGGCAGCGGCGGCAGCGACGGCGCCGACCGCGCAAGGCGCCAGTGATGCAGAACCTCCAGTACGCCCCGCGCGAGCGGCGCCTCGCCGACGATCAGAGCCTCACCTCCATGGTCGAGACGCGCGACCTCTCACGTGACTACCCGATGCCCGGGGGCGTGGTCCACGCGGTCCGCGACGTGAGCATTCAAGTGGGCCGCGGCCAGCTCGTCGCGCTTCGCGGGAGGTCGGGATCGGGCAAGACGACCCTCCTCTCGATGATCGGTGCCCTGGATCGCCCGACGCGTGGCAGCGTGTCGGTGGACGGGATGGCGGTCTCGGAGCTCCCCGAGTCCCAGCTCATCGGGTTCCGCCGTCGGAAGGTCGGTTTCATCTTCCAGGCCTTTGGCCTGATGCCCATCCTCTCGGCTGCCGAGAACGTCGAGGTGCCGCTCCGGCTCGTGCGGACCGAGCCGCGGGAGCGGGACCGGCGCGTCCACGAGCTGCTCGAGATGGTCGGCCTGGGCGACCGTGCCAACCACCGGCCGCACGAGCTGTCAGGGGGCGAGCAGCAGCGCGTGGCGATCGCCCGCGCCCTCGCCAACCGGCCCGCCCTGCTCCTCGCCGACGAGCCGACCGGGCAGCTCGACTCGCAGACCGGGCGCGGCATCATGGTGCTGCTCCAGGATCTCGTGCGCGGCGAGGGAGTGACCGCCATCGTGGCGACTCACGACCCCATGCTCATCGACCTGGCGAACCGTGTCATCGAGCTGTCAGACGGTCATGTGGTGGCGGGAGATGGTCCGCTGGTGGCGAAGGCGAGCTCAGGTGGTGCCGAGCGCACTTAGGGTCGGGGCCAAGACGCCCATTCCTCAGGGGCATCGACGGCTACGATCATCCCGATGCCGTACCGTCGATATCCCCGCCTGCATTTCCTGGGCAGGCGGGAGTTTCCCGACCCGACCACCCCGCATGAGACGCGGGCGAGCAGCCTGCTGCGCCCGGTCGTCTTCGGGGCGAACGACGGCCTCGTCTCCAACCTGGCGCTGGTCATGGGCGTGGCAGGCGCCCAGGCGGCGCCGCAGGTCATCGTGCTCGCTGGCATCGCCGGTTTGCTGGCCGGTGCGTTCAGCATGGGGGTCGGGGAGTACATCTCGGTCCAGAGCCAGCGCGAGCTGCTCGACTATCAGCTCGACTACCAGCGCCATCAGCTTCGCGAGGCCCCCGACCAGGAACGGCGCATCCTGGCCGATATCTACCGGCGGCGAGGCTTCCCGGAGGACGAGGCGGCCCACTTCGTCGACCGGGTCTTCGCCGACCCGGAGACCGCGACACAGCTGCTGATCTTCGAGGAGGTTGGCCTCGATGCGCGGTCGATCGGGTCGCCCTGGGCGGCGGGAATCAGCTCGTTCTTCGCCTTCACCCTGGGCGCGCTCGTCCCGCTGGTGCCGTACCTGCTCACGGCGGGCGGCGTGGCGTTCACGTGGAGCCTGCTGCTGAGCCTGGGTGCGCTGTTTGGGCTTGGGATCACGATCAGCCGGCTGACCCGGCGCAATCCACTGGCCACGGCGCTCCGCCAGGTCCTGCTGGGCGGCGTGGCCGCCGCGGTGACGTTTGCGGTGGGCTCGCTGATCGGGGTTCGGGTCTAGCGTCGGTCCTGCGCCAGCCCGCGAGCGGCCCACGCTCGGGCATGCACCACGAACGGTCCCTCCGGAACGAGCGCACGGCACTCCTCGCGGAGCCGCATTTGCCGGCCGGCATCGAGGCTATCGAAGTACGAGCCGGCAAGGCCGACACCCAGGGTGAACGGCTCCCACCACGCGTCGAAGCTCACGTGCTCGACGCTGGCCGATACAGTCGCGCCTTCGACCTCGTGGAGGCCAGCGGCGCGAAAGAGCTCGCCCAGGTGTCCCTCCCGCGCGCCCGACAGCTCCGATTCGTCGTTGACGCGTGGGTCAAGGCTACGCGCAGCCCGCCAGAACAGGCTGAGCGGACTCAGCTCCGTGGCATGGTCCCAGACGCAGGCGGCCACGACGCCACCTGCGCGCGTGACGCGCTGCATCTCCGCCAGGCCGGCGACCGGATCGGCCATGAAGTGGACGACGAGCTGCGCGATCGCCACGTCGAATTGCCCGTCAGCGAATGGCAGGCTCTCAGCCGACGCGTGGCGAATGTCGACGCCCGGGTTCCGCTCGCGCGCGGCGGCGACGAATGACTCGGAGGGATCGACGGCCGCGACGCCGGCCGCTCCGAGTCGCGCGACCAGCTCGGCGGTGAGCGCGCCAGGCCCGCAGCCGACATCGAGCGCCCGTTGACCGGCGCTCACTCCGGCCAGGTCAGCCATCTGCGGCGACAGCTGCCGCGAATAACGACCGATATAGCGGTCGTAGGACTCGGCGGCGACGTCGAAGCTCACCTGCGTAATCTACGCTGCCCACGATGACGACTCAGCAGGGCATGTACGGCCAGACGCCCACGGGTCCGACGGACCCCGACGCATGGTTGCAGGCGCTCGACGATGTCCGCCGTCCGCAGCTGGAGGAGCTCGACGCCAGGATTCGCGAGGCGGCGCCGGGTCTGCGCAGGTACGTCGACCGCGGATTCCTCAGTTACGGTCGCTATTCGTATCGGTCCAGGTCGGGCCGATCCGGCGATTGGATGTGCCTGGCGCTCGCCTCGAACAAGCAGTACATCTCGCTGTACGCCGGGCCGATCGGGCTGGAGGCATTTGCCTCGCGCCTCCCCAAGGCGAACCTTGGTCGTGGCTGCGTCCGCTTCAAGCGGCTCGCCGACGTCGACCTCGCGGTGCTCGACGAAGTGATCCGCCTCTCCGCCGCGACCGACGGTCAGGTGATCAACACCTGAGCCGTCAGGCGGCCGACAGTGAGCAGCCGGCGGCCCGGGCGTCTGCAGCCAGGGATTCGAGCGGCTCGTCACTGACCGCGCTCTCGGTGAGCAGGCCCATCACACGGTCGACACCGACCTCGCCATACGCCGCCAGCAGGTCGACCCGCGCAACGCCCGGGGCGGAGATGTCGTACCGGCTCACATTGACCGACAGCCGTAGGGTCGCCGGGTCCCGTCCGATCTCCTCGCAGCGGGACGCGATGACCGGCTTCGCATCGCGGATCTCGGCGGGCGTCAGCCAGTCGAGGTTCAGCTCGTCGGCGAAGCGGGCGGCGAGGCGCCAGGTCACCTTGGGCCCGTTGCCACCGACCATGATCGGGACGCGGGGCTCCTGCAGGCCCCGAGGGACGTTGATCGCATCCGTCACTGAGGCGTATGTGCCCGCGTAGGTGGCGTGCCCCGGGGAGAGCATGCGGGTGATCACCTCGAGGTGGTCGCCCAGCATCGCCAGGCGGGTGCGGGTGTCAGGGAAGCCGTAGCCGTACGCCCGCCACTCGTCCTCCTTCCAACCGGCGCCGATGCCCAGCTCCATCCGGCCGCCGCTGATGACGTCGAGCGTGCCGATCATCTTGGCCGTCAGCGCGGGGTTCCGGAACGCGGTGCAGATCACCACCTGCCCGAGCCGAATGCGCTGGGTGGTGGCGGCGAGGGCGGCGAGCGTCGAGAAGGATTCGAAGGTGATCTCATCGATCGGCTCCGGTTCGGTCTGGAAGTGGTCGAAGACCCAGGCCGACTCGAAGCCAAGCCGCTCGGCCTGCTGCGTTACGGCAAGGGTCCGCTCCCAGGCGCGACGCGGCTCCCAGCCGTCGTACTCGCCGGTCCAGCCCTGGGGGACGACGACTCCGATCTCCACCGCGAATCGCAGGCCGATCGGCTAGGGAGTGATCTGGACCTTGGCGATGACCCCGTCCGCGGTCGTCGGCCAGTCGCCGTAGTAGCCGCCTGGCGCGTCCTGGATCTCGATCGCCAGCGTCTGGTCGCCGTGCTTCAGGAGGTAGATGCGCAGCGGCACGGTGGCCGTCACGGCGTGCACCAGCGAGCTGCCGTTGGTCCCGACGTACACGTCGGCGAAGACGCCGGCGGGATCGTTGCATCCGTCGCCGTTCGGGTCCTTCATGGCGATGTCCATCACGTCGCCGTCGAGCCCGGAGACGGTCACCGGCTTGAGGTTCGTGACGGCGAGGGCCGGATCCGAGGTGAGCCAGTCGACGAGGCCCTGCCAGGTCTGCGCCACGGTGGTGGAGGGCTGGCCGGTGCACTTGCCCGCCGCCGCGACCGAGGCGTAGATCGCCAGATAGTCGCTCGTTCCGTCGTTGACGCCGCTGAGGGTTCCGTCGACCGGCAGCAGCAGGAAGTTGCCGGGCAGATCCTCGAGGTTGCCCCAGCCGGCCAGCACCGTGTAGGTCAGGGCGGGACGGAACGTGCTCGTGTGGTAGGTACCTCCCTTGAGCCAGCCGAGGCAGGTGTTCAGCTCCCCGCCTTCAGGATTGGGGCAGAACACCGAGGATGGCCCAGGGGTCGGCACCGGGGTCGTGGACGGGCCCGTCGTCGCGGAGGCCGCCACCGAGGCCGCCCCGGATGCAGCTGCGCTGGAAGACGAGCCGCCGCTCGAGGCACAGGAGGCCAGCAGGACCGAGGAGGCGAGCACCAGGATGAGTCGCTTCACCGGGGCATCCTAGCCCCGGGGTCGTTCCCCGCGCCACCGGCAACATGCGGCGCGCCGGTGGTCGCCTCGACCAATGCTGCACGCGCGCCCGCCGGCCGGCCGCTGACTCGATCGTGTAGGGTCACGGTGTGGGAACGGAGCGAGGCAATCGTGCGCCCGCACGCCGGCGCTTCATGACCGCGGACCGGCGCCTGGGAGCACCTTGAGCAGTCGCACCCTCACGGTCGGTGGTACCAGCTACCCGCTGGTCCTGCCGAGCGTGCGTGATCCTCGACTCCACGTCGCCGCGGTGATCCTCACGGTCCACCTGCTCGGGCAGGTCGGATTGGGATTCCTGCTGAGCGTGCCGCAGCTGCTCGCCGCGATGCTGACCTGCGCGGTGATCGAGGTCGCGTTCACCTTCCGACAGAGCCGATCCCTGGTCTGGCCCGCCAGCGCGATGCTGACCGGCAGCGGCGTGGCCCTCATCTTCCGGCTGGTCGGGACGCCGCCCGACGACCACTGGACCTTCTACGGCTGGTGGGTCTTTGCGGTGGTCGCCGGCCTCTCGCTGCTCACCAAGTACGTGATCCGCTACCGGGGCTCGCACGTCTTCAACCCGTCGAACATCGGGCTGGTGGTCGCCTTCGTCCTGCTCGGCACATCACGCGCCGAGCCGCTCGACTTCTGGTGGGCCCCGCTCGACGGCTGGATGATCGCCGCATACGTCGTCATCATCGCCGGCGGATTGCTGATCACCCGGCGCCTCCGGCTCCTCGCCCTGGCCGCGGCCTTCTGGCTCGCCCTCGCCGCCGGTGTCGGGATCCTCGCCGCCTCGGGACACTGCATGACCGCGAACTGGGCCTTCGCGCCGGTCTGCGGGGTGGACTTCTGGCGGGTGATCGTCACCTCGCCGGAGGTGCTGATCTTCCTCTTCTTCATGATCACCGACCCGAAGACGATTCCCGCTGGCCGCGTCGCGCGCGTGGCCTTCGGCCTCGCCGTGGCCATCGCCAGCACCCTGTTGATGGCGCCGCAGACCGACGAGTTCGGCACCAAGGTGGGGCTCCTGGCAGGGCTGGTGATCGTGTGCGCGGCTCGCCCGCTCCTGGAGCGATTCCTCCCCGAGCCGCGGTCAACGGCCGATGACCTCCGCCGATACGCCCTGGGCCTGGTGACCGGCGCCGGGGTCGGGATCGGGGGCCGCGTCGCCCGGGTTGGACTCATCGCGCTCTCGGCGCTCGTTGTCGGGGGTGGCATCGTGGCAGCCGGCACCTCGGCTCGCGGGGCGGTGGCGGTGAACGTGAACGAGATCCTCAACCGGGTGCCACATCACGTCGATCCGGCCACGTTCCCGAGGATCAGCGTGGGCCAGGACGTCCTCGACTTCGACCACACCCTGGCCGGCCCTGCCGGGCAGCAGCTCGTCCTCACCCTCGCCGAAAACCTCGAGGTCGAGGGGCAGGCGCTGCTTCGCGCCGATCCAAGCATCCTCGCCGCGGTCGACCACGGCGATCGGCTCGCCCAGCTGCAGGATCGGCTCCGCAGCGACGAGGCCAGCGGGACGACGGTGATCGACCGTTACACGTTCGACGAGATCACGATGTCGCTGCTCGTGCCGTTCGGGCAGCAGACCGGCCTCAGCATCGGCCTGAACTCGCGGGGGAGGGTGACCCACGAGACCTATGACGCCGCCGGCGCCCTCGTCTCGCAGCAGACCGATTCCTTCTCGCTCACCTTCGCGATGCGTCGCGCCACCGGTGCGCGCTGGCTGAACGTGGCCGTCCTTCCCTGGGGAGCGGGAGGCTGACCCTATCGGCCGGCCATACCCGTCGTGCTCGGGGCCGCGGCCCTGCGCCGTTGTGAATCCGCCGTGCGGCATACTTGCGTTTGCGACCCCTTGAACGACAGGAGATGGACCAGATGTCACGCGAGGAAGAGCGCCTGGCGCGGGCGCAGGAAGAACCGATCGTGGGCGGTCTGCCCGACGTCCCCGGAATTGGCGCCGCGATTCGACTGACCCCCGGCCTGGGAGTCCATCTGCGCGGCCTCGCCGATGAGCTCCTGGTCCACGACTTCCCGGGGGCCACGATCAGCCGGGTCGAGCGCGAGATGATCGCCACCGCGGTCTCCGCGGCGAACGACTGCTTCTTCTGCATGGACTCGCACGCCGCACATGCCACGGCACTCCTCGAGGGGAGCGGCGCCGCCGAGCTGCGGCTGCTCCTCGACCGGGTCAAGGTCGGATCCAGCGAGGGGCTCGACGACAAGATGCGTGCGCTGCTGGAGATCGCGAAGACGGTCCGGCGCGAGCCTCGCCAGCTGACCGCGACCGACGTCGGCGCCGCCCACGCGGCTGGTGCGACCGATGCTGACGTGCAGCTTGCAGTGCTGATCGCAGCGGCGTTCTCGATGTACAACCGGATGGTGGACGGATTCCGCGCGAGGACCGCGCCGAGCGTCGAGCCCTACGGCGCACGCGCGGCCGAGATCGCGGTACACGGCTACAGCGGCCAGCCAACCCGCCGTTGCCGGGCTAGGTCGGCGCGGCCGACCGTCGCGGCGAACTTTCCACCGTCGAAACGAGGCATGTCCACCACGGCCCCTGTTGTGGAAAGGAATGTGGATAAGTTGGTGGACAGACCCCCTTCGCAAGGT
This sequence comes from uncultured Chloroflexia bacterium, assembly GCA_963770875.1. Classification (GTDB taxonomy): domain Bacteria; phylum Chloroflexota; class Limnocylindria; order QHBO01; family QHBO01; genus CF-167. The sequence continues at coordinate 55,728 of CAVYRE010000002.1, forward strand.
CGGATTCGGCACCTACCATTCGGCGCCGACGCCTATCCTCGGAGGCGTCGGCAGAACCGGTCCCGCCGCTCACCGTCCCTCGTCCACCGCTTCGGAGGCTCACGCACCCATGTCGTTGCGGTCCCTGCCTCCCTCCGCGCGACCGGTCCACGCGGACCCGCCGGCCGACCCGCCCCCGCCCGACGTCGCCGAATTCATCCGTTTCTGCCACAGCCGGAAGCACGTCGGCTGGCCGGAGCTGTATGACGAGATGTGCGCGGTTGCAGCGCGACGCGAGTTCAACGGCTGGGATCACGACCAGTTCGCGGCGCGTGGCCTGAGCTTCTCGCTGTTCGAGATGACTCGCCTTTCCGGTTGGGTGCGCACGGTGCTGGCGGGTGCGACGGACCCGATCGAGGCCGCGGCGGGGGCAATCGCGCCGGGCTGACCGGACGCCGTTCAGATCCCGGTCAGCCGCAGTCGGTGTCGGTCGGGACCTTTGGCCCATGCTGCCTCTGCCGATGTCGCCGACCCGCTGCGCGGGTTGCGAGTTGTCCACATCCATTCCGTCCGCAGACCCGGATGTCCACAAAACGGACCGTCCCTGCCTAGTACGTATGGCGGCGAGCCATCTCCCGCTCGATCATCTTCTCCATGAGCATGTACTTCTCGATCCTCCGCCTGAGCTCGTTCGCCTCGGGCGTGTAGAGGTGCACGAACTGCTGGAGCTCGAGTGACAGCTTGCGGCTGAACATGCGGGCGTGGTCGAGGTTGCGTCGCAGGAGGACCTGGTCCATGCGGCGCAGGTGCTCCTCGTTCAGGAGGTCCTCGTCGCGCAGGAGCTGCCTGTCGATGTCGATCTGGGTCGGCTGCAGCTGCACCGGGGCGATGACGCGGTCGTCGGCCATACGCCCGGCAGTCTAGCAACCCGTCGCGCGGCCGGCGCACCGCCGGCCCATGACGCTTGTGCATGGGGTCCGAATGACCCGGGTCAAACGGGCCGTTCGGGGTTAGTCGACCCTGCCGCCGATCGGCGAGAGTCAGACTTATCGGCAACCATTCAACCCCGAAAGGAAACTCCGAGATGACTTCACGAATCCGAATCCTGGGCATCGGCGTCGCACTCGTCGGCCTGATCTTCGTGGCCGCTGGCGCATTTGCATTCATCCAGGCGCAGGCGGGCGCCACCTCGCTGAAGGCCTACAGCGCGGAGCAGAACGTCAAGCTGACCTACAACGACCAGGGCCAGATCACCTCCGGCGGCACGACCGAAGAGGCGGACGGGATCATGTCCCTCCTCGTCAATGACTGGAAGTACCCGGTCAACAAGTCGGATCTCAATCCGAACGACCCGGTGGTCAACACGGCCAGCGAGTACATGTTCCAGATGGCGACGATCAACTACCACATCCTGACCGGGACCCAGACGGTCGTCCTCACCGCGGACGCCAAGGCAGCGGATGGCACGACCGTCCCGGCCGGAACCTACACCTTCCCGGTTGATGGCAAGTACTACGCGGACTTCGACCGCACGAACCCGATCGCGGGCGCGGCACGCGCCCAGGCCTGGAGCGCAACGGCGCTTGGGCTGATCGGTGAGCTCGGGGTCGGGACCACCACCGCCTCTGCGATCCAGCTGGCCATGGCAGTCGCTGGCCTCATCGCAGCGAGTCGGCCTCCTGGCCCTGTTGACCGGCTTCGGCCTGATCTGGGCCAGCCGCGCACCGATCGACGGTCCCCTGCGGAGGTCCCGCTCGGCGACCTTCGTGGCCACCCCCGGCGTCCTGCCGGCCCCGGTGAGCCCGCGCTGACCCATCCCGCGGGGCGCTGACCCCGCAGCGACAGAACGGCCATCCGCCACCAGGCGGGTGGCCGTTCGGCGTTCAGGCGCCGATCTCCACGTCGAGGTCACCCGTGAGCTGCGCGGCGCCGCGCGGACGCATCCCGTGGCGAGCCGCGGGGTCGTGCCTCGCCCGCGAGCCCGCCGCGATCACGATCCGGTAGGCGGTCAGGAAGACCACTGACGTGGAGGTGCCGACGTAGAGCCACCAGGCCCACCGGGCGGCGCTGTCGGAGCCGGCGACCAGTCCATGGGCAGCCGCGCCGAGGAAGGCAAGGAACGTCAGATAGTGCAGGATCCGCCAGGCGCGCTGCCCGATGTGCCGGCGGACGTAGAAGCTGAGCACGACCGCCCCGGTCAGGTAGAAGGCCACCTGCCCGATTCCCACCCAGAGCGGCAGGTAGGGCGCCAGGAACGGGACGGCGATCTGCGCCGGGGAGAAGGGCATGGTGTGGTCGAGCGACAGGAGGCCACCGTGGATCCCGGCCAGGATCAGTCCGCCGATGGCGAGGTCCTGGTGCAGGGCGAAGGTGACCGGCCGATGGGCGATCGCGTCGAGGATCTTGGTGGAAAGGAGCAGCCCGTAGACGACCGCGCCCCAGACCGCCAGGTAGGCGAGGAAGGCGAAGGTCCGCTCGGCGTACCAGGGCAGGTTCGCCGCGTTCGTCCCGATGGCGTGCATGAGGCCCGCCCCGAGGGTTGGCAGCGTCGCGCCGAGGACGATCCCGGTGGTGATCGCCGCCATGCCCCAGCGCGCCAGCCGGGTCGCGGGGTTGAGTCCGGTGGTCATGCCAGCCATTGCTTGGTCTCGGCCGTCATGAGGAGCTCGTCGCGATCGGTGAGGAGCAGGGCTCCGCGTGCGTCGGCCCGGGCAAGGAACGCCAGGCCGCGCTCGCTGCCCAGGATCACCGCCGTCTTGGCCAGCGTCTCGGCGACGCGCGCCGAGCCCGCCACCACCGTCGCCTGCAACACGTTGGTGATCGCCGGGCGCCCGGTGCGAGGATCGATGAGGTGGTGCCGCTCCTCTCCCGCGACGACCCAGCGATGGACCGATGTGCCGGACGTGGCCACCCCGAACTGATCCGCAGTGGCCGATCCGCCCAGGTTGAGCACGGCGAGGTCGAATCCCGGGTTCCGCGGATCCGCCACGCCGATCGACCAGCTGCTCCCTGCGGCGACCGCCACCGCGATGTCTCCATCGGCGTCGACGATCCGCTCCGCGTAGGCCGCAAGCGTGGCAAGCGCACGGTCGGCGATCCAGCCCTTGGCGACGCCGTCGAGGTCGAACCTGACCCGGTCGGTCCGGTGGACGGTGGTGGAGCGTCCCCGGCGGCTCGTCGACCAGGCGCGCCACGCAGCCCGCTGCGGAGGCATGGCTGGCGATGCGAGCCCTTCGGCAGCGAGTCGCTCGTCGAGCAGCGCGATGTCAACCACGCCGCCGCTGAGCGACTCGGCCGCTCGCCCCCAGTCGAGCGCCGCGGCCAGCGTCGGACGCACGTCAGCGGCGGCCGACTGATCGGCGTTGAGAGCGGACAGGTCAGAACCGGGCGCGTGGCGCGTCAGGCGATCGGCCCACCCCTCGATGCGGCGCAGCGTCCGGTCGGCGTCGCGCTCGGCCTCGTCTGCCGCTCCATCGGTTCGCAGGTGCACGCTGACCCAGCCGCCCATCAGCTCCGTCCGCCGGGTCACCTCGAACGGGGTCGTGGCGGGTGGCCTCGTCATGAGCCTGCTCACTTCACGACGCCCGACTGCCGGGTCGTGACCGTCACGACGCGCGGCGTTGGAGCGGGTGCCTGCTGCACGACGGCCTTCGGGGGTGCCGTCTGTCCCGGCTGGAGCTGGACGTAGCGGATCACGTGGATCACCTTGTCCACCGGGCCTGCGGCAGCCACCTGGCTCCCCGGTGTCGGGAACGACGGGGGCGGCGCGACGATGGCCGTGCCGATCGCGCTGGCCGATGCCAGCCCCGCGAGCGCGACGATGAATCGCATCGGGCCGGGGCTCGGTCGCTCGCGGCGAGCCGTAGCCCCGGCGGGCAGCGACGGCATCGGTCGGGCCGGTGCGTCAGCTCGGCGCGGCGGAAGGGGTCGCTGGGCGGTCACGTCAGTCATCCCCCTCGGCGCCGCCTTCGCCGTGGTCGTCTCCCGCGCCGGTCGACACCGTCTGGTGCACGGTGATCGTCTGGGCCGGAGGGGGCGGCGCCACGTACACCGTGTCGACCTGCACCCGCGGCGGAGCGCTCGACGGGCCGGCGGTGGCGACCGGGGCGGCCGTCGTCGGCCCAGCGATGCTTGAGAAGAGGAGTGCGGTCGCGACCGTGGCGGCTGCCGCCAGGCTGCCGACCAGGATTCCGATTCGTTGGAGCATCTCGATGGGTTCCTCGGGCTGCGTGGATTGCCGTCAGCCGCGATGCTCCGCCGGCCATATGGGCTCCCCCTTGGGGCTTCGTGAGAAAGCTCCAACAAATGCCATCCGGCCCTCGACGCTCCCGGATGCCGGCCGTAGCATCGCGGCCGTGCACATCCTCCTGGTCGAAGACGAGCCAAAGATGGCGCGCCTCGTGGAGCGGGTCCTGGTCGCCGACCATCACACCGTCGACCTCGCCGCGGATGGGGTCGCGGCGCTGAGTCTTGCTGCCGGCCGGCCGTATGACGTCGTGGTGCTGGATCGGATGCTGCCCGACCTCGACGGGCTCGAGGTGCTCCGCCTCTTCCGCAGCCGCGGCGTGACGTCACCGGTCCTGCTCCTCACCGCCTTGGGCTCGGTGGAGCATCGGGTCGACGGCCTCAACGCGGGAGCGGATGACTACCTGCCGAAGCCCTTCTCCTTCGCCGAGCTGCTCGCTCGCGTCCGGGCCCTCGGGCGGCGGACGACGACCGCCGGTGAGCAACGGCTGCTCGCCGGCGACGTGGAGCTCGACGAGTTGCGGCACGTCGTGCGGGTGGGGGATCGGTTCGTCGACCTGTCGGCCCGCGAATTCGCCCTCCTCGGCTACCTGATGCGGCACCCCGGCCAGGTCCTGACCCGGCAGCAGATCCTCGATGCCGTGTGGGGCGCGGAGCCGGACGTCTACTCGAACGTGGTCGACCTGTATGTCCACTACCTGCGCCGCAAGCTGGCCGAGCTCGGGCGCGAGCAGCTGCTTCGGACGGTGCGGGGCGTCGGCTATACCCTGCGACCCGCCGGCTGAGGGGATCCTCCGATGACGGGCCTCGGCAAGCGCGTGCTGGATCAGACTCGGCGGCGCCTGCAGGCGATCACGCTCGGGCTGCTCATCCTTCTCGTCGCGGGCATCGGCGCCGCGACGGCGCTGATCGGCCTGGCGCAGCTCGATGCCGATGTCGACAAGTCGCTGGAGGTGACCGCCACCGCCGCGGTGGCTCACCTCGACGGCGAGCTCCCGGCGCCCCAGGAGAGCGGCGACGAGCAGGCCCCCGCCCCGGCCGACACGATCCTGCTCTACCTCGATCCGAAGGGCGCCCTGGTGGCGCTGCCCTCACACGTGGGACTGGCGGGGCTTCCCAACCCGGCTGCCGTGGCCGCCGCCCGGGCAGGCGGACGCGACCTCCGGACCGTTGCCGTCGGCGGCGTCAGGGTCCGTCTGCTGACCCTGCCGATCATCGGATCGAACGACGGACAGGGCGGGGTGATCGGCTATCTCCAGGCGGGCTTCGTCCTCACCCTCCACGACCAGCAGTCGGCCACGCTGCTGTGGTCGATCCTGGTGGCCGCTGCCATCGGACTGGCCGCGGCGACGATCATCACGATCCTCGTCACGGGTCGCGCCCTGGCGCCGATCCGCCGCTCGTTCGAGGCGCAGCAGCGCTTCGTCGCCGACGCATCGCACGAGCTGCGCACCCCGACCGCCATCATCCGCAGCACCGCCGACCTCCTCGAGCGCGAGGATCTCGTCCGGGCGGAGGCACGGCCGCTCATCGGCGACATCATCAGCGAGTCGGACCGCATGGGCCGGCTGGTCGGCGACCTGTCCACGCTCGCCACGCGCGAGGACGAGCCCCTGGCCCTGCAGCGCGCGGACCTTGACCTGGCGGCTCTCGCTCGAGATGTCGTGCGGAGGATCCAACCGCTCGCGTCGAACCGAGGGGTGGAGGTCTCGCTCTCCTCGCCGGATCGGGCGCCGATTCGGGGCGATGCGGACCGCCTGACGCAGCTTCTGCTGATCCTGCTCGACAACGCGCTCGAGCACGCTCCCGGCGGGAGCGTCGTGTCCCTCGAGATCGCCCGCCCCGAGGCGTCCTGGGTGTCGGTGCGCGTAACGGACCAGGGGAGCGGTGTTCCGCCGGAAGCGCGGGAGCTGATCTTCGAGCCGTTCGCGCGACTCTCGCGGGGCGGGCGGCGGCGCCCCGGCGGCAGCGGCCTGGGGCTTGCCATCGCGCGTCGCATTGTCAGCGCCCACGGGGGCGAGATCGGCGTCGGCTCCGGTCCGGCCGGAGGCGCCGTGTTCACCGTCCGCTTCCCGTCGAGGCGCGCCCCTGAGCCTCGCCTCCCTTGGAGATTCCCCATCTCCGGCAAAGTGCCGGCCCATCGGGCGCGCGCATCGTGGGCGTCGAATCGACCAACCGCTCACGGAGCACCAACCATGGCTTACGTCATTGCCGCGCCCTGCGTCGACCACAACGACCAGTCCTGCGTGGCTGCCTGCCCGGTCGACTGCATCACCGCCGATCCGGCGATCGACCGCAAGTTCTACATCGACCCCGACCTCTGCATCGACTGCGGGGCATGCGCCGTTGCCTGCCCGAACGCCGCGATCTTCCGCTCTGACCAGCTCCCGACCGCCTGGGCCGACTTCGCCTGGGTCGACGCGGCGTGGTATCGCGACCCGAACGCGGCGCGGCCGGTGGTGGACGAGCTCGTCCCGGTGGCGTGATGGGCGCGGAAACAGTCGTCCAGGCATTGCCGGCGCGTGCCCTGCCAGCTCGTTCCGCGCCGATCTTCTCGGCGAACGCGACCCTCATCGGACGGGACGACCTGAGCGCCGCGATGTCGCTGCTCCGCGTCCGACCCGATGACGGGGTGCCGCCGTTCCAAGCCGGGCAGTACTTCGCCCTGGGGCTCTGGATCGAGGGTCGCCTGGTGCAGCGTCCCTACTCGGCGGCATCGACGTCGGCCCGCGCGGGCGAGCTCGAGTTCCTGGTCCGCCTCGTCCCGGGCGGGGCGCTGACGCCCCACCTCTGGTGGCTAGGCCACGGCGGTCGGCTGCGGATCGGCCCTCCAAAGGGCCTCTTCGGCCTGACGCCGGACGACGAACGCACGCATCTCTTCGTCTCGACCGGCACCGGGCTGGCGCCATTCGTCGCGATGGTCGATCAGCTCCAGCGGCGGAGGCGCCCACCGCGCATCGTGCTCATCCACGGTGCCGCGCACGTCGCCGAGCTGGCGTACCGCGGTCGGCTCGAGTCGTTGGCCGGACGCGCGACGATCACCTACGTGCCCGCTCTCTCACGCCCTGGCGAGCCGGGCAACGCCGGATGGCACGGGGCTGTGGGGCGCCTCGATGCGGTCATCCCGCAGGTTTGGGAGCGGCTGCGCCTGACCGCCGCCACGACCGTTGCCTACCTCTGCGGCAACCCGGGCATGATCGCGAGCGGCAGACAGGTCCTCTCCGATCAGGGGCTTGCCCGTGGAAGCGTCCATAGCGAGGAATACTGGACCACCGGCACCGGCCTGCCCTTGACGCAGCTGGACGCGAGCGTGACCTAGAATCGCGGCGGGGTGCCCCGAGATTCGTCCCCGTAGCTCAGTGGACCAGAGCGGCTGCCTTCTAAGCAGCGGGTCGCAGGTTCGAATCCTGCCGGGGACGCCAACCGCTTTGATGCATGAACCCGGAGTCAAGGTCGTGGATCACGCCAAGGGCAAGCACAGCACCCTCCTGCGGACGGCGTTGCGCGTCGAGCCCGGCTCGAGGGTGCACCTCGACCGGCTCGACCCTGCCGACACCTTCGGCCACGACAAGGATGCGTCCGAGCCCCTCCTGAAAGCCGGCCTCGACCGCCTCAGCGGCCTCCAGGACCGGCTGTGGGCCGAGCAGAGGCACCCTGTCCTGGTGGTGCTCCAGGGGATCGACGCGGCCGGCAAGGACGGGACGATCCGCCACGTCATGAGCGCCTTCAATCCGCAAAGCTGCACCGTGGTCCCGTTCGGTGTGCCAACCGCGGTCGAGTCCAGTCACGACTACCTCTGGCGCATCCACCAGCGGACCCCCGGCAGGGGCGAGATCACCATCTTCAACCGCTCGCACTACGAGTCGGTGCTGGTCGTCCGCGTCCACGGCCTCGATCCGCAGGCGGTCTGGTCGCGCCGCTACGACCAGATCAATGCCTGGGAGCGGATGCTGGCCGACGAGGGGACGACGATCGTGAAGTTCTTCCTGCACATCTCGGCCGACGAGCAGCGGGATCGCCTCCAGGAGCGCGTCGACGATCCGACCAAGCGCTGGAAGTTCCGGCTCGGTGACCTGGAAGAGCGCAAGCGGTGGGGCGACTACCGCGACCGCCTTCGAGGAGATGCTCGAGCGCTGCTCGACGGACTGGGCTCCCTGGTATGTCGTGCCGGCCAACCGCAACTGGTTCCGCAATCTGGTCGTGGCCGAGATCCTGGGCGACGTGCTCGACGAGCTGAATCCCGCCTATCCGCCCAGCCCGGACCAGATCCCGCCGGGCCTGACGATCACGTAGAGGCAGCCAATCGGCCACGGCTTTGACCTTCCGTTGATCCGAAGGCGGGGAGCCGAGGCCAGGCGGCAGGTGCAGGTCGTTGCTTCCGGCACTGTTGCCGGCGGTTGCGGTTGGGAAGGATGGCGCTGGAGGATGACGCCATGCACCTGAATCGACGATCGATCCGCTACGCGGCCGCGGGCCTCTCGGCCGTCATGGCCACCATCTACTTCCTGATCGGGATCGGGGTGCTCCACGTGGTCGAGACCCATCCCGGCGATCCGAGCCTGCTCGCCTTCGGCCTTCCCGCCGGCGGCGCGTTCCTCCTCGGCTCCCTGCTGCTGATCCTCTTCGACCGCCGTGAGCTCTGGATACTGGGCGCCGTGCTCCAGGTCCTCGTGGTCCTGGGCTACTTCGCGGTTGCGGCCAGCCGCACGCCGGCATTCGAGATGTGGGGCATCACGCTTCGGCTCATCCAGATCCCGCTCTTCGCCGCGCTCGTGGTACCTGGTCGCGCGCGCTCCTTCCGGGCGTGGCAGCCGCACCGCCGCGACGGGACCAACCAACGTAAGGAGACAGCGATGAAGGTCCTGGTTGCATTTGCGAGCCGCCACGGGGCGACTCGCGGCATCGCGGAGCGCATCGCCAGCACGCTGCGGACCTCCGGAATCGACGCGGATCTCCAGCCGGCGGCATCGGTGCGGGACGTTGCGCAATACGACGCATTCGTGATCGGCAGTGCCAGCTACATGTTCCACTGGCTGAAGGAAGGCGCCGACCTGGTGCGGCGCCATCGGTCGGAGCTGGCGGCGAAGCCCGTCTGGCTCTTCAGCAGCGGCCCGCTCGGCACCGAGCCGCTCGACGCCCAGGGCCGCGACCAGAAGGAGGCCGCCGTGCCGAAGGAGATGGCCGAGCTGCGCGAGTCGGTCGGAGCGCGCGACCACCACGTCTTCTTCGGCGCCTACGAGCGGGGTCGCAAGCCGATCGGGCTCGCCGAGCGCTTCGTATCGGTCATGCCGGCCGCCCGGGATGCCCTCCCGGCCGGCGATTTCCGGGACTGGCCCGAGATCGAGGCGTGGGCGAACAGGATCGCGGACGAGCTCGGGCAGGAAGCGGCGATCGGCGGAGCGAGGCGCTAGCTCGCTCGCAGCCCGCCTAGCAGCGCGCCCTCGCTCAGGCCGCGCCGACGGCCGATACGGCAGGCACCGAGATCGGCTCGGCGGCCTTCACCTTCTCGCGCGGCTCGCGCACCACCAGGACCGATGCGTGCGTGTGCAGCAGCACCTTGCGCGCCACGCTGCCGAGCGCCAGCCGTGTGAGGGCGGACAGGCCGCGCGACCCAACCACGATCAGGTCCGCGTCGTTCTCCTTCGCCGCGTGCAGCAGCTCTTCCGCAGCATCGCCCTCCCGCAGCTCGCTCGTGGCCTTGAGCCCGGCCGCAGCCAGGTCCTCGCAGGCGCGCTCCGCGATCTGCTCCAGGTGGCCGCGTCGCGCGTCAACGGTCGAGTCCCGCAGCTCCACCCAGGCGGGGTAGAAGGCGGCGCCGATGGAGACCCCCCACCCGGCCGGCGGCTGCGCGACCGAGACGACCCGTGCCGGCAGGCCGGCGAAGATCGGCCAGGTGGAGAGCGTGTGGATGGCGCGTTGCGCGCTGGTCGACCCGTCGACCCCGACGACGAGCCGATGCGTCGCCGCGCTGCGGGCCACGAGCACCGGGCAAGGGGCGTGGTCGACCACCTCGGTGGATACCGAGCCGACGAGCACGGTGGCCAGCGGCCCATGGCCGCGGCTCCCGATCACGATCAGGTCCGGCTGCATCGCGCTCGCCTCGTCGAGGAGCGCCGATGCGGGGCGGCCGCGGACGACCCGCGTCTCCACGATTCGACCGGGCGCCTGGAGCGGGGCCGCTGCTGCTCGCAGCGTCGATTGGAGGTCGTCGAGCAGGAGCTCCTCGGCCTCACGGGAGTCGTGCGGCACGACGGCGAAGTCCGGCGCGCCGAAGAGGTCAGGGCCGCGCTCCAGCGCAGCCACCAGGGTGATCGCGGTCCCGGCCGGCCAGCGGAGGTGGGCGACGAGGTCGCGGGCCGCTTCGGCCCCAGCCGATCCGTCAAAGGCGAGCATCACACGCATGGCAGCCATCTCCGTTTCTTGTCTTCCACTGGGCGTCCGGCGCGGGCAGGGCGTCCCGCACCGGGGCCCAACCAGCAGCGTGCGATCGGGGCGGATGGTCTCGACAGGGCCATCGGTCGCAAACGGCCGGGACCGAAGTCCCGAGCAGCGGGCCACGCGGCCGTTCCACCCTGACCGCGCCAGTCGCACCATTCAGGGCGAAGACTTGGAGTCCGCGCTGAAGGGGTCTCCCATGGCGCGCATGGCGCCGGATCGAGCGTGGGTCGTCTGCTACGGTGAGACGCGGCTGGTGGTGCGCCGCGGCGTGGCGTGCCCGACGCAGGGGCACGTCCCCGCGAGCGTGTGCCAGACCTGCCGGTACCTCATGACGAGCTCGATCGAGCGGGCACGCAGCGGCTGGTGCGCCATGGACTTCCCCGAGGAGCTAGGCGGCTCCCAGGATGGCCTCTCTGCGGAGGTCGATGCGGATCGTCTCGCTGCCCGGCTCGAGTGCGCGGCAGGTCCACGGCAGGCCAGCGTGCTCGAGGAGGGCGTGGATCGGGTGGTTCGCGGTCAGCATCGTGGCCTCCAGGGTTCGAATGCCCCGTCGCCGCGCCGACGCGATGGCCGCGTCGAGCAGCACCCGGCCGAGGCCGCGGCCACGCCAGTCCTCGGCGACCGCCACGGCGATCTCCTCGACCCGCTCATCGCGCGGGTCGATCGGCTCCAGGCAGAGGTGCCCGACCACCATCCGGTCCGGGTCGAGCGCCACCCATCCGCTCGCACCACGGTCATTGGGGCGCGCAAATCGCTGCGCCTGCAGATCGCTGATCGAGCGGCAGGAGCCCAGGAAACGGGTGCGCCGGCTCTCGGGAGTCAGGCGCGCGTAGAAGCCGGCGATCGCACCGGCGTCGCCGGCGCGGACAGGCCGAACCCGGAGGCGCTTGGCGTCCATGTGGCAAGGATCGGCCAGCGGCGGATCCCGCGGCGAGGGCCGGTCGGCCCCTCTGCGGCAGCCGCACGGTCCCGCGCAGAGGGGCACTTCGTCACTCACCATTGAGGCGAGCGCGCCCGTAGACTGGGCACCATGCGAATCGTCACGGCCGAAGAGGCGGTGGCCGGCATCCGGTCCGGCCAGCAGCTGTTCGTGCACGGCGGCGCCGCGACGCCATCGGTGCTGCTCGACGCGCTGGTGGCGCGGGCATCGGAGCTCGAGGCGGTGAGCATGGTCCACTTCCACACCGAGGGACCCGGCCCGCACCTCGCCCCGGAGATGGCGCCCCACTTCCGCCACAAGGCGCTCTTCATCGGCGCCAACGCGCGGAACGCCGTGAACGAAGGTCGCGCCGACTACGTCCCGGTCTTCCTCTCCGATGTCCCGGACCTCTTCACCTCCGGGACGCTGCCGCTCGACGCCGTGCTGCTCAACCTTACCCGGCCCGACGTCCACGGCTTCTGCTCGCTGGGGACCAGCATCGACGCGGCGCTGGCCGCGACGCGCACCGCGAGGGTCGTGATCGCCCAGCTCAACGCCTCGATGCCGCGCACGCTCGGCGACACCTTCATCCACGTCTCGCAGATCGACCTGGGGGTCGAGGTCGATGTGCCGCCGTACGAGCACCTCGAGGCGCCACTCGGGGAGGTGGAGCGCCAGATCGGCGAGAACGTGGCCCAGCTGGTCCTGGACGGTGCGACGCTCCAGCTGGGGATCGGCGCCATCCCCGCGGCGACCGCCCTGGCGCTGCGCGACAAGCGCGACCTCGGCGTCCACACCGAGATGTTCACCGACGCGGTGATGGACCTGGTGGAGTGCGGTGCGATCACCGGGGCTCGCAAGGAGGTCAACCGCGGCAAGATCGTCTCGGCCTTCCTGATGGGCAGCCGCGAGCTGTATCGGTTCGTGAACGACAACCCGATGGTGGAGATGCGCCCGGTCGACTACACGAACGACACCGCGGTGATCCGCCGCTTCAGCAAGATGGTGGCGATCAACTCGGCCATCGAGGTCGACGTCACCGGGCAGGTGGTCGCGGACTCGATCGGCTCGCGCTTCTTCTCTGGCGTCGGCGGCCAGATGGACTTCATCCGTGGCGCCGCCCTGTCGACCCAGGGGCGGGCCATCATCGCCCTCCCCTCGACCGCGGCCAAGGGAACCATCTCGCGCATCGTGCCGCTCCTGCAGGAGGGCGCCGGAGTGGTGACCACCCGCGCGCACGTCCGCACCGTGGTGACCGAGTACGGCGTCGCCGAGCTCCACGGCCGCACCATCGCGGAACGGGCGAGGGCCCTCATCGCGATCGCGCATCCCGACTTCCGCGACGACCTGATGACGCGGGCTCGAGCGGCCCACTACCTGTAGGTCAGATCGCCTCGATCCGCTGCGGCGTCATCCGCGGGCCGTACTTCGGCGGAGCAATCCCGCTCACCTCGAGCAGGCGCTGCACCCGCCCGCGCTGGCCGCGGTACGGCTCGAGCAGCTCGAGCATCCGCGCGTCATCGGCACGCGGCTCGCGTGCGAGCGCCCACGCCACCAGGTTCGGGAGGTGGAAGTCGCCGACGCTCAGCGCATCGGGGTCGCCGTAGGCGATCCGACCCACCTCGGCCAGCGTCCAGGGCCCGATCCCCGGAACCGCCCTCATCCGCGCCGTCGCTTCGGCCGGCGTGGCCTGCTCGACGCGCGGCGCGAGCGCGGCCGTTCGACGGATCAGCTCGGCGCGACGACGCTCGATGCCGTACGGGTGGAACGCGAAGTAGGGGAGCGCGGCCAGGGTCCGCGGCAGTGGCGGAAGGCGGAGGCCGGCCGGTCCCGGCGCCGTCTCGCCGTGCGCGGCGATCATCGCGCGGAAGGCGGCGCGCGCCTGGATGCCGGTCACCTTCTGCTCGCAGATCGCCGGCAGGAGCGCCTCGAACGGCCGATTGGTCCGTGGCAGGCGGAGCCCGGGGAAGCGACGCACCAGCTCCCCGATGAGCCGATGCTGCGGCACGAGGACGCTCGGATCGTCGTTCGCGCCGACGAGGTCCGCTGCCCCGTCGACCGCCGACGCCGCTCCGGGCCCCCAGGCCGCGACCGCGACCCCGCCGCTCGCCGCGCGGAGCCGGATCGTTGCCGGCCCGGCGGGCGTGCGGGTCGCTCGCCAGATGCCGTCGGCGGCGAAGCGGATCGTGGGGTCGCCGCGACCGTGCGCCACCGGGGCCAGGGTCAGGACGAGGTCGATTGGCTCGGCGAGTGGGACGAAGCCCTCCGCGTCGGGCTCGGACATCAGCGGTGCATGCTGAGGACGACCGGCGCCTCCGAGCGCTGCACCGCCTCGAACGACTCGCGCGATCGGATGCCGCGATAGCCCTCCGCCACTACCAGCTGCCCGCAGATGCCGCCGAGCGAGTTGCCGGGGCCGGGCAGGAGCAGAACGTCTGGCGCCTCCTCGCGCAGCGCCACCCGCACGCTCACCGCGAAGCGGAAGGGCGTGGTGACCTGCTCCCCGAGGGTGTAGTCGCGGAGCGCGGCGGGATCGGTCGACCAGGGGGTCCAGCGCGCGCCGCGTCCATCGATCAGGGTGGCGGACGGCGCGCGCCAGTCCAGGTCGGCGAGCCGCTCGGCCGCGGCCGTGGCGACGTGGGCGACCAGCGGCGTGTGGTACGGCCCGTGCTGCGAGAGGCGCAGCGGGAAGATCCGCTCGCCGACGCGCACCGGTGCGAGGCGCCCCAGCAGCCGCGCAACGCCGGCCTCGTCGCCGGCCAGCACCGCGTACGGCCCGAGGTCGATGCTCTCGTGGACGTGCCCGTCGCCGTTGACGCTCGGCTCGGCCAGGGCGGCGGCCACGGCGGCGTGCAGCTCCGGGTCGGGGCGCCAGGCGGCGTCGGCGAGCGGGTAGATGACCTGGCCCCCGGGGCCACCGCTGGGCAGCGGCTCCTGCTGGAGGATCGCCATCTCCTGGACGAGCCGGAACGCGTCTTCGAAGGGGAGCGCGCCGACCACCGCCAGGGCGGTGTACCAGCCGAGCGAGTTGCCGATGGCGGCGGTGATCCGGTAGTCGGCCGCGGCCGTCTCCGCGTCGAGCATCGAGACCAGGAAGATGAGCGGGGAGGCGTGGATCGGCTGGAGGTGGCGCGCCGGCTCGAAGCGCTCGGCGCGGTCGAGGTCGAGGAGCGGCTCGAGCCCGTAGCCGGCGCGCAGCTGCTCGGCGCGGACGACCCACGGGTGGTCGGCCTTCAGCGAGCCGAGCGAGGCGGCGGCGTACGAGCCGCGCCCCGGGCAGGCGAGGACGGCGCGCTGGGTCACAGTCGGAGCCGCCCGCTCACCGTGGTCAGCGCGGCGGCCACGATCTGGTCGACGCCGACCAGCACGGCGCTGGTGGCGGTGCCGAGCGGAACGAAGCTGTCGACCGCGCGAACCGACCAGAGCCGGCGCCCGATGGCGGCCTCGGCCAGGTCGGCCACGATCGCGTCGGCCACGCCGCCGCCGGTGCGCCGGCACTCGTCGACCACCAGGACGGCCCCGATGGCGGCTGCCTGCTCGCGGATCGCCTCGGTCGGCAGCGGGTTCAGCCAGCGCAGGTCGAGCACCCGCGCCGCGATCTCGTGCTGCTCGCGCAGGCGCCGCGCCGCCTGCAGCGAAAGGCGCAGCCCGTTGGCGTAGCTGACGATCAGCAGGTCGGCGTCGCCACTGTCGTGCGGGCCGTAGATCCCTACCTCGCCGGGGAGCAGCGCGGCCGGCGGGGCGGGGTAGTCGGACAGCCAGCCGCCGTCGCCATCGGTCTCGAGGTCCTTCTCGTGGTAGAGCGCGATCGGCTCGAGGAAGACGACAACCAGGCCATCCTCCGCCGCCATGGCGACCGCCCCGCGCAGCATCCGGGCTGCGTCGTCGCCCCGTGCCGGCGCGGCGAGCACGAGGCCGGGGATGTCGCGCAGCGCCCCGATGCTGTTGTCGTTGTGGAAGTGCCCGCCGAAGCCCTTCTGGTAGGCGAGCCCAGGGACCCGCACGACCATCGGATTGCGAAACTGGCCGGAGCTGAAGAACTGGAGCGAGGCCGCTTCGCCGCGGATCTGGTCGAGTGCGTTGTGGAGGTAGGCGAGGTACTGGATCTCGGGGATCGGCAGCAGGCCGATGTGCGCCGCTCCCTGCGCGATCCCCAGGATCGAGGTCTCGTCGAGGAGCGTGTCGAAGACGCGCCCCGTCCCGAAGCGGCGCTGCAGGTCGTGGGTGACGTTGTACACGCCGCCCTTCCGCCCGACGTCCTCCCCGAAGAGGATCAGCTCGGGGCGCCGGCCGAGCTCGTCGGCCAGGGCCGCGTTCAGGTTGCCGGCCAGGGTGCGTGCGTTCGGCAGCACCGCCTCCTCCGGAAGGCTGCCGTCGTGCAGCTCCAGGCGGGCCTTCGCATCGAGGAGCGGGGTCGCGGCCCGAGCCGCCACGCGACCAAGGTGGTAGGGCGCCAGCGGCGCCACCACCTCCTCGGTCGTCTCGAGGCGTGGTCGTCGGGTCGCCTCCTCGGCGGCGGCCATGACCCGTTCGCGCGTCTCGGTGACCATCGCCTGGAGCTCGTCGGGCGTCGCCGCGCCGGCCTCGACCAGGCGGCGCGCGTTGCGCAGCAGCGGGTCCCGCGACTCGATCTCGGCGATCTCCGCCAGCGGCCGGTAGCCCTGCTCGGCGTCGCTCCCGGCGTGGCCCCACAGCCGCACCGCGCGCAGGTGCAGGAAGGCCGGGCGGCGAGCCCCGCGCACGAAGCGGACCGCCTCTGCCACGACGTCCCAGACCTCGTCGATCTCGCCCTCGGCGAGGTCGTAGCGGAGGTGCTCGAGGTGGCCGAAGGTCGACTCGATCCAGCCATCGGGGGTCGGCACGCTGATGCCGGTGCCGTTGTCCTCGCACACGAAGAGGATCGGCATCGGGAGGCCGATCCGGACCGCGTAGCGGGCCGTGTTGATCGCGGAGAGGGCGGTGGCGTGGTTGGCGCTGGCGTCGCCGAACGAGCAGAGCACGATGGCGTCATCGGGCAGGTCAGTGGCGACTCCCAGGCGCCGCGCTCGAGCCAGGCTGAAGGCGAGCCCCATCGCCTTCGGGAGGTGGCTGGCGATCGTGGAGGTCTGCGGCGGGACCCAGAGCGGCCGGCTGCCCCACACCTTGTGCCGTCCCTGTGCGATCGGCTCGTCGCGGCTGGCAACGATGCCCAGCAGGGCGTCGAAGGCGGGCGTCTGCCCCGGCAGCTGCCGGGCGCGGGCCATCATCAGCGCACCGGACCGATAGTGCAGGAAGGCAGGGTCGTCGACCCGCAGCTGCGCCCCGATCACGACGTTGTTCTCGTGGCCCGCGCTGCTGATCGTGTAGAAGCTGCGGTTCGTCTTCTTGAGCTCGCGCGCCGCGACGTCGATCTGGCGCGAGAGGAGCTGATCCTCGAACAGCTCCACCGCCTTGCGAGCGGTCAGGCCACTTCCCTCGCGGAGCGGCGCGTCGCCGGAGAGCTGCGCCGCCGGGGCGGCTGCCTGGGCCAGGTACGCGTCGAGGGATGCCTCGACGATGGCGACGCGGTCGAAGGTCATGCGGATGGATCTCGCTGGTGATCGGCGGTCGAGGGGTCCGGCCATGATACCCGTCGAGTAAGCGGCTGATAAGCGGCTAGTAAGGCCTGCGGCGGTCTCCTGACCGCGCATCGATCGCGCCCAACCGGGACGGCGCGGCGGTACGCACGGAGGGTCGGGAGATGAGTTGCGGCGACCGCCGACTAGGCGCGCACACGGGCGGCGGCTGGCCGGGCCAAGTGTCCGAGAGGTTTGGTCTCAGCCACCCAGCGAGATGAGCACGATCCCAGCGACCGCCAACGCGACGGCGAGGAGTCCGAGGCGCGGGAGTGCCTCGCGCAGGATCGTCCGCGCCAGGAGCATCGTGGCCAGCGGGTAGGTGCCCGACAGCGCGGCGGCGATCCCGACCGGGATGGTGGCGAACGCGAGCACCACCATCCCGTTGGCGGCCACGTCCATCCCGCCGGCCAGGCCGACGAGGGGCAGGACGCCCCGCAGCCCGGCCAGCCTCGAGCGGAAGAGCGCCGGGCCCCCGATGACGAGGGCGGCCGAGGCTCGTGCCGCGACGAGCGCCCAGAGCTGCTGATCGTGCTCCGCCGCCCGATCGAGGAAGACGAACCAGAGCCCAAACCCGAGGGCGGCGACGATGGCGAGCACGACGGCGTCGCGATGGACCCCGCGCGTCGTCGCTCCGCTCGCCGCGGCCACCGCGGCCAGGGCGGAGGCCACCCCGACGAGCTGCAGCGGATGTACGACCGTGCCAAACAGGATGAACCCGACCGAGAGGGGGATCAGGACGCCACCGACGCCGGAGACGGCGGAGACGAGCCCCATCGCGCCCAGCGAGAGGCCGCGGTAGAGGGCGGCCAGCCCGATCCCCCCGAAGACGCCACCGATCGCGCCGAGGAGGATCGTCGCCGCAGCCGGCGGAGCGGGCTTGAGCACGACCACGGCGCCGAGCAGCAGCAGGAAGCCGATCACCTGGGCGCCGCCGGTCACCAGCATCCCCCCGGCGCGCCTGGCGGCCAGCCCACCGGCGAAGTCGCCGGTCCCCCACGCCGCGGCCGATCCGACCCCCAGCAGCACTCCGGGCGCGACCACATACCCTCCCAGAACCGACCCATCACCCCCCGCCGCGGGGGTCGCCGCGGACTCTAGCAGCCGGGCGTGGATCGGCTTGACAGGCAACCGACGGGACCGCCACAGTGCGCCAATCTGCCAGCCCAGCGAAGGGAGCTCGTGGCCCTCGACTCAATGACGGCAACCCCGGGCCTGACCTCCACCGTCGCCGCCGTCCGCCTGGAGCGGCTCGTCAAACGCTACGGAGAGGTCGAGGCGGTCTCCGGGATCGACCTGGAGATCGGCGATGGTGAGTTCTTCTCGATGCTCGGCCCGTCGGGCTCCGGGAAGACCACCACGCTGCGCATGATCGCCGGCTTCGAGACGCCGAGCGAAGGGCGGATCCTCCTGCACGGCAACGACGTGACCGGCGTCGCGCCCTTCGACCGCGACGTGAACACCGTCTTCCAGGACTACGCCCTCTTCCCGCACATGACGGTCGGGGAGAACGTGGCGTACGGGCTGATGGTCCGCAAGACACCGGCCACCGAGCGCGCGTCGCGCACGGCCGAGGCGCTCCGCATGGTTCGTCTCGAGGGCTACGAGAAGCGCCGGCCGGCCCAGCTCTCCGGCGGTCAGCGGCAGCGCGTCGCGCTGGCGCGGGCGCTCGTCAACCGGCCGCGCGTGCTCCTCCTCGACGAGCCGCTCGGCGCGCTCGACCTGAAGCTGCGCGAGGAGATGCAGATCGAGCTGAAGGCGATCCAGAGCGAGGTGCGCATCACCTTCATCTACGTGACCCACGACCAGGAGGAGGCGCTGGTCATGAGCGACCGGATCGCCGTCTTCAACCGGGGAAGGATCGAGCAGGTCGGGACGCCGGCCGACGTCTACGAGCACCCGCGCACGACGTTCGTGGCGGGCTTCGTCGGGACTTCGAACCTGATCCGAGGCGAGACGGCTCGGGCGATCCTGGGACAGGAGGGCCCATTCACCGTGAGGCCGGAGAAGATCCGCCTCGACAACGCCGATGAGGCGCCCGTCGCGGGCGAGGTTTCGGCGCTCGGGCGCGTGCGCGAAGTCGTCTACCTCGGCTCCGATACGCGCTATATCGTTGTGCTCGACGAGGGAGGCGAGCTGGTCGTCACCCAGCAGAATCTCGAGTCCTCGTCGATGGAGGCGCTCGCCGCCAAGGGCAGGCCGGTGCGGCTCTCGTGGAGACGCGAGCACGTGCTCGCCCTCGCGGGCAGCCCGCAGGCGGCGCAAGAAGGAGAGGAACCGGAGGGTCCATGAGAACCATGCGCATGCTGGTGCCGCTGGCCGTGATGGCCATGGTCGGCGCCGCCTGTAACGCGACCGCCTCGAACGGGGCGCTCCAGACGCTCGGAGCCGGCGAGGGCCAGCTCAACCTGATCATCTGGGACGGATATGCCGAGCGCGGCGCCACCGATCCCGCCTACGACTGGGTCACCGGCTTCGAGACCGATACCGGCTGCAAGGTCAAGACCACGCCGATGACCGACTCCGCCAATGGCGTGCAGCTGCTCCAGTCGGGCCAGTACGACGGTGGCTCGTTCTCCGGTGACGCCACGATCCGCCTCATGGCTTCTGGCGACGTGTCCCCGATCAACACGGATCTGATCCCCAATTACAAGGACGTCTTCCCCGGGCTCAAGAACCTCGGATTCAACTCCAAGGACGGGGTCCCGTACGGCACGCCGCACGGTCGCGGTCCGAACCTGCTGATGTGGAACACCGACGTCGTCACGACCGCCCCCACCAGCTGGGCCCCGATCTTCGAGGGTGCCTCGACCTACACCGGCAAGATCAGCATCTACGACTCGTCGATCTACATCGCCGACGCCGCCCTGCACCTGATGACCACCAAGCCGGATCTCGGGATCAAGAACCCGTACCAGCTCAACGACGCGCAGTTCGCGGCGGCGATCGACCTGCTCCAGAAGCAGCATGACGCCGGCGCCATCTACTGGGGACTGCTGACCGACCAGGTCCAGTCGTTCGCGGCCGGTGACACGGTCATCGGCACCACCTGGCCGTACCAGGTCAACCTGCTGAAGGGCGAGACTCCGCCGGTTCACGTCGATGCGGTCCTGCCCGACGAGGGCTCGACCGGCTGGTCGGACACCTGGATGATCTATTCGAAGGCCGCCCACCCGAACTGCATGTACCGCTGGATGAACCACATGCTGTCCGCGCAGGCGAACGCCGAGGCGACCATCTGGTTCGGCGAGGCCCCGGTGACGCAGGCGGCCTGCGTGGCCGCCGAGGCCATCTCGGCCGGTTTCTGCAATGACCAGCACGCCAGCGACGAGGCCTACTGGCAGAAGATCTGGTACTGGACCACCCCGCAGGCGGACTGCGCCGATACGGACTCGGCGACCACCTGCAAGGACCAGGACGCGTGGGTCCAGGCGTGGACCACGCTCCGCGGCAGCTGATGCCGCTGGACAGGCCTGAACGCTGACCATTGAGGCTCCCCTGGGAGGCATCTCCCGGGGGAGCCTTCCGCGCAGCTGGATGGGCCGATGACCGCCACCGACGCCGCGAACCCGACCCCTGGCCCCCCCGCCGGTCGCGGACGGCGCATCGCCCGCTGGCTGCACTCGCGGCCCCGGACACAGCTGCGGCTCCTCCTCCTCATCCCGCTCGGCTGGATCGTGGTCGTCTACCTCGGCTCGCTGCTCGTCCTGCTGGTGAACGCCTTCTGGGCGAAGGATTCCTTCACCGGCAAGGTGACTCCGTTCGACTGGACGCTGAAGGCGTTCGACGAGATCTTCGGCAACCCGGTCTACCGCACCGTCGCGCTGCGGACGGTCGGGATCGCGGTGGCGGTCACCCTGACCGATGCGCTGCTCGCCTTCCCGATCGCCTACTACATGGCCCGCATCGCCTCGCCGCGGAAGCGCGGGGCGCTGATCGTGGCCGTGCTGCTGCCGCTCTGGGCGGCGTACCTGGTGAAGACGTACGCCTGGCGCACGATCCTCCAGGGGAACGGTTTCCTGGCCTGGGTCCTCAGCCCGCTCGGCATCGCCGGCCCCGGGCTCGACAAGCTGCCGAACGCGTGGCTCGTGCTCAGCTACCTGTGGCTGCCGTACATGATCCTGCCGATCTACGCCGGGCTCGAGCGGATCCCCGGTTCGCTGCTCGAGGCCTCGTCCGACCTCGGGGCGAAGGCGGGGACGACCTTCCGCCGGGTCGTGCTGCCGCTCGTCATTCCGTCCCTCGTGGCGGGCTCGATCTTCACCTTCTCGCTCAGCCTGGGCGACTACATCGTCCCGAACCTGGTGGCCAACGCCAAGTTCATTGGCAACGTGATCTACGACAACTCGGCACTCGGCAACTTCCCGGTCGCCGCGGCCTACTCGATGCTGCCGATCGTGGTGATGGTCGGCTACCTGCTCGTCGCCAGGCGCCTCGGCGCCTTCGAGTCGCTGTGAGGGCGCAGCGCGATGGTTGAGTCGGGCCTGGTCCGCGGCGTCCTGCGCGTGGCGACGGGGATCGTCATCGGCTTCCTCTACCTGCCGCTCGTGATCCTCGCGATCTACGCCTTCAACGAGAGCCGCGTCATGGCCTGGCCGCCCCCCGGCCTCACGCTGCACTGGTTCGCAGAGGCGGCCGCAAACCCCTCCATCCGGGATGCCCTGGTCAATTCGATGATCGCCGCCACCTCGGCCACCGCGATCGCGCTGGTCCTCGGGACCCTGGCATCGATGGCGGTGCAGCGCTACTCATTCTTCGGGCGCGACACGATCTCCTTCCTGCTGGTCCTCCCCATCGCCCTGCCGGGCGTGATCACCGGCATCGCGCTGCAGACCACCTTCAAGACGCTCGGCGTGAACCTGGGCCTGGTCACGATCATCGTCGGCCACGCCACCTTCTGCGTGGTGGTCGCGTACAACAACGTGGTGGCGCGGCTGCGTCGCCTGCCGCGGACCCCGGAGGAGGCATCGGCCGACCTCGGCGCCGACACCTGGATGACCTTCCGCCGCATCACCCTGCCCGGCCTGCGCACCGCCATGCTGTCGGGGGCGCTCCTCGCCTTCGCGCTCTCATTCGATGAGATCATCGTCACCCTCTTCACCGCCGGAGCGGGAACGCAGACGATCCCGATCTGGATCTTCACCGCCATCCAGCGCCCGACGGAGCTTCCCGTCGTCAACGTGGTGGCGCTGGTCCTGATGCTGGTCTCGGTGATCCCCGTCTACCTGGCCCAGCGGATCGGCGGGGGCGACGCGTCCGGCCTGGTGCGCTGAGCGGGCCAATGGACCGATCCGTCCCGGCGCCGCTGGTACCGCTGCCATGGAATCGCGGCGAGGCGCCGAGCGTCGCCGCCGTGGCGAGTCGACTCCGCGACGAGGGAGTCGAGCCCCACGCCTGGTCGAACGGCCCCGGCGATCGATACGCCGTGCACGCCCATGACGACACCAAGCTGCTGGTCTGCGCGGCCGGCTCCATCACATTCCTGATCGGGACCGATGCCGAGCCAGTGGAGCTCCTCGCCGGCGACGGCTTCATCCTGCCGCCCGGCGTGCCGCACGCGGCGATCGTCGGTCCCGCGGGCTGCACCTGCCTCGAAGGGCACCGCTAGCCCAGGCTGCCGGCCGGCCAGGGACCCGCGCGCCCGATCGGCCGCCCATCCGCCTCGCGCTCGAGCTCGTGCGAGCCTCCCTCCGGTGGGTCGTAGCGGAGGCGCTCGACCGGCTCCCCGCCCAGGAGGTGGCGCTCCAGGATCTCGGCCGCGTCGGCGGGGGTGAGCGCGGCGTACCAGATCCCCTCGGGATAGACCACCGCCATCGGGCCGTTGCCGCACTGGCTGAAGCAGCCGGAATGGTTGACACGCACGCGACTCGCGAGGCCGGCAGCGCGAACCCCTGCCTTCAGGGCGGCGTGCACGCCGATCCCGTCGCCATCGACCGACGGGCACCACTCACCGCGGGTGCAGACGAAGACGTGTCGTTCGTAGACGGGCATCTGGCTCGGAAAGTACCCCATGTCACGGCCTGAAAGTACCGGGCCTCCCCAGCCCACCCCAACCTTACTATCCGACCAGAAGCCGCGCCCTCCGCACCCAATCGGTCCGCGCGTGCTCCAACAGCACTGGGAACCCGATACGAATGATCAGCAACGAGGTTGGGAAGCTGCTCACGGCGACCGAGGTCGCCGAGATGCTTCATCTGCACGTCAATACCGTCAAGCGGCTCGGCGACCGCGGCGAGATCCCGTTCTACCGGGTCTGCAAGCGCGGCGACCGTCGCTTCCGCTACGACGACGTGCTCGACTTCCTGCGCCGCGCGAAGTAACCCGCGCCAATTGATGCCGGTCCCGGCCCTGCCGGGACGGCCCCGTTCCCGCCAGGGGGCGCGAACCGACCGCCGAGGTGCCAATCTCTCGGCGGTCGTGTCGTTCCCGGACGATAATGGCCGACCGATGTCCGACGAACCGCAGCTACGCCTCGCCGAGGGGCAGCGCCTCCTCGACGCAGGCGACCTCGACGCGGCGGTCCAGATCCTCGCCCCGCTCTCCGGCCACCCCGATCCCGAGCTGAGCACGGACGCGCTCCTCGCCATCGGGGCGGCCCGCTACCGCCTCGACGACGAGGCGGGCGCGGTGGTGGCGTGGCGAGCCGCGGCGGAGCGCGGCGGCTCGAAGGCGTGGATCGGCTGGCGCTCGGTCGCCGAGCAGAAGGTGCGCGACGGCGAGCTGGACGAGGCGATCGCCGCCTACCGCGAGGCAGACCGCTCGGCCCCGCCGGCGGAGCGCGGCGCGATCGCCAACCGGATCGCCTGGCTCCTCAAGGAGACCGGCCACGACTTCGCCTCTCGGCGCCAGTTCAACCGCGCCCGCGGCGCGTATGCCACCTACCAGGCCTGGGTGACCTGGGGAATCATCGGCGCCTGCGTGGTGGTCTTCGCAGCCGACTTCCTGCTCAGCGGCGGCTCCGTGTCGTTGCTGGGTGGCGGTGGCCCGCTGGTGGAGGCGGGGCTCGTCTACGCCCCAGCCGTGGCGGCCGGGGAGTGGTGGCGCATCTTCACCAGCGCCTTCCTCCACCTGGGGTTCCTTCACATCGCCCTGAACATGTACGGGCTCTACCTCTTCGGCCCGATCATCGAGCAGATGTACGGGCACGTCGAGTACCTCGTCTCCTACCTGCTCTGCGCCGCCGGCGGGAGCGTGCTCACCATCCTCGCCGCCCCCGACCAGGGCGCCGCCGGCGCCTCGGGCGCCATCTTCGGCCTGCTGGGGATGGCCTTCGTCGTCTCGCGGCGGCACCACGTGATGCTCGACCGCCGGACGCGAGCGATCCTCTCGCAGGTCGGGACGCTGCTCGTCATCAACCTCTTCCTGACCTTCTCGCTGCGCGGCATCAGCTGGACCGGCCACGTCGGCGGCCTGTTGGTGGGCGTGGTGATCGCCTGGCTCCTCGCCCCGGGCGAGGTTGCGACCATGGGCGGGATGTGGCGCCGGCCCGACGGCACCTCGCTGGCGCGAAGCACGCCGGTTGGGCTGCGAGTGGCCGCCTACCTGTTCATTGCCGCCGTCCTGGCGGTCGGCACCTGGGTCGCCGTCCTCCGCGTCGGCTAGGCGAGCCCGCCACGCGGGTATCATCGCCGCATGTGCTACGACGACGACGCCCGCCCCCCGCTCCCGCCGATCCGCGGCGCCGCGCTGGACGCCCGGGAGCTGACCCTCACCTCGGCTGACGGCACCCAGGTGGCTGCCTACGCGGCGCGCGCCGAGTCGCCGACCGGCGCCGGGATGGTGATCCTCCCCGACGTGCGCGGCCTGCACCCGTTCTTCGAGGAGCTGACCCTGCGCTTCGCGGAGGCGGGCGTCGACGCGATCGCGATCGACTACTTCAGCCGCACGGCCGGGACCGGGCATCGCGGAGCCGACTTCGACTACCAGGCGCACGTGCCGCTCACCCGGCACGAGACGCTCAACGCTGACGCCGCCGCGGCAGCCGCCTATCTCCGCTCTCCCGAGGGCGGGGCGGTGCAGCGCCTCTACACGGTCGGCTTCTGCCTCGGCGGCCGGCTCAGCTACCTCCAGGCGACCTCGGGGATCGATCCGGCCGGGGTGATCGGCTTCTACGGCTGGCCGGTGGGCGCCAACCGCGCCGGGCTGCCGGCGCCGGCCGACGAGGCGCCGCGCTTCACCTGCCCCGTGCTCGAGCTGTGGGGCGGGGCCGACCAGGGGATCGGTCCCGAGGTGGTCGCGACCTTCAACGAGGCGCTCGACCGCGCCGGCGTGACCCACACCTCGGTCGTCTACCCCGACGCACCCCATTCGTTCTTCGACCGCACGTCGAGCGAGCACGCCGACGCATCGGCCGATGCATGGCGCCAGGTACTCACCTTCATGGGGGTGCCGGCCGCGTGATCGACCTGTCCCTGACCGATGCGCAGCGCGAGGTGCAGCGCACCGCGCGCGCCTTCGCCGAGCGCGAGATCCTGCCGCGCATCCACGAGCTCGACTCGACCTCGACCTACGACCGATCGCCTCTACCAGAAGATGGGGGCGGAGGGCTTCCTGGGTCTGCCGATCCCGGAGCACTACGGCGGGGCGGGGATGGACTACATCGCCTTCGCGCTCCTGTGCGAGGAGATGGAGCGCGCCGACACCGCCTTCCGCGTCGTCCTCTCGGTCCATACCGGGCTGAACTCGCTGACCCTGCTCCAGTGGGCGAACGAGGACCAGAAGCAGCGCTACCTGGTCCCGCAGGCGCGCGGCGAGAAGCTGGCCACCTTCGGCCTCACCGAGCCGGGGGTCGGCAGCGACGCCGCCAACCTGTCGACCACGGCTCGCCGCGACGGCGACCGCTACCTCCTCAACGGCAGCAAGATCTGGATCAGCCTGGCCGATACCGCCGACAACTTCCTCGTCTTCGCCACGGTCGACAAGGGCCTCGGCCACAAGGGGATCACCGCCTTCATCGTCGAGCGCGGCTTCCCCGGCTTCTCCACCGATTCGCTCCACGGCAAGCTCGGCGTGCGCGCCGGCAACACCGGGATCCTCTACTTCGCCGACTGCGAGGTGCCAGTCGCCAACCGGGTCGGGGAGGAGGGGGAGGGCTTCACGATCGCGATGAGCGCCATCGACCAGGGCCGCTACACGGTCGCCGCCGGGTCGGTCGGGCTGGCACAGGCCTGCCTCGACGCATCGGTCAAGTACGCGCACGAGCGGAAGGCGTTCGGCGAGGAGATCGGCCGCCACCAGCTGGTCAAGCAGATGATCTCGAAGATGTATGCCGGGATCGAGGCGGGGCGGCTGCTCGTCTGGAAGGCCGGGTTGAAGAAGAACGCCGGGGAACGCAACACGCGCGAGACGGGGCTCGCCAAGTGGTTCTGCACCGACCACGCGGTGGCGAGCGCGCTCGACGCGATCCAGGTCCACGGCGCCTACGGCTACAGCGACGAGTACCCGGTCGAGCGCTACCTGCGCAACAGCAAGGGCTCGGTCATCTACGAGGGAACGAGCCAGATCCACACCCTGATGCAGGCCGACTACCTGCTCGGCTACCGCACCGACCATCCCCTCCGGCTGCCCCAGCCCGCCTTCGAAGGGGAGATGTAGCCGAGGTCTACAGCGGGCGTGCCTCCGGCAGCGTGGACGGTTGAGGCGATCCCCGACTTCGCCGAACTGTGACGTACGCGAGGACGCTCGCAATGGCCGCGGGGATGAGCACGAACTCGATGACGTATGCCGGACTCGAGTACGCAATCGTGATGATGTCCGAGCGTTGCGGTCCGCCGATGCACGGCGGGGCACATTCGCTGACCGGCCCGCCCAGGACCAGGTGTCGAGCCACCAGAGCGCGCCAGCTGCGAGCCCAGGGATGGACAGAGCGCGAAGCAGCCACGCCCCGCTGGCCAGGACCATCGGCGCTCCCGAAGACGAGCGTCGCGGTTGCACCGCCCAGGACCAGGCCGACCCCGATTGGGGTCCATGGCAGTCGACCGATCTCAAATGCGTCGACCAGCGAGATCCCGGGGTTCCGCCAGCACCTCGCTTGATGCGTACGAGAGCAATACGATGAGACCGCAGCCGAGCACGCCGAGCGAGGCGACCCAGAGCATGGTGAGGCTGCGCCGAGGCCTCATGGAGCTGATTCCCGACCTTCGTCGACAGCGGGCTCGTCGTCCTCCGCGTCGAGCCAGGTGCGCGGCGTCCGCGGCGCCGATTGCACTGGACGCATCCGCGTGCGTGGCGGCCCCACGATCGGAGGGGTGAGGCACAGCACGGCGAGCAGAGCTGCCGGCATGAGGAGCAGCAGGGCAGTGGCGACGGGCAGGCCGTGCGCGAAGCCGACCGGGTCGGGGCCGCGGAAGTCGGGGTAGCTGGACCAGCCCCAGCGCGATGCCCCACCAGAGCGCCGCGGCCACCGCGGACGGGGCCACCAGGAAGCGTCGCCACCAGCCCCCCTCGATCAGGATCGCGACCGATCCGGCAAGCAGGCCGGCGACGCCCCCCGCCAGGGACACGACGACCCCGAACGAGGACCACGGCTCGCGCCCGATCCAGTACCCGTCGGCGAGCGAAATGCCCGGGTGGTGGAGCACCTCGACCCAGGCATAGACGAGCAGGATCGACGGGCCGATCACGAGCAGCGCGATCGAAATGCGCGCCCATTCGTGGGCTCCGGAGGCCAGGCGGGCTCCGGCGGAGTCGGGCATGGCCAGCACTATACTCGCGGCCATGAGCCGAGCCGTGGAGCTGATCCTGGGCCTGATGCTGCTCGCCATCGGGCTGCTGGTGCTCGCCAGCAAGCCGATCGGCGACTGGTTCACCGGGCTCGGCATCAGCGAGCAGCTGCTCGAGTGGTGGCCGGCGATCGTGGTCGTCCTCTCTGGCTTCTTCCTGATCCCCGCCGCGTTCCCCGGGCCGAATCGACGGCTGCGCGCCGGGATGGTGATCCCCGGCGCCTTCCTGGCGGGGGTGGGCGGTGCCCTCCTCTACACCAGCCTGAACAACCGATGGGAGGCGTGGTCGTACCTGTGGACGGTCGTACCGGCCTCGATCGGGATCGGCCTGTACGCCGCCGGCTGGATCGCCGACCTGCCGGCCTTCAAGTGGATCGGCTCCGGGATGGCGGTCGGCGCGGCCATTGCGTACCTCGCCTTCGCGACCGCCTTCGGGGGCGAGACCTTCCGCCTGGTCGGCGCGATCGGGATCATCGTCCTGGGGCTCGCCCTCGTGGCGGGCGGGCTGGCCGAGCGGCTCAGCCGGAAGGGGACCGGCTAGGCGGGTCGCTCCCGAACCCATCGGTCGAACCCGGCCAGGATCCGCTCCATGCGGTCGATCCGTCGGTCCGGGCGGCCGCTGCTCTTCATCTCGTGGTGCTCCTCGGGGTAGAGGACGTACTCCGTCTCGCGGCCGAGCGACCTTGAGTGCGACGAAGAGCTCCTCGTTGCCCGCTGCCGGGCAGACCCGGTCCTCCTCGGACTGGAGGATCAGCAGCGGGGTACGGATGCGCGCCACCTGGCTGAGGGGTGACGTGCTCCAGAGGCGCAGCATGCCCGCCCGGCTCAGCGGGTCACCCAGCTTCCATTGGCGGTTGTAGTGCACCCCGAAGTACGAGGTGGCCCAGGCCGATACCTGGTCGGCGACTCCGTTCTCCGCGACCGCGCCCTTGAACCGATCCGTGGCGCCGACCAGCCACTGGGTGAGGAAGCCTCCGTAGGAGCCCCCCATCACGCCGAGCCGCTGCGGATCGGCCAGGCCGCGCCCTACCACCGAATCGACGGCGGCCAGCACGTCAGCGGCGTCGACTTCTCCCCATCGCCCGCGAATCGCGCGCACCCATGCCGTCCCGAAGGCGGCCGAGCCGCGAATGTTGGGCATCAGCACCCGATAGCCGGCGTCGCAGAGCGTGGTGCTGTCCATGGTGCCGCCTGGCGCCCAGGCGCCCGCCGGGCCCCCGTGGAGCTGGACGATGGTCGGCAGCGCCCGGTCGCCGGCGTCGGCGGGAGAGGCGAGCCAGACCTGCATCGACCCGCCCGGCACGTCGACCCACAGCTCGTCCCAGCGGGGGAGCGGGAAGCGCGCCTGCCAGGCTGACCCGTTCCGGGTGATCGGGCGCAGCCGGGCCGGCGGGCGCGTCCCCTCGTCGTCGAGGGCGTAGACCTCGGCCGCATGGCGGTCGAGGCCGGCGCTCAGCGCCACGCGACCACCGCCGGTCGCCAGCCCGGCGCCCACCACCCGACCCGGGGCGACGAGCGGCTGCGCCTTGCCGGCGAGCGAAATCCGATAGGGAAGGTTGCGGCCGTCCCGCCCGACCAGGACCAGCAGCTCGTCGCGTGACCGCCAGAGCGGGCCCTGCCCGTCCTCCGCCTGGATCATGTCGGCCCAGCCGTCGACGGCGATCGAGCGGTCGAGCGAGCCGCTCAACCGCCGCGGCGTGCCGCCGCGCGCGGCCACGACCCACAGCCCGACCAGCGTGTGCTCGCCCGGGTCCGGCACGTTCGCGCCGAGGAAGGCGACCCAACGGCCGTCGGGCGACACGGCGGGTCGCGTCGCATCGCCTCGCAGCGATGCGAGCTGGCGGACCTTGCCGCCGCCGCTCGCCACCCGATAGATGGAGGAGTGGGGCGCGATGTTGGCGTCGGGGCCCATGTCGGCGCTGAAGGCGAGCCAGGCGCCATCCGGCGCCCAGGCCGGCTCCTTCACGTCGAAGTCGCCGCTGGTCAGCTGACGGGGCCGCGCCCCCCGGCGCGCTTCGACGACCCACAGGTGCGTCCGGCGCCCGAGCGTGCCGGTCTCGTCGTCGCGGAAGTCGGTGCGGGTGATCCGGCGTGCGGTCGGCGCCCGTCCCTTGCGCTCCGCCCCGACCGCGAAGCGATCGGCTCCCGCCGGCGCCAGGAAGGCGAGGCGGCCTCCATCCGGGCTCCACCGCGGCGTCCCCCCGCCGTGGGGGAGTCGGGTCAGCTGCCACGGCCTGCCGCCGGCGAGCGGGACCGCCCAGATCTGCGGCACCGCCTTCTCGTCGCCGACGGGGCTGCGCACGAAGGCGACCTGCTGCGCGTCCGGGGAGATCGCTGGCGAGCCGTCACGCACCGCGCCATCGGTCAGCGGGCGCGGCCGGCCCCCCTCCCACGGCAGCGCCGAGAGCTGCGAACGGTAAGCGCCGCGGGTCACGACGCGCGCGGCTGAGACGATCCAGGCGCCATCGGCCGAGAGGTCGAACGATTCGATGGCGACCTGCGCGTCGACGAGGGCACGGGGAGTGGGGACGGTCATGTGCCGAGCATAGCGAGGTCGATCGGCAGAATCGTTGACCCGCGGCAGGGCGTATGCGATCCTCGCCGGGTTGCCGTCGCGCTCCCACAGCTCCGAAGGAGTCATCGGATGCGTTCCCGCCCTGCATCGGCCTTCGTCCTCCTGGTCGTCTTCGGCCTCGTCCTCGCCTCGTGCGGGCAGGGCACTCCGAGCGCCCAGCCGGGGAGCAGCAGCACCGCCACGGGCGGCGTGGTCAAGATCGGCATCGGGGGGTCCCCCGACAGCCTCAATCCCGGCGATGGCCTCCTGACCGAGGCGTACGAGCTCTACGAGCTGATCTATGACACGCCCATCAACCTGTCAGCCACCGGCACCTACGAGCCCGAGCTGGCGAAGAGCTGGTCGGTCGCGCCCGACGGCGTGACGTGGACCCTGGAGCTGGTCGACAACGCCAAGTTCCACGACGGCACCCCACTCACCAGCGAGGACGTCAAGTACTCCCTCGAGCTGTACCGCGACACGACGGACTTCCCCTACCTGTCCAGCTATCCGGACGTCTTCGAGACCATCACCGCGCCCGATCCGACGCACGTCGTGATCAAGACCAGCGCCCCGGTCGGCAACTTCGAGTATCGGCTCACCTTCATGTACATCCTGCCGAAGCACATCTGGGAGAAGCAGTCCGACCCGGTCGGCTTCGATAACGCCAAGATGATCGGCTCCGGCC
The DNA here is from genome assembly GCA_963770875.1 of uncultured Chloroflexia bacterium. Taxonomy (GTDB): domain Bacteria; phylum Chloroflexota; class Limnocylindria; order QHBO01; family QHBO01; genus CF-167. The sequence continues at coordinate 86,866 of CAVYRE010000002.1, forward strand.
CATTCGAGCTGGCCGAGTACAAGCAGGGTGAGTTCACACGCCTCACCGCCAACAAGACCTACTGGAAGGGCGCCCCGCACATCGACGGCGTCATCTTCCAGACCATCAAGAACGCCGACGCGCGGGTCGCCGCGATCCAGCATGGCGACATCGACGTGATCACCGAATACCTGCCCACCGCGCTGCCGGCGCTCAAGAACAGCGCGAACGTGAAGACGCTGGTGAGCGATCCGGTGGCGGGTGGGATGCGCGACATCTTCTTCAACCAGGTCGACCCGGCCAACTGCCCACCCGACAACCCCGACACCGATGCCGTCGACCCCGGCATCTGCTCGGGCAGCCCCGCCCTGCGCGACGTCCAGGTCCGCAAGGCACTGGCGACCGCGCTCGACAAGCAGCAGATCATCGACGTGTCGCAGCTCGGCCTCGGATCGCCGGGCCTCACACTGGTGCCCACCGGCCTGGGAGACTTCTTCGCCTCCGAGGTGAAGGACTACACCTTCTCGGTCGCCGCCGCGAACAAGATCCTCGACAACGCCGGCTACAAGGACACCAACGGCGACGGCGTCCGGGAATGCAAGGCGGGAGAGGGGTGCAAGGACCTCACCTTCCGCTTCAACTACCCGACCGATATCGACTCCGCGCCGCGCGAGGCGCAGCTGGTGCAGTCGATGTGGCAGCAGATCGGCGTCAAGCTGACGATCCAGGGGCGATCGGCCTGGTGGGGGAGTCCGGCTCCGGCAAGACGACGACGGTGCTCGGGCTGCTCCGGCTGCTGCCGCCCGGCGGCCGCGCGGTGGGCGGGCAGGTCTTCTTCGACGGCGAGGACCTGCTGGCCCTGGACGAATCCGAGCTGCGCGCGGTGCGCTGGACCCGCCTCTCACTCGTCTTCCAGGGCGCCATGAACGCGTTGAACCCGGTGCGCAGGGTGGGCGACCAGGTAGCCGAGGCGATCCGCACGCACGAGCCGGCGATCCGGAAGGCTGCCGCGGCGGAGCGAGCCTCGCACCTCCTCGAGCGAGTCGGGATCGGCCGGCGACGAGGCAACGAGTACCCGCACACCTACTCGGGCGGGATGCGGCAGCGGGCGATGATCGCGCTCGCCCTGGCCTGCAACCCCGACGTGATCGTCGCCGACGAGCCGACCACCGCCCTCGACGTAATGATCCAGGCCCAGATCATGGAGCTGCTGGCGGGCCTCTCGCGCGAGCTGGGGATGGGCACCATCCTCGTCACCCACGACCTCGGCGTGGTCGCCTCGTCATGCGATCGGGTGCTGGTGATGTACGGCGGCCGGATCGCCGAGGAGGCCCCGGCGCGGCCGCTCTTCAGCGACCCGCGCCACCCCTACGCAAAGCTGCTGCTCGCTTCGTTCCCGGACATCGCCCATCCTGAGCACGAGCTGCGCGGCATCCCCGGCACTCCTCCACGCCTCGACGCCATGCCGCCCGGCTGCCCATTCGCACCGCGCTGTCCATCGGCCTTCGACCGCTGCCACACCGAGCGCCCGCCCGACTACCCGATCGGAGCGGGTCGCCGGGCGGCATGCTTCCTGCTCGATCCCGCGGAGGCGCACCGTGGCTGAGCAGTCGGTCGCCGAGCCGGCGCTGAAGGTCGAGGGGCTGGTCAAGCACTTCCCGCCGCGGCAGTCGCTCGGCGACCTCGTACGTCGTCGGCGGCTCTCGCCGGTCGAGGCGGTCGCCGGGGTCAGCTTCAGCGTGGCCGCGGGCGAGGTGCTGGCGATCGTCGGCGAGTCCGGCTGCGGGAAGACGACCACCGCCAACATGCTGCTCGGCCTGCTGCCCGCGACCGCGGGGCGGGTCCTGCTCGACGGCCGCGAGGTGGGGATCATGTCCCGCCGCCAGCTCGCGCGCCTGCGGCGCAACATCCAGATGATCTTCCAGGACCCGTACGAGTCCCTGAACCCGCGGATGCGGATCGCCGAGGTCGTGGCCGAGCCGCTGCGGGTTCATGCCGCTGCGGGCACCCCGGGCGAGGAGGCGCAGCTGGTCCACGAGGCGCTGAGCCAGGCCGGCATGACGCCGCCGGAGGCATACCTGGGCCGATACCCGTTCGAGCTATCGGGCGGTCAGCGTCAGCGGGTGGCGATCGCGGCGGCGCTGACCCTCCGTCCGCGCGTCCTCGTCGCGGACGAGCCGGTAAGCATGCTCGACGTCAGCATTCGCGCCGAGATCCTCAACCTGCTGCGCTCCCTGGCCGACGACCACGGCATCGCGGTGGTGATGATCACCCACGACCTCTCGACGGTGGCCGCCTTCGCGGATCGGGTCGCGGTCATGTACCTGGGCCGGATCGTGGAGCTCGGCCCGACCCCCAGGTGCTCGCCGATCCCCAGCACCCGTACACGCGGGCGCTCCTCTCCGTGGTCCCGGTGCCCGACCCCTCGGCGCGCCGCATTCCCCAGATCCTCAGTGGCGAAACGCCCGACCCGTCACGAATGCCGTCGGGCTGCCGATTCCACCCGCGCTGCCCGGTTGCCTTCGACCGTTGCAGGAGCGTCGACCCGCCGCTCTTCCAGGTCGGGGAGGAGCACCAGGCGGCCTGCCTGCTGGTCGAGGGCGGCGCGCGCCTGGGTCCGCTCGGCTGACCGTCAGCCCCCGAAGAGACGGGGCAGGACGAGCGCCGTCACGAGCGCCCCAATCGCCGCCGCCAGCGATCCGCGCCACAGACGCGGTAGTGACCGCGCCGCCAGGCCCTCGGCCAGCGCCGCTGGCAGACAGCCGGCCAGTCCCGCCAGTGCGCCTGCGGCGGCATGCGCCAGGTTCGGAGTGGCCAGGGCCACGGCCCAGATCATGTCGCCGAAGTAGCCCACCTCGCCGGCAGTCAGCGCGCCGACCACGACGATGCAGCAGGGCTGCCAAGCAGGCCTGAAGCCAGCGTGCCGGTCACGGCCCTCGCGCGTCCCTGCTGGGTACCCCCGGCGGCTGCCGCGCCAACAACGAGCGCGATCGCCACCGCGTAGGTCCCCGCCAGACGGGCGCACGCTGTCGGTCGGGGCGACCAGGAGGTACCAGCCGACCAGGATGGCCGGAGCGGCGAGCATCCCGATCGCGGCGACCCAGGTGAGCGGCCGCGTCCAGTCCTCGGGGTCCTCGGGCGGCACCACCGTGCCGAGGCGGACGCTGACCGGGACGAGGTCGTCAGCCTCCGGCTCCCCCGAATCGGTCACGTGGGGACCGCCTCGCCGACCTCGCGCAGGCTCGGGACGGTGGCCAGCCGCAGCCCCAGGATCGCGCGCTCCGAGCTCGCGCACCATCCAGCCGGCCTCGGCCTTGAGCGACGGGTCCTCCCCGTCGAGCGCGAGCGAGGCGAGCGCCAGCAGCTCGGGCACCGCGGCCGGCGTGTCGAGGTCGTCGTCCATCGCCGCCAGGAACCGCTCGCGGTGGTCGCGCACCGGTGCGCTGAGCGTGGCGGGGTCGGCCGCCGCCGGCGCCAGCGGCTCGATCTGCTCGGCCACCAGGCACGCCAGGCGCAGGCGGGCTGCGTCGATGGTGGCCACCTCGAGATCGGCCGGATGGAAGGAGAGCTCGTCGCGGTAGTGGTGACGCACCAGGTAGAGGCGGATCGCGTCGCCGCTGTAGGAGCGGAGCAGGTCGCGCACCAGGACCAGGTTGCCGAGCGACTTGCTCATCTTCTCGTCCTCGTAGCGGAGCATGCCGGCGTGCATCCACCATTCGACGAACGGCCGCTCCCCGGTCGCGCCCTCGCTCTGGGCGATCTCCGACTCGTGGTGCGGGAAGGCGAGGTCGCCCCCGCCGCCGTGGATCTCGAAGCGGTTGCCGAGGTAGGCGGTGCTCATCGCGGAGCACTCGATGTGCCAGCCGGGACGGCCCGGCTCCCCACGGCGAGTCCCAGGCCGGCTCGTCGGGCAGCGACGGCTGCCACAGCACGAAGTCGAGCGGGTCGCGCCGCCCGGGCATCACCGGCCGGCTGCCGCGCTCCAGCGCGATCGGCAGCATCTGCGTCGTCGCGACAGATGCGACAGCTCGCCGTACGACGGCCACGAGGCGACGCTGAAGTAGACGTGGCCCTCGGCCGCGTAGGCGTGCCCGCGTGCCACGAGCCGCTCGATCAGGGCCAGCATCTGCGCGATGTGCTGCGTCGCCCGCGGGAAGTGGTCGGGCGGGAGCCAGTTGAGCGCGGCCATCTCGGTCAGGAAGGTCGTCACGTGCCGGTTCCCCAGCGCCAGGTAGTCCTCGCCCGTCTCGCGCGCGCGGCGCAGCATGTCGTCGTCGACATCGGTCAGGTTCTGCACGTAGACGACGCGGTAGCCGAGGTAGGCGAGGTATCGGTGCAGGACGTCGAAGGCGAGGTAGGTGAAGGCGTGGCCCAGGTGCCCGGTGTCGTACGGGGTCACGCCGCACACGTAGAGGCCGACCGGCCCGGCACCGATCGGGCTGAACGGCAGCAGCTCGGCACGGCGGGCGTCGAACAGGCGGAGCGTCACGGCCGCGATTCTAGGCGCTGCTAGAATCGGCGGGCCGGAGGGGAGTTCGGACCGACGCCAACTGCACTGGAGCCGAGACCATGTGGGACGTTCTGCGCTGGTTCGCCGTCTTCGCGGCAGCTGTTCTGATCATGATCGCCGGGCTCTACTGGTTGCTCGGCAAGCCGCTGCCGATCCCGCACCTGTTCTGATCGACTACCAGAGCGTCGGCTTGGTGCTCATCAGGAAGCCGATCAGGAGGGTCGCCCCGGCCATCGCGTAGGCCGCGTAGCGGACCCTCGTCGCCTGCTCGCCCCACCCGTCGGCGTCCGCATTCGCGAGGCGAACCAGGCGCCGGAGGCCGGGGCGCGAGATGAACGCAGCCAGGAGCAGGTTGAGCGCGTAGATCGCCAGCGCCACCAGCAGCCACGGCTTGGACAGGATCTCCGTCCCCAGGCTGAGCACCAGCCCCGTGCCGGTGAGCGCCAGCCCGATCCCGATCACGAGGCTGCCGGTGCCCTGCATCGCCATCAGGGTGCGGGTCGGCGCGCCCGGCTCACTGCCCGCGGCCTGGCGACGCAGCAGGAAGGGCAGGAGCACGCTCGGCGCCAGCAACGAGATCGCCAGCGCCACGTGGATGACCAGCAGGACCGGGAACCAGCTCATGGCGCGGTACCTTACCGCGCCGCGGGACAGTACGATCCGCGCATGCGCGTCCTCGATGCCGAGCAGGTCCGTGCCGCCGCGCCGATGCCGCAGCTGCTCGACGCGGTCGAGGCCGCCTACCGCGACGTCGCGAGCGGGCGCGACCGCTCGCCGATCCGCTCACGCATCCCGATGGGCAGCGGAGACCTGGTCCTCATGCCGGGGGTCCGCGCGGGTGGTGCCGGCGCGTCGGTGAAGCTGGTCACCGTGATGCCCGGCAACCCGGCGCGCGGGCTGCCAACGATTCACGCGGTGGTGGCCTGGTTCGACGCCGAGACCGGCGAGCCGGTCGCCCTGCTCGACGGGGCGACGCTGACCGCCATGCGCACCGGCGCCGCATCGGGCGTTGGGACCCGCCTGCTGTCGCGCCCCGATGCGTCGAGTGCTCGCCCTCTTCGGGGTCGGCGCGCAGGCCGCGTGGCAGGTGCGTGCCGTGATGGCGGCGCGCCCGATCCGCGAGGTGCGCGTCCATTCCCGCAGCCCGGAGCACATGGAGGCGTTCTCGGTGCGGATGCAGGAGGAGCTCGGCGCCGGGGTCACCGTCGTCGCCGCCGCGTCGGCGCGTGAAGCGCTGCACGGCGCGGATGTCGTCTGCTGCGCCACCACGTCCGCGGAGCCGATCTTCCGGGCCGACTGGGTCGATCCCGGCACGCATGTCAACGCCGTCGGCAGCTTCCGGCTCGACATGATCGAGCTGCCGCCGGAGCTCTTCGGACGTGCCAGCGTCGTGGCGGTCGACTCGCGCGAGGCCGCCCTCGAGGAGGCGGGGGAGCTCGTTGCCGCGATCCGGGGCGGCCTGCTGGCGGCCGATGGCTACATCGAGATCGGGGCGATCGGGCGGGAATGGGCGGCGACCCGCGACCCCTCCGCGATCACCATCTTCAAGAGCGTGGGCCTGGCGATCCAGGACGTGGCCGCCGCCGAGCTGGTGATGGCGAACCTGGCCGGCTCGCCCTAGCCGCCCGCCTGCCCGAGCGCAAGCCCGCCGTTCGCAGCGAGCCAGCCGACGAGCGCCTGGAGGAATCGCTCGGCCGCCGGTCCCCAGGCCAGGCCTTGACCGCGCGAGCCGGCCCGCGAGGGAGCCGAAGCCACCACGAAGCCGGCGACTTCGGTCGCGGCGTGATCATGCCAGGCGTGGGCCCACATCTCGATCGCTCCCTTCACGCCGATCGGTACGGTGGGGTCGCGCTCTCCGGGTTTCACGACCACCCGCGCCGGATGAGCCGGCGGGGGTGGGGGCGGGGCGACGGCCCCCTCGACGCCGGCCTGCCCACCGCCGACGGCCCTGCGGTGGAGGAGGTGCTGTCGGAGCCGGCGTCGCGGTAGGTGATGGGGTGACGATCGGCGTCGGCTGCGGGATCGCGGTCGGCGCAGCGGTCGGAGCCGGCGTGCCAGAGGAGGCGGTCGGAGTCGCGGTCGGCGTCGGCTGGGCGGTCGGCGCGAGCGTCGGCGTGGCCGTCGGCGCCGGGGTCGGGGTCGGGGCCGGAGCCGGTTGCATCGGTCACCGTCACGCCGGGGTAGTAGTAGACGACCATCATCTCCGCTGCCGTCATGCCAGCCAGGCCGCAGCCCTGGGTGCCCCACTGCCAGAGCTTCCAGCCGTTGGCGTTCGCGCCGCACGCCTCATTGGTCGTGCCGGCGTTGTAGTAGGTCGGGAAGATGGCGCCGCTCTTCAGGACCCGGGTCGCCCAGGTGGCATCCACGGCGGCCGCGGCGCTGGTCCAGGTCGCCTTCGATGGGTCGTAGACCTGGTCGTACGTGTCGTCCCGCAGGTCGAAGCAGGCTCCGTCGGCGTTGACCCCGCCACGCCAGTGCAGGACCTGGTACCAGGCGTAGCTCTTCACCGCCAGCGCGCCCGAGCGGAGTGACTCCGTGGTCCAGGAGCCGATCCATTCGCGCGAGAGGACGTTGGCGGTGTAGGCGCGGAAGTCGACCGCGTCGACCGCGCCGGTCGCGTGGCGGAAGACGCGGATGGCCGGCGGCGGATCGGTCTCGGAGCTCCAGCTCGAGCAGGAAGCGGCGGCGGCCGGCGCTACCCGGCCGGGTAGGCCGCCGGCGAGGGCGGTGAGCACAGCCAGGACGGCTGCGACGAGGGCACGTCGTGACATCCGGCCCCGACCGTATCCGGCGCAGCCCCGGATCGGTAGTGACCTAAGGTCCTACGCCATCAGGCCCAGCGATGGACCCGCTCGCGGATCCGGTCGAATCCGAGCTCGTCGCAGAGCGCCAGGAACTCCGCCCGGGGGACTCCGTGCCAGGCGAGGGAATCGAGGTCGCCGGAGATGGCCGCATCACGGTTGAGCGTGGCCAGGCGGCGGTACGTGAAGGCGTCGGCGCGCTGCTGCTGGAGCGTCGCCGCCAGCCGGACCGCGTTGCGGAGCGGTACCTCCCACTCCAGCGGGGAGGCGGGGATCGCCTCGAGATGCCCGAAGCGGAGGAGCACGGCCGCGGCGCTCTTCGACCCCCAGCCGGGGAGCCCGGGGTAGCCGTCCGAGCTGTCGCCGACGAGGGCGAGGTAGTCGGGGATGCTCTCCGGGTGCACCCCGAATTTCGCCACGACGCCGGCCTCGTCGTAGGTGATCGTCCGCATCCGGTCGCGCAGGACGGTGTGCGTGCCGCGCACGCACTGGGCGAGGTCCTTGTCGACGCTGCAGATGACCACCTGCCCGATCCGCGGATCGTCCCCGAAGCGCGCGACCGCGGTCGCGATCCCGTCGTCGGCCTCGTCCTCGACCATCGGCCAGGTGACGATCCCGAGGGCTCGCAGCGCCCGTTCCGCGTCGTCGAACTGGGCGAGCAGCAGCGGATCCATCCCGGCGCTGCTCTTGTAGCCGGGGTAGACGTCGTTGCGCCACGACTCGATGACGTGATCCGTGGCGGCGGCAATGTGCGTCACGTCGGGCTCGCGCAGGAGCGACAGCATCGACTCCATCAGCCCGCGGACGGCGTTCACCGGCCGGCCGTCCGGGCCGCGCTCCGCCGGCCGCGAGAAGTAGGCGCGGAAGAGCTCGAAGGTCGCGTCGACGAGGTGGAGCTTCACCCCGCGCATGCTAGGCCGCCGCACGGACCGATAACGCCCCGATAAGCGGCCGGTAAGCGGCGCGGTCGCAGGCTGTGCGCGCGGGGGTCCGGCGCGGGCGCGTGCCCTGCGACCCTCGGGTCGGCCTCCGCCGATTCGGGACCGCGCCGGTCCCTCGCCGCTGACCTAGGCGGCGCGGTCGGCGCTGGTCCAGGCAGTCTGCTGTCGCGCGGCGGGGGTGAGGTGGAGGCTCCCGTCCTCCTCGACCCACCAGGCGGCGAGGCCGCGCCGGCGCGCCTCCTCGCCGATCGCGCGCCTGCCGGCGAGGAAGAGCGACTTCGACCAGACCTCCGCCCAGGCGGGGTCGGGCAGCGCCACGGTCACCGCCACGAGGCCCTCGCCGCCGGGCGCGCCGGTGCGCGGGTCGACCAGGTGGTGCGCCGGCGTTCCGTCGCGGGAGGTCCAGTGCCGCACCGCCGTCGATGAGGTCGCGACGGCGCCGCCGGTGGCCGAGATCACGGCCAGCGGCTCGTCTCCGCCGCCCGGATCCTCGATCCCGATCTGCCAGGGCCCGCCTCCGGGCCGCTCACCTTGGACGACGAGGTCGCCCCCCGCCTCGAGGAGCGTCCCCGAGCCGAGCAGGCCGGCGAGTCCGAGCCGCCTGACCGCCCAGCGCAGGGCAAGGCCCTTGCCGATCCCGCCCGAATCGACCGGGGCGGCGACGCGGGCAAGCCCGCGGCGCGGGTCGCATTCCAGCCAGGGCCGGTCGCTGCCCAGCTGCTCCGGCACGAGTGGAAGCGGGACGCCGGCCCGCTCGCCCAGCGCCTCGAGGCGGGTCAGCACGCGCGGATCGAAGCGACCGCCGCTCATTCGCTGCGCGCGCGCGGCGGCGAGGAGGAAGGCAACTAGGCGGCGATCGACGGGAACGGAGGTGTCGCTCCCCGCGACCGCGTTGAGGCGCGACAAGGCGCTGTCGTGGCGCCACCGCGACAGCGACTGCTCGCTCTCCTCGATCTCCGCGGTGGCGATTGCCCACGCCTGACCGGCCTCGTTCGTGGAGAGGCCGCTGGTGGTGAGGCGCAGCGGCGAGCCCATCGCCCGCCCCGCGAACGCCGTGCCCGCCGAGGCCATGCGGCTCAGGGCTTGCCCGAGGCGCCGGTCGTGGCCTGGGTGACCGGCGCGGCGACGTGCGTCACGCCGCCAGGCGCGGCCGGGAGCTTGAGGGCGCCGGGGAGCCGCGCGGCCGAGCCGGTTACGGCGGAGACCTGCCGTGCGAAGGCGGCCATGGCGGCGTCGACCTGGACCGACAGGGACGAGGCGCTGGCGTAGCTGCCGGTTGCGGCATCCAGCGCCCCGGAGGCCGCCTTCAATGCCTCCTCGGTGCCCTGCCGGGCCGACTGAGCGCTGCTCACCGCATCAACGAGCGGAGTCTGGTCGCGAGCCACTGCCGCGTTGTGCTGCGCCTGGAGCATCGTCATCAGCGCCAGGCTGCCTGCGTAGAGGCCCGTGCAGGCGACGCCGTAGATGGGGAGGTGGAGCAGCGGGCGCGGCGCCGCCATCAGTCGTCCCGCTCGGTTGGGCGCGGTGTGGCCGTTGGCGACGACCCGCCCGAGCCGCCGCTGCCGCCGGAGGGCGCCGAGGCCTGCTGCGCCAGCTGCTGCTCGAGCACGGCGAGCCGCTTCTGGGCGGCCGCGAGCTGGGCCGCGAGCCCGGCGGCAGCCTTCGCGTCGGAGTCCGCCTTGGCCTTGGCCGCGGTGAGGGCGTCCTGCAGCTGCGCGGCCCGGTCGACCACCTGCGTCAGCTCGGCGGTGATGGCGTCGGCGCGCGCCTTTTCGTTCTGGAGCTGGGCGACCAGGGTCGCCGCATCGGGCGGCGCCGCCAGGGGAGCGCTCAGCGCGGTCCAGCCGGCCGCGGCACGGATCGCAACCGCGCCGCCGAAGATGCTGGCAACCGTGGCCAGGACGACGATGCTACGGCGCAGGGTGAGGCTGGACATGGGATTCCTCCACGGTTTGACGGACGGGGACGAGCTGCGAGGGGTGCGGTTGGCGCTGGGCCGCCCGTGCGCGTCGGACGATCCAGTAGCGGTGCGCAGCGGCACCCACCACGGCCAGCACGATGCCCCAGTAGACGGGCGCCAGTGACTTCGAGTCGGTTCCGGCGAAGACGCCGTGCGCCCAGGCGAGGGCGAGGACCACGACCGAAAGCCGATGGAGCTTCAGCCACCAGCCGGTCGGGAGGAGCCGCGTGTAGCGTGCGGTCAGCGCCGTGATGATGAGCGCGTAGAGCGCGAGGACGCCGACTGCCACCGGAGCGGTTCGGTAGGCGGAGAGGCCCGGCAGCAGCGCCCCGCCGATCCCCACCCCCGCGTAGGGGTCGATGACGATGCTCGCGATGTGCACCACCAGGAAGGCGAGCACGAAGACCCAGAGCGCCTCATGCCAGGGGTAGATCCGCTTGGCGAGCTTCCATTGGGTCTGCTCGGGGTGGCTGAGCAGGATGCCGAGCACCACCAGCAGTGCGACCAGGACGAGCGCAACGAGCCCTGTCGCGCGAGCCGCCAGCCAGACCCGAACCTGGGCCTGGTAGGCCGATGTGGCGGGCAGGATCTGATCGGTGGCCGCCACGATCACGAGGGCGAGCCCGGCGAAGATGACCACCACCAGCCGGCCACTCAGCTTCATCGCGCGGCTGTCCCTGCCCGGGCGGGTCGATCCATACCCATCCCGAGCAGCCTGCGGGCCTCAAGGTTTCAGTCGCAAGCCGGACCTTTCGGTCAGACCGCGAGTGGTTCTTTGTACTCCCCGTACTGACGGCGCAGCAGGTTGCACATCTCGCCAATGGTCGCGTACGCCTCGACCGCCGCGATGATCGCCGGCATCAGGTTGTTCCCATCGGCCGCGTCCGCGCGAAGCCGGTTGAGCGCCCTGGCGTGCGCCTCCGCGTCGCGCTCGGCCCGGACCCGCGCCAGGCGGTCGAGATGGCGCCGCTCCTGCTCCGACCCGACCTCGAGGAGGGGGATCTTCAGCACCTCGTCGGGGTCGGCAAAGGAGGTGACCCCGATCGTCTCGCGCTCGTGCTCCTCGAGCGCCCGCGCCTGGGCGTAGGCCGCGTCGGCGATCTCGGCCTGGGGATAGCCCGCCTCGATGGCGGCCAGCATGCCGCCCATCTCGTCGATCCGGCGCAGGTAGGCCCATGCCGCCTGCTCGGTGCGGTTGGTCAGCGTCTCGACGAAGTAGGAGCCCGCCAGCGGGTCGACCGTGTTCGCGGCGCCCGACTCCTCGGCGATGACCTGCTGCTGCCGCAGGGCGAGGAGCGCGGCCTCCTCCGATGGGACCGCCCATGCCTCGTCGTACGCATCGGTATGGAGGCTCTGGGTGCCGCCGAGCACCCCGGCCAGCGCCTGGATGGCGACCCGGGTGAGGTTGTTCTGCGGCTGCTGGGCGGTGAGCGAGACGCCGGCGGTCTGGGTGTGGAAGCGCATCCAGGTCGAGCGCTCGTTCTCCGCGCCGAAGCGCTCGCGGCAGAGCTTGTACCAGATCCGCCGCGCCGCCCGGAACTTGGCGATCTCCTCGAAGAAGTCGTTGTGGCTGTTGAAGAAGAAGCTGAGGCGTGGGGCGAAGTCGTCGAACTGCATGCCGCGGGCGAGGGCATCCTCGACGTAGGCGATCCCGTCGGCGATCGTGAAGGCGAGCTCCTGCACCGCGGTCGAACCTGCCTCGCGGATGTGGTAGCCGCTGATGCTGATCGTGTTCCAGCGCGGCATCTCGCGCGTGCCGAACTCGACCGTATCGGTCACCAGGCTGAGCGACGGCCCGGGCGGGAAGATGTACTCCTTCTGGGCGATGAACTCCTTGAGGATGTCGTTCTGGAGCGTGCCGCTGAGCTCGGCGCGGGGGACGCCCATCTTCTCGGCGGCGACGATGTACATCGCCCAGATCATGGCGGCGGGGGAGTTGATGGTCATGGATGTGCTGATCTCGCCGACCGGCAGCCCGTCGAGCAGGATCTGCATGTCGGCGCAGGCTGCTCACCGCGACGCCGCAGGTGCCGAACTCGCCGGCGGCGAGCGGCTCGTCGTGGTCGTAGCCGTACAGGGTCGGCATGTCGTAGGCGATCGAGAGGCCGGTCCCGCCGGCGGCGATCAGCTTCTTGAAGCGGGCGTTCGTGTCCTCGGCGGTACCGAAGCCGGCGAACATGCGCATCGTCCAGAGCCGCCCGCGGTGCCCCGTGGGATGGATCCCGCGCGTGAACGGCGGCTCGCCGGGGAGCCCCAGGTCGTCGACCTGGTCCCAGCCGGGCGTGGCGCCAGCCGGTGGGCTGAACCGATAGCGTGGCCGGTCGAGGTCCGGGTCGTTGGCCGGATCGCGCAGGTCGGCGGAGGTGTAGACCCGGTCGATCTCCACCCCCGACTGGGTGATGAAGCGCCGCTTGCGCTCGGGCCCGCGCTCCAGCGCCGGCCCCAGGCGCTCGGCTTCCCAGGCGCGCTGGTGCTCTTCCCAGCGCTCGTCATCGGTCATCGGCGCCATGTTGGGGTTTGACCGATCCTGCCGCAAGCTGGCGGTGGCACACTGTTGCTCCTCGACTCACCCGACGCGCCGGCGGCCCATGCAGCGCCGCACCGGCGCGCGACCGCGACCAGGAGGCATCCATGTCCCCGCGCGTGATGACCGTCAGCGGCCCGATCCCGCCCGACCGAGTCGGCTTCACCCTTCCCCACGAGCACACCGGCATCTACCTGTGGCACGTCCCGGACCGATGGGACTACTGGGAGCTGACCCCCGACGAGCTGGTCCTCGCCGACGAGCTGGCCGACTTCCGGCGCCGCGGCGGAACGACCCTGGTCGACATGACCGGTCCCGGCGTGGGACGCGACCCGGAGCGGCTGCGGCGCCTCGCGATGCGCAGCGGCATCCAGATCGTGATGGGCTGCGGCTGGTACCGCGGCGCCTACTACCCGCCCGAGGCGCGCATCGACCGCCGATCGGTCGACGACCTCGCCGCGGAGCTGATCGCCGAGTTCCGTGACGGCGTCGGCGGGGACCGGCGTCCACCCCGGCATCATCGGGGAGATCGGCGTCGACAAGCCCTGGGTCAGCGCCAGCGAGGAGCGGGTCCATCGCGCCGTCGGCGCGCGCCGCGCTGGCCACCGGGATGGCGATCAGCACCCACGGCATCCTCTCGCCGGTCGGCCTCGCGCAGCTCCGCATCTTCGAGGAGGAGGGCGTCGATCCCGGGCGGGTGGTGATCGGCCATGCCGACTCGTATCCGGTGCTCGACCACTACCTGGCGATCCTGGACCGCGGTGCCAACCTGGAGTTCGACTTCATCGGGCACCGATTCGGGACCGAGGAGGCCGCCGAGCCGCGCCTGATCGAGCTGATCGTCGAGCTGCTCGAGCGCGGCCACGGGCCGCAGCTGCTGCTCAGCCAGGACGTCTGCCATAACAGCCAGCTGAAGGCGAACGGCGGGCTCGGCTACACGTACCTCCAGCAGCACTTCCTGCCGAGCCTGCGCACCGCGGCGGTGGGGGAGGGCGAGATCGCGCAGATGACGATCGACAACCCGCGGCGCATCCTGACCATCGAGTAGGCGGGCCATGGCCGAGGCGCGCGACCCGGCGGCGGACCTGCGGCGGATCGCGTTCCTGCTCGAGACCGCCAACGAGCCGACCTTTCGCGTGCGTGCCTTCCGCTCGGCGGCGGCCGCGGTCGAGGGGATGGCTCCGGCTGAGCTCGCGGACCGCGCACGGCGCGGCACACTGCGCGAGCTGCCCGGGATCGGCGAGGTGCTGGCGCGGACGATTGCCGAGTCAATCCGGGGCGAGGAGCCGGTCTACCTGCGCCGCCTGGAGGCGACCGGCGGCCAGCCGATCGCCGAGGCGGGGGCGGCGATCCGCTCGGCCCTGCGCGGCGACTGCCACGTCCACTCCGACTGGTCCGATGGTGGCTCGCCGATCCGCGAGATGGCCGAGGCGGCGAGCGGGCTCGGCCACGAGTACATGGTCCTGACCGATCACTCGCCGCGGCTCACCGTCGCGAACGGCCTCAGCGCCGAGCGCCTCGAGCGGCAGCTCGGGGAGGTCGCGCAGCTCAACCAGGAGCTGGCGCCGTTCCGGATCCTGACCGGGATCGAGGTCGACATCCTCTCCGACGGCTCGCTCGATCAGGACGACGCGCTGCTGCGCCGCCTCGACCTGGTGGTGGGAAGCGTCCACTCCGAGCTCCAGATGGCGGATGGGCCGATGACGCGGCGCCTCGTCACCGCGCTCGCGAACCCGCAGCTCGACGTCCTGGGCCATATGACCGGGAGGATGGTGACCGGGAAGCGCCGACGCCCGCCGTCCAGCTTCGACGCCGAGATCGTCTTCGCCGCGGCGCTGCGCTTCGACAAGGCGATCGAGGTCAACTCCCGGCCGGAGCGCCTCGACCCGCCGAAGCGGATCCTGCGCCTCGCCGTGGAGGCGGGTTGCCGCTTCGCGATCGACTCGGACGCGCACGCGCCGGGGCAGCTGGCCTGGCTTCCCTACGGCTGCGACCGCGCGGCCGCCTGCGGGATGGCCGTGGACTCGGTGCTCAACGCCCGAGGCGCCGATGACCTGCTGGCGTGGGCCGCGGCCCACGAGGGCTAGCGACTACTCGACGGCGAGGCCGATGCGGCGTTCGCGTCGGACGAAGCGGCTGCGGTAGATCGGGTTCGAGACGCGGGCGTTGACCGCGGCGGCGTCGAGCGGCTTTGCGCTGCGCGGCGCGTGATAGCGGCCGCGCTCGGCGATGGCGCCAGCCAGCTCCGCGGCGGTCTGCGGCCCGCGCTCCGCGATGACGGCGGCGATCTCGTCGTGGAGCGCCACCTTCTCGGCGCCGGTCGTTGCCTTCGCCTTTGCACGACGCGCCGTCGCGCGCTTCGGCCGCGTCGTCGCTGTGGCCGCGGCGGTTGGCTCGGCGACCACCTTGCGCGGCCGTCCTCGACCGCGCTTCACGGGGGCCTCGTCGGCGGGTGCCGTCACGGCGGGCGCGGCCTCGGCAGCCGCTGACGGGGCGGTCTCGGCGGTTGCGACCATGCGATCGAGACGCCGAGCCAGCTCCTCGACGCGCGCGGCCAGGGCGGCGAGGCCGTCCGGCGCGATCGCCGACGGCGCGGCTCCGGCTCGTGCGGCGTCGAGCCGCTCCTCGACCCAGCGGGTCACCAGCTCGCCGGGACGGATCCCCGCCTCGGCGGCGAGCAGCTTCAGCGCGCCCAGGCGGCGCGGATCGAGCCGGATCGACATTCCGCCGTCGTCCATCGGGCGCGGCGCGAAGCCGGCAGGCCGAGATGGTCGCGGCGGGCCGCTGTATCGGTCCTCGCGCGGCGGTCCTGAGAAGTCGGGGCGGTCACGCGAGGGACCGAAGGAGGGTCGATCGCGGGGTGGGCGGTCCCCGTAGGAGGGGCGATCGCCGGGTCTCCCGGGGCCGCCGGGTCGGCCGCCGCCGGGGCGTCGGTCAGGTCGTCGTTCGTATGGCATCGCTCTCACGATACGCGCTGCCCGGCATCGGCGCCAGCAGGCGCCTCAGAAGCTGCCGCTCCCGCCGCCTCCGCCGCCGCCCCCACCGCCGCCGAATCCGCCTCCGCCGGAGGATGACGAGGGCGGCGACGAGCCGATGCTCCCGATCGCGCTGAACATCCCGCCGATGTCGGGCATGCCCGAGCCGGAGAAGATGCTGCCGGTCGCCATCTGGCCGCCGCCGAGGCCGCCGCTGAGCGTGGACGGTGAGCTGCCGAGCCAGAGCGGGTAGTAGGGCGTGGCGACGTGCGATGGGTCGGTCGAGGCGTCTTCCAGGTTGCGTCGCAGCACCCCCTCGACCTCACCCTGGAGGCCGAGCGCGAATCCCCACACGACCGCCTTGTCGGGCGTGTCGGCGAGGAGCTTCACCGTCGCATCGGCGACCACCTGCTCCATGCTGCGTGCCAGCTCCATCGTCTTCTGGAGGGTTCGCCGGTAGGCCTTCAGCATCGCGTCGACGTACGCGCCATTGTCGGTCCGCTGCGACATCGCCTGCCCAAACCCCCACGAGACGAGGCCACCGACGCCCGCGGCCGCGCCGAGCAGGGTCAGCCCGGACATCGGGATCACGAAGCCGCCGACCAGGAAGAGTGCCCCGAGCGCCATCTCGCCGATGCCGATCAGGCTCCAGCGCGTGATCAGGGTCGATGGCTTGCGAGTGAACCAGCCGAGCCGCACCACCTCGTTCTCGAGCTGGTCGCGGATCGGGCGGAGCCGCGCGTTGAGCGACCAGAGCCGTTCCCGGGACAGGGTGTCTCCACCCAGTGCCTGCTGCCGGATGAGGTCCCAGGCGGCCTTCTCCGGGGCCGCCAGAGCGCCTCCCTTCGGCGCCGCGTCGCTCAGGGCGATGGCCGGGTCGATCAGCGGGTTCGGCTCGTCGTCGGACTTCACCTTGCCGATCTGGTCCAGGTTGCTGAACGCGATCCGCCCGGTGCTCGCCAGCTCCATCAGGAGCGTGTCGAGCGAATGCTGCGTCGCCTTCCCGTGGCGCACCACCGTCGCCAGCGGCGGGGTCATGTCCGCCGGCGGGCCGGCCATCAGGACCGAGTCGGAGTCGAGCACCTCCGGATCGTCGCCCTCGCGGCGCCAGGCGAAGAAGGCGAAGCCGACCATCACGAGCAGCGTGATCGGGGCGCCGATCACGCCCACCACGGCGTTCACCTGGCGCAGCAGGTTGAGCCGATCGGTCCCGGATGGCGTGATCGCCGAGTCGACGGCGTCGATCGCGGCGATCATCCCGCCGCCCAGCTCGTGCTGGATCGCAGCCGGCACGATCACGTCGTCGATCACCGACTGGAGGTCGGCCTGCGACATGTACCCGCGCAGGAACCCCGCCCCGGCGTAGTAGCTGACCTTGCCGTGGACCAGGTTCGGCTCGAGGCTGATCAGCCACACCAGCCCGTCGTCGAAGCCCTTGCGCCCGACTCCCCACTGGTCGAGGAGCGCGTGGGCGTCGGCGACGTTCGAGTCCTCGGTCGCGGACTCATCGACCCGGACGTAGATCGCGATCTCGGCCCCACTCCGCGCCTCGATCGCGTCGATCTGCGACTCGAGCAACTTCTCGATGTCGGCGCTGAACGCTCCGGCTGGGTCGTAGACCGCCTGTCCCTTCACCGGGGGCGGGAACTGGCTTGCGCCCGACGACGTGCTCGGGAAGCTCGCGCCGAGGATGACGAAGGCGACCACTGCCGCCCAGAAGAGGCCGAAGACGACCGTGCTCACGACCTTGAAGGAGCGCATCAGGACCACGCCAGCAGGATAGACGCCGCGCGCGTTCCTAGCGGCACGCGACCGCGATCGCCACCGGAGCGGATGGCAGGCCGGGCACGCGCGCCGCGAAGGTGATCGAGCCCCCAGCCGGCACGGAGGGCGACACGCTGGACACCTCGCGGAGCACGTCCCCGGCGGCATCGAGCGCGCTCAGGTCGCACTTCGCCCGCCCGGCACGTGTCCCCTGGTTGACGACATGCACCTGGGCCACGACGCCGTCGGGTCCATCAGGACTCCAGTGGAGCGCCTCTCCCTTGAACGGCCCGATCCCGCGCAGCGCAAAGCTCGCGGCGACGGCCATGAGGACAACGCCCGCCACGATGGCGACGACGATGGTGCCGTGGTACTGGGTGGCCGATGGCGTCGCCATCCCGGCGCGGTTGCAGACGTCGCAGATGGTCTGGTCCGGGCCGATCTCGCGGCCGCACTTGTAGCAGTTGCGCATGGGCCGGCGATCGACCTGGGTCATGGCGCGGGGGCCAGCCGCTCGCCGGCGCGGATCGGGACCGTCAGCCAGTTCTCGGGGGGAGCGAGGGGGCAGCTCCAGATCGGGTCGTAGACGCACGACGGGTGGTACGCGTAGTTGAAGTCGATCACCAGGTCGTCCCCGTCCGAGCCGAGGTCGGCGCCCTTGGCGGAGTCGAGCAGGTAGCGCCCTCCGCCATAGGTCTCCGTGCCGCTGGTGGCGTCGCGGAAGGGGAGGAAGAGGCCGCCGGAGTACTCGTTCAGCCAGTAGACGGCCAGGCGGGCCGGCGTCCCGTCGACGCTGAAGCTGACCCAGCCGATGCGGGCGTACGGCATCGCCGGGCCGGCTCCCGAGCGGGGCACGTCGAGCGGCGGCGCCTCAGGATCGCGCTCCAGCGACGCACGGAAGGCCAGGTTCGGCGCGTGGCGCCAGTAGGCGAGGCCGCGGAAGTCCCGACGGGTCGCGGCCGGCACCGGCGAGGACGGATGCGAGGCGAAGAGGCGGTCCTTGGCGGCGCGGAAGCCGAGCAGGCGAGCGGGATCGGCACGGGTATCGCGGCGGAGTGAGTCGTAGGTTGCCGCCACGCGGCGCCGCCATTCGGCGAGGTCGAGGTGCTCGGACATCGGTGGGAAGTGTACGGGCGGCGCCGCCCGGAGGCTGCGCCGCCCGTATTCGCGTGCGAGGAACAGGCCCTACAGCAGGCCGCTGTCCTTGAGGAACTGCTTTGCAGCCTCCGGGACGTCCTGGTGGTTCAGGTTGATCGCGGCGCCCAGCTTGCCGAGCGCCTCGGTGGTGAGCTTCGCCTGGATCGCGTTCAGCGTCGTCGCGAAGTCGGCCGGCGCCGCATCCGCGAGCGCCTTGGCGGCGATCGGCACCATGTTCTGCGCCGGCTGCAGGTGCTTGTCGTCGGTGAGCAGCACCAGGTTCATCGAGGAGATCTCGGGCTGCGTGGTGCAGACCTGCGCAACGTCGATCGCGCTGTCGTTCAGCGAGGTCGCGATGTCGGTGCTGCACGCCGGGAGGCTCGACACCTGGAGCTTGGAAAGATCGATGCCGTACGTGGCCTTCAGGCCGGGACCGCAGACCGGGTTGTCCGGGCAGCCGGGGGCCACGCCCCAGGTCAGCTGATCGGCGACCGCGGCGAGGTCGGTCATGGTGGCCAGGCTGTACTTGTCGGCCGTCTCCTGCCGGACCGCGAAGCCATCCGCATCGGTGCCCGGCGAGAAGTCGAACGAGACCCAGCCCTTGGTGGTGAGCGCGCTCTGCATGTTGTTCCATGCCGTCTGCGCGTCCGGCGACAGGTCGGTGATCCCGAGCCCCTGGCCGGCCAGGCCGCCGAGGTACTCGGGGATCAGGTTCACCTGTCCCGAGGTGAGCGCGGCGTGGAGCGCTGGCCGCTCGCCGATCTCCAGGTGTCGCTCGACGGTGTAGCCCTTGGCCTCGAGGGCCTGGGCGTACATCTCGGCCACGACGGCTGACTCCCAGAAGCCGGCGGACCCCACCTTCACGGTGGGCTTTGCTGCTGCCGCGCTTGCGCTCGGCGATGTCCCGCTCCCACCCGGCGTGCAGGCGCTCAGAACGAGCACCAGCGCCGCCGCCCCGAGAGCGAGCGTGCGGTATCTCCGCATTGGGTCCTCCTTGTGAAATGGGACTGTGCACGCCGCGTCCATCGCGGCTGCGTCGGAGTCTAGCAGCGATCCCCGACACCGGTAATACCCCCTTTAACGGTGTCGGGTTCAGATGAGCGTTGCCTGCGCCGCGGGGACCTGGGACGCCTCTTCCCAGGCGCCCGGGGTCGACCCGGCCAGGCCGGGCGAAAGGGTGCGGCGCTGGAGCCAGGCGAAGCCGAGCTCGGTCAGGATCGCGAGGAGCGCCACCAGGACCGCGGCGGCGAAGACACGCACCTGGTCGCCCAGCTCCAGGCCCTGGAGGATGTAGGCCCCAAGCGTTCCGCCGCCGACCAGCGCGGCCAATGGCGCCGTGGCGACCACCGCGACGGCGGAGGCACGGATGCCGGCCAGGATGACGGTCAGCGAGACCGGCACCTCCACGCGGAAGAGGAGCTCGAGCTCGCGCAGCCCCATCCCGCGCGCTGCCTCCCGCAGCTCGGGGTCGACCGAACGCAGGCCGGTGTAGGTGTTCGTCACGATCGGCGGGATGGCGAGCGCCACCATCCCGATGAAGGCCGGCAGGAAGCCGATCCCCCCGCGATGGAAGAGCGCGGTGCCGATCGGGTAGGCGATCCCGAGCCAGCCGAGCGACGGCACCGCCCGCCCGATGTTGCTCACCGCCACCGCGACGCGGGCGAAGCGACCGGTGTGGCCGATGTAGAGGCCGATCGGCAGGGCGATCGCCATCCCGGCGGCGAGCGACGCGACCGAGAGCGAGAGGTGCTCCCACAGGCGCACCCCGATCGCGTTGCTCCCGGTCCACTGGGCCGGATCGGTGTACCAGGCGAGCACCTGGCCCAGGAAGTCCATTGGCCTCAGGCCTCCTGCGCCCTGGCCCACGGGGTGAGGCGTCGCTGGAGGAGCTGGAGCGCAAGGTCGATCACCGTCGAGAGGAGCACGATGGTCACGACCCCGGTGATCGTCGCGGTGGGAAAGCGGCGCACCACTCCGATGTTCACGATCAGGTAGCCGAGCCCGCCCATCCCGATCAGGGTGGCGACGGTGACCAGGCCGATGGTGGTGACCGTGGCGATCCGCACGCCGGCGACGATGATCGGCAGGGCGATTGGCAGCTCGACGCGCCAGAGGCGCTGCCGATCGGTGTAGCCCATCCCTCGGGCCGCCTCGATCACCTCCGCCGGGACGGTCCGCAACCCGGTCACGATGTTGCGCACCAGGATCACCAGCGTGTAGCTGACCAGGGCGATCTCCGCGGTGACGAGGGTGAGGCCGGTGATCGGGATGAAGAGGACGAAGAGGGCGATGCTGGGGATCGCGTAGAGGACACCGCTCACCGCCAGGATGGGTCCATAGATGGGCGGATAGCGGCGCACGGCGAGGGCCAGCGCGAAGGAGATGGCGAAGCCGACCGTGACGGCAATCACCGTGACGAGCAGATGCTCCCCGATGCGCTGCGCCAACATGCCGAGGTGCCCGAAGATCCAGTCGAAATCGATGAACGGCTGGCCTTCGATCACGACGGCTCTCCGACAGGCGCGCGGAGGACCTCGGCGATGGCATCGACGCTGATCGCGCCGAGCGCCCGCTCGGCCTCGTCGACCACCACCCCCAGCTGGACCGACGAGCCGAGCATGGCCGACAGCGCGTCGCGCAGGGTCGTCTCCGGCTGGACGGTCGGGGAGCCGGGCGTCGCATCGGAGGCGCTCACCACGCCCTCGCCCCGGAGGTCCCGGCGGCCGATCCAGCCGAGCGGGCGGTCCGCGCCGTCGAGCAGGAGCGCGTAGTCGGTCCCCGCCGCCTCGAGGCGGCGGCGGAGGTCGGCGACCGACTCGCCGGCGTGGACCGTCTCCGGGTGGCTGAGCGCGAGGTCGCGCACCCGCCCGAGGGAGAGTCGCTTCAGCCCGCGATCGGCCCCGACGAAGTGCTCGACGAACTCGCCCGCGGGCTCGGCGAGGATCCGGTCCGGGGTGTCGTACTGGGCCAGGATCCCGCCGCGCTGGAGGATCGCGATTCGGTCGGCCATCTTGATCGCCTCGTCCACGTCGTGCGTGACGAAGACGATCGTCTTGCGCACCTGGGCCTGGAGCCGCAGGAACTCGTTCTGGAGCCGATCGCGGAGGATCGGGTCGACCGCGCCGAATGGCTCGTCCATCAGCATCAGCGGCGGGTCCGCCGCGAGGGCGCGGGCCACCCCGACCCGCTGGCGCTCGCCGCCGGAGA
The DNA here is from genome assembly GCA_963770875.1 of uncultured Chloroflexia bacterium. Taxonomy (GTDB): domain Bacteria; phylum Chloroflexota; class Limnocylindria; order QHBO01; family QHBO01; genus CF-167. The sequence continues at coordinate 108,664 of CAVYRE010000002.1, forward strand.
GGGCGGCGGGGTATCGGTCGCGGTAGGTGGCCGCATCCAGGCGGACCAGGTCGAGCAGCTCCTCGACCCGGGCCCGGACCCGCGCGTCGGGCCAGCGCAGGAGGCGGGGCACGACCGCCACGTTCTCCGCCACGGTGAGGTGCGGGAAGAGGCCCACCTGCTGGATCACGTAGCCGATCCGTCGCCGCAGCTCAACCGCGGGGAGCGACATCACATCGTCGCCGTCGATCGTGATCCGCCCCGAGGTCGGCTCGATCAGGCGGTTGATCATCTTCATGGTCGTCGTCTTGCCGCAGCCCGACGGGCCGACCAGGACGCAGATCTCGCCGGCCGGGATCACCAGCGACAGGTCCTCGACCGCGGGCGGGCTCCCCGGCGGCCCGTAGCGCTTGCCCAGGTGCTCGAGCGTGACCACGGCCGCGGAGCGCGATACGTTCCCCGGGGCCTGCGGAGGGGTGGGGTTGGTCACCGTCGGAATGATACGGATGGGGCTTCGACCGCCCCAGCCAGCTCCCCGGTGACGCGCCAGATGCGCACGCCCTCGCGGTCGTAGACCAGGTTCCAGTTGGGGTTGTTGGCGAAGTCGGTCGCCGCGCACTGACGCGGCGGCCCCGTGTCGAGCAGGTAGGTCGCACCCAGGGAGCGGGTCAACTGCGCGGCCTGATCGGCGTCGCCGGAGCAGTAGATGGCATCGACCACCGCCGCGCGCTGATCGGGCGGATAGCCGAGGTTGGCGATGTACGGGGTGAAGGTGAGCACCCGCAGCCGGCCGGCGGGATCGGTCGGTGAGTTGAGCCAGCCGTTCGTGACGAAGACGCTGCGCTCCGGCGTGTTGGCGGCGATCCAGTCCGCGGCGTGGACGTCGCTCCAGCCGAGCACCACCTCGCGGTTCAGCGCAGTCCAGCCCGAGACCAGGAGCGGCGACGGCACGGCCAGCAGCAGGACGCCGGCCACGGCGAGCGTCGGCCAGCGGCGGATCAGCCATGCGGCCAGGATCGCGACCCCGATCCACATCGCCTGGAAGAGCTTGTTCATGTCGAAGCCGACCGAGCTCAGCTGCACGACGTTCGGCACCAGGAAGAGCGCCGCCAGCCAGAAGGCGAGGAAGGCGCGGTGGGGAACGCGCGGCCAGAAGAGCGCGAGCAGGGCCAGCGCGAACGGGATCCCGAGGTTGGTCAGGTAGAAGAAGGCGACGGCCGCCGGTCCATCGGCGAACGGCGCCGATTCCCAGCCGGCGACCAGCTTGAGCGCCCCGCTGCCGGTCGCCTGGGAGAGCGCCGCGGCCGCGAACGGGACCGCCAGGAGGTAGGGCGCCAGGAGGAGCGCCGCGTTGCGCGGCGCGGCGCGGCCGACGAGCCTCCCCCCGATCAGCACCCAGCCCAGGGCGATGAGGAGGAAGGCCGGGAAGAAGAAGAAGTGGAACGGCGCCAGCAGCGCCCCGACCAGCCCCGCCAGGCCGATCAGCGCCGGACGGTCGCGCCAGCCGGCTGCCCGGGCGCGCGCGGTCGGCAGCCCGCTGACGAGCAGCAGGACCGCCGCGACCAGCATCGGCAGGCCGGCGGTGGTGGCCCGATGCACGAGCAGTCCCGTCGCCATCACCGACGGGATGCGGAAGAAGGGCCATGACACCTGCCCGGCAGCGTCGTACCAGGAGTTGTCGTACGAGTGCTGCGTCACGAGCGAGATCGGGTCGCCGAAGCCGGCCGTCACGTCGCCCACGAATCGGATCCAGCCGAGCCCGCCGCCGAAGATCACGAGCGCCGCGGCAAGCAGCGCCGCGCGACGCGCGCGGCGGCCCTTCAGCAGGGCCCGCGCCAGGCCGTGCACCAGCAGGGCGAGCGCGCCGGCCAGGATCGAGGACGAGACCACGAAGCTGGGGATCGCGAAGATCCCCGCGGCGCGGGCCACGATGGCGGCATGGAAGTCGGCGAACCAGTGGTAGACGAGCGGCTCGCCGGCGAAATAGGGGACATCGGGCGGGAAGTTGCCCGCATTGAGCGACTGGGCGATCGACAGGTGCACGCCGAGGTCGCTCCAGTTCGACCCGCCCGCGGCGATCCCGTCGGGCGTCGAGTGCCACAGCCCCGCGGCGAGGACGAGGCCGACGAAGAGCGCCGCGGCGAGGGCGAACCCGAAGCCGGCCCAGTCGTGACGGACCGATCGCCACGCGGCGACCGCCTGCTGCCGAATCGCGACCGAGCCGCCACGGAGCAACCCGAGCGGGATCGGCAGGGCGAGGAGCACCGCTGCGGCGAAGACCGTCTCGCGACGGTAGCCGCCGGTCACCACCGAGAGCCAGTAGACCAGGTGCGCGCCGAGCGCCACCGACAGGACGATCGCGAGGCCAAGGCGGCCCGTCGCCGAGATGCGAGGGCGGACCCAGCCCACGATCGCCCAGCCCGGCACCAGGAAGAGGAGCGGCCAGACGACGACGATCGCCAGCGGGGGCACGAGCCATGCCGCCGCCACGGCCGCGGCGACCAGCACCGCGGCAGCGATCGCCGCGAGCGCGTTGGCGACCGGCGAGCGGGTTCCCGGGGCGGCCTCGGTCATCGGGCCCGGATCATAGCCGAGCCCGGCCGCGGATCAGCCTCGCGACCCCGTCGAGCGCGCCGCCCGGGCGAGGCGGGGCAATGGCTGGCGAGGATCGAGCAGCGCGACGATTCGCTCCACCTGCCCCTTGGCCAGGCTGCCGCCGGCCATGATCCGGGTCGCGAGCGCCTCCACGTCGCGGATCACCTGGATCCCGGGCCGCTGACCATCGTCCCACTCGATCTCGACGCCGCGCGTCGGGGCGAGGCAGGCGGTCACCGCCGACGGCAGCGTCGCGCGCTCCAGGTACATCTCGAGGCGGCGTCCAGCGAGGCGCGCCGTCGTGATCGGCGCCGCGTCCCAGGGGATCCACGAGTGGGTTGACTCGCTCCAGTGATACCAGTGCCCGTTTCGCTTGCGATAGCGGCCGGTTGGGGCCTTCAGGGTCAGCGCCCACGTCCCGCCGGGGCCGACGACCACCGCCTCGATCGGCTCGCCACCTCCGGCCGCGACCCGGCGGAGGTAGTGGTACCGGTCGTCGAGGCGCCGCCCCAGGGGGCCGCTGAGCCGGTCGCCGGCCGGGCGAGGAAGCGCGAGGCGCAGCGAGGTCGAGATCGGGCGGTGGATGACCATGGCGACTCGGCCCTTCCCGTTCGTCCGTGCGGAATCGACGGGCACGGGACCGAGTCTACCGTCGTCGGCTGGCCACGCCTAGCCCGTCGATTTCGCCTGCTAGGATGCCGTCCGTGGACGACGAGGCACCCGGCCGCCTGATCCCCGATGCGATCCGAACCCTCCTCACCGAGCTCGGCGAGGATCCATCACGCCCCGGCCTGGCCGACACCCCGGAGCGCGTGCGGCGGATGTACGCCGAGCTGACCGACGGCTACGGAACCGACCCCGAGGCGCTCCTCAACGGGGCCGCCTTCGAGGTCGACTACGACGAGATGGTGGTGGTCCGCGACATCGAGTTCTACTCGCTCTGCGAGCACCACCTGCTTCCCTTCTTCGGCCGGGCACACGTCGGCTACCTGCCGCGCGGCCGGATCATCGGCCTGTCGAAGATCCCGCGCATCGTCGACATGTACGCCCACCGGCTGCAGGTGCAGGAGCGGATGACCCAGCAGATCGCCACCTTTCTGATGGAGCGGCTCGATCCCAAGGGGGTCGGCTGCGTGATCGAGGCGACGCACCTGTGCACGGTGATGCGCGGCGTGCGCAAGCAGGAGGCGACGATGGTCACCTCCTCGATGCTCGGCACCTTCCGTCGCGACGCCAGGACGCGCACGGAGTTCCTGACCTTCATCGGTCGAACTGCCGAACGCTAGGCCGATGCCGTACGCCCCGCTCCTGACCGAGGCGGAGATCGCCGCGTCCCTGGCCACCATCCCGGAATGGCGGCGTGATGGCGACGAGCTCGTGCGCACCGTGCACAGCGTCAGCTTCCGCGAGGCGATCGCCCTCGTCGGCCGCGTCGCCGATGCCGCGGAGGCGGCCGACCACCATCCCGACATCGAGATCAGCTGGCGGCGGGTCACCTTCCACCTCACGACCAAGGCCTCGCACGGGCTGACCGCGAAGGACGTTGCCATGGCGGCCACCATCGACCGGCTGGCGCCCGAGGCGACCCGATGAAGATCGGCCTCATGCTCCCGCTCGGCGAGGACGAGAGGCTCGGTCACTCGCTGCCGTGGGAGGAGCTCCGCGAGCTGGCGCTGGCCGCCGAGGAGTCCGGGCTCGACTCGGTGTGGGCCGCCGACCACCTCATCTTTCGCGAGCGGGAAGACGGCACCCCCAGTGGGATCCACGAGTGCTGGACGATCCTGACCGCGGTGGCCGCCATCACCGAGCGGGTCGAGATCGGGCCGCTGGTCCTGGCGCTGCCGTTCCGCAACCCGGCCCTCACCGCCAAGATGGCCACCGCCCTCGACGAGGTCTCGGCCGGCCGCCTGATCCTCGGGATCGGCTGCGGCTGGCATGAGCCAGAGTTCGACGCGTTCGACTTCCCGTTCGACCATCGGGTCGGCCGCTTCGAGGAGGCGCTGGCGGTCCTCCTCCCGCTCCTTCGCGAAGGTCGCGTCACCGTCGAGGGCCGCTGGCATCGCGCCGATGCGGAGCTGCTACCACCCGGGCCTCGGCCCCACGGGCCGCCGATCCTGATCGCCGGCAAGCTGCCACGGATGCTCGGCCTGGTCGCCCGCCACGCCGATGCGTGGAACGCCGCGTGGTTCGGCCGCCGGGAGGACGCCAGGGAGCTGACCCGACGCATCGGCCTGCTTCGTGAGGCCTGCGAGGCGGAGGGCCGCGACATGGCCACGATGGCGCTCACCGTGGGACTCTTCGTCCACTTCCCGTCCCTGCCCGACCCCGGCTACGAGGATGCACCGGATCGCTCCATCGCAGGCAGCGCCGACGAGGTTGGCCTCGCCCTCGCCGCCTACCGCGAGCTGGGAATCGGGCACGCCATCGTCCACCTCTGGCCGCCGACGCCGGCCGCCGTGCGGGAGCTCGGCCGGGCGGCTGAGATGGCGCGCGTCGAGGGTAGAATCGCCGCGCATGGATGACGCTCGCGCCACGCCGATCCGCGTCCTGATCGCCAAGCCGGGCCTCGACGGCCATGACCGAGGCGCCAAGGTGCTCGCCCGCGGCCTGCGCGACGAGGGCTTCGAGGTGATCTACACCGGGCTCCGCCAGACCCCGGAGATGATCGCCGACGCCGCCGAGCAGGAGGACGTGGACGTGGTCGGCCTCTCGATCCTGTCGGGCGCGCACATGGCCCTTCTGCCGCGCGTGGTCGAGCTGTGCCGGAGCCGCGGCATGGACGACCTGCTGATCGCCGCCGGCGGGATCATCCCCGATGCCGACGTCACGAAGCTGAAGGCGGCGGGGATCGCCGAGATCTTCGGCCCGGGGACCAGCATCGGACAGATCGCGGGCTACTTCCGCGAGCACGCGCGCCGGCGCGGCTAGCCGCGCGGTGGCGGATCTGGCGGAGCTGCTGCGCGGCGCCGTGGCCGGGGAGCGGCGTCCGCTGGCGCGCCTGCTGACCGCGATCGAGAACGACGCCCCGGGCCTGCGCGAGGTGCTGCCGGCCCTGTTCGCAGCCGGCCACGGGGCGCACCTGGTCGGCGTCACCGGCCCGCCGGGGAGCGGTAAGTCGACCCTCGTCAACGCGCTGACCGAGGCGTGGCGCGGCCGCGGCCGGCGGGTCGGGATCCTGGCGGTCGACCCGTCCTCGCCGTACACCGGCGGCGCGATCATGGGCGACCGGATCCGGATGATGGAGCACGCGGCTGACCGCGACGTCTTCATGCGCTCGATGGCGAGCCGCGGCGAGCTGGGCGGCATCGCCGGTGCCACCTGGATGGCCGCCGCCGCCCTGGATGCCGCCGGCTACGACCCGATCCTGATCGAGACGGTCGGCGCGGGGCAGAGCGAGGTCGAGATCGCGCGCCTGGCCGAGACGACCGTGGTGGTCGAGGTGCCCGAGATGGGCGACGAGGTGCAGGCGATCAAGGCCGGGCTCCTCGAGGTGGCGGACCTCCTGGTCGTGAACAAGGGCGACCGGCCCGGTGCCGAGATGGCGGCGCGCCACCTCCGCGCCATGCTCTCCACCGCCGGCGGCCGGGTCACCCGCCAGCCGCCCCCGATCCTCCTCACCACCGCGACCACCGGGGACGGTGTGCCGGCCCTCGTCGACGCGATCGAGGCGCACCGCTCCGCGGCGCACTCGCCGGAGCAGGCGATGGCCCGAGCCCGGAACCAGCTGCGCCGTGCGCTGGCCGATCTCGCCGTCCGTCGTGCGGGGCGCCGCGCCGCGTTCGAACCCACCCTGGCGTCGGTTGCCAGCCGCGAGCTCGACCCGATCACCGCCGCCGAGCGCCTCCTTGGCGAGGACCCGGGGACCTAGGCGAGGTCCTTCGCCATCTGAACGGCGGTCTCCACGTAGCCGAGGGACCCGTACAGGCCGCGCGCCACCTCGTTGCCCCCGAACACGTTCAGCTCAACGCGGCCGACTCCACGGGCTCGCGCCTCCCGCTCGGCCAGCAGCATCGCGGCGCGGCCGAAGCCGCGTCCCCGCTGCCCCTCTTCGATCTCGACGCCATAGATGAAGAGCGCTCGCCGTTCGGGCGTCCCGCGCTCGGCGACCCACAGGTGTCCCACTGCCTCGCCGTCCGCCTCGACCACGAAGATCCATTGTCCGGCGGTGGCGAGGCCGTCCGGCAGGATCGCGGCATGGTCCTCCTCCGACTTGCGCTCGGCCACGGCCGGAAGCATCCCGCCGTGGACCACCATGTCGTGGGTGTAGTCCGCCTTCGACGCGGCGATGAAGGCGGGGTACTCGTCGGGTCGCATCGGGCGCAGGCGGACGGCCGGCTCGGCAGGGCTCATGGTCGGGACGATTATCGGTGCTGGTAGGCTACTCAGCCATGAGCCTCGACCGCGTCTTCGTCATCGGCGCAGGACTGATGGGGCACGGCATCGCCCAGGTGAGCGCCGCGGCCGGCAAGGTCGTGACGCTGGCGGACCGAACGGCCGAGCTCGCCGAGAAGGGGAAGGGGCGGATCGCCGGCAACCTCGCCCGCTCCGTGGAGAAGGGCCGGCTTGCGCAGGAAGAGGCCGATGGGATCCTGGCCCGCATCTCGACCGGGGTCGGGGCCGAACGCGCCGGGGGCCACGACATCCTGATCGAGGCGGTCTTCGAGGACGAGGCGGTCAAGCGCCAGACCTGGGGCGAGCTGAGCGCCGCCGCCGACGCCGGAGCCATCTTCGCCAGCAACACGAGCAGCATCAGCATCACCTCGCTCGCCACCGCCACGGACCGGCCGAGCCGCTTCATCGGCCTGCATTTCTTCTCGCCGGTCCCGGTGATGACCCTGATCGAGATCATCGCCGGGCTCGAGACCGATGACGCCACGCAGGGCAGCCGCCCGCACCTTCGCCGAGGAGCTCGGCAAGACGGTGATCGAGTCGCGCGACTATCCGGGCTTCATCGTGAACCGGATGCTCGGCCCGTTCATCAACGAGGCGGTCTTCGCGCTGATGGACGGCACCGGCAGCGCCGAGCACATCGACGCCGGGGCCAAGCTGGGGCTGAACCACCCGATGGGCCCGCTCGAGCTGAGCGACTTCATCGGCAACGACGTGATGCTGAGCGTGCTCGACGTCCTGTACCGCGGCTTCGGCGATCCGAAGTTCCGGGCCGCTCCGCTCCTGCGCCAGATGGTCGCCGCCGGGCACCTGGGCCGAAAGGCGGGGCGCGGCTTCTATCGCTACGACGAGAAGGGCACGAAGATCGGCTGATGACGACCACCGCGACGCCCACGCGGCCGGACCCGTTCGCGCTCAGCGAGGAGGAGCGCTCGGTGCGCGACACCGCCCGCGGGTTCGCCCAGCGCGAGCTGGCGCCGAGCGCGGCGCTGCGGGACGAGGAAGAGCGCTACGACCGCGCCCTCTTCAACCGGATGGGGGAGCTTGGCCTGACCGCGATCCCGTACCCAGAGGAGCTCGGCGGCGCCGGGCTCTCGTACTTCGCCTGGGTGCTGGCCTGCGAGGAGATCGCCGCGGCCGACATGGGGATGGCAGTGAGCCTCTCGGTCCACGTCCTTTCGCAGCTCTGCATCTACGCCCACGGGACCGATGAGCAGCGGGCTCGACTGCTGCCGGCCATGACCGCCGGGACGCACCTGGGCGCCTTCGCCCTGAGCGAGCCGGAGGCCGGCTCGGACGCGGCCGCCCTCTCGCTCTCCGCCCGCCGCACCGATGACGGCTACGCGCTCACCGGGACGAAGGTCTGGATCACGAACGCCGGGGAGGCGGACATCTACGTCGTCTTCGCCACCGTCGACCGATCCCGCGGCCGCGACGGGATCACCGCCTTCGTGGTCCCGCGCGAAACGCCCGGCTTCCGGGTCGGCAGCCACGAGCGGAAGATGGGGATTCGTGGCTCGTCGTCGGCGGAGCTCGTCTTCGACGAGGCGCTGGTGCCGGAGGCGAACCGGCTCGGCGCCGAGGGGGAGGGGCTCAAGGTGGCGCTCGGCTCGCTCGCCTCGGGGCGGATCAGCATCGCCGCCGCCTGCACGGGCCTCGCGCGCGCGGCGCTCGAGCACGCGGCGCGCTACGCGACCCAGCGCACGCAGTTCGGGCGCCCGATCGCCCAGCAGGAGATGATCCAGGCGATCCTCGCCGACGCCGCGGTGGCGGTCGACGCCGCGAGGCTCCTCACCTGGCGCGCCGCCCGGCTGCGCGACGCCGGCGGCTCGATCAATGCGGCGAGCAGCATGGCCAAGATGTTCGCCAGCGACACGGCCATGCGGGTCGCGACCGACGCGGTGCAGGTCTACGGTGGTGCCGGCTACTCCCGCGATAACCCGGTGGAGCGCTTCATGCGCGACGCCAAGGGGGCGCAGATCTACGAGGGGACGAACCAGGTCCAGCGGCTGATCATCGCGCAGCAGCTGATCGAGGAGATGCGCAGGTCGGACCGATGACCGCAACGCTGGACCGCGAGGCACTCGCCACGCCGCCGGCGCCACGCCGCCTCGAGACCGAGGTCGAGCCGCTCGACGTTCCGGCCGAGCTGCACGCCGACAGCCTGGTGGCGCTCGTCCACAACTCCGTGCTGCGCAACCCCGACAAGGAGGCGCTGCGCTGGAAGCTGCCGAAGACGAAGCGCATGGCCGGGGGTCCGGCCGAGGAGGAGGCGGTCGCCTGGACCAGCACCACCTATCGTCAGACCTGGGACTGGATCACGCAGGTGGCGATGGGGCTCAAGCACCTCGGTATCCGCGACGGGGACCGCATCTGCATCATGAGCCGCACCCGCCCCGCCTGGCTGGCGGCGGATCTGGGCTCGCTCTCGCTCGGGGTGGTGACCTGCCCCATCTACCCGTCGGTCGAGCCGATGCAGGCGGCCTACGTCATCAATAACGTCGGCGCCCGGCTCATCTTCGTCGAGAACCTCCAGCAGGCGGCAAAGATCGACCAGGTGCGGGCCGAATGCCCGACCCTCGAGCACGTGGTCGTGATCGACGACCGCGGCCGCCTTCCCGAGGGAGCGATCAGCTTCGACGACATCTTCGACCTGGCCACGGCGGACGCAGGCGAGATCCGGGAGTGGACGGAGACGTGGAAGGGCTACGGGCGCGACAGGGTGGCCACCATCGTGCACACCTCCGGAACGACCGCCAATCCCAAGGGCGTGGTATTGACCCACGGCAACATCCTCCAGAACTTCTACGGCGGCGTGCAGGCGGTCGACTTCAACGAGGACGACCTGTTCCTCTCGTTCCTGCCGCTCTCGCACATGACCGAGCGCGCGGCCGGCCAGATCGTCCCGCTCGGGCGCGGCTGCACCATCGCCTACGCCGAGCCAGCCATCGAGCGCCTCGCGGCGAACATGGCGGAGGTGAGGCCGACCGTGATGGTCGCGGTGCCCCGCCTCTACGAGCGCCTCTACGCCCGCGTCATCTCGACCGTCGAGGCCGGGCCGCCGCTCCGCCAGCGGATCTTCGGGTGGGCGCTGGGGCTGGGTCGCGCCAAGTACGCCAACCACGTGGCCGGCCGGCCCAACTCGGCCTGGCTGCGGCTCCAGCTGAAGGTCGCCGATCGGCTCGTCTTCGACAAGATCAAGGCCCGGACCGGGGGCCGCGTCCGCTACTTCGTCTCCGGCGGAGCGCCGCTCTCCCAGGAGATCGGTGAGTTCTTCTATGCGATGGGGATGCTGATCCTGGAAGGCTACGGCCTCACCGAGACGGCTCCGTTGCTGACGATCAACCGGCCGGGCGACTTCAAGTTCGGGACGGTCGGCAAGCCGGTGTGCGAGACCCAGATCCGGATCGACCCCGACAACGGCGAGGTGCTGGCGAAGGGTCCGCAGGTGATGCAGGGCTACCTCAACCAGCCCGCGGAGACGGCGCAGGCGATCGACGCCGATGGCTGGTTCCACACCGGGGACATCGGCGAGATCGACCCCGACGGCCGCGTGCTCATCACGGATCGGCTGAAGAACATCATCGTGCTCGGCAACGGCAAGAACGTCGCGCCGGCGCCGATGGAGATCGCGATCCTGACCAGCCGCTACATCGCCCAGGCCGTGATCCTCGGCGACAACGAGCCGTACACCGGAGTCCTGATCGTGCCGGACTTCGAGCAGGTGGCGACCTGGGCCACTGCCAACGGGCTCGCCGAGATGCCCCCTGAGCAGCTCGTCGCCGAGAAGGCGGTCCAGAAGATGATCGAGGGCGAGGTGAAGGCGAAGCTCGATGGCTTCGCGATCTACGAGCGTCCGCGACGCGTCGCGCTGCTCCCGCGGCTGCTCTCCGAGGAGGAGGGGGAGCTGACCCCCTCGCTGAAGGTCAAGACGCGGGTCGTGGTCGAGAACTGGGCCGACCGGGTGGCGCACCTCTTCGGCGACGACGAGAGGGAATAGGCGGCGGGGTACCATCAACTCATGAGCGACGTCTTCATCCTCTCGGCCGCCCGGACGCCCATCGGGAAGTTCGGCGGCGGCCTCTCGACGGTCCCCGCCACCGAGCTGGGCAGCGACCGCGATCCGCGCCGCGGTCGCGCGCGCCGCCATCGCCCCGGATCGGGTCGACGAGGTCCTCATGGGGCAGGTGATCCAGGCCGGCGCCGGCCAGGCGCCGGCCCGGCAGGCGGCGCTCGGGGCGGGGCTCCCGAACGGCGTCAGCGCGACCACGATCAACAAGGTCTGCGGCTCCGGGCTCAAGGCGGTGATGCTCGGGAGCGGCCTCGATCCGGGCCGGCGACGCCGAGGTGATCGTGGCCGGCGGCATGGAGAACATGAACCTGGGGCCGTACCTGCTCCCCGGCGCGCGGGCGGGGTACCGGCTCGGGAACGCCGAGCTGGTCGACAGCACGGTCCATGACGGCCTCTGGTGCGCGATCTGCGACGTGCACATGGGGATCCACGCGGAGCGGGTCGCGGCCAAGCACGAGGTGAGCCGCGAAGCGCAGGACGCGTTCGCCCTCCGCTCGCAGCAGCGCGCCCTGGCCGCGATCGCCCAGGGTCGCTTCGCCGACGAGATCGTGGCGGTCGAGGTGCCCGGCAAGAAGGGCCCGACCATGGTCGATACCGACGAGAACCCGCGCGCCGACAGCTCGCTCGAGGCGCTCGCCCGCCTGAAGCCGGCCTTCCAGCCCGATGGCGGGACGGTCACGGCGGGCAACGCCCCGGGCATCACCGATGGCGCCGCAGCGCTCGTCCTCGCCTCGGCCGACGCCGTGGCCCGTGACGGCCTGGCGCCGATCGCGCGCATCACTGGCTACGCGCAGGCCGACGTCGCCCCGGAGTGGCTCTTCGAGGCCCCGATCAGCGGGGTGCGCCGCCTCCTCGACAAGCTGCAGCTCGACCTGGGTGCCTTCGACCTGATCGAGATCAACGAGGCGTTTGCCGCCCAGGTCCTCGCCGATGGCAACGCCCTCGGCTTTGACTGGGACCGGGTCAACGTGAACGGCGGCGCCATCGCCCTCGGGCACCCGATCGGGGCATCCGGCGCGCGCGTGCTGACCACGCTCCTCTACGAGCTGCGGCGTCGCGGCGGCGGACGAGGCCTCGCCACCCTCTGCCTCGGCGGCGGGGGAGCGGTCGCCCTCGCGGTGGAGACGGTCTAGGGACCCTCCCTTCGGCATGCGGCGCCCATGACCTTCGGCAGGGACGCATCCGCTCGATGCGACCCTATAATCGGGCTGCCTGCGCACCGGCCAGCTCTCGCCTCCACTTCAGCGGGGGCGCCGGCGTGCGACCTACTGGAGGCTCGAGGCAGCACCCATGGCAAGCACGAATCAGGTTGCGGCGAAGCCGAACATCTGGGCCGTCGCCCAGGAGCAGTTCGACGCCGCGGCCGAGCAACTCGATCTGGATCCCGGCCTTCGGCGCGTGCTCCGCGTCCCACAGCGCGAGCTCACCGTTCACTTCCCGGTGACGATGGATGATGGACACGTCGAGGTCTTCACCGGCTTCCGCATCCAGCACAACGTCAGCCGCGGCCCGGCCAAGGGCGGCATTCGATACCACCAGGACGTGACCCGCGACGAGGTCGCAGCGCTGTCGATGTGGATGACCTGGAAGTGCGCCGTCGTCAACATCCCGTATGGCGGCGGCAAGGGCGGCGTCATCGTCGACCCGAAGAAGCTGTCGATGAGGGAGCTCGAGGGGCTCACCCGTCGCTTCACGACCGAGATCAGCCCGCTGATCGGGCCCGATCGCGACATCCCGGCTCCCGACGTCAACACGAACGCCCAGGTGATGGCCTGGATGATGGACACCTTCTCCATGCACCGCGGCTACACGATCCCCGGCGTCGTGACCGGCAAGCCGATCGCCATCGGCGGCTCGCTGGGACGCAACGAGGCGACGGCCCGAGGCGCGGTCTATACCCTCATCCAGGCCGGCAAGGAGCGGGGCGTGCCGCTCTCCGGGGCGCGGGTCGTGGTCCAGGGCTACGGCAACGCCGGCTCGATCGCGGCCGAGCTGCTCGCCGCCGAGGGCGCCAGGATCATCGCCGTGAGCGACTCGACGGGCGGCATCCACAACCCGCAGGGGCTCGACCCGGCGCGGGTGAGCGCCTGGAAGCAGGAGCACGGCACGGTCGTCGGATTCCCCGGCGCCGATTCGGTCAGCAACACCGAGATCCTGGAGCTCGACTGCGAGATCCTGGTCCCGGCCGCGCTCGAGAACCAGATCACCAAGGACAACGCGCCGCGCATCCGCGCCAAGATCGTGGCCGAGGCCGCCAATGGGCCGACCACGCCGGAGGCGGACCAGATCCTGTATGACCGGGGCATCTTCGTGATCCCCGACATCCTCTGCAACGCGGGCGGCGTGACAGTCAGCTACTTCGAGTGGGTCCAGGACATGCAGTCGTTCTTCTGGACCGAGGCCCGGATCAACGAGAGCCTGCACGAGATCATGGATCGCGCCTTCGAGGGCGTCCTGGCCATGAGCAAGCTCCACAACGTGCACATGCGCACGGCCGCCTACATGGTGGCGGTGGCGCGCGTGGCCGAGGCGACGACGCTGCGAGGCCTCTACCCGTAGCCGGGGGCGCGATGCTCGACCACGAAGAGAGGTTCCTCTTTCGGGAGGAGATCCTGAACATGGCGAACGCGCTCGGCGAGCCGGGCGCGCTCGACAACGTGGAGGACCTGCTCGCCGACGTGACGACGTCGCCGCGCTTTGACAGCGACGTCTTCACGCTCGAGCGCTCGCTCCAGGTGATGCTCGGCAGCCGCGCCGGCTCGACGCTGGTGGGGCTGCTCACGGTCACCCGCGAGGTCTTCGACGAGGTGGGCGAGATCGGCCTCACGCCAGAGGTACACGAGCGGCTGGTCGGCTGGCGGGCCCGCTTCGGGCTGGCGATCGACAATGCGCTCAACTTCCTGAACAACCCCGATGGGATCCAGGGGCACAACTTCGGCACGCAGCTGACCCATGCGGAGGGCGGCCTCACCCTCCAGGGGCGGCTCACCCTGGTGCGCTACAACAACGAGCCACAGTTCTTCATCGCCGATGCCGACGTGCTGCTCGGCATGGCCGCCGACGTGATGGAGCGGCTCGGTGAGCACCTCGAGCCGGAGATGGTCGAGCCGGAGCTGGTGGCTCGCCTGCGCGAGGCGGTCGACCTGATCGAACGGCGCGGCAAGCCCCGGGGGTGATCGTCGGGCGCGTCTTCCTCGCGGCGACGGGGCAGAACCGGGGCAAGACGACCGCGTCGCTGGGCCTCACCGCGGCGATCATCGGACGGGGAGCCAGGACCGGCTTCATCAAGCCGGTCGGTCAGCGCTACCTCGTGGTCGAGGGGACCCGAGCGGACGAGGACGCGGTGCTCATGAAGGCGGTCTTCGACCTGCCCGACGCGCTCGACGACATGAGCCCGGTGACGCTGCCGCGCCACTTCACCACCGACTACGTCATGGGCCGCGTCGCGCAGGACCTCGAACGCGAGGTGATTGACGCCGCGACCAGAGTGGCGGACGGCAAGGACCTGCTCCTGATCGAGGGGACCGGGCACGCCGGCGTGGGGGCGGTGGTCGGCCTTTCGAACGCGCGCGTCGCCGCGCTCCTCGAGGCGCCGGTGGTGATCGTCAGCGAGGGCGGCGTCGGCCGCCCGATCGACGAGATCGTGCTCAACCAGGCCCTCTTCGAGCGGCACGGGGTGCGCGTCATCGGTGCGCTCGTCAACAAGGTCGACGTCGAGACGCACCCTGGCCTCCCCGAGGTGCTGCAGCGCGGGCTCGCCCAGCACGGGATCGAGCTGCTCGGCTGCATCCCGTACAGCGAGCTGCTCGCCAACCCATCGCTCGAGCTGATCGCAACCCACCTCGACGGGGAGCTGCTCGCCGGCGAGGCGGCGCCGGGGCGGACGGTCGGGCACGTCGCGATCGGCGCGATGCGTGCCGAGCACGCCGCCGGCTTCATCCAGGATCGGACGCTGCTGATCACCGCGGGCGACCGCAGCGACCTGATCGCAATGGCGCTCGAGCTGAACGCCGTCGACCCGGGGAGAGTCGCCGGCATGGTCCTGACCGGCGGCTTCAGGCCGGGCCAACCGGTCCTCGACGATCTCCGGTCGGCCGGCCTCTTCACCTACCTGGCCCAGGCCGATACGTATCGGACCGCCCAGGCGGTCGACGAGATCCTGGTGAAGACCCATCAGACCGACGCCGACAAGATCGCGACGATCATCCAGCTCGTCGGCGGCGCGGTCGACGTGGCCAGCTTCCTGTCGCGCCTGTAGCCGCGCGGTGCCGCGGCGGGTAGCATGCCGCGCATGACCGCCACCAAGACGCCCGTCGATCGACTCCACTTCACCGGCGATGACGAGGCCGATCGCCTCCTGGCCAGCGAGCCGATCGCCCTGCTGATCGGCTTTGCGCTCGACCAGCAGGTCTCGGTCCAGAAGGCCTTCTCCGGTCCCGCCGAGCTGCGCCGCCGGGTCGGTCACCTCGACGCGGCCCGCCTCGCCGCCATGGATCCCGAGGAGCTGGCTGCCGCCTTCCGCCAGCGACCGGCGCTGCACCGCTTCCCGGCTGCGATGGCGGGGCGCGTCCAGGCCCTCTGCGCGTTCCTCGTCGCCAACTACGGTGGCGATCCGAGCCGCGTCTGGACCGACGCGCGCGACGGTCGCGACCTCCAGGCGAGGCTGCTGGCGCTCCCCTCGATCGGCGACATGAAGGCGCGCTCGCTGATCGCGATCCTCGGCAAGCGCTTCGGCCTCGAGCTGCCCGGCCTCGACGAGGTGATGCCGAAGCACGCCACCCTCGGCGACGTCGACTCGGCCGAGGCGCTCGGCAGCTACCAGGCGGCGAAGCGGGCCTGGAAGGCCGCCCACAAGGGCACGATGCGCTGAGCGCGACCCGAAAAGGGAAGGAGGCCGGACGTGGGCACTCGCCGGCCTCCTCGTGCGCCGCATGGCACCGGTCGGTGGACCGGCGCCCGCGGTGACGGCAGCATCATACGAAGGCCACCCCCGACGTCACTAGTACTTTGTAGCCGGAGCCTCGCTCAGGCCACGTCCCAGGCGAGCGGCATATTGTCGGTCAGGCGCGTGCGCCCGATCCAGACCGCCACCAGCGCGAGCGCCGGGCCGGTCACCCGGCGCAGCTCGACCAGCGTCGAAGCGTCGGCAACGCTGATGTAGTCGGGGCGAGCCATCGACTCGGCCGCGATCTTGTCGGTCATCCGCGCCCGCAGCACCTCGGCTGAGCGCTCGCCCCCGTCGTAGGCCTCGCGCGCCGCGCTGAGGGCGGCGAAGAGGCAGGTTGCGGCATGACGCTCCTCGATCGAGAGGAGGGCATTCGCGCTCGACAGGGCCAGTCCGTCGGCCTCGCGGACGGTGGGACAGACCACCACCTGCACGTTCATGAACAGGTCGCGCATCATCCGCCGCAGGATCACCACCTGCTGGGCGTGGCGCTGGCCGAGGTAGAGGCTGGCGGGGCCGACGAGGTGCAGCATCTTGAGCATCACGGTGGTCAGCCCGTCGAGGTGACCGGGACGCGAGGCGCCCTCGAGCTGCCGGGTCAGCCCCTCGACGGTCACGCGGGTCACGTCGTCGGGCGGGTAGAGGGTCGCGACCTCCGGCAGGAAGACGAGGTCGGCGCCGTCCCGCTCGAGGAGCGCCAGGTCGCGGTGCTCGTCGCGGTGCGTGCCGCTCGCCTCGTCGAGGGCCGGGAAGTCGCCCGGGTTCATGAACGAGCTGACCACGACGCAGCCGTTCTCGGCGTGCGCACGGCGCACCAGGGAGAGCTGCCCATCGTGGAGGACGCCCATCGTCGGCACGAAACCGACCGAGTCTCCCGCCAGGCGACGCTCGAGGATCGCGGCCCGCAGCTCCGGGACGGTGCGCAGGACCTGCACCGTCAGCGCCGGCGGGAGCGGGACCGAGGCGCGGGTCGCTCCGCCGGGTGGACCTTCCGATAGCGATCGACGATCAGGTCCCAGAGCCGCTCGGCGACCTGGCGCTTGGGGAGCATCGGCCAGTCGCTCAGCACCCCCTCGGCGCCGAAGACGATCACCTTGTTCTCGTCCGAGCCGATCGCGTCGAACGGGCCGCCGACCCGGTTTCCCACGATCAGATCCAGCCCCTTGTCGCGCAGCTTGGAGAGGGCGTTCGCCTCCAGTTCGTCGCTCTCGGCCGCAAAGCCGATCAGGAACGGTCGCGTCCCGTCGGCCATCTCGCCCACCTCGGCGATGATGTCCGGGTTCGGGACGAGGTCGATCTGGAGGTCCCCGCCACCGCGCTTGATCTTCCGGGTGCTGGCGCGCTTCGGGGCGAAGTCGGCGACTGCGGCGGCCATCACCAGCAGGTCCGCACCGGCCGCCGCCCGCAGGACCGCCTGTCGCATCGTGGCCGCGGTGGTCGCCTCGACCACCGTCATCCCGCGCGGCGGCGACACGCTCATCGCCCCGGCGATCAGCGTCACGCTGGCGCCACGGTCGCGCGCCGCCTCGGCGATCGCGACTCCCATCTTGCCGCTGCTGCGGTTGCCGATGAAGCGGACCGGGTCGATCGGCTCGCGGGTGCCGCCCGCGCTCACGACGACCTGGAGGCCGTCGAGGTCGCCGGCGCGCGCGAAGAGGCGCTCCACCGTCTCGACGATCGACTCGGGATCGGCGAGGCGCCCCACGCCGGTCAACCCGCTGGCGAGCGCCCCCACCTCCGGATCGATGATCCGGTGCCCGAAGCCGCGCAGCGTCTCGACGTTGCGCTGCGTGGCGGGGTGGGTCCACATCCCGGCATCCATCGCCGGCGCCAGGACGAGCGGCGCGCGGCTGGCCAGGGCGATCGCGGTCACGGCGTTGCCGGCATTGCCCGCCGCGAGGTCGGCGAGCAGGTTGGCGGTGGCCGGGGCGATCACGATCGCGTCCGCCCCCTCCGCCAGCTCGACGTGGGCGATCTGCGAGTCGGCATCGAGCGCCATCACGTCGCTCACCACCGGGCGGTGAGTGAGCGAGGCGAAGGTGAGCGGCGTGACGAAGGCGGTGGCGGCGGGGGTCATCGCCACGTCAACGACGGCGCCGCGCTCGGCAAGCAGGCGGACGAGCGAAACGGCCTTGTAGGCGGCGATGCTGCCGGCCACCCCGACCACGATCCGGCGCCCGGCGAGGGAGCCGCGCTCGTCGCTCATCGGTCCTGGCCGGGGCTGGCGACCGAGGCGCCTGCCGGCGCGGCCGCCACGCGGATCGCGTCGTGCGCGTAGCGAATCCCGCGCAGCGTGAGATCCGGCTCGATGGCGTCGATCCCGGGCACCTCGCGCAGCCACGGTTCGTGGGTGTAGCCGCCGGTCGCGATCACGGTCACCAGGCTGCCAGCCGGCGAGCGCTCCGCGAGGTCGCCCCGCAGCGCCGTGAGGAGGCCACTCACGAGGCCGATGTAGCCGAGCACGGTCCCGCTCTGCATGGCGTGGATGGTGTTGGCCCCGATCGCCTGCGGCGGGCGCCGCAGCTCGATCCGCGGCAGCTTGCTGGCGGAGCCGACGAGCGCCTCGAGCGAGAGGCCGAGCCCCGGCGCGATCGCCCCACCGATGTACGCCCCCTCTGCGCTCAGCACGTCGAAGTTGGTGCTGGTGCCCAGGTCGATCACGATCGCCGGACCGCCGAACTCCGTTCGGGCGGCAAGGGCGTTGCAGAGGCGGTCGGCGCCGGCCTCGGCCGGCCGATCGATCTCGATGCGCAGCACCTCGGCCATGGACCCCGCGTCGACGATGCATGGCTCCAGCCCCAACCGCGTCCGCACGAACCGCTCGAAGGCACCGGTCAGCGGCGGCACCACCGAGGCGAGCGCCACCGCGCCCAGCTCGTCGAGGCGGTGCCCGTCGAGGGCGAGCATCTCGGCCGTCTGCGCCGCCATCTCGTCGGGCGTGGCGGTGGCCCGGGTGGTGGCGCGCCACGACCCGGCAAGCTCGCCATCGGCAAAGAGGCCGAGCGTGATATTCGTGTTCCCGATATCGGCGGCGAGGAGCTTCACGACCGACATCCTAGCAGCCGGTTCGCGCCATCCCGCCTCCCGGGCCGGGTGCTAGACTCGCCCGCGATCCCCCAGCGCAGGCGCAGCCCGTGAGCGAGCCGATGACCGAGGCGAGAGCCAAGCTCTACATCAACACCGGCGTCGTCACCGACAAGAGCGACATCTACAACATCCTGCGCCCCTTGCTGAAGCAGACCGTCACCTACACCTATCGGCGCGGCTCGCAGGTGACCGGCAGCGGCACCGGCTGGGTCGAGCGGATCGTGGTCGACCACCCGGAGATCGCCAGCTACTTCACCCCGCTCTCCATCTGCCTCAACCTCGATTCGTTCGACTACCTCCAGTTCGACACCACCTCCGATCAGCTGCTCGTCTACACGCTCGTCATCGGGGAGGAGCGAGTCGTCCTCGAATTCGCGGCGGCGACCCCGCGGATCGGACCGGAGGACGAGCCGGAGGAGGGGCGCCCGCTGCCCCGCAGCGCCGCCGAGCTGGCCCGTGACCTGCGCTTCATCCAGATGGAGCTGCTCATGTCGCCCGAGGCGAGCGACGACGACGAGGAAGGCTGACGTGGCGTCCGGCCTTGCCGCCGGACGGGCCCGGGCGCGGACCATCCCGTATCAGCGCAGCGTCCTGGAGAACGGCCTGCGGGTGGTCACCCAGCCGATGCCCGCCGCCCGATCGGTCTCGGTGGGGCTCTTCGTCGGCGTCGGGTCGCGGCGCGAGGACGAGGCGCACGCCGGCCTCTCGCACCTGCTCGAGCACCTCGTCTTCAAGGGGACGCGACGCTATCCCGAGCCGGGCGGCCTCTCCGAGGCGGTGGAGGGCTGCGGCGGAAGCGTCAACGCATCGACCGATCGCGAGCTGACCGTCTACAGCGCCCGGGTGCCGGCCGAGGCCGCGCCCCGCGCCCTCGAGGTGGTCGCCGACCTCGTGCTGGCGCCGCTCCTGCGCCGCGGCGACCTGGTCAGCGAGAAGCCGATCATCGTCGACGAGATCCGCATGTACATCGACTCGCCCGGCGACCACGTCTTCAGCCTCTTCGACGAGCTTCTCTTCGGCCGCCATCCGCTCGGTCGCGAGATCGCCGGCACGCCGCGCAGCGTGCGGCGCGCCAGTCACGAGCGGGTGGCCGAGCACTGGGAACGCTGGTATCGGCCCGCCAACCTCGTGCTCGCCTCGGCCGGCGCGATCCGGCACGACGACGTCCTGAGGATCGCGAAGCGCTGGTTCGATGGCGGCCCGCCGGGAACGGCGCCGACCCCCCTGGCCGCGCCGCTCGAGGCCCCGACGGCGGCCCCGCCGGGATCGCTCCGGGTCGCCTTCCGCCGCCTCGCCCAGGGGAACCTGTGCATCGGGATGCCGAGCGTGGCGCGCGATGACCCGGATCGCTGGGCGCTCGAGCTGCTCGGCGCGGTCCTCGGCGACGGGATGAGCAGCCGCCTCTTCGTGGAGCTCCGCGAGCGACGCTCGCTCACCTACGACGTGTCGACCTTCGGCAGCACCTACGCCGACTGCGGCACGTTCGGGATCCACGCCGGATTCGACCCGGACCAGGCCGGGCCGCTCCTGGCCGCGATCCTCGAACAGCTCGAGCGCGTCGTGCAGGAGCCGATCAGCGACGGCGAGCTCGATCGGGCACGCGCCTACACCCGTGGCCGCCTCGAGCTGCGCATGGAGGAGACGGGCGCGGTCGCCGCCTGGCTCGGCACCGGCGAGAGCCTCCTCCCGCGCATCCTGACGGTCGACGAGGTGATCGAGCGGATCGAAGCGGTAACGGTCGACGACCTGCTGCGCGTGGCTCGCGAGTACGTCCGACCCGACCTCGCCCGGCTGGCGGTCCTCGGCCCGTTCCGATCCCGGCTGCGCTTCGAGCGGATGCTCTCCGCATGACCGATCGGCCGGCGCCGCTCCAGACGGTCGACCTGCTCCCGGACCAGCTGGCGCTGGCGCGGGCCCAGCTCGCGTCGGGCCTCCACGGCCTGGCCGAGGGGGTGCTGCTGCGGCTGATCGCCGGCCTCGAGGCGGCCGGGCGGGGTGGCCTCGAGGAGCTCGACGCGGCTCGCTCCCTGCTCGCCGAGTGCCTCTGGCGCCAGGGACGGCCGCTCGCCGCGGGTGGCGTCGTGGCCGCCATCCGTGCCACCAGCCTCGAGCGACGCCGCCCGCTGGTCATGCTGATCGAGGCCGAGGCGCTGGCCGCATCCGGCGATGCGGACCGTGCAGCTCGGCTCGCGGAACGCGTCGTCTCGGCGATCGGCGTCGACGAGGCCTGGAAGCTGCGAGGGGGCGTCGCGACCCGGATCACCTGGCCGGTCCCGTCCTCGTTCCGGGCGTCCGTTCGACGCCCCGAGGCCGCCGCCGTCCCGCCCGCCACAGCCGCTACCCCGACGCCGGAGCGGACCGCCGCCGCGCACGCGCGCCTCGAGGCCGCGCGCGAGGCATACGCCGACAAGGAGCTCGACGAGGGCGACCGTCAGCTGGCGGCGGCGCTGCGGCTCGATCCGCGGATCGGCCCGGAAGGAGCCGCGCTCCTGGAGCCGACCCTCGCCGGGGAGGTGCCCGCCGAGCGTCTGCTACTCTACGGCGACCTCCTGCGCGCCGCCGGCCGCGAGGCGGATGCAACCGTCGCCTTCGACCGCGCCGCGCGCGCCTGAACCATCGCACGGAGCCGATTTCCGCATGGAACGCACGCTCGTCCTGGTCAAGCCCGATGGCGTCCAGCGCGGCCTCATCGGTGAGATCGTCGCCCGCTTCGAGCGGAAGGGCCTCAAGGTGGTCGGGCTGCGCATGCTCGAGGTCTCACGCCCGCTGGCCGAGCGCCACTACGCCGTCCACGCGGGGAAGCACTTCTACGCGGAGCTGGTCTCGTTCATCACCTCCGGTCCCGTCGCCGCGGTGGCGCTCGAAGGGCCGGACGCCATCGCCACCGTACGTCGCATGGTCGGCAGGACGATGCCCAACGAGGCCGAGCCGGGGACGATCCGCGGCGACCTTGGGATCAGCGGGCTGCGCAACCTGATCCACGCCTCGGACGCGCCGGACACGGCCGTCGCCGAGCTCGCCCTCTGGTTCGGCTCCGACGGCCTGGTCGACTACGGGCGGGCGATCGACGCCTGGGTCGTGGCCGAGGAGCCGGCCGGGTAGCGAGCGGCCATCCCCAGCACCGGGGAGGGCGCGGCCGAGGTGAGTCCGGCGTAGCTCGGCCGCACGATGAAGCCGACCCGGTCGAGGGGGAAGTAGCGCAGCCAGGCGCGGCCAATGATCAGCTCGCGCCCGACCGGCCCGAAGAAGCGCGAGTCCTGGCTGTTGGGGCGGTTGTCGCCCATCACGAAGTAGGTCCCCGCCGCGATCGTCCAGGAGCTGGTGCCGTTCGCGTTCTTGGGAAGCGTCGGCGCCTGCCCCCCGTCGACGTCGCGCACCACGTAGGGCTCGCCGAGCTCGACCGCGCTCCCGCCCGGGGGCGTGACGAAGACGTACCCGTTCTCCAGGCTCACGGTGTCGCCGGGAAGGCCGATCACGCGCTTGATGAACGGGACGCCGCCCTGTCCGTAGCCCGGGGGCGGCTGAAAGACGACGATGTCCCCTCGCTGGTACTCCTGGAAGCGTGGCGAGATCTTGTCGATGAGCACGTACTCGCCGGGGTCCACCGTGGGCATCATCGACTCCTGCTCGACCTGGAACGGCTGCGCCACGAAGTTGTGGATCACGAGGTAAATCACCAGGGTGAGCACCAGCGTCTCGACGATCTCGAGGGCGCACCCGAGCCGGCGACGGGGCTGCGCCGCCTGGCCGTCGGCGGGCAGGTCGGCGCCGGGGGTTGGCTGCGCGGCGTAGGTCATCGGGCTCCGAGGGGTGAGGGCGATGCAGGCGGCGGGTAGCATAGCCTGCTCGTGAGCGGACGTCGCGCAGCCCTGCGTACCGTGGCGGTGATCGGCCTTGGCCTCGCCGTGCTGGTCGCAATCCTGTACTACGCCTCGACCGTTGACGGTCGCCCGCCCGCAGTCCTCCGCATCTCGCTGACCCAGCGCCTGACCGGCAACGCCAACCAGGCGCTCACCACCACCAGCATCGAGGTCGACTTCACGGAGCCGGTCGTGCATGCGACGGCGCAGGCAGCCTTTGCGATCAGCCCGGCGGTCGCAGGCGCGTTCAGCTGGAGCTCGTCAAGCCTGACGTTCACGCCGGCGACGCGCCTGCCGCTCCGAACCCGATTCGAGGTCAGCGTCGGCCCCGGGGTTCGCGACGTGGTCGGCAACGCGTCGACGACGAGCGCGCCGGACTTCAGCTTCACGACCGTCGGCAACCCGAGCGTCGTGGCCTCCAATCCCGCCGAGTCGGCGACTGGGGTGTCCCTCGACAGCCCGATCGTGGTCACCTTCTCGACCCTGATGGACACGGCCTCGGTGGAGCGGGCCCTCGCCCTGGCGCCCGCCGCCGAGCTGCAGCTGCTGTGGGCACGGGAGCGGCTGACGATCGTGCCGAAGGTGCCGCTCGACCCTGATCGGAGGTACATGCTGACGATCGGGTCGGGCGCGGTGGACCAGGCCGGCACGCCGCTCGAGGCACCCTTCACGCTCACCTTCCACACCGTCCCATCCAGCCTGCGGGCCGATACGCTGGTACCCGCCGACGGCGTCGCCGGCGTGTCGGTCGACAGCCCGATCGCGATCCTCTTCGATCGCGCGCTCGATCCGGCCAGCGTCCACGACGACCTGCTCACGATCAGCCCGTCGGTGGCCGGCTCGCTCGACGCCATCGCCGCGCCCGGAGCCGCCGGACTCCTCGACCCCGCGCCGCGCGTCCTTCGCTTCCAGCCATCCGGGCCGCTCGACCCGAACACCACCTATCAGGTGACGCTGCGGCCGGGCCTCCTCGCCGCCGACGGAGCCGGCCTTCCATCGGGCGTCACCTGGAGCTTCACCACCGGCGCCCCCGCGTCGACCCTCTCGAACCAGATCGTCTTCCTCTCGGATCGGTCGGGGATCGCGAACCTGTGGGCGATGAACCCCGACGGCACCAACCAGCGACAGCTCTCGGCGGAGCTCTCGCCGGTGACCGACTACGCCCTCGCCCCGGATGGCCGTGCCTTCGTGGTCGGGGACGGAGCGGTGCTGGTCTGGCAGCGACCCGACGGGTCCGCGCGCCGGCTCCTCACCGAGGCCGGCGTGGTCGAGTTCGATCCCGCCTTCTCGCCCGACGGCGGAACGCTGGTCTTCGGGCGGGCCGATCCGGCGCTTGGCAGCGGCCTTGGCCTCTGGATGCGCGACGGCGATGGTAGCCATCCCCGCCAGGTCGAGCTCCACGGCGGCCCGAGCGCGGCGCCATCGCCGTCGCCTGCCGCTGCGGTTCCTCTGCTCCGCGCGCCGCGCATCGCTCCGAACGGAACCGCGCTGGCGTTCGTCGACGGTGTCGGGACGGTGTCGATCCTCGACCTCGTTTCCGGCGTCGTGTCGACTGCCCCATTTCTCGCGGAGTCGGAGCCGATGTGGCTCGCCGACAGCTCGGGCGTGCTCGTCACGGGCCTCGCCAGCGGACCGAGCGGCGGGCTCCGCTACGAGCCGCACCAGCCGGTTCCGGCGCTCGACCCTGCCTCATTCGGGCTCGACCCCGCGCAGCTCGGAGCCCTGCGGGTCGTCGTCCTGGACCGCGGCTCCCGCATCGTCCTCTCGACCGCCCTCGGCCGCGGAGCGGCGCGCCCGACGATCGATGCCCTCGGACGCGTCGCCTACCTGAAGCTCTCGAACAGCTCCGAGGCGGGGAGCCCCTGGTTCGCGCCCGCGGCCGATGCCAGCGGGCGGCAGGTGATCGCCGATCCTGCGGCGCTCGCCACGTCGGTCTCCTTCACGCCGGAACCGGATCTCATCGTGGTATCCCGCACGCCGGCCAGCGGCCTCGCCGGCGACGGCGGCATCTGGCTGGTGCGCCTCCTCGACGGGAGCGAGCAGCGGCTCTCGGCCGATGGGTGGCTGCCTCGCTGGTTGCCGTGAAAGTTGACCCGTTCGTGGGCGCGGGGCTACGATACCGGCCGCACCGCTGGCGGCCGCGATGACGCGACTCACCGCCGGCGTTTCCGTGTACGAGACGACCTGACAAGCGAGACGGGCGCGCCCACGGGGAGCAGCGACCGAATCGGCTAGCCCCCTGCGGAGGTTTCATGGAGATCCATCCCATCACCTGGATCATTCCGGTCGCGGGGCTCGCCGCGATCGCCTTTGCGATCTACCTGGCCTGGGGCGTCCTGCACGCGGACACCGGGACGGAGGCGATGCAGGAGATCGCCGGCACGATCTTCGAGGGCGCGGTCGCCTTCATCCGGCGGCAGTACCGCACCATCGCACTGCTGGCCCTCGGCGGGGCCGTCCTGATCGGCCTGGTGATCTCCCTGGTCGAGGGCAAGGACGCCGCTGACACGAACATCTTCGGCGCCGAGCTCGGCATCCGGACCGGAATCGCCTTCCTGGTCGGGGCGGCCTGCTCCATGGCCTCCGGCATCATCGGCATGTACATCAGCGTCAAGTCGAACGTGCGCACCGCCGCCGCCGCGCGCAGCAGCCTGGTCCGCGCGGTGCAGATGGCGATGCGGGGCGGTGCCGTGTCCGGCTTCCTGGTGGTCGCCCTTTCGCTCCTCGGCGTCTATTCGATCTTCGCCCTCTACGGCGGCTTCACCCATCCCGAGCAGGCGCCCTTCCTGATCGTCGGCTTCGGCTTCGGGGCGAGCTTCGTGGCCCTCTTCGCCCAGCTCGGCGGCGGGATCTACACCAAGGCCGCTGATGTGGGCGCCGACCTGGTCGGCAAGGTCGAGGCGGGCATCCCGGAGGATGATCCACGCAACGCCGCCGTGGTGGCGGACCTGGTGGGTGACAACGTGGGCGACTGCGCCGGCCGTGGCGCCGACCTCTTCGAGTCGACCGCCGCGGAGAACATCGGCGCCATGATCCTGGGGGTCGCCGTCTTCCGCGTCGCCCAGCTCGCCGGCTGGCCGCACCCCGAGGCGTGGATCTTCTTCCCGCTGGTGGTGCGCGCCTTCGGCCTGCTGGCCACCATCGTGGCCATCTTCTTCGTCCGCGGGCGCGAGGACGAGGACCCGATGAACATGCTGAACCGCGGCTACTGGGTGACCACCATCCTCTCGGTCGGCGGGCTGGCGCTGACCACCTCGCTGATGATGAACACCCCCGGCACCACCGGCGCCAACGGCATCGCGCCGTGGGTCTGGTTCTTCGGCGCCGGACTGGTCGGCCTCGCCACCAGCGTCGCCTTCGTCTACATCACCCAGTACTACACCGCCGGCTCGTGGCGCCCCGTCAAGGAGATCGCCGAGGCCAGCAAGACCGGCCCCGCCACCAACATCATCTCCGGCGTCTCGGTCGGCTTCGAGACGACCGCCGTCACCGCCATCACCATCGCCATCGCCCTCTACGCCAGCCACTGGCTCGGCCAGCAGGCACTGCCCAACGGCGGCATCTTCGGCACCGCCGTGGCCACCATGGGGATGCTCATGACGACGGCCTTCATCCTGGCCATGGACACCTTCGGCCCGATCACCGACAACGCCGGCGGGATCGCGCAGTTCGCGCACGCCGAGGGCAAGGCCCGCGAGATCACCGATCGCCTCGACGCGGTCGGCAACACGACCAAGGCGCTCACCAAGGGCTACGCGATCGCGTCCGCCTCGCTGGCCGCCTTCCTGCTCTTCTCCGCCTACATCGACAAGATCAACCTGATCCAGACCAACCGGGGTGGCCCGCTCCTCGAGTCGGTCAACCTCGCCGACGTGAACGTCTTCATCGCAGCCCTGATCGGCGCGATGCTGGTCTACTTCTTCAGCAGCCTGGCCATCCGGGCCGTTGGCAAGGCCGCCTCGGCGATCATCGTCGAGGTGCGACGCCAGTTCCGCGAGATGCCGGGGATCATGGACTACACCCAGCGCCCCGACTACGCGCGCGTGGTCGACATCACCACCCGCTCCGCCCTGCGGCAGATGATCCTGCCGGGCGTCGTGGCGGTGGCGACCCCGATCGTGGTGGGGCTGCTCCTCCGCCAGGAGGCGGTCGCCGGGTTGCTGATGGTCGGCACCATCTCCGGCGTGCTCCTCGCCACCGTCCTGAACAACGGCGGCGGTGCGTGGGACAACGCCAAGAAGTTCATCGAGGCGGGCCACCTCACCGATGACCAGGGCAACGTCCTCGGCAAGGGGACCGATGCCCACGCTGCGGCGGTCGTCGGGGACACGGTCGGCGATCCGTTCAAGGACACCGCCGGCCCATCGCTCCACGTCCTCGTCAAGCTGCTCGCCACGATCAGCCTGGTCCTCGCCCCGCTCTTCATCCGCTAGCCACCGCTCGAGCACGGGGGTGCCGTGGAACTCGTCCTCCAGGCCGCGCTGATCGGGATCCTCCAGGGCCTGACCGAGTTCATCCCGGTCAGCTCCAGCGCGCATCTCGAGCTGGCGCCGTGGATCGCCGGCTGGGGGAGCGGAGGCCTCATCGACAGCCTCTCGTTCGACGTCTTCCTGCACCTGGGCACGCTCGTCGCGCTGCTCGTCTACTTCGCCCGCGACTGGCTGCGGCTGCTCGGCGCAGCGGGGCGGAGCATCCGCGAGCGGCGTATCGGCGCCGATCCGGAGCGGCGGCTGGCGTGGCTGCTGATCATCGCCACCGTCCCGGCCGCGCTCATCGGCTTCGTGGGCGAGGACTGGATCAGCCAGCACCTCCATGCGGACTCGTCGGGCGTGCGGCTGGCGATCGCCGGGTTCGTGGTGATCGGGGCGGTCGGCCTCTGGCTCGCCGACCGGCTCGGGGCGCGCCGCCGCGAGATCGACCGGCTCGACGCACCGAGCGCCCTGGCGATCGGGCTCAGCCAGGCGCTCGCCCTGCTCCCCGGCATCAGCCGCTCGGGCGCGACCATCACCGCCGGCCTGGCGCTCGGGCTGACGCGGGAATCGGCCGCGCGCTTCAGCTTCCTGCTGGCGACGCCGATCACCCTGGGGGCGGGGCTCTACGGGTCCCGCCACCTCCTGCAGGCGACGCAGACCGGGACCGAATGGCTTGCGCTGGGCGCGGGGTTCGCGACCGCGGCCATCTCGGGCGCGCTGGCCATCGGCTTCATGCTCTCGTGGCTCCGCACCCGATCGGTGAGCGTCTTCAGCGTCTATCGGCTCGCCTTCGCGGGGCTCATCGTGGCGCTGGTGGTGGTCGGTCGCTGAGGTCGAATCGGGCCTTTCTGGGCGCTCCGAATCTTTGACACCGCTTCTTGCCGGCCCTACAATCCGGCGACGCCGGCCGCCTCCGGGCGGCCCAACCGAAGCCTCACCTGGCCACGGCCAGCTTCAGGAACGCCAAGGGCGAAAGCCGATGGCGGGACCTGGAGCGTTTTTTGTAGTGGATGACCATGAACAACAAGCCTGTCTACCTGACCGCCGAGGGGCTCGCCAAGCTCAAGGCTGAGCTGGAGCACCTGATCACCGTTGAGCGCCCCCGCGTCGCCTCGCGCATCCATGACGCGAAGCTCGACGGCGATATCACCGAGAACGCCGAGTACGAGGATGCCAAGCAGGAGCAGTCGTTCCTGGAGGGCCGGATCGGCACGCTGGAGGCGCAGCTCAAGAACGCCGAGGTGATCGAGAAGGGGAACGGCGACCGGGTCGGGATCGGCTCGAAGGTGGTCATCGAGGGCCAGGATGGGAAGGAGACCTTCACCATCGTCGGCTCCGCCGAGGCCTCGCCGCGCGACGGGCGGATCAGCAACGAATCACCGGTCGGCGCCGCGCTGATGGGGCACAAGAAGGGCGACAAGGTCATCGTTCAGGCTCCCGCTGGGTCGGTCACCTTCACGGTCGTCAGCATCCACTAGCGCCTCGATCGACGTGTTCTGGGCCGACGAGCTGGCGGCGCGCCTGGAAGGCCCGCAGGTCGTCAACGACTCCAAGACGCCGTCCGGCACCGTGCACGTCGGCAGCCTGCGCGGGCCAGTGATCCTCGACGTCATCGTCCGAGCCCTGCGCTCGCGGGGGCTGGCGACGACCCTCCTGTACGGGATCGACGACCTCGACCCGATGGACGCCCAGGCGATGCTCACCCCCGACGCCATCGACCGATGGATGGGCGCCCCGCTCGCCAACGTGCCCGACCCGGAAGGCGATTGCCACGCCTCGTATGCGCGACACTTCGCCGCGCGCTTCATCGACACCTTCGCCGGGCTCGGCATCCGACCCGATCGCTACTACTGGATGAGCGAGATCTACCCGACCGGGCAGATCGACCCGTTCATCCGCACCGCGCTCGACCGCGCCGACCTGGTGCGCGACATCTATCGGCGCGTGAGCCGCGTCGAGCGGCCGGCCGGCTGGCTGCCGGTCCACGTCATCTGTACCGACCTGCGGGAAGGTCGGCACCACCCTGGCGCGCGACTGGGACGGCGAGACGGTCGCCTTCGAATGCCTCCCCGACCTGGTCACCTGGGCGACCGGCTGCTCCACGACCGGGCGCCTCTCGCCGTTCGGCGGCGCGGCGAAGCTGCCGTGGAACCTGGAGTGGGCGGCGCAATGGGGCCTCTTCGGCGTGACGGTCGAGCCGTGCGGCAAGGACCTCGCCACGGCCGGCGGATCGCGTGACCGCTCCGACGCGATCGCCCGCGAGGTCTTCGAGCGCGAGCCGCCGCTGAACCTGCCGTACGAGTTCCTGAACATCGGCGGCCGCAAGATGAGCTCCAGCAAGGGGCGCGGTGCATCGGCCCACGAGATCGCCGAGGTGGTGCCGCCGGAACAGCTGCGGCTGCTCTTCGTGCGGCCGCGGCCGAACCACGCGCTCGAGTTCGACCCGGACGGGACCGATGCCATCCCGCGCCTCTTCGACGAGTCGGACCGGATCGCCGCCGCCACCGCCGGGCGCGAGGTGAAGGGCGAGCTGCCCCCCGACCACGACCGCATCTTCGCCGCGTCGCTGGTCGACCCCGCCGCCGACCCGATCGTAGCCGGTGGCGCCTATCGCGCCCCGTTCGCGCACCTTGCGCTCCTGCTGCAGATCCCCGGGGTGGACGTGCGCGCCCGCCTCGAGGCCGAGAAGGGCGAGCCGCTGACCGAGCCTGAGCTGGCGATCCTCGCGGAGCGCACCGCCGCCGCCCGCGCCTGGCTGGATGCCTACGCCCCGGACCGTGCCCGGCTGGAGGTGCGGAGGGAAGCGCTGCCACCCGCGGCCGGCAACCTTGAGCTCAAGCAGCGCAGCGCGCTCGCGAGCCTGGCAGACGCGCTCGCGTCGGGAATCGCGTGGGACGGCGAGTCGCTCCAGGGAGCGATCTTCGACGCGGCGCGCATCGCCGACCTTCCCGCCGGGCGCGTCTTCAACGCGCTCTACCTCGCCTTCCTGGGGCAGGCGAGCGGGCCGCGCGCCGGCTGGCTCCTCGCCTCGCTGGAACCCGAGTTCGTCGTGGAGCGGCTGCGGGCGGCTGCGGCGACGGATACGCTCAGCACGTGATCTCGCTGCAGCTGATCCGCGACGACCCCGAGGCGGTGAAGCGCGCGGTCGCGCGCAAGGGAGAGCCGACCGACACGATCGACCGCCTCCTCACCGCCGACGCGCGGCGCCGCGCGCTCGAGGCGGAGGCGAACGACCTGCGCGCGGAGCGGAACGCCGGCAATCGCCAGCTCGGCGAGCTGCTGCGGGACCGCCGCACCGACGAGGCGGACGCGCTCAAGGGCCGGATGGCAGCCCTCTCGACCCAGATCGACACGCTCGACATCGAGCTGACCGCCCTGGAGGCCGCCATCGAAGCGGACCTGCTCCTCGTCCCGAATCTCCCGCATCCATCGGTCCCGGACGGCAAGGGCGCCGACGACAACCCCGTGCTGCGCTCGTGGGGCGCGCCCGGTCCCGCCGGCTCGACGCCGCCGCACTGGGAGATCGGGGAGCGGCTGCGCCTCTTCGACCTCGAGCGCGGGGCGAAGATCGCCGGATCTGGCTTCATCCTCTACACCGGGAACGGGGCGCGCCTCCAGCGCGCGCTCATCGGCCTCATGCTCGAGATTGCCGGGCGACACGGCTACGAGGAGCTCTGGTCACCGATCCTGGTCAACGCCGCCTCCGCCCGGGGCACCGGCCAGCTGCCGGACAAGGAGGCGATGATGTACGTCGTCGAGCGCGACGAGATGTACCTGATCCCCACCGCGGAGGTGCCGGTCACCAACGTCTACCGCGACGAGATCCTCGCCGCCGATCGGCTCCCGATCTACCACGCCGCCTACACGCCCTGCTTCCGGCGCGAGGCGGGAGCGGCCGGCAAGGACACCCGCGGCCTGCTGCGGGTCCACCAGTTCGACAAGATCGAGATGGTGAAGTTCGTACGGCCGGAGACGAGCTACGACGAGCTGGAGACGCTGACCCGCGACGCCGAAGAGGTGCTCGAGGCGCTCGAGATCCCGTACCGCACGGTCGAGCGCTGTACCGCCGACCTCGGCTTCTCACAGGCGAAGGGCTATGACCTCGAGGCCTGGTCACCCGGGGTTGGGAAGTGGCTCGAGGTCAGCTCGTGCAGCAACTACACCGATTTCCAGGCACGGCGCATGAACCTGCGCTACCGATCAGGGCCCGATGCCCGGCCGGAGCTGCTCCATACGCTGAACGGCTCGGCGCTCGGGATGAGCCGCACCTACGCCGCCCTGCTGGAGACGCACCTCCAGGCCGATGGCTCCGTGCTGATCCCCGCGGCGCTCCAGCCCCACTTCGGAAGCGGCGCCATCGCCTGAACTTCGGGTGGCAAATGTCCGGAACGCGGCCGCGTCGGCGTCTACTGGGCGTGAGAGAGGTGGCGCTGGAAGTGGACCTGACAGATCGACGGGTGCCTGCCGCTATGGAAGCCGATCCGCTCGAACGGGCTCGCTCTGATCCCCGCGCCTTTGCCGACGTCTACGACCGGTATCGACTGTCGGTCTATCGCTATCTCCGCACGCGCGGCGCTTCCGACGACGAGGCCGCCGATCTCACGGCGGAAACGTTCGAGCGGGCAATTCGAGCGATCCGCGCCTACCGCGGCTCGGGGTCGGGCATCGGCTGGCTGCTGCGAATCGCGCGAAACGCGGCGGCGGACGCATCACGGCGGCGCCCGCATACGCTCACGACAGAGCAGGCGGATCTCCTCCGGAACGCCGATGTCGAGGAGACGCCGGAGGTTGCCTACCTCGCGGCCGAGCGCAGCGCCGAGCTGCGCGTGGCGCTTGCGGGCTTGCCCGACGCCACCCGAGAGGCCATCGCCCTCCGCTACGCGGCCGGTCTGTCCACGCGCGAGATCGCATTCGTCATCGGGAAGAGTGAGGCTGCAACGCAGAAGCTCATCAGCCGCGCCATCGCCGCGCTGAGGGAGGACCATCATGCAGAACGCTGAGCCGTTCGATCTCGCGGAGTTCGAGGCCGAGTTGCGCAACGCGCTCGCCTGGGAGCCCGGGCAGCGGGCCGCCGCGCGCATGGATCGTGTGGTGGCAGCGGCGATTGCGGCTTCACCTTCACTCGGTCGCGCGCCACGATGGCCTCGGATGCGGCTTGCCCTGATCGCGGCTGCAGCCCTGCTGCTGATGGGGGCCGCTTCGGCCATCACGCTGCTCCAGCAGGCCTCCGAGCTGATGCCCGGGTATCGCATCGCCTATGACCGTGCCGAGCGGCTCGAGCTGTCCCAAACCGTCGGCGGCTATGCGGTGACCCTCGAGCGAGCCTACGCGGACCCAAACCAGCTGATCCTGATGTTCACCGTCCGCGGTCCCCACGGTGATAGCCAGGCCGTCGTCCGCGCGGATGTCGTCGATGCAGCGGGCCGCTCGTACCTGGACATCGCCGGCGGCGACCTCCGCGCAGAGATCGACAACGCATCGGCGTCGGTGAGCAGCTACCAGGTGCCACCCGGGATCGGTGAAGCATTGACGCTGACCGCCACCGTCCCAGAGCTGATGCCATACGAAAAGGTTCCCTCGCCCGTGGGACCCTGGGTCTTCCACTTCGCGGTGCCCGTCCATGCTGCCGTCGTCCTCGAGCCGGATCAGACGGTCGTGGCCAGCGGCGTTCCGGTAACCCTTCGCACCGTCCGCATCGCGGCCACGTCAGTCCGCGTGCTACTCGACGTGGACCTCAGCTCGGTTCGGGACGAAACATGGAGCCGGTGGTCGCTGGTCGGCACTCTCCAGCAACGAGGACAAGCAGCGCAGGACCTTGCCTGGGCGCCGTTGCCGCCGGAATGGACCGGGCAGCCGAAGGCACAGATTCAGGCCATCGTCGAGCGATCCGAGCAGGGCTGGGTGATGGTCCGCCAGACGTTCGCCGGTACCGACGCGCCTTCGGGGCGGTGGATGCTCACCATCTCGCGCCTCTCCGGCTCCGATGGCAAGGGCAATGTGCGGTTCGTCGACGGGCCATGGGTGTTCCAGGTCAACGTCCCCTGAACAGCGGCTATGCGGCGGGCTTCGTCTCCCAGACCCTCGTCAGCAGCCCGATCCCCAGGATGATGACGAGGATCGGCCAGATCGCCTCGCCGTTGAGCTCGGGCAGGTTCATGCCGAACGTGTTGCGGAGCAGGTACCAGCCACCCACGGCGAGCAGGAGCACGCCCAACAGCAGGGCACCCATCCCGCTGATGCGGTGTCGTCTTGTTTCCACGAACTACCTCCTTCCACGGCGCACTGTGCGCCACGGCCAGACGCTGCCTTCGGGTGGCGAGCCCGGCAAGGGCCGTTTGGCATCGCCGAACGGCCCATCCGCCCAGCCTCAGCGGAGCGTGGGCAGCTCGTAGCGCAGCGGGGTGAGGTCGGGGTCCTCGAGCGCGAAGTCGGCGAGGTCCGGGCGCAACTTGAAGGCGGTCCTGAGGAGCGGCCGCGCCCGATCGAGCCGGCCTGCGATCGAGTGGGCGCAGGCCAGGTTGTAGACAGCGATGGCGCGATCGCCATCAGCCAGCGGCGTTCCCTCGACCTGGCGTTCGTGCTCGTCGACGAAGGCGGCGACGCGCTTCTCGTCCACGCCGATGCCGGCGTCCACCAGCCAGGCGAAGTGGGTCAGGGCATGCGGTGAGGTGTTGCCGAAGATCCGGCCGATCATCCCCTCGGTCTCGGCGAGCAGCGCGGAGCCGGCTGCCTGGATCTCGGTCTCGAGCTGCGCGCTGACATCGTCCGCCTCCCGCACGATGTCGTGCCAGACCCAGCCGGCGCGCAGCGCCTGCAGCTCGGCGTTCCGCTCGTCGGTCTCGCGCGTGTCGGTGGTCAGCGTCTCGCCCCGGGCAGTCGCCCGGATTCGCTCCGTCTGGATCGCCTTCCAGGCGGTCAGGTGCGCCTGGTGGTCCTTCGGCGACCAGTCGCCCGGGACGGATCGGTCGGTCCCGGATGTCGGGGTCGAGCGCCCCGAAGACGTCGCGCTCGGCGGCGCGCATCGCGCGCAACTGCTCTACCAGTGCCGTCACGAGCGGCTCATCATCACGCATTGTCATGATCGGTCCTCCATCGACCTGGTCAGCCTGTCTTTCCTCATCATTACCTACCGAGACGGCGGGTGAACAGCCGCGACTCAGGGTGCGCGGTCCGATCGGCTCCTAAAGACGGGCCGCTTGGGCCTAGGACATGTCAGCCGCGACTGAGACAGTTGACGCTGAGATGTTGGTCAAGTCCGTTCCACCGATTGAGCTGCCCCTCCTGCCCGCTCCCAGGCTCGAACTGCCCGCCCCAGACGTTGCGGCACCCGTCGCGATCGCCGGCCTATTAGCCGACAGGACCCGCGCCGGGATCCTGCGCCTGCTGCGCGACGGCCCCCATTGCGTCTGCGAGATGGCGGCGGCACTCGACGAGCGCCAGAACAATGTGAGCAACCATCTGGCGCAGCTCCGTGACGCCGGCCTAGTGCGGGCGACCCGGCACCACGCTGACGCGCGCTGGATCTACTACGAGCGCAACGAGGCTGCCTGCAGCTCCTCGCTCACGGAGCTGCGCGACCTCCTGGAGCCCCCCGGGTGACCACGCTCTCGTTCGGCGCTGCCCGGCACCGCATCCCGCTCGGCGTCATCGTCGCCACCGCGGTGGCAGCCTGGCTCGTCGCCTGGTTCGCGGAGGCGCCACTGGCTGACTGGCTCAGCTTCGGTGCGCTCCGCCTCGAACGCGGCAGCCAGCTGGGCGAGGCGGTCGCCTTCTTCCTGCTCGATGTGCCCAAGGTCCTGCTCCTGCTGCTGGGCATCGTCACCGTGGTGACACTGATCCGTGGCTTCTTCCCGCCCGAGCGGGTGCGCGCCGCACTGGCGGGCCGCGGCCTGCTGACCGGAACCGCGGCGGCAGCCTCCTTCGGGATCGTGACTCCGTTCTGCAGCTGCTCGGCGGTGCCGCTCTTCATCGGGTTCGTGGAAGCCGGCATCCCGCTGGGGGTGACGTTCGCCTTCCTGATCAGCAGTCCCGTGGTCAACGAGGTCGCGCTGGTGTTGCTCTGGGGCCTCTTCGGACCGGCGGTTGCCATCGTCTACATGGCTGCCGGTCTGAGCGTGGCGATCATCGGCGGGCTGATCATCGGCAGGTTGCACATGGAGCGATATGTAGAGCCCTACGTGTGGGCGCTGCAGGGCACGCACAGCGCGGGCATCGATATCCGGCTGACCTGGGCCGATCGACTGGGCGACGCCTGGGGCTACACGCGCGACCTGGTGCGCAGGATCGCGCCCTACCTATTGGTCGGGATCGGGATCGGCGCGTTGATCCACGGCTACGCCCCCACGGAGCTCGTGGCGGCGATCGGTGGTCGGTCGAACCCGCTCGCGATCCCGTTGGTGGTCCTGATTGCCCTGCCGCTCTATTCCAACGCGGCCGGCACCATCCCGATCGTCCAGGCGCTGCTTGGCAAGGGCATGCCGCTGGGCACCACCCTCGCCTTCATGATGGCCATCACCGCCATCAGCGTGCCCGAGTTCATCATCCTGCGCCGGGTCCTCAGGCCGCAGCTCATGGCGCTCTTCGCGGGGGTCGTGATCGTCGGCATTCTCGCCATCGGCTACCTGTTCAACGCCCTCATTCCCTGATCTGCGAAAGGAGACTGCCATGCTGAAGATCGAGGTCCTCGGACCCGGCTGCGCCAACTGTCAGCGACTCGAGGCCAGCGCCCGGGAGGCGGTCGCGATCGCGGGCGTGGACGCCGAGATCGTCAAGGTCAGCGACTACGCCCAGATCGCCGCGTACGGGGTCATGAGCACGCCCGGCCTGGTGATCGACGGTCGAGTCGTGAGTGCGGGACGCCTCCCGTCGCCCGAGCTGATCGCCGCGTGGCTCACCCCCCGCGGAGCCTGAACACTGCGTCGGCCGTGGGGGAGTGCGGTCGAGTGGTCCGGCTCTCGCGACGCCCTCGCTCGGTCGCTAACCACGCGACTGCCGCCCGCCGCAGGCTGGAATTCAGTCCGGAGGGGTAGCGGAGTGGACGAATGCGCGGTCTTGAAGGATCCGATGGCAACCGCCAGCGCCGAGCCCTGAGTGCTGATCACCCCGATAGAGAGCGACTTGTGCGGCTGCACTTCGTTTTGACGCGATCCACTGCCCGCTCGGGGATCGCGCTACGATCTGGACGGAGGGGTGGCAGAGCGGACGAATGCGGCGGTCTTGAAAACCGCTGAGGTGCAAGCCTCCGTGGGTTCGAATCCCACCCCCTCCGCCATTCCCGCCGAATCCATGACCGATGGCCCTTGGCCAGTCGCTTGCAGGCGACCACTTTGAGCCAGCCGCAGAGTCGTGGAGCGTTGCATGTTGCCGGTACCCCGGGACCCGGTCTGGAGCCAGTGGGTGACCGCGCCGCTTGCCGCCCGCATCCCGGTTAGGGAGCGCCCCCGGGTCCTCGTCGCGATCAAGGCCTTCCACACCGCCGCCTTCTTCTCGATTGGCGCCATGGTCGCCCTCTTCGCCTGGGACGGCCTCCGCCAGCGGCCGAGCCGGCGGACGGGGATCGCGGCCGCCGTGGCCCTGGGGGAGACCCTGGTCTACGTGAGCAACAATCAGGTCTGTCCGCTCACCCCGCTGGCCGAGGCGTTCGGCGCGGAGTCCGGCTCGGTCGTCGACATCTTCCTGCCGCCCTGGATCAGTGAGCGCATCCCGCCGATCAGCGGCGGCGTGCTGCTGGTCGGGCTGGGCGCCAATCTCCTCGCGCTGCACCGTCGCGGTAGGGCCGCCTAGCTCCCCGCGCCCGGCACCTCGTGGTGCAGCCGGCAGCGCGCCTCGTACTTCTCATCCCCGAGCCCTCCGATCACGATCAGCGGCGAATCGGCCGGGGCCGGTTGCCCGTCGATCAGCCGCTGGGTCCGCGTCGCCGGCTCGCCGCAGACGACGCAGATGGCGGTCAGCTTGGTGACCTGGTCGGCCAGCGCCATGAGGCGCGGCATCGGGCCGAAGGGGATCCCGCGGAAGTCCTGGTCGAGGCCGGTCACCAGCACCTGCTTGCCCGGCGTCGGCCAGTCGCGCCACGACGTCGGGGAGCCGCTCGTCGAAGAACTGGCCCTCCTCGATCGCCACGATATCGGCGTCGCCGACGAGCACCTCGATCTCCCGCGAGTCAGCGACCGCCATGGCCACGTGCTGCGCCCCTGAGCGGGAGACGACGGTGCTCTCCGCGGTCCGGGTATCGAGCCGTGGCTTGATCAGTACCACGCGGCGTCCCGCGATCGAGAAGCGGCGCAGGAGGCGCAGCATCTCGTCGGTCTTGCCGCAGAACATGCAGCCGCAGATCACGTGCACCCAGCCGGCCGTGTAGAACATCGCCGCCCCCTAGTCGCCGACCACGGCGATCCCCTCCTCGGGGATCCCCAGCTCGGCCGCCAGCGCGGCCCGCATCACGTCGCCGGGCGCCGCCTGCCCGGTCAGCAGCTGAAACGTGACGGCCGAGGCCGCCAGGAACGAGGCCTGGCCGTTCGCGACCGGTCCCTCCCCGCGCCTGTGCCTCGCCCATGAGCGGCGTCGACGCATGGTTCAGCACCAGGTCGAGCACGAACAGGCCCGAACCCAGCAGCGCCGCCGGGAGCGGGCTTGCCCCTTCCTCGACGCCGATCCCGCTCGCGTTCACGAGCAGCTTCGCCTTGGCCAGCTCGACCTCCAGGAAGGTCTCGTGCCACGGAAGCGCCCGCAGCTCCATGTGCCGCGCGGAACGCGCGAAGTGGGCGACGACGGCCTCTGCCTTGTGGAGGTGCCGGTTGAAGACGGCCACGCGCTGGAATCCGGAGCCGATGAGCACCGCCACCACCGCCCGCGCTCCACCGCCGGCGCCCAGCACGACCGCCCGCCGCGGCCACTTGCCCGCCACCTTGGGGAGGATCGCGGTGAGTCCGGCGCGCACGCCGTCGACATCGGTGTTGTGGCCGCGCAGGCTCGCACCGTTCCGAACGATCACGTTCGCCGCGCCGCTCACCTTGGCGTCTTCGGAGAGGGCGTTGACCAGGGTGGCCACGCGCTCCTTGTGGGGAGCCGCGATCAGCGCACCGACGAACGCCTCGTCACGGAGCCCGTCGACCGCCGCCGCCAGCTGGTGCGGCCGCCGCTCCCAGCGCTCGATCTCGATCGGCATTCCCGCCGCCTCGAAGGCGGCGCGCTGCACCGCCTCGACGGCGGAGTGGGCGAACGACTGGCCGATGACGGGTAGGCGCTGCACGGGTCGGGCTCTGCTTGGTGGGGGGTTCGAGATGGGCGAGGAGAGGCTCGGCTGAGGGCCTCTCCGGAGGGGCCCATGCTATCATCGGCGCCGCTCGCGGAGAGGTCGCATAGTGGCCTAGTGCGGCGGTTTGCTAAACCGTTGAAGGGGGTTTCCTCTTCCGAGGGTTCGAATCCCTCCCTCTCCGCCACGCCCGTCGCGCACGTGCCCGTAGCTCAGTGGATAGAGCGTCAGGTTGCGGACCTGAAGGTCGGAGGTTCGAGTCCTCTCGGGCACGCCAAGGCCCCCGATGTGCCATTCGCCCCTTGACCTGGACATCTGACACGCGCACGGTGATCGAGGAGGCCAATCATGGATCGCAACTCCAGGCCCAACTTCGCTGCGTTCGCGGCAGAGGAGGAGCGCCGAGGGCCAGCGAGGAAGGCCCCAGAGCGGGCATTGATGCTGTCGAGGACGCCGAAGCCGCCCGCACGCACGGCGAGGGACGGCCCAACCGGACCAGCAGGATCCTCCGGCTGATGCGTCGCGCGCTCGGTCGCTGAGCCCACCCCGGCGCCCCTAGTCCTGGAGGTGCGCCTCCAGGAAGTAGAGGTACTTGTCGGCATCGCGGCTGATCTCGGTGAAGAGATCGGCGGTGTTGGCGTCTCCCAGCTTGTCGGTCCGGTCGATCGCGCTGCGGGCCGAGTTCGTGAAGGCTGCCAGCCGCGACGGCAACGGCCTTGACGTAGTCCATTCCGCTGGTGATCTCGGTCGGGAACTCCGGCAGGGTGCTGGCCGCGGCCGCCATCCGCGCGGTGCCGGTCGCATAGCCGCCCAGCGCCACGACGCGCTCGGCCAGCTCGTCGATCCAGTCTTCCGCCTGCTCGGCGAGCTCGTCGAACAGCTTGTGCAGCTGCCAGAAGTCCGAGCCCTTGACGTTCCAATGCGCCTGCTTGACCTGGCTCATCAGGTCGAAGGCGTCGGCCAGGTGCTGGTTGAGCACCTCGTTGACCTTCGTCCGATCGGCGGCCGGAAGGTCGACGCCGGTGGCGAATGTACGGATCGCCGAGCGCTTTGCGGTCGGTGCCGCGCTGATGGATCGGACCGAATGCTGCGTGGTCGCCATCTCGTGTCTCCTCTTGATGTGCCCATCATTGCGAGGTTCGGATTTCAATTTCGCCGCATCAATGGCATCGCGGCGTATCAGCGGCGCCGTCGTGACGCCCGCCGGACTCCGTCGTCGGCCGACCGGTCGCCACCCATCGCTGATTCGAGGTCAGCTGCGGCTCTTGGACTCCTTGACGCCCGCGGCCTCGGCCAGCTGGTCGACGGCCTTGCGGGCCAGGAAGATCGACCGATACGACTCGACCGACGGAGCCGACTCATCGGCGCGATAGCGCCACCCGTTGAGCGAGGGCTCGTAGTAGATCTCGAAGCCCGCGCGCTCCTCGGACGGGTGATCGCCATGGGTCGCGATCGCGGCCTTGCGGAGCGCCGGTGTGCTCGAGGCCTTCATGCAGCGACCGCACTGGGAGGTGACGAGTCCGTGGGGGCAGGAACGACAGGCTGCGCACTGCTCGGTGCGGAACCCGTGGATGCAGGGCGAGGTCATGGTGTCCTTCGGGTGGGGAACCAAGGGTACCACTTTCGGCCCCGGCCCCTGATCGTGTATCATTTCGAAAACGTGTTCGATAGGCGCTCCGGTCCGCGCCGCGGCTTCAACCCCGTCCCGATCCCGATTCAACATCTGCCCTGACCGGGCCCCGCATCAGGCGGGAGGGCCTCGTCAGGAGTTCCAATGTCCTTCTCAACGCTCGGGCTTGCGCCCGAACTGCTCCGCGCCGTGTCGGCGCAGGGCTACACCGAACCGACGCCCGTCCAGCGCGAGGCGATCCCCTTCGTGCTCGCCGGCCGGGACCTGCTCGCCGGCGCCCAGACCGGCACCGGCAAGACGGCCGCCTTCGTGCTGCCGATGCTCCAGCGCCTCTCGGCCTCGCAGCCGGCCAACGGTGCGCGGCCGCGCATCCGCGCCCTCATTGTCGTCCCGACCCGGGAGCTGGCGATGCAGGTCGAGGAGAGCGTCCGCGTCTATGGCGCCAACAGCCGCCGCTCGACCACCATCTACGGCGGCGTCGGCTTCCCCGGCCAGTACGCGGCGCTGCGCCGTGGGCCGGAGATCGTGGTCGCCACGCCCGGCCGCCTGCTCGACCACGCCCGGCAGGGGACGATCGACCTCGGCGCGGTCGAGATCCTCGTCCTGGACGAGGCGGACCGCATGCTCGACATGGGGTTCATCCGCGACATCCGCGCGATCCTTGCCCTGCTGCCGGCTCGCCGCCAGAACCTCCTCTTCAGCGCCACCTTCTCGAACGAGATCCGGACGCTCGCCGAGGGGATGCTCGACCGGCCCGCATCGGTCCAGGTCACCCCGCGCAACACCCCGACCGACCTCGTTCGCCAGGTGGTCCACCCCGTCGACCGCGCGCGCAAGCGCGAGCTGCTCTCGCAGCTGGTGCGGAGCCATGCCGTCGACCAGGCGCTCGTCTTCACCCGCACCAAGCACGGGGCCGATCGGCTCGCCGAGCAGCTGTGGCAGGACGGCATTGCCACCGCCGCGATCCACGGCAACCGCTCCCAGCCGCAGCGCGTCCGCGCCCTCAACGACTTCAAGGCCGGGAAGGTGACCCTGCTGATCGCGACGGAGGTGGCCGCGCGCGGGCTCGACATCGAGCAGCTCCCGCACGTCGTCAACTACGAGCTGCCGATGGTGCCGTCCGACTACCTGCACCGGATCGGCCGCACCGGCCGCGCCGGGCTGGAGGGCGACGCCATCTCCCTCGTCTGCGTCGACGAGGCACCGCTCCTGCGCGAGATCGAGCGACTGCTCGGGAAGCCGATCCCCTCCGAGATCGTCCCCGGCTTCGAGCCGGACCGATCGATCCGCCCCGAGGCGATCCGCCTCCGTACCGGCGGCGGTGGGGGAGCGGGCCAGCGCGGTCCGCGGCCGTCGCGACGCCCCGCGGCTGCACCCGGGCGAGGCTGGCAGCCGCGCCCGGCGCGGCGCCCGCACGATCGGCCGATCGGGACCGATAACCGACGCGGCGAGTGGGTCAGCCTCCCCGGCGAGCGGAAGCGCCGCTAGCGCCTCAGATCCAGCACCAGCCCGTGGGTGGCGGCCCCGGGTTGACCGCGAAATCCTCGATCAGCTTGAGCCAGAAGGCGTTCTGGTCGTGGGGCATGCTGATGGTCGGTGATCCGGGCCGCGAGCAATCCCAGAACCAGATCCGCGAGCGCCAGTCGCTCGGCGAGAGCGGTGAGGCCGTGAGGACCGGCCAGAAGAACGCGAATGACACGGCGACCGCCACCGCCGCGACCCCGATCGCGGCCCGCCCCGCGAGCCAGCGCCATGCCCAGGCCGCCGCGAGGCCGAGCGCGCCGTAGAGGAACGGGATCGTCGGCAGCAGGTACCAGATGAAGACCTGGGTCCGGGAGCCGGGGAGCACGAGCCATGGCAGGTAGGTGGCCAGCCCCGCCACCACCAGGACCGCCTCCGGCCGTGCCCAGCCGGCGCGCGACCGGATCCAGCCCACCCCCAGCACCAGCAGCGCGATCGCGCCGCTCCACCAGGTGAGCGGGTTGCCGATCGCGAGGATCTCGCGGTACGAGCCGCCATCGGCCTGGAAGAAATAGGCGACCGGCCGCTTGAGGAGCAGCCATGACCATGGCGCCGACTCGTACGGGTGGTCGCCCACGAGCCCCGTGTGGAACCGCAGCATCGCGTACTGGTGCTCGAGGAGCGCTCGCCAGACCGATCCGGTGCGCCACGGCAGGGCGAGCAGCGATCCGTCCACCCGCCCGATGTACGAGGCGAGGTAGACGAGCAGCGGGACGAGGCCCAGCAGGACGAGGGAGGGGAGCAGCTCTCGGCGCAGGGCTGCGCCGAAGCGGGAGGTCCAACCGCTCGAAGCTTCCCCTGACGCGGCCATCTCCCACGCGACAACGAGGACCACCAGGCCGATCGCCACGTAGCCGCCCGACCACTTCGTGGCCGTCGCCGCCCCCAGCGCGAGCCCCGTGGCGAGCCGCCACGGTCGCCCGAGGGTCACCCGCCGGAGCCACGCGGGGGCCTCCGCGTCCTCGCCCCGCGGCCCGCGGGTGCGGCCACCGTCGAGCACCGCGAAGAGCACGGTGGCGATCACGAAGAGGGTCACGAAGACATCGAGCATCGCCACGCGCGACTGCACCACGTCCAGGAGGTCGACCGCCAGCAGCCCCGACGCGACGGTCGCCCCCACGGTCGCGCCCGCCTCCGAGGCGTGCCCCGCGAGGAGCCGTCGCACGAGCAGGTAGGCGAGCGCCACGCTCAGCGTGCCGGCCAGCGCGGCGACGATCCGCCACCCGAACTCGTTGTAGCCGAAGAGCCGGATACCGATGCCGATCAGCCAGTTGCCAAGCGGCGGGTGCGCACCGCTGACAAGGTTGGCGATCCCGCACTGCGACGTGCCGATGACGAAGCGACACGCGATGCGGGCGTAGAAGATCTCGTCGAAGACGAAGCCCGACGGGCTGCTCAGGCCGGGGAGGCGAACCGCGGCGGCGAGGAGCGTGACGACCGCCAAGCGCGACCCAGTCGCGCCGCGCCCAGGCGGATCGTCCGAGGATGGCGGAGCTCCTTTCCGACGCTCCGGGCGAGTCGAGCGCGGCCCGGACGGCGCCCATCCTAGCGACCCCGGAAGCG
Source organism: uncultured Chloroflexia bacterium (assembly GCA_963770875.1). Classification (GTDB taxonomy): domain Bacteria; phylum Chloroflexota; class Limnocylindria; order QHBO01; family QHBO01; genus CF-167. Next base: position 152,028 of record CAVYRE010000002.1, read on the forward strand.
ACCGGAGGGGCTGCTAGACTCGGCGTCGTGAACTACGAGCTGTACATGGCCGAGGCGATCGCCGAGGCGCGACGGGGAGCCGAGGAGGGGGAGTCGCCGATCGGCGCAGTGGCGGTTCTGGACGACGCCATGATCGCGCGGGACCACGGGCGGATCCTCCTCCAGCGCGACCCGACCGCCCACGCCGTGCTCCTCACGCTCCAGGCCGCGGCGCGCAAGCTCGACGCCAAGCGGCTCCCCGAGGTGACGATGTTCACGACCCACGAGCCGTGCGCCATGTGCGTCGGGGCGCTGCTCGAGGCCCGAGTGCGGACCCTCGTCTACGCCGTCGCCGACGAGCGGCAGGGAGCGGCCGGCGGCGCCGTGCAGCTGGCCCGCGCACCCGGCATGCCGCACCAGATCTCGGTGATCTCCGGCGTCCGCGAGGACGAAGCGCGCCGCCTTGCCACCGGGGCCACCTCGCCGGCCTGATCGGGTCGGCTGCTAGACTCCCGTTCGCCGGAGAGGTGTCCGAGTGGTTTAAGGTGCCGCTCTCGAAAAGCGGTGTGCGATGAGCACCGTGGGTTCGAATCCCACCCTCTCCGCCACCCACGCCCCGGAGAGGTCGCCTAGTGGCCTATGGCGCCGCATTGGAAATGCGGTTCGGGGAAACCCGTCGGGGGTTCGAATCCCCCCCTCTCCGCCACCGACTCCGATTGACCGTGCGTGTGGGCGCCTGTACCATCCGCCGCGGCCGTGCTAGGTGGGGAACTAGCGGTGCCCTGCACCCGCAATCCGCTACAGCGGGACTGAATCCCCGGCCGAGGGCGACCAGCCTTCGCCTCCCACGACATCGACCGACGTTGAGAGTCGGGTCCCATGCAGCGAAGGTCCGTGAACCCCGTCAGGTCCGGAAGGAAGCAGCGGTAAGCGACCGCCTTCGGGTGCCATGGGGCGACCTGGCTGGAGCCGGTTGGTGGACGCGTGTGCGGTGGCGGTCGATCGACGCCGGGTGCACGGCCATTTCGTCTGCCCGCGTCCGCGACCGGGCCGTGGTTCGGTGTACGGTAAGGAGGCCATGGTCGACCCCGCCGCCGCCGCATCCCCGGAGCCATCCGCCATCTATCGGCGCTGGCGCTCGCAGCGCTTCTCGGAGCTGATCGGCCAGGACCCGATCGTCACCACCCTCCGCAACGCGGTGGCGACCGACAAGATCGCGCACGCCTACCTGTTCGTCGGGCCGCGCGGGACCGGGAAGACCTCGATGGCACGGATCCTCGCCAAGGCGATCAACTGCACCGATCGGGGCGCCGACGGCGAGCCCTGCGACCGATGCCCGGCCTGCGTCTCGATCCGCGAGGGGCGTGCCATGGACGTGATCGAGATCGATGCCGCCAGCCACGGACTGGTCGAGGACGCGCGCGACCTCGTGATGCGGGCGCTCACCGCGCCGGCCGAGCTGCGGCGCCGCGTCTACATCATCGACGAGGTCCACATGCTCAGCCCGCACGCCTTCAACGCGCTGCTCAAGCTGGTCGAGGAGCCGCCGCCGCACGTCGTCTTCATCCTGGCCACGACCGATACTCACAAGGTCCCGGCCACCGTCATCAGCCGCACGCAGCGCTTCGACTTTCGCCGGATCCCGCCGGCGCTGATCGTCTCAAAGCTGACGCGCATCGTCGAGGCGGAGGGCGCGACGGCCGACCCCGAGGCCCTGGACCTCGTCGCCCAGCTCGCCGACGGCGGGATGCGCGACGCCGAGTCGCTCCTCGACCAGGTGCTCGCCTACGCTGGCGACCGGATCAGCGCCGATGCGGTGCGCGAGGCGGTCGGCCTCGCCGATGAGGCGGAGATCAGCGCGCTGCTCGACGCGTACCTGCTCGGCGACGCGCCGGCCGCCCTCGACCGGATCGAGGCGCTCGCCGACGTCGGTCGCGACATGGGCCAGGTGGCCGCTCAGGCGGAAGCGGAGGCGCGCCGACGCCTGCTCCGATCCGCTTCGGACCCGTCCCAGTCCCGTCGTCTGGCGGGGATGCTGCGCACCCTTGCCGAGGCGGCCACGGTCGGAGCGCGCGAGGGTCGCGCCCGCCTCGCGCTCGAGCTGCTCGCCGTCGAGGCGCCCGTGGGGTCGCTGCCCAAGGCTGCCGCGCCCGTCCCCGAACCTCGCCCCGTGCCGGTCCGGGCCGCGCCTGACGTGTCGGTCGCCAGGGTGGACCCCCCTCCTTCACGCCCCACCCCCGCGACTCCAACCCAGGTACCGCCCGACGCCGCCGACCGTCCCGGCGACGTACAGGGGGTGCGCGGTCGCTGGGGCGATGTCGTGGAGCGCGCGACTCCCGCGATCAAGCCGCTCCTGCGCGAGTGCCGCCCGATCGCGGTCGACGGGGCTCGCCTGACGCTCGCCTTCCCGGAGGAGCGTTCCTTCATGCGCGCCAAGGCGGCGACCCGGGCCCCGGCCATCGAGCAGCTCCTGAGCAGCGTGCTCGGCGGCAGCTGGGCGATCGAGTGCGTCGCCAGCAACGTCGAGCTCGAGCCGCTGACCGTGGCCCAGGCGATCGTCTCCGATCCCGCCGACGCCGACGGCCTGGCGCTCCTCGAGGGCGTCCTGCGGATCACCGGCGGCGAGCTGGTCGACGCGCCGGAGGTGCGGTCGTGAACATGGCCCAGATGGCCCGCATGGCGCAGCAGATGCAGGCCCAGATCGCGAAGGTGCAGGCCGAGCTGCGCGAGACCACCCTGGAGGCAACCGCCGGCGGTGGCGCCGTCCGGGTTGTGATCACCGGAGCGCAGGAGCTGCGCCTGATCGAGATCGATCCAGGCGCGGTCGACCCCGCCGAGGTCGAGATGCTCCAGGACCTGGTGCTCGCCGCCGTGAACGATGCGATTGCCCGCAGCAAGGATCTCGAGCGGGAGCGGATGGCTTCCGTGGCCGGTGGACTCGGCCTGCCCGGACTCCCGGGCCTGCGTTGAGCCGCCCTCGGTGAGCGGCCTCATCGCGCCGGTCGCGCGCCTGATCGAGGAGTTCAGCAAGCTTCCCGGGGTCGGGCGCAAGACGGCCCAGCGCCTCACCTACCACATGCTTCGCGCACCGGCCGACGAGGCACGCTCGCTTGCCGCGGCGCTGGTCGCGGTGAAGGAGGAGGTCGCCTACTGCTCGACCTGCTGCAACATCACCGACCGCGGCGTCGACCCCTGCGCCTTCTGCGCCGATGATCGTCGCGACGCGACCCGCATCTGCGTCGTCGAGGAGCCGCTCGACGTGCTCGCCATCGACCGCACCGGGGAGTACCGCGGCCGCTATCACGTGCTGCACGGAGCGATCAGCCCGATCGACGGGATCGGTCCGGAGCAGATCCGCGCGCGCGAGCTCATCGTCCGCGTGGCCGCCGGCGGCGTGGAGGAGGTCATCCTGGCAACCAACCCCAACCTCGAGGGCGAGGCGACCGCCATGTACCTCGCCGAGCTGCTGGCCCCGCACGTTCCGATGGTCTCGCGCATCGCGCGCGGCCTGCCGGTCGGTGGCGACCTCGAGTACGCCGACGACGTGACCCTGATCCGCTCCCTCCAGGGACGGCGCGCGGTCGAGCGCTAGGGAATTCGCCTCCGCAGTCCGCGCTGCCGCCGCTCGCCGTACGCGGCCAGGCCCAGCAGCCCCAGGAACAGAACGCCCACCGTCTCGCCGGCGACCGCGAGGGCCCATTCGTCGTCCCGGGTCACTGGCATCGCGGCGTCCGGGACCGATCCACTGGCGGTGGGGCTCGCGATCGGAGTCGGAGTTGGGGTGGCGGTCGGGAGCGGCGGCCCGGCGGTGTCGACGTCTGACGCGATGACCGCCGGGAATGGGTTCGCCGAGCGCGTCCACGAAGGTCGCGCTCGCGCCATTCGTGATGGTCCCCGTTGCGAGCGGGTCCACGGTGACCGTGATCTGCAGCGCCGCGCTGTCACCGGCGTCGATCCAGCCGCCAATCGTCGCGGTGACCACGCCAAGGGTTTCGCCGCAGGTGCCGGTCGCCGGCGCAACGAAGGCGCACGACACATAGCTGGAGTTGGTCGGGATCGTGTCGCTGATGACCACGCCAAGCGCAGCCCCGGCGTCGGACCCGCTCGATGTGTTCGTCGCGGTGACCGTGTAGGTCAGGTTGCCACCAGCCGGCGCCACCGTCAGGCCGTCGTCCTTCGCGAGCGACAGCGCCGGCGTCGGCGGCTCGGCGTAATAGGCGTCGACCCCGTTCTGGGCCTCCTGGATGAACTGGTTGACGGCGCCAAGGCAGCTGACGATGCGCCACCAGCCACCCTCCGGGTTGGTGATCGTGTCGCCGCCTCGGGCGAGCCCCACGCCGCTGTTCCAGGCGGCGTTGTTCGAAAGGGTTCCGGCCGTCCCGCCAGTCAGCCCGGTGGCGTCGAAGGTGTCGGACGGGGCGTAGTAGCGAACTCGCGTGCTGCCGTCCATGTCGTAGTTGTTGAAGGTCACGGAGGCCTGGCCGGCGCTCACGAACTCGAAGAGCGTGAGACAGGCCACGCCGCTGGTGCTCTGCTGGTAGCTGATCTGCACCTGGCCGATCAGGATCTCGTCGTTGGTCCCGGGCAACCCATCCGCGTCATCGGAGTTGGCTGGCGGGGCATTCGTCGGGTCGGAGTCGTTGTCGGCGCCCACGCGGATGCGCCACCCGTTGTCGTCGTCCCCCGCGCCCGTCACCGCCGAGCGAACGACGTAGGTGCCGCAGGTTGCCGGGTTGAGCGTCGCGAAGCGCACCCACGCCTCGGGCTGGACGAGCTCAGGCGCGTAGGTCGTGTCCACGGTCCCGGTCCCCGGCGCCGGCAGGTTGTAGCCGGGACCGACCACCGCCCCTGGCCCGTACAGCTCGAACTCGGTAGTGTCGTCGCCGGCACCGCGCGGCTCGTCGCGCGAGCTCGCCACGGCGTTCGCGTTGATCTCGGGGCTGAACAGATCGACCTGCAGCGGGGTGGCGGACGGCCAGCCGCAGGGGACAGTGATCAGGAGGTAGTTGTAGCCGTTCCCGGCGCCGACTGTGTTGGAGCTGTACCAGTCACCGATCCCGGTGCCCGCGTTCGCGCCGGAGGTCTGGATGTAGAAGCCGCCGCCCGGCGGAGGAACCTCGACCGCGGCACTGCTTCCCGCCCCGGAACCCACCAGCACGGCGGCGATCAGTCCGGCCACGGCGACCGTGGAAGCACGGGCCGGGCCGCTGCGCAGGGCCGTCGAGGCGTGCATCGGACTCCACTTGGGGCACAAGGGGGGAGTGGTGGGAGAGGGTCCGATGATAGCCCGCCACGACGGTCGCGGACGGTCAAAAGCGCGCGCACTCGCCCGTTTCGGCGGGGGTGGAGCTACCCCGCGTCAGCGGGTGGGACGGCCTCGAGAGCGATGCCCATCGGGACGTTCCACGGGCGAACGGAGACCTGGATCAGCCCGTGCTCCACCGACTGGTCCTCGTGCGCCAGGCGCTCAGCCTCGCCGCCGTCCCGTGCGGTGATGATCGCCATCCCGACCGCGAACGTGGCATCTTCGTCGCCGAACGGGCCGCCCAGCACCATGAGCCCGCGCTCGGTGAGGCGGCGCATGAAGGCGACGTGCTCCCCGATCCCGGGCTGCTCCATGAAGCCGAGCGTCCGGTCCCAGGCCGGGCCGGGGGAATGGAAGAGGACGAAGAGCTGTCGCATCGGGCCCAGTCTCGCGCTCCCGGCGACCCATCGCAAGGGATGGTCGGCTTGACACTCTCGATCGGGGCCGCGTAGACTCCGAGTTCGCGCCGGCATGTGTGCCGGTGGGCGATGCGAGAACCTCGACCGATCCGGCCGAGCAGCTCCGCGCCAAGCTTCCCGATCACGGAGGCCAGAGAATCGAGCGAGACCGATCCGTCGGTAACGTGACCTTAACAGCTGAAGAGTGACAGGAACCCACACGAGTCAACGGGACAAACGTCTGAACTGTGAACGGTGGTGGAGCCCTCGGGCAAGACCACTGTTTTTGTTTGGAGAGTTTGATCCTGGCTCAGGACAAACGCTGGCGGCGTGCATGAGACATGCAAGTCGAACGGGGTTGAGCGGGCTTGCTCGATCAACCTAGTGGCGGACGGCTGAGTAACGCGTAGGTGACCTACCCGGAAGTGGGGAATAACTGCCCGAAAGGGTGGCTAATACCGCATGTGGTCGGCGATTCGCTTCGCCGCCCAAAGCCGTAAGGCGCTTCCGGCGGGGCCTGCGTCCGATTAGCTAGTTGGTGGGGTAATGGCTCACCAAGGCGACGATCGGTAGCTGGTCTGAGAGGATGATCAGCCAGACTGGGACTGAGAACGGCCCAGACTCCTACGGGAGGCAGCAGTCGGGAATTTTGCCCAATGGACGAAAGTCTGAGGCAGCAACTCCGCGTGAGGGACGAAGGCCTTCGGGTCGTAAACCTCTTTTCTCAGGGAAGATACAAGACGGTACCTGAGGAATAAGCCACGGCTAACTACGTGCCAGCAGCCGCGGTAATACGTAGGTGGCGAGCGTTGTCCGGATTTACTGGGCGTAAAGAGCGCGCAGGCGGCTGGTCAAGTCCGATGTGAAAGCTCCCGGCTTAACTGGGAAATTGCATCGGAAACTGATCGGCTGGAAGGTGGGAGAGGGTAGCGGAATTCCCGGTGTAGTGGTGAAATGCGTAGATATCGGGAGGAACACCAGTGGCGAAAGCGGCTACCTGGCCCATTCTTGACGCTGAGGCGCGAAAGCTAGGGGAGCAAACGGGATTAGATACCCCGGTAGTCCTAGCCGTAAACGATGAACACTAGGTGTAGTCGGTATCGACCCCGGCTGTGCCGTAGCCAACGCATTAAGTGTTCCGCCTGGGGAGTACGGCCGCAAGGCTAAAACTCAAAGGAATTGACGGGGGCCCGCACAAGCAGCGGAGCGTGTGGTTTAATTCGTCGCAACGCGAAGAACCTTACCAGGGCTTGACATGCACCGGAAAACGGCGGAAACGTCGTCCTCCCGCAAGGGATCGGTGTGCAGGTGTTGCATGGCTGTCGTCAGCTCGTGTCGTGAGATGTTGGGTTAAGTCCCGCAACGAGCGCAACCCCCGTGGCATGTTGTATCACTCATGCCAGACTGCCGAGAGAAACTCGGAGGAAGGTGGGGATGACGTCAAGTCAGCATGGCCCTTACGTCCTGGGCTACACACACGCTACAATGGCCGGTACAACGGGTTGCCAAACCGCGAGGTGGAGCTAATCCCTTAAAGCCGGTCTCAGTTCGGATTGCAGGCTGCAACTCGCCTGCATGAAGCCGGAGTTGCTAGTAACCGCAGGTCAGCACACTGCGGTGAATATGTTCCCGGGCCTTGTACACACCGCCCGTCACGTCATGAAAGCCGATAACACCCGAAGCCGGTGGGCCAACCGCAAGGAGGCAGCCGTCGAAGGTGGGATTGGTGATTGGGACGAAGTCGTAACAAGGTAGCCGTACCGGAAGGTGCGGCTGGATCACCTCCTTTCTAGGGAGACCAGGTCCGCTCGGTTCGCCGGAGGATCCAAAATCTTCCAGGTCGATCGACCAGCACAACGGAATGGTCCGCTCCCACGAGGGGGATCGGGCGCCCGCGCAAGCGGGACGAGCTGGCCGCCCTCGAACCTACAGACCTGCTCGTTGACAACGCGGGTTCCTGTCACTCTTCAGCCGTCGAGGACGCAGCCGTCCCGTTCGCGGGGCGGCTGTTCGATTTCCCAGCGTCGCCAGCCTTGCGCGGCCAGATGCCGGGCGGGTACCATGCCGCCCCGCGAGGGGGCGTTTAGCTCAGCTGGTTAGAGCACTGCCCTGATAAGGCAGAGGTCTCTGGTTCGAGTCCAGAAACGCCCACCACCCACAGACCGATGGAGCGCATGCCCGTGCCGGAGCCGGCCGACCGCCCGATGGGGATCCTGGCCGAGCCCAACCCGGATCGCGCGCTCCTCGCCAACCTCGACGGTACCGTCTACGCCCGCCACCCCGTACGAACGCACCTGGTCTCCGATGCCGACGACGCGGTCGAGGTCGTTCGACGGTACGTGACCCCGCTCGGGGAAGACGTGGCCTTCGTCGCGGTCAGCGAGCGGATGGTGGCCATCACCCAGGGCCGCTCGCTACCCGATGAGTACGATCCACCCGGGTCGCCTGGCTCGCTTCCTGGTGCGATTCGTCACCCGGTCCGGCTACGGCATCGGCCTCGGCACCGCCGAGACGATGCAGCTGGCGATCTCCGAGGTCGGCGCGCCACGGATTCTGCTCGCGGCGGCGGTCAGCGGCGTCACGAAGCCATTCGGGGTCCACGGCCTCTTCTATCGGATCGCCGGACCCCAGGCGGCCGCCATCGACGGCCCCACCTCATACACGATTGCCCCATACGACCAGGCGGCGACCCTGGGCCCCAAGGACCCGCGCGGTGCGGCGCGACGCCTCGCCGAGGCGCTCGGGGTGCCTGTCGCGGTGATCGATGCCAACGATGCCGGCTGCCGCGTGCTGGGGCAGAGCCGCGGGTTGTCACGCCGGCAGGTGGAGCGCCTCTTTGCGGACAACCCGCTCGGCCAGGCCTCCGAGCAGACGCCGATCTGCGTCGTTCGCCGCGTCGACTGGCCCCCTGGAGAACCGTTGCCGCCCGAGGCGCAGAGGCGAATCACCCCTCCGTAGCGCCCGCGGTTGGGCCGCGGTACCATCCCGCAGGCGATGGGGATGTAGCTCAGCTGGGAGAGCACCTCCTTTGCAAGGAGGGGGTCAGGGGTTCGAGTCCCCTCATCTCCACCATCCGCCAACTGACTCCAGATCGCTCCGAGGCGAGGTTCCGGCCGAGCTCGGTTGACCTCGGCGCGCCTTGACCGTGGCACCGCCGACAGTGATAAAGTATCGATCCCTCGCGGGAAGGCCGGTGCGGCCGGCCCGCGATCGTTGTGACAAACCCCATCCACGCTTGATCCCCTGACCGCTGCGCGCGACGCTCGTGGCGCCCATCGGTCAGCGGACCTCGCTGAAGCTCCGCCGCGTGAGGCGGACGCGACCTTAAGAACCGAAGACTGGAAGCATCGATTTCGTCGAGGATGAAATCCGAACGCAAATCGTGTGGCTCGGAACGGGCCACACAAGCAAGATGCGCGCATCGGCCAGCACCGTGCTAGCCGCGTGAGCGTTAGGTCAAGCTACTAAGGGCGTGCGGTGGATGCCTTGGCGCCAAGAGCCGATGAAGGACGTGGCAGGCGACGAAATGCTTCGGGGAGCTGCGAGCAAGCGTTATCACCCGGAGATATCCGAATGGGGAAACCCACCCAGGGTAATGCCTGGGTACGTTCGACTGAATTCATAGGTCGATCGAGGAAACCGAGGGAACTGAAACATCTAAGTACCTCGAGGAACAGACAGACATTCCGTGAGTAGTGGCGAGCGAAAGCGGAGGAGCCCAAACCGTTGACTGCGTGATAGGTTGCAGCCGTTGCAGTCTTGGTGTTGTAGGGCCGGCCCGCGGTGCACTGCACTGCCCGCAGGGAGTTACAAAATGGTTCGCTAGCAGAAGTGGCATGGAAAGGCCAGCCGCAGAGGGTGACAGCCCCGTAAGCGAAAGCGAAACCATCTCCCGGCCGAGTCCCTGAGTACCACGTGGAAGGTCTCTCATGTGGGAACCCGGGCGGACCACCGTCCAAGGCTAAATACTCTTGGCGACCGATAGTGAACCAGTACCGTGAGGGAAAGGTGAAAAGCACCCCGGGAGGGGAGTGAAATAGCACCTGAAACCGCATGCCTACAAGCAGTCAGAGGGTGTTGCCCGGAGGCTTCGGTCGCCGGGTAGCCTGATGGCGTGCCTTTTGAAGAATGAGCCGGCGAGTTACTCGTAGGTGGCAAGGTTAAGTCCCAGAAGGACGAAGCCGCAGCGAAAGCGAGTCTGAATAGGGCGAATGAGTCGCCGCGAGTAGACCCGAAACCGAGTGACCTACCCATGGGCAGGTTGAAGCGGGAGTAATGTCCCGTGAAGGACCGAACTCACTAGCGTTGAAAAGCTAGGGGATGACCTGTGGGTAGAGGTGAAATGCCAATCGAACTCGGAGATAGCTGGTTCTCCCCGAAATAGCTTTAGGGCTAGCCTCGGGGGTTCAGTCACGGGGGTAGAGCACTGAATGGGCTAGGGGGCTTCCCGCTTACCAAACCCAATCAAACTCCGAATCCCGTGATTCCATACCCCGGGAGTCAGACTGCGAGGGCTAAGCTTCGTGGTCAAAAGGAAAACAGTCCGGACCGACAGCTAAGGTCCCAAAATCCAGGCTAAGTGGGGAAGGATGTGGAGTTGCACAGACAACCAGGATGTTGGCTCAGAAGCAGCCACCATTTAAAGAGTGCGTAATAGCTCACTGGTCAAGTGATTCCGCGCCGAAGATCCAACGGGGCTCAAGCCTGGTACCGAAGCTTCGGATCGTGCGCACCTTCGGGTGCGGCGGTGGTAGGGGAGCGTTCCGTCAGCAGTGAAGGTCGACCGTGAGGACGGCTGGAGTGGACGGAAGTGCGAATGCCGGCATGAGTAGCGAAATGCACGCGAGAAACGTGCACGCCGTATGTCTAAGGTTTCCTGAGGAAGGTTAATCCGCTCAGGGTTAGTCGGGCCTAAGCCGAGGGCGAGAGCCGTAGGCGATGGACAATCGGTTGATATTCCGATACCGCCAGAGATCGTTTGCACCGCAAGGTGCCTGGCTCGTGGACGCTGGTGCGCTGAGGCGACTTCGGTTGTCGAGGCAGCCAGTGAGAAGCGGGCTTGGGAGCAAGGGCATGACTGGGAACGGTAGGTTGAGCGCACTTTTGGCTATGTGCGTCTAAGCCGGTAGGGGGAGAGGACAGGCAAATCCGTCCTCTCATTAACTCCGAGCAGCGAATGAAAGGCGAAAGCTGATTCGACTGAGCCGATCCTGCAAGAAAAGTGTCTAGCGAGATCAAAGGCGTCCGTACCGCAAACCGACGCAGGTAGACGGGTAGAGCATACCAAGGCGATCGGAAGAACCCTCGTTAAGGAACTCGGCAAATTGACCCCGTAACTTCGGGAGAAGGGGTGCCTCGCAGTGGCTCACTTCGGTGAGAGGCTGATCGAGGCCGCAGTGAAATGGCCCAGGCGACTGTTTAGCAAAAACACAGGTCTCTGCTAAAGCGAAAGCTGACGTATAGGGGCTGACGCCTGCCCAGTGCCGGAAGGTTAAGAGGAGGGGTGCAAGCCCTGAATTGAAGCCCCGGTAAACGGCTGCCGTAACTATAACGGTACTAAGGTAGCGAAATTCCTTGTCGGGTAAGTTCCGACCCGCACGAATGGCGTAACGATCTGGGCGCTGTCTCAACGAGGGATCCGGCGAAATTGAAATACCTGTGAAGATGCAGGTTACCCGCGGCAGGGCAAAAAGACCCCATGGAGCTTTACTGCAGCTTGATATTGGACTGAGGTTCAGCATGTGTAGGATAGGTGGGAGACTGGGAAGCTGGGGCGCTAGCCTCGGTGGAGTCAACGTTGAAATACCACCCTTGTTGGATTTCGGCTCTAACAGCAGCCCGTAATCCGGGCGCTGGACAGTGTCTGGTGGGCAGTTTGACTGGGGCGGTCGCCTCCTAAAGAGTAACGGAGGCGCCCAACGGTACCCTCAGGCTGAATGGAAACCAGCCGAAGAGTGCAAAGGCATAAGGGTGCTTGACTGCGAGACTTACACGTCGAGCAGAGACGAAAGTCGGGCTTAGTGATCTGGTACCTCCGAGTGGAAGGGGTATCACTCAACGGATAAAAGCTACCCTGGGGATAACAGGCTTATGGTGCCCAAGAGTTCACATCGACGGCACCGTTTGGCACCTCGATGTCGGCTCGTCGCATCCTGGGGCGGAAGTACGTCCCAAGGGTTTGGCTGTTCGCCAATTAAAGCGGTACGCGAGCTGGGTTCAGAACGTCGTGAGACAGTTCGGTCTCTATCCGCCGTGGGCGTAGGGAACTTGAGAGGAGCTGCTCCTAGTACGAGAGGACCGGAGTGGACGAACCAATGTTGTGCCAGTTGTCGCGCCAGCGGCATTGCTGGGTAGGTATGTTCGGATGGGATAAGCACTGAAAGCATCTAAGTGCGAAGCTCGCCTCAAGATGAGGTTCCCCACCGGGTAACCGGGTAAGACCGCAGCGAGACCAGCTGTTTGATAGGCCGCACGTGCAAGCGCAGTGATGCGTTCAGCGAAGCGGTACTAATGGTCGAGGGCTTGACCTAATTCACGCGTCTAGCACGCTGCTGGACTGCGTTCGGACGCCGGCATCGACCGGCTCCACGATGATTCGACGCTTCCAGTCGACCGGTTCGCGCGCCATCAGCCGATGGCGGGTCGCGCCAATTGAAGATCTATCCCGGTGACGCTAGCGGAGAGGAACCACCCGTTCCCATCCCGAACACGGAAGTTAAGCTCTCCAGCGCCGAAGATACTTGGGGGGCAACTCCCTGGGAAGATAGGTCGTCGCCGGGATAGTTCATTTCCCGGGCTCTTCAGCTGGCTGTCGGCGACGGCCCTCCACGCTATCCTCGTTTCGTGGACCGCATCTGTCCCTACCTTGCGCTGGCGGACGACGGTCGCACGGTCGCCGATGGCTTCGACCCGGAGCATCGCTGCCACGCCATCACGCCGCCGGCACCGCTCGAGCGCGCACGCCAGGCGCAGCTGTGCCTGACCGAGGCCCACGCTCGCTGCGAGCGGTTCGCGGCGGCCCGTACCGCGTGGCTGGCCGCTTCGAGCGGGCTCCCCCGCGTGGCGCCGGACGTCGCCTTCGGCAGGACGCGCCTGATCCTCGAGCCGGAGCCGGCGTGGCGCAACCTGTCCGCCCCTCCGGTGGCGCGTGTCAGCCGTCGGACCGTCCTGATTGGCGTGGTGGGAGGAGCCACTGTCGTGCTCCTTCTGCTCGGCAATGCCTTCGGCATTCTCGGCAGGGCACCGGCACCCACTCCCAGCCCGACGCCGTTGGTCTCGCCCTCCCCATTGGCCACGGCTGCACCCTCGGTTGCACTGACGCCCGTCGCAACGCCAACGATCGCGCCCACTGCGAGCCCCACGGTTGCGCCCACGCCGACGCCTGCGCCAACGCAGCGGACCTATCGCGTGCAGGCCAACGACACGCTCAATGGGATCGCGGCGAAGTTCCACACCACGGCCCAGGCGATCGCGGACGCGAACGGGATCAAGGTCACCGACACCATCAACGTCGGGCAGGTCCTGATCATCCCCTGACTCCGCGGCTGGGTCAGATCGGCGGCTGGCAGCCCCGGCAGAAGGTGGTCGCCTCGTCGCCGCCGATCTGGCGCAGCGTCCGCCCGCAGCGCGGACACGGCTCCCCGCCCCGGAGATGCACCTTCAGGAACTCACGGTGCTGGAGCTGGATGTCGGGCGGCACGAGGGTGCGCAGGCGAGCCGTGGCGTCGGCCAGGACGGAGCGCATCGCGGCGTAGAGCCGGTCGATCTCTTCGGGCTTCAGGGTGCTCCGGCGTCGCAACGGGGCGAGCTGCGCCTCCCACAGGATCTCGTCGCTGTAGGCGTTCCCGATGCCTGCCACGAAGCGGCTGTTGCGAAGCAGCGACTTGAGCTCCCCCGGATGCCGGCGGATCCGCTCGCGGAATCGCTCCAGGGTGAGTGCTGGATCATCGGCATCGGGCCCCATCTCGGTCCAGCCGGGAATCGTGTCGAGGGCATCGGGGCGGACGAGATAGAGCTTGCCCAGCATCTCGCGATCGACGTAGCGGAGTTCCCCGCCATCGGCGAAGCGGAGGCGCAGCCCGGTGCGGGCGCGAACCTTTCCGGCGCCCGGATCGAGGAGCCAGAAGCGGCCTGCCAACATCGGGTTGCTGGCCAGGACCCGGGGCTCGGCGCCGTCGCGACCGAAGCCAAGGAGCAGGAACTTGCCCCGCCGCTTCGCACTGTCCAGGGTGGTCCCCACCAGCTCATCCAGCTCGCTTGGAGTGGCCCGCACCAGGATCGGCGTCGGGGCGGTCGCCTCGACCACGACGCGCCCCGTCGCGCGGCTCTGGAGCTCCTCGGCGACGATCGTCAGATCGGGCAGTTCAGGCATGGCTGAGCACGCTTGACCGTGTGGTATGCTCCTGCGGCTCTGGAGTAAACAACCGCATAGCCACGCGCGGATGCGCGCCTCTCCCATCGGCCCTTACGGAGGAGCACCCGAGTCGTCAAATCGACCATGAAGGAAGCTTCCGCCTGAGCCCAGCCGATCCACGAGACGCCCTCCGCCTGCGGAGGGCGTTGTTGCTGCGGGGACATCGCATCCAAGGAGCGTACACGGACTTGACCGACGAAACGAATCAGCCTGAGCCGCAGCCCGAGGACCCGTCCCCGGCTGCGGTTGAGGCACCGCACGCCGCGGACGAGCCGGCGGAGATGACCGCCGAAGAGACCGCCCGACGTGCCGGTCGAGCCCGTGGCGGTCGAGCCCGAGCCGGCCCCGGAGCCGATGGCGGCCGAGGTGGAGGCCGCTCCCGAGGTCGATGTCGCACCCGCCGCCGAGCCTGTTGCGGTCGAGCCCGAGCCGGCCCCGGAGCCGATGGCAGCCGAGGCAGAGGCCACCCCCGACCCCGACCTCGAGCCGATGACGATGGCCCAGCTGCTCGAGGACCCTTCCAACGAGGTCAAGAGCCTCAAGCACGGCGACGTGGTCGAGGGGACCGTGGTCCGCATCGACCCCGACGAGATCCTGGTCGACTTCGGCGGCAAGAGCGAAGGAGTCGTCTCCAACCGCGAGCTGATGAGCCGCCGCGGCCCGCGAGAGGGCGAGGAGACGCGCACCGAGCTGAAGGTCGGCGACGAGGTCCTCGTCTACGTGCTCCAGCCCGAGTCGCCCGAGGGGCACGCCGTCCTCTCGCTGCGCCGCGCCGGCCTCGAGCGCAAGTGGCGCGCGATGCAGGAGCGCTTCGACGCCGGCGAGATCGTCGAGGCCAGGGTGATCGACCACAACAAGGGCGGCCTGATCGTCGACCTGGGCGTGCGCGGCTTCGTGCCGATCTCCCAGATCGTCGACTTCCCGCGGCGCCCGCGCGACGAGCAGCCCCGGGACGCGGCCCAGGAGATCGCCGAGAAACTGCAGCCCTTCGTCGGGCGCACGCTTCGCCTGAAGATCCTGGAGGTCAACCGCAAGGCGAATCGGCTGATCCTGTCCGAGAAGGTGGCGCTCTACGAGGAGCGACGCGAGAAGCGCGACGAGCTCTTCAGCAGCCTGCAGGTCTCGCAGCGCGTGATGGGCACCGTGCGCAGCATCGCGCCGTTCGGCGTCTTCATCGACCTCGGCGGGATCGACGGCCTGGTCCACAAGAGCGAGCTGTCGTGGAACAAGGTGAACAACCCGGAGACGGCCTATGCCATCGGCGACGAGGTCGAGGCCGAGGTGATCGACATCAACCACGAGCGCGGTCGGATCAGCCTCTCCATCCGTCGCCTCCAGCCCGACCCGTGGCAGGAATCCGTTGCCAAGTACAAGATCGGGGATGTCATCGCTGGCACGGTCACCAAGCTGGTGAACTTCGGCGCCTTCGTGAGGGTCGAGGAAGGCCTCGAGGGCCTGATCCACATCAGCGAGCTGTCGAACCAGCGGGTGGCGCATCCCGGTGACGTGGTCAAGGAGGGCGACACCCTCAACCTCAAGATCATCAGCCTCGACTCCGAGCGGCATCGCCTCGGCCTCTCCCTCAAGCAGGCCGAGGAACGCCCCGCCTCGCCGCCCCCACCGCCGGCGGCGCCGACCATCGGCGGGAGCGCGCCGCCCGCCGCGCGCTTCGAGGAGCGGCCACAGCGCGGTCGTGGGGAGCGTCGCGATCGGCGCGACCGCGACTACCGGCCGGAGGACGCGATCAGCGAGCCGGACGAGGGGATCGACAACACCATGGCGGCGGCCTTCGCGGAGTCCGGCCTCCTCGACCAGCTGCGCGCCGCCCGGCCGAAGAAAGCCAAGCCAGAGCCGGAGGCGGCGACGGGGGCCGAGCCTGAGGCGGAGCGCCGAGGCGCCGAGGCGGCGCCCGAGCCTGAGCCGATGGTCGCCGAGGCGGCGCCCGAGCCTGAGCCGATGGTCGCCGAAGCGGCGCCCGAGCCCGAGCCGAGGGTTGCCAAGGCCAAGGCGAAGCCGAAGGCGGCCAAGCAGCCCGAGCCGGAGGCCGTCGCCGAGCCCGAGGCTGAGGCCGTCGCCGAGCCCGAGGCGGTCACCGCGGCCGCCGAGCCCGAGGCCTCGTAGATCGTCGCTGGCCCCTGGCCGACGCCGAGATCGGGCTGACTTCACTCCACCCGGCGTGTCGTAGGTCGTAGTACCTATTGAAGGCACCGCGTTCTGGTGGTGCTCTACACTCTCGCCACGTTCGGTGGTCCGATCAGGCCACCGGGCGATCACGCTTAGGACAAGCCATGGACCGCTTCGACAAGTTCACCGATCGAGCGCGCAAGGTGCTGACGCTTGCCCAGGACGAGGCGCAGCGCTTCAACCACAACTACATCGGCACCGAGCACCTGCTGCTCGGCCTCGTCCGGGAGGGCGAGGGCGTCGCTGCGCGCGTGCTCGAGAACATGAACGTCGAGCTCTCGAAGGTCCGGACCGCCGTCGAGTTCATCATCGGCCGCGGCGATCGGCCGGTCGTCGGGGAGGTTGGCCTCACGCCGCGCGCCAAGCGCGTGATCGAGCTGGCCATCGACGAGGCGCGCCGGCTGGGCCACAACTACATCGGCACCGAGCACCTGCTGCTTGGCCTCGTCCGGGAGGGTGAGGGGATCGCCGCCGGCGTGCTCGAGTCCCTGGGCGTGAACCTCGACAAGGTGCGCCACCAGGTGATCCACGTCCTGAGCCAGAGCACGAGCGTCTCGCCGGCGCAGGAGACGAAGCGCCCGTCGAAGACGCCGACCCTCGACCAGCTCGGGGTCAACCTCACCGAGCTGGCGCGGACCGGAAAGCTCGACCCGGTGATCGGGCGGGAGAAGGAGATCGAGCGGGTCATCCAGATCCTGAGCCGCCGGACGAAGAACAACCCCGCCCTGATCGGCGAGCCGGGCGTGGGCAAGACCGCGATCGCGGAAGGCCTGGCGCACCGCATCGTGAGCGGCGACGTGCCCGAGACGCTCGCCGACAAGCGGGTGCTCACCCTCGACATCGGCTCGCTGGTGGCCGGCACGAAGTACCGCGGCGAGTTCGAGGAGCGCCTCAAGAAGATCATCGAGGAGCTGCGCAGCAGCAGCGACAGCGTCCTCTTCATCGACGAGCTCCACACGCTGGTCGGCGCCGGTGCGGCCGAGGGCGCGATCGACGCCGCCAACATCCTGAAGCCGCCACTCGCGCGGGGCGAGCTGCAGTGCATCGGCGCCACCACCCTCGACGAGTACCGCAAGTACATCGAGAAGGATGCCGCCCTCGAGCGCCGCTTCCAGCCGGTGATGGTCGAGGAGCCGACCGTCGACGAGGCGGTCGCGATCCTCTTCGGGATCCGCTCGCGCTACGAGGACCACCACCACGTCACGATCAGCGACGAGGCGGTGCACGCGGCGGTCGACCTGTCGGTCCGCTACGTCGCCGACCGCGCGCTCCCCGACAAGGCGATCGACCTGATGGACGAGGCCGGGTCGCGGGTGCGCCTCCGCCAGTCGAAGGCGCCGCCGAACATCAAGGAGGCGCAGCACGAGCTCGAGGAGGTGACGCGCCAGAAGGACGAGGCGATTGCCGCCCAGGACTACGAGGCGGCGGCTCGGCTGCGCGACGAGGAGGCGCAGGGCAAGGAGCACATCGAGGCGCTCCGCACCGCGTGGCACGAGGAGGCGGCCAAGGACGTCCCGGTGGTCACCGAGGAGGAGATCGCCCAGGTCGTCAGCATGTGGACCGGGATCCCCGTCATCCGCATCAGCGCCGAGGAGTCGGAGCGGCTGCTGCACATGGAGGACGCCCTCCATAAGCGTGTCATCGGGCAGCAGGAGGCGATCGACATCGTCTCCAAGGCGGTCCGACGGGCGCGTGCCGGCCTCAAGGACCCGAAGCGGCCGATCGGCTCCTTCATCTTCATGGGCCCCACCGGCACCGGCAAGACCCTGCTCGCCCGCGCGCTGGCCGAGTTCATGTTCGGCTCCGAGGATGCCCTCGTGAAGATCGACATGAGCGAGTTCATGGAGCGACACAACGTGTCGCGGTTGGTCGGCGCCCCGCCTGGCTACGTGGGCTACGACGAGGGCGGGCAGCTGACCGAGGCGGTGCGCCGCAAGAGCTACAGCGTGGTGGTCCTCGACGAGATCGAGAAGGCGCACCCGGAGGTCTTCAACATCCTCCTTCAGATCCTCGAGGATGGGCACCTGACCGATGCCAAGGGGCGCCGCGTCGACTTCCGCAACACGATCATCATCATGACCAGCAACGTCGGCGCCCAGCTGCTCCAGAAGGATTCGCGGATCGGCTTCCGGGCCGATGGAGAGGCAGGCTCGGTGACCCAGGCCACTGCCGACTACGAGCGGATGAAGGCGAAGGTGCTCGGCGAGCTGAAGAACGTCTTCCGGCCGGAGTTCCTGAACCGCATCGACGCCACCGTCGTCTTCCGCGAACTGACCCTCGAGGAGATCCGCGAGATCGTGGACCTGCTCCTCTCGCGCGTGAAGAGCCAGCTGGCCGGGCAGCAGATGGAGCTGGTCGTCACCGATGCCGCCAAGGACGCGATCATCGTCAAGGGCTACGACCTCGCCTTCGGGGCTCGACCGCTGCGTCGCGAGATCCAGCAGCAGATCGAGGATCCGCTCGCCGAGCGGATGCTGCAGGCTGCCTTCGAGGCCGGCGACACGATCCTGGTCGACGCCACGCCCGATGGCCTGGTCATCGAACGCAAGGCCGCCAAGGAGACCAAGGAGCCGGTCAAGGCCCGCTGACCGGCCGATAACGCGGCGGTACGCAGCCGCGTGGCAAGATGGCGAGACCCGTGCCTGCCATCCGTTCCGTCTACGTCTGCCAGCAATGCGGCGCGAGCTCGCCCCGCTGGTCCGGCCAGTGCGCGTCGTGCGAGGCCTGGAACACCCTGGTCGAGACGGTCGTCTCGCGTGCAGCTCCCTCCGGCGGTGCCTCGCGAGCGCGTGAGCGCGCCGCCTCGGCCGGCTCGGCGGCGATCTCGCCGATCGGGGCGGTCAGCAGCGCCGAGGCGGCGCGACTGGCGAGCGGGATCGGCGAGCTCGACCGGGTCCTGGGCGGGGGACTCGTGCCCGGCTCGATCGTCCTCTTCGGCGGCGACCCCGGGATCGGGAAGAGCACCCTCCTGCTCCAGCTCGCGGGGCGACTGGCCGCCGCCGGCCACGCCACCCTGTATCTCACCGGCGAGGAATCGACCTCGCAGGTGCGCGGCAGGGCGGAGCGCGTTGGGGCCGTGGTGGACGGCGTGGGGCTGGTCGCGACCACCGACCTGGCGACCGCCGTGGGAGCGATCGAGTCGGCCATGCCGGCGCTGGCGGTGGTCGACAGCGTGCAGACCTTCGCCAGCGCCGAGCTCGGCGGCCCGGCCGGGAGCGTGGGGCAGGTCCGCGAGGTGGCCACGCGCCTGGCGGAGGTGGCGAAGGCAGGGGCCACCTGCGTGGCGCTGGTGGGCCACGTGACGAAGGAGGGTACCGTGGCCGGGCCGCGGACCCTGGAGCACCTGGTCGACGCCGTCATCTACCTGGAAGGTGAACGGATGGGCACGACCCGCCTGCTGCGCGCCGCCAAGAACCGATACGGCTCGACCGACGAGGTCGGGGTGCTCGAGATGCGCAGCGACGGCCTGGTGGAGGTCGCCGACGCGAGCCGATTCTTCCTCGAGTCCGAGCAGCCGCCGGTGGCCGGCAGCGCCATCACCATCACGCTCGAGGGGACGCGCCCGCTGGCGGTCGAGATCCAGGCCCTTGTCGCACCGGCGGGGTACGGATCCCCTCGGCGCGCGACCACCGGGATCGATGTCAACCGGGTCCTGATGCTGATCGCCGTGCTGGCCCGCCACGCGGGACTCAACCTGACGGGCCACGACGTCTACGTGAATGTGGCCGGCGGCCTGCGCATCGAGGAGCCCGCGGCCGACCTGGCGGTCGCCACGGCCCTCGCCTCGTCGCTGCGGGAGCGGCCAGTCCGCGAGGGGACCGTGCTGGCCGGCGAGCTCTCGCTGTCGGGGCGGGTGCGAGTCGCCGCCCGGGTCGAGCGCCGCATGGCCGAGGCTGCGCGGCTCGGCTTCGATCGGATGGTCACCGGTCCGGCGCGCGGAGCCGTCACCCCACGGGACGGTGGCCGAATCGTCTCGGCGGGCGATCTGCGCGAGGCGCTGCGAGAGGCGCTGGTCGAGGACTGAACCGGGCGAGACCATTGTTGCGCCGATCGGCAGGTGCTAAGGTGGCCGCCCGCCGTATGGCGGGCGCGGGATTGGCATTCATCCGTCGTCGATTCATTGGCCCGCGCCATCGGATCATCCACGGACTCATCGGCTCATGACCAAGATCATCCAGCTCGTCGGCGCTCTCCTCGGCACGTTGCTGGGCTTCGGGCTGGGCCTGCTCATCCTGAGCCAGCCGGGCAACCCGATCGCGCTGCCCAACCGGCCCGCCTTCCTCATGGCGATGGTGGCCGCCACGCTCCTCTTCGGGTATCTGGCCATCCCGTACGTGACCGTGCGCCCTGCGCGCTGGGCGGTCGATCGGCTCGCAGCGGCGGGTGCCGGCGAGTTCGCGCTGGGGGTGGGGGCGATCGTGGTCGGGCTCCTGATGGGCGTGCTTGTCGGCCTGCCGCTCCTGTGGATCGGCGGGTGGGCGGGATCGGTCCTGCCGCCGGTCGTGGCCGTCGTGCTGGCCCTCGGCCTGCTGTGGGCAACGATCTACAAGCGGGACGTCCTGGTCCCGGCCTTCGCCGGCATCCTGCCGGGCACGCGGCGCCGCGGCGCCTTCTCGACGATCCTGATCGACACCAGCTCGGTGATTGACGGCCGGATCGTCGACGTGGGCCGGACCGGCTTCATCCTCGGCACGCTGATCGTGCCGCGCTTCGTCCTCGACGAGCTGCAGCGGATCGCCGACTCACCCGACGCCATCCGGCGCAATCGCGGTCGCCGCGGGCTCGAGATGCTGACCGCCCTGCAGAAGGACTCGATCTCGCCGGTCGAGGTGAGCGAGGAGACCTACCCGGAGATCACCGAGGTGGACGCCAAGCTGGTCGCCTTCGCCCGGGATCGCGGCGCTGCCATCCTGACCAACGACTTCAACCTCAACCGCGTCGCCGAGCTGCAGGGGATCCGGGTCCTCAACATCAACGAGCTGGCGAACGCGGTCAAGGCGGTCGTGCATCCCGGCGAGGAGATGAGCGTCAGGATCATCCAGGAGGGCAAGGAGCCGGGACAGGGGGTGGGTTATCAGGACGACGGGACGATGATCGTGGTCGAGGGCGGAAACCGATTCATGAACCACGAGGTCGGCGTCACCGTCACGCGGGTGCTGCAGACGGTGGCCGGACGCATGATCTTCGCGCAGCCGCGCGAAGAGCCACGTGCGGAGCGCGACGGCTAGGGTGGAGGAGCGGGTCGGCGCGATCCTCGTGGCGGGGGGCCGGGGGCGCCGGATGGGCGGCGACAAGCTCTGGATCGAGTTCTCGGGGCGGCCCGCCTGGCGGTGGGCCCTGGACGCCCTGCTCGCGGTGCGAAACCTGTCCGATCTGATCCTCGTCGCCCCGGTGGACGCCATCGAGCGGTTTATCACAGCGATCCCCGAAGGCGCGCAGGCCCGATGCAGGGTGGTGTCCGGAGGCGAGGAGCGAGCCGATTCCGCGCTCGCCGGGATCGTCGCCCTGACCGCCGCAGGCTTCCCCGAGGAGGGCGTGGTGCTGATCCACGATGCGGCGCGGCCGGGCGCCTCGACCGAGCTCATGGAGCGCGATCGTCGAAGCGGTGACTCCGACGACTGGAGCGGTCCCGGTCGTGGACGTGCATGACGCCCTCAAGAAGATCGACCACAGCGGCCGCGTGGTGGCGGCGATCGACCGCCAGGGGCTGGCCGCCGCGCAGACGCCGCAGGCGGCCACGCTGGTCGTGCTGCGCGCTGCGCTCGAGGAGGCGCAGGCGTGGGGCCGGAAGTTCGCCGATGAGGCGGAGGCGCTCGCCGCCGGCGGGGTCACCGTCAACGCCATCCCGGGCGAGCCGGGCAATCGGAAGCTGACCGAGCCCGGCGACGAATCGCTCCTCGCCGGCCTCCTGACCTCGCGGGTGGTGCCTCTCGCTGCGCCGGAGGTGGGGGATGGCGAGCGGGCGGGGATCGGCTTCGACGCGCATCGCTTCGATCCCGCCACGCCGCTGCGGCTCGGGGGGCTTGCCTTCAGCGGTGAGCCGGGGCTGGCTGGCCACTCCGATGGCGACGCCGCGCTCCACGCCGTGATCGACGCATTGCTTGGCGCGGCGGCGTCCGGGGATATCGGCTCGCTCTTCCCGCCGAGCGACGAGCGCTGGCGGAACGCGGACTCGGGCGACCTCCTGCGCGACACCGTGGGGCGGATCGCATCGGCCGGTTGGCGTCCGATCGCCATCGACCTCGCGATCGTTGCGGCTCACCCGGCCATCGCGCCGCGACGCGCCGAGATGGCGTCCAGGGTGGCGGGCCTGTGCGGGATCGGCGCCGAGGCGGTCAGCGTCAAGGGCACCACCTCGGACGGCCTCGGGTTTGCCGGTGTCGAGGGGATTGCCGCGTTCGCGGTGGCGGTGATCGGCCGGGCATGAGCGAATGGATCGGCGGCCGGCGACCGGTCGCCGAGGCACTCGCCGCGGGGCGTCCCGCGACCCGGCTCTTGCTGGCCACCACCGCTCGCCCCGGGCCGGAGCTGAACGAGCTGCTGGCGGCCGCCCGCAGGGCATCGGTCCCGGTCGAGCCCATCGATCCGAACCGGCTCCGGCAGCTGGCCGGCTTCGACGGGCACCAGGGGGTGTTGCTGGAGGTCGCCGAGCGGCGTTTCGCCGACCTCGCCGAGCTCCTTGCCAGGGCAACCATCCGCGCCCACGACCCGCTGCTGCTGATCCTCGAGAACCTCCAGGACCCGACCAACTTCGGCACGCTGCTGCGCTCCGCGGAGGCGGCCGGTGTCGACGGGGTGGTCTATCCCGAGCGAGGCGCCGCGCCCCTCTCCGCCGCGGCGGTCAAGGCGTCGGCTGGCGCGAGCGAGCACCTCCTTCTCGCTCGGGTCGAGGGCCTCGGCGAGACGGCCCGGGAGCTCCAGGCTCGTGGCGTGCACCTCGTCGCGGCCGACCAGGACGCGCCAGCCCTGGCCTGGGAGGCGGACCTGGGTGGACCGATCGCGATCGTGGTCGGCAGCGAGGGGAGCGGGGTGTCGGGCGCGATGCGGCGCCGATGCGACCTGCTCGTCCGCTTCCCGATGGCCGGCAGGATCGCGAGCCTCAACGCGGCCACGGCCGGCGCGCTGCTCCTCTTCGAAGTGGTTCGTCAGCGAGCCATGGCCGGACCGCAGGCTAGAATCGCCCCCGAGGCCGACGTAGCTCAACGGTAGAGCAGCGGTTTTGTAAACCGCCGGTTGTGGGTTCGATTCCCTCCGTCGGCTCCACGCCCGCACCAGGTTGAGGCGCCGCGGCGCCCTTCGCTATACTCCCGGTCGGCCACCGTGGGTAGGTTGAGCAGGTGGTGAGCTCCGCTGACTGTAGATCAGCCGTCTTCGACTGTGGGGGTTCGATTCCCTCCCTGCCCACCAATCTGATACATAGGTTCACCCTGATAGACCGATGGTTGCCCATGGTCTCGCGGTTCCGGCACAATCGAGGCGCGCCCACGTAGCTCAGTTGGCAGAGCACGTCCTTGGTAAGGACGAGGTCTCCGGTTCGAGCCCGGACGTGGGCTCCATCTCTCACCACCATTCAGCAGATGGGGTCCCGATCGGCAACCGATGAACCTGAACGTGGTGCTCCCCTCCCTGAGCTCGATCCTCTGCCTCGTGTTTGCGGCCACGGTCGCCGACCAGTGGGTCCGCCGGCGCCAGCCGTACCAGCTGGTCTGGACGATCGGCCTGGTCTGGTTCGGCGTCGCCTCGGGGAGCGAGGCGATTGCCGGCATCGCCGGCTGGAACGAGCTGCTCTACCGGACCTGGTATCTCTTCGGGGCGGTGTGGGTGGCGGGCTGGCTCGGCCTCGGGACCGTCTATCTCCTGGCGCGGACTCGCTTCGGGTATGCCTTCGCCGTCTCGCTCTTCCTGGCCGGCCTGTTCACCTTCCTGACCGAGCAGCGCTACCACTACCCCGGTTCCGGCGCCGCACCGCTCGTCTACTTCGCGATCGCGGCGGTCGGCGCCGTGGCCGTCGCCATGCTCACCATCCGTGGCGACGTGCGCTGGGCCCATGTCGCGGGTGCACTGATCGTCGGCGGCTCCGCGGCCTCGGTCGTGATGATGGCAACCGCCACCCTTCCGGCCCCCGGGTATGCGCTCGATCCGCACACCGGGATCCCGGTCGGCGATCTCTTCCCCGGATACCTCCGGCTCCTGACGCCGTTCTTCAACATCACCGGCGCCTTCGCGCTCGTGATCGGCGCCCTCTATTCGGCATACGTGTTCATGCCGAAGCGGCGCGTGATCCGCTACTCGCTTGGCGGCAGCCAGGGGGCGGGGAGCCTGATCGCCAACCTTCTGCTGGCACCGATTGCCATCGTCGTCAACTTCGCGGCCTCCCTGCCCGGCGCCGTCGTTGCGCTCGTCCGCGGCCGGCTGACGAGCCGCGTGCCGGCCACGATTCTGATCGCCCTGGGCGGGCTCGTGCCCTCGATCACCAGCGGCCTCAACCGCTTCGGGGTCACCTGGGCCTTCTTCCTCGGCGAGTTCGTGGGGGTGCTGCTCATCTTCATCGGCTTCCTGGTCAGCATCGAGGTCTTCAGCGACATCCGCCTGCCGTTCACCCGCGTGGTGCTGGTGCGTCGCAAGCAGGCCGACCCGCCGGACGGCGCTCCGGCCTGACCTACCCGGCGGCGGTCGGGGCGGGCGCGCCCTGCACGCGGACGATGTACTCGTTGATCGTCGGGAGGGCCACGAGCCGATCGTGGAAGAAGCTGTTCACGAGGTTCTTCAGCAGGTCGCGGGCCGCTTCCGCGTCGGCGGTCAGGGCGGCCCCGAGGTCGCTGCTGTCGAGCTGCTCACGCAGCCGGACGAGCGTTCGAACGATCTCCGCCTCCTCGGCCCCGTCGAGGACGCTGGCCACCTCGCTGATGAGCGCGTCGGCCATGGTCACCGCCTCGCGCATCGTGGTCGCCTCGTCGGGGTTGATCGCGTCGTCGATGGTGCGCACCAGCGCCCAGACCTGGTAGAGCATCGCCGCCGGCTCATCGAACAGCTCGCGCAGGTAGGCCGCGTCGATGTAGCGCCCGGTGAGGCGGAAGACGTTGTACATCCGCTTGGCGGCCTTCCCGTAGTTCAGGTCGTGGGTCAGGTACTTGGCCACCTCGTGCTCGAGCTGGGCGACGTACTGGTCGAGCGCGTCGGGGGTGGCGTTGCGGACCAGCTTCGAGAAGATCGGGATCGAGTCGGCCTCCAGGTAGACCTCCTGGAAGTACCCGTCCAGGTGCCCGTCGAGGGGCGTGATGGTGCCGTCCGGCGCCTCCCAGGTGACGTCGAGCATGTTGCTGGCGTTCGCCAGCGAGCCACGCGCGGGGTTGGCGACCACCCAGTCGAGCTTGCACCAGCCGGGGTCGATCGCCACCTCGCTCCAGCGCAGCGGCAGCGGCGCCCCTGTCGAGGAGGTCGCCTCGATCTGTCCCTCCCGCACCTCGGAGGGGGTCCAGCTGAGCGCCCCGCCGCGGGCGATCAGCTTCCCATTCCGCAGCACGTCGACCGGCGCCGAGCCGAACTTCACCTCGATCAGCCGATAGGTTTCGCCCCGCTCGGTGGCGAGCGCCTTGTCGCGCATCAGCTCGCCGAGGATGCGGCACGCATCGGCGCGGGTCGGCGCGTGGATGTTGACCCGCTCGAAGTAGTCGCAGTCGCCAGGGTTGGTCTGGATCTTCGACTGGGCGGCCGACCCGGAGAGCGCGAGAGCCGTCTCGACCCCCGGCCGATCCTCGAAGCCGACGATCCGGCCGATTGCCCGGAAGTGGGCAAGGTGGGCGGGCGAGAAGTCGAGCATGCTGACCCGATGTCCGAAGGTGCCGCTCCCCGCATCGAGGACGATCTCCTCGCCGGTGTCGGCGGCCATGGCGCTCAGCCAGCGCAGCGCCTCGCCCTCGTCGAGCTCGACGCCCATCCGGCGAGCCGCCTCCACGATGCTGGCGAGCTCCTCGGTTGGTTGGCTCGGGCCGGTCACAGCCGGCAGCATAGTCGCCCCACCCCGGCGCGGTCGCGTTGACACACGCGACGCCGACGCCCTAGAATCACCGGGCTTTCCCCCGGTGACCAGCCCTTCTTTGGCGTGGGCGGCGACGGGCGACTGACGAGGACACCGCACCGTGGCCAAGGCCGAGAATCGTCCAGTGATATCGCTGGCGTGCACCACCTGCAAGGAGCGCACGTACAGCACCCGCAAGAACAAGCGGAACGACCCCGGCCGGATGGAGCTCAACAAGTTCTGCCCGCGCTGCCGGCAGCACACGCTGCACCGGGAGACGAAGTAGGCAGAGCGCGTCGGTAGGGGTGTAGCTCAACTGGTAGAGCACTGGTCTCCAAAACCAGCGGTTGCAGGTTCGAGTCCTGTCGCCCCTGCCAGATTCATCGATCTTCGGCACATCAGATACCAGGAGCAGACAAGAGCCATCGTGTTCAGCGGCATTCGCCAGTACCTCACCGAGGCCTGGTCCGAGCTCAGGAAGGTCGCCTGGCCGACTCGCCAGACGGTCGTCAACCTCACGCTGATCGTGATCGCCGTCTCGGTCGCGGTCGGGGCCTACATCGCCGTGCTCGACACGGTCTTCCGCGACGCGCTCGGCCAGGTGCTGCAGTGACCGACGAACAGGTCGCCGAGACCGAGGCGCGCAACGAGGCGCGCCAGGCTGCACGCCTCTCCCGCGAGGCGCCCCAGCCGGACGATCCGTATGCCGCCGAGCGCACCACCAAGCAGTGGTACGTGATCCACACCTACTCCGGCTACGAGAACAAGGTCAAGGCCAACCTCGAGCACCGCATCGAGTCGATGGGCGTGGAGGACCAGATCTTCCAGGTCCTGGTGCCGATGGAGGAGGAGATCGAGATCAAGAACGGCCAGCGCCAGACCGTCAACAAGAAGGTCTTCCCCGGCTACGTGCTGGTCGAGATGGTGATGACCGATGAGTCCTGGTACGTCGTGCGCAACACGCCCGGCGTGACCAGCTTCGTCGGCTCGGGCAACCGGCCGACGCCCCTCATGGAGGGCGAGGTCAAGAAGATCCTCAAGCAGATGGGGGTCGAGGCGCCCAAGTTCAAGCTGCAGTTCACCAAGGGGCAGAGTGTCCGCGTCAAGGACGGTCCCTTCGCCGAGTTCATCGGCACCGTCGACGAGGTCAACCCGGAGCGGAACAAGGTCAAGGTGCTGGTCAGCATCTTCGGCCGCGAGACGCCGGTCGAGCTCGACTTCCTGCAGATCGACAAGCTGTAAGAGAGGGAGGGGCGCAACCCGCCCCGCTTGCACCTCGGAGGAACGCATTGGCCAAGAAGATCCGCGCCATCCTGAAGATCCAGGCGCCCGCCGCCCGCGCGACCGCCGCCGCACCGGTCGGCCCGGCCCTGGGCCAGCACGGCATCAACATCATGGAGTTCATCAAGGCCTTCAACGAGCGCACCGCCTCGCAGGCGGGCTACGTCGTGCCGGCCGAGATCACCGTCTTCGAGGATCGCTCGTTCACCTTCGTCACGAAGGCGCCGCTGGCAGCGGCGCTCCTGAAGCGGGCCGCGGGAACCGAGAAGGGGTCGGCGCAACCGAATCGCGACAAGGTCGGGACGGTCACCCAGCGGCAGCTGCGCGAGATCGCCGAGACGAAGATGGCCGACCTCAACGCCAACGACGTCGAGCACGCCATGCGCATCGTGGCGGGCACGGCTCGCAGCATGGGCATCGAGGTGACCGACTGATGCCACACGGCAAGAAGTACCTCGACGCCGCCAAGCTCGTCGACCACGAGCGCCGCTACACGATCGGTGAGGCCTGTGAGCTGCTGCCGCGCGTCTCTCCCTCGAAGTTCGACGCGACCGTCGAGCTGCACCTGCGCCTGGGGATCGATCCGCGCCACGCCGATCAGCTGGTGCGCGGGACCGTCGTCCTTCCGCACGGGACCGGCCGCACGACCCGGGTGATCGTCTTCGCCCAGGGCGAGAAGGCCCAGGATGCGCTGCGCGCCGGCGCCGACCAGGTGGGCGGCGACGACCTGGTCAAGAAGATCGACGATGGCTGGTTCGACTTCGACGTCGCGATCGCCACCCCGGACATGATGGGAACGGTCGGGCGCCTCGGGAAGAAGCTCGGGCCGCGCGGCCTGATGCCGAACCCCAAAGCGGGCACGGTGACCTTCGACATCGAGCGGGCGGTGGGGGAGATCAAGTCGGGCCGGATCGAGTTCAAGGTCGATCGCGCGGGAATCGTGCACGTGCCGGTGGGCAAGGCGAGCTTCACGCCGGAGCAGCTGGCGGCCAACATCGCCACGCTCGTCGACGCCGTGCAGCGGGCGAAGCCGAGCGGTGCCAAGGGGACCTACATGCGGACGCTGACGGTTGCCCCTACCATGGGGCCCGGCCTGCGGGTCGACATTCCATCCGCGCTGGCGGCAGCCAGCGCCTAGGAGGGCACTCAGCCGGATTCGTCGGGACAGCCGAAGAGAAGCCACAGACAGCGTTGTGCACCGGGTGAGAGCCCCGGGCCAATCGCCGGCCGAGGAGCCGGCGGCACGCCGAGGCAGCAGCGACCGGAGACGGTCCTCGTGCCGAGGTGCGCGCGGGGACCGTTCTTGATGCCAGGGAGGTTTGAGAGGGAAGACAGATGCCGACCGATGCGAAACGCCAGGCGATCGCGGAGCTGGTGGAGCTGCTGCGCTCCAGCTCGGCGCTGGCCGTGGCCGACTATCGGGGACTGAAGGTCTCCGAGATGCAGTCGGTCCGGAGGTCGCTGCGCGCGAGCGGCGTGCAGCTGCACGTCGCCAAGAACCGCCTGCTGAAGATCGCCGCCGCGGAGGCCGGCCGTGGGGAGCTGAACGAGCTGCTCTCCGGGCCAACGGCCCTGGCGTCGAGCTCCGGCGACGAGACGTCGCTGGCGAAGGCGTTGCAGGACGCCCTCCGGCCGTATTCCCGGGTCGTCGCCCTGCGCGGCGGCCTGCTGGGTGGGGTGGCGGTCGACGCCGCGGCCTTCCAGCAGCTGGCCAACCTGCCGAGCCGCGACGTGCTGCTCGGCCGCCTGGCGGGAGCCATGGCCGCCCCGATCGCGGGGATGGCCGGGGCGCTGGCCGGCAATCTGCGAAATCTCGTCGGCGTGCTCAGCGCAGTGGCCGACCAGAAGCGAGCCAATGAGGGCGGCAGCGCCGCCTGACGAGACGAAGGAAGGAACCGATGGCAACCAAGACGATGAGCAAGGACCAGATCCTGGAGGCGATCGACGGGATGACCGTCCTGGACCTCTCCGAGCTGGTGAAGGCGTTCGAGGAGCGCTACGGCGTGACCGCGGCCGCCCCGATGGCGATGGCCGCCGCTCCCGCCGCGGGGGGTGGCGCGAGCGAGGCCCCGGCCGCCGCCGAGGAGCAGACCGAGTTCGACGCGGTGCTGACCGAGGTCGGGCCGAACAAGATCCTCGTGATCAAGGCGGTGCGCGAGCTGACCGGCCTCGGCCTCAAGGAGGCGAAGGACCTCGTCGACGCCGCTCCCAAGGCGGTGAAGGAGGGGGTCGCCAAGGAAGAGGCCGAGGCGGTCAAGGCGAAGCTCGCCGAGGCCGGGGCTGCCGTCGACATCAAGTAGGCGCGGATTCCCGCGACGATTGGAGGGCCGGACCCGAAGGGGGCCGGCCCTTCGTCATGCCGGGCTGCGCTCCGCAAGACCAAAGCGGTAGATGACCGCCGCCACGGCGGCACCCAGCAATGGACCGATCCACCAGACGTACCAATCGGCGAAGGCGCCGGAAGCCACTGCGGGGCCGAACCATCGCGCCGGGTTCATCGCCGCGCCGGTCAACGGGCCGCCCATGAGGATGTCGGCCGCCACCGCCAGCCCGATCGCCAGCCCCCCGATCTTCGGGGCACGGCCGTCGACCGCCGTCCCCAGCACCGCGAACACGAGCAGCGCGGTGAGCACCGCCTCGACCCCGATGCCGATCGCCGGCGAGATCGAGATTCCGAGCGCCGGCGTGCCGATGTTGGTCGCCTGCCAGGCGTCCGGGAAGACGGCCTTCAGCGCGAAGCCGGCGCCGAGGGCTCCGACCAGCTGCGCGACCACGTACATGCCGGCCCGTGACGGTGTGATCTTGCCCATGATCCAGACCGCGAAGGTGACCGCGGGGTTGAAGTGCGCACCGGAGACAGCGCCGAGCGCTGAGACCAGGACGGCCAGAACGAGACCATGGGCGAGCGCGACCCCCAGCAGTCCCGGATCCGGACTGCACGGGATGAAGTCGCACTGGGCGACTTGATACGTGCCCAGGACCACCGATCCCATGCCCACGAAGAAGAAGAGGAACGTGCCGATCGCCTCGGCGATCAGGGCCGGGGCGTTGCGATCGCGCATGGTCAACCTCCATCCAACAGGGAATCCAATTCTCGCCGAGCCGGGCGAGCGGCGCCCCGCTGAATTGACCGCCGGTGGCGAGGAGTCGCCGGTCTGAGGCGGAATGCGGTACCCAGGTCCTGCCGGGGTACTGCACCAGAGCGCACCTGCGCCGTTCCGGACGATTCGCGCGGGAATCGGCCCGCTCGTCGGCAGTACCCCGGGGACGATCGCATCATGGCGGCGAACCCCCCGCCTGCCCGACACTCCCGACCTGGCATCGTCCCTCCATGACCGGACGGCTCCAGGAAAGGGCGGCGTGTGATTCAGCCTCTCGACGACGCGACCCCGAGACGAGCCCACCCGGTGGGCATCATCGTCTCGAGCGCGGCATTGCTCGCGTCGCTGCTGCTGGGCGGCTCCGCCTCCGTGGGGCTGGCTCTTGACAGCCAGGGCGAGTGTGGCGTGCGCCCGCTGGACGTCGTCCTGGTGATCGACCGCTCGGGGAGCATGGCAACCGAGCAGAGCGCCGGTCATACCCGCAACTACTGGTCCGAGCTGGCCGCCAACCAGCTGGTGGATGCCCTGGATGGTGGCGTCGGCAACGTGGGTACGTTGCACCAGGTTGGCGTGACCACCTTTGGCGGCACGAGCGCCACCGTGGACCTGGCGCTTGGCCCGTCGACCGCCGCCGCCGTCCACGCCGCGATCGATGCCATCTCTCCGAATGGCAGCACGCCACTGAAGCTGGGCATGGCCACCGGCGCCGCGGACCTCGTCGCCCACCATCGGAGCATGCTGAACGACGTCCCGGTGCTCCAGGTCGTCGTGCTCCTCTCGGATGGACATCCGAATCCCGCCAGCCAGCGCCCGAGCGAGGGCGAGATCGCTTCGTACCTCGGATCGGGCGATGTTGCCTACTCGGTCGCAATTGGCGAGGGAGGGAGTGACTACAGCCAGGTCGACCTGGACCTGATGCAGAACCTGGCGAACCCTTCCGCCAACTTCCGAAATGTCGCCCAGGCCTCCGACCTGCCGGGCCTGTTCGGCGACATCTTCACCGAGCTGACCTGCCCGCAGATCGGGATCGAGAAGGCCGCGAGCCCGGCGAGCCTCGACGCCCCGGGCGGTGAGGTCACCTACACCTACCAGGTGACGAACAGCAACCCTGACGCATCGCTCGGTTCGGTGGAGGTGAGCGACGAAGCCTGCTCACCCGTGAGCTACCTGTCGGGTGATGAGAATGCCGATGGCCGGCTTCAGTCCAGCGAGACCTGGGCCTTCGGCTGTACCGCCTTCGTGACGGCCACGACGACCGGCGTGGCGACCGCCAGCGGGGCGTACAACGGCATCGGCTTCTCGGCACAGGACGAGGCGACCGTCGAGGTGGCGGAGGCCACGCCGACCCCGACCCCAACCGCTACGCCCACCCCGACCCCAACCGATACGCCCACCCCGACCCCAACCGCTACTCCGACCCCGACTCCCACCCCGACCGCCACCCCGACCGCCGGGCCGACTGTGACCCAGCGACCAACGGTTCATCCCACGCCGAGCGCGTCGACCGAGCCGGTGGCAACGGCGACCGCCGCCTCAACGCCGACGCCGGTGGTCGCGATCGAGCCCGATCCGGCGCCGCCGCCCCCAGCTGCTGGCCCGGGCCCCCAGGCGCCAGCCTCGGTCGGTCCGCCACCCGGCACGCAGAGCCCGTTGCTGATGGTGCTCGCGGCCGTGGGCCAGCAGGTGGCTCGCGTGGTCAAGCCGGAGGCAGCCGTCGCGGTTGCCGGGACCTTCGGATTCCCGATCGGCCTCGGATTCGCCGTCACCCTCTTCCTCGTCGTCCAGTGGCGGTTCGACGCTCGTGACCCGAAGCTCCGCGCCCCCGTCACCGGAGACGGTGAGGCGCTCGTCCCGTTCGTCGGGGAGGACCAGCTGTGATCAGGCAGCCCGATCACGCTGACGTCGCCGCCCTCAGCGATCGGATGGTTTCGCTGCTCGGCCTGCGGGTGATGTTCGCCGTCATCGTGCTGACCTGGAGTGCGCTGCGCCCGGAGGCGCTTGGCGCGCCCTTCCCGATGCTCGCCGGCATCTCCGTCGGGTACCTCCTGATCTCGGCAGGAGGGGAGTGGGCCCGGCGGCGCGCCGACCGGCTCGGCCTTGCCGTCCTCACCGGAATGCTGCTGCTGGATGGTGTCTTCCTCGCCGTCGCGATGTACGCGACCGGAGGGACGCAGAGCCCGATGCGGTTCCTCACCTACCTCCATCTCGTTGCCGTCTCGCTGCTGGCGGGGTATCGGACTGGCCTGAAGATCGCGCTCTGGCATTCGCTCCTGCTCTTCGTCGTCCTCTACGCCCAGGCGGCGCAGCTGCTGCCGCCGGTCGACGTTGTGGCCGGGACCGCCCTGACCTTCGATCGCATGCCGGTGCTCAACGTCACGTCGTTCTGGCTCTTCGCGTTGGCGACCTCGATCTTCTCGGCGATGAACGAGCGGGAGCTCCGTCAGCGCCGGGCTGACCTTCAGGCGCTCGTCGACGTGGGCGCCCACCTCGACGACGAGGGCGATCCGGTGCACCAGTCGCACATCGTGCTCGAGGGACTGGCCGAGCGCTTCGGGTTCACGCGGGGCGTCATCGTGGGCGCGACGGGGTCCAAGATCCTGATCCTGGCCGAGCGCGGGGCGGCCGAGGCGCCGACCGGCGCGGTCGACCCCGATGCGATCGTGCTGAAGGCGTGGGAGCGGCGGGAGCCGCTCGCGGTCAGCAGCCTCGATGCCGAGTCCAACCCCCTGATCAGCTGGGCGTTGCCGCACGCGCGAAACCTGTTGGTGGCCCCGATGATCGCGGATGGCCGCCCGGTCGGCGCGATCATCGTCGAGCATGCGTCGCGGACCATCTTCGGCGTCGAACGGCGCACGATCTCGGTCCTCGGTCAGTTCGCTGCGGTCGCGGGGCTCAACCTCCGCAATGCCGTGCTGCTGCAGCACGTCCAGGATCTTGCCGAACGCGACTCGTTGACCGGAGCTGCCAATCGGCACTCGTTCCAGAGCGCACTCGAGCGCGTCATGGAGCGCCGCCGCGGCGCGAGGTCCAGGAAGCCGACAGTGACCGCGGTGCTCTTCATCGACCTCGACGATTTCAAGGTCGTGAACGACACCCTCGGGCATGCGGCCGGCGACGCACTCCTGGTGGCCGTCACCGACCGGCTCTCCGGATTGGTGCGCGAGGGGGACCTGGTCGCGCGTCTTGGCGGCGACGAATTCGCCATCCTGACCGATGACGACGTGGAGCTGTCCCGATCACGGACCATCGCGGAGCGACTGGTTCGCGTCCTGCGCGAGCCTTTCCTCATCGGACACGACCCGCTGACGGTGACTGCGAGCATCGGCATCGCGAGCGCGCGCGACCGAACCGAGTCGGCGTCGGACGTCGTCCGCAACGCGGACGTGGCGATGTACATGGCCAAGGCGAACGGCAAGGCGGGCTTCGCCGTCTTCGACCCGGGCATGCACGCCGCCATTCGCGACCGCCATGAGCTCGGCGCGCAGCTGCAGCGCGCCGTCGATCTCGATCAGCTGAGGATCGAGTTCCAGCCGATCGTGGACCTCGCCACGGGTGCCTCCGCCGGCATGGAAGCGCTCGTCCGCTGGCAGCACCCGCAGCGCGGCCTCGTCCTGCCCGGGCAGTTCATCGAGATCGCCGAGGAGAACGGTGCGATCCTGCCGATCGGCCACTGGGTCCTTCGACAGGCCTGTCACCAGGCTGCCGACTGGCAGCGGCTGGGCCTGACCGCCCCCGCCACCTTCATCTGCGTGAACGTCTCGGCTCGCGAGATCCAGCAGCCCGGCTTCGTCCAGGCGGTGGGGGAGACGCTCCGCGAGGCGGGGTTCGAGGCGACGAGCCTGATCCTGGAGATCACCGAGACGGCGCTCCTCAAGGCCACGCCCCCGACCATCGCCACCCTCGAGGCGCTGCGCGCCATGGGCGTGCGGGTCGTGATCGACGACTTCGGGACCGGCTACTTCTCCCTGAGCCACCTGCGGCAGTTCCCGGTCGACGCCCTGAAGATCGCCACCGAGTTCGTGCAGGTGGATGCCGACTCCAGATCCTCGGCCCTTGCCGGCGCGATCGTCGCGATGTCGGAGTCGCTGCACATCGCGACTGTCGCAGAGGGAATCGAGACGAAGGAGCAGGCGGATCGCATGCGCCTTCTGGGATGCGTCTACGGCCAGGGATACTTTTTCGCGCGACCCAAGTCCGAGGTTGACTACAGCGAGGATCTGCGCCTCGCGCTTGTCGCCGCTGATCTCGTGCAACCGACGGCCCCGGCCCGCGGGCGAGGTCACGCGCCCACGCGGCGCACCCGCGCTCCGCGCAATTCGGTGCCCGAAGGGGGTACCGCCTGACGGGTCCCCGGCCCCTCGAAGAGCGAGCCTCAGGTCGTTCGAGCGAAGACGTCGATGCGCTTCGCTTGACGAAGCGGATCGGTCTGATCTAAACTTCCCGTTCGCGTGTCCGCGCCCCACCATGCCCTCTTCGAGGAGTCCTGAATGGCCTTGGCCGAGTCAGCCAGCCGATTTGAGCTGGCCCCGAGCCGTGAGAACTTTTCGCACATTCCGGAGGTCCTTCCCCTCCCGAACCTGATCCAGACCCAGACCGAATCATTCCATTGGTTCGTCCAGACCGGCCTTCGCGAGCTGCTGGACGAGATCACCCCCATCACCGACTTCACCGGTAAGAACCTCGAGCTCCACTTCCGCGACTACTACTTCGAGGAGCCGAAGTTCAACGAGGATGAGTGTCGCACGCGCGACCTCACCTTCTCCAAGCCGCTCAAGGTCGAGGTCGACCTGATCGTCAAGGAGACCGACGAGGTCAAGCACCAGACCGTCTTCATGGGCGACTTCCCGTGGATGACGGACCAGGGCACCTTCATCATCAACGGCGCGGAGCGCGTCGTCGTGTCGCAGCTCGTCCGCTCC
>CAVYRE010000003.1:0-20551 GCA_963770875.1 uncultured Chloroflexia bacterium
GTCCGCCCTCCTTGCCCCGCGCGAACCGACGCCAGGCGAGCCCGAGCGCCGGGTACCACGCCAGCGCCAGCCAGCCGGGCGTGGTGACGGGCAGCGCCGCGAACGGCACCGATGCCGCCGCCTGCCCCGCGACGATCATCGTCCGCAGCACGAGCCACGCGGTTCCACCCAACGCCCAGCGGGCAGCGTCGGCCAGGAGGTCGAGGTGGAGGCCGGTCGCGATGGCACCGACCGGCGCCGCGATGGCGCAGAGGAGCATCACGATCGGGACCAGCGGGACCACCGCCACGTTTGCCGCGGGCGCCACGAGCGAGAGGCGGCCGAAGCTGCCTACCACGACCGGCAGGGTGGTCAGCTGTGCGGCGAGGGTGAGGGCCACCGGCTCGCGCAGCCAGGCGGGCCAGCGGACGAGCCGCGCCTCGATCGGCGCGGCGAACAGAATGAGGCCGGCGGTTGCCAGCCCGGAGAGCTGAAAGCCGACGTCCCAGAGCACCGCCGGCGCCCCCACCAGCATCACGAACGCTGCCAGACAGAGGGCGGACGCCGCGTGTGCCCGCGAGCCGCCCAGACGGGCGACCATCATCGCGCCTGCCATGAGCGCCGCCCGCA
The DNA here is from genome assembly GCA_963770875.1 of uncultured Chloroflexia bacterium. Taxonomy (GTDB): domain Bacteria; phylum Chloroflexota; class Limnocylindria; order QHBO01; family QHBO01; genus CF-167. The sequence continues at coordinate 610 of CAVYRE010000003.1, forward strand.
CGACGGACGGCGACGCGCCGGTCAGCAGCACATAGCCCGCGATCGCAGCCGCCGCCGTGCCGGGCGCGAGCCATCGGCCGCCCCGACGCTCTTCCAGCGGACGGGCGAGCGTGGCGACGATCGCCGCCACGATGGCGATGTTCCAGCCGGAGATGGCGACCACGTGGGTCAGCCCCGCGGTCGCGAAGGCGGTCGAGATCTCCGGGGCGATGCTCGTCCGGACGCCGAGCAGGATACCGGCGCCGAGCGCGGCCTCCGGCTCGGGCACCATCTCGTCCAGTCCGTTCAGCAGCCACGCCCGGGCGCTGGCCGAGATCTCCGCGGGACCTGCTCGTGCCGGCCCAGCCAGCACCCGCGCCTCTCGGACGCGGACGAGGCCGCCGATTCCCTGGCGAGCCAGGAAGGCCGGATAGTCGAAGTCGTCGAACGCGGCGGGCGCCTCGACGGCGGCCGTGACCGCGACTCGTTGGCCAACGCCCAGCGAAACGGATCGCGGGAGCGTGGCGAGGAGACGGCCGCGGATCGGATGCCCGCCGCCACCCTGCCTTGCAGCAACAACCTCTTCGAGCACGACCTGCTGCGACGATCCGCTCGGCCGCGGGTCGTCGACGACCGTGCCGACGAGTTCGCAGTTCACCACGGCCGATCAGCCCGGAAACGCTGCCCGGCCCGGTCGGCAGCGCGATGCTCCCGCCCCGCCACACACCGAGCGCCAGGCCGATGGCGAGCCCGGCACAGGCGATCGCCACCGCCGGCCGGCGCACCGCCAGCAATGCCAGGGCGGCCCCAGCCGAACTCACGAAAGCGACGAGCGCCAAGCGACACGGCGGAATCGGCCGCGAGGATCCCGATTGCCAGCCCGACGAGTGCGGCCGGGAGCGCAAAGCGGGTCGCCATCGCGAGGGCTCGCCTCAGCCGACCGTGACGAGGTCCCGGATCTTGTCCAGCTGGGCCTTGGTGAGCACCTTCCGCGTGACGAGCTCGTCAACGGAACCGAACGGCTTCTCCGTGCGGGCGGCGACGATCTTCTGCACCGTCACGGGACCGATCCCGGGCAAGCGCGTCGAGTGCCGAGGCGCTCGCTGAGTTCACGTCGACGAGTCCACCGGTGCCGCCGCCGGTCGCGGCGGTCGCACCGGGTGCCCCGAACGCGGGCACCACGATCTGCTGTCCATCGTGCACGAGCGCCGCCAGGTTGACCTGGGCTGCGGCGGCCTTCAGATCCGCGTCCGGCCCGTAGCCACCGGCCGCCTCGACCGCGTCCGCCACGCGCGATCCGGCGGGCAGCTGGATGATCCCCGGACGCAGGACGGCACCCTCGACATCAACGACGAGCCCTTGCGATGCGGTCGCCGCAACCGACTCACGCGGCGCTTCCGAACGGATCGATGAGCCCGCTCGCTGCCGGGGCGGGGCTCGTCCCGATGGAGAGGACCAGCCACGCGCCCAACCCCACCCCAACGAGCGCAATGCTCAGTGCGGCCACTGCGATCCGGTCGCCGACCGTCACGGACCCTCCGTCGCGGGAGGCGAGCGGGTTCGGTTGACCTGTCCGAAGCCCGGCGCCCGGGCACTCGACGCCGGGCTCCGGAAGCAGGTGGCGCAGCCTAGGCGAGACGCTCTTACCCGGCGCTTACCGCCGGATCACCAGCGCCCGGCCAGCTACTCCCCCGGCGTCACCACGTTGACCAGCCGCCCGGGGATCTGCACCACCTTGCGAGGTGCATGCCCCTTGAGGTAGGCCTGCACCCGCTCGCTGGCAAGTGCCAGCCGCTCGATCTCGTCGGGGGCTGTATCCGGCGCCACGAGCAGCTTGTCGCGCAGCTTGCCGTCGACCTGCACCGGCAGCTCGATCATGTCCGCGACCACGAGCGCGGGGTCGAAGGCCGGCCATGGCTGCTGGTGGATGCTGTACGGCTTGCCGCGCCGCGCCCACAGCTCCTCGGTGACGTGCGGCGCCATCGGCGCCAGCAGCAGGAGCAGCGCGTCGACGCCCTCCGCGTAGGCGTCGGTCCCGGCCAGGCCCGCGTCGCGCGCGTCGCCGAGCGCGTTGGTCAGCCCCATCAGCTTGGAGAGGGCCGTGTTGAAGTGGAACCCAGCGTAGTCCTCGCCGACCTCCTTGATGGCCCGATGCGCCACATGCCGCAGCCCGCGGCTCCCGTCGTCGATCGCCGCCAGCGTCTGGCGTGCCTCGCCGCCGCTCCCGGGCTGCTCGCCGGCCAGGCTCTGGGGCGGGGGCATCCCGGGCACCGACCGCGGGTGCCCCCCACTCGCCTGCGCCGCTGCCCAGACCCGTCCCAGGAACCGATGCACTCCCTCGATGCTCGACGGGTTCCACGGACCGCCCTGGTCCCACGGCCCGATGAACATCAGGAAGCAGCGCACCGTGTCCGAGCCGAACCGGCCGGTCAGGTCGTCGGGGTTCACCACGTTGCCGCGCGACTTGCTCATGCGCTGGTGGTCGGCGCCCAGGATCTGCCCCTGGTTGCGCAGCGCCAGGAACGGCTCGTCGAAGGGAAGCAGCCCCATGTCGCGCAGCGCCTTCACGAAGAAGCGGGCGTACATCAGGTGCAGCACCGCGTGCTCGGCGCCGCCGGTATACAGGTCGACCGGCATCCAGTGGCGGACCGTCGCCGGGTCCCAGGCGAAGCCGTTCTCCTTCGGGGAGCAGTAGCGCAGGAAGTACCAGGCCGAATCGACGAACGTGTCCATCGTGTCGGTCTCGCGGCGCGCGGGGCCGGCGCAGACCGGGCAGCTGGCCGTGAGGAACTCCTCGTTCGACTGGAGCGGGCTCACCCCGGTCGGCGCAAAGTCGACGTCGAACGGCAGCAGCACCGGCAGCATGTCCTCCGGCACCGGCTGCGCGCCGTGCTCGGGGCAGTAGACGATCGGGATGGGGGCGCCCCAGTAGCGTTGCCGGCTCACCAGCCAGTCGCGGATCTTGTAGGTGATCGCCGATGACCCCTGGCCCCGCTCGGCCAGCTCCTCGGTGATCGCCGCGATCCCGTCGGCCGCGGTCATGCCGCTGAAGTCGCCGGAGTCGACCAGCACCTCGTCCGCTGTGTGCGCCACGAACGCCTTGCCCTCCGGCGCCGCGCCGCCCGGCGGCAGGACCACGTAGCGGATCGGCAGGTCGTAGCGCGTCGCGAAGGCGAAGTCGCGCTCGTCGTGCGCCGGAACGCCCATGATCGCGCCGGTCCCGTAGCCGGGCAGCACGTAGTCGGCGATCCAGATCGGGATCCGCTCCTCGGTCATCGGGTTGACCGCGTACGCGCCGATGAAGACTCCCGCCTTGTCGCGCTCGGCGCTCATCCGCTCGATCTCGGTCTCGCGGCGGGCCGCGGCCGTGTAGCTCGCCACCTCGGCGGCGTGCTCGGGCGTGGTCAACGCCGCAACAGCGGCGTGCTCGGGGGCGAGCACCATGAAGGTCGCCCCGAAGATCGTGTCGGGACGCGTGGTGAAGACGCGGATCGGCGCCACGCCATCGGCCTCGACCGCGAAGTCGATCTCGGCGCCCTCGCTGCGACCGATCCAGTTGGTCTGCATCAGGCGGATCGGCTCCGGCCAGTCGATCTGGCTGAAGTCGAGCAGCTCGTCCGCGTAGCGCGTGGTCCGGAAGAACCACTGCTCCAGGTCGCGCTTGATGACCGGGGTCCCGCAGCGCCAGCAGTGGCGATCGGCGCCCTCGACCTGCTCGCGCGCCAGCGTCACCTGGTCCTTGGGGCACCAGTCGACCGGCGCCATGGCCCGATAGGCGAGGCCGGCTTTGAAGAACTGGACGAAGAGCCACTGCGTCCAGCGGTAGTAGCTCGGGTCGCTGGTCACCACCTCGCGGCTCCAGTCGAACATGCAGCCCATCGAGCGGAACTGGACCCGCATCCGATCGATGTTGGCGGCGGTCCACTCCATGGGGTGCGCGCCGCGGTCGATCGCCGCGTTCTCGGCCGGCAGGCCGAAGGAGTCGAAGCCCATCGGGAACATCACGTTGAAGCCCTGCATGCGGCGCATGCGGGCCACGATGTCGGGCCCGGTGGCGGCATACCAGTGGCCGATGTGCAGGTCGCCCGACGGGTACGGGTACATGGTCAGCAGGTAGTGCTTCTCGCGCGGGTCGGCGTCGTCGGCCCGATACAGGTCGTCGGCCGCCCAGCGCTCGCGCCAGCGCGACTCGTAGGTCCGCGGATCGAACCGCTCGGTGGCCGCCGGGCGGGCGGGATGGTCCGTCGTCATGGGGCGCTCCTTCGTGCGGTCCACAGGTCGATTCGATACGGGACGGTGAACGGCTCGTCACCGTGATGCCCGTGCTGCGCCAGCAGATCCAGCGCCTCCGCCCGGAAGTGCTCCTGCGCGGCCGGCTCGAGGGCACGGATGTACGACGCGGTGAAGGCCATGCCGATAAACGCCGACGCCGAGGCCGGCAGCTCATGGTGCAGCTCATGCAGGTGCGGTGCCTCGAAGCTGGCGGCCCCTACGAGGGCCCCTCGGGTGCCGGAGCGTCCGGACGCGCGGCCGGCCTGGAGGTACTTGCCCTCCGCCACGCCGCCGTACCGCTCCAGGATGCGGTGATAGTCGGATACGAACGGCGATCGATCCTCGTCGCGCACGTTCCAGAAGAGGGCGATCCCGCCGCCGGGCCGCACGATGCGTGCCATCTCGGCCAGCGCGGCGGGCTTGTCGAACCAGTGGAAGGCCTGTGCCGCGGTCGCCAGGTCGACGGACGCCGACGGGAGCGCGGTCTGCTCCGCGGTCGCCTGGTCCGTGTCCACGGCCAGCCCGAGGCTGGTTGCCCGGGCCACCAGCTGCTCGAGCATCGGCCCTCCCGGCTCGACCGCGGTGACCTGCCACCCGAGCGTCGCCATGGCCAGGCTCGCGCGGCCCGTCCCCGCGCCCAGGTCCGCGACCTCCGGCCGCTCCGGAAGGCCCAGCTCGCGGGCGATCAGGGTGAACAGCGCGTCGGGGTACGTGGGGCGATAGCGGTCGTACTCCTCGGCCCAGGCGTCGAAGCTCCGGCCCCGCTCGGTGGTGGGCGTCACGATTGCGGCCCTCCCGATGGCTCGGGCGGGAACCACGCCATCAGCACCTCGTCTCGGAAGGTGCCCCCCGGGACGCGGTACTGGCGGCGACGCAGCCCCTCGCGCACGAACCCGGCGTGCTCGTACACGGCGATCGCCCGGTCGTTGTCCGGGAAGACGCCGAGCGCCACCTTGGCCAGGCCGCGCTGGCGCGACCAGTCGAGCGCCGCCGCGACGAGCGCCGAGCCGATTCCCACGTCGCGCCAACCGTCGGCCACGCAGATCGAGAGCACGCCGACGTGGTCGCTCACGATGCTCCGCTCGACGCTCACCAGCACGTTGCCGACCACCTCGCCCTCCGCCTCGGCCACGAGCGCCAGGCTCTGCGGCTCGCGGATCATCTCGCCGATGTAGAAGGCCTCCGACGGCTCGCTCACCGCGGTTGCCGGCGTCACCAGCCAGCGCCCCTCGCGGCGCACGGCGGCGAAGAGGGTGGCCAGCGGCCGGGCGTCGGTGGGCCGGGCGGGGCGCAGCGTCCAGCGTCGTCCGTCGATCGCGGTGCGCGCCTCTGCCTCGCTGAGCGTCATTGCGGTCACTCCTGCCGTGGGTATGACAAAGCCCCCGCCTCGTCAGGACGAAGGGGGGCCTTCGCGGTACCACGCTGACTTGACCGATTGGGTTGGTGGAGCTGGGGGGACTCGAACCCCCGACCCCCTGCATGCCATGCAGGTGCTCTCCCAGCTGAGCTACAACCCCACGTCGGTCCACTCATCGGCGCTGCTATCGGACGCCATCCCGGCCGCTGTTGGCGGCTGCTCGGCGGGCGAGTTCGGGGCCTCTCCGATCGCCGGCTTGCACCATCCCGGCTCGCTGCGGATCGAGGCGGACGCCTACTGCTCCCGCGTCATCGCGTTCGGGCGGGAGTATATCAGCCGGCCTGCCGGCCCTCAGGCAGGCGATTCGGCGGCCCGTCCGGGCCACGTGTAGCGGACGTCAGGCTGCCGCTCCTCGTTGCGGGCGCCATCGGTCTCGTCCACGAGGACGAATCCGTGACGCTCGTAGAACCGGCAGGCCCCATGGTTGACCTGGAACGTGAAGAGCGACAGTCCGCCCGGCCGGAGCCCCTGGGCGAGCTCCACGAGCCGGCCGCCGATCCCCCGGCCCGTCCAGCCCGGGGCGATGTAGAGCTGATCGAGCTCAGGGCCGTCCAGGACCATCATCCCGACGATCGAGCCGTCGGCAGTGACCGCTGCCCACGTCTCGCGGGCGGGGATGACGACGTCGCGGATCCAGGTCCGGACTTGCGCGTCCGTGTGCGCCATCGGGAACCGATACGCGCCCTGGAAGGACCGGAGGTAGACCTCGGCCACCATCTCCGCGTCCCGGAGCGTTGCGCGTCGCAGGGCGACGTCCAGGCTGTTCTCTGGCGGCGAGGATCCCGGACTGGCGATCGGTCAGGCCCCTGGGCCGTGCTGGTCCGCCGCCAGCGCTGCCTTGAGCCGGGTCAGGCTGGCCTCCATGTCCTTTTCGATGGCATCGGTGACCATGCGCTCGAGCGGGGCCATGAAGATGCTGTCGGCCTTCACCTCCGAGCTGAAGGTGAGCTTCGTCCCGCCCTCGGCAGCGACCAGGTCCAGCGACCCGATCACCGACATGCCGCTGACGCTCGTGGTCAGGGCGAGGCGCTGATCCGGGACGGCCTCCAGGACGGTGGTGTCGGCGGTGACCCGCTGCCCCATCACCTCCAGCACGACCCTTCCCGTCGAGCCAGCCACGGTGGGTGGCGGGGAGGTTCGTTGCGACGAGACCACCCCCGTCTGCCAGCGCGGCACGTTCGTGGGCTCGGACAGGAACGCATACACCTCCGCCGGCGAGGCGGCGATCAGCACGGTTCCCGACACGCGGCGCATCGGCCCAACGGTACAGGACCATCGGTGTAGCGCGGGCGGCCGCGCGACCGCGTATCCTGCTTGCAATTCAGAACAGGGAGGGGCCACCCGTGCTCCGCAGACTCGCACCCGCCATGGCCTTGATGATCACCGTCCTGGCCGCCTGCCAGGGTTCACCGGCGATCGCCAGTCCGACCGACATCATCACTCAGGGGCTGACGGCAACGACCAGCCTCAAGAGCTTCCACGTGTCGCTCGCCCTCGACGGCTCCTTCAAGATGTCCGCGACCGGGGGCACGGTCGACCTGAAGTCGACCAGCCTTGAGGCCGATGTGGACATCGGCGGGAAACTTGCCCACCTCAGCTTCGCCGTCCCTGCCTTCCTGGGCCTGTCCGGCGACGTCGTGCTGATCGGAAAGGACCTGTGGGTCAAGACGAGCATGAGCGGCGACAAGTATTCGCACATGTCGAGCAGCGATATCGCCGGAGCAAGCTTCGCGCCGACCGCCTCCATCGATACCGCCTCGATGGTCAAGAAGGTCAAGGACTTCCTGGCCAAGGATGGCGTGGAGACCAAGAAGCTGGCCGACGTGGCCTGCGGCGACCGCCAGTGCTACCAGGTCAGCGTCTCGATCCCGTCGAGCCTCATGAAGGACGCCGGAGCCGTCGCGTCGATGGATCCCTCGACCGTCTTTGGCGACGCGCTGGTGCTGAACCTGCTCTTCGATCGCGAGAAGCTGTGGCTGACATCCGTCTCGACCGATGTCGCGAGCGACACGCTGGGCACCTTCAGCGTGACCCTCACCTTCAGCAACTTCGACGAGGCGGTCACGGTCAGCCCGCCGCCCGACGCGCAGGTCACGGAAGGCGAATTCACCCTGCCGGGGATGTCGCCCGCGCCGTAGCCGGAGGGTCGTCAACGCCCGAACCGCCCGAGGCAGGACGCGTTCCCTGGTCGCGCTTCTTCGCGATCGCGGCGACTCCTCGGTTCCGCGCCTCGCAGCGGCGACGGATGCGGGACTCGGCTCGGTACGGGATGGTGCTCGTCGTGGGCGCCGCCGTGCTCAACGCCGGTGGGCTGGCACTCGTCCATCCCGATGCCGCCGTGCTCGCGGTTGGACTCAACCTCTCGGTCGCGGCGGTGGCCGTGGCCGGATACGTGGCCGTCGCCACCTTCGGCCGCCGGCACGCGGAGGCCCTGGTATTTGCCGTCCTGTTCGTCGTCGATGCCGCGAGCGCGGCGGTGGGTGCGCAGCACCCTGACCTCGGGTTGCTGGCGGCCGGCTACCTGCTGATGCTTCCCATGGTGGTTGCCCTGGTCATACCCTGGGCGACATGGATCCACGTCACGTGGCTTGGGGTCCACGCAGCGCTGGTGTTCGCTGCGAGCTGGGCTGCGCCCGTCGACTCAGTCCTGGCCAGCGATCGCTACAACCTCATTGCGCTGCTGGCCGTCGCGATGACCGTGAGCCAGTTCGGCCACGTCACGAGTCTGCGGGCGCGCGTGGAGAGCTTCACCCAGATCCAGAGCATTCGCGCCCTCAACCGCCGGGCGCGCCGCGACCAGGTCCGCCTGGATCGCCTCAATACACGACTCGAGCAGTCGGCCATGACCGACGAGCTGACCGGCCTCAAGAACCGATTGGGCCTGAACCAGGACCTTGGCGTTGTCCGGTCACGTGTCAAGCGGCATCAGCAGCACTACGGCCTGCTGATGCTCGACCTCGATAGGTTCAAGGCGATCAACGACGCGCGCGGCCACGTCGAAGGGGACCGCGTGCTGCGCCTCACCGCGGACGCCATCACGAAGGTCCTGCGGCCCGGTGACTCTGCCTATCGTTATGGCGGCGAGGAGTTCGTCGTGGTGATGCTCCTCAAGGAGCCTCGCGAGGCCTTGCTCGCAGCCGAGCGAATCCGCCTCGCGGTCGAAGACCTTGCCGTTCCGAACCCCGTCAGTCGACCATCCGGTCGACTGACGATCTCGATCGGGGTCGCCACCGTCTCCGAGGGTTCGCTGGCCGAGGATGACGACGGCTGGGTGGCCCGCGCCGATGCGGCCCTCTACCGTGCCAAGGCGGGTGGGCGCAACCGCTGCGAGGTGGATCCCGCATCGATCACGGAGGAACCGAGTCAGGCCGAGGTTGCCCCACCTCGGGCAGCCGCGGCTGACCTCGGCCGGCCGAGCAGGTAGCCCTGGCCCAGGCTGATCCCCATCGCCCGGAGTACCGCCAGCTCCCCCTCCGACTCGACGCCCTCGGCGATGAGGTGGCATCCGGTAGTGCGCGTGAAATGATGCAGCCCGACGATCATCGCCTGACGGGCGGTGTCCGAGTGCAGTCCAGCGACGAGCCACCGATCGAGCTTCACGTACGCCGGCTTCAGCTCGAGGATGTGCCGCAGGCTGGAGAAGCCGGCCCCGGCATCATCGACCGCCAGTTCGGTATCCGGGCCGAGGTCGGAGATTGCCGCACGCAGGGCTCCATAGTCGTCGATGGCGGCGTGCTCTGTCACTTCGAGCACGACCTCACGGCGCTTCCCGCGCAGGAGCGAGCGAAGCGGGAGCCCGGCCAGGATCAACGCCGGCGAGACGTTCAGGCTCACCCAGGCCGTCTTGGGCAGCGCCTTCGCGGCTGCCCACGCCGATTGGAGGGTCGCCATCTCGAGCTCGAGCCCGAGCCCGACGGCGGTGGCCTCCGAGAAGCGGACCTCGGCGCTGACGCCGTCGGAGAAGCGTGTGAGCGCCTCGTACCCGACGGCAAGGCCGCTCTCGATGTCGACGATCGGCTGGAAGACCGGTTCGAAGGCATCGCCATCGATCACTCCCTGGATCTCCGTCCGCGCGCTGCCGGGGTCGGTCCGGTCGGCGACGTCGCGGCTGATCAGCATGCCGGCGAGGTCGGCAAACTCCACCAGCGCGGCAAGGGACTCCGCCAGCCTCGCCTGGTCAACGGACGGAGCGCCGTCGATCACCAGCAGTCCGATCAGGTCGTTGTTGGATCGCACCGGCGCGGAGGCGACGAGATGGTCGCCGAGGTGCTTCAGGTCCTCGTAGTACGGATCACCCGGCCGTGCCGACCACGGCTGGATCCACGGGCCCTGGGCGGCTCGGCCTCGGAGGTCCTTGCTTGGAACGGACGGCAGCCGGCGCAGCGCCGGGTCCGGCCGGCCGGCGATGGCAAAGCCGATCGTCACCGCGCGGCTGTCGAGCTCGAAGATGAAAAGCTGCGCGGCGACAATCCCTGACAGGTTGAGCACTTGGCGGCAGATCGCCTGCGCCGTGGCCTCGGGTGCATCACCCGGATGGAGGCCGCTCAGCGTCTCGGCGATCAGCGCTCGCTCGCGACCGAGTCGCCGCGAACGGTCCTCGATCTCGCGCTCACGCGTCACGTCCCGCTTCACCGCGACGTAGCCGGTCATGGCACCGGCGGCGTCGTGGATCGGGGAGATGACCGCCTCCTCGGTGTACAGCGAGCCGTCCTTGCGGCGGTTCACGAAATCGGACACCCACGGCGCACCGTTCGAGAGTGCCGCCCACATCGATTCGTAGAAGCTGCGCGGCTGCACGCCGCTGTTGAGAAGGCGCGGGTTCTTTCCGAGGACCTCCTCGCGCCGGTAGCCACTCACCCGCTCGAAGGCAGGGTTGACGTACGTGATCCGAGCGTCGAGGTCGGCGACGATCACCGACTCGGCCACCTGCTCGACCACGGTGGCCAGGAGGTTGCGCTCCGCGCTGGTCCGCACCGCATCGGTCTGGTCGACACCGATCCCGCCGAGGAACAGGCGCCCATCGTCGAGCACGATGGGGAGCTTGACCACGAGGAAGGTGTGCAGCTGGCCGCCCACCGGCATGACCTGGCTGAACGCGGGCAGGGAGCTGCCCGCAACCGCGGCGTCGTCGGTCTGACGAACGAGCGCCGCCAATTCCGCCGGCCAGATCTCGGCGTCGGTCCTGTCGCGCCAATCGGACTGCAATTCCGCGAAGACCGTGCTGAGCAGGTGACGGTTCGCGTAGAGATAGCGGCCCTCCAGGTCCTTGACGAACCCGACCACCGGCGCGTCGGCGACGAGAGCGACGAAGGCCGCAAAGGCCGGATTGCTCGTCAGGGCACGGGGCGAGCGGGAAGCTGGCGCGCTGGCCTTGGGGCCGGGACGTCGACGTGACGCGGCGGGAGTCTCAGCCACCGGGGAACGCGAGCTGCGGCCCAATAATCCTCCCTCCCTCGTTGCCACCACTCGACGAGGGTGCCCCGCGGGTGCGAACACGAGTCGCCTGCGACGATCTCTTGATCCAAGGGTGGGAGGGCGCTCGACCGACGGCAATGGTACGAGGGTCCGGTGCCGGTCCTCCCGCCTCCCAACATGAGCGAGGCCGCTTCAGGTCACGGGTGAGCCCCGGCTCCGCGATCCCCTTCGGGAGTTCCTCCTCGACCAGGCGGCCGGATGCTATCGTCGTGGCGCCGATGCGACCCCTGATCGGGACCAGCTGGAAGATGAACCTGACCTCCTCCGAGGCCGATCGCTGGTTCCGTGAGCTCCTGCCGCTGGTGCGTCAGCTCGACGACCGCGACCTCTTCGTCCTGCCGCCGTACACCTCGATCTGGGTCGCCCGTGAGCGGCTCCGCGACACGCCGATCGCCTGGGGCGCGCAGGACGTGGATGCCGAGGATGCCGGGGCGCATACCGGCGACATCTCGGCGCCGATGCTGGCCGACCTCGGCTGCCGCTACGTGGAGGTCGGACACTCCGAGCGGCGGCACGACTACGGCGAGGCGCCGGAGCTGATCTCCGCCAAGGCGGCGGCGGCGCTGCGCTGGGGGATGCGACCGATCATCTGCCTGGGTGAGCGGCAGCGTGGCGAGCTGGGCGCGACGTTTTCCTTGCTGATCGACGACCTCGGCCGCTGCCTCTCCTCCATTCCCGTGTCAGACCTCGCTCGGGTCGTCGTCGCCTATGAGCCGGTGTGGGCGATCGGGGTCGGTGCCGTCGCCGCGCCTCCCGAGGAGGTGGGTGCGGTGCACCGCGCGCTGGGGTCGTGGCTCGCCGAACGTCCGGGCGGCGCGGAGGTGCCGATCCTGTACGGCGGCAGCGTGGACATCGACGCGGCACCGAGGTTGCTCGAGGAGCCCGGCGTCGGCGGGCTCTTCGTGGGGCGCTTCGCGCTCGACCCGGTCAACTTCGCCCGAATCGCAAGCGCCGGATCGATCCGGCAGGGAGCACGCACATGAAGATCGCCGTCGGGGCCGATCATCTCGGCTTCCCGTTGAAAGAATCGGTCAAGGCCCACCTCATCGGGCTCGGCCACGAAGTCGTCGATTACGGCGTCGCCGACACGACGCCGAGCGACTACCCCGACGTCGCGGTGGTAGTGGCGCGCGAGGTCGCCGCCGAGCGGTTCGAGCGCGCGATCCTCGTCTGCGGCACGGGGATCGGGATGGCGATCACCGCGAACAAGGTGCCCGGCGTCCGCGCCGCGAACGTCGCCGACCCCTACTCCGCCGAGCGGGCGCGGAAGTCCAACAACGCCCAGGTGCTCTGCCTCGGGTCGCGCGTGGTACCGCCCGAGGTGGCCGACCTGCTGGTCGACCATTGGCTTGCGTCCGAGTTCCAGGGCGGAGACTCGGCCCGCAAAGTGGCGAAGATGGACGCACTCGACGCCGCGAAGGCGGGCGGGGCCGAGTGAGCTCCGCCGAGAGCATCGACCGCGGCCAATTCGTCGTCGCGACCTACCAGGCCCGCGCCGTCGCTGGGACCGATGTCAACGGTTACGCACGCAGCCTGGCCGAGCTGCAGTCGAGCGGCGCGTGGGTCGACCTGGCGGGCGAGACGGATCTCATTCGACGCCGCCACGCCGGTCGGGTCCTGAAGACCTGGGAGATCACCGACCTGGACGCGCCGGCCTGGGGCATGGAGATCGCCTACCCGACCCACAACACGAGCAACCAGATCCCGCTCCTCCTCGCCACGGTGTACGGCGAGTGCGCGTCGTGGCGCGACCTCAAGCTGATCGACCTGGCGCTGCCGGAGCCGTTCGTCTCCGCCTTCAAGGGCCCCGCCGTTGGGCTCGATCGGATTCGCGAGCTGGTCGACGCCCCGGATCGGCCGCTGCTGGTGACGATCCTGAAGCCCGCGATCGGCCTGACCCCGAGCGAGAGCGCCGCGGTCTTCCACGAGTCGGCCATCGGTGGCTCGGACGCGGTCAAGGACGACGAGAAGGTCGTCTCACAGCCGTGGAGCGACTTCCTTGACCGGGTGCGCCTGACCGCTCGCGCCGCGACCGCGGCGTACGAGGAGACGGGCCATCGGACGCTCTATTTCGTGAACATCACCGACCGGCCCGACCGCCTGCTCGCCAACGCGCACGCGGCCGTCGAGGCCGGCGCCTCCGCGCTCCTCGTCAACGCCTGGACGGTGGGCGTCTCGGCCGTCTCGATGCTGGCCGACGACCCGACGATCGGGGTGCCGATCATGGCCCACCTCGCCTTTACCGGTGCCCTCTCCGGCGCCCCATGGTCGGGGATGAGCCCGCACCTCGTGCTCGGCACGCTGCCCCGGCTGGCCGGCGCCGACCTGGAGATCTACCCGAGCCACCTCGGCACGCTGCCCTTCTCGCGCGCCGACGCGCAGCAGGTCGGCCACGCGCTCACCGACCCGTGGTTCGGGATGCGGCGATCGCTGCCGGTGGCGGGCGGCGGGCTCCACGCCGGGATGGTGCCGCGCCTGGTCGCCGACCTGGGGATCGACGTCGCCCTGGCGGCGGGCGGCGGTGTGCACGGCCATCCTCTGGGGGCCGCGGCCGGTGCCCGCGCCATCCGCCAGGCCTTCGATGCCGCCGTCCGCGGGGTGCCCCTCGCGGAGGCCAGAAAGGAACACCCCGAGCTGTCGGCCGCGCTCGAGAAGTGGCCTGCTCTACATGAGGAAGCCGGAGCAATGGGCGGCAGGCGACCTTCCTAGTAGACCTCCGGGACGAAGGTCTGGTCGCTGATCGGCGGGCGGATGTAGCCGGTATCGGGCTCGCGCGGTGGGAGCACGATCGGCTCCGGCGTCAGGTCCTCATACGGAATCAGGCTGAGCAGGTGGTGGATCACGTTCAGCCGCGCCCGCTTCTTGTTGTCGGCGTTGACGACGTACCACGGCGCCTGCTTGATGTCGGTGTGGGCGAACATCTCGTCCTTCGCCTTGGAGTACTCCACCCAGCGTGTCCGGGACGCGAGGTCCATGGGGCTCAGCTTCCAGCGCTTGCTGGGATCCTCGATGCGGCTCTGGAATCGGCGCTCCTGCTCGTCGTCGCTGACGCTGAACCAGTATTTGACCAGGATGATTCCTGAGCGGATCAGCATCCGTTCGTATTCCGGGCACGAGCGCAGGAACTCCTGGTATTCCTCTTCGGTGCAGAACCCCATCACCCGCTCTACGCCCGCCCGGTTGTACCAGCTGCGATCGAAGAGGACCATCTCTCCGGCGCTCGGCAGGTGCGCGGCGTAGCGCTGGAAATACCACTCGCTCCGCTCCTGGTCCGTCGGGGCGGCGAGGGCTGCGATCCGGGCGTAGCGCGGGTTCAGGCGCAGCATGATGGTCTTGATCGCCCCGCCCTTGCCCGCCGCGTCCCGCCCCTCGAAGACGACGACCACCTTGAGCCCGGCGTGCTTGATCCACTCCTGGAGCTTGACGAGCTCGACCTGGAGCGTCGTCAGCTCGCGCAGGTAGACCTTGTTCGGGATCGTCCTGACCGGGGAGCCCGCCTCGTCGACGGGCGGGTCGGGCCAGACGCCCGCCAGCCGCGTGGAGTCCTGCGCCTTGTTGCCCTTTGGGTTTGCCATGCAGTCCATTGTCAACCCGGCCTGCAACCTCGGACGTGCGAGCACCTCCGCGCGAGCGGCCGATGCGGGCGTGTCACCTTTCGGAGCCGATCGGTCCCTGTACGGGCATAGTGGCGACGCTCGTGGCTCCCATTGCGGCATCCGAAGCGGTCGAGGCGGTCTACCGCCAGGACGGCGATCGCCTGTGGCGTGCGCTCTATGCCTTCGCCGGGGACGAGAACGTTGCCTCCGACGCCGTCGCCGAGGCGTTCGCCCAGGCCTTGCGCCGCGGCTCGGCGATTCGCAACGTGCAGGCTTGGGTGTGGCGCTCCGCCTTTCGCCTCGCCAAGGGTGACCTCAAGCGCCGATCCGGCCTCTCCCTGCACCGGTGCCCGAACGGCGCGGTTCACGATGCGCACCCCGATCATCAGCTGCTCGACGCACTCGCGGGGCTGACCCCGCAGCAGCGCGCGGTGATCGTGCTGCATTACTACGCCGACTGCCCGGTGCGCGAGATCGCGCGCCGCACCGGCATCAATCCGCTTGCGGTCCGCGCTCACCTGAGCCGAGGTCGGAAGCGCCTCCGCGTCCTGCTGGGTGATGAGCGATGACCGATCTGCACGGCCGTTTCAAGGCGCTCGACTCAGCGTCGGCGCCCGACCTCTGGTATGAGATCCAGGAGCGAGCCATGGCCGCAGCGCCGACCACTCGCCGGAGGGGGGCCTGGGTCCTGATTGCCGTCACCCTGCTGCTGGCACTGGCCATCGGCGGAGCGGTCCTGGTCGGGTCCGGCCTCGTCAAGCTGCCGGTGATCGTTGATGCGTCGGCGAGCCCGTCATCGGCCAGGCCTTCGTCCTCAGCGAAGGCGTCGAATGCAGCCTCACCAAGTCCGGTGGTGCGTGCAGGCATCCTGGACCGCAACTGGGACCATGATCGAGGCCCGCGCCAACCAGACCGCCACGCTGCTATCCGATGGCAGGGTACTGGTGGCGGGCGGCGGCGGAACCGGCCGAGCGCGCTTCTGGCAACCACGGAGCTGTACGACCCCACCAGTCGATCGTGGACCGCCACCGGGAGCATGACTGGGGTCCGCATCCTTCACACCGCCACGCTCCTGGCTGATGGCAAGGTGCTCGTGGCGGGTGGTGCGGACAGCATCAGTGAAACCAGCGTCAATGCGCTGGCCACCGCCGAGCTGTACGACTCCGCCAGTGGCTCATGGATCGCAACGGGACCCATGATCGAGGCGCGCGCCCACCATACCGCCACCCTGCTGGCCCAACGGCAAGGTGCTCGTGGCAGGCGGCAGTCGGCGGCAGTGGCAGCCCTGGCTCGCTGGCCACCGCCGAGCTGTCCGACCTCGCCACGGGACCTGGACCGTCACGGGACCATGATGGAGGCCCGCGCCGAACACACGTGCCACACTGCTGCCGGATGGCAGGGTGCTGGTGGCCGGTCGCAACGGCAGCAGCGGCCCTCAGCTCCCGTCAGCCGAGCTGGACGGCCCGAGCACCGGTTCGTGGACCGCCACCGGCAAGCTGGTCGCGGACCACGCCGGGCACACCGCCACGCAGCTCCGACGGCAGGGTGCAGGTGTTGGGTGGCAGATCGGCATCGATCCGGAGGGCACCGCGGCGTGTACGACCCCGCACCGGGTCTGGACAGCGGCTCGAGAGCTGAATGGCGACACCTGGACGACCCGCGCTGCTTGACGACGGCGCGTGCTGGTGGCAGGTGGGGAGAAGCAGCGCGGCAGCGGTGGCGAGGAGCTTTACGACCCAGGACTGGATCCTGGAGTGCCACCGCGAGCATGCTTGAGGGGCGCACCGATCACACAGCCACGTTGCTTGACGATGGCAGCGTGCTGATGGCGGGTGGTAGCGCTCCGACAGGCATGCTGGCAAGCGCCGAGTTGTATAGGCCGCGCAGCGGGAATTAAGCGCGGCTATCAGCGGGAAGAAGTGGTGGAGATGAGGGGACTCGAACCCCTGACCCCTGCGATGCGAACGCAGTGCTCTCCCAGCTGAGCTACATCCCCACGGGCCGAGGCAGTATATCAGCGCCCTTTGGGGGCTTCACAAACTAGAACATCTGTTCTATCATCGGTTGGGCCATGACCGATGCCGCCCGGCCCGTCCGACCCCTCCCCGAGCTCCTCGAAGCGCTGCGCTCGCATGGTCTGCGGCAGGGCACGGACCCTGGCCCGATGGTCGCCGCCGACCCGCTTCCCACCGGGCATCCGTCGCTCGACGCGGCGCTGCGCAGCGGCGGCTGGCCGCGCGGCGCCCTGACCCTGCTCGATGCCCCGATCGGTGGCGGCGCCACCAGCCTGGCGCTCGGATCGCTGGCCGCCTGCCAGGCCAACGGGGGACTGGTCGCCTGGCTCGATCCCGCCGGTCGCTTCGACCCGGCGACCGCGGCCCGGCTCGGCGTCGCGCTGGAATGGCTGCTGGTCGTTCGCCCCGCCGACCCCGCCGAGGCGGTGGAGCTGGCCGGCTGGCTGGCCCGCACCCGCCTCCTCGACCTCCTCGTCCTGGACCTCGCCGATGCCCCACCGCCCCGCGGCCTCGATCGCCTCGCCGACCTGCTGCTGCGCGCCGGTGGCACGGGCCTGCTGCTTGCGGGGGCTGCTGGTCGCGAGGCGGCGGCCCGCGTAGCCGGGGTTCGCGTGGCGCTGGCGCGCCGCGCCTGGCTGGCGGTGGGGCAGGACCTGGTCGGGCAGCGGGTCGAGGCGACCGTGACCCGCCACCGCTGGGCGCTGGCCGGCGGCCGCGCCGAGCTGGACCTGTGGTTCGGGGAGGGGCGCCGGATCGACCCGCTCCTGCGCTCCGCCGCCGCTCCGCGCGAGGTCCCCGGCGAGGCGGTCGAGCAGCAGCCCGCCCTTCGCGTCATCTCCGCCTGACGCTCCGCGATGCGCGGCAATTTGCACCCAGCGGGCGTAACGACCGAGAAGCGGCGTTCTGCCGCCCGAAAGTGGCTGCCTTGTGCGCCCAGCGGGCACGCTGGCCAAGAAAGGGGCCGCGGCGAGCGCAACTTGGCGGTTACGTGCGCTCAGCGCACACGAGAAGGGGAGGCTGTCCGGTGACTCGCCTCCTCGCGCTGGTCTGGCCGGCGCTCCGTGCGGCGGACGGGGATCCGGCCACCTTCGACGCCATGCTGGATCGCCTCGACGACCTCTCCCCGCGGATCGAGGCGGTTGATCGGGGAGTGGCGCTGCTCGACATCACGGGCCTGGGGCCGCTGCTCGGCGAGGAGCGCCGGATCGCCGCGCGGGCGGTGGCGCTGGCGCGCGGGGTGGCTCCGCTCCCCGTGCAAGGCGGGAGTCGGGGACAACCGCTGGCTGGCAGTCCTGGCGGCGCGACTGGCGCGCCCCGAGCGAGCTGACGCGCCGGCAGCCTTCCGCGTGATCGGTGCCGGGGAGTTGGCCCCACTCTCCCTCGACCTGCTGCCCGCCGACCCGGAGACGCGCGCCCGTTTCGCCCTCTTCGGGCTGACCAGCATGGGGCAGCTGGCCGCGCTCCCTCGCTCCGCGGTCGGCGCCCAGTTCGGGCTGGCCGGCGAACGACTTCAGGCCCTCGCCCGCGGCCACGACCCGCGGCCACTGATCCCGCGCCGCCGCCCGGAGCGCCTGAACGCCAACGCCGCCTTCGAGCCGCCGGCACAGGGGACCACCGAGATCGCCCTCTCCCTGCGCCGCCTCGTGGCCGAGCTGTGCGACGCGCTGCGCGCCCGCCACCTGGCGCCCGGCCGAGCGCGCCTCGCCCTAAGGCTCGAAGACGCGCCCTCACTCACCTTGGAGCTGGCGCTCCCCGAACCGACCCTCGAGCCGGACTGGATCGCACGCCTCCTGATCGGTCGCCTCGAGCAGGCCAGCCGCGCCAGGCAGCAGGCGGAGGAAGAGCCACGCATCATCGGGATCTGCCTTGCCTTCGACCACCTGGCAGACCCGGCAACCAGGCAGCTGCCGGCCTTCGAGGCGCGGGTCGGGCGCTGGGAGGAGCTGCGCTGGTCGCTGGAACGGCTGACGATGCGCTTCGGGGAGGGCCGCCTCTGGCGGGCCAGCCACGAGCGGCCGGCCGCGTCGCTGCCTGAACATCGGGCCAGGCTGGTGGAGCTGTGACGCGCCTCTACCTCGACCATCCCCTCATCCAGGTCGAGACCGATGACGCCGGCACCCCGCTGCGCCTGCGCCTCGACGGCGAGACGCACGGCGAGGTGGGGATCTGCAACCGCTGGCGGGTCGACGACGACTGGTGGCGCGAGCCGACCGCGCGCGCCTACTTCAAGCTCGTCACGCGCGACGGGCTGCTCTGCACCGTCTACCTCGACGAGATGCGCGGCACCTGGCACCTGGAGCGCATCTTCGACTGACCGATGGGCGGGTACCATCGCCGCATGCCGTCATTCACCGTCGACCGACTCTGGCCCGATCCAGCCGCCGATCTCGACCTCGACGAGGCCCTCGCCGGGTTTGCGCTCCCGGCGCCGCCCGAGGGACGGCCGCTGGTCGGCGTGAACATGGTCACCAGCATCGATGGCCGGGCGCAGCTTGCCGGCCGGACTGAGGGGCTCTCCGGGCGAGCCGATCGCCGGCTGATGCAGCTCTACCGCGCCGCCTACGACGCGGTGGGGAGCGGGGTCGGCACGCTGCGCGCCGACGACTTCCACTCCCACCTGCCGGCCGACCTGGCCGCTCGACGGGTGGCCGCGGGGCGATCCCCGCAGCCGATCGCCGTCGTGATCGGGGGCAGCGGCGCCGTGCCGACCGACCGCCGCTGGTTCGGTCACGCCGACCAGCGACGGATCCTGGTGCTGGGGGCGCAGGCGCCGCGTCCCGACCAGCCGCCGGGCACCGAGATCCTGGTGGCCCCGACCGCGAGGCCACAGCCCGCCTGGATCGCGGCCCGACTCACCGAGCGGGGGATCGGCTCGCTCCTCCTCGAGGGCGGCCCGACCACGAACGGCGCGTTCCTGGAAGCAGGGCTCATCGACGAGCTGTACTGGACGATCGGCGCGCGGCTGCTCGGCACCGGTGCCCTGCCCATGATCGCGCCGATTCCCGGCGGCTCTCCGTGGGCCGACCACCCCCGCGAGGGGACGCTGGTCAGCGTCCATCGGTCCGGCAACGAGCTCTTCCTGCGTTACCGCTTCGCCAGCGCCGCGCCGTGAGCGTCGACCTCGGCCGCCTGGGAGCCTGGGGACACCTCGACTCCCTGCCGATCGACGCCGCCCGCGCCTATGCCCG
>CAVYRE010000004.1:0-40828 GCA_963770875.1 uncultured Chloroflexia bacterium
AGCGCCGCGAACGGGACCGATGCCGCCGCCTGCCCCGCGACGATCATTGCCCGCAGCACCAGCCACGTGGTTCCGCCCACCGCCCAGCGCGCCGCGTCGGCCAGCGGATCGAGGTGGAGGCCGGTCGCGATGGCACCGATCGGCGCGGCGATGGCGCACAGGAGCATCACGATGGGGACCAGCGGCACGACCGCCACGTTCGCGGCCGGCGCCACGAGCGAGAGGCGCCCGAAGCTCCCGAGCACGACCGGCAGCGTGGCCAGCTGAGCCGCCAGCGTCAGGGCCACGGGCTCGCGGAGCCAGCCGGGCCATCGGGCGAGCCGCCCCTCGATTCGGGGCCGCGAAGAGGATCAACCCGCCGGTCGCCAGCCCCGACAGCTGGAAGCCGACGTCCCACAGCACGGCCGGCGCAGCCACGAGCATCACGAACGCGGCCAGGCAGAGCGCGGACGCCGCGTGGGCTCGGGAGCCGCCGAGCCGGGCGACCATCATGGCGCCCGCCATGAGCGCGGCCCTCACGACGGAGGGCGACGCACCGGTGAGGAGCACGTAGCCCACGATCGCGGTGGCGGCCGTGGCGCGGCGCCAGCCAGCGACCGCCCCGGCGCTCCCTCGAGCGGGCGGACGAGCGTGGCGACGATCGCCGCCACGATGGCGATGTTCCAGCCCGAGATGGCGACGACATGGGTCAGTCCAGCCGTGGCGAACGCGGTCGCGATCTCGGGGGCGATGCTTGCTGCGAACGCCGAGCAGGATCCCCGCTCCGAGCGCCGCCTCGGGCTCGGGCACCATCTCGTTCAGGCCATCGAGCAGCCATCGCCTGGCGGCAGCGGCGATGGCCCCCGGTCCCGGGCTGGCCGGAAGTCTCGACCGTTCGTACCTCGCGGACGCGCACCAGGCCGCCGATTCCCTGCCGCGCCAGGTACGCGGGGTAGTCGAAGCCATCGAAGGCGGCCGGGGCCTCGACCTCTGCCGACAGCGCCACGCGGTCGCCGACGGCGAGGGGCACCGAGCGCGGGACCGTGGCCAGCAGGCGTCCTGCGACCGGGCGTGCCGGCCCCCGAACGTGCCGGGCTGAGCTCGTCGAGCACGACCTGCTGCGTCGATCCCAGGGTCGCGGATCGTCGACGACCGTGCCGACGACTCGCACCTCGCCGTGCCCGACGAGCCCCGGCACGCTGCCCGGGCCGGAAGGCAGGGCGATCGCGCCGCCACGCCACGCGCCCAGGCCAATGCCGACCACCAGGCCCGAGCCATGGGGATCGCCGCGACCGGGGCGTCGCACCAGGACGCACCAACCCGCGACCCCGGCTGAGAGCGCACCTGCGGGAAGCGCCAGGATGCCGACCCCCGCGTCCGCGGCCAGGATGCCGAGCGCCAACCCGGCGACCGCCGCAGGCAGAGCGAGACCGGTCGCCATGGGAGGCCGCGTCGCGCGTCAGCCGAGGCTTACGAGGTCGCGGATCTTATCCAGCTGGGCGTTCGTCATCACCTTTGCGCGCGACCAGCTCATCGAGGGTCGCGAATGGCTGCTCTGCCCGTGCCGCGGGGACGATCTTCTGCACCGTAACCCGGCCGCCCCCTGGCAGGCTGTCGCGCGTCCGGGCTCGCCGTGTTCAGGTCGACGAGCGCCTCCGGTGGCCCCGCTGCCGGACCCTCCGCCCTCCGCCGGAGCGCCGATGAGGCGGCACCACGACCTGCTGGCCGTCGCGCACCACCGCCGCCAGGTTGACCTGGGCAGCGGCTGCGACGAGGTCGGCCTCGGGCGCGTACCCGCCAGCCGCCGCAACGGCATCCGCCACGCGCGATCCGGCGGGCAGCTCGATGATCCCCGGGTTGATCACTGCGCCCTCGACGTCGATGACGACCAGGTCCGGCAGCGAAGAGGCGAACGTGGCACCCCGGCCGAGCCGAACGGGTCGAGCAGCTCGTCCACGGCCGGCTCCGCCGCTGCGCCGCCCGCGACCAGCAGCCACGCTCCGAGCCCAACCGCAACCAGCGCGGCCGCCAGCGCGGCAACGGCGATTCGGTCCCCGACGGCCATGGGCGCACCTCCCCGTCGCGGGAGGCGAGCGCGGTTGGGAGAGCTGTCCGGAGTCCGGCGTCCGGGCACTCGACGCCGGGCCCCGGAGGCAGGGGCGCAGCCTAGGCGAGGGGCCCTTACCCGGCGGCTTACCGCCGGCGTCCCGGCGCTGCAGCTATTCCCCGGGCGTGACGACGTTCACCAGCGTCCAGGGATCTGGATCACCTTCGCGGCGGCGCGGCCCTTCAGGTAGGCCTGCACCCGCTCGCTGGCCAGCGCCAGCCGCTCGATCTCCTCGGGGGTGGTATCGGGCGCCACCACCAGCTTGTCGCGCAGCTTCCCGTCGACCTGCACCGGCAGCTCGATCATGTCCGCGGCCACCAGCGCCGGGTCGAAGGCCGGCCACGCCTGCTGGTGGATGCTGTACGGCCGGCCGCGCCGCATCCACAGCTCCTCGGTGATGTGCGGCGCCATCGGCGCCAGCAGCAGGAGCAGCGTGTCGACGCCCTCGGCGTAGGCATCGGTCCCGGCCAGGCCCGCGTCCCGCGCGTCGCCGAGCGCGTTGGTCAGCTCCATCAGCTTGGAGAGCGCCGTGTTGAAGTGGAACGCGGCGTAGTCCTCGCCGACCTCCTTGATGGCCCGATGGGCGGCGTGCCTCAGCGCGCGGCGCCCGTCCTCGATGGCCGCCAGCTCCTGGATCCGGCCCGCCCCGCTCCGCGGGATCTCGCCGGCGGCGTCTGGGCCGGCATCCCCGGCACCGGCCGTGGATGCCGTCCTGCCCCGGCCACCGCCCAGACGCGGCCCAGGAAGCGGAGCACGCCCTCGATGCTCGCGGGTTCCACGGCCCGCCCTGGTCCCACGGCCCCATGAACATCAGGTAGCAGCGCACGGTGTCCGCGCCGAATCGGCCGGACAGTCGTCGGGGGCGATGACGTTGCCGCGCGACTTGGACATCCTCTGGCCGTCGGCGCCCAGGATCTGCCCCTGGTTGCGCAGCGCCAGGAACGGCTCGTCGAAGTCCAGCAGCCCCATGTCGCGCAGCGCCTTGACGAAGAAGCGCGCGTACATCAGGTGCAGCGTCGCGTGCTCGGCGCCGCCGATGTACAGATCCACCGGCAGCCAGTGGCGCACCTCCGCCGGGTCCCAGGCGCGCTCGCTCGTTGCGGCGACGCAGTAGCGCAGGAAATACCACGACGAGCCGACGAACGTGTCCATCGTGTCGGTCTCGCGGCTCGCCGGGCCGCCGCAGATCGGGCAGGTGGTCTCCAGGAACTCCGCGTACGACTGGCAGCGGCGACTCGCCCGGTCGGCTTGAAGTCGACGTCGTCGGGCAGCAGCACCGGCAGCTGGTCCTCGGGCACCGGCTCCGCGCCGTGCTCCGCGCAGTAGACGATCGGGATCGGCGCGCCCCAGTAGCGCTGGCGGCTGATCAGCCAGTCGCGCAGCCGGTAGGTGACCGCCGCCTTGCCCATGCCCCGCGCTCGGCCAGCTGCTCGGTGATCGCCGCGATCGCCGTCGGCCGCGGTCGTGCCGCGTGAACTCGCCGGTGTTGACGATCACCTCGTCGGCGGTGTGCGCCTCGAACGCCTCGCCGTCGCGGCGCCGCCCCGCCTGCCGGCGGATCACGTGGCGGATCGGCAGGTCGAAGCGCGCGCGAACGCGAAGTCGCGCTCGTCGTGCGCCGGGACGGCCATGATCGCGCCGGTGCCGTAGCTCATCAGCACGTAGTCGGCGATCCAGATCGGGATCCGCTCGCCGTTGACCGGGTTGATGGCGTAGCGCGCCGGTGAAGACGCCGGTCTTCTCCCGCTCGGCGCTCATGCGCTCGATCTCGGTCTCGCGCCGGGCCGCTGGCCGTGTAGGCCTCGACGGCGGCCGCTGCTCCGGCGTGGTCAAGCGCTCGACCAGCGGATGCTCCGGCGCCAGCACCATGAAGGTCACGCCGTAGATCGTGTCGGGCCGCGTGGTGAAGACGCGGATCGGCGTCGACGCCGTCGGCCTCGCACCGCGAAGTCGATCTCGGCGCCCTCGCTGCGCCCGATCCAGTTGGTCTGCATCAGGCGGATCGGCTCCGGCCAGTCGATGCTCGGAGAAGTCGAGCAGCTCGTCGGCGTATTTGGTGATGCGGAAGAACCACTGCTCCAGGTCGCTCTTGATGACCGGCGTGCCGCAGCGCTCGCAGTGGCGGTCCATCGCCCACGACCTGCTCGTGCGCCAGCGCGTGGTCCTTGGGGCACCAGTCGACCGCGCGCCATGGCCTCGGTAGGCCAGCCCGTGCTTGTAGAACTGGAGGAAGAACCACTGCGGTCCAGCGGTAGTATTCGGGGTCGCAGATGACGACCTCGCGCGCCCAGTCGAACATGCGCCCATCGATGCGCATCTGGCTCGCGCATCCGCTCGATGTTGCGTAGGTCCACTCGCCGGGTGGATGCCGCGCTTGATGGCGGCGTTCTCGGCCGGCAGGCCGAAGGCGTCGAAGCCCATCGGGAACATGACGTTGTAGCCCCGCATGCGCGCGTAGCGGGCCACGATGTCGGACGGCGTCATCGGCGTACCAGTGACCGATGTGCAGGTCGCCCGACGGGTAGGGCAGCATGGTCAGCAGGTAGTGCTTCTCGCGCGGGTCGTCGTCATCGGCCCGGTACAGGCCGTCGCGCCTCCCAGCGCTCGCGCCACCTCGACTCGTAGGAGGCGGGTCGAACCGCTCGGCGGGCGCCGGGCGGGCGGGCTGTCTCCGTCGTCATGGCGCGCTCCTTCGTGCGGTCCACAGGTCGATCCGGTAGGGGATGTCGAACGGCTCGCCGCCGGGATGTCCGTGCCGCGCCAGCAGGTCCTCGAGCTCCACCCGGAATCGCTGCTGCTCGGGGTGGCCCGCCCACGTACGAGGCGGTGAAGGCCATCCCGGTGAACGCCGACGCGGGGTCATCAGCACCTCGTGCTGCAGCACCGCGAGCTCGGTGCGGCGTCGAAGGCGCGGCGTGCCCGCCGAGGGCGTGCTCGCGTCGCCTCGCGCGCCGGTCGCCCGCCCGGCCTGGAGGTACTGCCCGGTGTCGCGTCGCCGAAGCGCCGCCAGCAGCGCGGCGTAGTCGGCAAGGAACGGCGAGCGCGTGGCGTCGCGCACGTTCCAGAAGAGCGCCACCCCGCCGCCCGGCTTCACGATGCGAGCCATCTCGGCGAGCGCGGCGTCCTTCGTCGAACCAGTGGAACGACTGCGCGGCGTGACCAGGTCGGCCGAGGCCGGATCGAGGCCCGTCGCCTCGGCGCCGGCCTGGAGGGTGACATGATCAGCCCGTCATTCGTCGCGCGCGGAGTGAAGGATGTCGAGCATCGCCGTCCGGGCTCGACGGCGGTCACCCGCCAGCCGAGCGTCTGCCATCGCCAGGCTCGCGCGACCCGTGCCGGCGCCGACGTCGACCACCCGGGGCTGCTTCGGGAGGGAGAGCCGCTCGGCGATCGTCTGGAAGACCTCATCGGGGTAGCCGGGGCGGAAGCGATCGTACTCGCCCGCCCAGGCGTCGAAGCCGCGGGCACGAGCCGGATCGACGGGCGTCGTCGCGTCGCGGCGCTCCTCCTCGGGGGGAACCAGGCCATCAGCAGCTCGTCGCGGAAGACGCCGCCAGGGACGCGGTACTGCCGCCGCCGCAGCCCCTCGCGCTCGAAGCCGGCGTGCTCGTAGACCGCGATCGCGCGGTCGTTGTCGGGGAAGACGCCGAGCGACACCTTGGCCAGGCCGCGCTGGCGCGACCAGTCGAGCGACGCCGCAACCAGCGCCGAGCCGATCCCGACGTCCCGCCAGCCATCCGCGACGCAGATCGAGAGCACGCCCACGTGGTCGCTGACGATGCTGCGCTCGACGCTCACCAGCACGTTGCCGACCACCTCGCCGTCCGCCTCGGCGACGAGGGCCAGGCTCTGCGGCTCGCGGATCATCTCGCCGACGTAGAAGGCCTCGGACGGCTCGCTCACCGCGGTTGCCGGGGTCACCAGCCAGCGCCCCTCGCGGCGGACCGCCGCGAAGAGGGTGGCCAGCGGGCGCGCGTCGGTCGGCCGGGCGGGGCGCAGCGTCCAGCGTCGTCCGTCGATCGCCGTTCGCGCCTCTGCCTCGCTGATCGTCATGCCGGCCACTCCTGCCACAGGTATGACAAAGCCCCCGCCTCGTCAGGACGAAGGGGGGCCTTCGCGGTACCACGCTGACTTGACCGATTGGGGTGGTGGAGCTGGGGGACTCGAACCCCCGACCCCCTGCATGCCATGCAGGTGCTCTCCCAGCTGAGCTACAACCCCACGTCGGTCCACTCATCGGCGCTGCTATCGGACGCCATCCCGGCCGCCGTCGGCGGCTGCTCGGCGGGCGAGTTCGGCGGCCCTCCGATCGCCGGCTCGCACCATCCCGGCTCGCTTGGATCGAGGCGGACGCGTACTGCTCCCGCGTCATCGCGTTCGGGCGGGAGTATACAGCCGGCCCCGGATCACCCCGAAACCTCAGGCTCCCGGCCACGCATAGCGCACGTCGGGCTGGCGTCTCCTCGTTGCCCGAGCCGTCGGTCTCATCGACCAATACGAAGCCATGGCGCTCGTAGAAGCGTCGCGCTCCCTGGTTGACCTGGAAGGTGTAGAGCGCCAGCCCGCCCGGCCGAAGGCGTTTGGCGAGCTCAACGAGGCGGCTGCCGATCCCGCGGCCCGTCCAGCCGGGCGCGAGGTACAGCTGATCGAGCTCGGCACCGTGGAGGACCATCATCCCGACCACCGATCCGTCGGGAACGACGGCTGCCCACGTCTCGCGGGTGGGGATGACGACGTCGCGGATCCAGTCGCGGACCTGCTCATCCGCGTGCGCCAGCGGGAAACGGTACGCCTCCCGGAATGACCGGAGGTAGACGTCCGCGATGCTCTCGGCGTCGGCGGGCGTAGGCCCGTCGCAGCTCGAGCGCTGCGGTCGTCGCCGGCGATCCGTCAGGATTCCTGCTCGTGCCGGTCCTCTCCGCCTCGCTCCTCCGCCAGCGCCGCCTTCAGGCGGGCCAGGCTGCTCCCCATGTCCTTTTCGACCGCATCGGTGACCATCCGCTCGAGCGGGACCATGAAGATGCTCTCCGCCTTCACCTCCGAGCTGAAGGTGACCTTGGTGCCGCCCTCGGCCGCCTCGAGGTCGAGCGACCCGGCCACGGAGATCCCGCTGGCGCTGGTGGAGAGCGCGAGACGCCGGTCCGGGATCGCCTCGAGCACCCGGGGTGTTCGCGGTCACGCGCTGCCCCATCACCTCGAGCACGACCCGTCCGGTCGAGCCCTTGACGGTGGGCGGCGGGGAGGTGCGCTCCGACGAGACGATGCCGGTCTGCCATCGCGGAACGTTCGCCGGCTCGGCCAGGAAGGCGTACACCTCGGCCGGCGTGGCGGCGATGAAGACGGTTCCCTGGACTCTGCGCATCGGCGCAACGGTACAGGACCATCGGTCTGAGCGCGAGGCGGACCGGGACGGCGTATCCTCACCGGGAATTCAGTTCAGGGAGGGGCCGCAAGTGCTCCGCAGAGCTCGCTCCGGTGCTCCTGGCCATGGTCGCCGTGCTGGTGGCCTGCCAGTCGACGCCGGCCTTAACCGACCCGACCGATATCATCACCAACGGCCTCGAGGCGACGACGAGCGTCAAGAGCTTCCACATGTCGCTCGCGCTCGACGGCAAGTTCAAGATGTCGCCCACCGGCGGCACGGTCGACCTCAGCTCGACCAGCCTCGACGCCGATATCGACATCAACGGCAAGCAGGCCCACCTCACGTTCGCCGTTCCGGCGCTGCTCGGCATCTCGGGCGACGTCGTGCTGCATCGGCAAGGACCTCGGTCAAGACGAGCATGGGCGGGAAAAGTACTCGACATGTCGAGCGACGTGGTCGGCAGTTTCGAGCCATCCGCCTCGCCGGATACCGCCGCGATGATCAAGCAGGTCAAGGACTTCCTGGCCAAGGATGGCGTGGAGACGAAGAAGCTGGCCGACGTGGCCTGCGGCGATCGCCATGGCAGCTACCAGGTGAGCGTCTCGATTCCGTCGAGCCTGATGAAGGACGAGGCCGGCGCGGTCGCGTCGATGGATCCGTCGACGATCTTCGGCGACGCGCTGGTGCTGAACCTGCTCTTCGATCGCGAGAAGCTGTGGCTCACCGAGGTGTCGACCGACGTCGCGAGCGACACGATGGGCACGTTCAGCGTCACGCTGAGCTTCGACAACTTCGACGAGGACGTGACCGTCAGCCCGCCACCGGACGCGCAGGTCACTGAGGGGGAGTTCACGCTCCCCGGAATGTCCTTCGCCCCGTAGGCGTCCGCTAGGCGGCGCGCAGCCGGTCGTACGTGGTCAGCGCCTCGGCGGGGCTCGCGCCGTCGTGGACCACCGCGCGCACGGCCTGGATCATCGCCGCCGGGGCGTCGCTCTGGAAGATGTTGCGGCCCATGTCCACGCCCGCGGCGCCGGCGTCGATCGCCCGGCGCGCCATGGTCATTTCATCGAGCTCGGAGAGCTTCTTCCCGCCGGCCATGATGATCGGGACGGGGCAGCCGGCGGTGACGCGCTCGAAGCCCTCGTCACAGTAGTAGGTCTTCACGAGCTGCGCCCCCAGCTCGGCGATGACCCGCGTCGCGAGGCCCAGGTAGCGGGCGTCGCGGACCAGCTCCCGACCGACCGCGGTCACGCCGAGCACAGGGATGCCCCGCCGCAGCCCCTCGTCCACGAGCCGGGTCATGTTGTGCACCGATTCGGGTCTCGAATTCGCCGCCGATGAAGACCTGGACTGCCATCGCCGAGGCTCCCAGGCGCACCGCGTCGTCCACGTCCATCGCGATCTGCTCGTTCGACAGCTCCTTGAGGATGCTCGGTCCGCCGCTGGCGCGGACCACCACGCCCTGCTGCATGGCGGGTGGGACGACGGAGCGCAGGACGCCGCGGGTGACCATCAGCGCGTCGGCGTAGGGGATGAGCGGGACGATGTCGAGGTCGACCCGCTCGAGCCCCGAGGTCGGACCCTGGAAGTAGCCGTGGTCGATGGCGAGCATCACCGTGCGCCCGTCCTCGGGGCGGAAGATGCGCGCGAGGCGATGCTGCATGCCCCAGTCGTACGCGGTCGATCCCTTGAGGAAGAACGCCTCGCGGGCCTGCGGCACCTCCTCGTGGAACTGCTTGCGTTCGCTGCTGTCGGCCTCGGGCATCGTCGAAGGTCCTTTCAGGAGGGCTCTGCCGCGTCCGCGCCGGCCGGCCACCACATCGGTCGCAGCAGGCGATCCTCGGACAGGGCAAGCATGCGCCCGTAGAGCTCGCTCCAGCGGGCGAAGTGCGCGTCGTACGCCTCGTGGGCGGCGGTGCTCGGCTCGACCGAGCGCTCGAATCGGACCAGCTGGGCGATCGCCTCGTCGATGGTCGCGTAGGCGCCCGACCCGATCCCGGCATAGATCGCGGCGCCGAGCGCCGTCGACTCCTTCACCTCTGGCAGGCGCACCGTGAGGCCGAGCACGTCGGCCACGATCTGCGGCCAGAGCCGGCCCTTCGCGGCGCCACCGGTGAGCACCAAATCGTCGTAGCTTCGCCGCGTCAGCTCCCGGATGATCGCCAGATGGCCACGCGACGCGTACGCGGCCTGCTCCTCGAGGGCACGGATGCAGGCGGCCCGATTCGACCCTGCCGGCTGCTCCATGTCGAAGCCGACGAACGAGGGTGACGCCTGGACCCAGCGCTTGACGTTCATCACGTTCGAGAAGATGGCGGTCACGCCGTTCGATCCGGGCGGCACGCGAGCGGCCTCCTCCTCCATCACCACGTACGGGTCGACGGCGCGGCGAACCGCCTCGGCCGACTCCCCTTCGCAGAAGGCGTCGCGGAACCAGCGCAGCGCGATGCCGCAGTAGAAGCCGATCCCCTCGGTCATCCAGTGCCCCGGCACTGCGTGGCAGAGGGTGCGGACGCGGGCCTGCGGGTCGATCAGGGGCGCATCGGTGACCGCCGTCAGCTGCCAGAAGCTGCCGCCCACCAGCGTGAGCCGGTCCCCGCCGACCACCCCGATCCCGACCAGCCCGAGCTGCGTGTCCGCCCCGCCGACGACCACCGGCGTCCCCGCCGCCAGCCCCGTCTCCTCGGCCGCGCGAGCGTGGAGCGGCCCGACCAACTGCCCCGGCTCCAGCACCTCGGGGACGATCGACGGCGAGAGGCCGACGAGCTCCAGGATCTCCGGTGACCAGCTGCGGGCGCGCAGGTCGAACAGGTCGGAGCTCGACCCGGCGCTCGGGTCGGTGACGAATCGACCGGTCAGCCGGTAGAGGACCCAGTCGCTGAGCATGCCCATGTGCGCGATGGCCGCGAAGACCTCGGGCTGGTGATGCCGGATCCAGCGGAAGCGCGCCGGCGAGGTGATCGGCACCCAGTCGCCGCCGATCTCGAAGATGCGCCGAGCCTGCCCGCTGCTGACCAGCTCGGCGGCCTCGTGGGCCGCGCGGGAGTCGACGTTGGGGCAGGCCCAGATCTCGCGTCCCGCGGCGTCGTAGAGGACCATCCCCTCGCGCATGCTGGTCGCGCTCACCGCCCCGATCTCGCTCGGCCGTAGTCCGGCCGCGGTGAGCGCCTCCCCGATGCAGTCGCAGATCAGGCGCCAGTTGCGCTCCGTGTCGAATACCTGCGACCCCGGGACGCCGGGCAGGGCGGCGTGCGACCACTCCCGCTGGCCGATGGCGAGCTGCCGCCCGTCGGTCGAGAAGATCACCGCGCGGCAGCTGCCGGTCCCCAGGTCGATCGCGAGCAGGTGAGTCATCAGGCGGCGGAGCCGGCGCCGCGCGCCTCGAGTCCGGCCCGGTTCGCGACATTGAGGAGCGGCTCCCCGGCCTCGAGCCGCTCGATCTCCGCGGCGATCATCTCGGCCGCGTGCTGGAGCGTCTCGAAGGTGGCTCCCCCGATGTGCGTGGTGATGATCACGTTCGGGAAGGCGAGCAGCGGGTGCCGTCCCGTTGGGGGCGACGGGCTCACCAGGTCGAGCGCCGCCCCGGCGAGCCGGCCGCTGGCCAGCCCTTCGGCGAGCGCCTCTTCGTCGACCAGCGTGTCGCGCGCCGTGTTGATGAGCAGCGATCCCGGCTTCATGCGCGCCACCTCCGGGCCTCCGATCAGGTGCCGGTTGTCGGCCGACGCCCGCGCGTGGAGCGAGACGACGTCCGCGCTGGCGATGAGCGTCTCGAGGTCGACCGGATCGGCTCCCGCGCCGGCGATCGCGGCGGCCGGCACGAACGGATCGTGCACGACCACGTGCATCCCGAACGCAACCGCCCGCCTCGCGACTCGGCTCCCGACCTGCCCGAAGCCAATGAGGCCGAGCGTCTTCCCGGCGAGGTCGTGCCCGAACCAGCGGCTCCCCTCGTAGTTGTCGTGGCCGAAGATGCCTCCCGCCTCGACGTGTCGCACCACCTCGGGGAGGCGCCGTGCCAGCATCACCATGAAGCCGATCGCGAGGTCGGCGACTGCGTCGGCGTTCTTGCCAGGCGTGGTCACGACCGGGATCCCGCGCTCGGTGGCGGCGGCCAGGTCCACGTTCACCGGACCGCCGCGGGCGCAGCAGATCGCGCGAAGCCGGGGTGCGGCATCCAGGACGGCGTCGGTGATCGCGGCGCCCTGGAAGACGATCACCTCGTGACGATCGAGCGCGCCGATCACCGCAGCCGGGCTCCCGAACGTCTCCTTCAGGCGCTGCTCAGAAGGGGTTCCGGCGACCCAGCCCGGCTCATCGGCCAGGTCGACGAAGGTCAGCTCGTGGCGACCTGCCAGTCGTTCAAATGGCTCGCGATAGGCCGATGACGGGAAGTACGAATCACCGACGATCAGGATGCGCATGGCGCCGGCGGGCGTGATCGGCGCGATGGACTGATCAGGAGGGCGGATAGGTGCGAACGGGAGTGAGGTCGATCGCGTGGCCGCTGCCCGATTCGAGCACGAACTTGAGCATCGGCTCGGTGTCGAGGTAGTAGAACTCGATCGTGTCGCCGATCCGGCCACCCATCACGACCTTGGCGCCCCGTGCCTCCCACTCCTTCTTGAATTCGTCCGAGTCGCCCTGTGAATGCATCATGCAGGCGATGTGCTGGACCCCCTCGCCGTACTTCTCGAGGTGCTCCTTGTAGATGCTCGGGCCGTCGAGCGGCTGCACCAGCTCAAAGACGAGTCCGGGCTGCACCTCGCACTCGGCGCCGAGCATCGAGAACGCGGTCGGCTGGCCCCGTAGATGCGTGTGGTGGAGCTTCGGCGGAACGTGCTCGTAGACGTTCCACGGTCCCCAGCCGAGGGTTTCCCAGAGCATCTTCATGCTCGCGTCGAGGTCGCGGACCACCATCGCAACCTGGGAGATGTGGGTTGGGCCCGTGCCGCTGCTCATCGGTTCTCCTACCTGCGCTGCCGCCCGTTCCGGGTCGCCGAACAAATCGATTGTGGCAGCGCCGTCAAGCACGGCGGATGCTATCGTCGTGGCGCCGATGCGACCCTTGATCGGGACCAGCTGGAAGATGAACCTGACCTCCTCGGAGGCCGATCGCTGGTTCCGCGACTTCGTCCCCCTGGTGGCGCACCTCGACGACCGCGACCTCTTCGTCCTGCCGCCCTTCACCTCGATCTGGGTCGCGCGCGAGCGCCTCGCCGATACCCGAATCGCGTGGGGCGCGCAGGACGTGGACGCGGCGGACGCGGGTGCGCACACCGGCGACATCTCTGCCCCGATGCTCGCTGACCTCGGCTGCCGCTTCGTCGAGGTTGGGCATTCCGAACGTCGACGCGACTACGGCGAGGCCCCGGAGCTGATCTCGGCCAAGGTAGTGGCGGCGCTGCGCTGGGGGATGCGGCCGATCATCTGCGTTGGCGAGCAGCGGCGCGGGGAGCTGGCCGAAACGGTCCCGTTCCTCGTCGACGACGTCGGCCGCTGCCTCGCGCAGGTCGCGCCGGCGGACCTGGGCAGGATCGTCATCGCGTACGAGCCGGTCTGGGCGATCGGCGTGGGGGCCGTCGCCGCGCCCCCCGAGGAGGTGGGGGCGGTGCATCGGGCGCTGGGGGCGTGGCTCGCCGAACGCCCGGGCGGCGCGGAGGTGCCAATCCTGTATGGCGGCAGCGTGGACGTCGACGCAGCATCGAGGCTGCTCGAGGAACCAGGCGTCGGCGGGCTCTTCGTGGGGCGCTTCGCGCTCGACCCGGTCAACTTTGCACGGATCGCGACCGCGGGCGCGGTGAAGGAGCAGGCAGCCACATGAAGATCGCCGTCGGAGCCGATCACCTCGGCTATCCCCTGAAGGAATCGGTCAAGGCCCACCTCACCGGCCTGGGTCACGAGGTGGTCGACTTCGGCGTCGCCGATACGACCCCCGCCGACTACCCCGACGTCGCGGTGGTCGTGGCCCGCGAGGTTGCCGCGGAGCATTTCGAGCGGGCGATCCTCGTCTGCGGCACCGGGATCGGCATGGCGATCACCGCCAACAAGGTGCCGGGCGTGCGGGCCGCGAACGTGGCCGACCCGTACTCCGCGGAGCGGGCGCGGAAGTCGAACAACGCCCAGGTGCTCTGCCTCGGGTCGCGGGTGGTGCCGCCCGAGGTGGCCGACCTCCTGGTCGATCACTGGCTCGCTTCCGAGTTCCAGGGCGGCGACTCCGCTCGCAAGGTCGCGAAAATGGACGCGCTCGACGCCGGGAAGGCCCGCGAGGCTTCGGGAAGGAAGGAGGAGTGATGTCCGTGAACCGCCTGGCCGACAAGGTCGCGATCGTCACCGGCGCGTCGCGCGGGATCGGGCGCGCGATCGCCCTCCGCTTCGCCGTCGAGGGCGCCAGAGTGGTCGTCAACTACGAGGCGCGCGCGGCTCAGGCCGCGGCCGTGGTGAACGCGATCAAGGCCGCGGGCGGCGACGCGATCGCCATTGCCGCGGACGTCTCGAGCAAGGCCGACGTCGACCGGCTCGTGGCGGAGACGATGGCCCACTACGGGCGGATCGACATCCTCTCCAACAACGCGGGGATCATGGTCGCCAAGGGCGTCCTTGAGACGACCGAGGACGAGTGGGATCGGACCATCGACGTGAACCTGAAGGGCGCCTACCTGTGCTCGAAGGCGGTCGCGCCGATCATGATCGCCCAGCAGGGCGGCACGATCATCAACATGTCGTCGAACTCGGGGCTCTACCACCCGTCGGCGATGCGCTTCACCGAGTACGTCGTCTCGAAGGCCGGCATGAACGGGCTCACCAAGGCGATGGCCCTGGCGCTCGGCCCATACATCACCGTCAACGCCATCTGCCCCGGCTGGATCCGCACCGAGATGGTCGAGGACACCGATCCCGCCATCGTGCAGCGCATCCTCGACGAAACGGCGCTCCACCGCTGGGGAACGCCCGATGACGTCGCCGGCTGCGCTGTCTTCCTGGCCTCGGCCGAGGCCTCCTTCATCACCGGCGAGCTGCTGATCGTCGCCGGCGGGCGCGGGATGCACTAGCGGTCATCGTCAGGTGCGTGCCGGCGCACCCACCACCGAGCGAACCCCGGCCACGATATCGGCCACCTGCGGGACCGCCGCCTTCTCGAGGGCGAGGTTGAAGGGGATCACCGTGTTCTTGCCGGCGATCCGCAGGATCGGGGCGCGCAGGCTGTCCCAGGCCTGCTCGGCGACCATCGCCGCGATGTCGCTCCCCACGCCGCCGCGTTTCACCGCCTCCTGCGCGATCACCAGGCGCCCGGTGCGCCGCACCGAGTCGAGCACGCAGCCGATGTCCATCGGGGAGAGGGTGCGCAGGTCGATCACCTCGACGTCGATCCCGTCGGCGGCCAGCTCCTCGGCGGCCTGGAGGCTCTTGAGCGTCATGTGCGACCAGGCGACGAGGGTGACGTCGGACCCGGGTCGCTTCACCTCGGCCTCTCCGAGCGGGATGACGTAGTCCTCCTCCGGCACCTCGCCATCGGTCATGTACAGCTGCTTGTGCTCGATGAAGATGACCGGGTCGTCGTCGCGGATCGCCGACTTGAGCAGCCCCTTGGCGTCCTTCGGCGTTGACGGCATCACGACCTTCAGGCCGGGGATGTGGTAGTAGAGCGCCTCGAGGCTCTGGGAGTGCTGCCCGGCCAGCGAGTTGCCGGTCCCGCCCTGGGTCCGGATGACGAGCGGGACGCGCCCCTCGCCGCCGGACATGAAGCGGTACTTGGCCGCCTGGTTGATCACCTGGTCGCCGGCGAGCAGCAGGAAGTCGATGAAGAGCATCTCGACCACCGGCCGCTGCCCGACGATCGCCGCCCCGACGCCGAGCCCCACGAATCCCGCCTCGCTCAGCGGGGTGTCGATCACGCGGTTCGGCACCGAACTTGGCGAGCAGCCCCTCCGTCACCTTGTACGAGCCGCCCCGCTCGCCGATCCCCTCGCCGACGACGAAGACGGCCGGATCGCGCTCCATCTCCTCGTCGAGCGCCGCGCGCAGCGCCTCGCGGTACTTCACGACGCCACCTCGGCGAGGAACTCCTCGAGCGACGGGTTGGGGCTCGCGGTGGCGAACTCGACCGCCTCGTCCATGACCCGTTCCACGCGCTCGTCGACCTCGGTGATCGCCGCGGCGCCGACACCGGCGGTCTCGAGGCGCTCGCGCAGCACGATCAGCGGGTCGTGGGCCTTCCACTGCTCGAGCTGGTCGGCGGGCAGATACGTGCCCGGGTCGTTCACGTGGTGGCCGCCGTGCCGGAAGGTCATGCACTCGATCAGTGACGGCCCTTCGCCGGCTCGCGCCCGGCGCAGCGGCTCCTGCATCGTCTCGTGGACGAGCACCGCGTCGTTGCCGTCGACGGTCACGCCGGGCATGCCGTAGCCGGCCGCCCGGTCGGAGAGGTGCTCGATGCGGGCGCTGTCCCGGATCGGCGTCGAGACCGCGTACTGGTTGTTCTCGAGGACGAAGATCACGGGCAGGTCCCAGATCGCCGCCAGGTTGAGCGACTCGTGCCACATCCCGTTCGCGGATGACCCGTCGCTGCAGAAGGCGACCACCACCTCTGACCCGCCCCGCTGCTTGATCGACAGGGCGGCGCCGTCGGCGATGCCGAGGCCCCCGGCCACGATCCCGTTGGCGCCCAGGTTGCGGACCGATCGGCTTGCGACGTGCATCGAGCCGCCGCGCCCGTGGCAGTAGCCGGTCTCCTTGCCGAAGAGCTCCGCCATCATCCGCCGCGGGTCATGCCCCTTGGCGATGGCGTGGCCGTGGCCGCGGTGAGTGCTGACGATGTAGTCGCTCGGCTCGAGTGCTGCGATCGAGCCGGTCGCGATCCCCTCCTCCCCGAGGTAGGGGTGGAGATAGCCGCGGATGTTGCCGACCCGGTACTGCTCGATGGCGCGCTGCTCGAAGCGCCGGATCGTCAACGCCGTCTCGTACATCGCGAGCATCTTCTCGGGAGTGACGCTGGTCATGGTTCTGTTCGTCTCCGTGGAACATTCGCCGTCTGTGGGATCATAGGTCGGCCGCCATCGGTCGATCCGAGTCACCGGCGACGCACGATCGGCGCAGCGCGCCAGGAGGTGGCAGATGCCCGTCGTCCCGACCCAGGAGATCCTCCAGCGGGCCTTCCGCGAGCGCTATGGCGTGGCCGCCATCAACGTCGTGAACGAGCTGACGATGGAGGCGGTGCTGGCCGCCGCGGAGGAGGCGGGAGCCCCGCTGATCGTCCAGACCTCGGTGAAGACGGTCAAGCAGATCGGGCTCGAGGTGCTCTACAGCATGTGGGTCGAGCTGACTCGCAACATCAGCGTGCCGGTCGCCATCCACCTCGACCACTGCCCCGAGCGCGAGGTGATCTCCGGCTGCCTCGCCCGCGGCTGGAGCTCGGTCCTGTTCGACGCCTCGAAGCTGAGCGTGGAGGAGAATCGCCGCCAGTGCATCGAGGTGGTCGCCGAAGCGCGACGCTACGGCGCCGCGGTCGAGGGCGAGATCGAGGGGATCACCGGCGTCGAGGACGGCGTCGGGGCCGATGCGCCTGCCGCGATCCAGTCGCTCGACCTGGTCGTCGACTTCATCCGCAGCACCGGGGTCGATTGCTTCGCGCCGGCGATCGGCAACGCGCACGGCATGTACAAGAGCACGCCGCACCTCGACAACGAGCGCGTGAGCGAGATCGTCGCGGCGGTCCCCATCCCGATCGCGCTGCACGGCGGGACCGGGATGGCGCCGTCGCAGTTCGCTGATCTCATCTCGCGGGGATGCGCCAAGGTCAACATCTCGACGGCACTGAAGATCACCTTCATGCAGTCGGGCTACGACTTCATGACGGAGCACCCCGGCGAGTACGACCCGCCCTCGCTCTTCCGTGCCCAGCGGGCCGCGGTGATGGCGATGGCCGACGAGCACATCCGTATGTTCGGCAGCGAGGGCAAGGGGCGCTGAGGCGTTGACGACCCTCCTCTTCGACTGCGACGGCGTCCTCGCCGACACGGAGCGCTTCGGCCACCTCCCCGCCTTCAACGCCACCTTCCGCGAGTTCGGCCTCCCGGTCGAATGGTCCGCCGAAGAGTACGGTCGGCTGCTCCAGATCGGCGGCGGCAAGGAGCGAATGGCGACGCTCTTCACGCCCGCGTTCGTGGCCGCCACCGGGCTTCCGTCGGACCCCGACGGCCAGGCCGGCGAGCTGGCCCGGTGGCATGCCCGCAAGACCGCCATCTACACCGAGATGGTGGCGGCGGGGAAGCTGCCGCCACGCCCGGGGATCACGCGCGTCATCGGCGAGGCGCAGGACGCCGGCTGGACGCTCGGTGTGGCGTCGACCTCCGCCGAGGCATCGGTGCGCGCCATCCTCGACGTCGCTGCCGGTCCGGAGCGCGCTGCCCGCTTCGACTTGGTGCTGGCCGGCGACGTGGTCGCTCACAAGAAGCCGGCGCCGGACATCTACCGGCTCGCCGTCGAGCGGCTCGGAGTCTCGCCGGCCGAGGTGCTCGTCATCGAGGACTCGCGGAACGGCCTCCTCGCAGCTGCCGGCGCGGGCCTGCGCTGCCTCGTGACGGTGAGCGACTACACCGCCGACGAGGCGTTCGGGGAGGCGGTCCTCGTGGTGAGCTCGCTCGGCGATCCCGCTGGCGAGCCCACGCACATATTGGCGAACCGGTCCGCCGCGAAGCCCGGCGAGTGGCTGACCCTCGCCGACCTGGCAGCCTGTCTGACGTAGGCGGACCGGCGCGATGGAGGGTCTGGACTTGCGGACTATCCTGCCCCGATGAGCAAGCCCCGTGGTCGTGCCGGCGCGCGCGCGATCACCGATGTCGTGCCGGAGCTTGCCCGCCGCTTCCTGACGGCCCCGGAGCCGCCGTCGCGCGTGCCGACCGTGCGACAGCTCGTCCGTGAGCATCGGTCCAGCCTGGCCTCGATCCACGCCGCCATCACCCGCCTCGAGGAGGGCGGCGCCATTCAGCTCGAGCGGCGGGGGAGGCTGGGCGCTTTTCTCGTCTCGCGCTCCATCGGCGTGCTCTGGGCGGCCGCCGAGGGCGGCCCGCTGGTGGTCAGCCTGCCGCTCGCCTCATCGCAGCGCTACGAGGCGCTCGCGACGGCGATCAAGCAGCTCCTCACCAAGGTCGGGCTCGAGGTCTTCCTGATCTTCGTGCGCGGATCCCGGCAACGCCTCCAGGCCGTTCGCGAGGGGCGCTGCCACCTTGCGGTCATGTCGAGCTTCGCAGCCGCCGAGCTGTGCGGGCCGGAGGAGCGCGTGATCCTCGAGCTCGCCCCGAACTCGTACAACACCGGGCATCGCGTCTTCTATGCCCCCGCTGAGCCGCATCGGCCGCTGCGGGTGATCGTCGACCGGCACTCCGCCGACCAGCAGCTGCTCACCGCGCTGGAGTTTGCCGACGGTGGGGTTGAGCTGCTGCTCGCGATGACCGGCCAGATCACGCGCCTGCTCACGAACGGCCTGGCCGACGCCGCCGTCTGGACGAGCGACGAGATGCAGGCGACGCGCCTGGATGGCATCCTCGATCGGCCCTTGGCCGAGTCGGTCCGCGCGCAGGTGGGCGACGCCGACACGCGTGCCGCGCTCGTCGGGCGAGCCAGCGACGCCGACCTGTTGAGCGCGCTGCTCGGGCATGTGGCACCGGCCGAAGTGGCGCGGATCCAGCACGAGGTGATGTCGGGCCAGCTGGTGCCGGAGTACTGATCGCCGACCGCGGAAACGTCCCGGTTTGCCGTGCTATGCGGCGATCAAAACGAGCCTCCCGGAGAGGTTGACAGTTGGCCGTATGATCCGTTTTGTTCGCCGATCGCAAACGCTTTTCCGTTCGCCCGCGGGCCACGCGACGCATGGCCCCGCCCAGACGGGAACGACCTCGGCGGCGGCAGCTGAAGATGGAGGGTAGGCAGACACCTGAGGCACCCTGGCCCCTCGTGACGCCGGACGCATGACTGCAACCCGGTACGCCGCGATGGAGGGGAGGATTGGCAACAAGCCTGAAGGAGTGGAGATGACCACCGAGCCCATGATGCAGTCCAGCGCCGCGCCAGAAGTCATGAAGACCGACCTCCAGCCGGACGCGATCGGGCTGCTGGGCGCGACGATGCAGGCAATCACCCATATCGCGCCGGCGATCGCCGGGTTCCTGTTCACCCCATTCATCGTCTTCCTGGCGGGAATCACCGCCCCGCTCGCCTACACGGTCGGGTTCATCCTCGTCCTGATGCTCGGCAGCACGCTCGCACAGCTCGCCAAGCACATGCCATCTGCCGGCGGCTACTACACCTACGTGAGCCGCGCCATCCATCCGCGGGCCGGCTTCCTGGTGTCCTGGATGTACATCCTGTACTCCCCCCTTGTCGGCGGACCGCTGGCCGGCTTCTTCGGCTTCCTCGTCGCGGGCGAGCTAAAGGCCACCTGGGGCATCGACGTCCCCTGGCTCTGGTGGGTCTCCGTGCTCATCTTTGCGCCGCTCACCGCGTACCTGCAGTGGGAGGGGATCAAGATCTCGACTCGGTTCATCGTGATCACCGGCGGCCTGGAGATGCTGCTGGTGATGGCGCTCGCCGTTACCGGGTTCCTGGACCCGCCCACGGGCACCAGCATCACGCTGAACGTCTTCAACCCGTCGTTCATCCCCGCGGGCGCAGGCTTCTCCCTGGCGGTCGTGTTCACCGTGCAGGGCTTGACCGGGTGGGAGGCCTCCGCCCCACTTGCGGAGGAGACCAGGGACCCGAGACGGAATGTCCCGCTCTCGGTGATGCTGAGCATCGTCCTGATCGGTTCGTTCCTGGTGATCGTCTTCTGGGGCGTGATCACCGGTTTCGGCAACGACGCGGACGCAATCGTCAATGCGCCCGTCCTGCCCGCGCTGGCGCTCGCGCATCGGGTCTGGGGCAACCTCTGGATCCTGGTCCTGATTGCCTTCCTGAACAGCGTGGCTGCGGTGAGCATCGCGTGTGCCAACGTCGGCACGCGGATGTGGTACAGCATGGCCAGGAGCGGCTCGTTCCCCAAGGCCCTCGCCACCGTGCACCCGCGGCACAAGACACCGACCAACGCCATCCTGCTGCAGATGGCCCTCAACCTGGCCGCCGGCGTGTACGTCGGCTTCGTCTGGGGTCCGCAGACGGGGTTCTACCTGATCACGGGACTGCTGCTGGTCCTGGCCGTGTCGGTCGCCTACATCATGGCGAACCTGGCCGTGTTCCTCTTCTACTGGAACCAGATGCGGAGCGACTTCAACTGGATCCTCCACTTCGTGTTCCCGATCGCCTCCACGGGCGTCCTGCTGTACGCCATCTGGAAGTCGTTCCCGCTCTCGACCCCGTATGACCTTGCGCCGATCATCAACGGCGCCTGGCTCGTGATCGGGATCCTCATCCTGGTCGTCCTCTACTTCCGCGGAAACGAGGAGTGGCTCAACAAGGCAGGGGCTTCGATCGGCGAGTCGGTCTGACCCCCGCCACCTCACGGCGAAACGGCCTAGTGGTCCCGTCAAGGCGGGGCCACTAGGCACGTTTGTTCCCGGGGGCGAATACGCTGACGCGGTGACCGAGCCGGCCGGGCCGGAATGGTGACCGACCCTCGGGAACTCAGAGCGGCCGGCGGTCTCGGGCGCGAGCCGACCGGCGGAAAGGAGCACCGTGCCGGCGCTGTTCAAGGCGAGCTACAAGCAAGCGGAGCTGATGCGTCGCGTCGGCCGCCTGGAGCAGGTCGCCGGGGTGCGGCTGGTGACGGCTGGCGACGGCATGGAGCGCGGTGTTCGGCTGCTGGAGTTCCGCACCGGCACCGGGTTCGCCTTCGAGGTGGTCGTCGATCGCGCCTTCGACATCGGCCGCTGCGAGATGAACGGCTCGGCGATCGGCTGGATCTCGCCGGTCGGGTACTCGGGACCGTGGTATTCGGAGCCGGAGGGGATGGGCTGGTTCCGGAGCTTCCCCGGCGGTCTGGTCTCGACGGCGGGGCTGGACCACACCCTGATCGGCGGCGAGGACGGCTTCGAGAACTTCAAGCAGCCGCATCTGTTCCCGACCGAGACCTACGGCATGATGGGGCGGGTCTGGACGCTGCCCGCCCGGCTCACCGGCTACGGCGAGCGCTGGGACGGCGACGAGTGCACCCTGTGGGCCGAGGGCGAGGTGCACCAGGTGGCCGTCTTCAAGGAGAACCTGACCCTCCGCCGTCGGATCGAGGCCAGGGTCGGCGAGTCGTCGTTCCGGATCCACGACGAGGTCGAGAACACCGGCTTCCACCGGACCAGCCACATGCTCCTCTACCACTGCAACGTGGGCTTCCCGATCGTCGACGAGGGCTCCGAGCTGCTCGTCCCGGGCGAGGGCGTGCCGACTGATCCCGCTCCCGCGGGCAACTACCGCATCTTCGATGCGCCGATTCCCGAGTACACCGAGCGCTGCTTCGAGCACGACGCCTTCACGGAAGCCGATGGGACGGTGCCGGTCGGGATCCTCAACCGGCGGATCGGCATGGGGGTCTACCAGCTCTTCAACAAGGGCCAGCTCCCGCACCAGACCACCTGGCGCATGCCGGGCGAGAGCCTCTACGTGGTGGCGATCGAGGCGAGCACGAACCGCGATGCGGGCCGCTGGGACGCGAAGGAGCGCGGCGAGCTGATCGAGCTGGATCCGGGCGAACGGCGCGCCTACGACCTGGAGATGGGCGCCCTGGTGGCGACGGCCAGATGGATGCCTTTGCGGAACGTGTCAAGCAGCTGGAAGCGACAGCGGTGCGATAGACACCGGAAGGAGTACAGGTCGTGGAGAAGCGATTTGCAGGCAAGGTGGCGCTGGTCACCGGCGCAACCAGGGGGATGGGCCGGGCGACGTCGGTGCGCCTCGCGTCGGAGGGCGCGCTGGTCGGCGTCAACTATCGGCCGACCGGTGACCCGAGCACCACCCTCGGCCTGATCAAGGATGCCGGCGGGGAGGGCTTCGCGGTGATGGCCGACATGCGCAACCCGGCGCAGGTCATCGAGATGGTGCAGGAGGTCGCGCGCCGCGGGGGGCGTCTCGACTACCTGGTCTCGAATGCTGCGATCAATCCGTTCATGCCCTGGGACGAGACGACGGTCGAGGACTGGGACGCCCTCTGCGAGACGAACCTGCGCGGAACCTGGGTGGTCACCACCGAGGCCGCCAAGCAGATGCGCAAGGAGGGCCATCCCGGGGCGATCGTGTGCATCAGCTCCATCTCGGCCCACGTCGGCGCGC
Source organism: uncultured Chloroflexia bacterium (assembly GCA_963770875.1). Classification (GTDB taxonomy): domain Bacteria; phylum Chloroflexota; class Limnocylindria; order QHBO01; family QHBO01; genus CF-167. The sequence continues at coordinate 22,698 of CAVYRE010000004.1, forward strand.
CCTCGCAGAGCGCGTACTGCGCCACCAAGGGCGGCATCTCGATGTGGACCAAGGCCCTCGGCGCCGTGGTGGGCGAGTACGGGATCCGGGTCAACGCGATCGAGCCCGGCTGGATCAAGACGGACATGGCCGCGCCCCTGACCGACGACCCGGTCGCGCTGAAGTACTACGAGGAGCGGGTCGCCCTGCACCGGGGCGGCGAGCCCGAGGAGATCGCGTCCGCGGTTTCGTTCCTGCTCTCCGACGACGCCAGCTACATCACCTCGGCGACGCTGCTGGTGGACGCCGGCTTCATCGTCAACGCGGAGCTGTAGGCGTGGCCACCCGCGTCGTCATGCCGCAGGCCGGCCAGGACCTCGACACCGGCACGGTCACCCAGTGGCTCAAGGCCGAGGGTGACGCGGTCACGAAGGGAGAGGCGCTCGTCGCGGTCGAGACCGAGAAGATCAGCCTGGAGCTGGAGGCGCCGGCCAGCGGCGTCCTGCTGAAGATCGTCGTCCCGGACAAGACCCAGACGCCGATCCTCTCGACGATCGGCATCATCGGCGAGCCGGGCGAGGACATCTCGGGAGTCGAATAGGCGCGACTACCCGTCGTACGTGTCGACCTCGTACGACGTGAAGCCGTGGTCGACGTAGGTGTCGCCGCAGCCGAAGTTGAAGCCGATGCCGGGGCCGCCGTTGGCAAAGACGTCATCGGTCGCCGAGAGCACCTCGACGCCGTTGATGTACGAGGTGATCCGGTTGCCGACGATCGTCGCCTCGACCACGTCGCCGTCTTGCACCCCGTACTCGGCGCCCTGCGCCCGGGCGAGCGAGGTGAATCCCATGATCGGGCCGTTCCAGCGCACGATCTCGGCGTAGCCCTCATCGGTCTTGAGGCAGCGCCAGAAGACCTCGTAGCCGGTGCACCAGTGCGGCGAGATGGCGCTGCGCAGCCGGATCTCGACCTCCTGGAAGAGGTCCGAGGTCTGGTTCCGGCTGAAGACCGTCGCCCTGACGTACTGGTTCGGGCCCCACGACCCGGTCAGCACCGCGGTCGGGTCGTCGTAGTCGCCCTCGGGCGCCGCCGCCTCGCCGCCCTCGAGGTTCCCCTGCTCGGCCCGCCGCTCCCTGGCGCCGACCTTCACCTTCCCGCCGTGGGCGCGTCCCTGCTCGGTGACGACGTCGGCCCAGTCGATCCCGTCGGTCTTGCCGTTGACCCACAGCCCGCCCTCGGAGATCGGGTCCTCGGCGCGCTGGAAGTGGGTCCGGTACGACCGGACCGGGGCGGCATCGGGTCGTGCTGGCGATGTCATGGCGTGTCCTGACCTCCTCGTTGGGACGGCTACTCGAGGCTGGGTGGGTCTTCGTACGACCGGACCGACACGAACTTGCCGTCGCGGACCGTCACGACGTTCACGCCGCGGACCTTGAAGCGCTGCCCGTCGGCGTCGATCAGCACCGCGTAGTACTCGAGGCCGGCGGTGTCGGCGGAGTGGGTGAACTCGCGCAGGATGCGCACCTCGAGGCCGGGATAGGCGTCTTCGACTCCTCGTAGGCCTGGCGGATCTCGGCGTGGCCACGTCGAAGGCCGCCGGCGTCCTCGTACGTCGCGTCGGGGTGGTAGAAGGCCATCACCGCGTCGACGTCCCGGCGGCACTCCGCCGCCCAGTACGCTTCGGAGACCTCGCGTGGTGTGGTGGGCATCGATCGCTCCATGCGCCGGCATCCAGACGGGGCTCGCCCGTCTGTTTGCGATAACGGAACGAACCGATTCTAGGAGCCGGCCCGATGGTGGGTCAAGGAATCGGCCCTTCTGTTCCCAATCGGCAAACATTTCGCTACGATGGTCGAAGCCCCCGCGCACCCGACCCGCGCGCGTCCCGCAGCAAGGTCGAAGGAGCGCCAGGATGAGCCTCATCGGGATCGATCTCGGGACGAGCGCGATCAAGGTCGGCGCCTACGCGCTCGACGGGACCGCGCTCGCCCAGGCACGCCGCCCGGTTCCCGGCTACCACCCCGAGCCCGGCCACTGGGAGGTCGACGTCCTCGAGTCGCGCGACGCCTTCGGCGACGCGCTGGCGGCCGTCGCCGCTGATCCCGCGCTGCAGGCGACCCGCCGGTCGCGATCTCGTTCAGCTCCTCCGGCCGCGAGGTCTTCCCGGTCGCGGCGGACGGCACGCCGCTCGGCCGGTGCCTGATGACCTCCGACACGCGCGGCGACGACGTGGCGGCGGTGACCCGCGAGCGGCGCTCGGACGAGGAGTGGTTCCGGCTCACCGGCCACGTGCCGCGCCGGATGGACCCGGTCAACCGGGCGCTCTGGTGGCGCAGCACCGATCCGGAGGTCGCGGCCCGGACGCGCTGGTTCATGAACTGGCACGAGTTCTACGCCCTGCTGCTGAGCGGCCGCCCGGTCGTCGACTGGAGCGACGCCGGGACCTGGGCCACCTACGACGTGGCGACCGGCGACTGGTCGGCCGAGCGGATCGCGGAGACCGGCATCGATCCGAGCTGGCTGCCGGAGGTCCAGCCCAACGCGACGCCGATCGGGCCGATCCTGCCGGAGGCGGCCGAGCGGTTCGGGCTCCTGCCGCGACGCTGATCGTGACCGGCGCCTACGACACGTACGCGGCGTCGGTCGGGTCGGCGGCCGTCGATCCGGGCGTCGTCTCGCTCGCCTGCGGCACGTGGCACTCGTACAACATGCCGGTCCGGCTCGGCTGGCCGGTCGAGCTGGTCCACGACGGGATCGAACGTCTATCCCGCATCCCGGTCCGACCGGCTTCGGGATCCTGGTCACCAACCCGAACGGGATGAGCGTCGTCGACTGGGCCCGCGACCTGCTCCACCTGTCGATCCCCGACCTGGAGGCGGGCCTCGCGGTCGCCGGGCCGGGCCCGGGCCACGTCTTCGCCGACGCGCGCTTCACGCCGCTGCCGCACGTCGCGGCCGCGGCCGGCTTCGGCGGGACGTTCGCGGGCGTGACCCTCGCCACGACCGCCGGTCGACATCGTGCGGGCGCTGCTCGAGGGGATCGCCTGCGACTTCGCGCTCACCCTCGACCGGCTCTGGCGCGGGGGATCGAGCTGCGCCTCGTCCGGGCGACCGGCGGCGGGTCGCGGAACGCCTGGTGGCTCCAGCTCATGGCCGACGTGATCGGGCGTCCCGGTCGAGGTCGTCGCCCAGGACGAGCCCGGCGCCTTCGGGGCGGCGATCCTGGCCGGCGTCGGCGCCGGCGTCTACGAGTCGGTGTCGGCCGCGGTCGCCCAGCTCGTCAGGGTCTCGCGGCGGTTCGAGCCGGACCCGATCGAGGCGCGCGCTACGCCGACGTCCGCCGGCGCCTGGCGGCCGGCTGAGGGGAGGGCGCATGACGCCGCCGCGCTCCCGCCGCAGCCTGACCTGGCCCCGCCCTGTCGACGCCCGCGCTGGTCGTCGACCTCGACGTCTTCGAGGCCAACGTGGCCGCCATGGCCGCGCTGCTCCGCCGGCACCGGCAAGACGATCCGGCCCCACGTCAAGACCCACCGGACGCCCGGAGCTCGCCCGCCGCCAGCTGGGTGGGCCGGCGGTCGGCGTCACCTGCGCCACCGTCGGCGAGGCCGAGGCGATGGTCGAGGCCGGGATCGACGACGTCTTCGTCGCCAACGAGGTCGTCGATCCGCTCAAGATCGCCCGCCTCGTCGCGCTCGCGCGACCGGGCGCGGGTCGCGGTCGCGGTCGACGACCCGGAGCCGGTCGCGACGCTGTCGCGCGAGGCGGCGCGCGGTCGGCGTCACGATCGACGTCCTCATCGACGTCGACGTCCTGCTCCATCGCTGCGGCGTCGGCATCGGCCGACGACGCGGTCGCGCTGGCCCGGGCCATCGAGGCCGGGCGCCCGGTCTCCGGCTGCGCGGGATCATGGGCTACGAGGGCCGGATCCGGCTGACCGAGGAGGACCGGGCCGGCAAGATCACCCGCGCCTACGCGCCCCTGGCCGAGGTCCGCGGCCGCGCTGCGCGACGCGGGCTTCCCGGTCGAGGTCGTCTCGGCCGCCGGCACGTCGACGCTGCGCGAGGCGCTGGCCGACCCGACGATCACCGAGATCCAGGCCGGCGTCTACGCGCTGATGGAGCCCGAGCTGCTCAACCTCGGCCTGCCGTTCCGCTGCGCGGCCACGATCCGGGGCACGGTGATCAGCCGCCACCCGGGCCGGATCGTGCTCGACGTCGGCCGGCGGGTCGTCGGCATGGAGTACGGGCCGCCCGTGCCCGATCGGCTTCGTCGCGACCCGGATCGCGATCAGCGACGAGCACGCGACGATCGAGATGGCCGACCCGGTGCCGGCCCTCGGCAGCCAGGTCGACCTGGCGCCGGGCCAGATCCGGACCACGTTCAACCTGCACGACCACGTCTGGGTCAGCCGCGGCGGGCGGCTCGTCGACCGCTGGCCGATCACCGCCCGGGGCAGCTCCCAGTAGCGGCGCCGACAGCCCAGCAGACCGGAGACGATGCGAGATCCGGCGCCGCTGATCAGCGAGGCCCACGACCGCGTTCGGGACCTGTACGGGTCGGCGATCGGGCCGCCGCAGGACGAGGTCGCGACGCCGGCCCTCGTCCTCGACCGGGAGATCCTGCGGGCGAACCTGGGCTTCATGGCGGACGGCTGCCGGCGCTCCGCCCGCTGCGCGGCCACGTCAAGAACCACAAGAGCCCGCACATCGCCCGGCTCCAGCTCGAGCACGGCGCCTTCGGGCTGGCTGCGCGACGGTCTGGGAGGCGATCGTCATGGTCCGGGCGGGATCCGACGACGTCCTCGTCGCCAACGAGCTGGTCGGCCCGGAGAAGACGCGCGCGCTCGCCCTCCTCGCCCGCGAGGCGACGTCAAGGTCTCCGTCGACGACGCGGGCGAGGTCGAGGCGCTGTCGGCCGCGGCGGTCGAGGCCGGGAGCACGATCGGCGTGCTCATCGAGGTCGACACCGGGATGCACCGCTGCGGCGTGACCACCCGGACGAGGCGCTGCCGTCGCCCGGCGCATCGCGGAGGCCCCCGGGCTGCGGATGGACGGCCTGTCCGGCTACGAGGGCCACTGCTCGCTCGAGTTCGACGAGACGAAGCGCCACGCCAGGCGCGCGAGGCGATGGCCAGTTGACCGAGATCGCGGATCACCTGGCGGCCAACGGCCTCCCGTGCCAGATCCTGTCGGCGGCCGGGACCGGGACCTGGGAGACGTCGGCGGTACCCGGGCGTGACCGAGCTCCAGCCCGGCTCGTACGCGACGATGGACGGCCACCACCGCGGCCTGGACCCGCGCTTCGGCAGGGCAGTGACGGTGCTGGCGTCGGTCATCAGCCGGCGGACGGACCGGATCGTCCTCGACGCCGGCAGCAAGACGGTGGGCGCTCGCACGGCGTGCGGAAGGGCTGGGACCTGGAGACGTACCGCTTCGACGAGGAGCACTCGATCTTCCTCGCCGACGCGAGCGTGCCGCTCAAGGTCGGCGACAAGGTCGAGATCCTGTGCAACTACACGCCGTTCGCGATCAGCTACTTCGAGGCGTACCACGTGATCGAGGACGGCAAGGTGGTCGACATCTGGCCGGTCATGCCGCGCGGGCCGGAGTCGCGCTGGCTGCTCGACATGCTCGAGCGGGGGGACTGATGCGAGACCTCGCGCCGATCATCACCGAGGCCCACGACCGCGTGCGCGACTGTACGGCTCGGCGATCGGCGAAGCAAGTACGAGCTCGTTACGCCGGCCCTGGTGGTCGACCGCGACGTCCTGGAGGCGAACCTCGCGTACATGCAGTCGCGGCTGCCCGACCTCCACGCCCGCCTGCGCGGCCACGTCAAGAACCACAAGAGCCCGCACGTCGCCCGCATGCAGCTCGAGCACGGCGCCTTCGGCCTGTGCGCGGCGACGATCTGGGAGGCGATCGTGATGGTCCGGGCCGGCGCCGACGAGGTCCTGATCGCCAACCAGCTCGTGAACCCGGGAAGCGCCGTGCCGCCGCGCTCCTGGCGCGCGAGGCGAACGTGACCGTGAACGTGGACGACGTCGACGACGCGGCGGCCCTCTCGCGGCGGCGGTCGCGGCCGGCACCACGCTCGGGGTCCTGGTCGAGGTGGACACCGGCATGCACCGGGCCGGCGTCGACTCGCCGGAGGAGGCGCTGACCGTCGGCCGGGCGGTCCAGGCGCTGCCGGGACTGCGGATGGACGGCCTCTCCGGCTACGAGGGCCACTGCTCGATGGAGATGGACCACGAGCAGCGCCACGCGAAGCAGGCCGCGGCGATGGGCTACTTCGTCGAGGTGGCCGACCACCTCGAGGCGAACGGGGTGCCGTGCCCGATCCTCTCGGCCGCCGGCACGGCCACGGCCTTCTGGACCGGTGCCGACCCGCGCATCACCGAGCTCCAGCTCGGCTCGTACGCGGCCATGGACGACTACCACTTCCTGATGGAGCCGCGCTTCAAGAAGGCGACCTCCGCCGTCGTGACGGTGATCAGCCGCCGCAAGGACCGGGTCGTCCTCAACCTCGGCAAGAAGACCTTCGGCTCGGCGGAGGTGGGCAGCATCGCGGCCTATCCCCGGATCGTCGGCCACGAGGACCTCAAGCCGTACCGCTTCGACGAGGAGCACGCCACCTACGAGGCCGATGCGACCTGCGCGCTGAAGGTCGGCGACGTGGTCGACTTCCACCTCGGCTACACGCCGTTCGCGGTCAACTACTTCGACGCCTACCACGTCGTCGAGGACGGCAGCGTGGTCGACATCTGGCCGATCATGCCGCGCGGCCCGCTCCACGGCGGGCTGCTTCAGCTCGTCGAGGCCGGCCGCTGATGGGCGACGCCGAGGCGATCGACGGCAATGAGTTCGTTGTCGCCACCTACCGCGACCGCGCCGTCGCCGGGACCGATGTCGAGCGCTACGCGCGCAGCCTGGCCGAGCTCCAGTCGAGCGGCGCGTGGGTCGACCTCGCGGGTGAGACCGACCTGATCCGGCGCCGCCACGCCGGTCGGGTCCTGAAGACCTGGGAGATCGCCGATCTCGATGCGCCGGCCTGGGGGATGGAGATCGCTTATCCGACCCACAACACGAGCAACCAGATCCCGCTCCTCCTCGCCACGGTGTACGGCGAGTGCGCCTCGTGGCGCGACCTCAAGCTGATCGACCTGGCGCTGCCGGAGCCGTTCGTCTCCGCCTTCAAAGGCCCCGCCGTTGGGCTCGATCGGATTCGCGAGCTGGTCGATGCCCCGGATCGGCCCTTGCTGGTGACGATCCTGAAGCCCGCGATCGGGCTCACCCCGAGCGAGAGCGCCGCGATCTTCTACGAGTCGGCCATCGGTGGCTCGGACGCGGTGAAGGACGACGAGAAGGTCGTCTCGCAGCCGTGGAGCGACTTCCTCGACCGGGTTCGGCAGCACGCGCGGGCGGCGACCGCCGCCTACGAGGAGACCGGCCATCGGACGCTCTACTTCGTGAACATCACCGATCGGCCCGACCGCCTGCTCGCCAACGCGCACGCCGCCGTCGAGGCGGGGGCATCGGCCCTGCTGGTGAATGCCTGGACCGTCGGCGTCTCGGCGCTGTCGATGCTCGCCGACGACCCGGCGATCGGTGTGCCGATCATGGCCCACCTCGCCTTCACCGGCGCCCTCTCCGGCGCCCCGTGGTCGGGGATGAGCCCGCACCTCGTGCTCGGGACGCTGCCTCGCCTGGCTGGCGCCGACCTGGAGATCTACCCGAGCCACCTCGGCACGCTGCCCTTCTCGCGCGCCGATGCGCAGCAGGTCGGCCACGCGCTCACCGACCCGTGGTTCGGCATGCGGCGATCGCTGCCGGTGGCCGGCGGCGGGCTGCACGCCGGGATGGTGCCGCGCCTGGTCGCGGACCTGGGGATCGACTTCGCCGTGGCGGCTGGCGGTGGCGTTCATGGCCATCCTGACGGGACCGCGGCGGGCGCCCGCTCCATCCGTCAGGCATTCGATGCCGCCGTCCGCGGGGTGCCCCTCGCGGAGGCAAGGAAGGAACACCCTGAGCTGTCGGCCGCGCTCGAGAAGTGGCCGGAAGTCTGAAGCGTGAGGAGGACGGCGTGATGGCCGGCAAGGTCAGCATCGCGGAGTTCGAACAGATCTTCGAGTCGGTGAAGAACTGGGGCAAGTGGGGTCCCGACGACCAGCTCGGCACGATGAACTACATCACTCCCGAGCACGTGAAGGCGGCTGCTGGGCTCGTCCGATCGGGCCGCCGCGTCTCGATGGAGATACCCATCAACACGGTTGCCGGCCCCGACAACCCGAACCCCGCCATCCACTTCGTGAGCCAGGGGCACGACATCGACATCGGCTCGGGCGGCCTGCGCTTCGGGCTCGACTTCATGGGGATGGCCTGCCATGGCGACTGCCATACCCACATCGACGCGCTCTGCCACATCTCGTACAACGGCCTGACGTACAACGGGCACCCCGCCGAGGAGGTGCTCACGAGCCAGGGCGCCACCTCGCTCGACATCACCAGCTATGGGAATGGCGTGGTGGGCCGCGGCGTCCTGCTCGATATCCCGCGCTTCCGCGGCGTGAAGTGGCTCGAGCCAGGCGAGGCGGTGCGGCGGGAGGAGCTGGAGGCCTGTGAGAAGGCCCAGGAGGTGCACCTGGGGGAGGGCGACATCCTCGTCTTCCGCACCGGTCACCACGCGCGTCGCCTGGCGCTCGGCCCCTGGGACAACGGCCTCACCGGCGAAGGCAAGGCCGGCCTCCACGTGGACACCATCCCGTGGATGCACGAGCGCCACATCGCCGCCTTCCTGCCCGATGGCGACGGCGAAGCGATCCCGAGCGTGGTCGAGGGGATGACATACCCGATCCACCCGCTCCAGATCGTGTCGATGGGCATGCTCGCCAGCGACAGCCTCCAGTTCGAGGACCTGGCGCGCGCCTGCGAGGAGGAGGGCCGGTTCGAGTTCATGGTCGTGGGGCTGCCGCTGCGCCTGCCGGGAGGCACCGGCTCGCCCTGGAACCCGATCGCGATCTTCTAGGCGAGCTGGCGGCGGCCGGGAGGGACCGAAGACCCGATCAGGCCGCGTGCTCGACCCTCGAGGTGGTCGGGTCGGCAATCAGCTCGAGCATGCCCGCAGACTCGAGGGGTCGACCCAGGAGGTAGCCCTGGCCGAGCGCGCAGCCCATCGCCAGCAGGCGGTCGCGCTGGCGTTCAGTCTCGATGCCCTCGGCAATCGTCCCGATGGCGAGCGCGCGGCCGATCTCGACAATGGCGGCCGCCAGCCCCGGGCCCTGGTCGGGGTCATCCAGTGGGGTGACGAACGAGCGATCGATCTTGATGGTGTTGACCGGGAACTGCTGAAGATATGCAAGTGACGAGTAGCCGGTTCCGAAGTCGTCGATCGAGATCTGGACCCCGAGGGCGCGGATCGTGTGCAAGCGCGCGAGCACCTCCGCGGTGTCTTGCACGAGCTGGCGCTCGGTCAGCTCCAGCGTGAGCCAGCCCGGGGCGGCACCAGCTTGGGCCAACGCAGACTGGACGGTCCACGGCAGATTGGGATCGCCCACCTGTAACGACGCAAGGTTGACCGACACCCTCGGGACGCGGTGGGGCGTGCGGCGCGCCCAGCCGGCGACCTCGATGCACGCGGTCTGAAGGACCCAGTTCCCGATCTCACCAATCAAGCCGGTCTCTTCGGCCACAGGGATGAAGGCGTCGGGGTCGATCCGGCCACGCGTCGGGTGGTCCCATCGGACGAGCGCCTCGGCCCCGACAAGCTCGTTCGTCGCGAGATCGAGAATCGGCTGGTAACAGAGGACGAGTTGGTGATCGGCGATCGCGGTGCGGAGATCCGATTCCAGCACAAAACGGTCTTCGAGCGCCTGGTGCATCGAAGGGGCAAAGACAACCACGCGGTCTTCGCCCTGCAGGCAGGCGGCCGCCAGCGCGACATGCGCGTTGCGGGTGAGGACCGTTGGGTCGGTCGTGTCGCCAGCCTCCTCGCTGCTTGCGATGCCGATGCAGGCGGTTGGGTGGATGGTCGCGCCGGCGACCGTCATCGGCTGGTGGAGCGCGTCGCGGATCCGGCCAGCGACCTCGAGGGCATCGGCCACCGTGCTGGGACCTTCGAACAGCACTCCGAACTCGTCAGCGCTGATTCGTGCCGCGGTGTCCGCCTCGCGAATGGCCCCGACAAGGCGTCGGGCTGTCGCTTGAAGGACGAGGTCGCCGATCCCGTGGCCGAGCGTGTCGTTGAGACGCGTAAACCCGTCGAGGTCAAGTTTCAAGATCGCGATCGGTTGCCCGGTCCGACGCGCAGCCACCATTGCCTGACCGACCCGGTTAATGAAGAGGGCACGGTTGGGGAGTTCAGTCAGGAGATCGTGGAACCCGGCCTGTGTGAGCTGCTGGGTGAGCGCCTTCCGTTCGCGGACGTCGCGAGTCGTGAGCGCGATCTTGCCGATCGTCGGGTCGTCGAGCAGGTTCGCGGAGATGGTCTCAACCTCCCGCCACACGCCATCTGCGCCCCACAGGGACCATTCCAGTGGATCGACCGGGCGCCCTGCGGCCGTGTCGGCGATCAGCTGCTCGAGCGCGGTTGCGTCATTGGCATGGGCGAGCCTGGTGATGCGCGTCCCGAGCAGGGCGGCGTTCTGGAGGCCGAGGACCCGTTCGAGTGATGGCGAGGCATAGGCCACCACCCCGTCCGTATCCACCAGCAGGACGGCGTCGGTCGCCTGGCCCTCCAACGACCGATAGTGCGCCTCGCTATCGCGCCGCACTCGGTCCGCCCGCAGCTCGCTGTTCTCGCGATTGGTGATCTCCTGGCGGACGAGAACGAGGATGGTCAGGACAACCGCGCCGACCAGCAGAGTGGCCTCCGATCCAGTGACGGTGCCATTCGCCGCGGTGAGCATCACGCCGAAACCCGCGGCCAGGCCGGCGTAGGGCAGCGCCACGAGCCAGCGACTCACCTCCTCTCCCTCCTCGCCACTCGGCAACTCGACGGCATTCGCCTGGAGGTAGCCCGCGGCGGCGATGGTCAGGCTCGAAGCGAGGTAGACGAGGTCAACCCAGTCTGCCTGGTCGCTGCCCAGCAGCGTCAGCTCACCGTAGGCGATATCGGCCACGAACATGAGCCCCAGCCCAGCAACGAGCGCAACGAGTGCTCGGGGTGCGATCCCAATCGGGCGCCGAAGTGCGATCGTCGCCACGGCGAACAGCAGGACGAGGTCTCCGATCGGGTATCCGAGGACCAGGCCCGTGGTGATCGGGTCCGGTTCGGCTGCCGTCAACGCCGGCAGGAGCAGGCTGTGCCAGACGACCATGCCTCCGCCGACAACGACGATCGCCGAGTCGATCGCCAGGTGCATCGCCTCGCGCTTTGCGCGCGAGGGGGCGGGGAAGAGCAGCAGACCGCCGGCGACGATTGGATAGAACGCGACATATGCCACGTCCGCCGCCGAGGGGAACGGGTCCGCGTGCTGGACGATCGAGACCCAGGCCCACATACCGTCGCCTGCGGCGTAGACCAGCATGCCGAGGGCGATGAACGCCCAGGCGATGCGAATCCGCCACCCCGTGGCCGAACGGGCTGCTCTGGCGACCAACACCGCCGCGACGAGGTCGACCAGCGGCGGTGCGAAGCCGGTAACGGCGTTCTCGGTGTTGCTGCGTGCCCCGCCAAAGAACACCCAAGTCTCCATCACGCCCACGGCTGTGAGCGCCAGCGCGACCATCACCGTATCCGGTCTTGGCCGTCGGAAGCGTGGCCACGGTCGTGTCTCTGACGCAGCGGGCACGCCCCGGCGCGCTCGGACCTTTCCCGCGAATCCGGCCAGGCTTCGATGCACTACGTCGCCGAGGTTCATCACCATCCTTGAGGATCGCTCGTGCGTCTGAGAGCTCGCTAGGGTGCAGAATCCACGACGGCGCCACGCCCAGCCGAAAGTGTTGCCCAGCTGGAGTACCAGCGGAACGCAACGAACGGCCGGTCTCCGGCGGCGTTGGTACGGGGACCTTCGCCATCGGTACGGCCTGGCGCTGCTCTAGTAGACTTCCGGGACGAAGGTCTGGTCGCTGATCGGCGGGCGGATGTAGCCGGTATCGGGCTCCCGCGGCGGCAGCACGATCGGCTCCGGCGTCAGGTCCTCGTACGGGATCAGGCTGAGCAGGTGGTGGATCACGTTCAGCCGCGCCCGCTTCTTGTTGTCGGCATTGACGACGTGCCACGGCGCCTGCTTGATGTCGGTGTGGGCGAACATCTCGTCCTTCGCTTTGGAGTACTCCACCCAGCGTGTCCGGGACGCGAGGTCCATGGGGCTCAGCTTCCAGCGCTTGCTGGGATCCTCGATGCGGCTCTGGAAGCGGCGCTCCTGCTCCTCGTCGCTGACGCTGAACCAGTACTTGACCAGGATGATTCCCGAGCGGATCAGCATCCGTTCGAATTCCGGGCACGAGCGCAGGAACTCCTGGTACTCCTCCTCGGTGCAGAACCCCATCACCCGCTCCACGCCCGCCCGGTTGTACCAGCTGCGATCGAAGAGGACCATCTCCCCGGCGCTCGGCAGGTGCGCGGCGTAGCGCTGGAAATACCACTCGCTCCGCTCCTGCTCCGTCGGGGCGGCGAGGGCGGCGATGCGTGCGTAGCGCGGGTTGAGACGCAGCATGATGGTCTTGATCGCCCCACCTTTGCCGGCCGCGTCCCGCCCCTCGAAGACGACGACCACCTTGAGCCCAGCGTGCTTGATCCACTCCTGGAGCTTGACAAGCTCGATCTGGAGCTTCGACAGCTCGCGCAGGTACACCTTATTGGGGATGCTCCTCGCGGAGGAGCCCGCCTCATCGACGGGCGGATCGGGCCAGACGCCCGCCAGCCGCGTGGAGTCCTGCGCCTTGTCACCCTTTGGCCTTGCCATGCAGACCTATTGTCGGCCCAGCCTGCAAACCGGGGTGCGGGACGCGAGCGGTAGTGGCGGGTGTGTCACCTTTCGCGCCCGATCGGTCCCTGTATCGGCATAGTGGCGACGCTCGTGGCTCACATTGAGGCATCCAAAGCGGTCGAGGCTGTCTACCGGCAGGACGGCGATCGCCTGTGGCGCGCGCTCTATGCCTTCGCCGGGGACGAGAACCTGGCCTCCGACGCCGTTGCCGAGGCGTTCGCACAGGCCTTGCGCCGCGGCTCGGCGATCCGCGATGTCCAGGCGTGGGTGTGGCGCTCTGCCTTTCGCCTCGCGAGGGGTGACCTCAAGCGCCGATCCGGCCTCTCCCGTGGACCGGTGCCTGACGGCGCGGTCCACGATGCGCACCCCGATCATCAGCTGCTCGACGCACTCGCGGGGCTGACCCCGCAGCAGCGCGCGGTGATCGTGCTGCACTACTACGCCGACTGCCCGGTGCGCGAGATCGCGCGCCGCACCGGCATCAATCCGCTTGCGGTCCGCGCTCACCTGAGCCGAGGTCGGAAGCGCCTCCGCGTCCTGCTGGGTGATGAGCGATGACCGATCTGCACGGCCGTTTCAAGGCGCTCGACTCAGCGTCGGCGCCCGACCTCTGGTATGAGATCCAGGAGCGAGCTATGGCCGCAGCGCCGACCACTCGCCGGAGGGGGGCCTGGGTCCTGATTGCCGTCACCCTGCTGCTGGCAGCTGGCCGTCGGAGGAGCGGTCCTGGTTGGCTCCGGCCTCGTCAAGCTGCCAGTGACCGTTGATGCGTCGGCGAGTCCCTCATCCGTGAATCCTTCCTCGTCGGCGCTGGAGTCAACGGCGGCCTCGGCAAGTCCGGTCGTACAGGTGCCGGCATCCTGGACCGTAACTGGGACCATGATCGAGACCCGCGCCAACCACACCGCCACGCTGCTATCCGATGGCAGGGTACTGGTGGTGGGCGGCGGCGGAACCGGCCTGAGCGCGCTTCTGGCAACCACGGAGCTGTACGACCCCACCAGTCGATCGTGGACCGCCACCGGGAGCATGACTGGGGTCCGCATCCTTCACACCGCCACGCTCCTTGCTGATGGCAAGGTGCTCGTGGCGGGTGGTGCGGACAGCATCAGTGAAACCAGCGTCAATGCGCTGGCCACCGCCGAGCTGTACGACCCCGCCAGTGGCTCATGGATCGCAACGGGATCCATGATCGAGGCGCGCGCCCACCATACCGCCACCCTGCTGGCCAACGGCAAGGTGCTCGTGGCAGGCGGCAGTGGAGGCAGTGGCAGCCCCACCCTGGCCACCGCCGAGCTGTACGACCCCGCCACCGGGACCTGGACCGTCACCGGGACCATGATGGAGGCCCGCGCCGAACACACGGCCACACTGCTGCCGGATGGCAGGGTGCTGGTGGCCGGTGGCAACGGCAGCAGCGGCCCTCAGCTCCCGTCAGCCGAGCTGTACGACCCGAGCACCGGTTCGTGGACCGCCACCGGGAAGATGATCGGGGACCACGCCGGGCACACCGCCACGCTGCTGCCCGACGGCAGGGTGCTGGTGTTGGGTGGCAGCAGCGGCAGCGGTCCGGAGGGCACAGCAGAGCTGTACGACCCCAGCACCGGGTCATGGACAGCGGCTGAGAGCATGAACGGCGAACACCTCGGAGGCACCGCGACGCTGCTTGACGACGGCAGCGTGCTGGTGGCAGGTGGGGGAAGCAGCGGCGGCAGCGGTGGCGAGGAGCTCTACGACGCCAGGACTGGATCCTGGAGTGCCACCGCGAGCATGCTTGAGGGGCGCACCGATCACACAGCCACGTTGCTTGACGATGGCAGCGTGCTGATGGCGGGTGGTAGCGCTCCGACCGGCATGCTGGCAAGCGCCGAGTTGTATAGGCCGCGCAGCGGGAATTAAGCGCGGCTATCAGCGGGAAGAAGTGGTGGAGATGAGGGGACTCGAACCCCTGACCCCTGCGATGCGAACGCAGTGCTCTCCCGGCTGAGCTACATCCCCACGGGCCGAGGCAGTATATCAGCGCCCTTTGGGGGCTTCACAAACTAGAACACCTGTTCTATCATCGGTTGGGCCATGACCGATGCCGCCCGGCTCGTTCGACCCCTTCCCGAGCTCCTCGAAGCGCTGCGCTCGCATGGTCTGCGGCAGGGCACGGACCCTGGCCCGATGGTCGCCGCCGACCCCCTTCCCACCGGGCATCCGTCGCTCGACGCGGCGCTGCGCAGCGGCGGCTGGCCGCGCGGCGCCCTGGCCCTGCTCGATGCCCCGACCGGCGGCGGCGCCACCAGCCTGGCGCTCGGATCCCTCGCCGCCTGCCAGGCCGATGGTGGGCTGGTCGCCTGGCTCGATCCGGCGGGCCGCTTCGACCCGGCGACCGCGGCCCGGCTCGGCGTCGCGCTGGAGTGGCTGCTGGTCGCCCGTCCCGCCGACCCCGCCGAGGCGGTCGAGCTGGCCGGCTGGCTGGCCCGCACCCGCCTCATCGACCTGCTCGTCCTGGACCTCGCCGATGCCCCGCCGCCACGTGGCCTCGATCGCCTCGCCGACCTGCTGCTGCGCGCCGGGGCACGCGGCCTGCTGCTAGCCGGCCCAGCGGGTCGCGAGGCGGCCGGCCGCGTCGCCGGGGTGCGCGTCGCGCTGGCGCGCCGCGCCTGGCTGGCGGTGGGCCAGGACCTGGTCGGGCAGCGGGTCGAGGCCACCGTGACGCGCCACCGCTGGGCGCTGGCCGGCGGCCACGCCGAGCTGGACCTGTGGTTCGGGGAGGGACGTCGGATCGACCCGCTCCTCCGCTCCGCCGCCTCCCCGCGCGAGGTGGTCGAGCACGAGCAGCGCCCCGCCCTGCGCGTCATCTCCGCCTGAGACTCCGCGATGCGCGGCAATTTGCACCCAGCGCAAGCAACAGCCAAGCAGAGGCACTTGACGAGCCCAACTTGGCCGTGGTTTGCACCCAGCGCAAGGAATCGCCAAGAAGAGGGCCGTCTGGGGACGTTGGCCGCCGGTTTCGAAGGCTGCTTGGCCGTTACTTGCGCTGGGCGCAAACGGAACGGGGCAGCCGCATGACACGCCTGCTGGCGCTCGTCTGGCCAGCGCTGCGAGCGACGGAAGCGGAGATCACCACCTTCGACGCCATGCTGGATCGCCTCGACGACCTCTCCCCGAGGATCGAGGCGGTTGACCGGGGAGTGGCGCTGCTCGACATCACGGGGCTCGGGCCGCTGCTCGGCGAGGAGCGGCGGATCGCGGCGCGGGCGGTGGCACTGGCGCGCGGGGTGGCCCCGCTCCCCGTCAAGGCGGGAGTGGGGGACAACCGATGGCTGGCGGTCCTCGCCGCGCGCCTGGCGCGTCCTCACCCGACCCGACGCTCCGGCCGCCTTCCGGGTGCTCGGTGCCGGGGAGCTGCCCCCACTCTCCCTGGACCTGCTCCCCGCCGACCCGGAGACGCGCGCGAGATTCGCCCTCTTCGGGCTGACCAGCATGGGGCAGCTGGCCGCGCTCCCGCGGTCCGCGGTCGGCGCCCAGTTCGGGCTGCCCGGCGAACGACTCCAACAGCTCGCCCGCGGCCACGACCCGCGGCCACTGACCCCGCGCCGCCGCCCGGAGCGGCTCAACGTCAACGCGACGTTCGAGCCGCCGGCGCAGGGGACCACGGAGATCGCCCTCTCCCTGCGTCGCCTCGTGGCCGAGCTGTGCGACGCACTCCGCGCCCGCCACCTGGCGCCCGGCCGTGCGCGCCTCGCCCTGAGACTCGAAGACGCGCCCTCACTCACCTTGGAGCTGGCGCTCCCCGAACCGACCCTCGAGCCGGACTGGATCGCACGCCTCCTGATCGGTCGCCTCGAGCAGGCCGCCCGCGCGAGGCACCCCACCGAGGAAGAGCCGCGAATCATCGGGATCGGCCTTGCCTTCGACCACCTGGCGGACCCGGCAACCGGCAGCTGCCCGCCTTCGAGGCACGGGTCGGGCGCTGGGAAGAGCTGCGCTGGTCGCTGCAGCGGCTGACGATGCGCTTCGGGGAGGGCCGCCTCTGGCGGGCCAGCCACGATCGACCGGCTGCCTCGCTCCCAGAGCATCGGGCCAGGCTGGTGGAGCTGTGACGCGCCTCTACCTCGACCATCCCCTCATCCAGGTCGAGACCGATCCCGACGGCACTCCGCTCCGCCTGCGCCTCGACGGCGAGACGCACGGCGAGGTGGGGATCTGCAACCGCTGGCGGGTCGACGACGACTGGTGGCGCGAGCCGACCGCGCGCGCCTACTTCAAGCTCGTCACCCGCGACGGGCTGCTCTGCACCGTCTACCTCGACGAGATGCGCGGCACCTGGCACTTGGAGCGGATCTTCGACTGACCGATGGGCGGGTACCATCGCACCATGCCCGACTTCCGCGTGGACCGCCTCTGGCCCGATCCCGCCGCCGACCTCGACCTCGACCTCGACGAGGCCCTCGCCGACCTTGCCCTGCCATCCTCGCCGGCGGGACGGCCGCTGGTCGGCGTGAACATGGTCACCAGCATCGACGGCCGGGCGCAGCTCGCCGGTCGCGCGGAGGGCCTCTCCGGCCGCGCCGATCGCCGGCTGCTCCAGCTCTACCGCGTCGCCTACGACGCGGTGGGGAGCGGTATCGGCACGCTCCGCGTCGACGACTTCTACTCGCACCTGCCGGCCGACCTGGCCGCTCGACGGGTGGCCGCGGGTCGGTCCCCGCAGCCGATCGCCGTCGTGATCGGGGGCAGTGGCGCCGTGCCGACCGATCGCCGCTGGTTCGGCCACGCCGACCAGCGACGGATCCTGGTGCTGGGTGCGCAGGCGCCGCGTCCCGACCAGCCACCGGGGACCGAGATCCTGGTGGCGCCCACCGCGAAACCCCAGCCAGCCTGGCTCATGGCTCGGCTCACCGAGCGTGGGATCGGCTCGCTCCTGCTCGAGGGCGGCCCGACCACGAACGGCGCGTTCCTGGAGGCAGGGCTGATCGACGAGCTGTACTGGACGATCGGCGCGCGGCTGCTGGGCACCGGCGCCCTTCCGATGATCGCATCCATTCCGGCGGATCCCCCCGGGCCGAGCATCCGCGCGAGGGGACGCTGGTGCAGCGTCCATCGGTCCGGCGACGAGCTCTTCGTGCACTACCGCTTCGAGGGCATCGGCGGATGAGCGTCGACCTCGGTCGGCTCGGAAGCCTGGGGACACCTGGATACCCTGAACATCGAGGCGGCACGCGCCTATGCGCGAC